>NZ_JACCBM010000001.1:2400000-3840394 GCF_013409865.1 Herbiconiux flava
CCGCCCGGGAAGGGTTCACGATCGCGCCCGACTTCACCGGCGGCACGGTGCGCGTCACCGCCGACACCGCGGGCAGCACCACCCTCGACTACGCCGTCGGCGACGGCAGCCGCAGTGCGACCGGGGTCATCCGCGTGGTGGCGACCGTACCGCCCGACGCGAACGCCCGCCCGGTCACGGTGCCGCACTCCGCCTTCGTCCGCCAAGGCTCCGTGGTGCCGGTCGACGTGCTGGCGGGCGACTTCGACCCGGCGGGTGGCGTGCTCATCGTCACGGGCGCCGACGCGGCGGGCGATCCTGCGCTCCGGGTCGAGGTGATCGAGCAGCGGATGCTCCGCGTCACCCTCACCGGCCCGCTCACCGGTGGGCGCGCCAGCGCCGCCTACACCGTCACCAACGGCTTCACGGCGGCGCAGGGCACCGTGACGGTCGTCGAGATCCCGGAGCCTCCCGTGCGGCAGCCCCCGGTCGCCGTGCCCGACCGGGCGGCCGTGCGCGTCGGCGACGTGGTCGACATCCCCGTTCTGGCGAACGACGTCCATCCCGACGGCGACCGGCTGAGCCTCGACCCCGCCCTCGTCTCGGCCCCCGCCGGGCAGGCCGGGCTGCTGTTCGCCTCGGGCGACCGCCTGCGATTCCTCGCCCCCGCGACGCCGGGTGACGTCACGGCGGTCTACCGGGTCGACGCGCCCGACGGGCAGTGGGCGACGGCGGCGGTCACGATCACCGTGCGCGAAGCCGATGCGACCGTGAACGCGGCACCGGTGCCCGCGCTCGTCACGGCCCGGGTGATCGCCGGCGAGACCGTCCGCGTCAGCGTGCCGATCGAGGGCATCGACCCCGACGGCGACTCCGTGCAGTTCCTCGGCATCGACTCGGTGCCGGCGAAGGGGCAGGTCGTTCGGACCGGGCCCGACTGGATCGAGTTCGCCGCGGGGGAGTACTCCTCCGGAACCGACACGTTCGGCTACACCGTCGCCGACCGCCTCGGCGCCAAGGCGAGCGGCACCGTGCGCGTCGGCATCAGCCCGCGCCTCGACAGCGTCCGGAATCCCGTCGCCACCCCCGACGAGGTGCGCGTCCGTCCGGGGCGCACCGTGCTCCTCCGCGTGCTCGACAACGACTCCTCGCCCGGGGGCAGCCCGCTGAGCATCGCCGCCGTGGAGCCTCTGACGGGGCCGGGCGTGGTGCCGTCCGACGGTGGGCCGGGCTCGGCCTCCGCCGCCGAGACGGTGTCGATCGAGGGGGCGCTGCTGAGCATCCGTGCGCCCGATCAGCCCGGGCGGTACGGCGTCGTGTACACGGTCGCCGACGAGCGCGGCGGCACCGGGTCGAGCTTCGCCACGATCGACGTCGACCCCGATGCCCCGCTGGCCCGGCCGGTCGTCGACGACACCGTGCTGACGCTCGGCGACATCCTCGACCGCTCGGTGGTCGACGTCGACGTTCTGCGGAACGTCTTCTTCGCCGAGGGGCCGCCGAGCGCCCTCACCCTCACGGTGCAGGACGGCTTCGCCGAGAGTGCCCGCGTCGTCGACGGACGGCTCCGCGTGCGGATCGCGTCTGCGGCGCAGGTGATCCCCTTCACCGTCGCCCATCCCGACGACCCCGCCGTCCGATCGTCGGGCTTCGTCCGGGTGCCCGGAACCGACGACGCCCTGCCCCAGCTGCGCCAGGGCGCGCCGGTGCTGCAGGTGGAGTCGGGTGCCCTGCTCGAGATCGACGTGAACGACGTCGTCGTGGCCGTCGGCGACCGCCCGGTGCGGATCGCCGACCCGAACACCGTGCGGGCCACGCACGCCGACGGCGGCCCGCTCGTGGTCGGCGACGACACGCTCGCCTTCCGCAGCGCCGACCGCTACTTCGGCCCCGCCTCGCTGTCGTTCGAGGTGACCGACGGCGACGGACCGTCGGCGCGGCGCGCCACCCTGGTGCTGCCCATCACGGTGACGCCGCGGGAGAACCAGCCCCCGGCCTTCGCCGGCGCGGTCGTGGAGTTCGAGCCCGGGCAGCAGAAGGCGATCGACCTGGCCCGGCTCACCACCTCCGCGACTCCCGGCCCCCTCGCCTTCGCCGTGCAGGACGCGCGGCCCGAGGGCTTCCAGGCGGTGCTGATCGGCAGCACGCTCACCGTCACCGCCGCTCCCGGCACGCCGATCGGCACGACCGGCGAGCTCGGCGTGCAGGTCACTGCGAACGGCGACGCGGCAGCCGGCACCTCGGGCACGATCGCGGTGTCGGTGGTGCCCTCGACCCGCCCGATCGCGGTGCCGGCGGTCGACTCCGTTCTGGCGCCGCGAGGCCGCACCACCCCGGTCGACGTGCTCGCCAACGACGCCGCGACGAACCCGTTCCCGGCCACGCCCCTCCGCGTCGTCGCCGTGCGGGGCCTCGACCGTTCCCGGCTCCCCGCCGGTGTGAGCATCGCCGCGGGGAGCAGCGACAGTGTGCTCGAGGTCACCGTCGCCCCTGACGCGCCCGCGGCCGACATCGCCGTGCAGTACCAGGTGCTCGACGCCACCGGCGATCCCTCGCGCGCCGCCTGGGGCACGGTGCGCATCTCGGTCGCCGATCGGCCGTCTCCGGTGACCGGCCTGTCCGTCACCGGCTTCGGCGACCGCAGCATCACCCTCGCCTTCTCGCCGGGGCCCGCCAACAACTCAGCCATCACGGGCTTCGAGGTCGAGGCCCGCACCGCGGCCGGCGCGGTGACGACCAGTCGTTGCGCGAGCACGAGCTGCGACGTCGGCACCCCGGGCAACGGCCCGGGCGACGCCGTCACGCTGAGCGTCTCGGCCGTCAACGCGATCGGCTCGTCGGATGCACGGAGCTACTCGGTGCCGGTCTGGTCCGACCTCCTGCCCGCAGCTCCCGGCACCCCCGAGCTCGCCCCGCTCGACGGCGCCCTCGGCGTGCGGTGGGAGCCGGCCTCGGTGCCCGCCGGTGGCTCGGCCGTGCGGCAGTACGACGTCACGGCGAACGGCGTGGCGGTCGCCACCGTCGATGCGGCGAGCTGCGCGGGCGACGGATGCTCGACCACCGTCACCGGCCTCCAGAACGGCTCCTCGGTCGACGTGGTCGTCACGGCCCGCAACGGGGCGTACCCGCCGCTCGCGGCCTGGCCGTCGGCCGGCGCGACGGGCACGCCGTACGGTGCGCCGGCCGCATCCGCCGTCACGGCCGTCGCCACACCCGAGGCCGGCCCCGGCACCGTCGTGCTCAGCTGGCCGGGCTTCGAGGGCAACGGAAGCGCTGTCGCCGGCTACTACGCCCAGGCCCTGCGCCCGGGCACCGGGCAGCCGGCCGGAGCGCAGGCCTGCTCGGTCTCGACACCCGCGCCGGGGCGCCCGACCGCACCTGAAGCCGGCGGCGACGTCATCGCACAGCAGGCGCTCGGCTCCGGAGCGGGCAGTGCGACCTTCACCGGCCTGACCGACGTCGACGCGGCCTACGGCTTCGTCGTCTGGGGCTACAACGCGGCCGGCTGCGTGGCCTCGTCGGTCGTGACGGCGGTCGCCTACCCGAGCCCCGGCCAGGTGCAGGCGGCCGGGGTCTCGGTGGCCATGGTGCAGTCCGGCACCGCCTTCGACGCCCAGGTGCTGTCGGCCCCCACCTCCGGCACCTCGTCGGGAGACACCCGCTACCGGGTGCGCCGGGTCGATTCGTCCGGGTCACCGACGGGGGAGCCGCAGGCGTTCACCCTCGGCGGCTTCCCCCGCTCGCTGACCGGCGGAGCGTTCGGCGAGGCCTACCGCTTCCAGCTGCAGGCGTGCAACCGCTGGGGCGGTGCGGAGGTCTGCGGCGCGTACTCCGACACGGTCACGGCGCCCGAGCCCTCCCTCACCTTCGCGTTCGACCGGGGGCCGGACTACGACGGCACCCGCTGGACCTGGTCGGGCGAACCGTCGAACGGTGCTCTGGCTCCGGCCTACACCTGCGGCTCGGCCGACATCACGCCCGAGGGGGAGCCCGGCGGCCAGGTCGTCGTGCCCGGCTCCTGCACACCCGGGACCCCTGCCGCACCCGGTGACGCGGGACTCTCGGTGCAGATCGGCGATCACCACTATGTGTACCGTGGCTAACGGAGAGGCAGCACCACGATGACGATGACGAGCGAGCAGGCGACCCGGTTCGCCGATGTCTTCGACCGCCTCACCGCGACCATCGAGCAGACGCTGCACGGCAAGGCGCACGTCATCCGGCTCGCACTGGTCGCCCTGTTCAGCGAGGGCCACCTGCTGCTGGAGGACGCGCCGGGAACGGGCAAGACCTCGCTCGCGCGCGCGATCGCCGACAGCGTGCGCGGGTCGTCGAGCCGCATCCAGTTCACCCCCGACCTGCTGCCCGGAGACATCACCGGCGTCAGCGTCTACGACCAGCGCACCGGGGCCTTCGACTTCCACGCTGGGCCCGTGTTCGCGAACGTCGTGCTGGCCGACGAGATCAACCGGGCCAGCCCGAAGACGCAGGCCGCGCTGCTGGAGGTGATGGAGGAGGGGCGCGTCACGGTCGACGGCGTCTCCCACCCGGTCGGCGAGCCGTTCATGGTGATCGCCACCCAGAACCCCATCGAGCAGGCGGGAACCTACCGGCTGCCCGAGGCACAGCTCGACCGCTTCCTGATCAAGACGAGCATCGGCTACCCCGACCACGCGACGACCCTGCGCATCCTCGAGGGCGCCACCGAGCGCGCCCACGGCGAGCCGAAGCCCGCGGTGATCACCGCCGAGGGCGTCGTGCTGCTCGCGTCCGAGGCCCGCACGGTGCACGTCGACGCAGCCATCAACGACTACGTCTCGCGCCTGGTGCAGGCGACCCGCGACGCCGAGGAGACCCGGCTCGGCGGCAGCGTGCGCGCCGCCCTCGCCCTGGTGCGCGCCGCCAAGACCTACGCGGCGTCCGACGGCCGGCACTACGTCATCCCCGACGACGTCAAGGCGCTCGCGGGCCCCGTGCTCGCGCACCGCCTCGTGCTCGACCCCGAGGCCGAGTTCGACGGGGTCACCGCGCTCGGCGTCGTCTCCCGCGTGCTCCTCGACGTCGCGCCTCCCGGGGACGCGCCGGGCGCATGACCGGCGCGACCGCCGCCGTCCCGTCCCGCCCGGTCGCCGTGTCCGCCGCGGGGTGGTCGGTGCTGGCTGCCGCCGTGATCGGCCTCGCCCTCGGCGTCGCCCTCGGCTGGACCGAGCTCCTCGTCGTCGGCCTCACCGCCGCCCTCCTCGTGCTCGTCGCCGCGCTGTTCCTCGTCGGACGCAGCTCGGGCGGCCTGGCCGTCTCCGTGCTCGAACGCCAGGTCGTCGCGGGTGGGACGGCCACCGTCGTGGTGCGGGTGACCGGCGACGGCCGGGGGCGGCAGCGGGCCCGCGACGCGGAGCTCCCCGTGGGTGATCGGGTCGAGAGCGTCCGGCTGCCCGCCGTCGCCGCGGGGGAGACCCGCGAGGTGCAGCTCCGCGTGCCGGCCGGGCGCCGGGGCGTCGTGCAGCTCGGCCCCGTGACGCTGGTGCGCCGCGACCCGTTCGGGTTCGCGCGGCGCGAGTCGGCGCGGAGCGGACGGGCGCTGCTGTACGTGCATCCGCCGACCGCTGCTCTCACCGTCGCTACGAGCGGCCTGCTGCGGGATCTCGAGGGCATCGCCACCACCGACCTGACCGACAGCGACATCGCGTTCCACGCCCTGCGGCCCTACGTCGCGGGCGACGACCGGCGGCACATCCACTGGAGGAGCACGGCCAAGACCGGCGCCTTCCTCGTGCGGCAGTTCGAGCAGACGCGGCGCAGTCACCTGATCGTGCTGCAGTCGCTCGCGGCCGCCGACTACGCCTCGGACGACGAGTTCGAGCTCGCGGTGAGCGCGGTCGGGTCGATCGGCGCGCGGGCCATCGCCGACGGCACCACCCTGTCGGTGTTCGCCGGGGCCCCGCGCACCCGTGGCGAGGCCGGCCGGCTGCGTTCGCGGGGCCGGCGGGAGCTGCTCGACGACCTCAGCGGCATCCACGAGCTGCCCGCCGCGACCCCGGTCGCCGGGCTGGCACGCACCGTCGCCCAGCAGGCGCCCGATGCCTCGCTCGTCTTCGTCGTCTGCGGGTCGACCGTGCCCGCGCGCCGCCTCCGGGCCGCCGCGGCGAACTTCGCGCCGGGGGTCGAGGTGGTGGCGGTCGTCACCCGGCCCGAGTCGCCGCCGACGCTCGTCCGCATCGAGGCGCTGCGGATCATGCGCATCGGCTACCTCGACGACCTCGTGCGGGGACTGGCCCGGGCGGTGGGCGCGTGAGTGAGGCAGCCCGATCGTCCGGGTCGGCCCGGTCGGTTGCTCGGGCGACGTCGGTGCGTCCGGCGGCACCGCAGCCGGAGGGCGGGGCGCCGCCGCCGTCACGGCGGCCCCGGCGCGGAGGCGGGGGGCGCGACGCCGCCCGGAGCGTCCGGAACCGCGCGGCGGGGATGGTGCTGCTCCTCGGGATCGGGGCAGCTGCCTGGTGGCCGGTGCACGAGTCGCTGTCGTTCGTGGTCGCGGCGGGCGTCGCGATCGCCGTGGGGGTCGCGATCGGCGCTCTCGGGGCGGCGTTCCGGTGGAGCGGGCCCGTGGTGCTCGGAGCGACCGTCGCCGCGTGGCTCGTGCTCGGTGTGCCGCTCGCGGTGCCGGGCAAGGCGCTCGGCGGGGTGCTGCCGACAGGTGAGGGCCTCCTCGACCTGATCGTCACCACCGCGACCGGCTGGCGCCAGCTCGTCACCATCGAGCTGCCCGTCGGCGACTACCAGGCGCTCCTCGTGCCGGTTTTCTCTCTGACCCTCGCCGCGGCGGTCGTGGGCACCACCGTCGCGACCCGCACGCCCCGTCCCGAAGCCGCCCTGCTGCTCCCGGCGCTGGTGCTCGTCGCAGGAATCGCGCTCGGCGCCCCGCGAGGTCACGCGCCGGCCGCCCTCGGAGGCGCCTTCGCCGTCGTGTCACTCCTCTGGCTCGTCCTCGTCCGTCCCCGGTCGTCGACGCCGTCGGCCGGGCGGCGGCGAGGGCGGGGGGTCGCGGTGGCGCTCGTCGCCGGTGCCGCCGCGGTGTCGGTGCTCGTGGCCGGGGCACTTCCTGCCCCCGATCGACGCGTGGTGCGTGAGGCGGTCGCGCCGGTGTTCGACGCCCGCGACCACGCCAGCCCGTTGTCCGGGCTGCGCGCCCTGCTCAAGCAGCCCGCCGCCGACGAGACCCTGCTCACGGTGACGGGCGCCGAGCCCGGATCGCGGCTGGCCCTCGCCCGCCTCGACGCCTACGACGGCGTCGTCTTCACCGTGGCCGGCAGCGACGCCGCGCCCGCTGCGACCGCCTCCGGCGAACCCGCCGCCTCTCCGACCGATCTCTTCCAGCGCGTCACCGGCCGGCTGAGCGCCGCCACCGACCCCGCGAGCGCAGCGGGCGGTGTCCACGACGTGACGGTCGGGGTCGAGGGGTACGCGGGCGTCTGGGTCCCGATCCCCGACGGGGCGTCCGCCGTCGCGTTCACCGGCCCCGACGCGTCCACGCTGCAGAACGCGTTGTTCGCGAGCAGGCGGCTCTCGATGGTCGCCGATCTCGTCGCGCTCCGGCGGGGCGACGGGTACGTGGTCACGGGCACCGCGTCCGCGCCGTTCGTCGCGGTCGATCGGCTGTCCGAGCTCGAACCGGGGGCGGCGGCGTCCCCGGCGGCGACGGCTCCGGATGCCCTGGCCGAACGGCTCGCCGAGTGGGCCCCCGATTCCCGGCCGCCCGGTGATCGCCTGGCCGGTGTGATGGCCGGTCTCCGCAGCGGCTACCGCTCCGGCGCCCCCGGCAGCGACGTCTTCAGCCGGTCCGGCCACGGGGCGGACCGCCTGCAGGAGCTCCTCACCGCCTCGCCCATGGTCGGCGACCCGGAGCAGTACGCGGCCGCCGCCGCTCTCCTCGCCCGCGCGGCCGGCTTCCCCTCCCGGGTCGCCGTCGGCTTCGTCGTCCCGGCACTCGCCGACACCGGCGCCGACACCGAGCCGGACGCCGACACCGACACCGACACCGGCGCCGAGGGCTCGCCGGTCGACCTGCAGGGGAGCGACGCCACCGCGTGGGTCGAAGTCCTCACCACCGAGGGCTGGGTCGCGATCGACCCGACGCCCGAGGTGAAGCCGATCCCGCCGAGCGCCCTCGAGGACGGCGCCGGATCCGTGCAGCCCCCCGAGGTGCTGCCGCCGGCGTCCGAAGGGCTCGCCGACCCGGATCCGGGCACACCCGCGCAGCAGAGCGACGACGAGCCCGCGCCGCGTGACGACGACCCCGGCCCCCTGCTCGCGATCGTGCTGGGCGTGGGTCTCGGGTTGCTCGTGCTCGCGGTGCTGCTGGCGCCGTTCGCGACGGTGCTCGCGCTGAAGGCGCGGCGGCGCTCCCGGCGCCGGAGCCGCGGCAGCGCGCGCGAGCGTGCCGCCGGCAGCTGGGCCGAGGTGCTCGACACCGTCCGCGACCGCGGCGAGCCCCCGCCGCCCCGGACCACCCGGCGCGAGGCCGCGGCGGCGCTCGAGTCCGAGAGCGGCCTGCTGCTCGCCGAGCGAGTCGACGCTGCGCTGTACGGGCCGGGCGACCCCTCGGCGGCCGAGCTCGACGCCCTCTGGGCCGCGTCGGATGCCGAACGCCGCCGCCTGCTCGGGCAGGAGCGCGGGCTCGCGCGCCTGAGGGCCCGGCTCTCGCCGCGGTCGCTGCGCACCTATCATGGCAAGGAGATGAACAGGCGGACCGAGCGGTGAAGTGCAGAACCTGCGGCACGACCCTGAGCGCGGGCGCCGTGCTCTGCGGCGAGTGCGGGACCTCGGCGATCGCCCCCCGCCCCACCCTCGGTGACACCGCCCGGCACGACCGCCGCGCCCTCCTCGCGGCGCTCACGGCCGAAGCCGCCGCCCGCGCCGCGACCCCGCCCGCGCCCCGAGCCACAACCCAGCCAGCGCCCCGAGCCGCGACCCCGCCGGCACCTCCGGCCGCCGCCACCCCGCCCCCGCCCCCGGCGTTCACCCTCGTCTTCAGCACCGGCGAGAGCATCCGCGTGCACGGCCCGGGCCTCGTCGGCCGCAACCCCCAGCCCGCCGACGGCGAGCGCGTCGACTACCTCGTGCAGCTGATCGACCCCCAGCGCAGCGTCTCGAAGACGCACCTCGCCTTCGACGTCGACGGTGACACCCTCTCGATCACCGACCGCCGCTCCTCCAACGGCACCCGCCTCGTCACCCCACCCGACCTCGACGCGGCCCCCGGCGACCCTTCTGCCCGCCCGCGGAGCATCGAGCTCGAGCCCGGCGTGCGAATGCCGGTGCCCCGCGGCAGCCGCGTCGGCATCGGCGACGAGTGGTTCGACGTGCGCTGACGCAGGCCGCGCATCCGTCGCCCGGAATGTCGAAAAGACACGTCGATCGACCGATACGGCACTGATTTCGTAACGAGTATGTTTCGCGGGTGTGTTTTTCGTCGTTCGCGCTAACTCCCTGAAGCACCCGTGTGCCAGTATCGAGTCACTCATTTCAGGGAGGATGATGACCGTGCACACTCCGCGAGACCCCCAGATCCTGCAGGCGATCAAACACTCCCAGGCACTGCAGCGTGCCCGGGCTCTTCAGCTCACTCGACGCGGTTTCCTCGGCGCCACGGGTGTCGGAGCCACGGCCCTCGCCCTGGCCGCGTGCGCCCCGGGCGAGAAGAAGGAGCTGACCCCGGCGAAGGACGTCAGCGCCACCGAGAAGACCCTCACCTGGGACAACTGGCCCGCCTACATGGACGAGGACGACGCCGGCGACTACCCGACCCTGATGGGCTTCGAGGACCAGTCCGGCATCACGGTCACCTACAACGTTGCCGTCGACGACAACAACAGCTACTACGCCAAGGTCAAGGACCAGCTCGCGCTCGGCCAGGCCATCGGCGCCGACACGGTCTGCCTCACCGACTGGATGGTCGCCCGCCTCGTGCGGAACGGCTACCTCCAGGAGCTCGACCACGCGAACATCCCGAACATCGCCAACCTCAGCGAGAGCTTCGCGAACCCCGACTTCGACAAGGGTCGCAACCTCTCGCTGCCCTGGCAGGGCGGCTTCGCCGGCATCTGCTGGAACAAGGAGAAGGTGCCGAACGGCCTCAAGTCGGTCGACGACCTCTGGGCCGCCGACCTCAAGGGCCGCGTCGGGGTGCTCAGCGAGATGCGCGACACGATGGGCCTGATCATGCTGAACCAGGGCACCGACATCACCGGCGAGTGGGGCGACGACGAGTTCGCGAACGCCATGGATGCGTTCACCGAGCAGGTCGAGAACGGCCAGATCCGCAACATCAAGGGCAACGCCTACCTCAACGACCTCCAGTCCGAAGACACCTACGCCGCCATCTGCTGGTCGGGCGACATCACCTCGCTGAACGCTCAGGCGGGCGACAAGTGGGAGTTCGCCATCCCGGATGCGGGGGGCACGCTCTGGAACGACACCTTCGTCGTGCCCATGGGTGCGACCCACAAGGCCAATGCCGAGGCCGTCATGAACTACTACTACGAGCCCGAGGTCGCGGCCGAGCTCGCCGCCTGGGTCAACTACGTGACGCCCGTCAACGGAGCGAAGGAGGCGATGGACGCCATCGATCCCGAGCTCGCGGCGAACCAGCTGATCTTCCCCGACGAGGACACGCTGAGCACGGTGCACGTGTTCCGCACCCTCACCCCGCAGGAGGAGAACGACTACCAGGCCCAGTTCCAGAAGGTGCTGCTGGGCAGCTGATGGCCATCGCATCCTTCGCCGAGAGCGGCGCCGACCTCCAGCTGACCGGCATCACCAAGCGGTTCCCCGGCTTCACGGCCATCGAAGACCTGGAGCTGACGATCCCGGCGGGCTCGTTCTTCGCCCTGCTCGGCCCCTCCGGCTGCGGCAAGACGACGACGCTCCGGCTGGTGGCCGGGCTCGAGGAGCCCACCGAGGGGAAGATCCTGATCGGCGGCAAGGACGTCACCGAGACGAAGCCCTACCAGCGGCCGGTGAACACGGTGTTCCAGTCGTACGCGCTGTTCCCGCACATGACGATCCTCGAGAACGTCGCCTTCGGGCTGAAGCGCCGCAGGATCGGCGACGCGGTCGCGAAGGCGCACGAGGCGCTGAAGCTGGTCGAGCTCGACCACCTCGCGTCCAGGCGCCCGGCGCAGCTCTCGGGCGGCCAGCAGCAGCGTGTCGCGCTGGCCCGTGCGATCGTCAACCGCCCGGCCCTGCTGCTGCTCGACGAGCCGCTCGGCGCCCTCGACCTGAAGCTCCGGCGACAGATGCAGCTCGAGCTCAAGACCATCCAGACCGAGGTCGGCCTGACCTTCCTGCACGTCACCCACGACCAGGAGGAGGCCATGACCATGGCCGACACCGTCGCGGTGATGAACAAGGGCCGCATCGAGCAGCTCGGTGCGCCCGAGGAGCTCTACGAGCTGCCCCGCACGGCGTTCGTCGCCAACTTCCTCGGCCAGTCGAACCTGTTCACGGGCGACGTCGTCGCGAGCGGGCCCGACCACATCAGGGTCGACGTGGCCGGGGTGTCGATCGTGGTGCCGCGCATCCGGAGCCGTCGTCACGCGGGAGAGGTCGCGATCGGCGTTCGCCCCGAGAAGGTCACGCTGCTCACCGAGGCGCCGGCCACGGTGACCGGGCGCAACGTGCTCGGCCCGGGGCGGGTCACCGACGTATCCTTCTCGGGCGTCAGCACGCAGTACCTCGTCGAGGTGCCGCACGTGGGCGAGCTCGTCGTGTTCGCGCAGAACATGGTGTTCGGGCCGGTGGTGAACGTGGGCGCCGAGGTGTGGCTGTCGTGGAACGTCGAGCACGGCTTCGGCCTCGACGACGAGCCCGGCACCGTGCCGCGCTTCGTGGCGGATGACTCGACCGAGTCGATCGCCGTCCAGCGCCGCATCGCGCTCGAAGAAGAGCTCGAGCAGGCGTAGGGCGCGGGCATGGCCTTCACCGCGTTCGCCTCCACCCCGGCCGTCGAACAGGCGCCGAGGAAGCGGAGCTTCGTCGCGCTCGTGCTGCTGCTGCCGGGCATCCTGTACCTCGTCCTGTTCTTCCTCACTCCGCTGATCTCGCTGGTGCTCACCTCGTTCCAGCAGCCCGTGCTCGACGGCGACATCGGCGAGTACCAGGCCGGCTTCAACTGGCAGAACTACACCGACTCGGTGGGGGAGTACTGGCCGCTCATCCTTCGCGCGTTCGGCTACGCGCTCGTCGCGACCGTGCTCGCGCTCGTGATCAGCTACCCGATCGCCTACGTCATCGGCGTGAAGGCCAGGCGCTGGCCGCTCCTGCAGAGCCTGCTGCTGACGCTCGTGATCGCGCCGTTCTTCATCAGCTTCCTGCTGCGCACGCTGGCCTGGAAGCAGATCATGTCGGATGAGGGGCCGATCGTGCAGGCGCTCAAGGCGGTCGCGATCCTGCCCTCGGACGGGCACCTCACCGGCACCACCTTCTCGGTGATCTTCGGTCTGACGTACAACTTCATCCCGTTCATGACGCTGCCGCTCTATGCGACGCTCGAACGGCTCGACCTGCGCTACATCGAGGCGGGGGCCGACCTCTACGCGAGCCCGTTCACGGTGTTCCGCAAGGTCACCATCCCGCTGTCGATGCCGGGCATCGTCTCGGGCACGCTGCTGACCTTCATCCCCGCGGCCGGTGACTACATCAACGCGAGCCGCGACTTCCTCGGCTCCTCGTCGACGGCGATGGTCGGAAACGCGATCGAGGCGAACTTCCTCGTGCTGCAGAACTACCCGGCGGCCGCCGCGCTGTCGATCGTGCTGATGGCGGTCATCCTGGTGATCGTCGGCGTCTACGTGCGCCGCTCGGGAACGGAGGACCTCGTATGAACCGCCGCACGAAGGGCCTCGGGCTCTGGATCTACACGATCATCGCCCTCGTCTTCCTGCTCATCCCGATCGCGTACACCTTCGTCTTCTCGTTCAACGACTCGGGCAAGCTCAACATCGCCTGGCAGGGGTTCACGCTCGACAAGTGGCTCACGGTGTGCAACACGCAGGGGCTCTGCGAGGCGTTCGGCAACAGCATCCTCGTGGGTCTCGTCGCGACGGTGCTCGCCACGGCGCTCGGCACCCTGATCGCGATCGCGCTGGTGCGCTACCGCTTCAAGGCACGGTCGGCGATCAGCCTGCTGCTGTTCCTGCCGATGGCGACCCCCGAGGTCGTGCTCGGTGCCGGCCTCGCCGCGCAGTTCCTGACGGTGGGCGCCGAGAAGGGGCTCGGCACGATCATCCTCGCCCACACCATGTTCTGCATCAGCTTCGTCGTCGTGACGGTGAAGGCGCGCGTGGCGTCGCTCGACCCGGCGCTCGAGGAGGCCGGGCGTGACCTCTACGGATCGCCCGGGCAGGTGTTCTGGCGCATCACGTTCCCGCTGCTCATCCCCGGAATCGCGGCGGCGGCGCTGCTGTCGTTCGCGCTCTCGTTCGACGACTTCATCATCACGAACTTCAACTCGGGCGCGGTCGACACCTTCCCGAAGTTCATCTACATCGCTGCCGCTCGCGGCATCCCGGCACAGGTGAACGTGATCGCGTCGGCGGTGTTCCTGCTGGCGATCGTGATCGTGGTGGTGACGCAGGTCTCGCGGGCGGCGCGGGCGAAGCGGCTCGCGCGGCAGATGGGCTGACGCGGGCGAAGCGGCTCGCGCGGCAGGTGGGCTGACGCCCGCTACAGCGTGGGCCCGTTACAGGGTGGGCCCTCTACAGGGTGGGGGAGACGCGGATGGTGCCGACGGGGTTCGCGCCGCCGTAGACCGCCAGGCCGAGCTCGGGCGTGAGTTCGGCGACCTGCTCGCGGGTGAGTGAGCCGTGCCGGGCGAGCAGCTCGAGCGCCACGACCGTGGCCGCGCGCAGGCTGCCGTCGAGCATCTTCAGGGCGACGGATGCGCCATCCGGCGTCGCCATCACCATGACCCCCTCGGCGCCGAGCTTCGCCACCACGCCGAGGCGGTCGATGACGACCGTGTTCGCCCGCCCGGGCCCGTCGATCGCCCACCCGTTCGCGAGGATGCTCTCGGTGAGCTGCCTCGCCGGCCCCTCGGTGGCCCGGCGCAGACGGCCGATGCCGCGGGCCAGGGCGACGAGGGACATCGCGTGCACGGGAGCACCGCATCCGTCGACGCCCGAGTGCGCGACCGGAGCACCGGTCTCGCGCTCGACCACGGCGAGGATGCGCTGCTGCAGCGGGTGCTCCGGGTCGAGGTAGCTCGCCGTGTCCCACCCGTTCTGCACGCAGGCGAGCAGCATGGCGGCGTGCTTGCCCGAGCAGTTCATCAGGATGCGCTCCTGATGCCCGTGCGCACGGATGACGCCGTCACGCGCGGCCGAGTCACCGGGCCAGTCGGGCGGGCAGCCGAGGTCGTCGGCGTCGAGGCCGGCCTTCTCGAGGATCGAGTCGACCACGCGCACGTGCTCGGGGGTGGCCGCGTGGCTCGCCGTGGCGAGCACGGTCTGCACCGGGTCGAGCTCGACGCCCGACTCGAGCACGGCCAGCGCCTGGAACGGCTTCATGCACGAGCGAGGGTAGACGGGGAGCTCGGGGGAGCCGACCGCGATCGCGACCTCGCCCGTGGCGTCGAGCACGACGGCCGAGCCGATGTGGCGCGACTCGACGAAGCCGTTGCGCTCGAGCACGGCGAGCTCGACCGACTCGGCGAGACCGGCGGTGCCGGGAGTGCCGGCCCCGGGCGTACCGGCCCCTCGCATGCCGGACTTGCGCATCCCGGACTCGCTCACCGGCTTGACCCGGGCGTGCTGCCCGCTCACAGCTGCGCGAACGCCTCGTCGATGACCGACAGCGCGTCGGCGATCAGCGCGTCGCTCGTGGCGAGCGACGGCAGGAATCGCAGCACGTTGCCGTAGGTGCCGGCCGTGAGCACGAGCACACCCCGCTGGGTCGCGTAGGACACGATCGCGTTGACGGCATCCGTGTTGGGGGCCTTCGTGGTGTCGGCGGTGCCGGGCTGCACGAGCTCGATCGCGATCATCGCGCCGATGCCGCGGATCTCGCCGATGATGTCGTACTTGCGCTGCAGCTCGGTGAGGCCGCCGACCAGAGCGGTCTCGATGCGGGCCGCCTCGGCGAGCAGGTCGTTCGACTCGATCGACTCGAACACGGCCACCGCGGCCGCCGCCGCGACGGGGTTGCCGCCGAAGGTGCCGCCGAGGCCGCCGGGCTGCGCAGAGTCCATGATCTCGGCGCGGCCGGTGACACCCGCGAGCGGCAGGCCGCCCGCGATGCCCTTCGCCGAGAGCACCATGTCGGGCACCAGGCCGAAGTGGGTGCTCGCGAAGTACTCGCCGGTGCGGGCCATGCCCGACTGGATCTCGTCGGCGATGAACACGATGCCCTCGGCGGTGCACCACTCCTGCAGCGCGGTGAGATAGCCCTCGGCCGGCACGACGAAGCCGCCCTCGCCCTGGATGGGCTCGACGACGAGGCAGGCCAGGTCGGCAGCTCCCACCGTCTTCTCGAGGTAGGCGATGGTGCGGGCCGCGGCCTCGGTGCCGGAGAGGCCGTCGTGGTACGGGTACGAGTTGGGCGCGCGGTAGACGTCGCCGGCGAAGGGGCCGAAGCCGGTGGCGTAGGGCGAGGCCTTGTAGTTCATGGCCATCGTGAGGTTGGTGCGGCCGTGGTAGGCGTGCTCGAGCACCGCGACGCCGTTGCGGCCGGTGTGCTTGCGGGCGATCTTGACGCCGTTCTCGACGGCCTCCGCGCCCGAGTTCACGAGCACGGTGCGCTTGGCGAAGTCGCCGGGGGTGTGCTGGGCGAGCAGTTCGGCGACCCGCACGTACTCCTCGTAGGGCGTGATGGTGAACAGCGTGTGCGTCACGTCCTGCAGCTGGGCCGCGGCGGCGGCGACCACCGAGGCCTCGGTGTGGCCGATCGTGGTGACGCCGATGCCGGCGCCGAGGTCGATGAACTGGTTGCCGTCGACGTCGACCAGGATGGCGCCGTTCGCCTTCGCGATGTACACCGGCAGCGCGCTCGACACACCGGGCGGCACGACCTCGAGGCGTCGGCGGTGCAGCTCCTCGGACTTCGGTCCGGGAACGGCGGTGACGATCTTCCGCTCCTGGGGGACCGTGTAGACGGGGGTGGCGACCGGGGTGTCGAGGATGTCAGTCATAGTCCTCCGAGTTTAGGCCAGCCTTCCTGTGGCCCCGCGCTAGCATGGCCGGGTGAATCGTGAGCATCACTACAGCGTCGATGTCGCCTGGCTTGGCAATCGCGGCACCGGCACGAGCGGCTACCGCGAGTACGGTCGGCAGAGCGTCGTCACGGCCGCCGGTAAGCACGACCTCGAGGCCTCGGCCGACCGCACCTTCCACGGCGACGCCGACCGCTGGAACCCCGAGGAGCTGCTGCTCGCCGCCCTCGCCGAGTGCCACATGCTCTCCTTCTTGCACGTCGCCGTGAAGCACGGCGTGGTCGTCACCGACTACACGGATGCCGCCGAGGGCACCATGGAACAGCAGGGCGACGGGGGCCGGTTCACCTCCGTGACGCTCCATCCCGTCGTCACCGTCTCGGCGCCTCTCGACGACGAGCTGTTCGCGACCCTGCACCACGAGGCGGGTGAGGCGTGCTTCATCGCCAACTCGGTGAACTTCCCTGTGCGGCACGAGCCGCGTGTCGTCGTCGGCTGATCGTCCCGCCGGCACGAGTGGCGGGGATGCCGTGGCTCATCGTCCCGACGGCATGAGCGGCCTGGATGCGGTGCACCTCGTCCTGGTCGGGCGGACGCTCCGGGGAACGCTCGGGCAGGTGTTCCGGGCCGAGGCTCTCGCTCTGGTGGGCGCCACCGGCGCTGCGACGTCGGCCATCAGCCGGACGGTGGAGCTGACGGCGGTCGCCGTGAGCGAGGTCGGGGCGGTGCGGGTGAGGGCGTCGATCGCCGATCCGTCGTTTCCCGGGGGAGGTGTCGCCGCCGCGCCCGTCGAGGAGGGGTGGCAGCGGTTCGTCGTCGCGGTGGACGGGGTGGCGGGCATCCGGCCGCTGACCGGGCCGCCGGGGGTGGATCTCGCGCGCACGGTGACGGTTGACGTCGCCGCGCCGGCGGGCGGGCGCCCTCGGCTCGAGGTGCACGTCGTGGAGCGGGACTAGGCGGGGACGGGGGCCGGGGTCGTCCGGTCCAGGCGCCAGCGCGCCTCGAGCGCGAGGGTGGCCGCGAGCTGCGTCGAGAGGAACGTGACCGGCGGGGCCGGGCGGCTCCAGTCGTCGCCCACGCGGCCGGTCTCCTCGGCGGACCGGGTGCGGATCAGGGCATCCGTCGACCCGGCGATGAAGTGGGTGAGCGTCTCCCGGTCGGCACCCGTGGGCAGGGCTGCGGCGACCTCGGCCAGGTATCTCACGTGGATGCCCTTGAAGAGGCCGGCGTCGCCGCCGCCGGGGTGGTCGGCGCGGGCCGTCTCGCCCTCGACGAGACCGTGCGGGGCGAGGCGGGGGAGCGCGGCGCGGGCGATGCGGGCGGCGGCGGCCGGGGCATCCGGAACCCAGGCCCGCTCGAGCACGGCGGCAGCCACCACGCCCTGGTCGTAGCTGAAGACCCAGTCGGTGTCGACGCGGTGGTCGCCCTGGCGGTTGACGCCGTCGAGCACCGTGCCGTCTTCGGCGACGAGACGCTGCTGGAGCCACGCGACGGTCTCGTCGGCCGCGACGCGGTAGCGCGGGTCACCCGTGCGGGCGTGCAGGCGGGCCGACGCGAGGGCGAAGGTGCCGTTGCTCGGAGCGTTCTTGTAGTCGGGCTGCTGCTCGCGCCAGGCGACGCTCGGGCCCTCGTGGTCGTTCCAGCCACGGGTGCGGATGCGCTGCCAGAGCGTCTCGGCGTCGCGGAGGTGCCGTGGGTCGGCGGTGGCGTCGAAGAGACCGATCAGGGCGAGGGTCAGCCAGCCCATGTCGTCGAAGTAGTCGTTGGCGAGGCCGCGGTTGCGGATCCGGAGGAGGCGCAGCACGCTCTCGGCCTGGCGGAGGCGGCGTTCGTCGCCGGTGCGGTGGAAGGCGTCGAGGCGGGCGTCGACGAGGTGGGAGAGCCACCAGTGGTTGAGGGGGAGCAGCTGCGGGAGGCGGCCGAGGCTCGGCGGGGCGACGTTCAAGGCGGCACCGGGGATCGCGCGGATCGAGAAGGTGCGGTCGAGGGTGCGCTGGGCGCCGTCGGCAGCGGCCTGCACGGATGCCGCCCGCTCGGCTGCGGCGCGAGTCTCCTCCTGCACAGCCACACCCTACGGCGGATCGGCGCACATTCGACATCCTGCCGTCGTCGGGCGGGCACGGATGCACGAGACTGAGCAGATGGCCGAGAAGATGTCCTCCCCCCAGCGGCTGGTGCTGGTCGTGGCGATCCTGAGCGCGTTCATCTCGTTCCTCGACGCGACGGTGATCAACGTGGCGCTGCCCGCCATCAGCCGCGAGCTCGGGGGCGAGCTGTCGTCGCAGCAGTGGGTGGTCGACGCCTACCTCATCACCCTCGGCGCGGTCATCCTGCTCGCGGGGTCGCTGAGCGACGTCTTCGGGCGCAAGCGGGTGCTGCTCGTCGGGCTCCTCGGGTTCGGGCTGACGTCGCTCGCCTGCGCGTTCGCCCCCACCATCGAGTTCCTGATCGTGTCGCGCGGGCTGCAGGGCGTGGCCGGGGCGCTGCTCGTTCCCTCGTCGCTGGCGCTCATCCTCGCGAACTTCAGCGGGCCGGCGCAGAGCCGCGCCATCGGCACCTGGACGGCGTTCACCAGCGTGGCCAACATCGCCGGGCCGATCCTCGGCGGGGTGCTGGTCGACCAGTTCACCTGGCGGCTGGTGTTCGGCATCAACGTGCTTCCGATCATCGTGGCCGTCGTGCTCGTGGCGAAGTTGCCGAACGACGCCCACCACACCACGGGCGCCCGCATCGACGTGTTCGGGGCCGTGCTCGGCATCCTCGGGCTCGGGCTGCCGGTGTTCGCGCTGATCGAGCAGGCGAACTTCGGCTGGGGCTCACCGGTCGTGCTGGTGCCGCTGATCGTCGGGGTGCTGGCCTTCGCCGCTTTCCTCGTGCACGAGCGGCGGGCATCGCAGCCGATGCTGCCGCTGTCGCTGTTCCGGGTGCGCAACTTCTCGGTCGGCAACATCTCGACGTTCCTCATCTACGGGGCGCTCTCGCTCGGCTTCTTCAGCATCGCCGTGTTCCTGCAGCAGGTCGCCGGCTACACCGCCACCGAGGCGGGTTTCGCCATGATCCCGACGAGCCTGCTGCTGATCGGCCTGTCCTCGCTGTTCGGGCGGCTGTCGGGCCGCCTCGGGCCGCGGTTGTTCATGACCGTGGGTCCGATCCTCGCCGGCGCCGGGTTCCTGCTGATGCTCCGGGTCGACGAGAGCGCCGACTACCTCACCCAGGTCCTCCCGGCCATCGTGGTCTTCGGCCTCGGCATGGCGATCACGGTCGCGCCGCTGACGGCGGCCATCCTCGGTGCCATCGACCCGGCGCGCTCGGGCATCGCCTCGGCGGTGAACAACGCGGTCTCGCGGGTCGCCGGCCTCATCGCGGTCGCGCTCGCCAGCCTCATCGCCGGAACGGCCGTGCTCGACCTCGAGGGCTTCCACCGCGTGGTGCTCGTCACGGCGATCGTCTTCATGGCGGGCGGCCTCGTCTCCCTCGCGGGCATCCAGAACCCGAAGCGCGACGCCCCCGCTCCGGCGACTCCTGCGCCGACCCCGGTCCCGGGCCATGCGCCGGCCCCCGCCCCGGCCCCGGCCCCGGCCCCTGCGCCGGCCCCCGGCACGCCCACGGCCTGAGCCGCTCCCAGCGCGTCACCAGCTTGCTGCAAGGCGGCTGGGCGAGACTGGGCCCTTCCCCCCACTGTCACGAAGAGGACTCATGCGCTCACTCCCGGCCTTCGCCGCCGCAGCCGTCGCCGCCACGCTCCTGCTGGCCGGCTGCTCGGCCTCGACCCCCTCGTCCGACGACGCGACCTCGTCGCCGGCCGCCGACGCCGTCCAGTGCGCCACCGACGGCAGCGCCTCGAAGGCCGTCACCGTCACCGGCGACTTCGGCGCCCTGCCGACCACGAGCTTCACCGGCCCGCTGAACGTCGACACCACCGAGCGCAGCGTCGCCATCGAGGGCGACGGCGAGACCATCGAGACCGGCATGACCGCCACCGTCGACTTCACGGTCTACAACGGCACCAGCGGCACGAAGGTCTTCTCCACCCTCGACGAGGGCGGCACCGCGCTGCAGCTCAGCACCGACGACACGCAGTACATCCCGGGCCTTCTGAAGGCCGTGCTCTGCAGCACGGTCGGGTCGCGCGTCGTCGCGGTCATCCCGCCGGCCGAGGCGTTCGGCGACCAGGGCAACGAGTCGCTCGGCGTCGCGGCGAGCGACTCGCTCGTCATGGTGGCCGACGTCGAGGCGATCATCCCCGACCGGGCCGACGGCGTCGACCAGCCCGCGCAGGACGGCTTCCCCACCGTCGAACTCGCCGACGACGGCGCCCCGACGGTCACGATCCCCGACGCCGACCCGCCGACCGAGCTCGAGATGGAGACCCTCAAGAAGGGCGACGGCGCGGTCGTCGGCGACGGCGACAACGTCACCGTCCAGTACCAGGGCGTCATCTGGGGAACCGGCAAGGTCTTCGACCAGAGCTGGGGCACCGGCGGCCCGACCACGTTCCAGACCACGGGCGTCGTGAAGGGCTTCTCCGCCGCCCTCGTCGGCCAGACGGTCGGCTCGCAGGTGCTCGTCGTCATTCCCCCGGAGCTCGGCTACGGCAGCGAGGGCAACACCGCCGCCGGCATCTCGGGCACCGACACCCTGGTCTTCGTGGTCGACATCCTGGCCAGCGCCTCGGCGTAGCCCGCCCGCAACCGCACCACCCCGACGGGGCCGACCTCCACCGAGGCTGGCCCCGTCCGCGGTTCCGCGCGGCCCCGTTCGCGGTCCCGCGCGGCCGCGGTCGCGGTCCACCCGCGGTCGCAGTCCACCCCGCGGTCGCAGTCCACCCGCGGTCGCAGCCCACCCACGGTCGCCGGCGATCCCAGCACCTCTGCGACGAGTGGGGCGTTCGCGCACGCGAGCCGGCTGCCGACCTCACCACGCGCTCGGCACCCGCCAGGCGTGCGCGACGGCAGCAGGCGGCCCGTCGGCGACCCGCCTCGGCGTAACCGGGGCGGATGCGGGATGATGGCGGGGTGAGACGCGTCATCATCCTCGGTTCCACCGGCTCCATCGGCGTTCAGGCGCTCGACGTGATCCGGGCCAATCCCGAGCGCTTCGAGGTGGTCGGCCTCGTCGCCGGATCCAACCGCACGGTGCTCGACGCCCAGGCCGCCGAGTTCGGCGTCGCCGACACCGGCCTCGGCGAGATCGAGGCCGAGCAGCTCGTGCGCGACATCGACGCCGACGTCGTGCTGAACGGCATCACCGGCAGCGTCGGCCTCGGCCCGACCCTCGCCGCCCTCGAGGCCGGACGCACCCTCGCCCTGGCGAACAAGGAGAGCCTCATCGTCGGCGGCGACCTCGTGCGCGGCGCAGCGAGCCCCGGCCAGATCGTGCCCGTCGACTCCGAGCACTCCGCGATAGCGCAGGCGCTCCGCTCGGGCACGGCGGCCGAGGTGTCCCGGCTCGTGCTCACCGCCTCCGGCGGCCCCTTCCGCGGACGCACCCGCGAGCAGATGAAGGACGTCACGCCGGGCGAGGCCCTCGCCCACCCCACCTGGGACATGGGCCTCGTCGTCACCACCAACTCCGCCACCCTGGTCAACAAGGGCCTCGAGGTGATCGAGGCGCATCTGCTGTTCGACGTCGCCTACGCCGACATCGAGGTGACCGTGCATCCGCAGTCGGTCGTTCATTCGATGGTCGAGTTCGTCGACGGGTCGACCATCGCCCAGGCCTCGCCCCCCGACATGCGGCTGCCGATCTCGCTCGGTCTCGACTGGCCGAACCGCGTCGCCGGCGTCGGCACCCCGCTCGACTGGACGGCCTCGCACGAGTGGACCTTCGCCCCGCTCGACGAGGTCGCCTTCCCCGCCGTCGCGCTGGCCAAGCAGGTCGGCCGGGCGGGCGGCAGCTTCCCGGCGGTGTTCAACGCGGCGAACGAGCAGGCGGTGGCGGCGTTCCACGCGGGGCGCATCGGCTTCCTCGATATCGTCGACACGGTTCAGCGGGTCGTCGACGCCCACGAGATGCCGGGGGAGACGGTCACCCGCGAATCGCTCGCCGAGTCCGAGCTCTGGGCGCGGGCCACCGCCGACCAGCTGATCGCCGCGCACTAGCGGCACCGCGCGCGTCGAGCATCCGTTCAGCCAACGGTCAGCGCCGCCATCGGGGCGGCGGGTAGTGTCCTCGTGTGGAAACGGTCCTGCAGTTCATTCTCGGCGTGCTCATCATCGCCGTCGGGCTCGCCGTCTCCATCGGCCTGCACGAGGTCGGCCACCTGGTGCCCGCGAAGCTGTTCGGCATCAAGGTCACGCAGTACATGATCGGCTTCGGCCCGACCGTGTTCTCGCGCCGCAAGGGCGAGACCGAGTACGGCTTCAAGGCCATCCCGCTCGGTGGCTACATCTCGATGATCGGCATGTTCCCGCCGCGTCGCCAGGGCCAGAAGGCGGTGGCGAACAGCACGGGCTTCTTCCAGTCGATGGCTCAGGATGCGCGCGAGCAGTCCCAGCTCACCATCGGTGTCGACGAGGACGACCGCGCCTTCTACCGCAAGCCTGTCTGGCAGCGCGTCATCGTCATGCTCGGCGGACCGTTCATGAACCTCGTGCTCGCGGTGCTCTTCTTCTCGATCACGCTCGTCGGCTTCGGCACGGCCCAGTCCTCGACCACCATCGGCAGCGTCTCGGCGTGCGTGCTGCCCGCCACGAGCGAGCGCCAGACCTGCGAGGCCGGCGACCAGCCCTCTCCGGGTGCCGCCGCCGGGCTGCAGCCGGGCGACACCCTCGTCAGCATCGACGGCACGCCCATCGACACCTGGGAGCAGTCGACGGCGATCATCCGCGACGCCGCCGGCGAGACCCTTCCGGTCGTCGTCGAGCGCGACGGCGCCGAGCAGACCCTGAGCCTCACCCCGCTCCTCACCGAGCGCTACGTCTACGGCGACGACGGCAAGATCGCCACCGGCGCCGACGGTCAGAACCTCACCGAGGAGGTCGGCTTCGTCGGAATCGGCGCCGCCAGCGAGCTCGTGCCCCAGCCGATCACCGCGGTGCCCGCGTTCATCGGCGAGAACATCGGCCACACGGTCGCCCTCGTGGCGAACCTGCCGCAGCGCCTCTACGACGTCGCGCAGGCCGCCTTCGGCTCGGGTGAGCGCGACCCGAACGGACCGATCAGCGTCGTCGGCGTCGGCCGCGTCGCCGGCGAGATCGCCTCGATCGACACGATCCCGCTCGCCTCCAAGGCCGCGAGCCTGCTGGGCCTCCTCGGCTCGCTGAACATCGCGCTGCTCGTGATCAACCTCGTGCCGCTCACCCCGCTCGACGGCGGTCACGTCGTGTCGGCGCTCTGGGAGGGCATCCGCCGCTTCGTCGCCAAGCTCTTCAAGCGCCCCGACCCGGGGCCGGTCGACGCGGCGAAGCTGATGCCGCTGACCTTCGCGGTCGTCATCCTGTTCGGCGGCATGACCGCGCTGCTCGTCTACGCCGACATCGTGAAGCCGATCGACCTCTTCGGCTGACGGGCGAGCTCGTCGGCCGAGGCTCGGCGAACACCCAGGATGCGAGCCGCGCTGACCGTGCATCCAGCCGACGGATCTAGACTGAAGCCGTGCCTGCAGTCAACTTGGGGATGCCCAAACCCCCGCCCGAAACCCTCGCTCCCCGTCGGAAGTCCCGCCAGATCAAGGTCGGCAAGGTCCTCGTGGGCGGCGACGCCCCGGTGAGCGTGCAGTCGATGACCACGACGCCCACGCCGAACATCAACGCCACCCTGCAGCAGATCGCCGAGCTCACCGCCTCGGGCTGCGACATCGTCCGCGTGGCCGTGCCCTCGCGCGACGACGCCGAGGCGCTGCCCATCATCGCGAAGAAGTCGCAGATCCCGGTGATCGCCGACATCCACTTCCAGCCGAACTACGTGTTCGCCGCGATCGACGCCGGATGTGCGGCGGTTCGCGTGAACCCCGGCAACATCCGCAAGTTCGACGACAAGGTGGGCGAGATCGCCGCCGCGGCCAAGGCCGCCGGGGTCTCGATCCGCATCGGCGTGAACGCCGGCTCGCTCGACCCGCGCCTGCTCGAGAAGTACGGCAAGGCCACCCCCGAGGCACTCGTCGAGAGCGCCGTCTGGGAGGCGTCGCTGTTCGAGGAGCACGACTTCCACGACTTCAAGATCTCGGTCAAGCACAACGACCCGATCATCATGGTGAAGGCGTACCGCCTGCTCGCCGAGCGCGGCGACTGGCCGCTGCACCTCGGGGTCACGGAGGCCGGACCCTCGTTCCAGGGCACGATCAAGAGCGCGACCGCGTTCGGCATCCTCCTCTCGGAGGGCATCGGCGACACCATCCGCGTCTCGCTGTCGGCCCCGCCGGCCGAGGAGGTCAAGGTCGGGCTGCAGATCCTGCAGTCGCTGAACCTGCGCGAGCGCAAGCTCGAGATCGTGTCGTGCCCCTCCTGCGGGCGTGCGCAGGTCGACGTGTACAAGCTCGCGAACGACGTCACCGACGGGCTCGAGGGCATGACCGTGCCGCTCCGCGTCGCCGTGATGGGCTGCGTCGTGAACGGCCCGGGCGAGGCCCGCGAGGCCGACCTCGGCGTCGCCTCGGGCAACGGCAAGGGCCAGATCTTCGTCAAAGGCGAGGTCATCAAGACCGTCCCCGAGTCGGAGATCGTCGCGACCCTGATCGAGGAGGCCAACCGCCTCGCGGCCGAGATGCCCCCCGGCGAGCTCGGCGCCCCCGAGGTCGTCACGGTCTGACCGACGGTCGGTACGGGAGGAGAATGCTGCCGTTGACCCCATATCCGGGTCAAGGGCCTGATTCTCCTCCCGTGCCGACCTGGGGGGTCACGGGCGGCAGCCGCCCGGCGGCCATCGGTGCTCGCCCGCCCGCACGAGCCGCATGGTGACTCCCTCGTACGCGTCCCAGTCGAACGTGACCTGCCGCCAGCTCAGCCGGAGCACGCGGTACCCGCGCCGGGCGAGCTCGAGGTCACGGTGCCGGTCCTCCTCGAATCCCGTCCTCGACGAGTGCCAGCGGTACCCGTCCAGCTCGAGAACCAGACGGTCGCCGAGCAGTAGATCGACCCGGCCGACGCCCTCGATCTGAACCTGGCTCCGCAGGCGCTTGCGCCGACTCCGGATGCGCAACCAGGGATGCGCAGGCGAGCGCTGTCGCGACGTCGTCGAACGCGGCAAGCGGTGGGGCGATCCGCGCCGAGCGATGCAGTCGTGCGGCGCGATCCACCCTACGGAGGTGGCCGGCATGCGGCGCGACCCGCACGTGCAGCCGGCCATCATGGGCCGTCCAAACCTGTCGGTGGTCGAGGAGCGAGGTGCAGCTGAGAGCGCCGCCGATACCGACGCCACCCCTCCCGCCGACGCCAGCTGCTCGATCATCCACCGAGGATGGTGGCCGAAGCGACGGCCGGTGAGGGCGACACGCAGGTGGTGGACGGCTGAACGCCGACCGCGTCTGTGCAGGAGGGGGCACGTCAGGGGCGGAGGTTGTCGCGCAGGGTGGGCCCGGGGTAGCGCGGGGCGAGGGCACCGCGGCGGCGGAGTTCGGGCACGAGGAGCTCGGCGAGGTCGGCGACGCCCGAGGGTGCGGCGAGGGGGCTCGCGAACATGTAGCCGCCGCGCGAACCGGTGGCGGCGAAGTTCTGCTCGAGCTCGTCGGCGATGGAGGCCGCCGTTCCGCAGAGCGTGTGGTCGAGCCCGGTCGCGTGGCGCCAGCCGTGCTCGAAGAGCTCCGCCCGTGTGAGCGACGCCGACGGGCCGAGCTCGGTGACGAGCGCCCCGACGAAGCCGCCCTGGGCGCCCTGCACGCGCTTGACCTCGTCCATCAGCTCGCCGACGGTGAAGCGCGCGGGCAGCGTCGAGAAGTCGAAGCCGACGTTGTGCGAGAGGAACGCGCCCACCGCCTCCTCGTGCCAGAACGCCGCGACCTCGTCGCGTCGAGCGGCCGCCTCGCGGGCGCTCCGCCCCACGATCGCCTGCGTCGCCCAGAGGATCCCGACCGATGCGGGGTCCCTCCCCGCGGAGACGAGCGCCGCGTCCAGCGCAGAACGGTGCCGCTGCTGACCGGCGACGCTCCCGCCGAAGCCGAAGACGAGCTCCACGAACTCCGCCGAGGTCGCGATGCCTTTCGGCGAGTTGCCTGCCTGCACGAGCACGGGTGACCCCTGCGGGCTCGGCATGCTGGCCAACGGCCCCTTCACGCGGAAGTACCGCCCGACGTGGTCGATCGCCGCGATCTGCGACGGGTCGGCGAAGCGCCCCGACGAGCGGTCGGCGATGATCGCCGAGGCCGGCACGGATGCCCAGAGCGCCCGGCAGACGGCCATGAACTCGCTCATCCGGTCGTAGCGCTCGTCGTGGTCCATCCGCTCGTCGAAGCCGTAGTTGGCGGCGTCCGCCCCGCGCGCCGACGCCACCACGTTGAAGGCGATGCGCCCGTTCGTCACGTGGTCGAGCGAGTTCAGCAGCCGGGCCACGGTGAACGGGTGCAGGAAGGTCGACGAGTAGGTCAGCCCGAAGCCGATGTGCTCGGTGACCGCGGCCATCGACGTCACGACCGGGCTCATGTCGTGGCGCGGCCACTGGATGCCCCACTCCAGAGCCGCGTCCATCGACCCGCGCCAGGTGTCGGGGATGCCGCTGCCGTCGCCGAAGAAGAGCAGGTCGACGCCGGCACGCTCGGCGGTGCGGGCGATCTCCTGGTAGATCCGCACGTCGGGGAAGCCGGCGCCGATCCAGGACCCGGGCCGCGCCCAGCGCCCCTCGGTGTGGGCGAACGACAGGTCGAAGGCGGTGTGCATCCCGGTCATGCGGCGCTCCAGAGTCGTTCGACGTCCGCGACGCTCCGCACGTCGGCGACGTTCAGCGCCATGCTGGCGAGCGCCGCATCGTGCAGCGCGACGTCATAGGCGGCGGTCGCGTCCCGGGCGATGACGACCGGCAGATCGTGCTGGGCCGCATCCGTCGCCGTCGCCTGGATGCAGCACTCGGTCGTCAGCCCCGCGACCACCAGCCACCCGGCCTGCAGCTCGTCGAGCACGCCGGCGAGGGAGGTCTGCACGAAACCGCTGTAGAACCGCTTCGGCACCCGCGCCTCACCGGGGCCCGGCGCGAGCCGCCACCATTCGGCACCCGGGCTCCCGGCCACACAGGGGAACGTGTCGGTGGGGGAGTCGGGGCTCCCGGTCTGCAGCCACGCGCTCGCCCGCCAGGGCCGCGCCGGGTCATAGGCGAGCTCGACCCAGACCACGGGCACGCCGAGCCGTCGCGCGGTCGCGACCAGCTCGCCGCACCGGGTGACGGCGGCGTCGACCGCGGCGAGGCCCGTCTCGTCGACCCCCCAGCCGGCCAGGAGCGCCGGGTCGGCGAAGTCCCGCTGCACGTCGACCATCACGAGCACCGGATGCCCGGCGGCGCGCAGCCCGGCCCCCCGCACGTCTTCGTCGCCGCTCATGCCCGCACCCCCTCGAGGTTCCGCAGCTCCGGCAGCACCGACTCCCCGAACACCGGCAGATCCGCCAGGTAGTCGGGGAAGATCAGCATCAGCCCGTCGAGCTCGGCGGTGTCCATCACGGTCGCGATGTGCTCCACGACCCTCGACGGACCGCCCGCGACGTACACGGTCTGGAAGGCCTGCTCGCCGTCGGCGCCCTCCGCCCAGGCGAGCGCCCGCTCCTCGGGCATGCCCCAGGACTTCCGCATGTTCGCGAGCGCGACCCGGTCGAGCCCGCGACCGTACTCCGTGGCCCGGGCGGTGGCGTCGGCATCCGTGTCGCCGAGCACCACCGTGAGCATCGCGTAGGTCTTGACCGAGCGCCCGAGCGAGGCCGCGCGATCGTGCACGTCGCGGGAGGAGGCCCGCATGTCCTCGAGGGTGTCGGCACCGAGGAACGCGCCGTCGGCGTACTCAGCCTGGAAGGCCCGGCCCGCCGGCGACGTCGCCGCGTTGATGATCTCGGGCCTCGTGACCGGATGCGGCCGGGACTGGCAGTCGGTGAGGGTGTAGAACTCACCGGCGTGCGTCACCGAGTCCTCGCTCCAGAGCCGCGTGACGAGGTGGGCCCACTCCGCGGTCATGCGGTAGCGCTCGTCCTTCGTCATGCCCGCGTCCCAGATGCCCATCTGCTCGAACTCGTCGGCGTAGGAGCCGTTGACGATGTTCATGCCGGCGCGGCCGTGGCTGATCTGCTGCAGGGTCGTGAAGACCTTCGCGGCGAAGGCTGGGTTCTGCATGTTCGCGTGGATCGTCGCCCACACCTTCACCCGCTCGGTGGCCTCGGCGATGCCCGCCATCATCGTCATCGACTCGATGGTCTCGCCCCAGTGGTCGGTCGAGCCGCCGAAGCCGCGCCACTTGGCCATGGCCATCACGAAGTCGAGGCCGATCTCCTCCGCGAGCCGGGCGATCTGCTTGTTGTGGTCGTAGTCGGCGGGTGGGTAGGGCGCCGTCGTCGAGACGAGCCAGCCGCCGGCCGCGTTCGGCAGGAAGACGCCGTACTCGCGGGGCGACGCGGGCGACGTGGGCGACACGGGCGGTGATGCGGACATGGTGCTCCTCCAGTTCGAGTGCGCCGGCGGACGCCGACGAACCAGGACACGGTGGGAAGCGTGCGATGCGAACCGTGGTTGCGTCGCGGAGTCCAGCCTGGTCCGAGTATAGGAACCCCGCGTTTCGGGCGGGTTACGGCCCGGACGACTCCGTCAGCGGCTCCACGTGGCCGGGGCCCTGCACGACGACGACGGTGATGCGGAGGTCGCGCGCGGCGGCGGCGAGCCAACCGCGGCGGGCCAGGAGGGTGGCGACGGTGGGGCTGACGCAGAGCACGGCGCGAGCATCCGGAACCAGGGCCTGCCGCACCCAGACCAGCTTGAACAGATCGGCCGCCACCTTGTTGCGCAGGGTGGACTTCACCGCCCCGCCGTTCAGCACGAACTGGGCCACGACGGTGCCCTCGGCGTCCATCGCCTCGACCTCGACGGCGGTGCCGTCGGCGAGGGTCAGCCGACGGGGCCTGAGGGCGGTGCCGAGGTGCTCCGCGAGGGCAGCGGCCGCCATGGCCTCCGGGCTCCCGGGGCCGTAGCGCGTGCTGTCCGTCTCGTTCATCTCACCACCCGCGATCAGGATGCCAGCGTCGCGGGCGGCGCAAAGAGTCCGTGACGAACCTTTTACACGCTCGAAATAAAACGATTTACCGCGGGGCGGGGGGTGTTGTTAGTGTGCCGAACACGCGATCGCTCACGCAGCTCCATCACGGGCACGCCGGCTCCACGAAATTCCCCCCTCAGTCAGCCGGGACCTCCCCGGCGCCTCTCGGAAGGCCTCGTATGTCACCCGCACCGCTCCTGAAGACCAAGCCCCTCGTGGCCCTCGCGGCCCTCTCCGCCTCAGCCCTCGTGCTCACCGGATGCTCGGGCTCGAGCACCGCCTCCGAACCGAGTGCCTCGACCTCGGGCGGCAGCGACCTGATCAGCGCCGAGCGCTGCGCCGAGAACGAGGCGGCCGGCCCGATCACCTTCCTCACCTCGTTCGGCTACGTCGCCTCGGCCGGTCTGCTCGACGTGATCACCGCCAAGGAACGGGGCGTATTCGAGGACCTGTGCCTCGACGTCACCCTCCAGCCCGGCTCGAACAACGCGCAGCTGGTGAGCGCCGGCACCGCCCAGTTCGCCGGGGTCGGCAGCCCCTCCGACGCGCTCGTCGCCATCGACAACGGCGCCGACATCTCGGGCGTCGCGACCTACGGCAACACCGTGGCGATCACCCTGATGACGATGACCGACGGCGGACCCGCGTCGCTCAAGGACTTCAGCGGCCTGACCGCCGGCTACAAGGGTGCGATCCCACCGCAGATCCAGGCAATGTTCCTCGCCGAGGACGTCGACCCGGCGACGATCAACTGGGTGTCGGTCGGCTACGACCCGACCATCCTGCCGAACGGACAGGTGCAGGCGCTGACGGGCTACAAGTCGAACGAGCCGCTCGCACTCAAGGCGCAGGACTACGACATCACGGAGTGGGACCCGGCCGAGTACGGCATCGAGTCGGCCTTCAACACCCAGATCGTCAACAACACCTTCAAGGAGGAGCACCCCACCGCGGTCGAGGACTTCCTGCGCGCGAGCCTGTACTCCTACGACTGGATCAACGAGTCCGACGCGAACCTCGACGAGGCCCTGTCCTACGCCGAGGCGCTCTCGGATGCCGGCTACGACCTCGAGTCGAGCCGCGCCCGCTGGGCCACCGAGGTCGGCCTGATCGACGAGAGCCAGCCCGAGGGCCTGCCGATCGGCGGCGAGACCGTCGAGCAGTGGACGCCGGAGGCCGACATGCTCGTGCAGTTCGACCTCGTCAAGGCCGAACCCGACGTCGAGGCCGCGATCGACCCGAGCTTCATCGAGGCCATCCACGACGGCACCGAGCTCATCTGGCCCGCTCCGTGAGAGCCTGGCTGCAGACGGGATTCGGGGGGCCGGAGGTGCGGCGGCTGACCGAGGTCGCCGCGCCCGCCCCGGCGGCCGACGAGGTGACGGTGCGGATGCTCGCGGTCGCCCTCAACCGTCTCGACGTGCTGCAGCGGCGGGAGCCCGTCATCCCCGGCATGACCGTGCCCCACGTAGCGGGCATGGACCTGATCGGCGAGGTCGTCGCGGCGGGGGCCGACGGCCCGGAGCTCCTCGGAGTCGTCGTGCTGATCGACCCGGTCGTCAGCTGCGGCCGGTGCGAGCTGTGCCTCGCCGAGACGCCGACGTACTGCGAGGCGTTCCAGACCATCGGCTCTACGCGCGACGGGGGGATGGCCGAACTGGTCACGGTCCCGGCGCGCAACTGCACGGTGGTGGAGGTCGCGGCCGACGACTCCGACTCGCTCGCGCGCCTCGCCGCCGTGCCGGTGGCCGGTGCGACCGCGTGGCGGGGCCTGCTGGGTGCCGGAGGGCTGCGCGCCGGGGAGACCGTCGTCATCCCCGGTGCCGGCTCCGGCCTCGGGGCGGCGGGCATCCAGATCGCCCTCGCGCACGGTGCCGAGGTGATCGCGCTGGTGTCGGGGGCCGCGAAGAAGGAGCGCGCCGAGCGAGGCGGCGGGGTGCGGGTGATCGACCGCTCGGCCACCGACGACTGGGTCGCCGAGGTGCTCGCCCTCACGGGCGGCCGCGGGGCCGACCTGGTCTGGGACCACGTCGGCGGACGCTTCCTCGGCCAGGCCCTCCGTGCCACGCGCGCCGGCGGCCGGGTCGTGCTCTCGGGCACCACCGACGGGCTCGACACCGAGCTGCACCTGCCCGACCTCTACCAGCGCGGCCGCAGCATCATCGGGCACGGCAGCTACAGCCGGGCCGACATGGCGGCGGCGGTCGCGGCGTTCGGCACCGGCCGCTTCGAGGTCGTGATCGACAGCGTGTGGCGGTTCGAGCAGCTACCCGAGGCCGAAGCCCGCCTGGAGTCGAACGACTTCTTCGGCAAGATCGTCGTGCTCGGGCCCTCGTTCTCCCCCTCCACCGCACCCGAACGGAAGGATGCCGCATGAGCGACACGACGGCGCAGATCGAACTGACCCGGGTCGGCCGCACCTACACCCGCGGCAAGAAGACCGTCGAGGCCCTCACGGGCGTCGACCTCACCATCGAGCAGGGGGAGTTCATCACCCTCTTCGGCCCGTCGGGCTGCGGCAAGTCGACGCTGCTGCGGCTGATCGCCGGGCTCGACACCCAGACCACGGGCGAGATCTCGATCTTCGGCAGCACCCCCAAGGAGGCGTCGTCGCGGAAGGACATCGCCTGGATCCCGCAGTCCTCGGCGCTCCTGCCCTGGCTCGACATCGAGTCGAACGCCTCGCTGTCGTCGGTGGTCAACACCCGTGCCGACCGCAGCGGCGCGACGACCCGACGACCCGAGGCCTCCGTCGGCATCCTCGAGGAGGTGGGGCTGGGGGACTTCCGTGCCTCTCGCCCCGACCAGCTCTCCGGGGGCATGCGGCAGCGCGCCTCGATCGCCCGCGGTTTCGCGCAGGGCGCGCCGCTGATGCTGATGGACGAGCCGTTCTCGGCACTGGACGAGCTCACCCGCGACACCCTGCGCATCCGTCTGCTGGAGCTCTGGGAGCACCACCGCAAGACGATCGTCTTCGTCACCCACTCGGCGATGGAGGCGGTGCTCTTGAGCGACCGGGTCGTGGTGATGAGCCCGCGGCCGGGCCGCATCCGCGAGGTGGTTGACATCGACCTGCCCCGGCCGCGCACCTGGGAGCTCACGGAGACGCCGGAGTTCACCGCCAAGGTCGCGCAGGTCAAACAGATCCTCTGGAGCGCCTGGGAGGGTGACGAATGACCGTCGGAATCGATCCACTGAACCCCGCGGTGGCCGTGGCGCCCGCGCGCCGCAGCCGTCGGCGGATGTCCTCGCGCACCGGAGGGGCCCTGCTCACGGTCGGCGCCCCGCTGGCCCTGTTCGTGCTGCTCGCGATCGCCTGGCAGTGGACTGCGGCGACGTTCAAGAGCGTGCTTCCGCCGATCCAGGACATCGTGACCGACATCGCGGGGCGGCCGGAGTTCTACCTCGAGAACCTCCTCGTGACGCTCGAGGCCGCGCTCCTGGGCTTCCTGATCGGCGTCGTCGTCGCGCTGCTGCTGGCCGCTGCGATCGTGCACTTCCGCTTCCTGCGCGCCGCGATCATGCCCGTGGCACTGCTGCTCAACGTCACACCGATCGTCGCGATCTCTCCCGCCCTCGTGGTGGCGTTCGGGTTCAACCAGATCCCGCACGTCATCGTCGCGGCGCTCAGCGCCTTCTTCCCGACCCTGATCAACTCGATCACCGGGCTCCGCGCGGTCGACCCGCAGGCGCTCGAGGTGTTCGACGCCATGTCGGCGTCGCGCACGGAGGTGTTCTTCCGGCTCCGGGTGCCGTCGAGCCTGCCCTACCTCTTCGCGGGGGCGCGTCTGTCGGTGGCGGCGGCCGTGATCGGTGCGGTGGTGTCGGAGTTCACCGGCTCGAGCAAGGGGATCGGTGCGGTGATCGTGATGGCGACGACCTACCTCAACCTCCCGCAGATGTGGGCGGCGATCTTCTTCTCGGCTCTCACCACGCTGGCGCTGCTCGGTCTCGTCGGGCTCCTCGAACGCCTGGTGGTGCGCTGGTAGCGTCGGCACATGAAGATCGTCCCGCCCGGCCGCGGCCCGGTCACGCTCCGAGACGTCGCCGAGCACGCGCAGGTGAGCATCGCCACCGCGAGCAACGCGTTGACGGGCGCGCGCCGGGTGGGCCCCGACTCCGTGGAGCGGGTGCTCCGCTCGGCGGCCGAGCTCGGCTACCGGCCGAACGGGGTCGCGCGGTCGCTCCGCACGGGGCTCCACCGGAGCATCGGCCTCGTCATCCCCGACGTGACGAACCCGTTCTGGGCGGGCATGGTCAGCGTGATCGAGGGGCTGGCCGACGAGTCGGGCTTCCAGCTCTCGCTCGTCAACACGGGCTTCGACGCGGGGCGTGAGTCGGCGTCGCTGACCCGGCTCGCCGGCTCGGTCGACGGCGTGCTGCTGTTCTCCACGAACCCGAGGGCGACGATGCTCGCTCCGGCTCTCGGCGGCGGCCTGCCGATCGTGGCCGTCGACGAGGGCTTCGAGCTCGAGGGCATCGGCGGGGTGTACAGCGACAACGTCGGCGGGGGACGGCTCGCCGCCGAGCATCTCGTCGACGCCGGCGGCACGGTCTTCGGCCTGCTCGCCGGCCCCGCCAGCCTCACCACGGCCGCTCAGCGCAGCGCCGGCTTCGCAGCAGGCCTGGCCGGGCGCGGGGTCGACCCCTCCCGCCTGCACCGGGTGACCGCTCCGTACTCCTTCGAGGGCGGCCGCGAGGGGGTGCGCCGGATGCTCGACCGGCACCCCGAGGTCGACGCCCTCTTCGCCTGCACCGACAACCAGGCCATCGGCGCCACCTTCGAGGCGCACGACCTCGGCCGGCTCGTCCCCGACGACCTGCTCGTCTGCGGATTCGACGACATCAGCTGGGCGTCCCGCATCACCCCGGCTCTCACCACGCTCCGCCAGGACTCCGCCGGCATGGCCCGCCGTGCGTTCGAGCAACTGGTCGAGCTCGTCACCCACGGGGGAGCGCCCGAGGTGACGGTCTTCCCCGTGTCCCTCGTGGAACGGGCGTCGACGCGCCGCGTTACGAGTGTGTAAAACGTTTTAGCGCGGCTCGCGGCGGTCCGATCCCCTCGACGATGCTGGAGGCATGGTCAAGCCCCTCTCCCTCGGCGTGTTCGAGATCCTCACCCCCTCCAACGGCGTCCCGACGTGGCGGCACCCGAACGGCCGAGGGGACCGGTACGGCAGCCCCGAGTACTGGACCGGGCTCGCGAAGACCCTCGACGACGCCGGGTTCGACTTCATCCTCTTCGCCGACAGCTACGGCTACCCGCAGATCGACGGCGACGTGCCCGAGGAGGTGCTGACGCACGGCATCCTCTTCCCGGGCTACGACCCGATGCTGCTCGTCGCCGCGCTCTCGCAGGCCGCCCCCTCGCTCGGCATCGTGGTGACCTCGTCGACCTCGCTCGAGCAGCCGTTCCCCACGGCCCGGCGCTTCGCCACCCTCGACGCCTTCACGAACGGCCACATCGGCTGGAACGTCGTCACCGGCAGCACCGCCCAGGTCACCGAGCAGCTGTTCGGCATCACCCAGTTCGACCACGACGCCCGCTACGACGTGGCCGACGAGTTCGTCGACCTCGCGCGCAGCCTGCTCGAGGACGTCTGGGACGACGACGCCTGGGTCTTCGACCGCGAGAGCAACACGCTGATCGACCCCGCGCGCATCCGCCCCGTGTCGTACCGCAGCGAGCACTTCTCCAGCCACGGGCTGTTCAAGGTGCCGCCGGGGCGTCAGCGCACGCCCGTGCTGTTCCAGGCCGGTATGTCCGGCCGCGGCCGTGACTTCGGGGCGCGCAACGCCGAGGCGATGTTCATCCAGGGCCAGACCGCCGAGCAGGCGCGCACGGCCTCGCAGGACATCCGTTCCCGGGTCGCCGCCGCCGGCCGCGACCCGCACGACCTCAAGATCATCAGCGGCGTCACGGTGACGGTGGCGCCGACCCGCGAGGAGGCGCTCGCGAAGCGCCGGGAGCTCGAGGAGCAGTTCTCGATGGACGACGCAGCGGTGCTGTTCGCGGGCTTCACCGGCATCGACCTGCGTGCCCTCGACCGCTCGATGCCGATCGAGGACATCGCCGGCACTGATCAGGGCCACACCCCGCTCGACCGGTACCGCTCGATGCCCGGCATCGAGACGGTGCAGGACGTGCTCGACGCCTTCCGGGTGCAGGAGCGCGGCTTCGTGATCACCGGCTCGCCGGCCGAGGTCGCCGAGGAGCTCATCGCCACGGCCGAGACCGCCGACCTCGACGGCTATCTGCTGGAGCCCACCTTCGGCGACTCCGGGGCCTACGAGGAGTTCATCGCGCTGGTGCTGCCCGAGCTCGAGGCCCGCGGCGCGTGGCGGCGGCCCGACCGCTCGCTCACCCTCCGTGAACGCCTCGGCTTCCCCGGCCCGCACCCGGGCTTCCGCCCCTCGACGAAGAATCTCGAGCCCGGCGCCTGAGCTCTCAGGGTGCCGTCCTCGAGGCGGACGGGCCCGGTGCGGTCGGCCTCGGCGGGGCGACGGCCGCATCGGGAACGGGTGGGATCGGGTCTGCGGCGGGCCCTCCGTCGGGTGACACGGGCGCAGCGCGCCGCGCCGTGTCGGCCGGGGCCTTCGAGGTCTCCACGACGATCGGATGCGCCTCCGCGTAGCTGTCGTGGCGGATGCCCGTGACCTGCCACGACACCTCGATGCCGGGTTTGTCGGTCTTCAGCTCGAAGCTGTTCCGCGCGACCTTCCGCGAGACGACGGCCTGGGCGAAGCCGCCGCCGATCACCGTCAGCTGGTAGCGGAAGTCGCGGTTCAGCGCCTCGAAGTAGTCGGGGAGCGTCACGGTCGCGTCGCCCTTCGCGTCGGTGGTGACGTTGCCGTTGTAGACGTTCATCATGTCGGGCGACTCGACGAACGAGTGCGAGAGCCACTTGTTGTCGGGGTCGAGCGGATGATCGATCTGGAACGAGCCGGAGGACTTCGACAGGGTTCCCGTCACACGGGCGTTCCCGGAGGCGTAGAGGGCGTAGCCGGTCGGGCTCGCGGTGGAGCCGAACAGGCCGTAGTTGTCTCCGCTGGTGCCGGTCGCACGCCCGTAGACGCCGTAGGTGGCGCCGTCGCCCCAGACACCGACGTAGGGGCTGACGCCGCGGACGCTCGCCGTACCGCCGTTCTCGGCCAACACCCCGTACTGGCCGCCGGCGGCGCGCACGGCCTGGGCCGACCCCGAGGCGTAAACGGCTGTCGTCCCGAAAGCCCGCACGCCGAACGCCGCGCCGTCGGCCTGGAGGCCCGTGTCGCCGCCGCTGAAGAAGGCGCCGTAGCCCGTTCCCTCGCCCCGCATGGCGACCGATCCGCGGGCGTAGACGCCGAGGTAGGCGCCGTCGCAGTACCCGGCGGTGTCGTCCGACTTCGCGAACACGCCGTACCCGCCCTTGGCGATACCCGAGAGCGCCCGGCCGGCCGTGGTGGTGGCGGTGCTCGTGCCCTGCACCGCGATCGTGCTCCCGACCGCGTCCAGCCGGGCCTTCGGGTCGGTGACGCCGAGCCCCAGCCGGCCGATGGCCGAGAGCCGCATCTTCTCGCTCAGGCTGGAGCCGGCGTCGTTCTTCGTCTTGAAGATCAGCGGTGCACCCGCGTTCGTCGGGCCGAGGAAGTTGTTCGTGCTGACGCCGGTGTTGCCACCGAGCGCCCACGGGGTCGTGGCGGGAGCGGCTTCGGCGGGCGGAGCACCGGCCAGGGAGAGGGCGGCGACGCCGGCCGCTGCACCGGCGAAGAGGAGGCGGCGGGGGAACCGCCGTTCGAACTCCGGCGAGACCGGATCGGTGGTGAGGGCGGTGGAGCTGGCGTTCTCAGGCATGGCGACCTCCGTGGCGGGCACGCGCACGTCGCGCGCGTTGCGCGAGAGTGTAGCGCCGGGAGGGCCCCAGGGATACGGCGGATTCAGCGGGGGCCGATGCGCGGTGCGGCGGCGAGCAGCGCCTGCGTGTACGGGTGCGCGGGGTTGTCGAAGACCGCGGATGCGCGTCCCTGCTCGAGCACGCGACCGTCCTTCATCACGGCGAGCGTGTCGCTCATGTGCTGCACGACGCCGAGGTCGTGCGAGATGAAGAGGTAGGCGACGCCGTGCTCGCGCTGCAGGCGGTCGAGCAGGTCGAGGATCTGCGCCTGGATCGAGACGTCGAGCGCCGAGACCGGCTCGTCGAGCACGATCACGCGCGGGGAGGGCGCGAGGGCGCGGGCGATCGAGACGCGCTGGCGCTGTCCACCGGAGAGCTCCAGGGGGCGGGCTCCGGCGAGCGAGGGCGAGAGACCGACGTCGTCGAGCAGTTCATCGACGGGGCGGGGGGCGGATGCTCCACGGAGCGCGTCCGCGAGGATCTGCCGCACGGTCATCCGCGGGTCGAACGACGACAGGGCGTCCTGGTAGACGGCGCCGACGAGCGGACGGCGGGAGCGGCGGTCGCGCTCGGGGCCGGGCGCCCAGGGGAGCCCGTCGAGGCGCACGGCACCCGTGTCGGGGGCGGCGAGACCGAGGGCGATCCGGGCGAGGGTGGTCTTGCCCGAGCCGGACTCGCCGACGAGGCCGAGGGTGGTGCCAGCCGGGAGCGACAGGCTCACGTCGTCGACGGCGAGCCGATCGCCGAACCGCTTCGAGACACCGGTCACCTCCAGCACTGGATCCGACGATGATGCACCCGTGGGAGCGCCGGAGACCGCCGGGTCGGGCGGCGCAGGCGGGGCGGGGCGGGCGCTCAGCGCGACGCCGCGCGGCACGCCCGTCGGCACCGCGCGCAGCAGCGCCTTCGTGTACTCGTGCCGCGGGTCGCCCAGCACCTGCGCCACCGGGCCCGACTCGACGACGCGGCCGGCGCGCATCACGAGCACGTCGTCGGCGATGCGGGAGACGACCGCGAGGTCGTGGCTGATGAAGAGCAGGCCGGTTCCGGCGTCGCGCACGCCCTCGAGCAGCGCGAGGATCTGCGCCTGCACCGTGCTGTCCAGTGCCGTCGTCGGCTCGTCGGCGATGAGGAGGCGGGGAGAGGCGGCCAGCGCCGAGGCGATCAGCGCGCGCTGACGGAGGCCGCCCGAGAGCTCGCCCGAGCGCTGGTGCACCCGCGACGCGGGGTCGGGCATCCCCACCGATTCGAGCAGCGACAGCACCCGTGCGCGCCGCTCCGCCGCAGAGAGCGGCGTGTGCAGCCGCAGCGCGTCGCCGATCTCGCGCCCGATCGGCCGCAGCGGGTCCAGCGACACCAGCGCGTCCTGCACCACCAGCCCGATCGCCCGCCCACGCAGCTTCCGCCAGGCGGCGGCCGAGAGGCCCCGGGCGATCCCGTCCGCTCCGACGGGTCCGAGAACGGATGCTCCGACCACCTCCAGCGCCGACGCCGACGTCCACGCCCCGGCACCCGCCAGCCCCACCAGCGAGCGCGCGGTCACCGACTTGCCCGACCCCGACTCGCCCACGATCGCGAGAGACCGCCCCGCCCGGAGCGTGAACGACACCCCGTCCACGACCGCAGGACCGCGCCGAGCGCCCCTCCCGCCGAAGCCGACGCGCAGCTCCTCGACCCGCAGCAGCTCCTCGACCCGCAGCAGCTCCTCGCCCGCCGAGCCGCCGATCGAGTCGCCGATCGCGTCGCCCGTCGAGCCGCCCGTCGAGTCACCCACCGTCCCGCTCATCGCGCCCCCCGCTTCTGCAGTGCCCGCCCCAGCACGGTCGTCGCGGCGGCCGCCAGCACGATCGCGAGCCCGGGGAAGAACGTCAGCCACCACGCCGTCGCCAGGTAGTTCTTGCCGGCGTAGAGCATCGCGCCCCACTCCGCGGCGGGCGGCTCGGCGCCGAGCCCGAGGTAGCTGAGCGCCGCGGCCCACACGATCGCCTGGCCGACGCCGAGCGTCACCAGCACGAACACGGGCAGCACGGCGTTCGGCAGGATGTGCTGCACCAGGATGCGCCCCCGCGACCGTCCGAGCACCACCGCCGCCTCCACGTACGGCGAGGTCGCCACCGACCGCGCCTGCGCCCGGATGATCCGCGCGTACCCCGGCGCCGTCGCCAGCCCCACCGCGATCGTCGAGGTCACGATGCCCGGTCCGTAGACCGTGATGACGAGCAGCGCCAGCAGCAGCCCGGGGAACGCGAACAGCACCTCGAGCAACCGGTTCACGCCGAAGTCGACGACCCGGCCGCCGAGCGCGGCGGCGAGCCCCAGCACGAGTGCGAGCGAGATGCCGATCGCCGTGGCGGCGACGCCGATCACGAGCGAGGTGCCGGCGCCGTGTACGACGCGGGTGTAGATGTCCCGGCCCGATTCATCGGTGCCGAGCGGATGCCCCCACCGCGGCGACAGGAACGCGTCCACAGGGGCGATCGCGAACGGGTCTCCCGGCGCGAGCACCGCGGGCGCCACGGCCGCGAGGAGCAGCAGCACGAGCACGGCGACGGCGACCCACTGGGCGGGACCGAGCATCCGTCGGCCCCGTCGGGCGGCCGTCGCGACGGCGGCCACCGTCGACACGGGAGGGAGGCTCATGCGCGCACCCCTTCAGCAGAGGCCGGCCGCGAGGACGACGGCCGCGACGAGCGGGAGGGCCGCGAGGCGGCCAGCCGCGGGTCGGCGATCCGCGACACCACGTCGGTCAGCAGCGTCATCACCACGTACCCCACCGCGACGACGAGCACCACGCCGATCACGAGCGGCACGTCGCGCAGCTGCACGGCGTTCAGCAGCGTGCGCCCGAGCCCGGGCCGCGCGAAGATCGTCTCGACCACGACGGCGCCCGAGATCAGCCAGCCGAACGCCCAGCCCGAGAGCGCGATGCCGGGAAGGGCGCCGTGCCGCAGCACGTGCCGCCAGCGCACCCCGGCCTCGCTCTCGCCGCGGGCGCGGGCCGAGAGCACGAACGGCGCCTCAAGGGCGTCGAGCACCGACTCGCGCATCACCTGCCCGAGGAAGCCGGCGAGCGGCAGCGCGAGGGTCAGCACCGGGAGCACGAGCCCGGCGGGCCCGTCGGTGCTGACCGCGGGGAACCAGCGCAGCGTCGTGCTGAACACGAGCACCAGCACGGTCGCCAGCCAGAAGTGCGGCACCGCGGCGGCGACGATCTCGAGGCCGGATCCGACGGCGGCGGCGAGCCGGCCCCCACGGGTCGACCACACGGCGAGCCCGAGCGCGAGCAGCCAGGCGACCGTCAGTGCCAGCACGGCGAGCAGCAGGGTGCCGCCGATCTGGCTGCCGATGATCGAGGCGACCGACTGCCGCTGCGAGTACGAGGAGCCGAGGTCGCCGGTGACGAGGCGGCCTAGGTATCGGAGGTACTGCATCCAGATCGGCTGGTCGAAGCCGTACTCCGAGCGCACGGCGGCCAGCGCCTCGGCGCTCGCCTGCGACCCCGGCCCGCCGAGCACGGCCTGCGCCGGGTCGCCCGGGATCAGCCGGAGACCGAAGAACGTCAGCGTCGCCGCCGCCCAGAGCACGAACACGGCCCCGCCGAGAGCCGCGGCGACGCGCAGCACCCGGCTCCGCAGAAGACCCGAGCGCGGTCGACCCGGACCGCCCGGCACCCGGCCATCGAGCGGGCCGCCGGAGGGGCGGCGCCCGCCGAGGGCCGAGCCGCGCATCCGCCCGCTACTCACTCACCCAGGTGTCGCCGAAGTACGGGATCTGCAGCGTCGGCAGCAGCGACAGCCCCTGCACCCGGTCGCCGTAGCCGATCTTCTGCAGGTGGTCGTACAGGGGCAGCACGTACGCCCCGTCGGCCAGCAGCTCCTGCGCCTTCTCGTACAGGGCGGCCCGTTCGTCGGGGTCGGTGGTCTGCCCCGCCGCGGTCACGGCGTCGTCGAGCTCGGGGATCGACACGTGCGCGTTGTTCGGGTGGTACCCACTCGGTGCCGGGATGATGTTCTCCGAGTCGTACAGGATGCGCAGCACGTCGGGCGAGTTCTTCGTGTAGATCGCGCTGGTGAGGTCGAAGTCCCAGGAGCCGAGCGCGGCGTACCAGCTCGACAGGTCCATCGGGTGCAGTTCGACGTCGAAGCCGACCGCCTTGGTGGTGGCCTGGATCTGTTCGAACAGCGACACCTCGGCCGGGATCGACTGGTTCGTCGAGACGGGGAAGTCGACGGTCAGCCGCTCGCCGTCCTTGGTGCGGTAGCCCTCGGAGTCGCGCGACATCCAGCCGGCCTCGTCGAGCAGCTGGTTCGCCTTGTCGGCGTCGATGGCGTAGTCGTCCTCGAACGAGGCGCCGAACGGCGTCGACGACGACAGCACCGAGTACGAGCGCTCGACGGTGCCGAAGAACAGGCTCTGGATGCCCGGGTTCACGTCGGCCGCGGCGATGAAGGCCTTGCGCACCAACTCGTCGTCGAAGGGCGCGTAGCCCGAGTTCAGCTCGAGCCGGATCGAGGCACCGGGCAGCGCGCCGGTGAGCACGTCGAGCCCGCTGCCGTCGGCGGTCGCGGCCACGACGTTGTCGGGCTGCATCTCGTCGATCGCGTCGACCTCGCCCGACTGCAGCGCGGCGAAGCGGGTGGCCGGGTCGGGGATGAAGCGCCATTCGATCGTGTCGAGGTAGGCCGGCCCCTCGTGGGTCGCGCCCGCAGGCGCCGAGGTCCAGTCGTCGTTGCGGGTCAAGGTCACGTGGTCCTGCTTGACCCACTCCGAGAAGACGAACGGGCCGGTGCCGATGGGCGCCTCGCAGTTGGCTTCCATGCCGCGCTCGAGGCCGGCGGGCGACTCCATCGCGAGCCAGGTCTGGGCGAGCGACTCGAGCAGCGCGCTGTCGGGCTCGCTCAGCACGAAGCGGGCGACGGTGGGGGAGACGACATCGACCGAGGAGACCTTGCCGAGCGCGAGGATCGCGGTCGAGGAGGCGGTCTCCGGATCCTTCATGTGCTCGACGTTGGCCTTGACGGCCTCGGCGTCCATGGGCGTGCCGTCGGTGAACGCGATGCCGTCGCGGAGGGTCACGTCCCAGCTCAGTCCGTCGTCGGCCGCGACGCCCGACTCGGCGAGCCAGGGGACGATGGCGCCGGTCTCGTCCTGCGAGAAGAGCGACTCGAGCACGTTGGTGCCGACGAGCGCCTGCGGCATGTTGCCGCCAACGTGCGGGTCGAGGCAGGTGGGCTCGCCGAAACCGGTCGCGTAGGTGAGGGTGCCGCCGGCGACCGGGGTGGCGGGGGTGTCCGACGGGCCGGCGTCGGCCGAGCATCCGGCGAGCAGCAGGGCGGAGGCGGTGGCCAGCCCGGCGAGCGAGAGGGCGAGGGAGCGGTGACGCAGAGGCACGACGGAGCCGTTCTGTATGGGATGGTGGGAGGGCGATCTGCTGTGATCGTCACCCAGTCTAATTCTTGTACGCGATCTATTTATTCCCCGGGAGCGAGAATGGCCGGTCGGCCGAGGGCGTCGTCGGAGCGGATGCTCGAGGAGGCCGCCTCCGAGCTCTTCCTCGAGCAGGGCTACGCGAAGACCACCATCGAGCAGATCACGCGCCGCGCCGGGGTCAGCCGCAACACCTTCTTCAACTACTTCCCCGGCAAGGCCGACCTCCTCTGGGTCGAGCTCGACGCGAGCCGGGCGGTGCTGACGGATGCTCTCGCCGCAGCCCCCGCGACCACCGACCCCCTGGCCGCCGTCGAGGCGGCCCTCGCCACGACGGCCGCCGCCCTCACCCCCGGCCGAGCGCCGCTCGCGCTGACCCAGTGGGAGGTGATGGGCATCGACGAGGAGCTGAAGGCCGCCGGACTCGCCCGTGCGCTCGCCCACGCCGGAGTCGTCGAGGCCTTCCTCCTCGGCCGCGGCCTCGACGCCCTGACCGCGCGGGGGATCGCCCTGGCGGTGGTCGGCGCGGCGTCGGCCGCCGTGGGTCGGTGGGCCGCCGACGGACCGGAGCGCGCACCGCTCGAGACGTATCTGCAGAAGGTCGTGCATCCTGTGCTCTCGGGCTTCGGCATCGGTTAGAATCGCCTACTGAACGACTGTGAACCGGCCATCACCGGGGAGTCTTCGGAAGAACGGCGGCCGGGCGACCGGAGGCCAAGTAGAACCGAACGGGTCGGGCCCGTCACAGCCTAAGAACGAGCGGCCATCCGGGGCGAACGCACCGGGCGGCAAGCGAGGTGGTACCACGGCGGGTGAGAGCCCACCGTCCTCGTGGAACAGGCAGCACCGATCAGGCCGTCCAGGAGAACCATGACGTACCCCAAAGACTCCGACGAGTTCAGCTCCGTCGTCCCGTCGCCGAGCTTCCCCGAGGTGGAGGAGGGCGTGCTCGCCTTCTGGAAGGGCGACGACACCTTCCCCGACTCGATCGCGAACCGCGAGGGCGGCGCGGAGTGGGTCTTCTACGACGGCCCCCCGTTCGCCAACGGCCTGCCCCACTACGGGCACCTGCTCACCGGCTACGCCAAGGACGTGTTCCCGCGCTTCCAGACCATGCGGGGCAAGAAGGTCGACCGCCGCTTCGGCTGGGACACCCACGGCCTGCCCGCCGAGCTCGAGGCGATGAAGCAGCTCGGTATCACCGAGAAGAGCCAGATCGAGGAGATGGGCGTCGAGGTCTTCAACGCCGCTTCCCGCAAGTCGGTGCTGAAGTACACCGACGAGTGGCGCGCCTACGTCACCCGCCAGGCCCGCTGGGTCGATTTCGACAACGACTACAAGACGCTCGACACCACGTTCATGGAGAGCGTGCTCTGGGCCTTCAAGCAGCTGCACACGAAGGGCCTCGCCTACGAGGGCTACCGCGTGCTGCCGTACTGCTGGAAGGACGAGACCCCGCTCTCGAACCACGAGCTGCGGATGGACGACGACGTCTACCAGATGCGCCAGGACCAGACGGTCACGGTCACCTTCCCGCTCGTCGGCTCGCGCGCCGAGGCGCTCGGCCTCACCGCCGTGCGAGCCCTGGCCTGGACGACCACGCCCTGGACGCTGCCCACCAACATGGCGCTCGCGGTCGGCCCCGACATCGACTACGCCGTGGTGCCCGCCGGTCCGAACGGAACCGCGGATGCAGAGGTCGCTGGGCGCGCTGCAGCTGAAAGTGACGATCCGGTGGATCGTCACCGCGACGCCAGCGCCGACGAAGCTGTGCTTCGTCGGTCGTCGACGTTGACCGTGCTGGGTTCCGACTACCTCCTCGCGAGCGACCTGGTCGGCAACTACGCCAAGGAGCTCGGCTACGACTCGGCCGACGAGGCCCGCGCATCCGTCACCCGCACCCTGAAGGGCCGCGAGCTCGAGGGCGTCGCCTACGCGCGGCTCTGGGACTACTACGCCGACACCGAGAAGTGGGGCACCCAGAACGCCTGGCAGATCCTCGTCGCCGACTACGTCTCGACCACCGACGGCACCGGCATCGTGCACCAGGCCCCCGCCTACGGCGAGGAGGACCAGAAGGTCTGCGAGGCGGCCGGCATCCCCGTGATCATCTCGGTCGACGACGGCGGGCGCTTCCTCTCGACCGTCTCCGACGTGGCCGGGCAGCACGTGTTCGAGGCGAACAAGCCGCTCACGCAGCTGCTGAAGGCCGAGGGCAGGCTGATGCGCCAGGCGAGCTACGAGCACAGCTACCCGCACTGCTGGCGCTGCCGCAACCCACTGATCTACAAAGCGGTGTCGAGCTGGTTCGTGCGCGTCACGAGCATCCGCGACCGCATGGAGGAGCTCAACCAGCAGATCGACTGGGTGCCCGAGAACGTCAAGGACGGGCAGTTCGGCAAGTGGCTCTCCGGCGCCCGCGACTGGTCGATCTCGCGCAACCGCTACTGGGGCTCGCCCATCCCGGTGTGGAAGAGCGACGACCCCGAGTACCCGCGGGTCGACGTGTACGGCTCGCTGGCCGAGCTCGAGGCCGACTTCGGCACGCTGCCGCTGAACCGCGACGGCGAGCCCGACCTCCACCGCCCGTTCATCGACGACCTCACCCGGCCGAACCCCGACGACCCCACCGGGCGCTCCACCATGCGCCGCATCCCCGACGTCTTCGACGTCTGGTTCGACTCGGGCTCGATGCCGTTCGCCCAGGTGCACTACCCGTTCGAGAACCAGGACTGGTTCCGCACCCACAGCCCCGCCGACTTCATCGTCGAGTACATCGGGCAGACCCGCGGCTGGTTCTACGTGATGCACGTGCTGTCGACCGCGCTGTTCGACCGGCCGGCCTTCCGCAACGTGATCAGCCACGGCATCGTGCTCGGCTCCGACGGGCAGAAGATGTCGAAGTCGCTGCGCAACTACCCCGACGTCTCCGAGGTCTTCGACCGCGACGGCTCGGATGCGATGCGCTGGTTCCTGATGTCGAGCTCGGTGCTGCGCGGGGGCAACCTCGTCGTCACCGAGGAGGGCATCCGCCAGGGTGTGCGCGAGCTGCTGCTGCCGCTCTGGAGCACCTATTACTTCTTCACGTTGTACGCCAACAGTGCGTCGGAGGGCGGCTACGAGGCGCAGTGGCGCACCGACTCGAGCGACGTGCTCGATCGGTACCTGCTCGCCAAGACGCGCGAGCTCGTGCAGTCGGTGACCGCCGACCTCGAGGCGCTTGATGCGACCGTCGCCTCGGCCAAGCTCCGTGACTTCGCCGACGTGCTGACCAACTGGTACGTGCGCCGCTCGCGCGACCGCTTCTGGTCGGGCGACGACCACGCCGCGTTCGACACGCTCTTCACCGTGCTCGAGACCGTCACCCGGGTGGCCGCCCCGCTCATCCCGCTGGTCGCCGAGGCGATGTGGAAGGGCCTCACCGGCGGACGCAGCGTGCACCTGACGGACTGGCCCGACGAGAACGACTTCCCGGCCGACGCCGGCCTGGTGCACACGATGGACACGGTGCGCGCCATCTCGTCGACCGTGCTGTCGCTCCGCAAGCAGAACGGGCTGCGCGTGCGCCTCCCGCTCGCCGGGCTCACCATCGTCACCGACGACGCGTCGAACCTGGAGCAGTTCGAGGCGATCCTGCGCGACGAGCTGAACGTGAAGAGCGTGAGCTTCGTCGACCAGCACGCCACGAGCGCCGCCGAGTTCGGCATCACCTCGCGCCTCACGGTGAACGCCCGGGTCGCCGGCCCGCGCCTCGGCAAGAGCGTGCAGCAGGCCATCAAGGGTGCCCGTTCGGGCGACTGGAACGAGGCCAACGGCGTCGTGAACGCCGGCGGCATCGACCTGCTCGAGGGCGAGTACGAGCTCGTGCTCGAGGCCGCGGCCGACTCGGCCGAGGGGGAGTCGGGGCAGAGCACCGCGCTCGCGCTCCTGCCCGCCGGCGGCTTCGTTCTGCTCGACACCACGCTCACCCCCGCGCTGGAGGCCGAGGGCCTCGCCCGCGACGTCATCCGCGCGGTGCAGAGCCAGCGCAAGTCGAGCAACCTGCTCGTGACCGACCGCATCCGGCTCACGCTGAAGCTCGACGACGAGTCGCGCACCAGCTTCGCCGAGTATCCCGAGCTGCTCGAGCTGGTCGGCCGCGAGGTGCTGGCTGCCGGCGTGCCCGTGCTGACGGAGATCTCGGAGGAGGAGCGGGTCAAGCCCGTCCCGGTGGGCTCGTCCGGCCGGGTGTCGATCGAATTGGAGAACGCCCTTGTCTGACAACTTCTTCGGCGGCGACTTCGGCCCGCCCGCCGACGACCCCGACGAGAACGAGGTGGAGGCGGGCGTCTCGCCCGGCGACGACTTCGACCGTGTCGGCCTCGACGCGCCCGACGAGTACGTCGAGCAGGGCGACGCCGTGTACGAGGCGCTGCTCTCGCGCCTCGGGGAGGCGCAGCCCCAGCCTCGGCTCTCGGCCACGCGGCGGGTGGTGGAGCTGCTCGGCGATCCGCATCACGCGTACCCGATCATCCACATCACCGGCACCAACGGCAAGACCTCGACCAGCCGCATGACCGAGAGCCTGCTGCGCGCACTCGGTCTTCGCACCGGCCTCTTCACGAGCCCGCACCTCGAGCGCCTGAACGAGCGCATCATGATCGACGGCGTGCCCATCACGAACGAGGCGCTGGCGTCGAACTGGGGCGACATCGAGCCCTTCCTGGAGCTCGTCGACAGCGAGCTGGAGGCCGCGGGGGAGCCGCACCTGACCTTCTTCGAGGCCCTCTCGGTGCTCGCCTTCGCCTCGTTCGCCGAGGCGCCGGTCGACGTGGCCGTGATCGAGGTCGGCATGGGCGGCGAGTGGGACTCCACGAACGTCGGCGACGGCCAGGTCGCCGTGATCACGCCGATCTCGCTCGACCACACCAACCGGCTCGGCTCGACCGTCGCCGAGATCGCGCGCACCAAGGCCGGCATCATCAAGCCCTCGGCGCAGGTCGTCACGGCGGCCCAGCCGCCCGAGGCGCTGGCCGAGCTCCAGCGCGCCGCCGAGCTCTCCGAGGCGACCTTCGCCGTCGAGGGCACGGCTTTCCGGATGCTCGACTCCACGGTCGCGGTCGGGGGGCAGCTCGTCACGATCCAGGGCCTCGCCGGCACCTACCGCGACGTCTTCCTGCCGCTCTACGGAACGCACCAGGGCCACAACGCCGCCGTCGCCATCGCGGCGGTGGAGTCGTTCCTCGGGGGCGGAACCCAGGCCCTCGCCGACGACGTGGTGACCGAGGGGCTCGCCACGGCGACCTCGCCCGGCCGCCTGCAGCTCGTCGGCACCGAGCCCACCGTGCTCGTCGACGCCGCGCACAACCCCGGCGGCGCCGAGGCGCTGGCCACCGCCGTGGGGGAGTACTTCACCTTCGACAAGGTGGTCGCCGTCGTCGGCATCCTGGCCGACAAGGACGTGGCCGGCATCATCCGCGCCCTCGACCCCGTGGTGTCGGAGTTCGTCGTCACGACGAGCTCCTCCGAGCGGGCGATCGACCCCGACGAGCTCGCCTCGGTGGTCGTCGGCATCGCCGGCGCCGACCGGGTGCTCGTCGAGCCGTCGCTGGAGGAGGCGCTCGAGCAGGCGCGGGAGTCGGCCGGCGAGACCGAGAAGGGGGCCGTGCTCGTCACGGGCTCGATCACCCTCGTCGGAGAGGTCATCACGCTGGCCGCCCGCGAGGGCTGGAAGGGCGAGACCGAGTGAGGGGAGCATCCGTTCGCCAGAGCCTCGCCTCGATCGTGCTCGGCTTCGAGTCGATCGTGATGTTCTTCGCGGCGCTGGTGATCTTCGGGCTGAAGGCGCTGCCGGCGCCCGCGGCCCTGATCGGCGGCGCGGTGCTCTGCCTGCTGCTCGTCGTGAACGTCGCGCTGCTGCGCTTCCGCTGGGGCTACTGGCTCGGCTGGGCGCTGCAGGCCGTGATCGTGGCGGCGTGCTTCCTCGTGCCCTCGCTCGCGATCGTCGCGGCGATCTTCATCGGCCTGTGGATCTACTGCATGGTCAAGGGCGCCCAGATCGACCGCCAGCGCGCCGCCTGGCGGGCCGCGCAGGAGGCCGAGGAGGGCGACGGGCAGGGCGGCTCCCCGGCGGCGGCCGTCTAGTTTCGTTCGCTAGGGTTTAGGGCATGACCACCTACGTCGAAGAAACCCTCGTCCTCGTCAAGCCCGACGGCGTGGCCCGCAACCTCACCGGCGAGATCCTGCGCCGCATCGAGGCGAAGGGCTACCAGCTCGTCGACATCAAGCTGATCGAGCCCGACCGGGAGCTCCTGGCGTCGCACTACGAGGAGCACCAGGGCAAGCCGTTCTACGAGCCCCTGGTCGAGTTCATGGAGTCGGGCCCGATCGTGGCCCTGCGCATCACGGGCAACCGTGTGATCGAGGGCTTCCGATCGCTGGCCGGCACCACCGACCCCACCACGGCCGCGCCCGGCACCATCCGCGGCGACCTCGCCCGCGACTGGGGCCTCGCCGTGCAGCAGAACCTCGTGCACGGCAGCGACTCGCCCGAGTCGGCGCAGCGCGAGCTCGCCCTCTGGTTCGGCTGAGCCCGGCCGCTCGGCCGAGCCGCTTCTCGGCTAGAGCGTGCGGAGGATCGTGGTGAGGGCGTCCAGCCTCAGCTGCGCCAGCACCACGATCACCAGGTAGCTCAGCAGCACCAGCGTCCACACCCAGGGGTAGACGAGCGCCGCGATCTCGCGGCTGCCGCGCCCGTTGCCGAAGTGGCCCTGCTTCACGTTGTACGCCGTGACGTACCAGAACATCGGGATGACAACGGCCCAGACGAGCATGCAGTAGGGGCAGAGGGTGCCGAGCACGAAGATGCTCACGCTCATCAGCCACACGATGAACGCCACGGCGCCCACGAAGCCGAGGTTGAACAGCACCCAGAACCACTTCGCGAAGCGCGCCCCGGCCAGGATGGCCATGCCCACCACGATCGGCGCGATGAACGCCGCGACGCCGATGATCGGGTTCGGGAAGCCGAACACCGAGCCCTGCGAGCTCGCCATGTTGGGCCCGCAGGTGACGAGCGGCGAGATGTTGCAGCTCGGGACGTAGTCGGGGTTGATCAGCGTCTGGATCTTCTCGAGCGTCAGATCGAACGAGGCGTACCAGCCCAGGAGGCCCGCCACGATGAGCAGAACGGCGAGGCCGATCGGGCGGCGGTATTCAGCTGTTTCGGCAGGCACCCGGCCAGTATCGCAGAGCGCGTTCGCGAGCATTCTGGGAATGCGTGCGATAATCGACGGAGGTTTCGGTGATCGTCAGCGAAACCGCCAACGAAGGCTTTCCGGGCTCATCGTCCCCGGGCACCGCAGACGCGCTGCCCCACGAGGCGTCAGACCCCGACACGAAGACAGACAGAGCGACCGGGTCCGCCAGCAGGCGGGCCGGCGCATGAGCGAGATCAGCGGAGGAGACGCGCAGGCGGACCTTCGCTCGTGAGAGTACCTGCCGGTGGGTGAGAGCCCCTGGCTGGCAAGGAGTGCACCAGAGATGGTGGAGAACAGTTCACACAATGACAACGACACGAACAACCAGGAGGGAACGGGCCGGCGCAAGACGCGGCTGTTCGGCGGTCGCCGAGCAGGCAAGAAGACGGATGCTCCGGTGACCTCCTACCGCGACGCCCCCACGTCGCCCGAGCCGGAGCCCGCGGCATCGGCCGAGCCCGGGGTGCCCGCTGACGTGCTTCAGGCCCCCGCCGAGGCGCCCGCCGCCGAGGTGCCCGCGGATGCAGGCGAGGCCCCTGCGGATGCGTCCGAGGTCCCCTCCGATGCGTCCGAGGTCCCCGCCGCCGACGAGCCGGAGGCTCCCGTGCTCGAGGCCGGCCCGCACGACGACGAGCCGGGCCTCGCCCCGTTCAGCGCCGCGGGTTCCGCCTTCCAGGCGCCCGAGCGCCCGCGGGCGCTCAGCACCACCTCGCTGATCTTCCAGGCGCCCGACCTCCCCGACCTCCCGCCGCTGCCGCCGCGCGACCGCGACCCGCGGGACCGGGATCGGGACCGCGACCCGCGCGACCGTGAACCCCGCGATCGCGACCCGCGAGACCGTGACCCCCGCGACCGCGACGAGCAGGCCGCGGAGTCCTCTGTGCGCCGCCGCTCCCGTCGCCGCTCGGGCGAGGAGACCCGCGGAGGCCAGGACGACCCCGAGAACACCGTCGTCAAGGTGCGCACCCCGCGCGAGCGCGAGGAGCGCCAGCCCGAGCTCATCACCGAGCCGCAGCGCATCAAGGGCTCCACCCGCCTCGAGGCCAAGAAGCAGCGCCGCCGCGACGGTCGCGACGCCGGCCGCCGCCGCCCCGTGGTGACCGAGGCCGAGTTCCTCGCCCGCCGCGAGGCCGTCGACCGCCAGATGGTCGTGCGCGCCAAGAACGACAAGATCCAGATCGCCGTGCTGGAAGACGGCGTGCTGGTCGAGCACTACGTCGCCAAGGCGCAGGATGCCTCGCTGATCGGCAACGTCTACCTCGGCAAGGTGCAGAACGTGCTGCCGAGCATGGAGGCCGCCTTCGTGGACATCGGGCGCGGCCGCAACGCCGTGCTCTACTCCGGCGAGGTCGACTGGGACGCCGCGGCCGAGAACAACGAGGGCAAGGGCTCGCAGCCCCGCCGAATCGAGCTCGCGCTGAAGTCGGGCGACACCGTGCTCGTTCAGGTCACCAAAGACCCGGTCGGCCACAAGGGCGCCCGTCTCACCAGCCAGGTCAGCCTCCCGGGCCGCTACCTCGTCTACGTGCCCAACGGCTCGATGAACGGCATCTCGCGCAAGCTCCCCGACACCGAGCGGGCCCGCCTGAAGCGCATCCTCAAGGAGGTGCTGCCCGAGAACGTGGGCGTCATCGTGCGCACCGCGTCCGAGGGCGCCACCGAGGAGCAGCTGACGCTCGACGTCAACCGCCTCACGGCTCAGTGGGCCCACATCAGCGAGCAGGTGCAGAAGCAGCAGGCGCCGCACCTGCTGCACTCCGAGCCCGACCTCCTGATCAAGATCGTGCGCGACGTCTTCAACGAGGACTTCCACAAGCTCGTCATCTCGGGCGACGAGGCCCGCGCGACCATCGAGAACTACCTCGCCGCCGTCGCGCCCGACCTGCTCGACCGCGTCGAGAAGTACGAGGGCGAGAAAGACGCCTTCGACGAGTACCGCGTCTCGGAGCAGATCGAGAAGGCCCTCGACCGCAAGGTCTGGCTGCCCTCGGGCGGCTCGCTCGTGATCGACCGCACCGAGGCCATGACCGTGGTCGACGTGAACACCGGCAAGTTCGTCGGCTCGGGAGGCAACCTCGAGGAGACCGTGACGAAGAACAACCTCGAGGCCGCCGAGGAGATCGTGCGCCAGCTTCGTCTGCGCGACATCGGCGGCATCATCGTCGTCGACTTCATCGACATGGTGCTCGAGTCCAACCGCGACCTGGTGCTCCGGCGCCTGATCGAGTGCCTCAGCCGCGACCGCACGAAGCACCAGGTCGCCGAGGTCACCTCGCTCGGCCTCGTGCAGATGACCCGCAAGAAGCTCGGCCTGGGCCTCCTGGAGTCGTTCAGCGAGCCCTGTGAGCAGTGCGCCGGCCGCGGCATCATCGTGCACCACGACCCCGTGGTGAAGCACCGCTCGAGCCAGCAGCCCGCGGGCGGCTCCAACGGCGGCTCCGGCAACGGCGGCTCCACCGGCTCGAACGGCGCCGGCCGCCGCAACGGCCGCGGCGGCTCGAACGGCGGGGCCAACGGCTCCGGCTCGAACGGCAACGGCTCCGGCGCGAACGGCTCCGGATCGCAGACGGCCCCCGTCGGCGGCACCCACGCCATCACCGAGAACGCCAAGAACGCCCTCGCCCAGATCGCGGCCTCCACGATCGCGGCTTCCGCGATAACCGCGGCGAAGCACACCGGTGACGAGGTTCCGGATGCCGGTTCCGCGCCCGTGACCGAGACCGCAGCCGCCCCGTCCGACGCCCCCACGGCCGTCGCCGAGGCGCCCGCCGCCGAGGCCGTCCGCGGCCCTGACGCGGCGGTCGCGGCCGAGCGCTCGACCCGGCGCCGCAAGTCGCGCCACTCGCGCGGCGACGCCGAGCAGGCACCCGCGACGGAGGCACCCGCGTCGGAGGCACCCGCGTCGGAGGCATCCGCCGCAGAGGCACCGGCGGCAGAGGCACCCGCGGCAGCACCGGCCGGGGCACCCGCCACCGGGGCCGCCCCGGAGGAGACCGCGCCGGCCCAGCCGGCCTCGGCCCCCTCGTTCGACGAGGTCGCCGCCCCGGTGTCCACCGCGCCAGCGGTCGACCCGGAGGCCGCCCCCCAGGCCCCCGTGTCCGACCCCGAGCCCGCCATCGCGATCCTCGACATCCCCGTCACGAAGGCCGCCCGCGCCCCGCGGGTGAAGCCCGAGGAGGCCTCGCACCTGCTCGACTCGGTGCTCGACGCCCTCCCGGCGCCGAAGCAGCCCGGACAGGGCCGCTCGCGCAGCCGTCGCGTGTCGACGACCGCCGTCGTCTCGGCGCCCGCGGAGTCGAGCGACTCCTGAGCCGCCTCCGCTAGTGCGCGGAGCGCGTCCCCCGGTGGGCGCGCTCCGCGTCGCGGTCCCGCCCGCGCACCCGCAGCCCGCTGGAGCGCAGACGAACCACGAGCTCCCGGTAGCTGACGGGCACGGCCCCCGCGGCGACCAGCTCGTCGTGCCGGTCCACCGGCACGTCGTAGTGGTCGAGATCGAAGCTGCGGGGCGGCAGTCCGGCCGCCCGGGCGAAGCGGTGCAGCTCCTCCAGCGAGTCGTCGCTGACGAGGTGGCCCCAGATGGTACCGTGGGCTGGCCACATCGGCTCGTCGATCAGCACGGTCATGGTGCGAGTATCCCACTTGCCCCGGTTTGACCGAAATCACTCCGTCGAGTAGGCTTGACCGCTGGTGTGCGTGGAGCGTCGCTCCGCCGTTTGCCAAGACTTCCATGAGCTGCAGAGTGCGCTCGTGAGGGCCCCGAAGAAGAGTTAGGTACGTAAATTGGTTTACGCAGTTGTGCGCGCCGGTGGTCGGCAGGAAAAGGTCGAGGTCGGCACGATCGTCACCCTCGATCGCATCAAGGCCGACGAAAACGGCAACATCGAGCTGGCGGCCGTGCTGCTCGTCGACGGTGACACCATCACCTCCGACGCGTCGTCGCTGTCCAAGGTGAAGGTCACCGCCGAGGTCCTGAACGACCTCCGCGGCCCGAAGATCGTCATCCAGAAGTTCAAGAACAAGACCGGCTACAAGAAGCGCCAGGGCCACCGCCAGGAGCTCACCCGCGTCAAGGTCACCGGAATCAAGTAGGGATCAGGAAACATGGCACACAAAAAGGGTGCGAGCTCCACTCGCAACGGTCGTGACTCCAACGCTCAGCGTCTGGGTGTCAAGCGCTTCGGCGGCCAGGTCGTCGGCGCCGGCGAGATCATCGTCCGCCAGCGCGGCACTCACTTCCACCCCGGCGTGAACGTCGGCCGTGGCGGCGACGACACGCTGTTCGCCCTCTCGGCCGGTTCGGTCGAGTTCGGCCGGAAGGGCGGCCGCAAGGTCGTCAACATCGTCGCGGCGGTCGCGGAGTAACCTCCGCCGCTTCGGCATCATCTTCGCGCGATGGGCGGGCTTCGGCCCGCCCATCGTCGTTTCGTCTCCCAGAAAGATCGTGAGGTAACCGCAAATGGTGACTTTCGTCGACCATGTGACCCTCCATCTCAAGGCGGGCAACGGCGGCAACGGCTGTGTGTCCGTTCGCCGTGAGAAGTTCAAGCCGCTGGCCGGCCCCGACGGCGGCAACGGCGGCCACGGCGGCGACATCGTGCTCGTCAGCGACCCGCAGACCACGACGCTGCTCGGCTTCCACCGCGCCCCGCACCGCTCCTCGCAGAACGGCGGCCCCGGCATGGGCGACCACCGCGCCGGAGCGAACGGCGAGGAGCTCGAGCTCCCGGTGCCCGTCGGAACGGTCGTCAAAGACGCCGACGGCGCCGAGATCATCGACATGAGTGAGCCCGGCATGCGCTTCGTGATCGCCGAGGGCGGTCAGGGCGGCCTCGGCAACGCGTCACTCGCCACCACCAAGCGCAAAGCGCCCGGCTTCGCCCTGCTCGGCACCGACGGCTGGACCGGCGACGTGCTGCTCGAGCTCAAGACCGTCGCCGACGTCGCGCTCGTGGGCTATCCCTCGGCCGGCAAGTCGAGCCTCGTCGCCGCCATGTCGGCCGCGAAGCCGAAGATCGCCGACTACCCCTTCACCACGCTGCACCCGAACCTCGGCGTCGTCGAGTCGGGCGGCACCCGGTACACCATCGCCGACGTGCCCGGGCTCATCGAGGGCGCGAGCGAGGGCAAGGGCCTCGGCCTGGAGTTCCTCCGTCACGTCGAGCGCTGCAGCGCCCTGCTGCACGTGCTCGACTGCGCCACGCTCGAGCCCGGCCGCGACCCGATCAGCGACCTCGATGTCATCCTCGGCGAGCTCGGCGCCTACCCGGTGCCCGAGGGGCAGGTGCCGCTTCTCGAGCGCCCCCAGCTGATCGCCCTGAACAAGATCGACGTGCCCGAGGCGCGCGAGCTCGCCGAGTTCGTCAAGCCCGAGCTCGAGGAGCGCGGCTACAAGGTCTTCGAGATCTCCACCGCGAGCCACGAGGGACTCCGCCAGCTCTCGTTCGCCCTCGCCGAGCTGGTCGACCGCGCACGCCGCGAGGCCGCCGAGAACCCGGCCCCCGCGAAGATCGTGCTGCGCCCCAAGGCCGTCAACGAATCGGGCTTCCACATCGAGGTCGAGGGCGGAAGCTACGGCGACGTCTTCCGCATCATCGGCACGAAGCCGGAGCGCTGGGTGCAGCAGACCGATTTCACCAACGACGAGGCCGTCGGCTTCCTCGCCGACCGGCTCGCGAAGCTCGGCGTCGAGGACCAGTTGTTCAAGAAGGGCGCCGTCTCGGGATCGACGGTCGTCATCGGCCGCGGCAACGCGATCGTGTTCGACTGGGAGCCGACCCTCACCTCCACGGCCGAGCTCGTCGTCGCCCCGCGCGGCTCCGACCCGCGCCTGGACGGCGGGCGCCGCCGCACCAACGTCGAGCGCCGCGACGACTACTACGACCTGATGGACGCCAAGGCGGAGGCCCGGGCCGAGCTCGTGCGCGAGAAGGAAGCGGGGCTCTGGAACCAGGAGGACGAGTCGTGACCGACGGTCACGATCTCCGCGCACAGGTCACCGAGCGCAGCGGCATCCCGTCGGCCCGGCGCGTGGTCGTCAAGGTCGGCTCGTCGTCGATCAGCGGCGACAACGCCGGGCAGATCGAGCCCCTGGTCGATGCCTTGGCCGCAGCTCACGCCCGGGGCACCGAGATCATCCTGGTCTCCTCGGGCGCGATCGCCACGGGCATGCCCTTCCTGAAGCTCGACGCCCGCCCCAACGACCTCGCCACCCAGCAGGCCGCAGCCGCGGTCGGCCAGAACGTGCTGATCTACCGCTATCAGAACAGCCTGCGGCGCTTCGGCATCACCGCCGGTCAGGTGCTGCTGACGGCGGGCGACCTCGAGAACCCGACGCACCGCTCCAACGCCCAGCGCGCCATGGACCGGCTGCTCGGCCTCCGCATCCTGCCCATCGTGAACGAGAACGACACCGTGGCCACCCACGAGATCCGCTTCGGCGACAACGACCGGCTCGCGGCCCTCGTCTCGCAGCTCGTCGAGGCCGACGCCCTCGTGCTGCTCTCCGACGTCGACGCCCTCTACACCCGCCCCCCGCAGGAGCCCGGCGCGGTGATGATCAGCGAGGTGCCCATCGGTGACGACCTGGCCGGGGTCACCTTCGGCGACATCGGCGCGGCCGGGGTCGGCACCGGGGGAGCGGCCACCAAGGTCAGCGCCGCGCGCCTCGCCGCCGCCGCCGGCACGGCCGTGCTCGTCACCTCGACGGGCCGCGTGGCCGAGGCCCTGGCGGGCGCCGACATCGGCACCTTCTTCGCGCCCGCCCCGTAGACTCTCGGGCATGTCCGACGCCTTCGACGAGAAGCTGGCCGCCGCCCGAACGGCCTCCCTGGTGCTCGCCACCGCCACCACCGACGTCAAGAACCGGGGCCTCACGGCCATCGCGGCCGCGCTCGAGGCCGGCGCCGACGAGATCCTCCGGGCCAACGAGGTCGATCTCGCGAACGGCCGGGAGAACGGCCTGTCCACCGCCCTCCAGGACAGGCTGCGACTCACCCCCGAGCGCATCGTCGCCCTGGCCGGCGCGGTGCGCGAGATCGTCGTGCTGGCCGACCCGGTGGGCGAGAGCATCCGGGGCCGCAAGCTGCCGAACGGGGTGCGCATCGACCAGGTGCGGGTGCCCTTCGGTGTCGTGGGCGTCATCTACGAGGCGCGGCCGAACGTGACGGTCGACATCGCGGCCCTGGCGCTGAAGAGCGGCAACGCGGCCGTGCTGCGCGGCGGCTCGGCGGCCGAGAGCACGAACCGCGTGCTGGTCGGGCTGATCCAGGATGCCCTGGCCTCGGCCGGCCTCCCGCCGGCCTCCGTGCAGACCGTCGACGAGTTCGGGCGCGAAGGCGGCACCCGCCTGATGCGCGCCCGCGGCGCCGTCGACGTGCTCATCCCGCGCGGCAGCGCCGGCCTGATCAAGGCGGTCGTCACGGAGTCGCAGGTGCCCGTGATCGAGACGGGTGACGGTGTCGTGCACGTCTTCCTCGACGCCTCGGCGAACGAGGAGTGGGCGGTCGACATCGTGCACAACGCGAAGGTGCAGCGCCCGAGCGTCTGCAACGCGCTCGAGACGCTGCTGGTGCACGAGGCGGCGGCCGAGCGACTGCTGCCGACGGTGCTCGGCCGGCTGCGGGCATCCGGGGTGACCGTGCACGGCGACGAGGCGACCCGCGCCGTCTTCCCCGACGCCGTACCCGCCACCGACGAGGACTGGGCGACCGAGTACATGAGCCTCGACCTGGCCGTGCGCGTGGTGGCCTCGCTCGACGAGGCGATGGAGCACATCCGCCGCTACTCGACCCATCACACCGAGTCGATCATCACCGACGACCTCGGCAACGCCGAGCGCTTCCTGAACGAGGTCGACAGCGCCGTGGTGATGGTGAACGCCTCCACCCGCTTCACCGACGGGGGCGAGTTCGGCTTCGGGGCCGAGGTGGGCATCTCGACGCAGAAGCTGCACGCGCGCGGACCGATGGGGCTCTCGGAGCTCACCAGCACGAAGTGGACGGTGCGGGGGTCGGGCCAGTCCCGCGGTTAGCGGTATCGTAGAAGGGTCGTTCCGTCCGAAACACCGGGAGAAGCAATGTCCGTACTCGTGAGCACGCTCGCCGCCGTCAACGAGCCCGTCGCCCTTCCGATGCCCCCGATCGTGTTCGGCCTGATCGCGGCGGTCGTCTTCGTCGCGCTCGGCTTCGTCACCTGGAGCTACCGAGACGTGGCCAACCGCCACCCGTCGAAGTCGGCCAAGTTCGCCTCGACGCACGACGTCCACGGCCACGCCGACCGCACGGGTGCGGATCACTAGTCCCGGTAGATGACGTCTTCGATGCCCGCGGGGCACCCGAGCAGCGAGCCTGCGGGCGACCCGGCCGAGCAGCCTGAGGGCGAGCAGACCCGTGAGGGCTCCGGCCGACGCCGCATTGGCGTGATGGGCGGCACCTTCGACCCCGTGCACCACGGCCACCTCGTGGCCGCGAGCGAGGTCGCCACCTCCTTCGACCTCGACGAGGTCGTCTTCGTGCCCACCGGGCGGCCCTGGCACAAGGAGCCGGTCACTCCCGCCGAGCACCGCTACCTCATGACGGTCATCGCGACCGCCTCGAACCCCCGCTTCACCGTCAGCCGCGTCGACATCGACCGCGGCGGCGTCACGTACACGATCGACACGCTGCGCGACCTGCAGACGGCCCACCCCGACGCCGACCTCTTCTTCATCTCGGGGGCCGACGCCATCGCGCAGATCCTGAACTGGAAGGACGTCGACGCGCTCTGGGATCTCGCCCATTTCGTGGCGGTCTCCCGGCCCGGTCACACCTTCGCGGTTTCCTCTTTGCCGCGGCACGACGTAAGCTATCTGGAAGTTCCGGCGCTTGCGATATCGTCCACTGACTGTCGCAGCCGGGTCGGCCGGGGTTTTCCGGTGTGGTACTTGGTACCCGACGGTGTCGTTCAGTACATCACCAAGCACCATCTATATCGGAGTGTTGAATGAGCTTGTCACACGATGGTCAGCCGCTCACGCGGCGTCAGCTGCGTGAAATGGAGCGCCAGGGCCAGGCGCCCCTGCCCGAAGAGGGCGACGACGGCGCGCCCACCGGCGCCGCGGAGGGCGCGGCCGAGGCCGAGGCCGCCGAGTCGAACGCCCCCGTCTCCGCCGGCGGCTCGCGTCGCGTCGTGCGCGAGCAGGGCCCGGCCGACACGCTCGACGAGACCGACGCCGAGCATGAGGCCGACGCCGAGCACGAGGCCGACACCGATCACAAGGCCGACGCCGAGCACGAGGGTGTCGACGAAGACACCATCGTCCCCGAGGTCGTCTCGCCCGACGAGGCCGTCGACGACGCCGAGCCCGCCGGCTCCGCCGCGCCGATCATCGAGGTCGTCCCGATGTCCGACCCCGTGCTCGTGCAGTCGCCGCCCGACGAGGCGCAGCCCGACGACACCGCCGAGCACGCCGAGATCGTGCCGAACTCCGAGGCCGACGACTCCGACGACGACACGGTCGTCGAGGAGATGGTGATCGACGATCCCGCCGTCGGGCCGCCGTCGTCGGGTTCCGATGCCGCGCCGAACCTCGCACCGGTCTTCCAGAGCCCGTCCGAGGGCGAGCACCCCACGAGCGACCAGCTGCCCTCCTCGTTCGACGACCTCATCTCGCTGCGCAACAACGCCGCGACCAACTCCATCTCGACCACCAGCGCCCTGGTGCTGCCGACCGTCCCCGGTTCGGGCGACGTCGGCACCGCGCTCGACGAGACCGGCGAGGTCATCATCACCGGGTCGATCGACCTCCCCAAGAGCTTCGGCTCGCTCGGCGCTCCGGCGACGGGCCTCGAGTCCAACGACCTCGACACGCTCCTCGAGCGCTCCGAGGTCGAGCAGGGCGGCTCCGACGTCGCTCCGGTCAGCGCGAGCCGTGCCATCAGCACGAACACCTCCTCGACCTCGCTGATCGCCCCTCCCAAGCGGGCCAGGGCCAACGCTCCCGTGGTGCTCGCCATCACGGCGGGTGTGCTCGCCGTCGGTGTCGTCGGGCTGCTGCTCGCCGTCTTCGTCTTCCAGGTCTTCTAGACCCCGCTCTCATCAGAAAGTCTTCGTGACCGCTTCCACCGCATCCATCGAACTCGCTCAGCTGGCCGCCCAGGCCGCCGACTCCAAGCAGGCCGAGAACCTCGTCGCCCTCGACGTCTCGGGGCCGCTGCCCCTCGCCGACGTGTTCCTGCTCGCCTCGGGCCGCAACGAGCGCAACGTCGTCGCCATCGCCGAGGAGATCCAGGACAGGCTGGGCGAGAGCGGCAGCAAGGTCCTGCGCCGCGAGGGCATGTCCGAGGGGCGATGGATCCTGCTCGACTTCGGCGACCTCGTCGTGCACGTCTTCCACGAGGAGGACCGCATGTACTACTCGCTCGAGCGGCTCTGGAAGGACTGCCCGGTCGTGCCCCTCGCGGTCACCGCCGCCGAGGCCTGATGTGGTCACAGCGGCTCTGAAGATGTAGTAACCTAGACAAGTTGTTTCCGCCGAGAGGTGGAAACGGCGCCCATGAGAATGGGCCCGTGGCGCAGCTGGTAGCGCACCTGCATGGCATGCAGGGGGTCAGGGGTTCGAATCCCCTCGGGTCCACTGAAACGAGAAGCCCCCGGTCGCGAGACCGGGGGCTTCGTCGTGTGCGGGGCGCCGCTGCGCGAGTGCGTCAGCGCACCTGGCTGGTCGTCACGATCCGGGTCCACGGCCCCTCGGGAACGTCGGCGTCGTCGACGAAGCGCCACGAGACGCCCGCCTGCTCGCCGTTCAGCTCGTCGAAGCCGAGACAGCCCACCACGGCCGGCGAGACGTCCATGCCGGCTCCGCCGTAGCGGTCGTTCAGCGGGCGCTCGTCGTCGGAACCGAAGACGTACTCGGCGTCGTCGTACTCCCCGGGTCCCGCATCCTGGATCTGGGCGTAGCAGGTCGCTCCGTCGAAGCTCAGCTCCACCCAGCGGTTCTTCAGATAGCTGAACAGCGGGTCGCCGCGGTGCGAGCGGTACGGCTCCTGGCCGGCCCACGGCACCACCTCGTCGCGCCGGGCGAAGGCCCCGGGGTCGTTGACGTCGTCGAACGGCAGGTCGAGATAGAACGGATTCTCGAGCGGCACCGTCTCGGTCGGGAACCAGTCCTCCGCCGCCGTGCGCGCCTCGGTCTGGCAGACGCCGTCGACCTCGGTGCCGTCGCAGCCCCCGAAGCTCTCCATCCAGAGCGAGTCGTAGGTGGAGTGGACCTGGCTGCCGTCGGACGCGGTCGGGTCGAAGACCTCGCCGACCCAGAACGTCGTGGCGACGATCCCCGTGTGCAGCGGGTACGCGCTCGAGGGGTCCCCGGCCGCCAGCAGGCTGCAGCCGCCGAGGGGGAGTGCCGCCGCCGCCACGAGGGCGACGACGGCGGGAAGGCGGTGCCGGGCGATGCGTCGGCCGGTGGGGGGCCCGGGACGACTGGTCACCGCCCGGCACCGCGGCTTGGAGGGAGTGCTCACGGAGCGCTCATTCGACGGTGACCGACTTGGCCAGGTTGCGGGGCTTGTCGACGTCGCGGCCCAGCGCGAGGGCGAGGTCGCGGGCGAAGATCTGCAGCGGCACGACGGCCTCGAGGGGCCCCCAGCGCCGGGCTCCGGCCATCGGCCCGGCCGGGCGGCCGAGGCCGACCACCGGCACGGTGCTGCCCGGGCCGCCGATGCGCACGATCCGCCCGCCCCGCGCGTCGACCTCCGCGATGCTGCGGTCGATCCTCGGGTCGCCGGAGTCGATCACGAGCACCGGGGTGCCCCGATCGACGAGAGCGAGCGGACCGTGCTTGAGCTCGCCGGCGGGCTGGTGCTCGGCCCACCGGTAGCTCAGCTCCTTGAGCTTCAGGGCGCCCTCGGCGGCGAGCACCACGCCGGTGCCCTGGCCGAGGAAGAGGAATCCCGGTTCGTCGAGCACCCCGGCCACGATCGACGGCAGCACCTCGTGTGACACGGCGATGGCGTGGGCGAGGAGCTCGGGCATCAGCCGGAGCTCGTCGCTGTGGCGCACGGCGTCGGAGCGGAGCATCCGCTCGCTCGCCACCAGGGCCGACAGGGCGGCGGCGACCCCGGTGATGACCTGCGCCACGAAGGTCTTCGTGGCCGCGACCCCGATCTCGGGGCCGGCGTCGCAGGTGAGCACGGAGTCGGCCTGTCGGGCGAGGGTGGAGTGCTCGTTGTTCGTGATGGCGACGAGGGAGGACCGGGACAGGTCGAGGCGCTCGATCGCGTTCAGCAGGTCGGCCGTCTCGCCCGACTGGCTGAGGGCGAGCACCAGGGTGCGCGGCTCCATCACCGCGTCGGCGGCCTCGCTGGCCACGAGAGTGCGCACGGGGACCCGGCCGAGCGACGAGAGGGCGCCGCCGATCATCCGCCCCGCGTTGAGCGAGGTGCCGCAGCCGATGACCGTCACCCGGTCGAAGCGGGGGAGGGCCAGGTCGGCCCAGAGCGAGCCGTCGAGCACGTGGGGGGCCAGGCGGTCGACGATGCGGGCCGCGACGTCGGGCTGCTCGGCGATCTCCTTGCTCATGAAGTCAGGATGCCCGTCCACGCCGATGGATGCACCCGTCCAGACCGAATCGGCCATCGGCGGCTGCTCGGCGGGGAGTCCGCCCCGGCTCCAGACGAGCTCCTCGGCGAGCTCGACGACGTCGCCGTCGCGCATGGCCTGGAAGTGCTCGACCCATTCGCCGATGGCGTTGATGTCGCTGGCGGCGAAGACCCCGCGGGGGGAGCGGGCCACCAGCAGCGGCGATCGGTGCGCGGCGGCCACCAGCCGGTCGGTATGCCCGTCGAGCACCACCACGGCCCAGGACCCCTCGAGCGCCGCCACGGCGCCGGTGACGGCCCGGGCGAGGTCGTCGTCGTGCCGCAGGCCCTCCTCGACCAGGTGCCCGATCACCTCGCTGTCGACCTCCGAGGCGAAGACGTGCCCCTTCTCCTCGAGCTCGTGCCGCAGGGCGGCGGCGTTCTCGATGATGCCGTTGTGCACGAGGCTGAGCCGGCCCGAGCAGTCCTGGTGCGGATGCGCGTTCTGCTCGGTCACGGCCCCGTGCGTCGCCCAGCGGGTGTGGCCGATGCCCGTACCGGGCAGGTCGGCACCCGACCAGGCGCCGACCCGGGCCTGGAGCGACTCGACGCGGTCGATCGTGCGGGTCGTGGCGCTGTCCCCACCGCTCGTGCGGATGCTGACGCCCGCGGAGTCGTAGCCGCGGTACTCGAGCAGCTTCAGGGCGCGGAGCAGGATGGGCGCGACCGGCTCCGCCGTGCGGGCCGCGACGATGCCGCACATCAGTGGCGCCCGGCCGTGGCCCGCTGGCCGGTTGCGGCACGCACGTCCGACGGCCCGCCCAGGTGCTCGGCGACGCGGCGGATGATCTCGTCCAGGTGCGTGGCCGGGTCGAAGCCCACGAGGGCGGCGGCCTTGCCGTAGTCGGGCACCCGGCGGCGCATGTCCTCGAAGCCGGCCGCGTAGGCGTCGGCGTAGTCGACGTGCACGACGTCGCTCGAGCTGCCGGTGACCTGGATCACCCGGCGGGCGAGGGCGTTGATCGAGACCTCCTCGGCGCCCCCGAGGTTGAAGGCCTGGCCGGTCGCGCTCGGCTCCTCCAGCAGGCGCACCATGGCGGGCACGACGTCGCCGACGTAGGAGAAGCAGCGGGTCTGCTCGCCGTCGCCGTAGACGGTGAGCGGTTCGCCCCGGAGGGCCTGGCCCACGAGGTTCGGCACGACCATCCCGTAGCGGCCGGTCTGGCGCGGGCCCACGGTGTTGAAGGGACGCACGATGGTGACGTCGAGTCCGTGCTCGCTCCAGTAGGCGTGGGCGAACGCCTCGTCGATGCCCTTCGCCGCCGCGTAGGTCCAGCGGGAGCGCAGCGGCGAGCCGAGCACCCGGTCGGAGTTCTCGTGCAGACGGTCGGAGGTGTTCTTGCCGTAGATCTCGCTGGTCGAGACCAGGAGCAGCGAGGCGCCACTCGCCGAGCAGGCGTCGAGCACGTTCTCGGTGCCGTGGATGTTCACCCGGAGGCTCGCCAGCGGGTGGTCGACGATCAGCTTCACACCGACCGCGGCGGCCAGGTGGAACACCCGGTCGGCGCCGCGCACGGTGTCGAGCAGCAGCTCGCGGTCGAGCACCGAGCCGTGCACGATGCTGAGCCGCGGGTCGACGAGCGAGTCGAGGAGGTTGCGGGGGGAGCCGGTCGACATGTCGTCGAGCACGACGACCTCGTCTCCCGCCCGGAGCAGGTGGTCGACGAGGTGGCTGCCGATGAAGCCGGCGCCGCCGGTCACGATGGTACGCATCAGTTCACTGTTCTTTCTGCCGGTGCGGCGGGGGTCAGAGGTTCACACGGTGGGCGACGTCGACCCCGCGGTAGGTGGTGTCGAGCACGATCTGGCGGTCGTCGAGCCAGCTGAGGTCGGTGTCGCGGTGGCGGGTGTGCAGCACCACGAGGTCGGCGTCGAAGGCGGCCGGGTCGGCGATGCCGGCGAGGGAGCTCCCGCCCGCCAGAGCGACGCTGTCGAAGTGCGGGTCGAGGTAGCCCACCCGGGCGCCCCGGCGGATCAGCTCGTCGAGGATCTCGAGGGCGGGCGACTCCCGCAGGTCCTCCACGTCGGCCTTGTAGGCGATGCCGACCACGAGCACCCGGGCGCCGGTCATGCCGCGGCCCCGTTCGGAGAGGACGGTCTGCACCCGGTCGACCACGCGGTGCGGCCGGGCCGAGATCTCAGTCATCGCCTGCGTGATCATCGGCGCCGAGACGCGCGAGCGCTTCAGCTGCCAGAGCAGGTAGTGCGGGTCGCAGGGGATGCAGTGCCCACCGACCCCGGGTCCCGGGAGGAAGGGCATGAACCCGTAGGGCTTCGTCGAGGCGGCGTCGATCACGTCGGCGACGTCGATGTCGAGCGAGGTGCAGATGTCGGCGAACTCGTTGGCCAGGGCGATGTTGACGGCGCGAAACGTGTTCTCCAGGAGCTTGGTCATCTCGGCCGCGGCGAGCGAGCGCACCCGGTGCACCGTGGTGACGTAGCGCAGCAGCAGACGGGTCGCCTCCTCCTCGCACTGGGGCGTCGCCCCTCCGACCACGCGGGGCACCTCGTCGTGCCCGAAGGCCGCGTTGCCCGGGTCGATGCGCTCGGCGCTGAAGGCGACGAACACGTCGTTGCCGACGCTGAGGCCCAGCTCGGTCAGGGGCTTCACCAGCAGGTCGTCGGTGCAGCCGACGTAGGTGGTCGAGGTGAGCATCAGCGTCTGCCCCGGAGTGACCGTCGACAGGATGGTCGTGCACGCCGCCCGCAGGATGGACAGGTCGGGCACGAGGTGCTCGTCGATCGGCGTCGGCACGCAGACGATCACGGCGGCGGCCCGGCGGAGCTCCTCGGGATCGCTCGTCAGCACGAAGTCGGGGCGGTCCAGCGCCTCGGCCAGCCGCAGCCGGTCGCTGTCGAGCAGATCCGCGCCTTGGGCGCGGATCGTGTCGATGCGCCGGGCCGAGACGTCGAGCGCCAGCACCCGGCTGTGCGCCGAGTGGTAGGCGAGCGCCGTCGGCAGCCCCACGTAGCCGAGCCCCACGATCGCGACGTCGAAGTCGAAGTCGGGGCGGGCCGGGTGCACCAGTGGCGGTGCGATGGTGGCGAGCCACTCCTTCTCGTCGGTCGGCCGGCTGATGCTCTCGAACGTCGTCATCGTCATTCCCCTCGTTGTCCGTGATGCGGACCGTCCTGCAGCGGCTGCAGTCGTCCCGGTGGGCGGATGAGCGGAACGTCCGACTCTGGCCCCCGGTCCTCACCCTCGGCGGCGGCGCCCGGCGTCGTCAACGCGATCGGCGAGGAGTGCGGTTTACCCCGGGCCCTTGGCGTGGGGTTGCGGCCCGCCCGCCGTCGCTTGCGGCTTCCCGCACCCAGGACGGCGGGATCCGGCGACCCCCGTCCACCCGCCCGCTCCTACCGTGGAGGCAGCGAGGAGGCCGCTCCCCGCGCGAGGCGGGAGGGAGCCCTCGATGACGACGTTCTGGATCACCCTGCTGCTCGTCCTCGGACTGAGCACCCTCATCTGGACGACGGCCGGCGTGCTCCGCGTGATCGCCGCCCGCCTCACGCCGCTCCGCCGCGTCGGCGGCCTCCCCGCCGACCGGGGCGAGGGGACGGCGCTCGCCGCAGGACGGCCCGAGCGCGATCGCGTGGCCGTGCTGATGGCGGCGCACGACGAGGAGCCGGTGCTCGGCGGCACCCTCGCCGCACTCCAGGCGCTGCAGTCGGGCGTGCAGCTCTTCCTCGTCAGCGACGGCTCGACCGACGCCACGGCCGAGATCGCCCGCGAGCACGGCGCGGCGGTTCTCGAGCTGAACCCGAACCGCGGCAAGGCGGGAGCGCTGGTGGAGGCCATCCGGCACTTCGAGCTCGCCGAGCGCTTCGACGTCGTGATGCTGCTCGACGCCGACACCCGCCTCGCCCCCGACTACTTCGAGACCGGCCTCCGGGCCTTCGACGACCCGGCAGTCGTGGCCGTGGCGGGGCGCGCGACGACGCTGCTCACCCCGCGCTCGCCCGCGCGGGCCGGGCGCATCCTCGTGGCCTATCGGGAGCGCGTGTACGTCGCCATGCAGTACCTGTTCAAGTTCGGTCAGGCGGGACGGTTCGCCGACGCGGTGCCGATCGTGCCCGGCTTCGCGAGCATGTACCGCACGCGCATCCTGGCCGACATCGACATCGCGGCGCCCGGGCTGAAGATCGAGGACTACAACATGACCTTCGAGGTGCACGCCAAGCGCCTCGGCCGCATCGCCTTCCACCCGCACTGCGCCATCGCCCACACCCAGGACCCGGACGAGCTCGTCGACTACGTGAAGCAGGTCGAGAGATGGAACCTCGGGTTCTGGCAGACCGTGCTGCGGCACCGCTTCCGGCTGAGCGTGTTCTGGCTCTCGCTCACGCTGTTCATCGTCGAGCTGCTCGTCTCGAGTGCGGTGCTGGTGCTCGTGCTGCCGGCGATCGCGGTCTCGACGGCGGTCACCCTGTCGGGCGAGGCGGGTCTCGTGCCCGGCGGCGTGCTGAGCGGGCTGGCGGATGCTCTGCCGCCGCTCGCGCTGGTGCTGGGTGTCGTCGTCCCCGACTACCTCCTCACGCTGCTCGCCGCCGTCGTGTCGCGCCGGGCGGCCTACCTCGCCTACGGACTCGTCTTCCCTCTGCTGCGGGTGATCGACGCGGTGCTCTGCCTGGTGGCGCTGTACAAGGCGGGCTTCCGACGGTCGACGGGGCAGTGGACGAGCCCGTCGCGGCGGCCGGTGACCTCGTCGGCGGGCTGAGCGTCAGTTCAGCAGCGACGCCAGGTGCGATCGCGAGCGCGCCCCGACCTTGCGGTAGATGTGGGTGAGGCGGAGCTCCACCGTGCGCAGCGAGATGAACAGCTCGCCCGCGATCTCCCGGTTGCGGAGGCCCCGGCGCACGAGTTCGGCGATCACGCGCTCCTCGGCCTTCAGCAGCGTCATGATGCTGTCGGCGTCGCGCACGACGACCGGCTCGCCCGCCGAGGCCCGGCGGGCCCATTGGCTCGCGCCGGCCCGCTCGAAGGCCGCGGCCGCGGTGGCGAGCACCGTCTCCGACGCTCCGCGGAGGCCCAGCCTCGACAGCCGGTCGCCCTGGGCGATCAGGGCCCGGCCGAGATCGTAGTCGCCGGCGTGCTCCTCGTGCAGGGCGACCGCGGCGTCGAACAGGGCGGGTGCGGCTTCGTCGGGGGCGAGGACGGCGCGGGAGCGCGCGACGGCGAGGTCCAGCCACGTGCTAGGGCGCTCGCGCTGCTGCACGAGCATCCGCTGCAGCACCGCCTCAGCCTCCGCCGGGCGGCCGGAGAGCGTCAGTGCCTCGACCAGGCCGTCGGCGTGACGCACCAGGGAGAGGTTGTCGATGTGGGCCGAACCGGCATCCGCGAGCGTGAACAGGCGGACGGCCTCGTCGAGGTCGCGGCGGAGCAGCGCATCGGTGCCGAGGAAGGTCGACAGCCGTGCGAGCACCGCCGGGTTGCGCTCGGCCGAGCCTCGCGACGTGCACTCCTCCGCCCGCTCGTTCGCCTCGTCCCGGAGACCGAGGGTCAGGGCGTGCCAGGTCATCGCGAGTGCCCGGCCGGCATGGTCGCGTTCGGAGTCGGTGGGCTCGGCGTTCCAGTACTCGACCACGGCGTGCGCCCGGCGGAAGTCGCCGGCACGGATCTCGTTGATCAGGGACAGGCTCCACGCCCAGGAGCGGGCGAGGTGCGCGGTGGGGTGGTCGTGGAAGACGACGTTCACGACGCGCCGGGCCTGGGCGTACCGCTCCTGGTAGCACAGCACCGTCGCGAACGCGGTCAGCGACCAGACGGAGAGCTCCTGCAGATCGTCCGAGCTCAGCCGGGCGGCGACCGGGCTCACGGAGGAGCGGCCGTCGACGGCGTCGATCATGCGGGCTGCGTCGGTGTAGCCCGCCGGGGTCTCGCCCGCCTTCTCGACGAACAGGCCGGCGAGGAGCAGCCAGCGCCTCGCCTCCTCGAGATCCCAGCGCCCGCTGTGGAACGAGGAGACCATGCTCAGGAGCACCGCTGCACCCAGGGGGTCGTCGTCGCCGTACAGGCTCACGGAGGCTTCGACGTCGTCGGTCGGCACCACGTGGCTTCGGGAGAGCTCGATGCCGATGCGGGTGGTCGCGAGCCTCAGATTCTCGGCGGCGGTGGGAGTCCCGACGTGCACGCGGGCGAGATACCGCGACGCCAGGTCGAGCAGCCCCTGTGCCGCGAGCGCCGACGCGAAGCGGTGCATCCCCTCGTGATCGGTGGTCAGATCGGGGTCGATCAGCAGGGCGCGCTCCGCGAACTCGACGGCGGCGTCGCTCTCGTCGGCCTCGGTCAGGGCGCTCGCGGCCTCCAGCAGTTCGGCGACGACCGTCCTGCCGGCGGGGGCGAAGCTCTCGTGCCAGGCCCGGGTGCGGTCGCGCGGCCCGTCGCCGAGGGCGGCCAGCTCGCGGTGACGGTCGCGCCGATGGTGCGGTTCGAGGCTCCAGTAGTGGTAGGAGCGCAGCAGGGGGTCGTGCATCCGCACCACCTGGCCGTGCACGTCGACGAACCCGGAGTAGAGCAGCTCCTCCAGCGCGTCGATGCGCTCGACGTCGTCGCCCGTCAACCGCCCGACATCGCTGAGGGGAGCCATCGCGACGTCCTCGGCCACGGCCCGGGCGGCGGGGGAGAGCGTGGCCACGCGCACCGCCGAGACCGCCTTCATGGCCCGCGGCGGCCGCATCGGCAGCACGAGGGCCTCACGGCCGGCGATCTGGTCAGGGGTGAGGGCGTGCGCCGACTGCTCGACCACGAGCGGGTTGCCGCCGCTTCGTGCGGCGAGGATCTGCACGGTGCCGGCGTCGGCCGACGGTCCGAGCTCGCCCTGCACCAGCTCGGCCGCCTCGGCGAAGCTCAGCGGGGCGAGCGGCGACTCGCGGAAGGCGAGCATGTGGTCGCGGGCGAGCCGCTGGGCGGTTGCGACGACGCGCAGTCCGGTGCCGGCGAGCCGGCCGGCCATGAAGCCGATCAGGGTCTGGCTGATCTCGTCCATGCGGTCGAGATCGTCGATCAGGACGAGCAGCGGCGGCAGCCCGAGTCCACGGAGCATGGTCAGCAGATCCCGTGCCGCGGCGAAGACCTGCTGCGGCTCGGTGGAGCGCAGGGTGAACCGCCCGGCGAACTCCACCGCCCGGGGATCGTCGATCGACGCGAAGACGGCGGTGAACCCGGAGAGCGGCCAGGCCGACTCGGCGGGATTGGTCTGCACCAGCACGGCGCGGAGCGACGATCGTGCGAGCGCCTCCGTCATCAGCCGCGTCTTGCCGATGCCGTGCTCGCCCGTGAAGACCAGTGCCCCTCCTGCGCTCGACGCCCCGAGACGCGCGATCGAATCCAGCTCGACGGCTCTGGCGAGGAATTGCATGCAGCGCTCCAATCGGTCGGATGAGCGTCACATCGAGTCGAGAGTGCTCCAGCGTCCCCCAGCGAAGTTGTCGACAGTCGTCACGAAGTTTCCGCTATTCTGCTCGCTCGGGCGTGTCGGCGAAAGGAAAACCCAGGTCCTGCACAGAACTGATGTGGAAAACCGCACCGTGCCCGCACTGTTTCCGTTGCGGGAAAGATGCGTGATCGGCCGACTCACCCGCTGTTACCGTCGCCCCTGGAGCGCCCTTCGCGTTCCGCCGTCGTCGCCGCCGCAGGGGGGCCGGCGCCGGCTCCGACGCAACAGGGGGTCGACGATGACCGAGTCCACAATCCGTTCCCGGCGGTTCACCGCCGGCCTGCTCTCCGTCGCGCTGGCCGCGGCAGCCCTGGTGGGCGCCGTGGTCGCCGCGCCGGCCCAACCCGCCCAGGCGGCCGGCAGCACGGTCGTCTCGCTGACCTTCGACGACGGCAACGCCGACCAGCTGGCGGCCGCCGCCACCATGAATGCGAAGGGCCTGAAGGGCACCTTCTACATCATCTCCGGCTACGTCGACCAGCCCGGCTACCTGACCCGGCCCCAGGTGGGAACCATCGCCGGCGCCGGCAACGAGATCGGCGGCCACACGGTGCACCACCTCGACCTGACGACCCTCGGGGCCGACGACGTGAAGCGCGAGGTCTGCAACGACCGCGTCAACCTCACGAACTGGGGCTACCCGATCACGAGCTTCGCCTACCCCTTCGCCTCGGTGAACCCGGCGGTCGAGCAGGCGGTGGCGGACTGCGGCTACAACACAGGGCGCGGTCTCGGCGACCTGAAGACGGCTCCGGGCACCCCCTGCGCCGACTGCGGGGTCTCGGAGACCCTCCCTCCCGCCGACCCGATGCTCACCGCGGCGGCCGACCAGGTCGACAGCACCTGGGACCTGGCCCGTCTGCAGTCCACCGTCACCCGGGCCGACGCGGCCGGGGGCTGGGTGCAGCTGACGTTCCACCACATCTGCGCCTCGGCCTGTGACACCTCACCCGAGAACGCCACGATCAGTGCGGCGCTGTTCGACCAGTTCACCACCTGGCTCGCCGAGTGGCAGGCGGGCGGCAACGGCACGGTAAAGACGGTGCAGCAGGCGGTCGGCGGAGCGGTCAAGCCCGTCGTCGCGGGCCCTCCGCTCGCTCCGGCGCCCGGCCCCGGCGAGAACGGCGTCGCCAACCCGAGCCTGGAGACCCCGGGTGCCGTCGCGAACATCCCGCAGTGCTGGTGGGGCTCGAGCTTCGGCTCCAACTCTCCCGTGTTCAGCACCGTCACCCCGGGCCGCACCGGCGCCACCGCCGAGAAGGTCACCGTCACGAACTACGTCGACGGCGACGCGAAGCTCCTCGCCCTGTTCGACGAATCCGGATGCTCGCCCACCGTCACCCCTGGTGCGACCTACTCTCTCCGGGCGTTCTACATGTCCACCGCGAACACGCAGTTCGCCGTCTACACCCGTGACACCCTGGGCGTCTGGACGTACTGGACGTCGAGCCCGCTGTTCACCCCGGCGACCATCTACACCGAGGCGAACTTCACCACCCCCGCCATCCCCGCCGACGTCACCGGCATCAGCTTCGGACTGAACATCACGGCCAACGGCGAGCTGATCACCGACGACTACGCCCTCTACGACAGCAACGGGGCGCCCCTGCTGGCGATCAGCCCCCTGCTGCCGACCGTGACCGGAACCGCGCAGGTCGGCGCGGTGCTCACCGCGACGGTCGCCCCCTGGGCTCCGGCCCCGGTGGCGCTGAGCTACCAGTGGAAGCGCAACGGAACGGCCATCCCCGGTGCCACCGGGCTGAGCTACGTGCCCACCTCCGCCGACGTCGGAGCGACGCTCACCATCGCCGTCTCGGGCACCAAGGCCGGCTACGCGCCGCTGACCGCGACCTCCGCCGCCACCGCGGCGGTGCAGCCGGCCGACGCGAAGACGGTGCGCTACGACGGTGCCGACCGCTTCGCCACGTCGGCGGCGGTCTCGGCCGGTGTGTTCGCCCCCGGGGTGCCGGTGGCCTACATCGCCTCGGGTGAGACCTTCGCCGACGCGCTCTCGGCCGGCCCCGCCGCCGGAGCGCAGGGCGGCCCGGTGCTGCTCGTCACCAAGAACGCCGTTCCCACGGTGATCGCGGCCGAGCTCGCCCGGCTGAAGCCGGCGAAGATCGTGGTGCTCGGCGGCACCGCGGCGATCGCGGAGAGCGTCGTCACCTCACTGAAGGGCACTGCGCCGACCACCCGCGTCGCGGGTGCCGACCGCTTCGCGGTCTCGGCGGCCGTGTCGAAGGCGGTCTTCGCCCCGAACGCCCCCGTGGTCTACGTGGCCTCCGGCGCGAACTATCCCGACGCCCTGTCGGGCGGCGCCGCGGCCGGGCTGAAGAAGGCCCCGCTGCTGCTGGTGACCCCGACCTCCGTGCCTGCCGCCATCGCGACCGAGCTGGGGCGGCTGAAGCCCGCGAAGATCGTGATGCTCGGCGGCACCGTGTCGCTCTCGCCCGCGGTCGAGAAGGCCCTGAAGGCCATCGCCCCCACGACCCGCATCGCGGGCGCCGACCGGTTCGTCGTCTCGGCGGCGGTGTCGGCGGCGACGTTCACCCCGGGCGTGCCCGTGGTCTACCTGGTGTCGGGTCAGAACTTCCCCGACGCCCTGTCCGGAGCAGCCGCAGCGACCAAGCAGGGCGGACCGGTGCTGCTCGTCACCCGGGACAGCATCCCGGCGGCCGTGAAGGCCGAGCTCGACCGGCTCAACCCGGGCGCGATCGTCATCGTCGGCGGCACCCAAGCGGTGTCGGCGGCGGTGGCCACGGCCGCGGGGTCGTACGTGTCCTGACACGCACGGCTCGCGCGACGCGGCCGGCCGGCGGTCATCCCTGCGGGGGTGCCGCCGGCGTCCGTGCGTCGGGGCCCGCCTCTGCCCGACAGCAGTTGGACCGAGGGCCCCCCGCATGCCAGGATGCTGGTAGCGCTCTCAGCCCGCGTCCACGCCGGATTCAGGGGAACCGGGCGCGAGAGGACCACTGCGTGACCCCCAGCCCTGCCCCGGTCACCGGACGCACCGCCCTCGTGGTCGACGATTCCGCCGACCAGGGTGACCTGCTCCGTCTGCACCTGGAGCGTCTCGGCTACGAGGTCGTCCTCGTCGTCACGGCCGAGGCCGCGATCGAGTCCTACCGCCGGCTGGCTCCCGCCGTGGCGATCATCGACCTCATGCTGCCCGGCATCGACGGCTGGCAGCTGGTGCGCACGATGAAGCAGGAGGTGCCCGACTGCGTGCTCGTGGTCACCTCGGTGCTGGGTCTCGAGGAGTTCCCGATCGTCGACGGCGTGCTGCCGAAGCCGTTCACCGCCGCCGACGTCGCGAGGACGCTCGCACTGCTCTTCCCGGCCGCATCCGCGACCGGCGAGACCGACCACGATGGGGGACAGGGACGATGAAGGTTCTGATTGCCGACGACGACGCCGATCTGCGCGACCTGGTCTCGATAGCCGTCGAGAAGGCGGGCTACGAGGTCGCCGCCGCCGTCGGCGACGGTCTCTCCGCGTGGGAGGCCCTCAAGGCCGACGAGATCGACCTCGCCGTGCTCGACATCTCGATGCCGGGCCTGACCGGCCTCGAACTGGTGGAGCGCATCCGCGCCGACGACGAGCTGCGCGAGCAGCACGTGCTGATCATCACCGCGAACGCCCAGCCGAGCACCGCCGAGGCGGTTCACCTCGCGGGAGCGAACGGCCTGATCACGAAGCCGTTCCAGGTGCGCGAGCTGGTCGACTTCATGCGCGGCGTGGCCGACCGGGTCTGATGGACGGGCAGAGGAACCCGGCGACCGTCCGGGTGGCTGCGTCCGGCGTGTCCGGTCGCCGCCGGGGCGGCTCGTTCGGCTCGTGGTCGCCGCTGCTGAAGCAGGTCGCCGCGCTCGTGGCGTTCGTGCTGGCGAACCTCGTGCTGCTCTCGCCCGTCGTGGTGGAGGTCGTGCCGGCGCTCGTGGTCGCCGCCGACCTGCTCGTGCTGGCCGCCGCGGCGTTCGCCTTCGTGCTTCCGCGCACGCGTCTGTCGCCCGGCTGGGAGCTCGCGGTGCCCGTCGCGACGTTCGCCGCGGTCGCGCTGCTGCGTCTCGGCACCGACGGTCAGGCATCGCCGTTCGGGGCCCTGATGGTCATCCCGCTGGTCTGGATCGCGTCGGAGCCCGGCCTCCGCTCGGTGATCTTCGCCGCCGCGGGTGTGGTGGCGACCATCTCGTTGCCGTTCCTCCTCGGCGTGTCCGTGGTGGTCAGCCCGGCGGATGCCGTGCGCCTGGTCTTCACGCCCGTCGCCTTCACCATCGCGGCCGTGCTGATCAATCAGATCGCCCGGGTCGTGAACCGGCGACTCGTCCAGCTCGAGGAACTCAACGCCGAACGCGACCGGCTCGTCGAGACCCTCGAACGCGCCAACCGTGCGGCCCGCAAGCGCGAGCTGCAGGCCATCAACGCGAACGCCCTGCTCGACGGCGTCTGGAACGACATCACCGGGCACGCCATCATCGGGACCGACGGGGCCGGACTCGTCACCGTCTGGAACCCCGGGGCCGCGTCGCTGCTCGGGTACTCCGCGAAGGAGGCGATCGGGCGCCTGAACATCACCGAGCTGCACCGCCGCGAGGAGCTGCGCGACTTCGAGGGGCTCGTCGGCACGGCCCGGTCGGGTCACCGCGACGTGCGGGACTGGACCTATCTGCGGAAGGACGGCACCGGCTTCCCGGCCCAGGTCTCGATCGCCGAGCGGCTCGACGAGGAGGGGGAGCCGGCCGGTTTCGTCTTCGTCGCCACCGACGAGACCGACGCCAAGGAGATCGAGCGTCTGAAGGACGAGTTCGCCGGGCTCATCTCGCACGAGCTCCGCACGCCGCTCAGCTCGATCCTCGGCTACGTCGAGCTGCTGCGCTCCGACGACGACGAGCCGCTCAGCCGGCTGCAGGAGAAGTACCTCGGCGTGGTCGACCGCAACGCCCGCCGGCTGCTCCAGCTCGTGGGCGACCTGCTGTTCACGGCCCAGGTCGACTCGGGCGGCTTCCGGGTGCAGGCCGTGCCCACCGATCTGCCTGGTGCGCTGCGCGCGGCCCTCGAGAGCGCGCGGCCCGTGGCCCAGGCCGCCGGCGTCGAGCTGCGCTCGGAGATCCCGCCGGGAGCGCTCGTGCTAGGCGCCGATCCCGTGCGGCTCGGTCAGGCCGTCGACAACATCCTCTCCAACGCGGTGAAGTTCACGCCACGGGGCGGTTCGGTCACCGTGGCTCTGGAGACCGGCGCCGACGAGGCGCGGATCGTCGTCAGCGACACCGGGTTCGGCATCGCCGAGCACGAGCTGCACCGTCTCTCGGAGCGCTTCTTCCGGGCGGGCACCGCCACGAAGAACGCGGTGCAGGGCGTGGGGCTCGGGCTCACCATCACCAAGGCCATCGTGACCGCGCACGGCGGCCGCGTCGACATCGCGAGCGTGCTCGGCGAGGGCACGTCGATCACCATCGCGCTGCCGAGGGCGGGCGTCGGTGCGCGCGGCGTCAGTGCGAGTGCCTCCCGGACGTGACGGTCACCGCCCGGAACCCCTCCGGGCCCGCGGCCCGCCAGCGGTGCCGGATGCCGGCGCCGAGGGCCAGCGTGCCGCCGGCGGAGAGCCGATGCACCGTGCCGTCGCCGAGGTCCACCTCGAGCGCGCCCCCGAGCAGGTAGAGGAACTCCTCCTCGTCGTGCGCGGCGAACTCGGCGAAGCGGGGCTCGCCCGCGACCGCCGCCTCACCCACGATCTCGGTCGCGAACAGCCCGCCCGGCAGCTGGGCGAGCTGCCAGACGGTGAGCTCTCCGGGACGACCGGCGGATGCGCGGCCCTCCGCCTCGACGTGCACGACGTCGACGCCGGCCGCCGTGACCCTGCTCCCGGCCGGGCGGGCGAGCAGCGACCCCGACGGCACGCCGAGGGCCTCCGCGAGGCGGGCCAGCGTGGCGAGTCCCGGCCGGGCGTGGCCGCGCTCGACGAGGCTCAGGAAGGGCTGCGACACCCCGGTGGCCTCGGCCAGGCGCACCATCGTCAGCCCGGTGTCCTGCCGCAGGCTCCGGATGCGCGCGCCCATCGCCACGGCGTCGTCATCCAGCGGCCGCGTCGACCGCTCCGCCCCGCCCGTGCTGTTCATCCGCCCGAAACCTCCGGTAACACCGCCGAAAAATATTTATGGCATAAATATAGCCATGCAGCCCCTCCTCTTCGGCATCTTCCAGTACATCGGCCCCAACGGCACCGTCGGTTCGGCGTGGCAGCACCCCGACGACACCTCGGCGGAGTTCACGAAGCTCTCCCACTGGACCGCGCTCGCGAAGAAGTTCGAGGAGGCGCGCCTGGACTTCCTGTTCCTGGCCGACAGCTACGGCTTCCCGGCCCTGGAGGGTCAGCTGATCCCGGCGTCGGTGCGCGAGGGCCGAGGCATCCCGCACGGCGACCCGATGCCACTCGTCTCCGCCCTCGCGGCCGTCACCGAGAAGCTCGGCTTCATCCTGACCACCTCGACGACGGTGGAGCCGCCGGCGGCCAACGCCCGCCGTTTCGCGACCCTCGACCACTTCACCGACGGCCGGATCGGCTGGAACATCGTCACCGGCTCCTCGGGTGCCACCGCCGCGGCCCTGATGGGCAACGAGCTGATCCGGCACGACCTCCGCTACGACATGGCCGACGACTACGTCGACGTCAGCCTCACCCTCTGGGAGAGCTCCTGGGAGGACGACGCGCTGGTGCTCGACAAGGCGGCGGGCGTCTACGCCGACCCGGAGAAGGTGCACCTCGTGCACCACGAGGGTCCGTACTTCCGCACCGACGGCATCCTGAACCTCCCGCCGTCGCCGCAGCGCACGCCGCTGCTCGTGCAGGCGGGGGCCTCCGGTCGCGGGCGCGAGTTCGCCGGCCGCAACGCCGAGGCGGTCTTCGTCGGCGGGGGAGAGCCCGCCACCGTCGCGGCGAACGTGACGGGCATCCGGGAGAGCGCCGTGGCTGAGGGCCGTCCGGCCGACGCCGTCAAGATCCTGGTCGGAGCCCTGTTCATCACGGCGCCGACGAGTGAGGAGGCCTGGGCCAAGCACGCCACGATGCTGGCGATGTCGAGCGACGAGGGGGCGGCCGCGATCTACGCCGGCAACACCGGCATCGACCTGCTGGCGCTCGATCCCGACAAGCCGATCGCCCAGACCGAGACCGAGATGGGGCAGTCGAACCTCGAGCGCTACCTCGGCAAGGACGGCAAGCCGGCGCCGCTCGTGCGCGACATCCTCGAGAACTTCCGGCGCACCGGCATCAACGGCAGCGTGTTCGTCGGCAGCCCCGACGAGGTCGCCGACCAGATCGAGGAGTTCGTCGCCGTGACCGGTGTCGACGGCTTCCTGATCCAGCCGCACCTCACGCCCGAGACCTACGACGACCTGATCGAGCTGCTGCTGCCGGTGCTGCGGGAGCGGGGGCTCGCCCGCGACGAATACGCCGGCGACACCCTGCGGGAGCGGTTCTTCCCCGAGGGCGGGCCGCACCTGCCCGGCACGCACCGGGGACACGCCTTCCGCGCGGGGCGCTGACCGCACCCGGCTGAGCTCTCCGGGGCGAGGCCCGCCGAGACGAGGCCCTACGGCGCGAGGCCCTACGGCGCGAGGCCCTCGAGCACGTCGTTTGACGGTACGAAGAAGGTGGTGCCGGTCACCGGGGTCGAGACGTCGAGCATCCGGTCGTACGAGCCGACGGGGTCGCCCACGTACATCTGGCGCAGCATCTGCTCGATCACCCAGAGCTCGCGGGCGTAGCCGATGAAGTAGGTGCCGAACTCGCCGGCCCCCGGCCGCCCGAACGGCATGTTGTCGCGCAGGATGTCGTGCTCCACCCCGTTCGCGTCGACCACGGTCGCGAGCCCCTTGTGCGACTTGCGTGCTCCGGGCTCGTCCTCCAGCTCGACGTTGTCGAGCTTCGTGCGCCCGATGATCCTCTCCTGCAGCTCGACCGGCAGCGCGTGCCAGGCGTCGAGGTCGTGCAGGTACTTCTGCACGACGACGTAGCTGCCGCCGGCGAAGGCCGCGTCCTCCTCGCCGACGATCGACCAGTGGGCCATGCCGGCGCCCGTGGGGTTCTCGGTGCCGTCGACGAAGCCGAGCAGGTCGCGGGAGTCGAAGTAGCGGAAGCCGGTGGTCTCGTCGACGACCGTGACGGCGTCGCCGAGCTTGCCGAGCAGCAGGCGTTCCAGCTCGAAGGCGAGGTCGGCCCGCTCGCTGCGGATGTGGAAGAGCAGGTCGCCCGGGGTCGAGGGGGCCGTGTGCACCGGACCGCGCACCTCGAAGAAGCGCCGCAGCTGCGCGGGACGGGCATCCTGACCGAAGCGGTCCCAGGCGTCGGAGCCGATGCCGACGTTGCAGGAAAGGTGCCCGTTGAGGTCGCGGAAGCCGACGGCGCGCACGAGTCCGCCGATGTCGGAGATCACGTCCCGCACGCGTTCGGCCGCCTCGTCGCCCTCGGCGATCGAGACCACCAGGAAGATGGCCGAGGTCGACAGGGGCGCGTCGACGCTCTGCGGCTGGATGGGGGTGCGGTCCCACGCTTCGTCGTGCATGCGGAAATCCTATTGGCTTGACATCCGAATACTACCGATATATCGTAAAGCTATCGCGAACAGTCGCGACATTCAGATTTGATCACGAAAGGCGGATGCTCATGCGACGCATTCATCACACCCCCTCCTTCGAGCGCTCTCCCCACGGGCACGGCCCCGGCAGCGGTTTCGGTCCCGGCTTCGGCCCCGGCGGCTTCGGTGGCGGCTTCGGCCCCGGCTTCGGGCCGCGCGGCGGCCGCGGCGGCCGGGCCCAGCGCGGAGACGTGCGGGCGGCCATCCTGTCGCTGCTCGCCGAGTCGCCCTCGAACGGCTACGGCCTGATCAAGGCCATCGCCGAGAAGACCGGCGGAGTCTGGCGCCCCAGCCCCGGCTCCATCTACCCCACCCTGCAGCAGCTCGTCGACGAGGAGCTGATCGTCTCCACCGGAGACGGCCGGCGCACCGAGTTCGAGCTGAGCGACTCCGGGCGGGCCTACGTGGCCGAGCACGGCGAGGAGCTCGAGCGCGCCTGGCAGGCCACCGCCGGCCAGTCGCCCGCCGACCAGGAGTTCCAGGCCAGCGCCGCGAAGCTCCTCGGCGTGCTGCACCAGTTCCGCACGGCGGCCACCGACGAGCAGCGCGCTCAGGCCGTCGAGAAGATCGACGAGGCGCGCCGCGCCCTCTACCTCATCCTGGCCGAGTAGTCGGCGGCCCCAGCTAGGGCATCCTCCCGATGTCCGCCCACCGCCTCAGAGAGCAGTCTCGATCCATCGACAACGATGGAAGGCGGTGGTCCCATGATGATCAGCGAGTACAGCTTCTCCTGGCTGCGCGAGGCCGAGGAGGACAGGCTCCGGCAGGAGCTCGAGCGCCGGCGCGTGATCGCCGAGCGGCTCGAGGAGGCGCGGCACGAGCAGCCGGTCACCCACGGCCGGGCCCGCGACGACCGCCGCACGGCGGGATCGGCACGGGTGTCACCGGCCGGTGGCACGATGTAGGCATGCAGTCCAGCTCGTTGATCGGCCGCGAGGGCGACCTCGCCTCGCTCGAGGCGGCCCTCAGCCGGGCCGTCGCGGGCGACGCCGCGACCGTGCTCGTGGGCGGAGAGGCCGGCATCGGCAAGACGCGGCTGGTGACCGAGTTCGCCGCCCGGCTGCCCGAGGGCACCGTGCTGGTGCGCGGCCAGTGCGTCGACCTCGATCGCGACGCACCGCCCTACGCGCCGCTGATCGCCGCGCTCCGTGCGCTGGTCGCGACCTTCGGCGTCGACGTCGTGCGCGAGTCGGCCGGCCCCGGGCGCGACGCCCTCGCGGTGCTGCTGCCCGAGCTCGCCACCGGGGAGCCGGCGGGCAGCGGAGGGCCCGATCGGCTCTTCGACGCGGTCGCCACCGCGCTCGAGGCCCTGTCGCGCCGGCACGCGCTGATCGTGGTGATCGAAGACCTGCACTGGGCCGACCAGGCCACGCTCGGGCTGCTGCGCTTCCTCATCCGCGTTCTCGAGCGCGCGGGGCTCGTGCTGCTGCTCACCTACCGCAGCGACGAGCTCGGCCGGGGGCACCCGCTCCGGCCCCTGATCGCCGAGCTCGACCGCAGCCGGCGGGTGGAGCGCCTCGAACTGGCCCGGCTCAGCCGCCGGCAGGTTCGCCGGCTGAGCACCGAGCTCCGCGGGGCACCCCTCGACGGGGCCGAGCTCGACGAGGTGGTGCAGCGCACCGACGGCGTGCCGTTCTTCGTCGAAGAGCTGCTGCGCGGTGGCCTCGGCCCGGTCGAGAGCCTGCCCGACACCCTGCGCGAGCTGCTGCTCGCCCGCTACGAACTGCTCGCCGACCCCACCCAGCGGCTGCTGCGCCTGATCGCCGCCGGGGGAGTGCGGGTCGAGCACGAGCTGCTGTCCGCCGTGGCCGAGGTTCCGGCCGAGAGCCTCGACGAGGCGGCCCGCGAGGCCGTGCAGGCCGGGGTGCTGCTCGTCGACGAGACGGCCTACTCCTTCCGGCACGCGCTCGTGCGCGAGGCCGTGCACGACGAGCTGCTGCCTGGTGAGCGCGTGCGCTTCCACACCCGCTACGCCGAGGCCCTCGAACAGCGCTCGGCCACCCCGGGCGCCGACGCGGCGGCGGTCTCCTACCACTGGATGGCGGCGCGAGACCTCCGCGCTGCCTTCACCTCCTCCCTCGCAGCCATGCAGCAGGCGCGGCAGAGCTTCGCCAGCGCCGGGGCGGCCCGGCTCGGGGAGCGAGCGCTCGAGCTCTGGGAGCGTGTGCCCGACGCCGAGCAGCTGGCCGGCCGCAGCCGCATCGAGCTGCTCGCCGAGACGGCGTACGCCCTCCGCGACGCGGGCGAGAGCGAGCGGGCAGGCGACCTGATCGACGAGGCGATCGCGGCCTCCTCGCCCGAGCGTGCCGAGGAGTACGCACGGCTGCTGCGCGGCAAGGCCTCCTTCCTCGCCAACATCGGCGAGACCGGGTCGATCGAGCTGCTGCGGCGGGCGCTTGACGTGCTCGAGGGGCGGCCGCGCAGCGTGCTGCGGGCGAACGTCCTCGGCGAGCTCGCCGCGCGGCTCATGCTGGCCGCCTGCTTCGGCGACGCCGTGCAGACCGCCGACGCGGCGTTCGCCGAGGCCGAGGAGGTCGGGTCCCGGCCGCGCATGTCGGTCGCGGCGAACATCCGGGGCATCGCCCGCGTCGCCGCCGGCGACGTCGACCGGGGGCTGGCCGATCTCGAGCTCGCCGGCGGTCTGGCCGACGGCGACGACTCGGCGGCCATCCGGCACCTGATCAACGCCTCCGACGCGCTGAGCCTGCTCGGCCGCTACGAGGAGGCCGTGCAGGTCGCCGAGAGCGGGGTCGAGCAGGCCAGACTGCGCGGGGTCGAGCGCACCTCCGGCGCCATGCTGCTCTCCAACGTCGCCGCGCCGCTGTTCGCACTCGGGCGCACGGCGCGGGCCGACAAGGTGCTCGACCGTGCGCTCGAGCTCGACCCGCCCATCGGCTTCAGCGCCCACCTGCAGCGCCTCAAGCTGCAGTCCACGCTCTGGTCGGGCGACGTGCAGCGTGCCGACCGCCTGCTGCGCGGCTGGCGAACCGGCCTCGGGCTGCAGCGGCGCATCGAGGTGCAGTCGCAGCTCGGGCTGGCGGCGGTCGCCGGAGAGATCGCCCTCGAGAACCGCGCGGTGTCCGAGGCCTGGGCCGAGGTGCGGCTCCTGCTCGAGCCCGGCCGGCGCGGCTTCGCCGCGTACGACCTGCCGCTCGCCGCCATCGCGGCCCGGGTGCTAGCCCGGGCCCGGGCGACGGGCACCGCGCTCCCCGACGATCCCGCCGAGGCCGAGCGGGCGCTCCGCCGGGTACTGGCGGGCGCTTCGTCGTGGCCGACCGCCGCGGTGCACGTCGCCGTCGCCGAGGCCGAGCTCGGCGGTCCCGACGGGGCGGGCTCCGAGGTCGCCCTGTGGGAACGCGCGGCCGAGCCCGCCCTGCACCGTGCCGGGGCGCCGGCCGCCCTGCGCCCCTACGCCCTGCTCCGCTTCGCCGAGGCACTGGCGGGGGAGGGCGGGCGGGCCGAGGCGCGCCTGCGGGCCGAAGAGGCCCGCTCGTCCGCCGCCGCCATTGGGCTCGGGCTCGTGGTGCAGCGCGTGTCGGAGCTCGAGCGGCGGATGGGGCTGGTCCGTCCGTCCGGCCGTCCGGCGGCCGGTCCGGCAGCCGGTTCGCCCGCCCGCGGTGTCGAAGACGATCTCACCGATCGCGAGCGGCAGGTGCTCGAGCTGCTCGCCCGGGGCCTCAGCAACCGCCAGATCGCCGAGACGCTGTTCATCAGCGCGAAGACCGCGAGCGTGCACGTGTCGAACATCCTGCGCAAGACGAACACCTCCACCCGCACCGAGGCGGCGTTCCTGGCGCGCTCCTTCGCGGGTCGCCGAGCGATCTAGGGCAGATGCCCGATGAGGGGCGGCCGCCTCAGAGCGCACGCTCGGGAGACCGGTTCGACTCCTCCCGAAGGCAGGTCCCCCATGATCGTCGTCACCATCGTCCTCGCCGGCCTGATCGTCTGGGCCGTCGGCGCCACCGTCGTCGTGCTCCGGCGCGACGGCTACCGTCCCGCGCCCGCGCAGACCGACGAGCCGAGCTCGTCGAGCACCGCGAACGGCGCCTCGATGTGGGCGAAGTGGCCGGCCGTCCCGACCACCGTCACCGACGAGCCGGGCATGAGCCGGTCCAGGCGGCTGTCGTCGGCCTCGGCCGAGAACGCGTCCCGGCTGCCGCGCAGCACGCGCACCGGAGCCGTGATGCCGGCCCACCGGGCCGGGTCGTAGCCGGCCGCCACCCGGGCGGCGATCGTGAACGCCTCCGGCCTGACCTCGCGGGCCAGGGCCGACGCGACGCCGGGCGGGATCTCGGCGGGGCGGGCGAACAGCGGCGCGACCACGGGGCGCAGCACGTGCATCCGGTCGAGCCCTCGCAGCAGCAGTGAGGCGGTGCCGCCCGCGCGGGAGAAGGCGGTCATCACGCCGAGCAGCCCCACGAAGGCGGGCTCCCGGCCGAACCAGCGGAGCGGGTGCCGCGCGGCCTCCATCAGCGACGGACCGGTGGGGGAGACCACGACGACCGACTCGGTGCGGGCCGGATCGCGGGTGGCGAGCTGCAGGGCGATCAGCCCGCCCATCGAGTGGCCCACGAGGTTCCAGGAGCGGTAGCCGAGGGCCTCCACCGCATCCCGCACCGCGCCGGCGTAGGCGTCGGCGGTGAGCGCCGATCGGCCGTTCGACAGGGGCCGATCGGGCAGCGGCGAGTCGCCCCAGCCCGGCAGGTCGACCACGACGAGGTTCGCCGGGCGGCAGCCCTCGGCCGCTGCGGCGAGGAGCAGCGGGGTCCACGTCGTCCACGACCCCGCGGCACCGTGCAGCAGCACGGTGGCCGGGCCGTCGTCGCGACGCTCACCGGCGTGCAGCACCACGGGACCCACCCGCGTGCGCACCTCCCGGCGCCGCAGCCCGACCCGGGCGGGGTCGAGGACGAGCTCGAAGGGTGCATAGACCTCGCGGAGGGACGACGATCGCGATGGTGCCACTTCGTTTCTTCGGAGCGGGGCACGGATCGGATTGGCGGAGCGACTAGCGTAGATGGACGACCGGCCGGAGGCCCCGGCATCCTTCCGACGATCGGAGCCCGCGTGCGACGTGCTGCCGCCCTCGTCCGACTCGCGGTGGCGGTCGTCGCGGTGGTGGCCCTGGTCTTCGACGTCGAGTACACGCTGGGCTTCAGCACCTTCTCGACGGTGAACTACTTCCTCTACTTCACCTTCCAGAGCAACGCCGTGAACGTGCTGGTGCTGGCCGCGTCGGGCGTCGCGATGCTGCGGCCGGGGCGCGCACGCCGGCGCGGGGGCGTCTCGGCGTGGGCGGGGAGCATCCGGGGCATCGTCACGACCTACGTGATCGTCTCGGGCATCGTCTTCGGCACCATCGTCACGCAGGCGTCGAGCCACCAGTACCGCATCGAGGTGCCGCTCTCCAGCCAGGTGCTGCACTTCTGGATCCCGGCGTACCTCGTCCTCGACTGGATCGTCGGCATCGGCCGGCCGCGCCTGCTCTGGCGCACGGTGCCGATCTCGCTCGGGTTCCCGATCGTCTGGGGAGTCTTCACACTGATCCGAGGCTCGATCGTCGGCTGGTACCCGTACTTCTTCCTCGACCCGAGCCAGGTCAGCCCGCCCGAGTTCGTGTTCTACGCGGGCATCGCGCTCGCGCTGTTCGCCGGCATCACGGCGCTGCTCGCCTGGCTCAGCCGGCTGCCGTCGGCTCCGGAGTGGCGGTCGCGGTGGCTCCGGCGGCGGGGTCGATGAACGGCACGAGGGTCGCCAGGGCCGCCTCGACGAACTCGCCGTCGCCGAGGGCCGCACCCACCGGCACATCGTCGGCCGCGGTCAGCCCCACCAGGATCGCCTGACCCGTCGAGGGCAGCAGGTTGATCCACTCGGCCACCACGGCGGTGTCGTCGATCACCGAGAGCACGGTCGCGTCGGTCGACCAGAACGGCTCGTCGAAGCGCAGCCAGAGCTGCTCCAGCTCACCCACGCCCAGGGCGTCGATCGCGTCGAGGGTCGGCTGTGGCAGTGCAGGGGCGAACTCGATCGCCCCGGTCTTCAGCACGCCTAGCGGCACGGTGACGACGACCCGGTCGACGTTCAGCGACTCGCCGCGGCCGAGCCTGAGGCTCACGCCGTCGTCGTCGTAGCCGATGCGGATGACCGTGCTCGAGAGCACCACGTCGAGGTCGTCGAGGGCGGCCTCCACGATCGCGTCGAGCCCGCCGACAACGAGCCGCGGCGTGTCGGGGTCGGTGTCCGACCCGTCGGCGCCCCCGGCCGACGCGGGCTCGGCCACCCCGTAGGACGCCGAGAGCTCGAAAACGGTCGCACCTGCGCGGGTGGCCACGGCGGTGTCGAGGTAGTGGGCGAGCCGGTCGGCGGGGGAGACGCCGTCGGCGTCCGGCTCGGTGGGCACGTCCTCGGCGCCCGACGCCGACAGCGCCGAGGCCAGCGAGACGTCGGCCGCCTGGGAGCGGGCCCACGCCACGGCGGCGGCCACCGCATCCGGCCCCACCGTGCTCGGCGGGTCGACCTCGCCCGAGGCCGTGCGCACCTCGGAGACGCTCGCGAGGCCCAGGGTGTCGACGTCGGACGCGAGCAGCGCGTCGTCGAGCGCCGGACCGGAGACCGTCGGCGATCCGAGCTCGACCGGGAACGGCCATCCGCTCTCCGTGCGGGTCAGGATGCGCCCGCCCACCCGGTCCCGCCCCTCGAGCACGACGACGTCGAAGCCGGCGTCGGCCAGCGCCCGGGCGGCGGTCGCCCCCGCGAGCCCCGCGCCGATCACGGCGATGCGCTCACCGTCGTCGGCGATCGCACGCACGCGCTCGGCCGCTGCAGCACCCGACTCGAGGGCTCCCTGCAGGGTTCCCGGATGCTCCGACGCCACGGCCTCACCCGCGAAGACGACCCGGTCGCCCACGGTCTCGCGGAGCGTCGCCCGGTCGCCGGGCCCCGCGCCGACCGGCGTGCTGCTGAACGAGCCGAGCGAGAACGGGTCGGAGGACCAGGAGCTCCGGAGGTAGGCGGCCGGGCGCGGGACGGGGGAGAGCGGCGTCGGCGCGAGCGACGCCGAGGGCGACGGCGTCGGCCGGGGGGCGTCGGGAGTGCAGGCCGTCAGGGCGGCCAGCGACAGGGCCGACACGGCCCCTGCGAGGAAGGTTCGTCGCTCGATTGCCAATTCTGCGGTGCCGTTTCTGCTTCGGTGAGCCCGTGCGGTCACCTCAACGTTAGCCGACGCTGTAATGATGGGGAGATGATCTCCATCGAGCTCGCCCGCGCGCTCCGCACCGCCGGGCTCCGCTGGCACCCCCGCTCGGGCGACGGCTTCGTCATCGAGACGGCCGAGGCGGGCGGCGAGGTGTACACGGTCAGCGAGATGACCGTCGAGGTGCACGAGCATCCGGGCGGAAGCCTGATCGGCTTCAACGGAACCACGGAGTGGGCGCTCGACTCGGTCGACCTCGGCGACACGCTCTGGCTGCCGCGCGAGGACCAGCTCCGGGAGCTGCTGCGCGACGGCTTCGTCTCGCTCACCACCGAGCGGGTCGACGGCGACGCGCTCTACCTCGTGACCGCCGTGATCCGGGGCGACGAGCGCCGCTACGAGGCGCTCAGCGCGGCCGACGCCTACGGCGAGGCTGTGCTCGACCTGATCGTGCGCAGTCTGGTGGCTGACGACGAGGCGGGTGTCGGCGGGGAGTCATAGGGTGAAGGGATGACGGAGAACACAGTCCCCACAGTCACCCTGAACAACGGCACCACCATCCCCCAGCTCGGCTTCGGCGTCTTCAAGGTCGATCCCGACAAGACGAACCGCGTGGTGCGCGACGCCCTCGAGGTCGGTTACCGCCACCTCGACACGGCCCGCATCTACCACAACGAAGAAGGCGTCGGCCGGGCCGTGCGCGAGTCGGGCATCGCCCGCGACGAGCTCTTCATCACCACCAAGCTCTGGAACGACGACCAGACCCGTCCGGCCGAGGCCTTCGAGAAGAGCCTCGCCCGCCTCGGCACCGACTACGTCGACCTCTACCTCATCCACTGGCCCACCCCCGAGCGCGACACCTACGTCGACGCGTGGCGCGGGCTGATCGAGATCGCGCAGTCCGGCCGGGCCAAGGCCATCGGCGTGTCCAACTTCACGATCGACCACCTCGAGCGCCTGATCGCCGAGACCGACGTGGTGCCGGCCGTCAACCAGGTCGAGCTGCACGTCGACTTCCAGCAGGCCGAGCTGCGGTCGTTCGCCGCCGAGCAGGGCATCGCCATCGAGGCCTGGGGCCCGCTCGGCCAGGGCAAGATCAACGAGTCGCCCGAGCTCGCCGCCATCGCCGAGGCGCACGGCAAGTCGGTGCCGCAGACGATCATCCGCTGGCACCTCGACATCGGCGACATCGTCATCCCGAAGAGCAACGACAAGGGCCGCATGGCTCAGAACTTCGACGTGCTCGACTTCGAGCTGTCGGCCTCCGAGATCGCCACCATCGCCACGCTCGACCGCGGCGAGGACGGGCGCAACGGCACGAACCCGATCGAGTTCAACTAGCGGTGTCGGCGCTCGTCCTGCGGGGGAACCACGGGACGAGCGCCGACGTCGTCCGGCGATAGGCGTCGTACTGGGGGTACTTCCCGCGGGAGATGCTCTCGGTGAAAATCGTCGAGCCGATGAAGACGACGGTCAGCAGCAGGGGCCCGAGCGCCGAGAACTGCAGCACGGTGCCGGCCGCCACGGCGCCGACGCCGAAGAAGAGGTACCACTGGGCCAGCTCGAAGAAGTAGTTCGGGTGCCGGCTCAGGCGGAAGAGCCCTCGGGTCAGGAACGGCTTGTCTCCGGTCGCTTCCCCGGCCGTTCCAGCCGCGTGCTTCCGAAGATGGAAGCGCCACTGCTGCTCGTCGGCGATCGTCTCGCCCACGAGCGCGGCGGCGAACAGCACGAGCAGCACGATGTCCAGCAGCCCGAACGGGGTCGCGCGATTCTGGTAGGCGAAGTAGGCCGGCATCGCGATGAGCCACAGCACGAGGTTCTGGAAGCCCGCGATGAACAGCAGGTCGAACACCTGGAAGGCGGGGGCGGGCATCCGCTTCTTCAGGATGCTCCAGCGGTAGTCCTGGCCTCCTCGGCCGTAGCCGCCCTTGCGCGCGAAGTTGAACGTCAGTCGGGCGCCCCAGAGCGTCACGACGGAGGCCATCAACATCAGCCGCAGATCGGTGAAGCCGGTCGCGCCCGCGAATATCCAGACGTAGAGCACCGGGACGATCGACCAGATCCGGTCGACCCAGGAGTACTCGCGCGTCACCAGGGAGAGCACCCAGGTGACCAGCACGCTCGCGATCAGCACCCAGACCGAGGCCATCAACGGGATCATGCTCGAATAGTAGGGCACCCGCGGCCGCCCGCTCGGAGAATTCGCGGGTTCTGCACCCCTCCCCATCGACTACGCTGGACGGAGCAAGGAGGGCAGCAGGATGACGAGCAACGTGAACGACGACCGCACGACCCGGATCACCGTGCCCACTCCGACGGGTGACACCACTCTCTCGCTGACCGGTGAGTTCGCCGCGCAGCTGGCCGCGCTCGAGGGCGGTGTGAGCGGCGAGGAGCTCGACTCCATCGCGGCGCTGCCGTCGGGTTCGGCGCTGCTGATCGTGCGCCGCGGCCCCAACGCGGGCGCCCGGTTCCTGCTCGACACCTCGACCACCACGGTCGGCCGGCACCCCAACGCCGACATCTTCCTCGACGACGTCACCGTCTCGCGCCGGCACGCGGAGTTCTCCCGCCACGGCCACACCTTCATCGTGCGCGACCTCGGGTCGCTGAACGGCACCTATGTCGGAGGCGCGCGGGTCGAAGAGGCGCTGCTCGACGACGGGGCCGAAGTGCAGATCGGCAAGTTCCGGCTCACGTTCTACCCGTCGCGCATCGACGTCGTCACCGCCGCGGGAGAGTAGTGCCGAACGCCGCTCCCGCGCCCGGGCAGCAGCCCGCGGCGCCGCTTCTCGGCATCGGTCAGGTGCTCGCGAGGCTGACGACCGAGTTCCCCGACCTCACCCCCTCCAAGCTCCGCTTCCTCGAGGAGCGCGGGCTCGTGCATCCGGCCCGCACCCCCTCGGGCTACCGCAAGTTCTCGCAGAACGATCTGAGCCGGTTGAAGCTCATCCTCACGATGCAGCGCGACTGCTACCTGCCGCTCGCCGTCATCAAGGACTACCTCGCCGACGTCGACGCCGGGTTGAACCCTCCGATGCCGGGCGCGGCGCTGCCGGGCGGCGCCTCCATCCTGCAGACGGGGCGGCGGCTCAGCCGCGAAGAGCTCACCCGCGAGGCGGGCGCGACGCCGATGCTGGTGCAGGATGCGTTCTCGGCCTCGGTGATCACCCCCGCCGAGACCTATGGCGAGGATTCGCTGATCGTGCTGAAGGCCCTCGTCGAGCTGCAGCGCAGCGGCATCGAACCGCGGCACCTGCGCGGGTTCCGGCAGGCGGCGGAGCGCGAGCTCGGGCTGATCGAGAGCGCTCTGATGCCGGTCGCGCGACGCCGCGATCCGTCGAGCCGCGTCAAGGCGGCCGAGCTGGCCGTCGAGATCGCGGGGCAGCTCGAGGTGGTGCGGTCGAGCCTCATCCGCTCGGCGCTCAGCCGCATCGTCCCGTGACACGATCCGGTCACGATCTCTCGCGCCGGCGCGACACGCCGGGGCTGCAAACGGCGCGGTCGTTGCCCCGGGAGGTCTGCGTCGATAGCGTTGACGTGATGCATCCGGTTCCGGGTGCGCCCGACGACGGAAGGCCCCGATGAGCGAGCTCAGCCAAGGCGACGATTCTCGCTACGACCTCGGCCTCCTGTTCACCGACGGACTGCCCGACCTCGACGACGCGAACGGCTACCGCGGCGCCGTCGCGGCCCGCGCCGCCGGTATCACCTACCGTCAGCTCGACTACTGGGCGCGCACCGCGCTCGTCGAGCCCACCGTCCGCGGAGCGGCCGGATCCGGCTCGCAGCGCCTCTACGGCTTCCGCGACATCCTCGTGCTCAAGCTCGTGAAGCGCCTGCTCGACACCGGAATCTCGCTGCAGCAGATTCGCACGGCCATCAACCAGCTGCGCGAGTCGGGCATCAACGACCTCGCTCAGACGACGCTCATGTCCGACGGCGCCAGCGTCTACCTCTGCACCTCCAACGACGAGGTCATCGACCTCGTCAGCCGCGGCCAGGGCGTCTTCGGCATCGCCGTCGGCAAGGTCCTCCGCGAGGTCGAGCACTCCCTCGTCGACCTCGACTCGGTCGTCACCGACCCGGCCGACGAGCTCGCGGCTCGCCGCGCCTCCCGCAAAGCCGTCTGAGCCGGTTCCCGCCTTTCCTGCCGTTCAGACGACGGTGGTGAGCACTCCGCCGTCGGCCCGGAGCGCTGCTCCGTTCGTGGCCGATGACCTCGGGCTCGCCAGGTAGGTCACCAGTGCCGCGATCTCGGACGGTTCTATGAACCGCTCGAGCAGCGACGTGCGGTTCTCGGCGGCGATCGCGGCTTTGAGGTGCCCGGCCGGTACACCCTGGCCGCGCGCGATGCGGTCGACCGCCTGGGCGACACCGTCGGAGTAGGTGGGGCCGCCGAGAACGGAGTTGACGGTGACCCCGGTTCCGCGCGTGAGCTTCGCCAGGCCGTTGGCAACGGCCAGCTGCGCCGTTTTCGTGGCGCCGTAGTGCACCATGTCGGCCGGCACGTTCACGCCCGACTCGCTGCTGATGAAGAGGATCCGGCCCCAGTCGCTCTCGAGCATCCGGGGCAGCAGATGCCGGGACAGCACCACCCCGCTCATCACGTTCACGCCCGAAGTAGCGTCGCCACTCCTCGTCCAGGACATCGTCGAAGGCCGCCACCTCGAACAGCCCGACGTTGTTCACCAGGATGTCGACCTCGCCGAGCGCGCCCAGGAGCCGGGCCACCTCGTCGGGACGCTGTATCGAAGGATGATCGACGACACCTCGTCAGGTGAGCTGGCCGGCGACGACCTGCAGACATGGGCCGGGCTCGCCACCCTGCTCGAATGGCTGCCGTCCGCGCTCGACGCGCAGCTGCTGCGGGACTCGGGCATCACGCATTTCGAGTACGGCATCCTCTATGCACTGGCGGAGGCCGACGAGCGCACCCTGCGTATGAGCGTGCTCGCGGGATTCGCGAACAGCTCCTTGTCGCGACTGTCCCGCGCCGTCACCCGCCTCGAGAATCGCGGCTGGGTCACCCGCCACCCCGACCCCGCCGACGGCCGCTACACCCTGGCCGTTCTGACGGCGGCCGGTGTGGAGACCTGCGCCCGGGCCACTCCCGGCCACGTGCAGACCGTGAACCATCTCGCCCTCGACCGCCTCACGGCCGCCCAGAAGCGCCAGCTCCAGGCCATCACCCGTCGCATCCTCCCCGCCATCGCCCCCGACACGGGGTGGAAGCCACCGACCGCCCACGCGGCCCGCGACTGAGCCCCCGACGCGGCCGGCTAGGCCTTGAGGTCGGCGTATTCGCCGACGCGGCCCGTGCGCATGACGCGCTCGAGGAGGAGGTCGAAGTTGCGGGCCATCTCCTGGGCTCCCTCGCCCGGCCAGACGTGCAGGGGCTTGGCCGCGCCCTGGGCCTGCTGGAGGGAGGTGCGCTCGGGCAGCTGGGGCGAGAGCACCAGCGGGCCGAACATGTCGCGGAGCTCCTTGATGCGGAACTGGTGCTCGAGCGACTGCGACCGCACGCGGTTCACGATGATGCCGAGGGGCTGCAGACGGGGGGAGAGGCCGCGGCGGATCTCCTCGATCGCGCGCAGGGCGCGGTCGGCGGCGGCCACCGAGAACAGGCCGGGCTCGGTCACGACCGTGACGCGGTCGGATGCGGCCCAGGCGGTGCGCGTGAGCGCGTTCAGCGACGGGGCGCAGTCGATCAGCACGAGGTCGTACTCGCTCTCGACGGTGGCCAGGGCCTCCTCGAGCTTCCAGATGTCGCGGATCGACGGGTGCGGACCGTCGAAGTTGAGGGCGGAGGGGCTGCCGATCAGGACGTCGATCTTGCCGCCGCGGTCTTTCGTCCAGCCCGAGGGGGCGATGGCCGCCCGCACGACCTTCTCCTTGGGAGAGGCCAGCACGTCGGCCACGTTGAGGTGGCCGGCGACACGGATGTCCATGCCGGTGGACACGTCGGACTGGGGGTCGAGGTCGACCACGAGGGTGCGGAGACCCTTGGCGAACGCGGCGGAAGCGAGCCCGAGCGTCACTGTGGTCTTGCCCACACCCCCCTTGAGGGAAGAGACGCTGAGTACATGCACAGTCGACAACGTTACCTTCACTAGGCTTTGACTACCTAACTGTTCGCTGTACGCGCATGCGCCTCGAAAGGTCTCCATGTTCACGAAGATTCTGGTCGCCAATCGCGGGGAGATCGCGATCCGCGCTTTCCGGGCCGCGTACGAGCTGGGTGCGAAGACCGTCGCGGTGTTCCCGTACGAGGATCGCAACTCGATGCACCGCCTCAAGGCGGACGAGGCGTACCAGATCGGTGAGGTCGGGCATCCGGTGCGCGCCTACCTCGACGTGAGCGAGATCATCCGGGTGGCGAAGGAGTCGGGCGCCGACGCGATCTACCCCGGCTACGGCTTCCTGTCGGAGAACCCCGAGCTCGCGAAGGCGGCCGCCGAGAACGGCATCACGTTCATCGGCCCTGGCGAGCACGTGCTCGAGATGGCGGGCAACAAGGTCACGGCGAAGGAGCACGCGATCGCGGCGGGGGTGCCGGTGCTGAAGTCCTCGCCGGCGACGACCGACCTCGACGTGCTGATCGCCGCGGCCGACGAGATCGGCTTCCCGGTGTTCGCGAAGGCCGTCGCGGGCGGCGGCGGGCGGGGGATGCGCCGGGTCGAGACCCGCGAGGAGCTCCGGGGTGCGCTCGAGGCCGCCATGCGGGAGGCCGACAGCGCCTTCGGCGACGCCACGATGTTCCTCGAGCAGGCGGTGCTCAGGCCCCGGCACATCGAGGTGCAGATCCTGGCCGACTCGACGGGGGAGACCCTGCACCTGTTCGAGCGCGACTGCTCGGTGCAGCGCCGCAACCAGAAGGTCGTCGAGATCGCCCCGGCGCCGAACATCAGCGACGAGCTGCGCGAGGCCCTGCACGCGGATGCGATCACGTTCGCGAAGTCGATCGGCTACGTGAACGCGGGCACGGTCGAGTTCCTGGTCGACACTGTCGGCGAGCGGGCCGGTCAGCACGTGTTCATCGAGATGAACCCGCGCATCCAGGTCGAGCACACGGTCACCGAAGAGGTCACCGACGTCGACCTCGTGCAGTCGCAGATGCTCATCGCCTCCGGCAGCACCTTCGACGAGCTCGGGATGCACCAGGACGACATCGTGCTGCACGGCGCCGCCCTGCAGTGCCGCATCACCACGGAGGACCCGACCGCGGGCTTCCGCCCCGACACCGGCAAGATCGCCGCCTACCGCTCGCCGGGCGGCGCGGGCGTGCGGCTCGATGGCGGCACCGTCGACGTCGGCGCGCAGATCTCACCCCATTTCGACTCGATGCTCGCGAAGATGACCTGCCGCGGCCGCGACTTCCCGGCCGCCGTGCGACGGGCGCGCCGCGCTCTGGCGGAGTTCCGCATCCGGGGCGTGTCCACGAACATCCCGTTCCTGCAGGGAGTGCTCGACGATCCGTCGTTCGCCGCCGGCGACCTGAGCACGAGCTTCATCGAGGAGCGGCCGCAGCTCTTGGCCGGGCATCCGTCGAAAGACCGGGGCACGAAGATCCTGAACTGGCTCGCCGACGTCACGGTGAACCAGCAGAACGGGCCGCGCACGGTGACCGTGCATCCGGTCGACAAGCTGCCCGCCGTCGATCTCAGTGTTCCCGCCCCCGCCGGCAGCCGGCAGAGGCTGCTCGAGCTCGGCCCGGTCGGGTTCGCCGAGGCGCTGCGGGCGCAGACCGCCCTCGCGGTGACCGAGACGACGATGCGGGATGCCCACCAGTCCCTCCTCGCGACCCGCGTGCGCACCCGCGACCTCGTCGCGGTCGCGCCCTACGTCGCCCGGCTCACCCCCGAGCTGTGGAGCGTCGAGGCGTGGGGCGGCGCGACCTACGACGTGGCGCTGCGCTTCCTGGGGGAGGACCCGTGGGAGCGCCTCGCCGTGCTGCGGGAGGCCCTGCCGAACGTGGCGATCCAGATGCTGCTCCGAGGCCGCAACACCGTCGGCTACACCCCGTACCCCACCGAGGTGACCGACGCCTTCGTGCGCGAGGCCGCCGCGACCGGCGTCGACGTCTTCCGCATCTTCGACGCCCTCAACGACGTGAACCAGATGCGCCCCGCGATCGAGTCGGTGCTCGCCACCGGCAGCACGATCGCCGAGGTCGCCGTCTGCTACACCGGCGACCTCCTCGACCCGGCCGAAGACCTCTACACCCTCGACTACTACCTGCGCCTGGCCGACGAGATCGTCACGGCCGGCGCGCACGTGCTGGCGATCAAGGACATGGCGGGGCTGCTGCGCCCGGCCGCCGCCGCGAAGCTCGTGTCGGCCCTCCGGGAGCGGTTCGACCTGCCGGTGCACGTGCACACGCACGACACCGCGGGTGGGCAGCTCGCGACGCTGCTCGCCGCCAGTGCGGTGGGCGCGGACGCGGTCGACGTGGCCAGCGCACCGATGGCCGGCACCACGAGTCAACCGAGCGCATCCGCTCTGGTCGCCGCGCTCGCCCACACCGAGCGCGACACCGGTCTGTCGTTGAGGGCCGTGAGCGACCTCGAGCCGTACTGGGAGGCCGTGCGCCAGGTCTACCGCCCGTTCGAGTCGGGCCTCGCGGGCCCCACGGGCCGTGTCTACAACCACGAGATCCCGGGCGGGCAGCTGTCGAACCTGCGTCAGCAGGCGATCGCGCTGGGTCTCGCCGACGACTTCGAGCGGGTGGAGGACCTGTACGCCGCCGCGAACAAGATCCTCGGCCGCATCCCGAAGGTCACCCCCTCGTCGAAGGTGGTCGGCGACCTCGCCCTGCACCTCGCGGCGGTGAAGGCCGACCCGGCCGACTTCGAAGAGAACCCGGGCAACTACGACATCCCCGACTCGGTCGTCGGCTTCATGGCCGGCGAGCTCGGCGAGTTGCCCGGCGGCTGGCCCGAGCCGTTCCGCACCAAGGTGCTCGCGGGCCGCGACGTGAAGGTCGGGGTCACCCCGGTCGACGACGCCGACCTGGCCGCGATCGCTCCGGATGCCGACGGCCGCGAGCGGCGTGCGACCCTGAACCGGCTGCTGTTCCCGGCCCCGACCCGCACCTTCGAGCAGCTGCGCGAGCTGTTCGGCGACCTCTCCGTGGTCGACACCGTCGACTACCTCTACGGCCTCCAGCAGGGCACCGAGCACGTGGTCGAGATCGCCCGCGGCGTGCGCCTGTTCGTCGGCCTCGAGGCCATCGGCGAGGTCGACGAGAAGGGTGAGCGCACCGTCATGACGACCTTGAACGGCCAGCTGCGCCCGGTGAACGTGCGCGACCGTTCGGTGAAGGTCGAGACCAAGACGGCCGAGAAGGCGGATGCGGCCCAGCCCGGGCAGGTGCCGGCTCCGTTCTCCGGCGTCGTCACCGTGAAGGTCGCGGTGGGCGACACCGTCGCCGCCGGCGCCCCGGTCGCGACCATCGAGGCGATGAAGATGGAGGCCGCGATCACCACCCCGATCGCCGGCACCGTCTCCCGCCTCGCCATCCCCACCACCCAGCAGGTCGAAGCCGGCGACCTGATCGCCGTGGTGACCCCCGCATCCTGAGCACCCACCCCCGTCATCTTCGAAAGAGAACCACCGCTGTGACTGTTCGCGAGATCCGCCTGTTCGGCGACCCCGTGCTGAAGACCGTGTCCGACCCGATCGTGGAGATCGACGACCGGGTGCGCGCCCTCGTCGAGGACCTGCTCGACAGCGTGAAGGTGCCCGGCCGGGCCGGTGTGGCCGCCGCGCAGATTGGGGTCAACCTCCGGGCGTTCAGCTACAACGTCGACGGTCAGGTCGGGTACATCCTGAACCCCGTGCTCGTCGAGACCTCGGGCGAACCCGAGCTCGTCGACGAGGGCTGCCTCTCGGTGCCCGAGCTCTGGTTCAAGACGAGCCGGTACCCCTACGCGAAGGCGCGCGGCATCGACCTCGACGGCAACGAGGTCGTCGTCGAGGGCACGGGCGTGCTTGCGCAGGCGCTGCAGCACGAGACCGACCACCTCGACGGCCTGCTCTACCTCGACCGTCTCGACAAGCCCACCCGCCGCGAGGCCATGCGGCAGGTGCGCGAGTCGAACTGGTTCTGACCGGTGTGGTGCAGGGGCGACGGATGCGCGGCCCCTGCACCGGGGTCTGACGACCCTCCGGCTCAGAACACTGTCCGGCTCAGAAGACCAGGGACTGGCCCTCGGTGGCCGGGGCCGCCGAGTAGATGCCGTCGACGACCGCCGCGTAGTCCTTGAGGATCACGTTGCGCTTGATCGACATCTTGGGCGTGAGGTGCCCGCTGTCCTCGGTGAACTCGTCGGTGAGCACCACGAACTTGCGGATCGACTCGGCCCGCGAGACGAGGGCGTTCGCCGTGTCGACGGCGCGCTGGATCTCGGCCAGCACCGCCGGGTTGACGGCCGCCTCGGTGAGGCTCATCGTCGCATCCTGGCCGTTGTTGTTCAGCCACACGGGCAGCATCTCGGAGTCGAGCGTGATCAGCGCCGAGATGAAGGGGCGCTGGTCGCCGACCACGACGACCTGGCCCACGACCGGGTTCGCGCGGATCGGGTCCTCGAGCACGGCCGGGGCGACGTTCTTGCCGCCGGCGGTGACGATGATCTCCTTCTTGCGGCCGGTGATGGTGAGGAAGCCGTCGTCGTCGAGGGTGCCGATGTCGCCCGTCTTGAACCACTCCCCGTCCATCACCTCGGCGGTCGCCTCGGGGTTGTTCCAGTAGCCCGCGAACACGTTGACCCCCTTGATCAGGATCTCGCCGTCGCCCGCGAGCTTCACCGCGACGCCCGGCAGCGGGGGGCCGACGGTGCCGATCTTGAACTGCTCGGGCACGTTGACGGTGGCCGGCGCGGTGGTCTCGGTGAGGCCGTAGCCCTCGAGGATCTTGACGCCGAGGCTGCGGTAGAAGTGACCGAGGTGGTGGCCGAGCGGGGCCGAGCCCGAGACGGCGTACTTGACGCGTCCGCCCAGGGCGGCCCGGAGCTTGGACAGCACGAGCCGGTCGAGCACGGCGAAGCGCAGCTTCAGCCCGAGCGGCACGTGCCCGGCGTCCAGCGCCTCGGAGTGCTGCACGGCGACCGCCGCAGCGGCCCGGAAGATCTTGCCCTTGCCGCCGGCCTCGGCCTTCTGCTCGGACGAGTTGTAGACCTTCTCGAACACGCGTGGCACCGCGAGCAGGAAGGTCGGCTTGAACGACCCGAGGGCCGGCAGCAGGTTCTTCGTGTTCGACTCGTGGCCGACCTTCACGCCGCTGTACACCGACAGCACCGAGATGAAGCGCGCGTAGACGTGGGCGGTGGTGACGAACAGCAGCGTCGACGACCCGGGCGCGAGCACGTCGGCCATCGAGACCGCGGCGTTGCGGCTCAGCTCGACGAAGTTCGAGTGGGTCAGCACGCAGCCCTTCGGGCGCCCCATCGTGCCCGAGGTGTAGATGAGCGTGGCCAGGTCGGAGCCCTGGGCGAGGTTGCGCCGGCGCTCGACCTCGTCGTCGGACACCGCACCCCCCGTCGCCGCGAGCTTGTCGAGGTCTCCCAGGTCGACCTGCCAGACGCGGGTGACCAGCGGCAGGTCGGCGTGGATCTCGTCGAAGCGGGCGAAGTGGTCGGCCGTCTCGACGATGATGGCGGTCGCACCCGAATCGCTCAGGTTCCACTGCACCTGGGCGGGGGAGGACGTCTCGTAGATCGGCACCAGCACGGCACCGGCGAACCAGGTCGCGAAGTCGATCAGCGTCCACTCGTAGCGGGTGTGGCACATCAGGCCGATCTTGTCGCCCGGCTCGATGCCGGCCGCGATCAGGCCCTTGGCGACGGCCTTCACCTGGGTGAGGAACTCGGCGGCGGTGATGTCGCGCCAACCGCCGTTCTCGGGCACCGCGAACAGCGGCTGATCGGGGGCCTTGCGCACCCGCTCGACGAGCAGGTCGGTGACGTTCGCCCCCGGGTCGGCGGCGACGGCGGCAGGATTCTCGTACTGGTCCACGGCAGCTCCTTCGGTACCGGTCAGGTTCTTCTCCTCTACACTCTACTTGGTGCGCTCGGGGCTTCCCTGGGCGCACGTTTCGCCCGGTCGGAAGGAACCATCCATGCGCGCCATCGGCATCGACATCGGCGGCACGAAGATTGCCGGGGCCGTCGTCGACGAGTTCGGCACGATCGTCAAGCACGACCGCACGCCGACCATCGCGGCCGAGCCGCAGGTCATCGAGGACTCGGTCGTGGCGATGGTGCAGAGCCTGGCCGAGGGCGAGGAGATCGCCGCGGTCGGCGTGGCCGCCGCCGGCTTCATCGACGCCTCCCAGTCGGTCGTCTACTACGCCCCGAACATCAACTGGCGGAACGAGCCGTTCCGCGAGAAGCTGCAGGACCGTCTCGGCATGCACATCATCGTCGAGAACGACGCGAACGCCGCCGGCTGGGCCGAGTTCCGCTTCGGCGCGGGGCGGCTCGTCAGCGACATGGTCATGCTCACCATCGGCACGGGCGTCGGCGGCGCGATCGTCAGCGGTGACCGCCTGTTCCGCGGGGGCTTCGGCGCCGGCGCCGAGCTGGGGCACATGCGGGTGGTGCCGGGCGGTCTGCCCTGCGGATGCGGGGCCCACGGCTGCATCGAGCAGTACGGCTCCGGCCGAGCGCTGCTCCGGCTCGCGAACGAGCTGGCCGACGCGGGCGGCATCGGTCAGGTGCTGGCCTCGGTGCGGCAGCGGAAGGGCGTGCTCACCGGTCAGGACGTCAGCGAGCTGGTGACCATCGGCGATCCCGGCGCCCTGTCCGCCCTCCGCACCCTCGGCACCTGGATCGGCCAGGCCTGCGCCAGTCTCGGCGCGGTGCTCGACCCGCAGCTGTTCGTGATCGGCGGCGGGGTCGCCCAGGCCGGCGACCTGCTGCTCGACCCCATCCGCCAGTCGTTCCTGGAGAGCCTGCCGGCTCGCGGGTACCACCCCGAACCCTCGTTCGCGATCGCCGAGCTCGTCAACGACGCCGGTGTCGTCGGCGCCGCCGACCTCGCCCGTCAGTACGCAGAATCGATCTGAGCGTGTTCTACTTCCTCGCGAAATACCTGCTGATCGCCCCGGTGCTGAAGACGCTGTTCCGGCCCTGGGTGATCGGGCTCGAGAACATCCCGGCCTCCGGCGGCGCCATCCTCGCCTCGAACCACCTCTCGTTCAGCGACTCGGTGTTCCTGCCCGTGGTGGTCGACCGGCAGGTGTCGTTCCTCGCCAAGAGCGAGTACTTCACCGGCAAGGGCCTCAAGGGCTTTTTGGTGCGGCTGTTCTTCATCGCGTCGGGCCAGCTGCCGATCGACCGCGCGGGCGGCAAGGCCTCCGAGGCGTCGCTGAACACGGGCCTCCGGGTGCTGGCGCGCGGCGACCTGCTGGGCATCTACCCCGAGGGCACCAGGAGCCCCGACGCGAAGCTCTACCGCGGCCGCACCGGCGTCGCGCGGATGGTGCTCGAGGCGCATGTGCCGATCATCCCGGTCGCCATGATCGACACCGAGAAGGTCATGCCCATCGGCACGAAGCTGCCGAAGATCCGCCGGATTGGCATCGTCATCGGGGAGCCACTAGATTTCAGTAGGTTCGAGGGACTGGAATCAGACCGGTTCATCCTCCGCTCCGTGACCGACGAGATCATGTACGAGCTGCACCGCCTGGGAGGCCAGGAATACGCGGACGTCTATGCGACTTCGGTCAAGGAGAAACGCGTGCGACCGCGCGCCACCGCCAAATAGATACAGGGAATCCAAACCAGTGGTAGATCCAACAGAGCAAATCGTCGAAGCGGATGAATCGGTGATCGCGGGTCTGGACTATTGGCGCACCCTCCCGGTGAAGCAGCAGCCGTCCTGGCCCGACCAGACCGCCGTCGAGGCCGTCTCGCGCGAGATCGCCACGCTGCCGCCGCTCGTCTTCGCGGGCGAGGTCGACAACCTGCGCTCCCGGCTCGCCACGGCGGCCCGGGGCGAGGCGTTCCTGCTGCAGGGCGGCGACTGCGCCGAGACCTTCGCGGGGGCCACGGCCGACCAGATCCGCGACCGGGTGAAGACCATCCTGCAGATGGCCGTCGTGCTCACCTACGGCGCCTCGATGCCCGTCATCAAGATGGGCCGCATGGCCGGCCAGTTCGCCAAGCCGCGTTCCAGCGACACCGAGACCCGCGACGGCATCACGCTGCCCGCGTACCGCGGCGACATCGTGAACGGCTACGACTTCACTCCCGAGTCGCGCACCGCGAACCCGAAGCGCCTGCTCGACGGCTACCACATGGCGGCCTCGACGCTGAACCTCATCCGCGCCTTCACCCAGGGCGGCTTCGCCGACCTGCGCCAAGTGCACATGTGGAACAAGGGCTTCACCTCGAACCCCGCCAACGTGCGCTACGAGCAGCTCGCCGGCGAGATCGACCGCGCCGTGAAGTTCATGGTCGCGTGCGGAGCCGACTTCGAGGCGCTGAAGCGCACCGAGTTCTACGTCAGCCACGAGGGCCTGCTGTTCGACTACGAGCGGCCGATGACGCGCATCGACTCGCGCACGGGAACGCCGTACAACACCTCGAGCCACTTCATCTGGATCGGGGAGCGCACGCGCGAGCTCGACGGCGCGCACGTCGACTTCCTGTCGCGGGTGCGCAACCCGATCGGCGTGAAGCTCGGCCCGACCACGACCGGCGACGACATGCTGCGCCTGATCGACAAGCTCGACCCCGAGCGCGAGCCCGGCCGTCTGACGTTCATCACGCGCATGGGCGCGGGCAAGATCCGGGATGCGCTGCCCCCGCTGCTCGAGGCCATCAAGTCGAGCGACGCGCTGCCGCTCTGGGTCACCGACCCCATGCACGGCAACGGGCTGACCACGCCGAACGGCTACAAGACGCGTCGCTTCGACGACGTGGTCGACGAGGTCAAGGGCTTCTTCGAGGCGCACCGCGCGGCGGGCACGCACCCCGGCGGCATCCACGTCGAGCTCACGGGCGACGACGTCACCGAGTGCCTCGGCGGCTCGGAGCACATCGACGAGGCCACCCTCTCGACGCGCTACGAGTCGCTCTGCGACCCGCGCCTGAACCACATGCAGTCGCTCGAGCTCGCCTTCCTGGTGGCCGAGGAGCTCAAGGTCTCGAGCGCCGCCCGCGCCTGACCCTCAGGCCCCCGGCGACTTGCCGGAAAACGCCCTTCCGGAGCTCGGATAGGGCGTTTTTCGGCAACTCGCCTGAGGCGCGCGGCTAGAAGACGCTGAAGGAGACCGTGAGGGAAGAGCCTCGGGGGAGGCTCGTGCCCGGCGCCGGGTCGGTGGCGCTGATCTTGAAGGCGTCGGGGAGGGCGTCGGCGACGGCGTTGTAGCGGAGGTCGAAGCCGAGCTCGACGAGCTTCGGCTTGGCGTCGGCCCAGGACTGGCCGACGATGTCGGAGGGCACCGTGACGGGCTCGGGGCCGCGCGAGATGTCGAGGGTGATCGAGTCGCCCTGGTGCACGATGTCGGAGGGCAGCACGGCGTTGTAGACCTGGCCCTCGGGCACCTCCTCGTTGAAGTCGGAGGAGCCCTCGACGCCGACGAGGCCGACGGCCGACAGGGTCGCCTGCGCCTCCTCGAGCGTCTGGCCGATCACGCCGGGCACCGGGCCGAGCGAGACCACGAGCGTCACCGGCTGCTGCTCGCCGTACTCGGCTCCGAGCTGGTTGCCCGCCGTGTCGAGCGCTGCGAGCACGACACCGGCCTCGACGTCGCCGTTGAACTGCGTCTGCGAGTCGGTGTTCGTGAACCCGGCCTCCTCGACGGCGGCGCGCGCCTGGTCTTCCGGGATGCCGGTCAGTGTCGGCACCGCGAGCATCGCGGGCCCGGACGAGACGAGCACCGCGACGCCCGAGCCGGTCTGCACGCTGCTGCCCGAGGCGGGATCGGTGCCGATCACCGATCCGGCCGGAACCGTGGGGCTGGTGGCGGGGGTCTGCGACGCCTCGAGGCCGAGGCCCTGCAGGGTGGCGACCGCCGCATCCGGAGCCTGCGAGCTGACGTCGGGCACGGTGAGCATGGCGCCGGGCCCGGCGGCGAAGTACCAGGCGCCCGTTCCGAGTCCGGCGGCGACGAACAGGATGAGCGCGAACACCCAGAGGCCCCGCCGGCGCCGGCGCGCCGACTTGGTGGCGAGCTTCTGGCGGGTCTCCGAGTGCGAGCCGCTGTCGTTCAGCGCCGCGAGCGAGCCGGGCGAGCCGGGGGCACCGGGCGGGATCGGACCGGTCGGCGGGATGAGCGGCGCACCGTAGGCCGTGGTCTCACCGGTCGCCCCGCCGACCGCGGTCATCTGGCCCGTGCGGCGGCGCGACTCGAGCACCTGCGTCTGCGCGTGGTCGAGGTCGGCGTCGAAGGTCTCGGGCAGCACCACGGTGCGCGCGGTGGAGTTGCCGACGGGCCGCGCCCCGACGATCTCGCGCTCGGCCTCGCGCAGCCGCTCGAGCATCTCGCGCGCGTCGCTCGGCCGATCGTCGGGGCTCTTCGCGGTGGCCCAGAGCACGAGGTCGTCGAGCTGCTCGGGCACGCCGGGCTGCGCGGCGCTCGGCACGGGCATCGGGTCGTTCGCGTGCTGGAACGCGATGGCCATCGGCCGCTCGCCCACGTAGGGCTGCGCGCCGACGAGCATCTCGTACATCATGATGCCGGCCGCGTAGATGTCACTGCGGGCGTCGGCCGTGCCGCGGGTGAGCAGCTCGGGGGAGAGGTAGGCGATGGTGCCGAGCAGGGCCTGGCCGGTCGCGGTGTTGGCCGAGACGGCGCGGGCGAGACCGAAGTCGCTGATCTTGATGCGGCCGTCGTCGGCCAGCAGCACGTTCTCGGGCTTCAGATCGCGGTGCACGATACCGGCCTTGTGGGCCGCGGCGAGGCCGCCGAGCACCGCGTCCATCACGTCGACGGTCTGCTCGGTGGTGAGCTTTCCGTAGTCCTTCAGCAGGTCGCGCAGGGTGACTCCGGGCAGATACTCCATGACGAGGTACGCCATGTCGCTGTCCTGGCCCTGGTCGAAGACGTTCACGACGTTGGGGTGCGCGAGCCGGGCCGCCGAGCGGGCCTCCTGCACGAAGCGCTCCTTGAAGACCGCGTCGTCGGCGAGATGGCCGTGCATGATCTTGATGGCCACCTGGCGCTCCAGGCGCAGGTCGGTGGCGAGGTACACGGTCGCCATGCCGCCGCGCGCGATCCGCGAACGCACCGAGTAGCGGCCGTCGATGAGACGTCCGATCATCGGGTCGGGCGGGGCACTTGTCACAGATCCGAGTCTAGAGAGGGGGGCATCGCCCTGGCCGCATAGACACCGGCCGATCGGGCATCCGGATGCGCATTTTTATGCATTCGTGATCAGACCCGATTGCGGGCGGCGCCCCGGCGCGTGGCAATCTGTACTCGTGACTGATCTGCCCGCCACCGGATGGCTGACCGTTCCCGACCTCGTCGACCTGCTGGGGCTCACGCCGAGCAAGGTGCGGCGCCTGATCGAAGACCATCACCTGGTGGCGACCCGCCGCGACGGCGTGCTCTCGGTGCCCGCGGAGTTCATCCGCGACGGCGAGCCGCTGACCGAGCTGCGGGGCACCATCATGGTGCTCGCCGACAACCGCTACGAGGACGACGAGATCCTGGAGTGGCTGCTCTCGCCGAACGAGCTGCTCGACGCGACGCCGATCGCCGCGCTGCGCGCCGGCCGCAAGGCCGAGGTGCGCCGGATCGCCCAGGCCCAGGACTTCTAGCCGGCCGCGGCCCGCCCGCTACGCCTGCCGGTTCACGAGCCGCTTCGCGAGGCTCGTCAGCTCGGCCTTCGCGGTGTCCCCGAGCGGCGCCCGGTCGAGCTCGTCGAGCGCGGTGCGCAGGCGCCGCGAGATCATGCTCTCGACCTCCGTGACGGCGCCCGTGCCCACCATGGTCTGCTGGAGCATCCTGATCTGCCCCTCGTCGAGCTCGGGGTCGCCGATCAGCTCGTCGAAGAGCCGCCGCGACGAGGGGTCGAGCCGCGAGCGGGTGAGCGAGACGAGCACGGTGCGCTTGCCCTCCCGGAGGTCGTCGCCCGAGGGCTTGCCTGTGAGCTCGGCGTCGCCGAAGACACCCAGCACGTCGTCGCGCAGCTGGAACGCGATGCCGAGCGGGAGCCCGAAGCGCCGCAGCGCATCCGTCTGCTCGGGAGAGCTGCCGCGCATCGACGCCCCGATCACGAGCGGCGCCTCGACGCTGTACTTCGCCGACTTGTAGACGATCACCCGTTCGGCGCGCTCGAGCGAGGTCTCGGGGTCAGTCGTCGCCCAGGCCCGCTCCTCGAGCAGGTCGAGGTACTGGCCGAGGGTGACCTCGGTGCGCATGGTGTCGATCGCCTCCCGTGCGGCGAGGTGGGTCTCGAGCGAGGGGGCGCCGAGCACGGCCCGGGCGATCAGCTCGTCGCTCCACGCGAGCAGCAGGTCGCCCAGCAGGATCGCGCTGCCCTCGCCGAAGGTGCGGCGCGAGCCCTGCCAGCCGCCGTCGGCGTGCAGCGACTCGAAGCGGCGGTGCGCCGAGGGCATGCCGCGCCGCGTGTCGGAGTTGTCGATGATGTCGTCGTGCACCAGCGCGGCGGCGTGGAAGAGCTCGAGGCCGGCGCACAGGTCGACCAGCGAGTCGAGCTCCTTCTCGCCCGGCACGGCCGAGGAGGCGGCGGCGGGGGACACCGCCCGCCAGCCCCAGTAGCAGAAGAGGGCTCTGAACCTCTTGCCGCCGCTGAGAAGATCCCGCGAGAACCGCGAGAAGGGGGCGAGGTCGGGGGCCACACGACCGAGAATGGACTCGCGCGATGCGAGGAACTCCACGATCCGAGCATCGACGAGATTGACTAGGCGCGGGCTTTCCATCACTCGCCTAGCCTAGCTAGACCCCGCGCACTACAATCAGCAAGTATCACGCGTCGGTCCCGAGCCTGAGGTGAAATAGGATGCCGCTTTCGGAGCAAGAACAAAGACTCCTCGATGAGATGGAGCGCAGTCTCTACCACAACGACGCCGACTTCGTGTCGGCCGTCAGCGGGGCGCGAGGCCGACTCAACTACGGCGCGCTCGTGCTGGGAATCCTGGTCGGGATCCTGGGCTTGGGTGTCGTCATCGTCGGCGTGGTGCTGCACCAGCCGCTGATCGGTCTGGCCGGCTTCGTCGCCATGTTCGGCGGCGTGCTGCTGGCCCTGCGACGCACCTCCCGCGGGCCGGCCCCCAAGGCCCCGCTCGGCGGAACCCCCACGGCGGGTCGCGGCGGCGCCACGGCCTCGTCGAAGTCGGGTTTCATGGATCGACTCAACGACCGCTGGGAGCGACGCGACGACGATCGCGGCGAGTAGGGCTCAGCCCTCCCTTTTCCTCCCCTGAAGAAGACCGGCCCTCGGGCCGGTCTTCTCGTTTGTACGGCGACCGGCCCTCGGGCCGGTCTTTTTTTATGCCTGGATGCCCGTCCCGCCCGCCCATCTCCCTCCATTCCCCTCCACCCCGAACTTCCGCACTCTGACGCGGATGTTTTTGCATTTTGGCCCACATTGACCCCGAATGTCGTAGGTATGTGGAAGGGAGTGGAGTAAAGTGGAGGTCAAGCCCACACATTCTGGCCGGAGAGAACGGGGAGGTAGATGTTCCTTGGCACCTACGAACCCAAGCTCGACGACAAAGGGCGCATCATCCTCCCGGCGAAGTTCCGGGACGAGCTGGCCGGGGGCATGGTCGTGACGCGCGGCCAGGAGAACTGCCTGTACGTGTTCTCCACCCGCGAGTTCGAGAACCTGCACGAGAAGATCCGGCAGGCTCCCGTCACCAGCAAGCAGGCCCGCGACTACCAGCGCGTGTTCCTTTCCGGCGCCAGCGCCGAGACGCCCGACAAGCAGCACCGGGTCACCATCCCGGCTCCGCTCCGCAGCTACGCCGGCCTCGACCGCGACCTCGTCGTCATCGGCGTCGGCTCGCGCGCCGAGATCTGGGACGCCACGGCCTGGGCCACCTACCTCGAGGCCCAGGAGGCCGCGTTCTCCGACACCGACGAGGAGGTGATCCCCGGCCTCTTCTGAGTCGTCGTCCCTGACTCCCAGCCGTTCATCGCCCTGGCGCACTTCCCCGGTGCCAGGTCGGACGCCCTGCCGCACTTCCCCGGCGGCAGGTCGGAACGGACGGGGATCAGGGACTGCGAAGCACCGGCCGCATCACCATGACCGACTACTCCGGCATCCACACCTCGGTTCTCCTCGAACGCTCCATCGAGCTCCTCGGCCCGGCCCTCGGCCGTCCGGGAGCAGTGCTCGTCGACTGCACCCTTGGGCTCGGCGGCCACTCCGAGGCGTTCCTCGAGGCCTTCCCCGAGCTGCACCTCGTCGGCCTCGACCGCGACCCGAACGCCCTCCGTCTCGCGGGGGAGCGGCTCGAGCGCTTCTCCGACCGCATCGACCTCGTGCACTGCGTCTACGACGAGATCGACGAGGCCCTCGAGGGGCTCGGCATCGACGAGGTCGACGGCGTGCTGTTCGACCTCGGCGTCTCGTCGATGCAGCTCGACGAGGTCGAGCGCGGCTTCTCCTACTCCAAGGATGCGCCGCTCGACATGCGCATGGACGACACGGCCGCCTTCACCGCCGCCGAGATCGTCGCCACCTACTCCGAGGCCGACCTCCGCCGCATCTTCCGCGACTACGGCGAGGAGAAGCTCGCCGACCGCTACGCGCGCTTCATCGTGCGGGCCCGTGACGAGGCGCCGATCCTCCGCTCCGGTCAGCTGGTCGACATCATCCAGGCCGCCACGCCGGCCAAGTTCTCGAACTCCGGCCACCCCGCCAAGCGCGTCTTCCAGGCCCTCCGCATCGAGGTCAACGCCGAGCTCTCGGTGCTCGAGCGGGCCCTACCCAAGGCCATCGACGCCCTGGTCGTCGGCGGACGCATCGTGGTGCTCGCCTTCCAGTCGCTCGAAGACCGCATCGTCAAGCGCGAGCTCACGAAGCGGGCCGCCTCGACCGCCCCCGCCGGGCTGCCGGTCGAGCTGCCCGAGCACCGGCCCGAGCTGAAGCTGCTCGTGCGCGGCGCCGAGCTCGCCGACGACGACGAGCGTGCCCGCAACCCCCGTTCCATCCCCGTCCGCCTCCGTGCAGCAGAACGAATCAGGAGGATCGCATGACGAACCTGGCCAGTGCATCCATGAGCCGCCCCCGCGCCGCCTTCGCCCAGGCGGTCGCGGTCGAGCCCGACTTCGACCTCGACCTTCCCGGTGTCGGGCACCCGATCGCGCCCCGGCGCATCCAGGTCGTGCCGACCCGCCAGCAGCGCCGGGCCCGCCCGAAGATCGCCTACGCGGCCGTCGTGGTCACCGGGGTGCTCGCCATCGTCATCACCCAGCTCATGCTGTCGATCGGACTCTCCGACGGCGCCTACGAGATCTCCTCGCTGCAGCAGCAGCAGAAGGAGCTCGACCGCACCAACCAGACGCTGAGCGAGCAGTACGACTCGCTGTCCTCGCCGCAGAACCTGGCCGCCAGCGCCGAGTCGCTCGGCATGGTCGCCAACAGTGCGCCGGTCTACCTCCGTCTCTCCGACGGCGCCGTGCTCGGCTCGCCAGTCGCCGCCGGCGCCACGGGCTCCGTCACCGGCGGGCAGTCGCTCATCCCGAACGCCTCGCTGAACCCCGTGACGGGCACCGCGGCGACCCCGGCCGACGCCGCGGCCGCTGCGGCGGCCGGAGCGGCGGCGGATGCCGCGGCCACCGCCGACACGGCGAGCGCGCCTCCCGTGGCCGAGGCCCCGGCCGACGTACCGTGGACGGGTGCTCTTCCCTCCCCGACGACCCGCTGATCCCCGGCGCTCGTGAACACCGCCGCGAACCGCACCACCCGGCGTCGCGCCGCTGTGGCCGTCGTCGCCGTGATGGCCGTCGTGGCGGTCTTCGTGATCCGGCTGGTGAGCATCCAGATCGTGCAGGCCGACACCCTGAACGCCGAGTCGTTCGACAAGCTCTCGGCTGAGACCACCTCCTACGGCCTCCGCGGCGACATCGTCGACGAGGACGGCACGGTGCTCGCCACCACCGTGCTGCGCTACGACGTCACCGCCTCGCCGAAGTCGGTCACCGATTTCGAGCGCACGGGCGACGACGGCAAGACGGTCGACGTGACGGCGCTGCAGGCCGCCGGCGAGATCGCCGCGATCATCGGCCAGACCCCCGAGCAGGTCTACGGCACCCTCACGGCCGACCCCTCCTCGAACCACGTGGTGGTGGTGACGGGCATCGACGTCGACGCCTTCCGCGCCATCCGCGACCTCCAGATCCCGTGGCTGTACTACGAGTCGAATCCCGTGCGCACCTACCCGAACGGCGCCGTGGCGGGCAGCGTCGTCGGTTTCATGGGCGAGGACCCGAACGCCGACGCCGACGCGGCCGACACCGCCGAGAGCGAGGACGAGGTCGGACTCTCCGGCGTCGAGCAGATGCAGAACCAGTGCCTCACCGGCACCGACGGGGTCGAGACCTACGAGCGCGGGGCCGACGGCGTCGCGATCCCCGGCTCGAGCCAGACCGTGGTGCAGGCGCAGCAGGGCGGTACCGCGGTGCTCACCCTCGACAGCGACCTGCAGTGGTTCTCGCAGCAGGCACTGCTGGCGCGCATCCAGGAGACCGGAGCCGCCTGGGGCACCGTAGTGGTGCAGGAGGTCAAGACCGGCAAGCTGCTCGCCGTCGCCGACTACCCGAGCGTCGACCCCAACGACATCGACGCCACGCCGGCCGACCAGCGCGGCTCCATCGCCTTCCAATCGCCGTTCGAGCCCGGCTCCACCTTCAAGGCTCTGACGGCGGCCTCGGTGCTCGACGCCGGTCTCGCGAACGTGGGCACCCAGGTCGAGGCGCCCTTCATCTTCACCGACGCCAACGGCGCGTCGACCCGCGACAGCGAGTTCCACGTCGACCCGCTGCGGCTCACCTTCGCCGGCGTCATGCAGGAGTCCTCGAACACGGGCACCGCGATGCTCGGCGAGCTGCTCTCGAGCCAGCAGCGCTACGACTACATCGAGAAGTTCCACATGACGAAGCCCAGCGAGGTCGGTTTCCCGGCCGAGTCGGGCGGCATCCTCGCCCCGTGGGACGAGTGGGACGACCAGACCAACCTCACCACCACCTTCGGCCAGGGCGTGTCGAACACGGCCATCCAGATCGCGAGCCTCTACCAGACCCTCGGCAACGGCGGCGTGCGCCTGCCCGTGCAGCTGCTCGAGGGCTGCAGGACCGAGGACGGCACGGTGACGGGCGCTCCGGATGCGACGGGCGAGCAGATCGTGCCGGGCACCGTCTCCACCGATGTCGTGAACATGCTCGAGACCGTCGTCTCGGGTGGCTACGCCTCGAAGGAGCTGTCGATCCCGGGCTACCGGGTGGCCGCGAAGACCGGAACGGCGCAGATGAGCGACGGCTCGGGAGCCTACGGCGACAGCTACATCACCTCGGTCGCCGGGCTCGCTCCGGCGGAGGACCCGCAGTACGTCGTTTCGGTCACCATCGCGAAGCCCGTTACCATTGAGTCGGCCCTGGCTGCGGCGCCGGTCTTCCAGAAGATCATGTCGCAGGTGCTGAAGGAGAAGCGCGTGCTTCCCTCCACCGTTCCTTCGCCAGACCTGCCGACGACGTATTGAGCACCAAGGAGACCAGTGGCTGATCGGGGTTCTTCGGCGCTTCGACCCGAGCATCCGATCGAGCGGTCCCTGCCGCATCTCGTGGAGGAGTTCGGCCTCGAGCAGCGCGGCCTGCCCGTCTCCGAGGTCGTGTCGGGCATCACTCTCTCCTCGCACGACGTCGTTCCGGGCGACCTCTACGTGGGCCTCGCCGGCAAGCGGCACCACGGGGCCCGGTTCGCCGAGGCAGCCCGGGAGGCGGGTGCCGTCGCGATCCTGACCGACGACGAAGGCGCCGAGATCGCGGCCGATGCCGGTCTGCCGATCATCGTCACCCCCGAGCCGCGGCTCGCGCTCGGCGAGCTCGCGGCGTGGATCTACCGCACCCGCGAGGAGCCGCCGACGATGTTCGGCGTCACCGGCACGAACGGCAAGACGAGCGTGGCCTACCTGCTCGAGGCGATCCTCCGCCAGCTCGGCGTCGTGGCCGGCATCAGCACCACCGCCGAGCGCCGCATCGGCGACGAGGTCATCGTCTCCAAGCTCACGACCCCCGAGGCCACCGAGATCCACGCGATGCTGGCACGGATGCGCGAGGCCGACGTGCGCTCGGTCGTGCTCGAGGTCTCGGCGCAGGCCATCACCCAGCACCGCGTCGACGGCATCGTCTTCGACGTGGTCGGGTTCACCAACCTCACCCACGACCACCTCGACGACTACGAGACCATGGACGTCTACTACGCCGCCAAGCGGGAGCTGTTCCAGCCCGACCGCGCCCGGCGCGGTGTCGTGATGGTCGACGGCGACTGGGGCGGCCGGCTCGCGCAGGAGTCGCGCATCCCGATCACCACGATCGCCACCGACCCGGCGGCCGACGCGGAGTGGACGCTGACGATCGACGAGGAGCGCCCGGAGCGCACCACGTTCACCCTGCGCGGCCCCGACCACCGCACGCTGACGACCTCGGTGCCGCTGCTCGGCGCCTACATGGCGGCCAACGCGGCCCTCGCCATCGTGATGCTGGTGGAGTCGGGCTTCGACCTCGACGCCATCGCGCACGCGCTGAACATCGCGCACGACGCCGAGGGCACCGAGATCCACGACGACGGCTTCGTCGCGGGCATCGACGTGTACATCCCGGGCCGGGCCGAGAAGGTCTCCGGCGAGTCGGGCCCCATCGTCTACATCGACTACGGCCACAGCCCCGACGCGTTCACCTCGACGCTCGAGTCGATCCGCCGCGTCTCCGACGGCCGCGTCATCATGCTGTTCGGCGCCGACGGCGACCGCGACCCCTCCAAGCGCGAGGAGATGGGCGCGATCGCGGCCCGGCTGGCGGATGCGGTGGTCGTCACCGACTTCCACCCCCGCTTCGAAGACCCCGCCTCCATCCGCGCCGCGCTGATCGCCGGGGCGAAGAGGGCGGTGCCCGACCGCGAGATCCACGAGGTGCCCGACCCGCGGGCCGCCTTCCGCACGGCGCTCTCCCTCGCGGGCGAGGGCGACGTCATCCTCTACGCCGGCCCCGGTCACGAGGACTACCACGAGGTCGCGGGGGAGCGCATCCCCTACTCGGCCCGCGACGACGCGCGCAGTGCGCTGCACGAACACGGATGGCTCTGACGACATGCTCGATCTCACACTGACCGAGATCGCGGAGGCGCTCCAGGGCGAACTCGTGATCACCGACGCGGCCGCCGACGCCGGGTACTCCCCGGCGACGGTGGTGAACGGCACCGTCGACACCGACTCCCGGCTGATCGGCGAGGGTGACGTCTTCGTCGCCAAGCGCGGCGAGTTCGACGACGGCCACCGCTTCGTCGGCGCCGCCGTGGAGTCCGGCGCCGCCCTCGTGGTGGTCGAGCACGCCTTCGCGGACGCCGAGCGCGAGGCGGGCCGGCAGCTGCCCGTCGCCCAGATCGTCGTCGACGACTCGGTGATCGCTCTGGGCCACTTCGCCACGGACGTCGTGAGCCGGGTGCGTGCATCCGGAAACCTGAAGATCGTCGGCATCACGGGGTCGAACGGCAAGACGACCACCAAGAACCTGCTGCGCGCCGTGCTCGAGCGCGTCGGCGAGACCGTCGCCCCGCGCGACTCGTTCAACAACGAGGTGGGTGCGCCGCTGACCATGCTGAAGCTCACGCCGACCACCCGGTTCCTCGTGGCCGAGATGGGCGCGAGCGGGAAGGGCGAGATCACCCGGCTGATCCGCATGGCGAAGCCCGACGTCGGCGTCGTGCTGACGGTCGGCCTCGCGCACGCCGGCGAGTTCGGCGGCATCGAGACGACGCTGGCGACCAAGACCGAGATGGTGATCGACCTCGACGAGAGCGACGTCGCCGTGCTCAACCGCGACGACGCCCGGGTGGCCGGCATGGCCGGGAAGACCCGCGCCCGTGTGCTGTGGTTCGGCCTCGGCGACGACTCCGAGGTGCGCGCCACCGAGATCGAGGCGAGCGCCTCGGGCACGACCTTCATCCTGCACCTGCCCGACGGGCAGTCGCGCCCCGTGCGCTTCGCCGTTCTCGGGGAGCACCACGTGATGAACGCCCTCGCGGCGGCCTCGGCCGCGCACGTGCTCGGCGTCGCCATCGACGACATCGTGGGCGCGCTCGAGACCGTGACCCGCGCCGAGCGCTGGCGCATGGAGGTGATGGGCGGCGGTGACCGCCCCACCGTCATCAACGACGCCTACAACGCGAGCCCCGACTCCATGGCGGCCGCCCTGAAGACCCTCGCCCAGATCGCCGCCCCCGGGCAGCGCACGGTCGCGGTGCTCGGCGAGATGAGCGAGCTCGGGCCGTACTCCGTCGAGGAGCACGACCGCATCGGCCGGATGGTCGTGCGGCTGAACATCGGCAAGCTCTTCGTCGTGGGCGAGGGCGCCCGTGCCATCCACCTCGCCGCCGAGCACGAGGGATCGTGGGGCGGGGAGGCCGTCTTCGCGGCCGACGCCGACGAGGCCTACGCGCTGATCGCCGCCGAGCTGCGGCCCGACGACCTCGTGCTGGTGAAGTCGTCGAACTCGGCGCGCCTGCGCTTCCTCGGCGACAGGATCGCGGAGGCGACGACATGATCACCCTGCTCGCCTCGGCCTCGATCTCGCTCGCGTTCTCACTCTTCCTGACACCGGTGTTCATCCGGCTGTTCAAGCGCTTCGCCTGGGGCCAGTTCATCAACGTCGACACCCCCGACGCCCACCACGTGAAGCGCGGGACGCCCACCATGGGCGGCATCGTGATCATCCTCGCGGTGCTCTTCGGCTACTTCGTCTCGGCGCTGGCCACCCAGGAGATGCCGACGATGTCGGGCCTCCTGGTGCTGTTCCTGATGACCGGGCTCGGCATCGTGGGCTTCCTCGACGACTTCCTCAAGGTGCACAAGGAGCGGAGCCTCGGCCTCACGCCCTGGGCGAAGATCACCGGACAGGTGATCGTCGGCGTCGTGTTCGCGCTGCTCGCGATCCAGTTCCCGAACACCCAGGGCGAGACCCCGGCCTCGACGCAGATCTCGTTCATCCGCGACCTGCCGTTCGACTTCCTGTCGTGGGGCCTCATCGTCGGCACCATCGCCTTCGTCATCTGGATCTGCGTGATGGTGATCGCGACCTCGAACGGCGTGAACCTCACCGACGGTCTCGACGGGCTGGCGCCCGGGTCGAGCATCCTGGCCATCGGCTCGTTCATCGTGATCGGCTTCTGGCAGTTCAACCAGTCCTGCGCCAACGCCACGCTCGACCTCGACGTGCTCGACAAGTGCTACGACGTGCGCGACCCGCTCGACCTCGCGGTCGTGGCGGCGAGCATCGTCGGCGCGCTGATCGGCTTCCTCTGGTGGAACACCAACCCCGCCAAGATCTTCCTCGGTGACACCGGCTCGCTCGCCCTCGGCGGCGCGCTGGCGGCCCTCGCGATCCTGTCGCGCACCGAGCTGCTGCTCATCCTGATCGGCGGCATCTTCGTGATCGTCGCCGGCCAGGTCGCCGTGCAGCTGACCTACTTCAAGCTCACCAAGGGCAAGCGCATCTGGCGGGCGAGCCCGCTGCACCACCACTTCGAGATGAAGGGCTGGGCCGAGGTCACCATCGTGGTGCGCTTCTGGATCATCGCCGGGCTCTTCGTCGCGGGCGCCGTCGGCTCGTTCTACCTCGAGTGGCTCTCCCGATGACCGCGGAGCGCCTCGACGGCCTGACCAGCTGGCACGCCGACTGGAGCGGCCTGCGGGTCGCCGTGCTCGGCCTCGGGATGACCGGCTTCTCGGTGGCCGACACCCTCACCGAGCTGGGCTCCTCGGTGCTCGTCGTCGCCGCGAAGGCGTCGAAGGAGTACTCCGACCTCGTGCCCGTCATCGGCGCCCGGCTCGAGCTGGCCCCGTCGGGTGAGATTCCGGATGCGCTCGTCGAGCACGATCCCGAGCTGGTCGTGGCTTCTCCCGGCTACCACCCCGACGACGCCCTGATCGCGTGGGCCGAGTCCCGCGGCATCCCGGTCTGGGGCGACGTCGAGCTCGCCTGGCGCCTCCGCGACAAGGTCGTGAACCCGCAGACCGGCAGGCCCGCCGACTGGATCGCCGTGACCGGCACCAACGGCAAGACCACCACCGTTCAGCTCACCGCCTCGATGCTGCTGGCCGCCGGGCACCGCGTGGCCCCGTGCGGCAACATCGGCATCCCGGTGCTCGACGCGATCCGCGACCCCGAGGGCTTCGACGTGCTCGTGGTCGAGCTCTCCAGCTACCAGCTGCACTCCACCTCGAGCATGTCGCCCTGGGCGTCGGTCGTGCTGAACGTCGCCGACGACCACCTCGACTGGCACGGTTCGTTCGAGGCCTACGCCGCCGCCAAGGCGCGCGTCTACACGGCCACCCAGGTGGCCTGCGTGTACAACAAGTCCGACGAGCTCACGATGCGCATGGTCGAGGAGGCCGAGGTCGTCGACGGCGCCCGGGCCATCGGCTTCGGGCTCGGCGTGCCCGGACCGAGCGACTTCGGCATCGTCGACGGCATCCTCTGCGACCGCGCCTTCCTCGAGGAGCGCCGCGACTCGGCGCTCGAGATCGCCACGGTCGAGGAGCTCGCCCTGCGCGGACTCGGCGCGCCCCACACCGTCGCCGACGTGCTGGCGGCCGCGGCCCTGGCCCGCAGCTACGGCATCTCGGTCGAGGCCGTGCGCGCCGCCCTCGCCGGCTTCAGCCTCGACCGTCACCGCATCGAGCACGTGGTGAGCGCCGGGGGAGTGACCTGGGTCGACGACTCCAAGGCCACCAACCCGCACGCCGCCGCCGCCTCGATCAAGGCCTACCCCTCGGTGGTCTGGGTCGTCGGCGGGCTCCTCAAGGGCGTCGACATCGACCCGCTGGTCGCCTCCTCGGTGGCCTCCAGCGGCCCCGACGGCACCGCCCGCGTGCGGGCCGTCGTGGTGATCGGCGTCGACCGCAGCGAGGTGCTCGCGTCCATCCGGCGACACGCGCCGGAGCTTCCGCTGTTCGAGGTCGATCACGAAGAGACTGAGGACGTGATGACCGCGGCGGTCGCCCTGGCGGCCGGTGCGGCTCTGCCCGGAGACGTCGTGCTGTTGGCCCCGGCCGCGGCATCGATGGACCAGTTCGCAGACTACGCCGACCGCGGTGACCGATTCGCGGAGGCTGTGCGCAAGCACGTGGGAGGTACAGACGGTGACCACGACGCCCTCCCGGAGCCTCCCGCGGCCCACTGACCGCCCGCGGCTCGACGGCGGCCCCCGTTCGGCCCGCATCTCGCTCGGCCAGGTCTTCACGGCCGAGTCGGGCAACTACTTCCTGCTGCTCGGCACCACGCTCTTCCTGGTGCTGCTCGGCCTGGTGATGGTGCTCTCCTCGAGCTCGATCGACTCCTACGTCGGCCGGCAGGGCTTCTTCGGCGTGTTCTGGAAGCAGGGCATGTTCGCCCTGATCGGCATCCCGCTGATGCTCGTCATCTCACGCCTGCCCATCCGCTTCTTCAAGCGCTGGGCCTGGGTCGCGATCTTCGTGGCGGTCGGCGTGCAGCTGCTCGTGTTCACGCCGCTCGGCATCGAGGTCGGTGGCAACCTGAACTGGATCGGCATTGGCAGCTTCAACTTCCAGCCCTCGGAGCTGGTGAAGCTCGCCCTCGTCATCTGGATGGGCTCGATCCTGACGAAGAAGGAGCCCCTGCTCGGGCAGCTCGGCCACGTCGCCATCCCCATCCTCCCCGTGGCGGGCGGCGCCATCCTGCTCGTGCTTCTCGGCGGCGACCTCGGCACCGTGATGATCATGGCGGGCCTCGTCTTCGGCGCGCTCTTCTACGCCGGCATCAAGCTCAGGATGCTCTTCCTCCCCGTCATCGCCGGAGCCCTCATCGCCGTGGTCGTCGCCTTCTCCAGCGAGAGCCGCACCACGCGCATCATGGCCTTCTTCACGGGCGGCGGGGCGGACTACGAGGGCACCGACTGGCAGGCGCAGCACGGCCTCTGGGCGCTCGCCAGCGGCGGCGTCTTCGGTGTCGGCCTCGGCAACTCCCGCGCCAAGTGGTCCTGGCTGCCGGCCGCCGACAACGACTACATCTTCGCCATCATCGGCGAGGAGCTGGGGCTGATCGGCGCGGTCGTGGTGCTGCTGATGTTCATCGCGCTGGCCATCGCGTTCGTGCGCATCATCCGCTCGTCGACCGACATGTTCTCGCGGGTCGCCACCGGCGCCGTGATGGTGTGGCTGATCGGCCAGGCCTTCGTGAACATCGCCGTGGTGCTCGGCGTGCTGCCCGTGCTCGGCGTGCCGCTGCCGCTGATCTCCTCGGGCGGCTCGGCGCTGCTGACGACCCTCGCCGCGATCGGGATCGTGCTCGCCATCGCCCGCGAGAACTCCCAGGGCGAGCAGGCCGCCCGATGACGACCTACCTGCTCGCCGGCGGCGGCACCGCGGGCCATGTGAACCCGCTGCTCGCCACGGCCGACGAGCTGCGCCGCCGTGAGCCCGATGCGACCGTGCTCGTGCTCGGCACCGCGGAGGGCCTCGAGGCCCGGCTCGTGCCCGAGCGCGGTCACGAGCTGCTCACCATCCCCAAGCTCCCGTTCCCGCGGCGGCCGAACGGAGCCGCCCTGCGGTTCCCGGATGCCCTGCGCCGCACGATCGCGCAGGTGGCCTCACTCATCCGCAGCCGGGGTGTCGACGTCGTGGTGGGCTTCGGCGGCTACGCCTCCGCGCCGGGCTACCTCGGGGCGCGGCGCGCCCGGGTGCCGTTCGTGATCCACGAGGGCAACGCCAAGCCCGGGCTCGCCAACGTGCTGGGCGCCCGCTTCAGCCCCTACGTCGGCGTCAGCTTCGCCGCGACCCGGCTGCCGAACGCGACGCTCACGGGCATGCCGCTGCGGCGCGAGGTGACGGCCCTGGCCGACCCGGGTGTGCGCGCCGCCGCCCGCCTCGAGGCCGCCGCCGCCTTCGGGCTCGACCCCGCCCGGCCGACACTCCTCGTCACCGGCGGATCGCTCGGCGCGCGCCGCATCAACGCGACGGTCGTCGCCTCGGCGCCCGCGCTCGTCGATGCCGGCTGGAACGTGCTGCACATCGCGGGGAACCAGTCCGAGGTCGCCGATCCGGGCCTGCCCGGCTACGCGTTCGTGCACTACTGCGACCGGATGGACCTCGCCCTGGCGGCGGCCGACCTCGCCGTCTCGCGGGCCGGCGGATCGACGGTGTCCGAGCTCGCGGTGGTCGGCGTGCCGTCGGTGCTCGTGCCCTACGCGGTCGGCAACGGCGAGCAGCGCTTCAACGCACTCGACCTCGTGAACGCGGGCGGGGCGAGGATCGTGCCCGACGCGGAGTTCCTGCCCGAGCGGGTCTCCGCGGAGCTCGTGCCCCTGCTCGGCGATCGGTCGCGCATCGATGCGATGGCGGCCGCCGCGCGCTCGGTCGGCATCCCCGACGCGGCCGAGCGGCTCGTGCAGCTCGTCGGACGCGCGCTGGCCGGTGACGGGGGCGGGCGCCGGTGAGCGTAACGTTGTGTCGGATGTCCGGCAGCACCGAACATCCGAGGACCCCGCCCCACCGAGCACTCCGCACCCGATCAGAAAGGGCATGAACCCGTGATCAAGCCCGACCTCAGCCTCCCCATCCCCGAGACGCTCGGCGCCGTGCACTTCGTGGGCATCGGCGGAGCGGGCATGAGCGGCATCGCCCGGCTGTTCCAGGCCGCCGGCCTGACCGTCACCGGGTCCGACCGCAGCGACTCCAAGACGGCGGCGAAGCTGCGCGCGCTCGGCATCCCCGTGGCCGTCGGCCACGACGCCGCGAACGTCGGCGACGCCGACACCCTCGTCGTCACCAGCGCGCTCTGGCCCGACAACCCCGAGTACCTCACCGCGCAGGAGCGCGGGCTGACCGTGCTGCACCGCTCGCAGGCCCTCGCCTGGCTGACCAACCGCAAGCGCCTCGTCGCGGTCGCCGGCGCCCACGGCAAGACCACTTCGACCGGCATGATCGTCACCGGCCTGATCGGGCTGGACGCCGGGCCGAGCTTCGTCAACGGCGGGGTCATCTCCGAGCTCGGCACCAGCTCGGCCTTCGGCGACGGGGAGCTGTTCGTCGTCGAGGCCGACGAGAGCGACGGATCGTTCCTGCTCTACGACACGGCGGTCGCCCTGATCACCAACGTCGACCCCGACCACCTCGACCACTACGGCTCGGTCGAGGCCGTCGAGGACGCCTTCGTGACCTTCGCCGACGCGGCCTCCGAGCTCGTCGTCATCTCCTCCGACGACGCCGGCGCCCTGCGGGTGAAGAAGCGGCTCGCGCACCAGCGCGTGCTCAGCTTCGGCGAGGCGGCCGACGCCGACCTGCGGGTGCACTCGATCCAGACCGACGGGCCCGTGCGCTTCACCCTCGACTACGAGGGCGTCAGCTACCCGGCAGGCCTGCGGGTTCCCGGCCACCACAACGCGATCAACGCGGCCGGCGCGGTCGCCGTGCTGGTCGGTCTCGGCTTCGCTCCGGATGCGGCCATCGCCGCGGTGGGCGCGTTCGGCGGCACCGGCCGGCGGTTCGAGCTGCACGGCATCGTCGGCGGCGTGAGCGTCTACGACGACTACGCCCACCACCCCACCGAGGTCGACGCGGCGCTGACCGCCGCGCGCACCGTCGTGGGCGAGGGCCGGATCATCGCCGTGCACCAGCCGCACCTGTACAGCCGCACGAAGCTGATGGCGGGGGAGTTCGCCGAGACGCTCGAGCGAACCGCCGACTACACGATCGTGCTCGAGGTCTGCGGGGCCCGGGAGGACCCGATCCCCGGCGTCACCGGGGAGCTCGTCTCCTCGCGCTTCGACGACGCCTCGAAGGTCGCGTACGTCGACGACTGGGAGCGCGCCGCCGAGCACCTCGCCGGCGTGGCGCGCCCGGGTGACTTCGTCGTCACGCTGGGCTGCGGCGACGTCAACCTGATCGTGCCGCAGCTGCTCGAGCAGCTGGAGTCCCGCTCGGTCGCGGGCGTCGCCGGGGAGTGAAGCGGCCTCCGGGCATCACCCCGCCCCCTCCACCTCCGCCGCCGGCCGCCGAGCCGCCGGCGGAGCGGCCGAAGCGGGCGCCGCGCGCGTCCCGGGCGACCCCGGACGTCCGTCCGGCGGCCCCGTCGCGCCCATCGCGCTCGTCGGCCCCGTCGCGCTCGTCGGTCGCGTCCGGCGATCCGGACGCGACGGTGCCGATCGACCTGACGCAGCCGATCGATCTCACCCAGCCGCTCGGCCGGACGCGCTCGGTGAAGCTGCCCACGGGGGGCCCCGCATCCACGACCGCGCCGGGCACGGCGAAGCCGGCCTCGCGGCCCGCGCCGGCGACGAACGCCGATGCGAAGCGGCAGCTGCGCAAGGCCACCGCCGCCCGGCGCCGTTTCGAACGCTCCGAGGCCCGCCGGTTCACCCAGCGCTCCCGGCGCCGGCGGATCACCTGGATGATCGTGGGCGGTACGCTCGCGGGCCTCGTGCTCGTCGTGCTGCTCACCGCCTATTCCCCGCTGCTCGCCGTGCGCCAACTCGCCGTCGAGGGCACCACCCGGCTCGACCCCGCGGCCGTCGGCACCGCGCTCGACGACCAGCTCGGCAAGCCGCTCGCCCTCGTCGACTACGGCGCGATCGAGCGCGACCTCGCCGGGTTCCCCTACATCGAGTCGTACTCGGTGGAGGCGCGCCCGCCCGACACCCTCGCCGTGCGCGTCGTGGAGCGTCGCCCCGTCGCACTGCTGCAGACCGCCACGGGCTTCGACCTGATCGACGCGGCGGGCGTCGTCGTGCAGCAGTCGGGGGAGCGCATCCCCGGCTTCCCCGTGCTCGACCTCACCGGCACCGAGATCGGCAGCCCGGGCTTCCAGGCCGCCGCGGCCGTGCTGATGTCGCTGCCCGACACCCTGCTGGCGCAGGTCGACCGGATCAGCGGCACCACGCCCGACAGCGTCACGATGGTGTTCGCCGGAGCCGGCCAGCGGGTCGTCTGGGGCGACGCCGAGGAGAGCGAGCTGAAGGCCCAGATCCTGCAGAAGCTGATCGCGACGCAGGATCCGGCGCTGCCGGTGGAGTACGACGTGTCGAGCCCGCAGAGTCCGGTCATCCGCTGACGGGCGCGGATCCGACGGATCCGATCGCGACACGCGGCGGTATTCGCAGCCGTGGGGAGCATCCTCCCGTAGCGTCGTCGTAGGAAATACATACTCGGAATAACTTTAACTTTCAAGTCGAACTTTAAGGTTCCAGCGGAGGCCGGACGTGACTTCAAACCAGAACTACCTCGCCGTGATCAAGGTCGTCGGTATCGGCGGCGGTGGCGTCAACGCCGTCAACCGCATGATCGAACTCGGGCTCCGCGGAGTCGAGTTCATCGCCATCAACACGGATGCGCAGGCGCTCCTGATGAGCGACGCCGACGTCAAGCTCGACGTCGGCCGCGAGATCACCCGCGGCCTCGGTGCCGGGGCCGACCCGGAGGTCGGCCGTCGTGCGGCAGAAGACCACGCGGAGGAGATCGAGGAGGCCCTCGCGGGCGCCGACATGGTCTTCGTCACCGCCGGAGAGGGTGGTGGAACGGGCACCGGAGGCGCGCCCGTCGTGGCCCGGATCGCGAAGTCCATCGGCGCGCTCACCATCGGTGTCGTCACGAAGCCCTTCGGCTTCGAAGGCAAGCGTCGCGCGGCGCAGGCCGAAGACGGTGTCGCCACCCTGAAGAACGAGGTCGACACCCTCATCGTCGTGCCGAACGACCGCCTCCTGGAGATCAGCGACCGCGGCATCAGCATGCTCGAGGCCTTCTCGACGGCCGACCAGGTGCTGCTCGCCGGTGTGCAGGGCATCACCGACCTGATCACCACCCCCGGCCTGATCAACCTCGACTTCGCCGACGTCAAGTCGGTCATGCAGGGCGCGGGCTCCGCGCTGATGGGAATCGGCTCGTCGAGGGGAGCCGACCGCGCCATCAAGGCCGCCGAGCTCGCCGTGGCCTCGCCGCTGCTCGAGGCGTCCATCGACGGCGCCCACGGCGTGCTGCTGTCGATCCAGGGCGGCTCGAACCTCGGAATCTTCGAGATCAACGACGCCGCGAAGCTCGTGCAGGACGCGGTGCACCCCGAGGCGAACATCATCTTCGGTGCGGTCATCGACGACACCCTGGGCGACGAGGTGCGCGTCACCGTCATCGCCGCCGGGTTCGACGGCGGCGAGCCGAACGCGAACACCCCGGCGGTCGAGTCGCGTCGCGGCAGCTTCGTCGGCAACGCCGAGGAGGTCGACCCGTTCGGCCGCGGCGGCGCCGGCACGGCGACCCTGCGCCGCGACCAGCGCGCCGAGCCCGCCGAGGAGGCGCCCGCCGCCGCCCCCGCCCCGGCTCAGCACTGGTCGACCCCGTCGGCCGACCTCGGCCTCACCGGTGCCGTCGCACTCGACCCGGCCTCGGAAGACGACGACGCCGACCTCGACGTCCCGGACTTCCTCAAGTGACCGACTTCCTCGAGTAGTGACCGAGCCCACTCCCGCGGAGCGGGTCGAGCGCGTCGAATCCGAGATATCGGAGGCGGCGCGCTCCGCCGGTCGTGCTCGCGACGAGCTGACCCTCATCGCGGTCACCAAGTTCCACCCGGCGTCGCTCGTTCGCGAACTGCACGCCGCCGGCCTCCGCGACTTCGGCGAGAACCGCCACCGGGAGGCGCGCGAGAAGGCCGCCGAACTCGCCGACCTCGAGCTCGGCTGGCACTTCGTCGGCCAGCTGCAGACCAAGAAGGCCCGCCAGGCCCGCGAGTACGCCTCGGTGCTGCACTCGCTCGACCGGGAGGCCCTCGTCGACGCCCTGGCCGTCCCCGCCGAGGGCGACGGCCCGCTCGACGCGTTCCTGCAGGTTAACCTCACCGACGACCCCGAGCGCGGGGGAGTGCGGCCCGAGGAGGCGGAGGCCCTCGCCGAACGGGTGGCCGGCGCATCCGGACTGCGCCTGCTCGGCGTGATGGCGGTCGCGCCCCTCGACGAGGAGCCGCGTGCCGCCTTCGCCCGGCTGCGGACGGTCGGCGACCGTGTGCGCACCGTCGTGCCCGAGGCGCGCTGGATGTCGGCCGGAATGTCGAACGACTTCGCCGAGGCGATCGCCGAGGGCGCGACACACCTGCGCATCGGGACGGCAATCACCGGAAATCGCCCGCCCCGCGATTAATCTCGGGGTAGGAAGAACACGCACCCAACCGGAGGTTCCGATGGCCAACCCGCTCCGCAAGACCATGGTCTACCTGGGACTCGCCGACGAGGAGCTCGACTACGAGACTCCCGCCGCCGAGCCGCAGCGACAGGCGCCCGTCGCGCCCGTGCCGCATCCCCAGGCAGCTCCCAGCCAGGCTCCGGCGCCCCAGGCCACCCGCGCCCCGGTCACCCCCCTCCGCAAGACCTCGCACACCTCTCAGACGAAGAATGTGGCTCCTGCTGAAATGAACGAAATCCTCACCGTGCACCCCAAGCAGTACAAGGATGCCCAGGTCATCGCCGAGAACTTCCGCGAAGGCATCCCGGTCATCATGAACCTGTCGCAGATGACGGATGCCGATGCGCGCCGTCTGATCGACTTCGCCGGCGGCCTCTCGCAGGGCCTCTACGGCAAGATCGAGCGCGTCACCAGCAAGGTCTTCCTGCTCTCGCCGTCGCACGTCTCGGTCTCCGGGGACGCCGGTGGCGAGGCCCGTGCGGAGTCGTCCTTCTTCGTCCAGTCATAATTGCTGAGTGGGTTCACTCGTAGCGATCATCGCGACCGTCGTCTATTTCGCGCTGCTGCTGTACTTCTTCCTGATGTGGGGTCGATTCATCCTCGACCTCGTCCGGACGGTCCGCCGTGACTGGCGGCCCACCGGCGCGCTCCTGGTGGTGGCGGAGGCGGCCTACACGGTCACCGACCCTCCCATCCGGTTCTTCCGGCGCATCATCCCGCCGCTGCGCGTGGGCCCCGTGGCCCTCGACTTCGGCTGGAGCATCGTGATGCTCATCGTGATCATCGGCCTCTCGGTCACGGGCTTCCTGCGCGCATCCTGAGGCTCGGCCATGTGCCCCGACCGGGGGCGCATGTAGTCTGAAAGCACTCGCACCGCCCCGATCGACCCGTTCATGGGACGTTCGCCAGGAATGTTGCTACGGTTAGCAACGCGTTATCACTGTCTGTCAGAGCAATAAAGGTGGAAGACCATGGCGTTAACTCCGGAAGATGTTGTTAACAAGAGATTTTCTCAGACCAAGTTCCGTGAAGGATACGACCAGGACGAGGTCGACGACTTCCTCGACGAGGTCGTGGTCGAGCTCCGTCGTCTGACGCAGGAGAACGAGGAGCTGAAGGCCCAGCTCGAGAGCGGCTCCGCTCCCGTCGCCGCCGCTCCCGCCGCTGCGGAGGAGACCCCGGCCCCCGCGCCCGTCGCCGAGGTGCCCGCTCCCGTCGCCGCGGCTCCCGCCGCCGTCCCCGCGCCGGCTCCGGCCGCCGAGGTCGAGGACGAGTCGGTCTCCACGACGAACCTGCTCCAGCTGGCCCGTCGTCTGCACGACGAGCACGTCAAGGAGGGTGCCGACAAGCGTGACGCCCTCATCGCCGAGGGTCACGCCACCGCCGCGCGCATCGTCGCCGAGGCCGAGACCAAGCAGCGCAACGAGCTCGCCCGACTCAACCAGGAGAAGGCCGGCATCGAGCACCGCATCGACGAGCTGCGCACCTTCGAGAAGGACTACCGCGCCGGCCTCAAGAGCTACATCGAGGACCAGCTGAAAGACCTGACCTCCTCGAGCGTCGACAACGAGAAGACCCCGTCCTCCAGCTTCAGCGGCTTTGGCGGATAGTCGGACCCAGAAGGCTCGCCCCCGGGTACTGATCGTTCTGGCGGTCGTCGCAGCTGCGGCGATCGCCATCGATCAGTTCACGAAGTTCCTCGTGGTCTCGAACCTCGAACTGGGTGAGGTCGTCCCCGTCGTGGGCGACCTCATCCAGTTCCGTTTCGTGAAGAACTCCGGCGCCGCCTTCTCGATCGGCAACGCGTACACCTGGATCTTCTCGATCCTGGCGGCCGCCGTCACCGTGGTGATCATCTGGTTCGCCCGCCGCATCCGTTCGCTCGCGTGGGCCTGGGTGTTCGGGCTGCTGCTCGGCGGCACGATCGGCAACCTGATCGACCGGCTGTTCCGGGAGCCCGGCTTCGGCGTCGGTCACGTCATCGACTTCCTCACCATCCCGCTGCTGCCGGCGATCTTCAACGTCGCCGACGTGTGCATCTCGGGCGCCATGGTGCTGTTCCTGATCCTCACCCTCCGCGGGGTGGGGCTCGACGGCACCCGCGGCGAGAAGCCCGCGGTCTCTTCGGAGGCCGAGCCCGAGGCCGGGGCCGAGCCCGAGGCCGCGCCCGGGGCCGACCCTCTGGCCGAGCCGGAGAAGTCGTAGCGATGGAGTCCCGCACCCTTCCCGTCCCCGACGGCCTCGACGGCACCCGCGTCGACGCCGGCATCGCCAAGCTGCTCGGCTTCTCGCGCACCTTCGCCGCCGAGGTCGTCGACGCCGGCAGTGTCAGCGTCGACGGCCGGCCGGTCGGCAAGAGCGACCGGCTGCGGCGCGACACCTGGCTCTCGGTCGAGTGGGCTCCCAAGGAGGAGCCGCGCATCGTGCCGGTGATCGTGCCCGAGCTCGACGTGGTCTACGACGACGACGACATCATCGTGGTCGACAAGCCCGTCGGGGTGGCCGCGCATCCCTCGGTCGGGTGGGACGGCCCCACCGTGCTCGGCGCCCTCGCCGGCGCCGGCTACCGCATCGCCACGAGCGGCGCTGCCGAGCGAGCGGGCATCGTGCACCGCCTCGACGCGGGCACGAGCGGCCTGATGGTCGTCGCGAAGAGCGAGGAGGCCTACACCTGGCTGAAGCGCCTCTTCCACGACCGCGAGGTCGACAAGATCTACCATGCCCTGGTGCAGGGCCACCCCGACCCCTTCGCAGGCACCATCGACGCCCCGATCGGCCGGCACCCGCGGTCCGACTGGAAGTTCGCGGTCACCGCCGACGGCAAGCACTCCATCACCCACTACGAGACGCTCGAGGCGTTCCGGGCGGCGACGCTGCTCGAGATCCATCTCGAGACCGGGCGCACGCATCAGATCCGGGTTCACATGGCCGCCCAGCGGCATCCGTGCGTCGGCGACTCGACGTACGGCGCCGACCCGGTGCTGTCGGCGCGGCTCGGGCTCGCCCGGCAGTGGCTGCACGCGATGCGGCTGGGCTTCGTGCATCCGCGCACCCGCGAGTACGTCTCGTTCGAGAGCCACTACCCGGCCGACCTGCAGCACGCGCTCGACGTCGTGCGAAACGACTAGGCGGCCCCAGGGCTGGCCGGCCTCAGGGCTGGCCGGCCGCAGGGCTGCTCGGCCTCAGGGCAGCAGCACCACGAGCTTCGTCGCCGAGACGCCGGCGCGCATCCGGTCGAGGGCGGGCTGGATGCTCGGCAGCCCGGTTCCCACCACCTCCGCCCGGGGCAGCACCCGGTGGCGGCCCTCGGCGAGGGCGGCCGGGAGATGGTCGGTCCAGAGCATCCGGCCCACCTCGTTCGAGGCGAGCGTGCTGCCCCAGACGAAGCGCGCGCGGATGCCGTGACGGAGGCAGCGCAGCTGGAGCGCGGCGTTGCCCGCGACGAGGCGCGCGATCATGGCGGCGCGGCGGCGGGAGAGGCCAGGACGGCGGGGCTGGTCGAAGAACGAGACCGAGGGGCTGGCGAGGGCGACCCGCTTCGCCCCGGTGGCGGCGGCGATCGCGACGCACGGCTCAGCCGACCCGGTCGCGATGGCGAGTACGCCGGCCACCGGCTGCCCGCCGACGGCCGTGACCACCTTCGCCACCACGTCGCGGTCCCGGTAGTCGATCGTCGCGTCTGCGCCGAGCTCGCGCAGCAGCGCGTGGTTCGCGGGGGAGGCGGTGGCGACGACGCGGTAGCCGGCCGCGACCGCGAGCTGCACGGCGTTCAGGCCGACGCTCGTCGCGCCGCCCCACACCACCACCGTCTCCCCGCGCGGGGTCACCTCGCCGGGTGCGGTCTGCGGATGCGCGAGCCCGAGCTGGTCGCTCTGGAAGAGTGCCACGGCCGCCGTCGAGACCGCGAGGGGCAGCGCCGCCGCGTCCTCGAAGGACGAGCCGGCCGGGATCGGGGCGGTCAGCGCCTCCTCGAGCAGGACGTGCTGCTGGAAGCCGCCCTCTCCGACGTGGTCGCGGCCCTTCTCGATACCCAGGGCGTAGCCGACCACGCGGTCGCCCTTCGCGAACCGAGTCACCCCGGCGCCCACGGCGACCACCTCGCCGGCGACATCCTCGCCGAGTACGGCGGGGGCGTCGAGCCAGCGGTACATCATCCGGCCGTTGGACTGGATGACGGCGTCGAGCGGGTTGATCGCGACGGCGCGCGCTCGCACGACGAGCTGGGTCGGGCCGGCGACCGGGAAGGGCGACTCGCGCACGGTGACATCGGCATAAGGAGTGTCGAGCCAGGCGGCGGTGTTCGGGGGAGTGCTGACGGGCATCCGGTTCTCCAGAGGGGTTCGGTCGAGCGGGACGGGTGATGACATCGCGTGTCATAGACATGATGACACGGAATGTCGTAAAGTGGGCGGATGACGAGATGGGCTCCGGACGCGGCACTGCGGCTGGAGGCGGCGGCGCTCGATCTCGTGGAGGAGCAGGGCTATGCGGCCACCACGGTGCCGCAGATCACGGCACGGGCGGGGCTGACCACCCGCACCTTCTTCCGGCACTTCGCCGACAAGCGGGACGTCTTCTTCCTGCGCGACCGCGAGTTCCCGAGGGTGGTCGCGGAGGCGCTGGAGGACGTGCCCGCCGGGGCGGACGCGCTCGACGTGGTGCGACAGGGGCTCGCCCGCGCCGTATCGCCGCTGGAGGGGTGGCGCGAGCTGATCCTCCGGCGTCGGGCGGTCATCCGGGCGGAGGACCAGCTGCGGGAACGCGAGCTGCTGAAGTCGGCGCACCTCGCCGACGCGATCGCGGGCGGCCTCGTCGCTCGTTCGGTGCCGCCCGGGCGCGCGCGGCTGATCGCCTCGCTCGCCGTGCTCGTGTTCGACCGCTCCCTCGACTCCTGGCTCGACGCACCGCCCGGCCGCCCGCTCGCCGCCGCGGTCGACGCCTCCTGGAACGAGCTCGAGGCGCTGCTCGCGACTCGGGAATGAGCGGGCCGAGCGGCCGGGTCAGTCGGCGGGAGCCGCCGCCGGGGCGGGGTGGGGGACCCCGCCCCAGCGCTGGGCCGTGCGGTGCTCGTGCAGGGCGCGCTCGGCGTGCAGGGCCGGGTAGATGCCGAGGAAGACGGCCATCGGCGCGAGCAGGCGCACGTCGTGGATGCCGTGGGCGGCGTAGGTGCGCTGGAAGCGCTCGACGTAGTAGAGGTAGTCGCGCGGCGAGGAGTCGAGGCGGCGGGCCGACATGCCCACCGTCATCGCCGAGACGTAGCCGACCTTGAGGCCCTTGAGGGCGAGGTGCACGGCCAGGTCGATGTCCTCGTGCATGAGGTCCTCACGGTCGGCGCAGACGTCGCCGCGCACGGCCAGCCAGGCCTCCTTCGTGATCGCCATGTTCGTGCCGAAGAGGAAGACGTAGTCGCCCGCGAGCTTGACCTGCAGCTTCCGGAAGGCGTCGTCGGCGTGGTGGCCGAAGCGCCGCATCGGCATGTCGTAGTACTCGACCGGTCCGCTGGCCGCCACGAAGTCGCCGGTCGAGAAGGCGAGCTGCACCTGCTCCACCCAGTTCGGCGCGAGGGCGGTGTCGGCGTCGATGCGGCCGATCACGGTGCCGGTCGCGGCGTCGAAGCCGGCGTTCCGGGTGGGGGTGATGCCCTGCTCGGCGTCCTGCTCGATCAGCCGGATGTTCGCCTCCGGGAACGCCTGGATCATCGCCTCGACCGCCGCCCGCGTGCCGTCGGTCGAGCGGTTGTCGACCACCACGATCTCGTGCGCGGGCACCGTCTGCTCGATCGCGGCGACGAGGCAGTGACGGATGCCCGCCTCCTCGTTGTACGCGGGGATGACGATCGACACCGTCGGCAGCGCGGCGGCGGGGAGCGGGGAGAGGCTGTCGGTCACGTCGGATCCTTCGATCGGGAGCGGGGCGGGGACGCCGGTCGGTGCCGTCAGTCTGGCAGAGCGCGGGCACCGGGCGACAGGTGCAGATGATCGTTGGGCTGCGAGTGCGCGGGGGCGGGCATCCGGAGCAGTAGCGTGGGCGGGGTGAGCGAGTCGGGCGACCGGATGACGTCGGAGGACGTGAGTGCCCTGGTCGCGCGCCTGACCGACGCCGAGAAGGTCGCGCTGACCGCCGGGGCCGACGCGTGGACGACGGTGGCGGTGCCGCGGCTCGGCATCCCGGCGCTGAGGCTCGGCGACGGCCCGCACGGGGTGCGGCGGCCGCGCGACGGGTCGGGGCTGTCGATGTTCGACTCGCATCCGGCGACCTGCTTCCCCACGGCGGCGGCGCTCGGGGCGAGCTGGGACGAGTCGCTCGTCCGCGAGGTCGGCGCGGCCCTCGGTCGGGAGGCCGCCGCGCACGGCATCGGGGTGCTGCTCGGGCCGGGGGTGAACCTCAAGCGCACGCCGGTGGGCGGGCGGAACTTCGAGTACTTCTCGGAGGATCCGCTGGTCTCGGCCCGGCTCGGCGCCGCCTGGGTCGAGGGCGTGCAGGCCACGGGCGTGGGGGCGTCGCTGAAGCACGTCGCCGCGAACGACACCGAAGAGCGGCGGTACGGCATCGACGTGGTGGTCGACGAGCGGGCCCTGCGGGAGCTGTACCTCGCGCCCTTCGAGCACATCGTGCGCACGGCGCGGCCCGCCACCGTGATGGCCGCCTACAACCGGCTGAACGGCGAGCACTGCACCGAGTCGCGGTGGCTGCTGACCGGCGTGCTGCGGAGCGAGTGGGGGTTCGACGGGGTGGTCGTTTCCGACTGGGGGGCGTCATGGGATCGGGCGACGTCGATCCCCGCGGGCACCGACCTGAGCATGCCGGGGCTCGGCCGGGGCGACGACACCCTCGTGCGGCGGTCGCTGGCGACGGATGCTCGGCCCGGGTCGCTCGGACGGGGTGCGCTCGACGCGGCGGCCGCGCGCGTGCTGCGGCTCGTCACGGCGCACGCCGGCGCGGCGGTGGGGGCGCCGGAGCCCGACCTCCGGGCCCATCACGAGCTGGCGCGGCGCGCGGCGGCGGCGGGCACGGTGCTGCTGCAGAACGACGGGGTGCTGCCGATCCGGGTGGGGGCGAGCGTCGCGGTGATCGGAGCCATGGCGGCCGAGCCGCGCTACCAGGGGGCGGGGAGCTCGCACGTGGTGCCGACCCGGCTCGACACGCTGCTCGACTCCCTCCGCGCCGCGGTCGGAACCTCAGCCGGAGCGGGTGGCGGGGCGACGGCAGCGGGCGGGGTCGGGCGGGGCGCGCATCCGGGAGCCGTGGTGTTCGCCACGGGGTACGACGGGGCCACGAATCGGGCGAGCGACGCGCAGCTGCGGGAGGCGGGGCGGGTCGCCGCCGCGGCCGACGTGGCCGTCGTGGTAGTGGGACTGCCCGAGACCTACGAGACCGAGGGCGTCGACCGCGAGCACCTGCGGCTGCCCGTCGACCACGATCGACTGGTCGAGACGGTGCGGGCGGCGAATCCGCGCACGGTCGTGGTGCTGCAGAACGGGGCACCCGTCGAGCTGCCGTGGCGCCGGGACGTCGCGGCGATCCTCGAGGGCTACCTCGGCGGACAGGCGGGCGGCAGCGCTCTCGCCGAGGTGCTGCTCGGGCTGGCCGAACCGGGCGGACGCCTGGCCGAGACCTTCCCCGAGCGCTACCACGATCATCCGCTCGCCCACCTGCCGAACGGCCCCGCGACCGTCGAGTACCGCGAGAGCCTGTACCTCGGCCACCGCTGGTTCGACAGCGCCGGCGAGGACGTGGCGTTCTGCTTCGGCCACGGCCTCTCGTACACGCGCTTCGCCTGGGGCGAGCCGGTGATCGAGCGGGGCGACGACGAGGTGACGGTGCGGGTCACCGTGACGAACACGGGGGAGCGCGCCGGCTCCGAGGTCGTGCAGCTGTACCTGCACGACGGCTCGGCCGAGACCTTCCGGCCCGAGCAGGAGCTGCGCGGCTTCGCGAAGGCGACGCTCGAGCCCGGAGCGAGCGAGACGCTCACGCTGACGCTCGGGCGCCGCGCGTTCTCGTGGTGGAACCCCTGGGCATCCGCCTGGCAGCTCTCGCCGGGCCCGTTCGAGCTGCGGCTCGGCCGGTCCTCGCGCGATGTCGTGCACCGGCTCGCGATCACGGCGCCGGGCGAACCCGCGCGCCCGGCCGCGCCCGCCGAGGTACCCCGGGCCTACCGTGCGCCGTCACGCGCGCTCGGGTTCCCACGCGCCGACTTCGAGCGGATGCTCGGCCGCTCCCTCCCGCCGAACGACCCGGCCCCGCCCGGCCGTTTCACCCTCGACACTGCTCTGGGCGACATGCAGGGCACCCGCGCCGGGCGTCTGCTGCTCGGCGCCGTGCACTCGCAGGCGCTGAAGACGCTCGGCGCGCCGGACGCCCCCGGCGTGCACGCGGCGGCGGGGGAGGTGGTGGCGCAGCTGACATTCCGGATGCTGCCCACCGTCACCGACGGCCTCCTCGGCCGCCGGCGCACGCTGTGGCTGCTCGGGGTGATGAACGCTCTCAGTCGCGCAGGTCGTCGGGCGCCTTGTCGCCGAAGGGCTGCCCCTCGTCGGGCTCGAGGATCTCGGAGCTGAAGTCGCGCCAGTCGGGCTGCGCGTCGCCGGGGGCGGCGGCGGCGTCGGGCTCGGCGGTGTCCGCGTCGTCGGGGATGCCCTCCTCGAGAATCGCGCCGTCGGGGTCGGGCGAGGCAGGGACGCCCGCGAACTCGATGCCGGTCTGGTCGGGGTCGCTGGGAAGGGACATGGTGTTCTCCATTCGTGGTGGGTGGGAGGTGGTGGTGATCAGTGGGCGAAGGGGAGGGACGCGGCGAGGCGGCGGCCGTAGTCGGAGATCGCCCGGCCCACGGGCAGGCGCTCGGCGTCGTAGCGGGCGAGGGCGCGGCCGAGCGGCAGCGCGTCGAGCAGGGCGCTGAGCGCCATGGCGTCGCCGGCAGCCTTCGCCGCCCCCATCGCCGTGTGCGGGCGCACCACCACGGCGGCGTCGCCGAGGAGCACCACCCGCCCCTGGGTGAGTCGCGGGGGCACGTAGTCGAAGATCGCCTGGAGGAAGGGCCGCGGCTCCGCGGCGACGGCGTCGGCGAAGGGCGGCGGGAGCTCCCGCGTCGCGGCCGAGACGAGGTCGTCGCGGAGGGGCGACGGCAGCTGTCCGGGAGCGAGGGACACGTCGGTGGGTGGGCGGCCGGCCGACTCCATGAGGGCGGCGAGGGCATCCGGAGCCATCGGACGGTACCAGACCCAGTTGTAGCGCCGATCGCCCCGCGTGATCTCACCCGCCGGGCCCGGCACGAGGTAGCCGAGCAAGTGCGAGCGCGGGCCGGTGAAGAAGCCGAAGCGCTCGAGCAGCACCGAGCCGGCGGCGGCGGGCAGCGCCGACTCGGGCACCAGGCCGCGCCAGGTGACATAGCCGGCGGGGGAGTTCGCGGTGCGGCCGGGGGCGACGGCCTCGCGGGCGACGGAGCCGAGGCCGTCGGCGCCGATGACGAGGTCGAACGCCTCGCGCCGGTCGCCCTCGAGCTCGATCACGGCCTGCTGCTCGGTGCCGTGCACGCTGCGCACCCGGCTGGCGAGCCGGTACGCGTCCCTCGGCACGGCGGCGCGGAGCACCTCGTAGAGGTGGTCCCAGGAGAGCTGCGTCTGCGGGGTCGGATCGCGGTGCACCACGCCGCCCTCGCGGTTCAGCGTGATGCGCTCGTGGGCCACCACGCCGATCCGCCCGGCGTCGTCGCGGCCGATCAGGTGCAGCAGCTCGAACAGCTCCTGCTGTGCGACGAGGCCCGCCCCGCGGCGGGCGAGGCCGTGCTCGGAGCGCTCGAGGACGGTGACGCGATGGCCGGCCCTGCTGAGCAGGGAGGCGGCGAACAGGCCGCCGATCGAGCCGCCGACGACCGCGATGTCGAGGCGCGGCGGGGTGCCCGGCGTCGTCGTCATTCCAGTCGGTCGGTGTCGCGGTTCGAGCCGTGGGCGCCGTGGTGCTCGGAGCCGTGGTGCTCGGACCCGTGGTGCTCGGACCCGTGGTGCTCGTGATGCTCGCCGCGTCGTCGTCCGCCGTAGCGCAGGCCCGCTTCGACGGCCTCCTCCTTGGTGCGGAACGGCCCGCTGACCGTGCGGGACTCCCCGGCCTCGCGGTTGTACCAGGAGCCGTCCTGGTGGTAGGTCTCGACGTCGTCCTGCGACATGGTTCCTCCTTCGTCGGAGGCTCCTGTCTACCCCGCGGGACGGGCCGCGTCTTCCGACCGTGGTCGGAAGAGCATGCACACCCCGCCGGGCCGGAGGGAGCGCGCTCTGGACTTCGGGGCCGGCTGTCGCGAAGATCGACGCATGAGCACCGCACGCACCCCCACCGGTCGCCGCGAGCCCCGCGGCGGGGCCGATGCCCTCGTGCTCGAGCGGGCGTTCCCGGATGCGGCCGAGACGGTCTGGGCCGCCATCACCGAGCCGGCCCGCCTCGAGCGCTGGATCGGCACCTGGTCGGGCGACCCGGCCACCGGCACCGTCGACTTCGCGATGACGGCCGAGGGCGACGACGTCGCCGCCGAGCCGGTCGAGGTCTCGGTGTGCGAGACGCCGTCGCGCCTCGCGGTGAGCCTCGGCGAGGGCTGGCGCCTCGAGCTCACGCTCGCGGCAGCCGCCCCGGGCACGGTGCTCACCTTCGCCCACCTGGTCGACGATCCTGACGCCATGGCCGACGTCGGGCCCGGCTGGGAGTACTACCTCGACCGGCTCACGGTCGCCCTCGCGGGCGGCGAGGTGGCGGACATCCGCTTCGCCGACTACCACCCCGCCCAGTGCGACTACTACCGGGAGCTCTTCGCGAGCTGACCGTTTCAGCGCTCAGATCGCAGCCGATGTCGGAGGTGCCGGGTAGGAAGGGATCATGACCTCCGGAGCACGCGCCGCCGACGAGCGCACGCGGTGGGTGTTCGCGGGGCAGCTGGGGCCGCTGTTCGACGACGGGGGGCCCATGATGATCGTCGAGGCGCGGTCGGTCTTCGGGCGGCGGCCGATGCACCGGGCGAAGGCCCATCTGCTGCTCTCGGCGATGCGGCACCGCGCCGCCGAGCTGGGCGAGCGGGTCGAGTACCACCGGGTCGAGCGCTACTCCGAGGCCGTCGACGGCCGTGACGACCTCGAGGTGATCGACCCGACGAGCTGGGCCGCCCGCCGCTTCGTGCGCCGCCGCGGCATCGCGGTGCTGCCGAGCCGGGGCTTCGTCACCTCCGAGGCCGACTTCGCCGTCTGGGCCGCGACGCGGGCGGGCAAGCGGCTGCTGATGGAGGACTTCTACCGCACCGTGCGCGAGCGAACCGGGCTGCTGATGCGCGGCGACCAGCCCGAGGGCGGCCGCTTCAACTTCGACCACGACAACCGCACCCCGCCGCCGAAGAACGCGGCGCGTCTCGGGCTGCCCGACCCGCGGTGGCCGGTCGAGGACGAGATCGACCAGGAGGTGCGCGCCGACCTCGACGCCTGGCAGTGCGACGGCCGCGTCACCCTCGTCGGCGACGACGGGCCGCGGCGCTTCGCGGCCACCCCTGCCGAGGCCGAGCGCGCGCTGGCCGACTTCGTCGAGTCGCGGCTGAACGACTTCGGCCCCTTCGAGGACGCCATGCTCGACGGGGACTGGACGATGGCGCACTCCCTGCTCAGCGCCCCCATGAACCTCGGCCTCCTCGATCCGCTGCAGGTCGTCGAGACGGTCGTGGCCGAATACCACGCGGGCAACGCCCCGCTGTCGAGCGTCGAGGGCTTCACCCGGCAGATCATCGGCTGGCGTGACTACGTCTGGCACCTCTACTGGCACCTCGGCGAGGGCTATCGCACGGGCAGCAACGCGCTCGGCGCGCATCAGCCCCTCCCGGAGGCCTTCCGGCAGCTCGACCCGGCGGCCATCGAGGCGAACTGCCTGCACGAGACCATCGACGGCATGCGGCGGCACGGCTGGGCGCATCACATCCAGCGGCTGATGGTGCTCGGCAACTGGGCGCTGCAGCACGGCTACGACCCGGTCGCGCTGAACGACTGGTTCGTCGACATGTTCGTCGACGGCACGCCCTGGGTCATGCCCGCGAACGTGATCGGCATGTCGCAGCACGCCGACGGCGGCATCGTCGCCACCAAGCCCTACGCCTCGGGCGGGGCGTACATCGCGAAGATGTCCGACTACTGCGGCAGCTGCGTGTTCGACCCGAAGGTGCGGCTCGGCGAGAACGCGTGCCCGTTCACCGCGGGGTACTGGGCGTTCCTCGACCGGGTCGAGCCGCGCATCCGGGGCAACCACCGCATGGCGCAACCGCTCGCGGGGCTCCGCCGGCTCGCCGACCGCGACGCCGTCGTCGACCAGGAGCGTCACCGCGACCGCTGGTGAGCACCTGAGCACGCCGACCCGGTAGCCTCGGCTCAGCGTGCGACGACGGACGATCGAAAGGGACGCAATCGATGACCTGGCCCACCGGTGAGATGCCCGTGCTGCGGATCGAGCCGGGGCGGGTGACGCCCGGCACCGCCGCCGTGCCGCCCGAGCGTGCGGGTGAGGTGCTCGTCGAGGTGGCGTTCCTCGGCATCTGCGGCACCGACCTCGACCTGCTGCGGGGCGACAGTTACTTCGTGCGGGAGGGGCTCGCCGAGTATCCGCTGATCTTCGGGCACGAGTTCACCGGCACGGTCGTCGCCGTGGCCGACGGGGTCGAGGCGGTGGCGCCGGGCGACCGGGTGGTCGGGCAGACCGTCGTGACCTGCGGGGCGTGCACCCCGTGCCAGGCCGGGTTCCGCGACGGCTGCGAGCACCGCCAGGAGGTCGGGCTCGTGGGGCGGCAGGGGGCGGCGGCGCGGTACGTGTCGATGCCGTCCACGTCGGTGACGCGACTGCCCGAGGAAGCCTCGCTCGCGGAGGCGGTGCTGATCGAACCCGGGGTGACGGCGGTGAACGCGGTGCTCAGCACGGGAATCCGCTTCGACGACCGCGTCGCGGTTCTCGGCACCGGCACTCTCGGCCTGCTGGCCCTGGCGGTCGCGCTGCGCGTCACCCCGCACGTCGACGTGATCGGCTCGAGCGAGGCCGGCCTCGCGCTGGCGCTCGAGCTGGGCGCCGAGCGGGCACTGCGAGCGGATGCGGTGGTCGCCGGTTCCTACAGCGTCGCCATCGAGGCGGCCGGCCGGGCGAGCGGGGTGGCGATGCTCGGGCGCATCCTCCGCCCCGGGGGCCGCGCGGCGCTCGTCGGCGTGGTGGCGGGCGGGGTGCCCGACTTCGATCCGGCGCCGATCACGATGAAGGGCCTCACCGTGCACGGCATCTTCCACGGCCTCGACCACTACGGGCGGATGGCCGAGCTGATCGCCACCCCCGGGTTCCCGGCGGCGCAGCTGATCGACCGGGTGCTGCCCTGGCACGAGGCCGAGGCGGCCTTCGCCGCGCTCACCGCGGGGGAGCGTCGCCGCCCGAAGGTGCTGCTCGACCTCACGACGATGCGCTGACGGCCGCGGCGCGCTGGCCGCCGCGGGGTGCTGTCGGCCAGGTTGTACCGGCCGCCGAGATGCGCCGCCCCTACTCCTCGACGGCTCCGCCGAGGCGACGGAGATGCTGGCGGAACGTGAGGCCCGTCGTGTCGCGGTCGTCGAGGTAGGCGGCGAAGCGGGTCTGCTCGCGCAGGGACGTGCCCCCGCGCATCCGCTCGGCCTGGCGCCGCTCGGTGTTGCGGATGCCCGCCGCGACCCCCGCCACCTCGTCGGCGGCCGCGCGCGGCACGAGCACGATGCCGTCGTCGTCGGCCAGTACGAGGTCGTCGACCGTGACGAGGTGCGAGCCGAGCCGCGCCGACACGAGGGCCTCGGGCGCTTGCGGGTCGAGCCGCAGGGGCCCGGTCGGCAGGCTGCCGGCGCTGAACACCGGGAGTCCGATCTCGCGCAGTTCGGCGGTGTCGCGGTGCAGGCCCCAGATCACGATCGCGGCGAGACCCGCCTGCGCCACCTCGAGGGCCACCAGGTCGCCGACGCAGGCCTCGTCGTCACGCCCGCCGTTGTCGACGACCAGCACCTCGCCGGGCCGGGCCAATGTGAGCGCCTCGAGGAAGACGTCGACGCTGCCCGAGTGCCGCACCGGTCGCGCGGGCCCGGCGACTCGGCGCCCCGGCAGCAGCGGCCGGACCCCGGGCGGCGCGCACCGCACCGGCAGCCCGAGCCGCACGAGCGCGTCGGCGACGTGCGCCGTGGTGAGCTGGCCGAATGCGGTGGAGTCGGAAGCAGGGACGTCGTCGACGGCCATCACGGCCCTCCTCGGTTCGCTGTGGTGCGGGGTGCAGGGTGCGCCCACGCTATCGGCCCGCCCATTCCGGACCGGGTATGCAGACCCGATTCAGGATCGGGAAGCGGGGCGGGACCGAGGGTCGCTAACCTGGGGGCACGACGAAGGGCGGTGCGCCGTGAGCGCAGCACAGGACGGCGGCTTCTCGGCCGAGGAGCGCGCGGCGATGAAGAGCCGGGCGGCCGAACTGAAGGCCGAGGCCCGCAGCGGCAAGGCGGCCGAGAAGGCCGCGGCCGACGCGGCGGCGGTCGAGGCGAAGATCGCCGAGATGCCCGAGCCCGATCGGGTGATGGCCGAGCGGCTGCAGGCGCTGGTCGCCGAAGCGGCACCCGCGTTGCAGCCCAAGCTCTACTACGGTCAGCCCGGCTGGGCGAAGAGCGGCAAGGTCGTCGTGTTCTTCCGCAGCGGGCTGATGGACAAGGCCCGGTACTCCACGCTCGGCTTCAGCGAGAACGCGGCACTCGACGACGAGACCGGGCTCTGGCCCACCTCCTACGCCCTCGAGCGCCTCGACGACGCCGCGGCGGCGCGCATCCGCGACCTGATCGTGACGGCGGCCGCCTGACCCCGGGCACCGGGCTGCTCTACCCTGGAGAGGTGGCGCACCGGTGCCGCAGACAGCGACGGGAGAACCATGGCGCACCGCATCTTCCAGACCCCGTTCGCGGCCGTCTACCCGCACTACCTGGCGAAGGCCGAGCGCAAGGGCCACACGAAGGCCGAGGTCGACGAGGTCATCCGCTGGCTCACCGGCTACGACCAGGAGGGCCTCGACCGCGCCGTCGCCGAGCAGACCGACTTCGAGACCTTCTTCGCCGGGGCACCGGCCCTGAACCCGAACGCCGGGCTGATCACGGGCCTGATCTGCGGCATCCGGGTCGAGGAGATCGACGACCCGCTGATGCAGCGGATCCGCTGGATGGACAAGCTGGTCGACGAGGTCGCCCGGGGCAAGAAGATGACCTCGATCCTGCGGAGCTGACCGGGTGACGAACCCCGCCCCGCCGTTCCCCTCCGCCCGCCCCGCCCGTCGCCCGCCGCCCGGCTGGCCGTTCTGGCTCGCCTTCGCGCTGCTGATCGTGCCCGGCCTGATCGCCCTGTCGGCCCTCGGGGGCGCCCACGACGCCGCGGTCGACCGCCTCGCCCAGGTGCGCGACGTGGTCGACCGCGATGTCGTGGTCACCGGCACCCTCGTCGACGTCGAGACGAACTCGGGCCTGCCGACGAACCAGGGCCAGTACGAGGCCGTGATCCCGGATGCGCGGGGCGGCCCCGGCACGACCGTGACGCTCGGTGGCGACGACCACTGGGGCTTCCCGCCCGACCCCGACCACCCGGCACGGCTCGACTTCCTCGTGGTGCTCGACGACCCGCCTCACGCGATCGCGCACGGCCCGGTCGGCACGGTCGCCGCGGTCACCCCCGCCACGGTGGCGGACGCGGAGCAGAGCGTCGACCGCACCCGCGTCGTCTGGATCGTGGCCGTCGTCGTCTTCTGGGCCGCCGTCGTGACGCTGCCCGCGCTGGCGATCCTGTTCTCGGTGCGCCGCCGCCGGGCTCGCGCCACCGGGCGACGGATGCCCGTACCGCGCCTCTGAGGGAGCACCCGCGCCGCTCATCCCTTCGGAAGAATGCCGCGCCGATCCACCCACGGGGCCCGGGCCGCCCCCTACCGTGAGGGCATGCCTCCCGTCATCGCACGCCTCCGCCCCCTGCTCGAACCGGCCGTCGGCCTCGTCTTCCTGCTGCTCTGGATCCAGGCGGAGATCGGCCGGGCGCATCCCACCGGCTCCTGGATCGTGCTCGCCGTGTACGCGGCGGCCATCGCCCTGTCCCGCCTCGCCCCGCTGGCGTCGCTGGCCGCGGTGGCGGCGGTGCCGGTGCTGCAGCTTCTCGGCGTTATGGCGCCGCCGGAGTCGACCACGTGGCCGATCGCGTTCGCCGGGATCGCGGCCGCCTACGCCACCGGCCGCTCGCCCCGAGCCGTCGTGCGCTGGATCGGTCTCGCCGGCGGGGTGCTCGTCTCGGCCGTGCTCGGAGTCGTGCTCGTGAAGGTCGGCGACTGGCGCAGCTGGACGGGTCTCGCCGGAAGCGGCAACGGCTCGGACCTCGGGCCCTCGGGCAACCCGAGCGGCGTGCAGTTCGCGGTGCTGCTGGGCGCGGTCGCCCTGCTCGGCTGGGCGCTGGCCTGGTCGATCGGCCTCGGGCTGCAGCTGGCCGAGCGCCGCCGCCACGACCGGCAGCGGCTGCTCGAGACCGAGCGCGAGCTCGTGACGATCGACGCCGAGCGCCGCAGTGCGCTCGAGCGCACGGCGATCGCCCACGAGGTGCACGACGTGCTCGCCCACTCCCTGACGGTCGTGATCGCGGTGGCCGACGGCGCCCGGTACCTCCGCGAGGCGAAGCCCGGGACCGCCCCGGTGCGCACCGACGATGCCCTGCGCGAGATCGCCGGGGCCGCCCGCTCGGCCCTGGTCGATCTGCGGGGCCTCCTCGAGGGTCTCCGCGACGATCCGGGCGGCGACCCGCTGCAGCCCCGCCCGGCCCTGGCCGATCTCGGCGCCCTGGTCGACCGGGTCGCCGCCACCGGGATGCGGGTGCACCTCGAGCAGCTCGGCGAGCCGCGGCCGCTGACGCCCACGCAGGAGCTCAGCGTCTACCGCATCGTGCAGGAGAGCCTGACCAACGCGTTGAAGCACGGTGGCGCGCATCCGGTGGCCGCGGTGTCGCTGTCGTGGGACGGCGACGGCGACGGGCTGGCGCTGACGGTGGTGAGCCTCGGCGTCCCGGCGCCGGCGGAGGACGGTGCCGCGGCGGTGCAGCGCTTCGGCATCCGGAGCATGCGCGAACGCGCCGAGCTCGCCGGGGGCTGGCTCACGGCCGGCCCCGAGAGCGACGGCGAGTACGTGGTGACCGCCTTCATCCCGCTGGCCGCCGACCGCGAGCCGATCTCGGCGGGCGCGGCGGGGGCGATCGCGTGAGCGCCATCCGCGTGGCCGTCGCCGACGACCAGGAGCTGTTCGTCTACGGGCTCCGCATGCTGATCGAGAGCCAGTCCGACCTCGAGCTGGCGGGCACCGCGCACGACGGTGCCGAGGCGGTCGCGCTCGTCGACCGCACCCGGCCCGACGTGGTGCTGATGGACATCCGGATGCCCGCCCTGAACGGCATCGAGGCCACCCTGCGCATCACGGCCGGCACCGACAGCCAGGTGGTGATGCTCACGACCTTCCAGCAGGAGCAGGCGGTGTTCGAGTCGCTGAAGCACGGCGCGAGCGCGTTCGTGACGAAGGACGTGGCCCCCGAGGTGCTGCTCGACACCATCCGCGCGGTGCACGCGGGCGACGCCCCGCAGTCGCCCGTGACGGGTCAGGGCTCGCTGACCGCTCTGGTGCGCGCTCGGGCCGAGGCGCCGGCGACGGTGACGACGGATGCGCGGCCCGCCCCGCAGGCGCTGGCCGCCCTCTCGCCGCGCGAACGCGAGATCTACCTCCTGGCGGCCACCGGTCTCCGCAACGCCCAGATCGCGGCGGCGACCTTCGTCAGCGAGGCGACGGTGAAGTCGCACATCCGGAGCGTGCTGGCGAAGCTCGGACTGTACTCGCGGGCGCAGATCGTCGTGCACGCCTACGAGCACCGGCTGGTGAGCTGACGGCAGCTCAGACGGCCCAGCCGAGGTCGCGCAGCCAGGCTGCGGCCTCGTCGGGCCAGCGCGACGGCAGGCCCGAGCCCTCGGCGAGTCCCAGACCGTGCGCTCCGGACGGGTGCACGTGCACGGCATGCGGCACCCCCGCCGTGGCGAGCGCCCGCGCGAGGTCGTAGACCGGGCGCACGTCGACCGCCTCGTCGTCGGCGGTGTGCCAGACGAAGACCGGCGGCGAGGCCGGCGTGACCAGCAGCTCGAGCGACGTCGCCTGCCGCAGCTGTTCGGAGGGGTGCTCGCCGAGCAGCACGTCCCGTGAGCCGCTGTGGCTCGGCGCGACCATCGACACCACCGGATAGCAGAGGATCGCGAGGTCGGCGACGCCGCCCGGCTCGCCCTCCTCGGGTGCCAGAGCGGCGAGGCCCGCCGCGTGGCCTCCGGCGCTGAAGCCCAGCACCCCGACCCGTGAGGCGCCGGCCGCCCGCACCCGGCGGATCTCGGCCCGCACGGCCTCCAGCGGCCCGGGATGCTCGGTCAGCACCGGGTACCGGAAGACGCTCGATGCCACCCCGACCCCGCGCAGCCACTCGGCCACGGGCTCGCCCTCGTGATCGGCGAGCATGCGGTAGCCGCCTCCGGGCAGCACGATGACGTGGTTCTCAGGCATCCGACCACGCTAGCCCAGCACCGGACGACGGGGTCCGCATCCGCCCGGGGTGTGCTTCAATGAGATCAGTCGGCGCTGACCCCTGTTCGAGGGTGGCGCCGTCTGCGGACGTCGGTCATCGAAGGGGATGCACGGTGACAGCTTCAGGGGCGGGCGGCTCGGGCCGCGTGGGTCTCCTCGACTTCGTGCGGCGCGCCGGGCAGACGACTCGGCGGTCGATCGCCGAGCACACGGGGCTCTCCCGCAGCGTCGTCGCGCAGACCGTCTCCGAGCTGATCGAACGCGGGCTCCTGGTCGAGCGCAGCCCGGCCGCCGCGACGACACGGGGCCGGCCGACCGCGGTGCTCGAGCTCGCGCGCCAGCCCGGCGTGGTGCTGGCCTTCGACATCGGGCACCGGCACGTCACCGTCGCCGTCGCCGATCTGCACGGCCGCGTGCTGGCCGAGCCCCGGGTCGACCTGGTGGTCGACGACGGCGCGGCCCCGACGATCCGTGCGCTTCGACGGCTCACCACCCACGCGCTCGCCCGAGCGGGAGCCGCCGTCGGCGACGTGGCCGCCCTGGGGGTGTCGTTCCCCTACCCGGTGCTGCGGCCGAGCGGTGCGGTCCGGGCGCCGGCCGCACTGCCGGGCTGGCAGGGCGTGACGGCCGAGACGGTGCGGCCGGCCGGGTTCTCGGGCCCGATCGTCGCCGACAACGACGCCAACTTCGGGGCCTGGGGCGAGCGGATGCGCGGCGGTACGGCCCTCGACGACATGCTCTACGTCAAGCTCGGCGACGGTATCGGCGCCGGCCTCGTGGTGGGCGGGCGGCTGCTCGCGGGAGCGCGCGGCACCGGAGGGGAGATGGGCCACATCCAGGTCGAACCGGGCGGCCTGCTCTGCCGCTGCGGCGGGCACGGCTGCCTCGAGACCGTGGTCGCCGCGAGCCTGCCCGACGAGCACCTCGCCGGGCTCCGGGTCGGGCGCGCCATCGCCCAGCTCTGCACCTTCGTCGACACCTCCATCGTCGTGCTGGGCGGGCGCTTCGGCGCTGCCGGCGGCCCGCTCGTCGAGGGTGTGCGCGAGGCGGTGGCGCGGTTCTCGCCTCCGGGGGAGTCACGGGTCGAGGTGAGGGTCGCCGCGCTGGGGGCGCGGGCGGAGCTGGTGGGCATCGTCGACCGCACGGTGTCGGCGGCCTGGGCATCCGGAACCGCACAGACGGGATCGATGGCGCATTCGTCCTGGGACCGGACGAATTCACCGGCTGTACTGGAGCATCCGTTCAGAGACGAACGGGTGTCGTAGGTCATGAAGGAGTGACAGTGCCCGCAGTCGGTCAGAGGTCCGCCGCTATCCGAGAATCCCGACGTCGGCCCTCGCGCCCCCGGCTCGCCCGCGGTGCTCTCGCCGCCGCTCTCGTCACCGCACTTCTCGGCACCGGCCTCGTCGCCGGCGGTTCCGCCGCGACGGCCGCGGAGCCCGACCTCGCCCGTGCCGGCACCACGACGGCCTCGGCCTCCCAGAACGACAAGGACGGGGACTTCCCGGCCTCGAACGCCACCGACGGGAACGACACCACCCGCTGGGCGAGCGGCAACGGTCCCGACGAGGACACCACCTTCACCGCGAGCCTGACGAGCGACCTCGGCTCGGTGGCGACCGTCAGCGGCGTCACCATCACCTGGGAGGCCGCGTTCGCAGCCGCCTACGACGTGCAGGTCGCGACGTCCGCCCCCGAGGACGAGGCGAGCTGGAGCACCGCCGCCTCGGAGACGGCGGGCGCCGGTGGCACGGAGGAGCTCGTCTTCGACGCCCCCGCCCAGGCTCGGTACGTGCGGCTCGCGATGCTGAAGCGCACCGCCGCCACCTGGGAGGCGCCGGTGCTGCACTGGTACGGCTACTCCGTCTACACCTTCGCCGTGCACGGCACCGTCGCGGTGCCGACCGCCGGCTTCGACCATCAGGCGATCGACGTCGCCGCCGGCTCCGACGCGGCGGTCGACGTCACGGTGAACAGCCCCGCCGACACCGACCAGACCGTGCGTGTCACGAGCGCCGACGGCAGCGCCGTCGCGGGCACCGACTTCACGGCGGTCGACCAGGTCGTCACCGTGCCGGCCGGCGAGACCTCGGCCGCGGTCACGATCCCGACCGTGTCGCAGGGGCCGCTGACGCCCGTGCGCACCTTCACGCTGCAGCTCTCCGACCCGTCGGACGGGATCACGCTCGGCTCGCGGGACACCGCCGTGGTGAGCATCCGCCCCACCGGCGAGCTGCCGAACGACGGCCCCCGCACCGTGCTGCACGACTTCGAGTCGGGCGTGCCGGCCGGCTTCACGACCTGGTCGAGCACGGATGCGCTGAAGCCCGTTCTGACGACGGCCGCCGATGACACCGTGCCCGGCGCCGCCGCGGAGAACCAGGTGCTGGTCGCGACCGTGTCGGGCGAGCCGACCGCGTCGGACTGGTTCGGCTTCACGAACGACACCGCCGCGAGCGACTGGTCGGCCGCGGACGGTTTCGGCTTCTGGTTCCTCGGCACCGGCAGTGACCGCACCCTCGGCTACGAGGTGAAATCGGACGGGAAGCTGTTCGACCGCACCGTCGTCGACGACAGCGTCGGCTGGCGCTGGATCGGCGTGCTGTTCACCGAGCTCCGGGTCAAGGGCTCGCCGGACGACCCGGCGCGCTTCGACCCCTCGGCCTCCACCGGCTTCGCCGTCACCCTCACCGGGCTCGGCGCGGGCAGCTGGGCCTTCGACGACGTCGCCGTCTTCGAACGCGTCACGACCCTCGAGGACTTCCAGGGCGACGTGCCGCTCAGCACCTCGGCCGACCCGATCGGCTTCTTCACCTGGGGCTCCGCCGAGGGGCTCGCCAGCATGGCCGTGACCGCGCAGGAGCGGGGCGACGTGCCCGACAACCGGGTGCTCTCGGGCGACTACCTGATCCCCTCCGGCGGCTACGCCGGCTTCAGCGACAACCTCGCCTCCTCGCAGAACTGGAGCAGCTACCAGGGCATCCGCTTCTGGTGGTACGCCTCCCAGGCCTCGAACCCGGCATCGCCGACCGCCGGCGACGACATCAAGGTCGAGCTGAAGGACGGCGGCCCCGACGGCGAGCACTCCGAGCTCTGGACCGCCACCTTCAAGGACAACTGGGGCAGTTCGACGAGCCGCTGGAAGCTGGTGGAACTGCCGTTCAGCGCGTTCTCGATCGGCTCGTACCAGCCGGGCAGCGCCGAGACCCAGAACGGCTCGCTCGACCTGACGAGCGCCTGGGGCTTCGCCGTCACCTTCACCCCGGGCAAGGCGACCAGCACCGGCTGGGCCGTCGACGACGTGCAGCTCTACGGCACCCCCGAGCAGGCGGCGAACCTCACCGTCGGCACCTCGCAGGCCGTCTACCTGCTGAACCCCGGCGACACCGCCCAGGTGGGCGTGACCGTGTCGACCTCGAACGGCGAACCGCTCGATCAGGCCGTCGCCGTCGACTACGGCCCCGGCGCGGGCACCGCCGAGATCGGCACGCACGTCGCGGAGTTCGGCGGCACCCTGGAGTTCCCGGCGGGAACCGCCTCGGGGGAGACCAGGAGCTTCGACGTGACGGCGCTGCCCGCCGGATCCTCCGGCGACCAGGCCCGCGCGGTGCCGGTGGTGCTGGACGCCGACGGCGCGCAGCTGCCGCCGGACGCGCCGAAGGTCGTCGTGAACGCCTACGGGCTGCCCTACCTCGACGAGTCGCTGCCGACGGCGGCCCGCGTCGACGACCTGATGGGCCGGATGAGCCTGGCGGAGAAGGTGGGGCAGATGGCGCAGGCCGAGCGCCTCGGCCTGACCTCGCCGAGCCAGATCGCCGACCTCGGTCTCGGATCGATCCTCTCGGGCGGCGGTTCGACCCCGGCCGAGAACACCCCGGAGGCGTGGGCCGACATGGTCGACGGCTTCCAGGCGGAGGCGCTGTCGACCGCGCTGCAGATCCCGCTGCTGTACGGCGCCGACGCCGTGCACGGGCACAGCAACGTGCTCGACGCGACGATCTTCCCGCACAACATCGGTCTCGGCGCCACCCGCGACCCCGCCCTCGTGCAGACGCTGGCCGAGGACACCGCGATCGAGACCAAGACCACCGGCGTCAACTGGGCGTTCGCCCCCTGCCTGTGCGTCACGCGCGACGAGCGCTGGGGCCGCAGCTACGAGTCGTTCGGCGAGGATCCGGCGCTCGTGACCGCGTTCTCGGAGGCCGGCATCGTGGGCCTGCAGGGCGAGGATCCGACCGACAAGACCGCCGCCGACGAGGTGCTCGCGACCGCGAAGCACTGGGTGGGCGACGGCGGCACCGGGTACGACGCCTCGAAGGCCGGGAACGGCTACCCGATCGACCAGGGCCTCACGGTCTCGCCCTCGCTCGAGGACTTCATGACGACGCACGTCGACCCCTACCTTCCGGCCATCGCCGCCGGGGTCGGCAGCATCATGCCCTCGTACTCGGGAGTCGACATCGCCGGGTCGGGTGACGTGCGGATGCACGAGAACACCGCCCTGAACACCACCCTGCTGAAGGGCGAGCTCGGCTTCGAGGGCTTCCTGATCAGCGACTGGGAGGGCATCGACAAGCTGCCCGGCGGAACGTACGCCGAGAAGGTCGTGCGCTCGGTCAACTCCGGACTCGACATGGCGATGGCGCCGTACAACTTCGGCGCCTTCATCACGAGCGTGACCGACGCGGTGACCACCTCCCACACGATCGACCAGAGCCGGGTCGACGACGCGGTCCGCCGCATCCTGACCCAGAAGTTCGAGCTCGGCCTGTTCGAGAGCCCGTTCTCCGACCGCAGCGAGGCCGGTGCCTTCGGCGGAGCCGACCACCGGGCCGATGCCCGCGAGGCGGCCGCCGAGTCGCAGGTGCTGCTGAAGAACGACGAGGTGCTGCCGCTGGCCGACGACGCCTCGCTCTACGTCGCCGGCTCCAACGCCGACGACCTGGGCAACCAGATGGGCGGCTGGACGATCTCGTGGCAGGGCGGCTCGGGCCCGACGGCCACGACCGGCACGAGCATCCTCGAGGGCATCCGCGAGGTGGCTCCGGATGCGGCGGTCACCTTCTCGGAGGACGCGTCGGCCCCGATGGAGGCCGGCCAGGTCGGCGTCGTGGTCGTCGGCGAGACGCCGTACGCCGAGGGGCAGGGCGACGTCGGCAACAACGGGCACAGCCTGTCGCTGACCGAGGCCGACCGCACGAGCATCGACCGCGTCTGCGCGGCGATGGACTGCGTCGTGCTCGTCGTCGCGGGCCGCACCCAGCTCGTCACCGACCAGCTCGCCGAGATCGACGGCCTCGTGGCCTCCTTCCTGCCGGGGAGCGAGGGCGCCGGCGTGGCCGACACGCTGTTCGGCGACGTGCCCTTCACCGGGCGGCTGCCGCTCAGCTGGCCGGCGAGCGCCGAGCAGGTGCCGATCAACGTGGGAGACGACGACTACCAGCCGCTCTACGCCTACGGCTGGGGCGAGCGAACGGATGCTCCGCGGGAGCGCCTCTCGGTCCTCGCCGAGGCGCTGCCCGCCGACTCCGCCGCGCGGGCCGCGGTCGAGGCGCTCGTCGCCCTGCCGGTCTGGACCGACGCCGGAGCGGTGATCGACTCCGACGAGGCGCGGGCCGCGGTGGCTCAGGCGGCCGCGGACGCCGCCGCGACGTTGACCGGCACCGCCGCCTTCCCCCAGGCCGATCCGGTGGTCTCGGTGGTGCGCGATCTCGCACAGGCGGCGATCGTCGCCGGGAGCGCGGTGACGGGCGACGCCTCGGCCGCCGTGACCGCCGACGCGGAGCACGTGCTGCTCGGCGGTGACCCGGTTCAGGCCGTGACGCTCCTGGCCTCGGTGTTCGGGGCGACGGTCGTCGACCCCGGTGAGGAGCCCGGGGAGCCGGGTACGCCTGGTGATCCTGGAACCCCGGGGCCGGGCACCGGCCCGGGCCAGGGCCAGGGCCCCGGAACGGGCGGCCCGGGTTCGGGCGAGGCCGGAGGCTCCGGCCCCGGCGGCGGGCTGGCCGCCACCGGGAGCCAGGCGGCCGTGGTCGTGCTGGCCGCGCTGCTGGCGCTCGGTGCCGGAGCCGGTCTGCTGCTGACCCGCCGTCGCCGGCGCCGCGCCTAGGGGAGTACGACGCCGTCGGCGTCGCGCCGGCCGGGCCTAGCCCGCGTCCGGCGCGACGTCGATGAGCACCTTGCCCACGGTGCCCTGCTCGACGGCGTCGTGCGCCTCCGCGGTGCGCTCGAGCGGGAAGCGCGTGAGCGGCAGCCCGTTCTCCTCGCCGACACCGAGGGCACCGTCGGACAGGGCGGCGGTGATGTCCTCCGCGGCGGCGGACAGGGCATCCTGCCCCACCGTGTAGAGCAGCAGGAACTGGTAGCGCGCGTTGATGGCGAAGTGCCCGCGCACGTCGAGGGTCACCTCGTCGCCGCCGTCGTTCGCGTACACGGCGATGCTGCCGTGGTTCGCGAGCACCCGGGAGTTCAGGCCCGCGTTCCGGGCGGGGGAGACCTCGACGACGAGGTCGACGCCGTCGGGCGCGGCCTCGCGGATGCGGTCGGCGGCGTCGTCGGTGCGGTAGTTCACCACGACGTCGGCTCCGGCCGCTCGCGCGAGCTCGGCCTTGGCATCGGAGGAGATGGTGGTGATCACCGTCGCGCCGGCCCAGTGGGCGAGCTGGATGGCGGCGTGCCCCACGGCCCCGGCTCCGCCGGCGACGAGCACGGTGCGGCCGTCCAGCGCGCCGGGGGCGAGCCTCGCGGGGCCGGACTCGTGCACCGTGAGCGCGCGGTGGGCGGTCATCGCCGGCACGCCCATCGAGGCGCCGACGTCGAAGGAGGCGCCGTCGGGCAGCGGCACGACCCGCTCGACCGGCAGCACGGTGAACTCCTGGGCCGTGCCGCCCGGTCGCTGGTGGGCCGAGAGGAACGACCACACGCGGTCCCCGGGCGTGAAGGCGGTGACCCCGGAGCCGACGGCGTCGACGACACCCGCCCCGTCCTGGTTCGGGGTCTGTTCCGCGGCAGCGGCCGCGCCGCCGCCGCTGCGGTTCTTCCAGTCGGTGGGGTTCACGGCCGACACGACCACCCGCACGCGCACCTCACCGGGGCCCGGTTCGGGCACCGGGCGCTCCTCGAGGCGCAGGACGTCGGAGGGGCCGGTCTCGGAATACACGATCGCTCTCATGCCCCCATCCAACTCCTGGACGGGGGTGGTGCATTCCCCGTTCAGGCGGCGCGCAGCACCTGCTCGGCCGAGACGGCCGCCCGGTGCCCGAGACTCCGGAGCGCCTCGGGGTCGCGGCCCATCCGCGAGAGCTGGATCAGCGCCTGCGAGAGCGCGACGATCTCCGCCGCCGACAGCGCGAGCTCGGCTGGGTCGAGCGGTCGTGGAGCGGCCGTGCCGAGGGCGCGGGCGACCGCCGCCTCCATGGCGTCGACGGTGCGGGTGCTGATGGCCGCGATCTCCGGGTCGGTGCCCAGCTCGGAGACGGTGTTGAGCATCAGGCAGCCGCGCCGGTCGGGGTGGGACAGGCAGTCGTCGACGATCGCGTCGAAGTAGGCGGCGACGGTCTCCTCGAGGCCGGGGCGGGGGACGACGAAGACCGACTCGACCACGGCCGCGCGCCGGGTGCAGTAGCGCCGGTAGGCGGCGAGGAAGAGCTCCCGCTTGCTGCCGAAGGCCTGGTAGAGGCTGCCATTGGCGACTCCGGAGGCGGCCGAGACCTCGGCGAGTGAGGCGGCCCGGTAGCCGTGCACCCAGAAGACCTCGATCGCGGCATCGAGGAGCGCCGCCTCGTCGAAGGCCCGAGCCCGTCCCATGCGCCCACGCTACCGGACGCTCGTCGGCCCCTCGTGACGTGCCACGATGGAGTGTGAGCGGGATGGATGTGGCGTGGCTGTCGGCCGACGCCGGGGTCGTCGAAGCGGCGATGGCCGAGGAACGGCGTTCGGAGCGGCCGCGCTGGCTGCCGAACCGCCGGCAGCTGCTGGTGCACGTCAACACCTGCCTGCTGATCTGGTACCTCGCGATCGTCCTGCTCACGGTCGGTGTGCGGGTCGACACGGCCCAGGACGGCACCGTCCGCGTCGCCGACGTCGTCACTCTCGCCGGTGCGGCGATCGTGCTGGCCATCTGGCTCGCCGGCACCGTGCTGCTGCGGCGCTGGGCCGCGCGTCCGCCCTCGGCGCGTGCCCGTCTCGCGGACTGGCGGCGCACGCTCACCGCCCTCGCCAACGGCTTCGAGTCCCGTCCCACCCAAGGCGCCCCCTTCGCGTCGCTGATCACCACCGGCGGCCGACCGCTGGCGTCGGGCGGTCACGGGCGCGCGCCGGGCAGCCGGGTGACCGCGTATCCCCGGTACGTCGCCCCGGGTGCGGAGTTCGGCATCCTGCGTGGCGGCCCCGGGCGATCCGGCGACCACTGGCACTACCTCAGCGTCACGCTGCCGGCTCCGCTGCCGCACCTCGTGCTGGACGCCACGGCGAACGACCACCCGCTCGAGTCCGACCTGCCGACCGGCGTCGACCGCAGTCAGCTGATCCGGCTCGAGGGCGGCTTCGACGAGCACTTCCGGGTGTACTCGCCGGTGGAGTACCGCACGGGCGCCCTCTACGTGCTCACCCCCGACGTGATGGCGGCACTGATCGACCACGCCTCGGACTTCGACGTCGAGATCCTCGACGACCGGCTGGTGATCTTCCGGCCCGGGCCCGCCGACTTCGACGACCCGGCCACCTGGCAGACCGTGGGGGCTCTGCTGGCCGAGGTCGTGCCGCGCATCGTGCGGAAGGCCGAGCGGTTCTACGACGAGCGGGTGCCCGGGCAGGAGACGCCACGGCTGCTCGCCCGCCTCGAGGCCGAGCGCGAGCATCCGGAGCTGCCCTGGATCGAGCCGGTGCCCCGGATCGGCCCCGACGGCCGCCGCCTGGCCCTCCGCGACGGCTGGAGCGCCACGAAAGCGGTCGTGGGCGCCGTCGGCTGGCTCGCCCTGCTCGTGCTGCTCTACCCCGTGCCGGGCGTCTTCGCGTTCGCCGGCCTCATGTCGATCGTCGACGGGCGGTAGCAGACCCGCACAGGTTCGCTCGCGCCCGCCCGGGCCCCCGAAGGGGGAACTGACGCTCGAGCGCAGGTGCCCTATCCTGTGACGAGTCGCGCAGGGGGCGCGCCTTCTCCTGAGAGGCCCGTCATGCCCGAGTGGTACACCCTGGGTGTCGTCGCCCTCGTGATCGTGGCGGTCGTCGTCGTGATCGTGCGATTCCGCGTCAACCCGGTCATCGCGCTCGCCCTCGGCGCCGCCGCGATCGGTCTGCTCACCGGCCTCGGGCCCGTCGACACCGTCTCGACGATGACCCAGGGCTTCGGCGACGTGATGATGGAGGCGGGCATCCTGATCGGCTGGGGCGTGCTGATCGGTGCCATGCTGAACGAGCTCGGAGCCATCACCCGGCTCGTCGAGAGCCTGATGCGGGTCTTCGGGCGACGCGGCATCCCGTACGCCCTGGGGCTGTCGCTGGCCACCTACCTGCAGACGATCTTCGTGGACGTGCTGATCGTGATCGCGGCTCCGCTCGCCCGGCGGATCGCCCCGCGGCTCGGCCGCGTGGGCACCGGCATCGTCGGGGTGACCTTCGCGGTCGGGCTCGAGATGGGCATCGTGATGATGGTGCCCGGCTTCGCCGCGGTCGCCCTCGCGGGCCTGCTCGGCGTGCCGCTCGGCGTGATGATGCTCGGCGGCTTCGCGGTGGTGGCGCCGACCGTGGTGCTGACCATCGTGCTGATGTCGCTGTTCTTCCGGCTCGGGTTCTGGAACCCCGAGCGAGACGAGCAGGTCGTGGTGCGCGACGACGACGAGGCGGTCGCCTCGGTCTCCACCGGGGGTGCGGCTCAGGCGGTCGCGACCGGACACGACCCGTTGGTGAGCACCGAGACGGGATCGGTGCGCACCCGCGTCGGCGGCGTGCCCCGAGGCCCGGCGGGCAGCCGGCCGGTCGACCGCGAGGAGCGCGAGCAGCCTTTGCTGCTGCTGTTCGCCCCGATGCTCGTGGCCCTGCTGCTGATCGCGGCCCAGGCCGTGCTCTCGGTCGCCGGGATCGAGGTGCCGACGATGCAGTTCCTCGGCAGCCCGGTGATCGCGCTGCTGCTCGCCGTCATCGCGACCGGCGTGATCGGGCGGGCCGCCGTCGGCACGAAGCGCATCGAGAAGGCGGTCGTCAAGGGCTTCCAGGACGGCGGCCAGATCTTCCTGCTCACCGGCATCGGCGGCTCGCTCGCCGCCGTGATCGCGAAGGGCGACCTCGGCGCGGTGCTGCAGGGCTACTTCTCGGCGACCTCGTTCGCGCCGCTGCTGCTGGTCTGGGCGATGGCGGCCGTGCTGCACATCGCGGTCGGCTCGGTCACCCTCTCGGCCATCACCGCCGCGGGCATCATCGCTCCGGTGGCGGCGACCATGGGGCTCGACCCGCTGCTGATCGCGCTGGCCGCGGGATCGGGCGCGCTGTTCTGCATCCACGTCACCTCCAACACCTTCTGGCTGCTGCAGACCTTCCTCGACCAGTCGGTGCGCGGCACCCTCAAGACGGTCACCGTGGGCGTCTCGCTCGCGTCGGTGATCGCGCTCGGGATGACCCTGCTGATCTCGCTCGTGCTGCTCTGACCCGATGAGCCGACAGCGCGCGGGGGCGCGTTCCTACTTCGCCGTGCAGGCGGTGGCCGGTGCCGTCTGGTGGCTGATGGTGTTCACCCTGCCGTGGGTGCGGGAGGCGACGCTCGGCGGCCTCGACCCGGTGGCGGTCGCGGTGCTCGACGTGCCGCTGTTCGTCGTCGCCTCGGCCGTGGCCGCCATCGGGCTCCGGGTCGCCGCGGCGATCGCCGCCGGGTGGACGGTGCTCGTCGCCGTCGGTCTCGCGGGCTACGCCACGGCGACGGGGGAGGCGGGCTGGGGCGTCGTCGCCATGGCGCCCGCCGCGGCCGGCTCGGTGCTGGCGGCCTGCGTGCTGGTGCTCGGCCGCGTGCCCACCTCGTGGCTCGTGCGGGGCCCGTTCGCGTTCCACCCGGCCCCGAGCCGCCCCGGCCGGGCCCGCAACGTGCTCACGACCTTCGCCCAGATCGTCGTCTTCTGGGGCGTCTGCCTCGTCGTCCTGCCGCTCGTCGTCGCCGCGCTCGAGGAGCGCTGGCAGCTCACTCCGGCGCTCCCGCCGCTCGCCACCTCGCTCGTGTCCGGCGCGGGCGCCGTGCTGCTGGTTCTCGCCAGCGCCCTCGGCGTCTGGTCGGCGGTGACGATGTCGACCCTCGGCGACGGCACGCCGCTGCCGATGGCCTCGACGAACCGCCTCGTGATCGCCGGCCCCTACCGCTGGGTGCGCAATCCTATGGCGGTCGCCGGCATCGCCCAGGGCGTCGCCGTCGGCCTGCTGCTCTCGTCGTGGCTCGTGGTGGTCTACGCCCTGGCCGGCTCCCTCGTCTGGAACTACGCCATCCGCCCCTTCGAGGAGGCCGATCTCGAGCGGCGCTTCGGTGCCGCGTTCGACCGCTACCGCCGCGCCGTGCGCTGCTGGCTCCCGCGCGTGCCGAGGGCCGCGCGGGAGCCGTCGCCGCCCGCTAGGAGGAGCGGAGCGACAGGTACTTCGCGATGAGCGACTTCGTCGAGGAGTCCTGCTCCTCGAGCGCAGCCTGGTCGCCGTCGACCGCCGGGGCGATCTGCAGGGCGAGCTGCTTGCCGAGCTCGACACCCCACTGGTCGAACGAGTCGATGCCCCAGATGGTCCCCTCGGTGAACACGATGTGCTCGTAGAGGGCGATCAGCTGACCCACGACGCTCGGCGTGAGCGCCGGCGCGAGGATCGACGTCGTCGGCCGGTTGCCGCTGAACACGCGGGCCGGGACGACCGCCTCGGCGGTTCCCTCGGCGCGCACCTCCTCGGCCGTCTTGCCGAAGGCGAGGGCCTTGGTCTGGGCGAAGAAGTTCGCGAGGAACAGCGCGTGCACGTCGGCGCCCGGCGCCACCGCCGCGCCGTCGCCGACCTGGTCACGCAGCCCGTGGGCGGGGTTCGCCACGGCGATGAAGTCGGCCGGGATCAGTCGTGTGCCCTGGTGGATCAGCTGGTAGAAGGCGTGCTGACCGTTGGTGCCGGGCTCGCCCCAGAAGATCTCGCCGGTGTCGGTGGTGACGGGGGAGCCGTCCCAGCGCACGCTCTTGCCGTTGGACTCCATGGTGAGCTGCTGCAGGTAGGCCGGGAAGCGGTGCAGATACTGCGCGTACGGCAGCACCGCGTGGCTCTGCGCGCCGAGGAAGTTCGAGTACCAGACGTTCAGCATGCCCATCAGTACGGGCACGTTCCGCTCGAGCGGGGTGGTGCGCATGTGCTCGTCGATGGCGTGGAAGCCCGCCAGGAAGTCGCGGAACCCGTCGGGCCCGATCGCGATCGCCACCGAGGTGCCGATGGCCGAGTCGACCGAGTACCGGCCGCCCACCCAGTCCCAGAAGCCGAAGGCGTTCTCGGGGTCGATGCCGAAGGCGGCGACCTTGTCGAGCGCGGTCGACACGGCCACGAAGTGCTTGGCGACGGCGCCCGTCCGGGCCTCGTCGCTGTCGTCGATGGCTCCGGATGCGGTCAGCCGCTCCCACAGCCACTGACGCGCCAGTCGGGCGTTGGTCAGCGTCTCCAGCGTGCCGAAGGTCTTCGAGGCGACGATGAACAGCGTCGTCTCGGGGTCGAGGTCGGCGGTCTTCTCGTAGATGTCGGAGGGGTCGATGTTCGAGACGAAGCGCACCGCGAGTCCGGCCTGCACGTAGGGCTTCAGCGCCTCGTAGACCATCACGGGCCCGAGGTCGGAACCGCCGATCCCGATGTTCACCACGGTCGCGATCCGCTTGCCGGTGACACCGGTCCACTCGCCCGAGCGCACGCGGTCGGCGAAGGCGTAGACCTTGTCGAGCGTGCCGTGCACCTCGGCGTCGATGTCGGCGCCGTCGACCACGAAGCCCGCCGGCGGCTCGAGACCCTCACCGTCCGCGGTCCCGCCATCCGGTCGCCGCAGGGCCGTGTGCAGCACGGCCCGGTTCTCGGTCACGTTGATGTGCTCGCCCGAGATCATGGCGCGGTAGCGCTCGGCGACCCCGGCGTCCTCGGCCAGCTGCAGCAGCTGAGCCAGGATCTCGTCGGTGACGAGGTTCTTCGACAGGTCGACCGTCAGGTCGGCGGCCTGGAAGGTGTACCGCTCGGCACGGTCGGGCTCGGCGGCGAACCAGCCCCGCAGGTCGGGCTCGAAGCCGTCGGCGGTGCCGAGGAGGGCCCTCCACGCGTCGGTTGAGGTCGGGTCGAGGGGCGCCGATTCGGCCATGTTCTCTCCTGAGGATCGTCCGTCGCGCCGGCTAGACCGGGACGCGCTTGCCTTCGAATCTACTGCCGGTGCGGGCACGCGCCCAGACGAAGAAGCCGATCAGGGTGAACACACCGTAGAAGAGGTACATGAACGCCGAGGCGTAGTAGCCGGCGCCGATCAGGAGCGGCACGCCGACCACGTCGACGGCGACCCAGATCAGCCAGAACTCCGTCCAGCCCTTGGCCATGCCGTAGGTCGCGAGCAGCGAGCCGACGAACACCCAGGCGTCCGACCAGACCGGCTCGTAGGAGCCGAGCGCGGTGAACACCGGGGTCAGCAGCGCCGTGCCGCCGACGAGTCCGACGGCCAGCAGGATGCGCGTGCGCCCGCTCGCCCAGCGGGGCACGACCGCGGCTCCCGTCTCGCCGCGCGCCTTCCGCCACTGGTACCAGCCGTAGACCGACACGATGATGAACATCACCTGCCGCCCCGCCTGCCCGAACAGGTTCACGGGGTTCGGCGTGCCGAACACGGCGCCGAGGAACACGGTGAACAGCAGCACGTTGCCGACGATGCCGACGGGCCAGGCCCAGACCTTGCGACGCATGCCGCCGAGCGCGCTGGCGAGGCCGAACACGTTGCCCACCACCTCGCGCCACAGCACGGTCTGGTCGCCGATGTGCAGCTGGGCGTCGAAGAGCCACTCGATCACATTCACGAGCCCTAGAACGGCGGCGGATGCTCGGGCATTCCCCATCCGCGCGCCGTCGTCCGCCCGCCGGCCGCCCCGTTCGCTACCCTGAGCACCAGACACCGGGCGCCACCCGGCCGGCAGGGGGACCAGACGCATGCTCACCGACGTACTCACCGTTCTCCTGGCCGTCGTGTCGGCGGTGCTCGTGGGCTTCGTGGCCCGGCGCATCCTGGACACCCCGGTCGGCTGGCCGCGCAGCATCGTCGTCGGCCTGATCGTGTTCGCCACGGGGCTGCCGTTCGCCTCGTGGCTCGTCGACCAGACCGGGCTGCTGCCCGACGGCCAGACCCGCGAGCTGCGCGTCGCCCTCACCGTGCTCGCCGTCGTGCTGCTCGCGGTCGCGTGGGTGTTCGCCCTGGGGGTCGGCGTACTGGTCGCGCTCGAGGCGATCGTGCCGACGCGTCCGCTGCCGAACCCGATCGACGTCGTGCGCGCCGCGGTCCGCCGGCGGAAGCGCACCCGGCGCTACCTCGCGATCGTGGGCATCGCCACGCGCCACGGCGCCGGCTGGCTGTTCCACGGCCACTCGCGCATCCAGCACGAACTGACCACGAGCGAGCAGCGGGCGCAGGCGCTGGTCGCCACGATCAACGAGTCGGGCGTCACCTTCGTCAAGCTCGGCCAGGTGCTCTCGACCCGCCGCGACCTCGTGCCCGAGCCCTACCTCAGCGCGCTGGCCTCCCTCCAGTCGGGGGCGACGACGCTGCCGTGGGAGACCATCCGGCCGGTCATCGAGGAGGCCCTGGGCGCCCCGCTGGAGACCGTGTTCGCGTCGGTCGATCCCGAGCCGCTGGCCGCGGCATCCGTCGCCCAGGTGCACCGGGCCGTGCTGCTCGACGGCACGGCGGTGGTGGTGAAGGTGCAGCGGCCCGCCGCGCGGGCGCAGGTCGAGGCCGACGTCGACATCATCGTGCGCCTCGCGCACCGCGCCGAGGAGCGCACCCAGGCGGGGCACGACCTGCGGCTGGAGTCGGTGGCCCGCGGCTTCACCGGCACGCTCCTCGACGAGCTCGACTACCGCATCGAGGCGACGAACGTCGAGATGATCCGCAGCACCCTCGAGCACGCCGGCGCCGACGACGGGCACGGGCACGACGTGACGATCTCGGTGCCGCACGTCTACCCGGCGGCGTCGGGCACGCGGGTGCTGACGATGGACCTGGTGGCCGGCGTCCCGCTCAGCAGCGCCGCCGACGAGCTCTCGTCGCTCTCGACGGAGGCTCGGCAGGCCCTCGCGAACGGGCTGATGATGACCGTGCTCGAGCAGATCCTGGTGCACGGCGTCTTCCACGCCGACCTGCACCCGGGCAACGTCATCCTCACCCCCGACGGAGCGCTCGGACTGATCGACTTCGGGGCGGTCGGCATCATCGAGCGCAGCCAGCGCAGCTACCTCACCGCGCTCATGCTCGCGGCCGTCAGCGAGGACGACATCGCCGCGACCGAAGCGCTGCTGCTCATCGTCGACGTTCCGGCCGACGCCGACCTCGACGCCCTGCGGCACGACGTCGGCGTCGTGATCACGACCGAGCGGTTCCGGCCGAAGGGCAGCCAGTCGATCTTCACCCGCCTGCTCGACGTCATCCGCCAGCACCACATCGCGCTGCCCGGCGACCTCGCCTCGGCCTTCCGCAGCTTCGCCACCCTCGAAGGCTGTCTCAAGGTGCTCGACCCCGGCTTCGACATGTTCGAGCAGGCGCTGCCGATGGTGCCGAAGCTGCTGCGCCGCGACCAGTCGCTCCGCCGCACCGTCACCAGCGTGCAGGCGCAGGCCGCCGTCGGCGCCGCGCGGCTGCGCACCCTGCCCGGGCGTCTCGACGCGCTGCTCTCCGGCGTCGAGGACGGCACCTTCTCGCTCAAGCTCAAGGCGTTCAGCGACGACGCCGGTCAGGGCTTCGTGCAGTCGATCGCCTCCGAGCTCGTGGGCACGCTCATCTCCATCGCGGCGGTCGTCATCGCCCTTGTGCTGATCGTCACCGACTCGGGGCCGCTGCTCACCGAGGGGCTGCGGTTGTTCGACCTGTTCGGGGCGTTCATCGGGTTCCTCGGCTTCCTGGGGCTGCTGCGGGTCGTGCGGCAGATCATCGTCCGCCGGCGGCGCTGACCGGCCCGCTCGCCGGCCGCGGCTCGCCGAACCACCGTCGCAGCGCCCGTCCGAGCGCCGCCTCGTCGTCGCCCGCCCACGCGACCCGGCCGTCGGGGCGCAGCAGCAGGGCGGGGGCGGGCAGTGCCGCTGCGTCGTCGCCGGGGAGCGCCACCAGATCGGCCCGGTCGGTCCAGCCCTCGAGCGTGAGGGTGCCCGTGCCGTCGAGCAGCAGGCCGCGGCCGGCGCGGGTGAGGTCGTAGAGGCGGCGGTTGCCGCCGAGCGGGAGGTCGCGCATCCGTCGCCCCACCAGGTCGAACGGGTCGTCGTCGCCCTCGCGCGGGGCGTAGCGGATGCCGAGGCCGCTGACCCGCCCGGCGACCAGCCGCGCTACGTCGTCGAGCTGCAGCAGCTCGCCGAGCAGCTGCCGCACCGCCTGCGGCCCCGGAGCGGGGGAGAGCAGCTCGCTCTGGGCGCGCGTGAGCGTCAGCACCTCCTCGGCGACCGGCCGCCGTTCGGCCTCGTAGCCGTCGAGCAGCCCGGCCGGCGCCCAGCCGGCGACCTCGGCGGCGAGCCTCCAGCCGAGGTCGAAGGCGTCCTGCAGGCCGAGGTTCAGGCCCTGGCCCCCGAGCGGCGGATGCACGTGCGCCGCGTCTCCCGCCAGCAGCACCCGGCCCGCCCGGTAGCGCTCCGCGAGGCGCGTGGCGTCCGTGAAGCGGGTCAGCGAGCGCGGCTCGCGCACCCCGAAGTCGGTGCCGGCGTAGGCGTGCAGCTGCGTACGGAACTCCTCGAGCGTCGGCGGCACGGTGCGGTCCTCGGCGACCGAGGCGGCAGGCACGACCGCGCGGTGCAGCCCGTCGCCAGCGGGCCCGATGCCGAAGCCGCGGTGGGTGCGGCGCACCTCGGCGGAGATGCGGGCGACCTCCTCGGGCGCGACCGAGCCGTCGAGCTCGACCTCGCCGAGCAGCCACTCGGTCGAGGCGGCCTCGCCCGGGAAGCCGATGCCGGCCAGGCGCCGCACCGTGCTGCGCCCGCCGTCGCAGCCGACCAGCCAGCGGCCGCGCAGCCGGCCGCCGTCGGTGAGCAGCACGTTGACGCCGTCCGCATCCTGCTCGAAGGCCTCGAGCACGGCACCGCGCCGGAGCTCGGCCCCGAGCTCGACCGCCCGTTCGGCGAGCAGGCGGTCGGTCGTGGGCTGCGGGATGCCCAGCACGTAGTCGTGGTCGGAGTCGAGCTCCACCGTGGCGCCCTCGAGCCCCGCGAGACCACGGCCGGCGCCGGGGTAGCGCTGTCCGTGCGCCAGGAAGCGGTCGAGGAGCCCGCGCAGAGCGAGCACCTCGACGCTCCGGGCGTGCAGGCCGAGCGACCGCACGGCCGGGTTCGGCTGCGCCTCCCGCTCGAGCACCACCACGTCGACCCCGTGCAGCCGCAGTTCCGCGGCCAGCATCAGCCCCGTGGGCCCTCCTCCGCTGATGATCACGTCGTGCATCCGCTCCTCCTCCTGCCGCCCCTTGCCCGGGCGGCCCGCCATTCTGCCTGGTCGGAGGGGCCTTGCGGCAAGCCCCGTGCCCTCCGTTATCCTGGAGATGCGGGCGCGGCAAGGGGTTGGCCGGCGCGCGCACTCGTCGCATGCTGGGGCCATGACCGACGACACCCCGTTCCAGAACCCCGCCCACGGCACCGACGACGACACGCAGCTCGACGAGATCGAGACGGCGGCGAGCGTCGACGAGGTCGCCGAGGAGGTGCGCGACGCCATCCGCCACGGCGAGGTGGAGGACGACGTCTCCGACGTGCTCGAGGAGCGCCTCGAGGAGGTCGGCGTGCACCTGCGCCCCGAGACCATCGACGACATCGCCGACGACATCGAGAACGACGTCTCCCACTGACCCCGGCTGCCGCCAGCGGCTGATCCCGGCGGCTGATCCCGGCGGCGGCAAGGGACCGGCGGGTCAGCCGTTCAGGTTCTGGACCGCGTAGTCAGCTTCCTCGGGCGTGAACTTCTCTCCGTACTCACTGGCAAGTTGATCGCGGATGGCCTCTGGGGACATGGCCATCGTCTCCTGGTACTCCCGAGCCTTGAGCAGGGCGTTCTTGTTCCAGTCCGCGGTCATGGTGTCGACGGCGTACTGAGCCGCCTCTGCCGAGAACTGCTCGCCGTACTCGGACGTCAGCTGGTCGTAGATGCCCCTCTTGCTCATGTGCATCAGCTCGGAGTAGCTGATCGCTTTGATGAGTGCCGATCCGTACTCCACCGGCACCGAGGGGGCCGCTTCAGGCTCCGGCGCGGCGGGTGCTGGCGGCGCGGGCTCCACCGGCGCGGCGGTAGGCGTGGCGACGGCGGCCTCGGTCTCGGTCGGCGATGGGCTCGGCGACGGTGATTTCGCGGGTTCCTCGACCACGATCGACACCGGATCCTTGACGGAGGAAGAGTTCACGGCGGCACCCAGACCTGCCGTGACACTGATGGACGCCAACACCGCGATGCCGCCCGTCACGAGGCCCGCGACAGCCATTCCCTTTGACTGCTGCTTGCGCAGCGCGAGGACGGCGAGCACCACCGCGGCGATGCCGACGAGGGCTCCGAAGATCGGCACCAGTCCGAACAACAGTGCGACGATCCCCACGATGAGGGCGGCGAGGGCCAGCGCGATGGGGCGCGCGGCGCCGGTCGCCGGTTGAGGCGCGACCGGCGGAATGGTGGCCGTCGCGGTGGCCTGAGCGACCGGGGTCGCGGAAGCTCGCACCTGGTCCGACCAGTTCGTCCCGTCCCAGTAGCGGTCAAAGCCCGCGTTCTGGGCGTCGGGGTACCAGCCTCCGGGAGGCAGATCGGTGGGGTTCGACATCGTGACCTTCTTCGTTGGCGGGGTTGAACGGTGACGGCCCGCACCTGGCTGACAACGCACCCCCGGTCGGCTCATGAAAGCTACAGGTGACGAGCATGGTTGGGTAAGTCCCCGATCAGGGGCCGTCCAGCGAGACCGAGGCCCCGCCAGCAGAGTGCCGCGTCAGGCAGAGGTCGGCGCGGGTCAGCGGGAGGTGTCGGCGCCGAAGGCGACGCCGAGGGCGAAGAGGGTCGAGACCCCGTAGTGCTCCATCGCGGCGGCGACGCGGCGGCGGCCCGTACGGGGGTTGATGCCGAGCTGGCGGGAGGCCGTCTCGAGGGTGACGCCCTGGCGCATCAGCACGAGCAGCGGTGCCCACGGGTTCTCGGCGGGCTCGGCCGGCGTCGCGCGCTGCCAGAGCAACTCGAAATACTGCTCCGCCATACCGGCGAGCGCCGCGTTCCGCACGCCGAGCACGCTCGTCGGCCGGCCCTCGCCCCAGTCGAACGGCAGCGCGAGCTGGTCGCCGTCGACCCAGAACCAGCTCGGCGGCGCGTCGAGCAGGCGGTAGTCGACGCCGACGCCGCGGTAGGCGACCATGCGCTGCTGGGCGAGCGGGTCATCGCCGGCCCAGGTCGGCATGATCACGCGCACCCGGTCCTTGCCCGCCATCGCCCGGCCGAAGCGCGCCGCGCGCTCGGGGTCGGGCTTCAGGAAGCGGTCGACCTCGGGCAGCAGAGCGTTCAGCGTTCCGGTGTCGTGCCGCGCCGTGTCGAACCAGAGGTCCTCCGACGCGTGCTTGCCGTGCCGGATGCTCACCGGCACGGGGTCGCCCGACGACTCGCCGACGGCCCAGTGCCGCAGCAGGGAGGGCAGCTCGGCGACCACCGCCTCCATGTCGGCGAGAGCGGTCTCGGCGCGCCGGCGCAGCTCGGCCGAGTGGTCGGCCACGGTCTCGGCGGCCCACGACGCCGGGTTGACGTAGGCCAGCTCCGTGCATCGGCCGCCGACGAGCCCGCGAGCGCGGAACAGGTCGACTCTGGCGCGCGCCTCGTCGGCGGGCAGGTGCGCGAGCGCCGCCACGTCGTCGATCGTGGCGGGCCGGCCCCGCAGGATCACGGCCAGCAGTGTCTCGTCGTCCATGCCGCCCCTCGTGGCCCGGTGCAGTCCGTGGCCCGGTGCACTCCGACGGGCACCCACGGATCGAGCGCCGTCGGCTCATCGTGGCCTCCAGCGGCCACGGGCGCAAGCCGGGCAGGGCGCGGATGCCCGTTTCCGGACATCCTCCGTCGGGAACGCCGCCCGATCCGGCGCCGGGCGACCGGTTCCGTTCGCATCGCGACAGGGTCCGCCGGGCCGACCCGCACGGTGGAAGGCTCGGACCATGGGCGGTCTACCGGTGTGCGACGTCGAAGTGGTCTACAGCGTGCTCGGCATCGACCCGGCTCGCCCCGAGCTGCTGCGCACGCTGCTCGCCCTCGGGCCGACCACGGTCGAGGCCGCTGCCCGTGCCGCGGGCCTCAGTGACGGCGCGGCCCTGCAGCGCGACGTCGACGAGCTGGTGGCCGCCGGCCTCGTGCACGAGACCGCCGACGCGGGAGAGCGGCTCTTCACCGCCGATGCCACCGCCATCGAGGCCATGTTCCACTCCCTCTGGCGCCACATCGACCGCTTCGGCATCTGAGCCGGCGCCGCCCGCCAGGTGACCGGCGGCCCGCTCATCCCGCGCCGCCGGACGCCAGGTGGTCGGCGGCCCGTTCATGGCGCGAGCGAAGCCCGCATCGCTTCACGCCACGGGGCGACCGTCGCCCCGGGTGCCGTGGGTCACGCCGCCACGCGGAACGTGCTCGCGAAGCGGTCGAGCAGCTCCCCGCGACCGCCGAGCACTTCGACCACGCCGGTCTCGATGGCCTGCCCTGCCTCGAGCTCGCCCGTGATCAGCCGGCGGATGCCCGGGCCCGCCGCGAAGGCGAGATCGACCGGCCCCACGCCACCGAGCCCACTCCCTGACGCGTCGCCGCCCGGCGTCACGTCGAGCTCGTCCCCGTCGACCCGGATGAGCAGATCGACCGCCCCGAACCGGCCTGCGTAGGACGTCGTCGGCAGTTCGAGGGCCGTTCGTGGCCGGAAGGCGCTCCGCAGGTCCATCGTCATCGACTCGGCCGTGATGAGCTGCTCCTCCCGCGGCTCGTCCATCGCCTTGAACCCCCAGGCCCCGAGCGCGAGCACCACCGGCTCGAGCTCGCGGCCGTAGGGGGTCAGCTCGTACACGATGACCCGCGACCGCGGCGCCCGGCGGATCACCCCTGCCGCCTGCAGCTCCTTCAGCCGCGCGGCGAGGATGTTGCTCGGAATGCGGTGCAGCCCCGCCGCCAGCTCCCCGTACCGGCGTGGCCCCACGAGCAGATCGCGCACGATCAGCAGTGCCCAGCGCTCACCGACGAGCTCCATGGCCCGGGTGATGCCGGAGTACTGCCCGTAGTCGCGCGCCGCCACGAGCGCGTCAGGCCTGCTGGCCGAGGAACGCCTCGGGCCCCTTCTCGGCCGCCACCGGCTCCATCCAGCCGAACTCGAGGATGTTGCCGTCGGGGTCGGTGAGCTGGCGCTGGTACATGAAGCCGTAGTCGGACGGGGCCTGCGCCTCGGTGCCGCCCGTCGCGAGACCGGCCTCGGCCCGCGCATCCACCTCGTCGCGGGTGTCGAAGAAGATCGCCGTCGAGACCGAGGGGCTCACCGAGGGGTCTCCGATGGGCAGCTCGGTGAAGGTCTGGAAGTAGTCGCGGGTGAGCAGCATGAAGGCGCTGTGGTCTTTCTCGATCACGACGCAGGCGGCGTTGTGGTCGCTGAAGAGCGGATTCACGGTGCCGCCGATCGCGGTGTAGAACGCCTTGGCGCGCTCGAGATCGGTGACGGGCAGGTTCACGAAGAGAGAGGTCATGACGTCGATACTTGCAAAAAACAAGTGCGGGGTCAACAGCGAATTCCGAGCTCGAGTAATGCATGGCCGCATATGATGTGATGCATGACAAGTGATGTGGGAGCCCAGCTGAGGAAAGGGGTCGTCGAGTACTGCGTGCTCGGCCTCCTCCAGCAGGCGCCCGCGTACGGCTGGAAGATCTCCGAGCGGCTCACCTCGCTCGGCCTGATCGGCAGCATCGGCACGCTCTATCCGCTGCTCGCGCGCCTTCGGGCTCAGGGCCTCATCGTCAGTCATGCCGATTCGCCCGACTCCGCCCGGCCGCGCAAGTACTACACGCTCACCGCGGCGGGGGAGGCCCAGCTCGACGTCTTCCGCCGGCAGTGGCAGCCGTTCGCAGCCGCCGTCGACGCGGTGATCTCCCCTGAATCCACCCCCACTGAACAGACCACGACCGAAGGACGATCATGACGAGCACCACCGAGCCCCTGAGCGGTGCTGCACGCCGCTACCTCCGCGAGCTGGAGACCGCGCTGGCCACGGCGCCCGCCCCGCTCCGCGCGGAGATCGTGGGCGACATCGAGAGCGAGCTGAGCGGGCTCGACGAGGCGCAGAGCAGTGTGCGGATCGCCGCTCTCGGCGATCCCCGCGCGATAGCCGCCGACGCCGTCGCCGAGAACCGCACGGCGCCCGAGCTGCTGCCGGTCTCGAGGACCTACCCGACCCTGACAGCGATCGTGCTCACGGTCGGCTGGTACCTCGTGCCCGTCGTCGGCTGGATCGCCGGCCTCGTGATGATCGGCATCGGCGACCGCTGGTCGGCCGCGACGCGCCGGAACGCCATCCTCGCCTCGGTCGGCGGCGCCGTGCTGGCCGTGCTCGCGCTGCTCGTCTTCCGGGCGACCGAGCTGTGGCTGCCCGGCCTGATCGCGTTCGGCGTCATCCCGCTGCTCGTCAACATCTTCGTGGGCTCGTCCCTGCGCAGCCATTGGGGCGAGGTGGAGCGCCGGCCGTGAGACGGCAGCCGTCCGGGCCGGGCGGAATGCGCATCCGCTCGTCGCTGTTGCACACCCCGTGACCGCACAGAACCGCAAGAACATCGGCTTCCTCTCCTTCGGGCACTGGACGCCGTTGCCCCAGTCGAAGACCCGCAGCGCCGCCGACGTGCTGCTGCAGTCGATCGACCTGGCTGTGGCGGCCGAGGAGCTGGGGGCCGATGGCGCCTACTTCCGCGTGCACCACTTCGCCCGCCAGCTCGCCTCGCCGTTCCCGCTGCTCGCCGCGGTCGGCGCCCGCACCTCGACCATCGAGATCGGCACCGGCGTGATCGACATGCGCTACGAGAACCCCTTCTACATGGCGGAGGACGCGGGTTCGGCCGACCTCATCTCGGGCGGTCGACTGCAGCTCGGCATCAGCCGGGGATCACCTGAGCAGGTCATCGAGGGCTACCGCTACTTCGGTTACCGGCCCGGTGACGGTCAGGACGACGCCGACCTCGCCCGCGAGCACACCCGGGTCTTCCTCGAGGTGCTGAAGGGCGAGGGCTTCGCCGAGCCGAACCCGCGGCCGATGTTCCCGAACCCGCCGGGGCTGCTGCGCCTCGAGCCGCACTCCGAGGGTCTCCGCGAGCGCATCTGGTGGGGCGCGGCGTCGAACGCGACCGCGCGCTGGGCCGCCGAGCTCGGTATGAACCTGCAGTCCTCGACCCTCAAGGTCGACGAGACGGGTCAGCCGTTCCACGTGCAGCAGGCCGAGCAGATCCGCGAGTTCCGGGCGGCGTGGGCGGATGCGGGCCACGACTTCCAGCCCAGGGTCTCGGTCAGCCGCAGCATCTTCGCCATCACGAACGACCTCGATCGCGCCTACTTCGGTGGCGGGGGCGACAGCGAGGACCAGATCGGCAACATCGATGCCAGCATGCGCGCCATCTTCGGCCGCAGCTACGCCGCCGAGCCGGAGCGCCTCGTGGAGCAGCTCGCGAAGGACGAGGCCATCGCCGAGGCCGACACCCTGCTGCTCACCGTGCCGAACCAGCTCGGCGTCGAGTACAACGCGCACGTGATCGACGCGATCCTCACGGAGGTGGCCCCGGCCCTCGGCTGGCGCTGAACCGGCACCGGCGGCGTGGATGCCGCCGGTGCAGGTTCCCTATTTCGCCGCCGTGTAACCGCCGTCGGCCAGGATCGTCTGCGCGGTGATCGCCCTTGACTCGGGCGACGACAGGAACACCACGACCTCGGCGATGTCTGCCGGCTCCATCAGTCGCCGCTGCGGCGTCTGAGCGATCCAGGCATCCATCGTCGCGGGATCGGCCGAACCGACGTCCTTCAGCAGCTCGGTGTTCGTGTAGCCGGGCGCCACGGCGTTCACGCGGACGCCGTGCGGTGCCCACTCGACGGCGAGCGTGCGGGTGAGGGCGGCGATAGCAGCCTTGGTCGCGTCGTAGCCCACGTGCACCTCGGGCCGGGTCGCCGAGAAGGCGGCGATCGAGGAGATGTTGACGATCGTGCCCTCCGTCTCGATCAGCGCGGGCGCGAACTCGCGGCAGACGTAGAAGGTGCCGGAGAGATTGAGGTCGAGCACCTTCGTCCACGCCTCGTCCGAGTGCTCGATGCTCGGACCGTTCAGCGACATCCCCGCGCAGTTGACGAGGTGGTCGACCCGCGAGAATCGCTCGAGGGACGCCCGCGCCAGTTGCGCCACCGACGAGGAGTCGGTGACGTCGGCGGCGAGCCCGAGTGCCTCGACGCCGAACTCGTCAGCGATCTCCATCGCGGTGCGCTCGGCCGCGTCGGGCCGGATGTCGGCTATCACGACCGAGGTCCCGCGGCGGGCGAACCCGACGGCGATCGCCCGTCCGATCCCGCCGGCCGCTCCCGTGATGACGGCGGTGCGTGTGGCTTCGGTCATGTGATCCTCCTCGATCGGGATGGGCGTCGACGGATGCCCGACAGCACCGTCCACGTTCCAGCATGCCACAGGGCGTCAAGTGGCAATGAACAGGTTGACATCTCGAGTCGTCCTGTGTTCAGTAGAGCTGTTCGTGTTCACAGATACGGGACAGATCCCGGGGGAAGCAGCGGCAATGGCGCCAACAGATCTACTCGAGATGCGCGGTATCACCAAGGACTTCCAGGGTGTGAAGGCTCTCGACGGTGTGAGCATCGATCTCCGCCCGAACGAGGTGCTCGCCGTCTGCGGCGAGAACGGCGCGGGCAAGTCGACGCTGATGAAGGTGCTCAGCGGGGTCTATCCCCACGGCAGCTTCAGTGGTGAGATCCGCCTCGACGGCGAGCCCGTGGAGATGACCGGGGTCGCGCAGAGCGAGCGACGCGGCATCGTGATCATCCACCAGGAGCTCGCGCTGACCTCGACGATGTCGATCGCCGAGAACATCTATCTGGGCAACGAGGTGCGTGGTCGTCTCGGCTTGATCGACTGGGAGGAGACCAGGCGCCGGGCGGCGGAACTGCTCGCGACGGTGGGACTCGATGAGAACCCGTCCACCCTCGTCTCCGATCTCAGCGTCGGCAAGCAGCAGCTGGTCGAGATCGCGAAGGCGTTCAGCAAGGACGTGCGCATCCTGATCCTCGACGAACCGACGTCCGCTCTCACCGACGAGGAGTCCGAGCACCTGCTCGGACTCATCGCCGATCTGAAGCAGCGCGGCATCGCATCCATCATCATCAGCCACAAACTGAACGAGATCGAGCGGATCGCCGACCGTGTCACCGTGATCCGCGACGGGGCCGTGGTGGAGACGCTGCCCAAGGCCGAGATCACCCAGGCCCGGATCATCCGGGGCATGGTCGGGCGAGAGCTCAACCACCTCTTCCCCGAGCGGGTCGCGAAGACCATCGGCGAGGAGGTGCTCCGCGTCGAGTCCTGGACGGTGCAGGACGTGGCCGACCCGTCCCGGGCACGCGTGCGGAACGCGAACCTGGTCGCCCGGGCCGGCGAGATCGTCGGTGTCTGCGGCCTCATGGGCGCCGGGCGCACCGAGCTCGCGCTGAGCGTCTTCGGCCAGTCGTACGGCGCCGGATTCTCGGGCGACATCTACGTCGACGGTGTGAGGCGCGACGTCTCCACCGTCAGCAAGGCGATCTCGGCGGGGATCGCCTACGTGACCGAGGACCGCAAGACCCTCGGCCTCCACCTCGACGACGACGTCGTGCAGAACATCGCCTTGCCGAGCCTCCCGCGCCTGCGGCGCCGGGGCTTCGTCGACGAGGACGCGGAGATCGGGGCCGCGAACCGGTTCAGGGAGTCGATGCGCATCAAGACGCCGTCGATCTTCGCGCCCGTCGGGCAGCTGTCGGGCGGCAATCAGCAGAAGGTCGTGCTGAGCCGGTGGATCTTCACCGATCCTCGCGTGCTCATCCTCGACGAGCCGACGCGGGGCATCGACGTCGGAGCCAAGTTCGAGATCTACACGATCATCCAGGAGCTCGCCGCGAGCGGGAAGTCGGTCGTGTTCATCTCGTCCGAACTCCCCGAGCTGCTGGGCATGTGCGACCGCATCGTCGCCATGCACGAGGGCGAGATCACCGGCGAACTGCCGATCGATCGTGCGACGCCCGAGAAGCTCATGGAGCTCATGACCCTCGAGAGGAAGACCGATGACCAGTAGCCAGACGACGACGAGGCCGAAGCCGCCTCGCGTTCGGGAGACGTTCTCCGCGCGGGGAGCCCGCTTCCTCAACCGGTACAGCATGGCCGTCGCCCTGGTGCTCGTCGTGGTGGTGTTCGCGTTCACCACGAAGGGCATCCTGCTGCGCGATCAGAACATCTCCAACCTGGTGGTGCAGAACGGGTACATCCTGATCCTCGCGATCGGCATGGTGATGGTGATCATCGGCGGACACATCGACCTGTCGGTGGGTTCCATCGCCGGATTCGCGGGCGCGGCGGCGGCGATCCTGATGGTGCAGTTCCAGGTGCCGTGGTGGATCGCCCTGATCCTCAGTCTCGTGGTCGGCGGCCTGGCCGGCGCCTTCCAGGGCTTCTGGGTCGCCTACGCGAAGGTGCCCTCGTTCATCGTCACGCTGGCCGGGATGCTCATCTTCCGTGGGCTGACCATCGCGCTCATCGGTGCGAGGAACATCGGCAACCTGCCGGAGCCGTTCGTCTTCCTGGGGGCCGGCTACGTCAGCACCGGGGCGGAGTCGGGCCCCGACCTGCTCACGCTGGGGATCGGCGTGCTCATCGTCGCCGGCATCGTCGGCTGGCAGGTCGTCTCGCGTCGCCGCACGGTGCGGCACGGCGAGAAGCCGGGCAACCTCATCTCCTTCATCGCCGGGCTCGTCGTCGTGTCGGCGGCCATCCTCTGGCTCAGCTACTCCCTGGCCAGCTTCCGCGGGCTGCCCGTGGTGCTCATCATCCTCGTCGTGCTCGGTGTGGGATACACGGTCCTGATGACGAGGACGGTGATCGGCCGCCACATCTACGCCGTCGGCAGCAACCGTCAGACCGCACAGCTGTCGGGGGTGAAGGATCGCCGGATCGACTTCTTCCTGTTCGTCAACATGGGCGTTCTCGCCGCGCTCGCGGGTGTCATCATCACCGCCCGGCTCAATCTCGCGACCTCCGGCGGCGGAACCGGGCTCGAGCTCGAGGCGATCGCCGCTGCCTTCGTGGGAGGGGCCGCGGTGGCCGGCGGGACCGGGTCGATCGCGGGAGCGCTCGTCGGTGGACTCACCATCGGCATCATCAACAACGGCATGTCGATCATGGGGCTCGGCACGCAGTGGCAGCAGACGGTGCTCGGCGTCGTCGTGCTGCTGTTCGTCGCCTTCGACATCTGGAACAAGGGCCGTCGCACCCGTCGCTGAGACGGTTCGAGCAGGCCGAACACACCCTTACCGAGAGAGAGACGAGGACAGCATCATGGCGAAGACATCAGGTGGACGGCGATCCACGATCAGGGCGATCCTGGGGCTGGCGGTGGCGACCGCCACGGTCGCCGTCGGGCTGACCGGCTGCAGCGCCGACGACGGCGGAGCGGGCGGCGGCGCCGGCGGCACCGTGGGCATCCTGATGCCCGGCGTGCAGAGCGTGCGCTGGCAGATCGAGGCGGAGACGATGACCGAGGGCTTCAAGGAGCGCGGGTACGACACCGCGGTGCAGTTCGCCAACGACGACGCGCCCACGCAGGTGCAGCAGATGGAGGACATGATCACGCAGGGCGTCAACGCGCTGATCGTCGTGGCCGTCGACGTGCAGTCGCTCGGGGGTCCGCTCGCCGATGCGAAGGCCGCGGACATCCCGATCCTCTCCTACACGCGGTTGCTGTCGGACACGGAGGCGGTCGACTACTACACGACCTTCGACTACAAGGCCTACGGTGCGGCCAGCGGCCACTCCATCCTCTCGGCTCTGGGTGTCGAGGATGCGGACGGCAACCCGACTGGCGAGAAGGGTCCGTTCACGATCGAGATCGTCAACGGCAGCCCGACCGACTCGGTCGCCTACGACATGTGGGCCGGCTACGAGGAGACCCTGCAGCCCTATGTCGACGAGGGTGTGCTGGAGATCCCGTCGGGGCAGAGCACCTTCGATCAGTCCTCCACGCTCAACTGGACGGGTGAGGGGGCGCAGAGCCGGATGGAGAACATCATCACCTCGACCTACTCCGACGGCACGAAGCTCGACGCCGTCTGGGTGCCGTTCGATGGCATGACCCGCGGTGTGATCGCCGCGCTCAAATCGTCGGGCATCCAGCCCGGCACCGAGGCCTGGCCGATCCTCCCGGGTGGTGACGGTGAGCTCGACTCCATCAAATCGATCCTGGCGGGGGAGCAGTACAGCTCCGCGTGGATCGACGTGATCACCCTGGCCGACGGCGCGGTCACGATCGTGTCCGACGTGCTCGACGGCGGGGACTGGCCGGAGCCCGACACGACGACCGACAACAACTCGATCGATGTGCCCACGAAGCTCTCGCCCGTGGTGAACGTCACGAAGGACAACGTGCAGGAGGTCCTCGTCGACAGCGGCTTCTACACGGCGCAGGAGCTGGGCCTCTGAGTCGACTTCCGACCGTCTTCCGGGCCTGACGCCGAGGGGCCCCGCGGAACCGCCGCGGGGCCCCTCGGCGCACGGCCGGCATCTCGGCGAGCTACGACAACGGCGTGCTGAGCGTCGTCAGCCCGGTCAGCGAGCGCGCGAAGCCGCGCACGATCGCGGTGCAGAGCTCGGGGGCGGATGCGCGTTCCGCCGACGAGCCGCGGAAGACGCTCACCCGCTGAGCGCTCCCGGCGCCGAGCGACTGCGGGGCCCCCGATCGAGTCGGGCGGCCCCGTCCGCTTCGGCAGCGCCTGATCCGCGGCAGCCCCTTCCGCTCCCAGTCGGCGGCGCGGTAGAACGGGACCATGAGCGATGCGATCTCCCCGCGTGAGTTCCGGCAGTCCGAGGGCACGGGGGACTGGCGGGTGGTCGGCGACGGCGCCCGAGCTCTCTTCCGCACCGGCTCGTTCACGCGCGGTGCCGCCCTGGTGGCGGCGATCGCCGAGCTGGCCGACGCGGCCGATCACCACCCCGACATCGACCTGCGCTACGGCGCCGTCGCGGTGCGGCTGATCAGCCACGACGTCGGAGACATCAGCCGGCGCGACTTGGCGCTGGCCCGCGCGATTTCCGCCGCGGCTGCCGAGCAGGGCCTCGCCGCCGACCCCTCGGCCGTGCAGAGCCTGCAGATCGCGATCGACGCCGTCGACGTGGCGGCGGTGCGGCGGTTCTGGCAGGCGGTGCTCGGCCACGATCCGGTCGACGACGCCGATCTCAGCGACCCGCTGGGGGTCCTCCCCAACGTCTGGGTCCAGCAGATCGACGCCGCGCGTCCGGAGCGCAACACGGTGCACCTCGACCTCTACGTGCCCACCGACGTCGTCGAGGAGCGCCTCGCGGCCGCCCTCGCCGCCGGAGGCCGCGTCGTGAACGACGAGAACGCCCCGGAGTGGTGGACGCTCGCCGACCCCGAGGGCAACGAGGTCGACCTCGCCCCCTGGCGCGACGACAGCCCCTGGAAGTAGCAGGCGGGCGGCGCGCGCCGGAGCGACCGGCGACGGCCCGTCGGCCGGGCGCCCGCTGAGCTCCCGTGCCGGGTCTAGACCCCGACGCGGCGGAACGCGTCGAGGCTGATGCCCGCGTCCAGCACGACCTTCGCCCACTCCCGCGCCGTGTGCAGCGAGTGGTCGCGGTAGTTGCCGCACTCGAGGGCGGACACCGCCGGGATGTCCGACTCGACGGCCTCGTCGGCGATGAACCGCAGGCTCGACGTCAGCGCCGCGACCACGTCGGCCACCTCGGGCTCGCCCCACATCAGCAGGTGGAAGCCGGTGCGGCAGCCGAACGGGGAGATGTCGATCACCCCGTCGATGCGGTCGCGCAGCAGCCCGGCGAGCATGTGCTCGAGGGTGTGGATGCCCGCGGTGGGGATCTCCTGCACGTTCGGCTGCGTCAGTCGCACGTCGAAGTTCGTGATGGTTCCGCCGCCCGGTCCGTGCTCGACGCCGATGCGGCGCACGTACGGCGCCAGCACGGCGGTGTGGTCCAGGGTGAAGCTCTCGATCTCAGCCATCAGGTCCTCCTCGTGAACGCGTCGAGGCGTTCGATCATCTCGTGCAGTGTGCGGTCGTCGGTGACGAGTCCGATGCGGATGTGCCCGGCGCCCCGGGGGCCGAAGCCGTCACCCGGGGCGACGGCGATCCTCTCCTCGGTGCGGAGCCGGTCGGCGAAGGCGACCGCGTCGGGAGCCTCGCCCGTGGCCGCCGGGAGGCGCACCCACACGAAGAACGTACCCGCCGGAGCCTGAACATCCCAACCGATCCTCCGGAGGCCCTCGACCACGAGGTCGCGCCGTCGCTGATAGACGCCGATGAGCTCCTGGGCGGCTTCCTGCGAGCCGGCGAGCGCGGCGGCGGCCGCCTCCTGCGAGGCCCCGAACATCGTGCTGAACGCGGCGGCCTGGTAGTGCCGCATGGCCGCGATCAGTGAGGCGTTACCCGCCGCGAAGCCCACCCGCCAGCCGGCCATGCTGTAGGTCTTCGAGAGCGTCTGCGTCTCGACCGTGACCGTGTGGCCGACGTCGACCGCGAGCGCCGAGAGGGGCCGGCGGCCGTCGTAGCCGAGCGACGCGTAGGCGAAGTCGTGCACGAAGGCGGCGCCGGTGCGCAGCGAGAACGCGACGGCCTCCTCGAACGCGCCCCGGGTCGCGAGCGCGCCCGTGGGGTTGTTCGGGTAGTTCAGCATCAGCAGGGCCGCGCGCTCGAGATCGGCGACCGCGGCGAAGTCGGGCTGGTAGGCCGGCTCGACGAGCGGCAGCGGAACGATCCGCCCGCCCGCGAGCTCGGCCGCGGACGCGTACATCGGGTACCCGGGGTCGGGCAGCACGAGCGTCTTCCCGGGGTCGACGCGGGAGAGGACGGCCGCCATGACGGCCTCGTGCGACCCGTGGAAGACCGCGACCTCCGCCTCCGGATCGATCCTCACGCCGTGGTCGTCGAGGTAGCGCCGCGCCACCGCGTGCCGGAAGGACTCCCGCGCCCGGTACGCGGGGTAGCGGTGGTTGATCGGTCGCGCGACCTCGTGCTGCATCGCGGCGACGATGTGCTCGGGCGTCGGGAGGTCGGGATTGCCCTTGGAGACGTCGATCATCCGCGGCCCGGGCTCGGCAGTGAGCCGGAGGATCTCCCGGTCCATCTCGCCCCAGAAATTCGCGGGCAGCGCTCTGACCCGTGCCGCCGGCTCGAAGTCGACCATGCTCACCGCCTCCGGTAACGGCGCGCGACGACGGTGCCGAGCAGTTGGATGCCCTGCACCAGCACGATCAGCGTCACCACCGTGATCACCATCGCGAAGCCGTCGTAGCGCTGGTAGCCGTAGGAGAGGGCCAGGTCGCCGATGCCGCCCGCGCCCACGGTGCCGGCCATCGCCGTCGCGTCGAGCAGGCCGACCGACGCGATCGTGACCGCCAGGATGAGCGAGCCGCGCGCCTCGGGCAGCATGAACCGCCAGAACACCTGCAGCGGTGAGGCGCCCATCGAGCGCGCGGCCTCGATCACTCCACGGGGGACCTCGAGCAGCGAGTTCTCCACAAGTCGTCCGATGTAGGGCGCGATCATCACCGTGAGGGGCACGATGGCTGCCCAGACGCCGATGCTGGTGCCCACCAGCAGGCGCGTGAACGGGAGGATGGCGACGAGCAGGATGATGAACGGAAGCGAGCGGATGAGGTTCACCACGACGGCGAGCCCGAGGCTGATCGGCCGGTTCTCGAGCACCCCGCCCGCGCGGGTGAGCGCGAGCACGGCCCCGATGATCACACCGAGAACCGAGCCGAGCACGAGCGAGACGCCCAGCATCTGCAGGGTCTCGCCGAGCGCTTTGAGGAACAGCTCGGGGGTGATCAGCGTCCACTTCTCGTCGTTCACGCGTGCACCTCCTCGATCTGCACGACCCGCTCGGCGAGGTAGGCGCGGGCGGCCGCGACCTTCTCGGCGGGGCCGGTCACCTTGACGATCATCTGACCGACGGTGTGCTCCTGGATGGAGGTCATGTCGGCGTGCAGCATGTTCACCGCGACGCCGAAGCCGGTGATGAGGTCGGAGAGCAGCGGCTGGGTCACCTCGTCGTCGACGAGGAGCATCCGCCACAGCCCCTCCGAGCCGAGGTGCTCGACCACGCGCGCCGGCAGCCCCTGCGGCACGACGGTGGTGACGAAGTCGCGGGTGATCGGCGAACGCGGCCGCAGGAAGGTGTCGAGCACCGGCCCCTGCTCGACGATCTCGCCGTCGGCCATCACGGCCACCTGGTCGGCGAGGTCCTTGATGACGTCCATCTCGTGGGTGACCACGAGCACCGTCGTGCCGTACTCGCGGTTGACGTTCCGCAGCAGCTCGATGATCTGTGCCGTCGTCGTCGGGTCGAGGGCGCTGGTCGCCTCGTCTGAGAGCAGGATGCGCGGGTTCCGCACGAGTGCCCGGGCGATGCCCACCCGCTGCTTCTGCCCGCCCGAGAGTTCTCCCGCGAAGCTTCCCGCCTTGCCCGAGAGGCCGACGAAGTCGAGCACCTCCTCGGCCCGGGCGCGGGCCTGGTCGGCCTTGACGCCGTCGAGCCGCAGCGGCATGGCGACGTTGTCGCGCACGCGCACGGTGTCGAGCAGGTTGAACTGCTGGAAGATCATCCCGGTGCGCTTCTGGGCGGTGCGCAGCTGCCGGCCGCGCAGGGCGCCCATGTCGACGCCGTCGACCAGCACCCGGCCCGAGCTCGGCCGTTCCAGGCCGTTGACGAGACGGATGAGCGTCGACTTGCCGGCGCCGCTGTAGCCGATCACACCGAACACGGTGCCGGGCGGCACCTCCAGTTGCACATCGCGGAGCGCGGAGGTCGTCGTCCTCCGGTCGGGGGAGAAGCTCTTCGACACGCCCTCGAAGACGATGCCGCCCTCGGGGCCCGCCTGCGATCCGCTCAATTGAACCATTCGGGCAGGTTGTACCCGTCGTACTGCGGGTCGGAGGTGACGTAGTCGATGAACTCCGGCGACTCGTAGGCCTTCTTGATCGCCTGCGCCCAGTCGGAGTCGACGTCGGAATCCCGCACCGTGACCACGTTCGAGAACTCGATCGGCTGGTCCTCCACCGCGAGGGCGTCGTCGTAGTCGAGGCCTCCGGCGATGATGAAGTTGCCCTGGATGGTGGCGTAGTCGACGTCTTGCAGCGCCGGAACCTGCTGGGCGTTCTCGATCGCGGTGATCTGCAGGTCGTGCGGGTTGTCGGTGATGATCGAGAGGTCGGCCGTGTTGGGGTCGTCGACGTCGTCGAAATCGATCAGTCCGGCGTCGCGCAGGATGAGCAGGCCGCGGTACAGGTTCGACGGGGCGTTCGGCACGGTGACGGTCGCCCCCTGCTTCACGTCGTCGAGCGACGTCGACTTGCCGCCGAACAGCGCCATCCGCGGGGTCGGCACCTGCACGAGCGCCACGTTGCTGAGCCCCTCCTGCGCGTTGACGAAGTCCATGTAGACCGGGTGCTGGATGATGTTGGCGTCGATCTCGCCCTCCGACACGGCGACGTTCGTCACGATCCCGTCGGTGAAGTCCTGCTCCTCGACGCTGTAGCCCTCCGACTCCAGGATGGGCAGGATGCCGCCGTCGAACATCTCCTTGTAGGGGCCGGGGTTGAAGCCGATCGCGATGTCGGTCTTCTCGGCGGCGCCGGTGCTCTCGGCGGGCTCGCTGCCGCTCGAGCCGCTGCTGCACGCGGTCGTGCCGATCAGCAGTGCGGCGGTGGCCGCCCCCAGGAGTGCGAATCGAACGGCTTTCATGATGACCTCTTCTGCGGCGTTCGGCAGCCGCGGAGCAAGGCTAGCCAGCGGGTAAGCGCCTGCCGAACTCGGCCGGTCACATATCGCAACAGTCCGCCGGCGAAGTGCTCCGCGACACGCCGACGGGTCGGTGCGGGCGACGTTTAGACTTGGACCCCACGCCGAGACAGCCGGAGAATCAGTGCCCTCGAACGACTCCTTCGTGCACCTGCACGTCCACAGCGAATACTCGATGCTGGATGGCGCGGCCCGCGTGAAACCTCTGATCGAGGCCGCTAAAGAGCAGGGGATGCCCGCCGTCGCGGTCACCGACCACGGCAACGTCTTCGGAGCCTACGACTTCTGGCGGACGGCCACCGAGGCCGGCATCAAGCCCATCATCGGCACCGAGGCGTACCTCACCCCTGGCACCCACCGCACCGACAAGACGCGCATCCGCTGGGGCAACGGCGGAGGCGACGACGTCTCGGGTGCCGGTGCGTACACGCACATGACCCTGCTCAGCGAGTCGACCGAGGGCATGCACAACCTCTTCCGGCTCTCCTCCAAGGCGTCGATCGAGGGCTACTACTTCAAGCCACGCATGGACCGTGAGCTCCTCAGCCAGTACGGCAAGGGCCTCATCGCCACGACCGGATGCCCGTCGGGCGAGATCCAGACGAGGCTCCGTCTCGGCCAGTACGACGAGGCCGTCAAGGCGGCGTCGGACTTCCGCGACATCTTCGGGAAAGAGAACTTCTTCGCCGAGATCATGGACCACGGCCTCGAGATCGAGCGCCGGATCATGCCCGACCTGATCCGGCTCGCCAAGCAGCTCGACCTGAAGCTCGTCGCCACCAACGACCTGCACTACACGCACGCCCACGACGCCACGAGCCACGCCGCCCTGCTCTGCGTGCAGTCGGGCTCGACCCTCTCCGACCCGAACCGCTTCAAGTTCGACGCCGACGAGTTCTACCTGAAGTCGGCGGCCGAGATGCGCCAGCTCTTCCGCGACTACCCCGACGCCTGCGACAACACGCTGCTCATCGCCGAGCGCTGCGAGGTCGCCTTCGACACCGACGCCAACTACATGCCGCGCTACCCGGTGCCCGAGGGCGAGACCGAGGCCACCTGGTTCGAGAAGGAGGTCGAGGCGGGGCTGAAGGAGCGCTACCCCGACGGCGTCACCCAGGAGGTGCGCGAGCGCGCCGACTACGAGGTCGGTGTCATCAAGGGCATGGGCTTCCCCGGCTACTTCCTCGTCGTGGCCGACTTCATCAACTGGTCCAAGCGCAACGGCATCCGGGTCGGCCCCGGCCGTGGCTCCGGCGCCGGATCGATGGCGGCCTACGCCATGAAGATCACCGACCTCGACCCGCTGGTGCACGGCCTCATCTTCGAGCGGTTCCTCAACCCCGACCGCGTCTCGATGCCCGACTTCGACGTCGACTTCGACGACCGGCGTCGCGGCGAGGTGATCAAGTACGTCACCGAGAAGTACGGCGACGAGCGCGTGGCGCAGATCGTCACGTACGGCACCATCAAGGCCAAGCAGGCCCTGAAGGACTCGGGGCGCGTGCTCGGCTTCCCGTTCAGCATGGGCGAGAAGCTCACCAAGGCGATGCCGCCGCCCATCATGGGCAAGGACATCCCGCTCTCCGGCATCTTCGACAAGGCGCACCCGCGCTACAAAGAGGCCGTCGACATCCGCAACGTCATCGAGATGGACCCGGAGGCCCGCACCGTCTTCGACACGGCCCTCGGCATCGAGAACCTCAAGCGCCAGTGGGGCGTGCACGCGGCCGGCGTCATCATGTCGAGCGACCCCCTGATCGACATCATCCCGATCATGAAGCGGGAGCAGGACGGCCAGATCGTCACCCAGTTCGACTACCCGGCCGCCGAGGCCCTCGGGCTGATCAAGATGGACTTCCTGGGGCTCAGAAACCTCACGATCATCGACGACGCGCTCGACAACATCCGCGCGAACCGCGGCGAAGACCTGGTGCTCGAAGACCTGACACTCGATGACAAGCCCTCCTACGAACTGCTCGCCCGCGGCGACACGCTCGGCGTCTTCCAGCTCGACGGCGGGCCCATGCGCGGCCTCCTCCGGCTGATGAAGCCCGACAACTTCGAGGACATCTCGGCGGTGCTCGCGCTGTACCGCCCGGGCCCGATGGGCGCCGACTCGCACACCAACTACGCCCTCCGCAAGAACGGCATCCAGCCGATCACGCCCATCCACCCCGAGCTCGAGGAGCCCCTGCGGGAGGTGCTCGGCGGCACCTACGGCCTGATCGTCTACCAGGAGCAGGTGATGTCGATCGCGCAGAAGCTCGCGGGCTTCACGCTCGCCCAGGCCGACCTGCTGCGCCGCGCGATGGGCAAGAAGAAGAAGAGCGAGCTCGACAAGCAGTACGCGGGCTTCTCGAAGGGGATGCACGACAACGGCTACTCCGAGGCCGCCGTCAAGACGCTGTGGGACATCCTGCTGCCCTTCTCCGACTACGCCTTCAACAAGGCGCACTCCGCGGCCTACGGCGTCATCTCCTACTGGACCGCCTACCTCAAGACGCACTATCCCGCCGAGTACATGGCCGCGCTCCTCACGAGCGTCGGCGACTCCAAGGACAAGATGGCGATGTACCTCTCCGAGTGCCGCCGGATGGGCATCAAGGTGCTGCCGCCCGACGTCAACGAGTCGATCGGCTTCTTCACCGCCGTCGGCACCGACATCCGCTTCGGCATGGGTGCGGTGCGGAACGTCGGGATGAACGTCGTCGAGCTGATCAAGCAGGCCCGCGAGGAGAAGGGGGCCTTCACCTCCTTCGGCGACTTCCTGAAGAAGATCCCGCTCGGCGCCACGAACAAGCGCACCATCGAGTCGCTGATCAAGGCGGGCGCGTTCGACTCGCTCGGCAACACCCGCCGGTCGCTGATCGAGGTGCACGAGGGCCTGATCGACAACGCGGTGTCGCAGAAGCGCAACGAGGCCAACGGCCAGGTGGGCTTCGACTTCGACTCGCTGTGGGACGCGCCCGAGGAGGTGCACGACATCCCGGCGCGCCCCGAGTGGGCGAAGCGCGACAAGCTCGCGTTCGAGCGGGACATGCTCGGCCTCTACGTCAGCGACCACCCGCTGGCCGGCCTCGAGGTGGAGCTGGCGAAGCACGCGTCGACGAGCATCCTGGACCTGCTCGAGTCGGACCACGTGAACGACGGCGACCAGGTCACGGTGGCCGGGCTGATCACGAGCGTGCAGCACCGTGTGGCCAAGCAGTCGGGCAACCAGTACGGCATGATCACCGTCGAGGACTTCGGCGGCGAGATCACCGCGATGTTCATGGGCAAGACCTACCAGGAGTTCGGGCCGGCGCTCACGAACGACGCCATCGTGGTGGTGCGCGGGCGCGTGTCGATGCGCGACGACGGCATGAACCTGCATGCGTACAGCCTGTTCCAGCCGGCGCTCTCACAGGTCGGCGGCTCGGGGCCGCTGCACATCTCGCTGGCCGAGACGCGCGCGACGACCGACACGGTGCAGGCGCTGAACGACGTGCTCATCCGGCACGCGGGCGACACCGAGGTGCGCCTGAGGCTGATGAAGAGCGACAACGTGCGGGTGTTCGAGGTGCCCTACCAGGTGCGCGTCACGGCCGACCTCTACGGCGAGCTGAAGTCGCTGCTCGGGCCCAACTGCCTGGTCTGAGCGCCCGGCGCAATGGGGAGTAGTCCCCACTCTCGCAGGCTGCACTCCCGGCCGAGGCGTGCGAGGATTCGGGTGGGTTCGAAGGGCCCGATGCACCGGGGAAGGGGACGGCCGAGATGACGGGTGGGTTCTGGGGGGCCGACGCCGACCAGCTCCGCGCACTGGCGAAGGACTTCGACCAGAAGGCGACGCAGCTGTCGGGCATGGCGAGCACGCTCACCGCGTCGATCAACGGCACCAGCGCCTGGTCCGGTCCGGATGCGGCCCTGTTCAAGCAGGACTGGAACAGCACCTACCGGGTCTCGCTCTCGAGTGCGAACCAGGCGCTCGTCGCGGCGGCATCCGCTCTGGTGAAGAACGCGGACGAGCAGGAGCAGGCCAGCTCGGTCGACGGCGGGGGCGTGCCCGGGGGATCGGGGCCGGGTGGCGACGGGCAGGGCGACGACCAAGGGGACAGCCCCTTCCCCGGGGCGAACGGCTCGGGCAGCGGCGAGACGGATGATGACGGCTCGCTGCTCGACGACATCCTGAACAGCCCCGTGGTCGGGTCGCTGCAGGACTACCTCGACGCGGCCGGGATCGTCGGCGGCATCGATGCGCTGCTCCAGCTGCGTCTCGGCGGGGCCTTCTCGTCCCTCGACGCGGCGCTGGACTTCCGGGCCTTCGCCAGCGGCTTCAACACGGCGAGCGACTTCTTCGGAGGCAACAACTGGGGGTCGCTCACCCAGGGTCTCAGCAACGTGCTGGGCGACGGCGCCCTGGCGAGCCGCGTGGGCTCGGCGGCGGAGTTCCTCGGAACGGCCGGCAAGGTGCTCGGTCCCGCCGGCGTCGTGCTCGGCTACGCCGGGGCCTACAACAGCTACCAGAACGGCGACTACGTGCGCGCGGGCTACGACGGGGTGGCCACCACCATCGGTGCGGTCGCCCTGTTCACGCCTCCGCCGGCGAACCTCGTGCTCGGCGCCGTCTCAGGCGGGATGGCGCTCGGCGGCCTCCTCTACGACAACGTCCCGGTCTTCCACGACGCGGTCGACAACACGGCCGAGGCCATCGGCGACGCCGGCGAGGCCATCGCCGAGGGCGCCCAGGACTTCGCGGAGGGCGTCGCCGACGTGGCGGAGGACCTGTGGCCGTGGTGAGCGCCGCGGCGCCTGACCGCCTTTCCCCCACCACCCGCCTCACGACCATGGACCGCCTCACGACCAGCGGCCGCCTCACGACCAGCGACCGCCTCATCACCAGGGAGCAGAGATGACCGACACCCGTACCCGGGACGCAGCCGAGCCCGCCGCCCAGCCCGTCGACGCCCCCAGCTACGGCGCCGGCGAGCTCGCCTATGCCCTGTCGCTCGCCGAGGGCCCCCCGCGGGCGCAGGCCGAGCGCTTCCTTCAGGTCAAGCCCGGCTTCGTCACCGACCAGACCGCGGCACTCGGCGCGTCGAGCCTGGTGGCTCGCGGCGAGCTGACCGTCGACGCAGACGTGCTCGAGCCGCGCGGCGGCATCCGCCTGCTGATCGTCGCGATCCAGACGGCCGTGCGCTGGACCGAGATCGCGATGATGAACGAGGGCGACGTCGAGGCGGCGGTCTACCTCCAGACGCCCGGGCTGTCGATGCTGCTCTCGCCCGCCGCGATGAGCACGTGGACCATGGTGGTCAGGGCCCCTGACTACACGGATGCCCAGTTCCTGGCGCGTCTCGTCACCGACAACGCGGCCCGGCATCCCCTCGGCACCGCGTACTTCGGCACGGAGCTGCTCGGTTCGCCGAAGCACCACCTCTTCGTCAGGCCCAGCGCGGAGCCGGATCCCTTCGGTCGTCGCTGGGATCTCGCCGACGCCGAGGCGCCAGGCGACGGCCGCACCGACGACGTCGGTGACGCCGCCCTGCTCGACCGGCTGGCCGCGTTCACCGCGCTCCCGGCCGCATGAGCGAGCCCGGCCCCCGCCCCGACCGCCTCCCGCCGGAGCCGTTCGCGTGGATGAGCACCAACCCGTCATCCGGACGCTTCCGCATGACTCTGAAGAAGCCGCTGAGCGAAGCGCTCCTGGGTGTTCTCCTGCTCGTCGTCGGCATCCTGTTCGGGGTCTCGGCGATCGGCAAGGAATCCGCAGGCGCCGCCGTGGTCGGCGTCGGTCTGCTGATCCTGGCGGGCGGGGCCGGCGTGATGCTCCTGGTGATCGCCGGGGCGCGGGCGCGCTGGTTCCGGGCCTTCGAGCGGATGCACGGCCGACCGCCGTTCTGAGGCAGCCGCCGTCCGCTCCGTCGGGGGCAGGCCACTCTTCGGAGCCGTCCGCCCGCCGGTAGGCTGTTACCGCCATGATCCGAACGATTGACCTCCGCGGCCAGACCCCCACCCGATCCGAGTTCGTGCAGCTGGTTCCGCGCGCCGACACCGACGTCTCGGTGGCCCACGAGGCCGCCGCCGCCCTGGTCGAGGCGGTGCGGAGCGACGGTCTCGTCGCCCTCCGCGACCAGGCGCGCCGCTTCGACGGCGTCGAGCCCGAGCACGTGCGGGTGCCTCAGCAGCACATCGACGAGGCGGTCGCCGAGCTCGACCCCGCCGTGCGTGCCGCCCTCGACGAGGCGATCGTGCGCGTCCGCCAGGCCACGGCGGCCCAGATCCCGGATGCGCGCACCACCGAGCTGGCCTCCGGCGCCGTGGTCCAGCAGCGCTGGCAGCCCGTCGACCGTGTCGGCCTCTACGTGCCCGGCGGCAAGGCCGTCTACCCCTCCAGCGTCGTGATGAACACGGTGCCCGCCCAGCTCGCCGGCGTCGGATCGATCGCCATCGCCTCCCCGCCCCAGCGCGAGTTCGGCGGCCGCGTGCACCCCACGATCCTCGCGGCGGCCGGTCTGCTCGGCGTCACCGAGGTCTACGCCATCGGGGGAGCGGGCGCGATCGGCGCCCTCGCCCACGGCGTCGACGAGATCGGGCTCGACCCGGTGCAGGTCATCACCGGCCCGGGCAACGTCTACGTGGCCGCCGCCAAGCGGGTCGTGCGCGGCGTCGTCGGAATCGACTCCGAGGCCGGCCCGACCGAGATCCTCATCGTCGCCGACGGCACAGCCGACCCAGCCTTCGTCGCCGCCGACCTGGTCAGCCAGGCCGAGCACGACGAGCTCGCCGCCGCGGTGCTCGTCACCGACTCGCCCGCCCTGGCCGAGGCCGTGCTCGCGCAGCTCGACGGCGTGGCCGCCTCGACCAAGCACGCCGACCGCGTCGCCGTCGCCCTCGACGGCCCGCAGTCGGCCGTGGTGCTGGTCGACTCGATCGAGCTCGCCGCCGCCTTCAGCAACGCCTACGGGCCCGAGCACCTCGAGGTGCAGGTGGCAGATCCGGATGCGGTGCTCACCCTCCTGACGAACGCCGGCGCCATCTTCGTGGGCGCCTATTCGCCGGTGAGTCTCGGCGACTACCTCGCCGGGTCGAACCACGTGCTGCCGACGGGCGGGCAGTCGCGCTTCTCGTCGGGGCTCGGGGCGTACACCTTCCTCCGGCCGCAGCAGGTCATCCGCTATTCGTCGTCGGCCCTGCGGGAGGTCGCCGACCGCATCGTCGCGCTGGCCGAGGCCGAGAACCTGCCGGCGCACGGTGAGGCGGTCACGGCCCGGTTCGCGCGGTAGTCCCAGCCGCTCCGACACGGCTCCGCTCCTGCACCGTGCCGCGGGGCGGCCGTGTTCTCCCCAGGCGTGTGCGGTGCGGCCGGGATGCCCGTGCGAGCCGGTACCCTGGAAGGGCCATGTTCTGCCCTTACTGCCGCTACCCCGACTCCCGCGTCGTCGACTCGCGCACCACCGACGACGGCCTCGCCATCCGCCGCCGCCGTCAGTGCCCCGACTGCGGGCGGCGCTTCAGCACCACCGAGACCGCGTCGCTGAACGTCATCAAGCGCTCCGGCGTGGTCGAGCCGTTCAGCCGCGAGAAGATCGTCAGCGGTGTGCGCAAGGCCTGCCAGGGCCGCCCGGTCACCGACAGCGACCTCGCGGTGCTCGCGCAGCGCGTCGAGGAGACGGTTCGCCTGAGCGGAGCGGCGCAGATCGAGGCGAACGACATCGGCCTCGCCATCCTGCAGCCCCTCCGCGAGCTCGACGAGGTGGCCTACCTCCGCTTCGCCAGCGTCTACCAGGGCTTCGACTCGCTCGACGACTTCGAGGCGGCCATCACGCTGCTCCGCGTCGAGCACGAGCAGGCCGCCGCGACCGGAGGCGACACCGCTCGCACGGCCGAGTGAGCGCCTACGGCCTGCTCTTCCGGCACGTGCTGTCGAAGATGGATCCGGAGGCGGCGCACCACCTCGCCTTCTCGGTCATCGAGGGCATCCCTCGGGTCGGCCTCGAGAAGCTGGTCGCCCGCTTCACCCGGCCCACCTCCGACATCTCGGTCACGGCCCTCGGCCTCCGCTTCCCCACCCCCTTCGGCCTCGCGGCCGGGTTCGACAAGGACGCGAAGGGCATCCGGGGCTTCGGCGCCCTCGGCTTCGGCCACGTCGAGGTCGGCACCATCACCTCTCGGGCGCAGCCCGGCAACCCGAAGCCGAGGCTGTTCCGGCTGATCGCCGACCGTGCCGTGGTGAACCGCATGGGCTTCAACAACCACGGGGCGGCCTCCGCGGCGCTGCGGCTGGCGCGGGTGCGCTCGGCCGAGCATCCGCGACCCGTCATCGGGGTGAACATCGGCAAGAGCCGGGTCGTCGACGTCGACGACGCGGTCGACGACTACCTCGAGAGCACCCGGGCGCTGGCGCCGATGGCCGACTACCTCGTGGTGAACGTCAGCTCGCCCAACACGCCCGGTCTGCGCGGCCTGCAGGAGCTCGACCGGCTGCGGCCGCTGCTCTCGGCGGTCAAGGGCGAGGCGGGCCCGACGCCGCTCCTCGTCAAGATCGCCCCCGACCTGACCGACGACGAGGTGGCGAAGATCGCCACGCTCGCGGTCGAGCTCGGGCTCGACGGCATCATCGCGACCAACACGACCATCTCCCGCGAGGGGCTCCGCACGCCGGCATCGGTCGTCGAGGCCGCCGGGGCGGGCGGGCTGTCAGGGGCGCCGTTGGCGTCGCGGTCGCTCGAGGTGCTGCGGAGCATCCGCTCGGTCGTGCCCCCGACGATGTGCGTCATCTCGGTCGGGGGAGTGGAGACCGCGGCCGACGTGCGCGCGCGGCTCGACGCCGGTGCGACGCTCGTGCAGGGGTACACGGCGTTCCTCTACCGCGGGCCGCTCTGGGTGCGCGAGATCAACCGCGGTCTCTCGCGGGCCTGACCCTCACGCCCGGCCGCGGTCGCGCCTCGGGGGTCGCCTGCCGCGGGTTCGCCTGCCGCGGGTTCTCCTGGCGGGGACTGCCAGGCGGGGTTTGCCGGTGGGGGTTCGCCTACTTGGGGAACTCGCCGCGCTTCACCTGCGGCTTCGGCAGGCGCAGGCGGCGGAACTGCAGGGCGCGCATCGTCGCGTACCAGCGCAGCCCTCGCTCGACGTTGTCGGCGCCGAACTTCACTCGGAGCTTCTTCATCAGGCGGAAGTTCACGAACACGCAGTCGGCGATCACGATCAGCACGAAGGCGTAGAGGCCGAGCATGACGCCGGCCTGCAGCTCGGGCGCGGGCACGAGCGTGAGCAGGATCACGACGAACATCGCCGGGATGATGAACTCGCCGAGGTTCAAGCGGGCGTCGATGTAGTCGCGCACGTAGCGGCGCTGCGGGCCCTTGTCACGCAGCGGCAGGTACTTCTCGTCGCCGTTCGCCATGCCGACGCGGGCGCGCTCGCGCAGCTCCTGCTGGCGGCGGCGGGCGTCTTTCGTCGCCTCTTTGCGGTCGTTGGGAACCAGGGGGCGCTTGTTGGCTGCTTCGCGCTCCTTGCGGGTCGGCGTAGCGTGCCCCTTGCCCGTTCCGGTCTGCTCCTCCACAGGAGCCTCGATCACGGGTTCTGCTGCACTGCTTTTTCTGGCCACGGTGTCCTCGTTCGTCGGTCTCTTAAGATTACCTTCATGACAGACGCTCCAGACTCCTCGTTGCCTCCGAATGCTCCTCCTGGTCTCACCGACCGTGAGGCCGCCCTCGTCGAGGCCGTGCAGCTCGCGCTCCCGGCGAGCATCGCCGAACTGAGTGCGCTGGTGCGCATCCCCTCGGTGTCGTGGTCGGCGTTCGACCCGGCCCACGTGGCGGCCAGCGCCGAGGCCGTCGCGGGCCATGCTCGCGACCTCGGTGTCTTCGAGTCGGTCGAGATCCTCCGCGCACCGATGGCCGGTGCCGACGGGCAGCCGGGGGAGCTCGGCCAGCCCGCCGTGCTCGCCACCCGTGCCGCGCGCAACGGTCGGCCGACCGTGCTGCTCTACGCGCACCACGACGTTCAGCCCCCTGGGCGCGACGAGGAGTGGGAGTCACCGCCGTTCGAGCCGACCGTCCGCGGCGACCGGCTCTACGGCCGGGGCGCCGCCGACGACAAGGCGGGCGTCGAGTCGCACCTGTCCGCCATCCGCGCGCTCACCGAGGTCGCCGGGCCCGACTTCGACCTGGGGCTGGTGCTCTTCATCGAGGGGGAGGAGGAGTTCGGCTCCCGCTCCTTCGCGAACTTCCTCGAGGCGCACCGCGAGAAGCTCGCCGCCGACGTCATCGTGGTCGCCGACTCCGACAACTGGGATACACAGACCCCCTCCCTCACCGTCAGCCTCCGTGGCAACGTCACCTTCCGCCTCACCGTGTCGACGCTCGCGCACGCCTCGCACTCGGGCATGTTCGGGGGAGCGGCGCCCGATGCGATGGTGGCCGCCGTGCGCCTGCTCGCGTCCTTCCACGACGACTCGGGCGCGGTCGCGGTCGCGGGGCTCGAGGGCCGCGAGATCGACGCACCGCCCTACGGCGAAGACTCCCTGCGCGACGACGTCGGCCTGCTCGACGGCGTCACGCCACTCGGCACCGGCTCGGTGCTCTCCCGCATGTGGGCGAAGCCGACCGTCACGGTCACGGGCATCGACGCGCCCTCGGTGGCCAACGCCTCGAACACCCTCATCCCGAGTGTCTCGGTGCGCATCAGCGCCCGCATCGCGCCCGGCCAGCCCGCCCAGAAGGCCTTCGAGGCCATCGAGCGACACGTCCGCGATCACGTCCCGTTCGGGGCGCACGTCGCCATCGACGACGTCGACACCGGAGACCCCTTCCTCGTCGACACCTCGGGCTGGGCCGTCACCGCGGCGAAAGACGCGATGCGCGACGCCTGGGGCGCCGAGCCCGTCGAGGCGGGCATCGGCGGGTCCATCCCGTTCATCTCCGACCTGTCGCGGGTCTTCCCCGAGGCGCAGATCCTGGTGACCGGGGTCGAAGACCCGAACACCCGGGCGCACAGCCCGAACGAGTCGCTCCACCTGGGGGTCTTCAAGCGGGCCATCCAGACCGAGGCGCTGCTGCTGCTGAGACTCGACGGGCGCGGCGGGAATTCCTGAGCAGGGTCCCGGGTTTCCGGAGTTAGACTTCCTCCATACTTCCGATCGACAAGGAGTGCACATGAGCGACACGATCCTGACGGCTGCCGTCGAGGCGCCGGCTCACAAGGTGGGTCTCACCGACACCGCCGCCACCAAGGTCAAGAACCTGCTCGAGCAGGAGGGCCGTGACGACCTTCGTCTGCGCGTCGCCGTCCAGCCCGGTGGCTGCTCGGGCCTGATCTACCAGCTGTACTTCGACGAGCGCATGCTCGACGGCGACGCGGCGGTCGACTTCGACGGCGTCGAGGTCATCGTCGACAAGATGAGCGTCCCCTACCTCGAGGGCGCCACCATCGACTTCGAAGACACCATCCAGAAGCAGGGCTTCACGATCGACAACCCGAACGCTTCGGGCAGCTGCGCGTGCGGAGACTCGTTCCACTAGTCGCCACGCCGTCAGCGCAGCTCCACGCGCATCCGAGAAGGGGCCGTTCCACACCGGGACGGCCCCTTTTTTCGTGCGCTACCACCCTCGGATGCGGGGTGGCTGTGGCTCCGACCGGTAAATCGACACAGTAGGCTAGGAGAAGGTCAAATACACTGATGGTGTAGCTTCCCGAAAGGTCTCTGGTGCGCTCTAACCGACGTCTCCGATGGGCCGCGATCCCTATCGCGGCGCTCATGTCCGTTGTCCTCGCCGGCTGCACGCAGGACCAGCTCCAAGGCTGGCTTCCCACCGAGCCCGGCACCACGAACAACGTCGACCGCGTCATCGGCCTCTGGGTCACGTCGTGGATCGTGCTGCTCATCGTGGGTGTGCTCACGTGGGGTCTCACCATCTGGGCGATCGTGGTCTACCGCCGCCGCAAGGGCCAGACCGGCCTGCCGGCGCAGCTGCGCTACAACATGCCGATCGAGATCTTCTACACGGTCGTGCCGCTCATCCTCGTGCTCGGCTTCTTCGCCTTCACGGCCCGCGACCAGAGCGCGATCGAGCAGGCCTACGAGAAGCCCGACTACACCATCCAGGTGTTCGGCAAGCAGTGGGCGTGGGACTTCAACTACACCAACGACGACGTCTACTACGCCGGCGTGCAGGGTCAGGACGACCCCGACGACGACAACGGCAACCTCGTCGAGTCCGAGATCCCGACCCTGTACCTGCCTGTGGGCAAGCAGATCGAGATCCAGCTCGAGTCGCGCGACGTCATCCACTCCTTCTGGGTCATCGACTTCCTCTACAAGAAGGACATGCTGCCCGGCAAGACGAACTACATGTACGTCACTCCCGAGAAGGAGGGCACGTACACCGGCAAGTGCGCCGAGCTGTGCGGCGAGTACCACTCGATGATGCTCTTCAACGTCAAGGTCGTCTCGCAGCAGGAGTACGACAGCTACATCGAGACCCTCCGTGCCGCCGGCAACGAGGGCCAGCTCGGTCACGAGTACGACCGCAACCAGAACCTCCCGGGCATCGGCGAGCCCGCGCACGAAGAAGAGTAGGAACGCGACATGACTGCAACCGTCGACGTTGCGCCCGCGAGCGGCGCAGCTCTCCCGGCGCCCACTCCGACCCCCTCCAAGTCGGTCGGACGCAAGGGCAACATCCTGGTCAAGTGGATCACCTCCACCGACCACAAGACCATCGGGTACATGTACCTGATCGCGTCGTTCCTGTTCTTCTGCCTGGGCGGAGTGATGGCCCTGGTCATCCGCGCCCAGCTGTTCGAGCCAGGTCTCGAGCTGTTGCAGACGAAGGACCAGTACAACCAGCTGTTCACCATGCACGGCACGATCATGCTGCTCATGTTCGCGACGCCGCTGTTCGCGGGCTTCGCCAACGTGATCATGCCGCTGCAGATCGGTGCGCCCGACGTGGCGTTCCCGCGACTGAACGCCTTCGCCTTCTGGCTGTTCCTGTTCGGCTCGCTGATCGCGGTCTCCGGATTCCTCACCCCGCAGGGCGCCGCCTCGTTCGGGTGGTTCGCCTACGCACCGCTGTCGTCGACGACGTTCACACCCGGTGACGGTGGAAACCTCTGGGTCTTCGGCCTCGGCCTCTCGGGCTTCGGCACCATCCTCGGTGGCGTGAACTTCATCACCACGATCATCACGATGCGCGCCCCCGGCATGACCATGTTCCGGATGCCCATCTTCACCTGGAACATCCTGGTGACGTCGATCCTCGTGCTGATGGCCTTCCCGGTGCTCGCCGCCGCGCTCTTCGCCCTCGGCGCCGACCGCGTGTTCGGAGCCCACATCTACGACGCGGCCAACGGCGGCGTGCTGCTCTGGCAGCACCTGTTCTGGTTCTTCGGCCACCCCGAGGTGTACATCATCGCGCTGCCGTTCTTCGGCATCGTCTCCGAGGTGTTCCCGGTCTTCAGCCGCAAGCCGATCTTCGGCTACAAGACCCTGATCTACGCGACGATCTCGATCGCCGCCCTCTCGGTCACGGTCTGGGCGCACCACATGTACGTCACCGGCTCGGTGCTGCTGCCCTTCTTCGCCCTGATGACCATGCTCATCGCGGTGCCGACGGGTGTGAAGATCTTCAACTGGGTCGGCACGATGTGGCGCGGCTCGGTGACCTTCGAGACCCCGATGGTCTGGGCGATCGGCTTCCTGATCACCTTCACCTTCGGTGGTCTGACCGGCGTCATACTGGCGTCGCCGCCGCTCGACTTCCACGTCTCCGACACGTACTTCGTGGTGGCGCACTTCCACTACGTGGTGTTCGGCACCGTGGTGTTCGCGATGTTCTCGGGCTTCTACTTCTGGTGGCCCAAGTGGACCGGCAAGATGCTCAACGAGCGTCTCGGCCACTGGCACTTCTGGCTGCTGTTCATCGGCTTCCACACGACGTTCCTCATCCAGCACTGGCTGGGCGTCATGGGCATGCCGCGACGGTACGCGACCTACCAGCCCGAAGACGGCTTCGCCTGGATGAACCAGCTCTCCACCATCGGATCGTTCATCCTCGCGGCCTCGATGATCCCGTTCTTCCTGAACGTGTACATCACGGCCCGAAAGGCGCCGAAGGTCACGGTGAATGACCCGTGGGGCTACGGCCGCTCGCTCGAGTGGGCGACCTCGTGCCCGCCGCCGCGGCACAACTTCACCTCGATCCCGCGCATCCGTTCGGAGTCGCCGGCGTTCGACCTCAACCACCCCGAGGCCGGCATCCCGGTCGGCGTGGGCCCGGCGAAGGACGCCCCCGATGCCCCCACGTACGACATCGTGAACGACAAGGTGAAGTAGCGCCATGAGAGCCAATACCAACCTCTTCTGGATCCTGACCGTCTTCATGGTTCTGGCCGCCGTGGCCTACACCGTGTGGTCGCTGATCTGGTACGACGGCCAGCTCGAGTGGGTCGGAACTGTCGGCATCGGCCTCGCGGCGGTGCTGTCGGCGTTCCTCGCCTTCTACCTGAGCCGGGTGCACAAGGCGCAGGGTGCGGAGCTCCCGGAAGACCGCCTTGACGCCAACATCGACGACGGCGACCCCGAAATCGGCTTCTACAGCCCCTGGAGCTGGTGGCCCATCATCCTCGCAGGTGGCGGCGCCCTCCTCATGCTCGGCCTCGCGGTCGGCTTCTGGATCTGCTTCCTCGCCGGCGCGCTCGTGCTGGTCGCCGTGGTCGGCTGGACCTACGAGTACTACCGCGGCTACTTCGCCCGCTGACTCTGCCGTACCACCCCGCACGTCCCGAAGGCCCGCTCCCACCCGGAGCGGGCCTTCGGCGTTGTCCGGGCCGAGCGAAGAGGCCCACCCGTCCGACGTGGACGAGCGGGCCCCTGTTCACCGTTCAGCCGACCGGCCGACCAGGATCAGCTGCAGATCGGCAGGTTCTCCAGCGCCGCGTCGAGCACACAAGGAGGACGGGCGACTTCGTGATGCCCGCCAGAACACCGCCGGCGAGGGCGTCGGGGTAGTTCTCACCCGTCGCGAAGTAGACGGTGTCGACGGGAGCGGTCCAGTTCGCGGCGGTGACGTTCGCCGAGACGATGAACCGATCGTCGCCGTCGATGCGGGTCAGAGCCGTGGTCACCGACTTGATATCGGCCGCCAGGGGAGCGGAGACGGTGTCCTCGCCACCGAACACGGTGGCGCTGGTCACCCCGCGGGCGGTCAGGAGCGCCTTCTCGTCGACGCTCAGCGCGGTGGCGTCGCCCTTGACGAGCAGCACAGGTGCCGTGTTCTTCGCGGCCGCCGGACTCGCGCTCAGTGCGTCCGGGAACTTAAGCCCGGTCGCGGCATCGACAGGACGAGCGAGCGTTGTGCTGAGCGGCGATCGCCGTGGCGCTGAGAGCATCCGGGTAGTTCTCGCCGCTCGCGACGTACACGAGCGGGGTCTCGGCGGGCGCGATCTCCCAGGCGACGACCGCCGCGGTCTCGTACCGGTCGTCGCCGTGGATGCGCTCGGCGATCGAGGCCGTCGGCACGATGTCCATCACGCAGCTCTTCTCGCCCACGGCCGACGTTGTTCTCGAAGTGCATCGTGAAGCGAAAGCCTGTCGCGACCTGGCGCCTCCTCGCCGCCTTGCGGCTCGGGGATGTTGGACCCCCGCAGCTGCTGGCGCTCAGCGTCGATATCGTCCAAAACCGCTGAGGAGAGAGATCTCCCAGGTCGCCCGACCGACCTGCACGGTCACGTAGCAGCAGATGGACCTTCCCAGAGTCCGATCGAGAGAACCCATGGCGTTATGAGCACTTCCTACTCACGCAGCGCGAAGCGCCCGCCCCGTAAGGGGGCGGGCGCTGGGCGGAGCGGCGGCGGGCGGGAGCCCGCGCGCGGTCAGTGGTGCGTGTTGCCGCCGGTCGGGTCTTCGAGCTCACCGCGGGCGGGGGAGCCGGTGCCCACAGCGGGGGCGTGGCCGTGGCCGTGGGCCGCGTCGAGCTCGGCGCGGGACGCCGGGGCGATGCGGTCCTCGAAGAACCAGTTCGACATGGCCGAGCGAAGGCGCATCACCGGGGTGATCTTGCCGTTGGCGTTCGGGCGCAGCATGATCGGCTCGAAGGACTCGTAGTCGACCAGCTTCCAGCGCTCGTAGTCGTCGAGCTGCTCGTGCACCTCGATGTACTCGCCGCCCGGGAGGCGGACGATGCGGCCCGACTCGTAGCCGTGCAGCACGATCTCACGGTCCTTCTTCATCAGGCCGATGCAGACGCGCTTCGTGATGAAGTACGCCACGAACGGGCCGAGCACCGCCCACGCCTGGACGACGTGGATGACGCCCTCGATGGAGAGCTGGAAGTGCGTGGCCATGAGGTCGGACGAGGCCGCCGCCCAGAGCGCCGCGTAGAACGTGACGCCGGCCGCGCCGATGGCGGTGCGGGTCGGGGCGTTCCGCGGGCGGTCGAGGATGTGGTGCTCGCGCTTGTCGCCCGTGACCCAGCTCTCGACGAAGGGGTAAATGGCGACGAACAGGAGCAGCAGCACCAGCGCGACGACCGGCACCAGGATGTTGATCGACCAGGTGTGGTTCAGCCAGACGAACTCCCAGCCCGGCGGGATGAGTCGCAGGGCGCCGTCGGCGAAGCCGATGTACCAGTCGGGCTGGGTTCCGGCCGAGACGGGGGAGGGGTCGTAGGGGCCGTAGTTCCAGATCGGGTTGATCGTGAAGAACGACGCCATCAGGGCGATGACACCGAACACCAGGAAGAAGAAGCCGCCGGCCTTCGCCGCGTACACGGGGAGGATCGGGTAGCCGATCACGTTCTTCTCGGTGCGGCCGGGGCCGGCGAACTGGGTGTGCTTGTGCACGACCACGAACACCAGGTGCAGGGCCAGGAAGGCGACCAGGATGGCCGGCAGCAGCAGGATGTGCAGCGTGTAGAGGCGCCCCACGATGGCGGTGCCCGGGAACTCGCCGCCGAACAGCAGGAACGAGGTCCAGGTGCCGATGAACGGGATGCCCTTGATCAGGCCGTCGATGATGCGGAGGCCGTTGCCCGAGAGCAGGTCGTCGGGGAGCGAGTAGCCGGTGAAGCCCTCGGCCATCGCGAGGACGAACAGCACGAAGCCGATCATCCAGTTCAGCTCACGCGGCTTGCGGAACGCACCCGTGAAGAACACGCGCAGCATGTGCAGGCCGATGGAGGCGATGAACAGCAGCGCCGCCCAGTGGTGGATCTGACGCACCAGGAGACCGCCGCGCACGTCGAACGAGATGTGCAGCGCCGAGTCCATGGCGGCCGACATCTCGACGCCCTTGAGCGGCACGAAAGCACCGTCGTAGTGCGTCTCGACCATCGAGGCCTGGAAGAAGAACGTCAGGAACGTCCCCGACAGGATGATGACGACGAAGCTGTAGAGCGCCACCTCGCCGAGCATGAACGACCAGTGGTCGGGGAAGATCTTGCGGCCGAACTCCTTGACGACCGCCGAGATGCTCGTGCGCTCGTCGAGATAGTTCGCGGCGGCGCCGGTGATGCCGCCGCCCTTCTTCGGAGTCGCCGGAGCCTCAGCGGCTTCGGTCCTCTCGATCGTGCTGGTCATGAACGCTCCCAGAAGCTAGGTCCGACGGGCTCGTGGAAGTCGCTCTGTGCCACGAGGTAGCCCTCCGAGTCGACCTCGATGGGCAGCTGGGGCAGCGGCCGCTTGGCCGGCCCGAAGATCACCTTGGCCTCGTTCACCACGTCGAAGGTCGACTGGTGGCAGGGGCAGAGGAGGTGATGGGTCTGCTGCTCGTAGAGTGCCACCGGGCATCCGACGTGCGTGCAGATCTTGGAGTACGCGACGATGCCGTCGTACGACCAGCCCTCGCGCTCCGGGCTGATGTTCAGGTCGGCCGGGTCGAGGCGCATGAGCAGCACCGCGGCCTTGGCCTTCTGCTCGAGCAGGTCTTCGCGCTCGTTCAGGCCCTCGGGGATGATGTGGAACACCGATCCGATGGTGATGTCGGACGCCTTGACGGGGATGCCGCTCGGGTCGAGCGTCAGACGCGCGCCCTTCTTCCACATGGTGTGGCTGAGCAGCTCCACCGGGTCCTGATCCTGCGGGCCGAGGCCGCGGAAGAGCACGAGACCCGGCAGCGGGAAGGCGATGATGGCGCCGATCAGGCTGTTCCGGATGAGGGTGCGTCGTCCGAAGCCCGACTCCTTGTCGGCCTGGTCGAAGATCTCGACGGCCCTGGCACGCGTCTCGTCGGTGCCGCGCACCGGGTGACGGACGTCGATGCCCTCCTTGTCGACCATCAGCGCCTTGCCCCAGTGCACGGCCGCGAGGCCGATGCCGAAGAGGGCGAGAGCCGAGCCGAGGCCGATGAAGAGGGTGTTCAGACGGAGGGCGACGGGGTCGCCGTCTTCGATCGGGAAGGCCATGTAGGCCGCGAGGGCGAAGATGCTGCCCGCGATCGAGAGGTAGAACAGGGTGTAGACCGTGCGGTCGGCGTGCTTCGCCTTCGCCGGGTCGAGATCGGTGACGCGCGCGCGGTGCGGCGGCTCTCCCGGGTTCTCCACGTCGGAGCCAATGACCGCTGTACCCGCCGAAGTGCGATGACTCGTCTCGACGGCCGACGAATCGGAGGCGGCTGAGTCGATGCCGCTCACCTCGTCATGTGCCATTGTGTATCCCTTTCGAGCTGCTGCTGGTGATTGCTGTGGTCACGCGGATCAGTTGGACTTGGCGGTCAGCCAGACCATCAGTCCGATGATCGCGCCGAGGCCGAAGATCCAGGCGAAGAGGCCCTCGGCGACCGGGCCGAGGTTGCCGAGCTCGAAGCCACCGGGCGACGGGTTGTTCTCGACGTACTTGAGATAGGTGATGATGTCGCGCTTGTCTTCGGGCGTGAGGTTGTCGTCGTTGAAGACGGGCATGTTCTGCGGGCCGGTGAGCATGGCCTCGTAGATGTGCGTGGCCAGCACGCCGGTGAGCTCGGGGGCGTACTTGCCCTCGGTGAGCGCACCGCCGGCGCCGGCGACGTTGTGGCACATGGCGCAGTTGATGCGGAACAGCTCGCCGCCGTTCGCGGCGTCGCCGTCGGCCTGCAGGAGGCTGGCGTCGGGGATGGCCGGGCCGGGGGAGATGGACGCGACGTAGGCGGCCATCGCGGCCGTCTGCTCGTCGGTGAACTGCACGGGCTTCTGCATGGCCTGGGGGCCCTGCATCGCGAGCGGCATGCGGCCGGTGCCGACCTGGAAGTTGACCGAGGCCGCGCCGACGCCGATCAGGCTGGGGCCGTCGTCGGTGCCCTGCAGGCTCATGCCGTGGCAGGTGGCGCAGTTCGAGGCGAAGAGCTTCTCGCCCTCGTCGATGACCTGCTGGCTCGACATGTCCGTCTCGGCGGTCGCAGCGGTGGTGCTGCTGAACGCGGCGTAGCCGCCGCCCGTGACGACGAGGCCGATAGCGATCAGCAGCACAGTCGCCAGGGGGTGGCGTCTGTTTGCTTTCCTGCTCCTGCGGGCCATTCTCTCAACTCTCTTTCGGTACTGCGGGTGCTGCGTCGGGTTGATCGGGGTGGAGCGCTACTTCAGCACGTAGATGACGAAGAAGAGGCCGATCCAGACCACGTCGACGAAGTGCCAGTAGTACGAGACGACGATGATCGACGTCGCCTCCTTGTGACCGAAGTTCTTGACCGCGAAGACGCGGCCGAGCATGAGCAGCATCGCGATGAGGCCGCCGGTGACGTGCAGGGCGTGGAAGCCGGTGGTGAGGTAGAACGCCGAGCCGTAGGCGTTGCCGTCGATGGTGATGCCCTCGGAGACGAGGGTCGCGTACTCGAGCACCTGGCCGCTGACGAAGACGGCGCCGAAGGCGTAGGTGAGGAAGAGCCACTCGGTGAGGCCCCAGTCCTTCGGGGCCCAGCTGGTGCGCTTGACCTGGCCGCGCTCGGCGGCCCAGACGGCGAACTGGCACCAGAACGACGAGATGACCAGGATGATCGTGTTCACGGCCGCGAAGGGCACGTTCAGCACGCCGGCCTGCTCGGCCCAGGCGCCCGGGTTCGTGGAGCGCAGCGTGAAGTAGATGGCGAAGAGGCCCGCGAAGAACATGACCTCGCTGCCGAGCCACACGATGGTGCCCACCGCCACGGTGTTGGGGCGCTGGACCACAGGGGCACTCTGAGAATGGGTCAATGAGCTGCTCGTCACTGTTCCATTATGTCCGATATCGGGGCGTGGTTTTGCATTCGGCGCACCATTGGGGCCCACCACCGGCGTGTCCCGTTCGGAGCGGCCCGTAGGATCGCTCCCATGGCTGAAACGCTCACCTGGCCCTCGATGATCGCGCGACTCCTGACCGGGCGGGATCTGTCGATCTCGCAGGCCACCTGGTCGATGGACAGGATCATGCTGGGTGAGGTGACCGAGGCGCAGCTGGCCGGTTTCCTGGTGGCGCTCCGGGCCAAGGGCGAGACGGTCGACGAGATCGTCGGCTTCCGCGACGCGATCCTCGACCACGCCCTCCCGCTGGAGGTCGATCCCTTCGCGCTCGACATCGTCGGCACCGGCGGCGACAGCTACGGAACCGTCAACGTGTCGACCATGGCGTCCATCGTGGCGGCGGCGAGCGGCGTCCCCGTGATCAAGCACGGCAACAAGGCGGCGAGTTCGCTCTCCGGCTCCTCCGACGTGCTGCGCGCGCTCGGCATCGACCTCGAGCTCGAGCCCGAGCGGGTGGCCGCCGTGCTGCTGGAGACCGGCATCTCCTTCGCCTATGCGGCGAAGTTCCACCCCGGCTTCAAGAACGCCGGGGCCGTCCGGGCCGAGCTCGGCGTGCCCACGGTGTTCAACTTCCTCGGCCCGCTCTGCAACCCCGCCCGCGCCGAGGCCTCCGCCGTCGGCGTCGCCCACCTCGACCGGGTGCCGCTGATCACCGGCGTGTTCCAGACCCGCGGCGCGACGGCGCTGGTCTTCCGCGGCGACGACGGGCTCGACGAGCTGACCACCACGGGCCACAGCCACATCTGGGAGGTCTCACGCGGGTCGGTGAAGGAGCACGACCTCAACCCGCGCGACCTCGGCATCCGCACCTCGACCATCGACGAGCTGCGGGGCGGCGACGCCGAGCACAACGCCGAGATCGTGCGCCGCACCCTCGCCGGCGACTCCGGTCCGGTGCGCGACATGGTGCTGCTGAACGCGGCGGCCGGGCTCGTGGCGTTCGAGCTGGCGTCCGACCCGGCGGAGGTCGACCGGGCGATGGTGGAGCGCCTCGAGGAGAAGATGGCCATCGCCGCCACCGCCATCGACACAGGGGCCGCGACCCAGAAGCTCGACGACTGGATCGCGGCCACCCGCGCGTAGCTGACCGAGGAGGGCTACTGCACGTCCTCGTCGACCCAGTCCATCGTCTTCGTGACGGCCTTCTTCCAGTTGCGGTACAGCCGGTCGCGCTCGGCCGAGTCGAGGTCGGGCGTCCAGCGCGAGTCCTCCTGCCAGTTCGCGCGCAGCTCGTCGAGGTCGGCCCAGTAGCCCACGGCGAGGCCGGCCGCGTAGGCCGCTCCGAGCGCGGTGGTCTCGGCGACGACGGGTCGCACGACGGGCACGTCCAGGATGTCCGCCTGGAACTGCATCAGCAGGTTGTTGGCGATCATGCCGCCGTCGACCTTCAGCTCGGTCAGCGGCACCCCGGAGTCGGCGTTGACCGCGTCCAGCACCTCCTTGGTCTGGAAGGCGGTGGCCTCGAGTGCCGCGCGGGCGATGTGGCCCTTGTTGACGTAGCGGGTCAGACCCACGAGGGCGCCCCGCGCATCCGATCGCCAGTAGGGCGCGAACAGGCCCGAGAACGCCGGCACGAAGTAGGCCCCGCCGTTGTCCTCGACCGTGGCGGCGAGCTCCTCGATCTCGGGGGCCGACTTGATCAGGCCGAGGTTGTCGCGCAGCCACTGCACGAGCGAGCCGGTGACCGCGATCGAGCCCTCGAGCGCGTAGTGCGGTTCGGCGTCGCCGAGCTTGTAGCCGAGGGTCGTCAGCAGTCCGTTCTTGGACTTCACGATCTCGGTGCCCGTGTTGAAGATCAGGAAGTTGCCGGTGCCGTAGGTGTTCTTGGCCTCGCCGGCGTCGAACGCCGCCTGGCCGAAAGTGGCAGCCTGCTGGTCTCCCAGGATGCCCGCGACGGGCACTTCGCGCAGGAGCGACGAGGTGTGCACCGTGCCGTAGATCTCCGAGGAGCTCTTGATGGCCGGCAGCATCGACTTGGGCACGCCGAACACCTCGAGGATGTCGTCGCGCCACTCGAGCGTCTCGAGGTCCATGAAGAGGGTGCGCGAGGCGTTCGTGACGTCGGTCGCGTGCACGCCGCCGTCGACGCCGCCCGTCAGGTTCCACAGCACCCAGGTGTCGGTGGTGCCGAAGAGCAGGTCGCCCGCCTCGGCGCGCTCACGGGCGCCCTCGACGTTCTCGAGGATCCAGACGATCTTGGTACCGGCGAAGTAGGTCGACAGGGGCAGGCCGACGGTGTCCTTGAAGCGCTCGGCGCCGCCGTCCTCCGACAGGCGGTCGACGATGGCCTGGGTGCGGGTGTCCTGCCAGACGATGGCGTTGTAGACGGGCTCGCCGGTGTTCTTGTCCCAGACGACCGCGGTCTCGCGCTGGTTCGTGATGCCGACGGCCTTCACGTTGTGCCGGGTGATGTTGGCCTTGGAGAGGGCCTGCCCGATCACCTCGCGGGTGTTGTCCCAGATCTGCTTGGGGTCGTGCTCGACCCAGCCCGCCTTCGGGAAGATCTGGTCGTGCTCCAGCTGGCCGGTGGAGACGATGGAGCCCGAGTGGTCGAAGACGATCGCCCTCGTGCTCGTCGTGCCCTGGTCGATCGCGATGATGTAGTCCGTCATGACAACTCCTTTGTGTGAGACGACTGCTGACGCCCTCCGCCGGATCGGCGGGGATGGTGCCGGGAAGAGAGAGCGGGCCGGTCCACGTCATCGTGGCCCGGCCCGCTGGGTGCTAGGTGAGGATCGGCAGGAGGGGGATGGCCAGAAGGCCCGCGAGCACACCGCCGATGATCGGTCCGACGACCGGCACCCACGCGTACGACCAGTCGCTCGTGCCCTTGCCCTTGATGGGCAGCAGGGCGTGCGCGATGCGCGGCCCGAGGTCACGGGCCGGGTTGATGGCGTAGCCGGTCGGGCCACCGAGGGAGGCGCCGATGCCGATCACGAGCAGGGCCACGGGCAGGGCGCCGAGGGCTGCGAGGCCGCCGTCTCCCTGTCGTCCGCCGCCGAAGCCGATCACGACGAACACCAGCACGAAGGTGCCGATGATCTCGGTGACCAGGTTCCAGCCGTAGGAGCGGATGGCCGGACCGGTGGAGAACACGCCCAGCTTGTTGGCCGCGTCGGGCTCCTCGTCGAAGTGCTGCTTGTACGCCAGCCAGACGAACACCGCGCCGATGATCGCACCGATCAGCTGCGCGCCGATGTACGCGATGACCGACAGGAAGTTCACGTCGACCGCGGTGGCCTCCGAACCGAACGAGGTCGCGCCGTTGGCCAGCAGGCCGAGCGTCACGGCGGGGTTGAGGTGGGCGCCTGAGGCGTACGAGACGATCACACCGGCGAAGACCGCGAGGCCCCAGCCGATGTTCACCATCAGGAATCCGCCGTTGAAGCCCTTGGTGCGCACCAGGGCGACGTTCGCGACGACGCCGCAGCCGAGGAGCACGAGCATCGCCGTGCCCACCAGCTCCGACAAGAAATCGATACCGAGATTGTCCACGATGACCTTCCTTCGCACTGAGCGGCCGCCGACTGCGGCCTCCGGGGTGAACGGATTGAGCCAACAGTATCCCCAGGAAGTTGTCAGGTACATGGCGGATCGCGCCGTGTCGCCGCCGACGGCCGACCGCTCTGCACCTACCGGTGCCCGAGGCCGACGGCGTAGATTCGTCTCGGACGGCCAGGCGCTGGCTCCCGTCGCACCGACGAACGGTGACCGGAGGGAATTTCAATGAAGAAGCTCATCAACGATCCGAAGAACGTCGTCGACGAGGCGGTCGTCGGCTTCGAGGCCGCGCACGGCGACCTCGTCACCGTCTCGCACGACCCCATCTACATCGCGCGCAAAGACGCTCCGGTCGCCGGCAAGGTCGGCCTGGTCTCGGGCGGCGGCAGCGGGCACGAGCCCCTGCACGGCGGCTTCGTGGGCTTCGGGATGCTCGATGCCGCCGTTCCCGGACCGGTCTTCACCTCCCCGACCCCCGATCCGATCCTGGCGGCGACGAAGGCCGTCGACGCGGGCAAGGGCGTGCTGCACATCGTGAAGAACTACACCGGGGACGTGCTGAACTTCGAGACCGCCGCCGACCTGGCGTCCGCCGAGGACATCGAGGTGCGCACCGTGATCGTCGACGACGACGTCGCCGTGAAGGACTCGCTCTACACGGCCGGCCGTCGCGGTGTCGCAGGCACGGTGCTGGTCGAGAAGATCGCCGGGGCCGCCGCCGAGCGCGGCGACGACCTCGACGCGGTCGCCGCCGTCGCCACGAAGGTCAACGCCCAGGTGCGCACCATGGGCGTCGCGCTGACGCCCTGCGTGGTGCCGCACGCGGGCGAGCCGAGCTTCGTGCTCGCCGACGACGAGATCGAGATCGGCATCGGCATCCACGGCGAGCCGGGCCGGGAGCGGATCAAGCTGGAGCCGGCCGACGCGATCGTCGACCGCCTGCTCGGGCCCATCCTGGAGGATCTGCCGTTCGGCTCGGGCGACGAGGTGCTGCTGCTCGTCAACGGCATGGGCGGCACGCCGCAGGTCGAGCTCTACATCGTGTTCAAGCACGCCGCGGAGGTGTTGGCTGAGAAGGGCATCACGGTGACCCGCTCGCTGGTGGGGAACTTCGTGACGTCGCTCGAGATGCAGGGCGTGTCGATCAGCGTGCTGAAGCTCGACGAGGAACTGACCGGACTGTGGGACGCACCGGTGCAGACGGCTGCGCTGCGCTGGGGAAGGTAGAGGGCATGGCTGACGCTCTGGGCATCGACTGGACGACGGACTGGATCCGGCGCACGGCGCAGGTGATCCACGACCACCGGGTGGAGCTCGTGACCCTCGACCGCGAGATCGGCGACGGCGACCACGGCGAGAACCTCGACCGCGGCTTCACCGCCGTGATCGCGAAGCTCGACACGCTGGCCGACGACGCGGCTCCGGGCGACGCCCTGAGGCTCGTGGCCACCACCCTGATCTCGACGGTCGGCGGGGCCTCGGGGCCGCTTCTCGGCACCGCGTACCTCAAGGGTGCGGCCGCCGTGGGCAAGGACGAGCAGCTCGACGGTGCGGCCGTGGTGGCCTTCCTCACCGCGGCCCGCGACGGCGTCGTGCTGCGCGGCAAGGCCGAGAGCGGCGACAAGACGATGATCGACGCCTGGACCCCGGCGGTCGACGCGGCCGCCGCCGCCGAGGCCGAGGGGCGGTCGCCGGCCGAGATCCTCGCCGCCGCCGCCGATGCCGCCGAGAAGGGCGCCGAGGCGACCGAGCCGCTGGTGGCTCGGAAGGGCCGCGCGAGCTACCTCGGCGAGCGGGCGATCGGGCACCGCGACCCGGGCGCGCAGTCGTCGTCGCTGATCCTCCGCGCCGCGGCCGACGCTGCGGCGGGCAGCGCCGGGGGAGCTGCGTGATGGCGGGCACTCCCGGCAAGGTCGGCGTGGTCTTCGTCTCGCACAGCGCGAAGATCGCCGAAGGGCTCGTCGAGCTCGCCGGCCAGATGGCGGCCTCGACCACCCTGGTGGCCGCGGGCGGCACCGACGACGGGGGCATCGGCACCAGCTTCGACAGGGTCAGCGCCGCCGTCACCGAGGCCGACTCCGGTCACGGGGTCGCGGTTCTCTGCGACCTCGGCTCCGCGATCCTCACGGCCGAGACCGCGCTCGACTTCCTCGACGAGGAGGTCCAGGCGCGGGTGCGCATCGTCGACGCCCCGCTCGTGGAGGGCGGAGTCGCTGCGGCGGTCGCCGCCGAGTCGGGGGCGACGCTCGACGAGGTCGTGGCGGCCGCGCGGTCGGCGGCGGGGCCCATCGGCGAAGCCGAGCGCGAGACAGATGCGGGGGCCGGGGCGAACGCGGCGGTGCCGGTCGTCGAGGAGCCGGCCACCGCATCCGGGACCCCGTCGCGCACGGTGACCATCGTCAACCGCGACGGGCTGCATGCGCGGCCGGCCGCGGAGTTCGTGAAGCTCGCCAGCACCTTCGGGCAGAGGGTGACGGTGAACGGCAAGGACGCGAAGAGCCTACTCGGCATCATGTCGATGGGCCTCGTGAAGGGCGCCAGCGTCGAGATCGCGAGCGCCGACCCCGAGGGGGCCGAGGCCGTGAACGCGCTGGCCGACCTGGTCGAGTCGGGGTTCGGCGAGGAGTAGCCGCCGCAGGTGCCGTGCAGCCGCCCGCGGGCGAACTCGCCTAGTCCTCGTCCATCCGGCTGAGCACGAACAGCGGGATCTCGCGGTCGGTCTTCGTCTGGTAGTCGGCGTAGTCGGGGTAGGCCTCGACGGCGCGCTGCCACCACACGGCCTTCTCCTCGCCCGAGACCTCGCGGGCGAGGTAGTCGTGCTTCTCGGTACGGTCCTGCAGCTCGACGTGCGGCTCCTTGACGATGTTGAAGTACCAGACCGGATGCTTCGGTGCCCCGCCGAGGGAGGCGACGACGGCGTACTCCCCGTCGTGCTCGACCCGCATCAGCGGCGTCTTGCGGAGCTTCCCCGACTTCGCGCCGACGGTGGTGAGGATGATGACGGGCATGCCGCGGAGGGTCGTGCCCTTAGTGCCTCCCGAGCCCTCGTAGGTCTCGAGCTGCTGACGCGCCCAGTCGCTGGTTCCCGGTTCGTATTCTCCGATGAGAGGCATGTCACGATCGTACGTCGGTCGACCCCGTCCAGGGCCTCGGGGGTGAGGATGGGCGCGTTCCGTGCGACCATAGAGGACGGGGACAACGGGGGAACGATGAACGTTCGAGAGGATCTGATCAACTGATGGCAAGCGGTGCGACAGCGAAATGCCCGGTCTGCGGTAAGTCTGTGGCGGTGGGCTTCGTGTCGCAGACCCTCATCCAGCACGAGAACAAGCTGAACGAGCGATGCCGTGGCACGGGCGTCACCCCGACCACTCCGGTACGGGGCGGCTCGTCCACCGGATCGAGCACCCGGCCGGCGTCCAAGACGGCGAAGACCAGCCCGGCGTCCAAGGGCGGCGTCACCGTGCGCAAGCTCGACGTCGACCCCGAGGTGCTGAAGGAGCGTCGCGAGCGCTCCGAGCGTCTGCGCGAGGAGCGGGCCGAGGCGGCCCGCGAGCGCAACGCCATCGGCTTCTCCTACTTCGACGAGCCGCGCCGCTGAGTCGTCGGCCTCCGGCGCCGTTCCTCGAGAGCGCTTCGACGCGCCGCCTGGCCGGCTTCGCGCTGGAGGCCGTGCCCGAGGTGCTCGACGGCTACGCCGAGCCCTTCCTCGACGGCGGGGCGACCGCGATCGCGGTGCTGACCGCGCGTCCGGAGGTCGTGGCGACGCTCTTCGGCCAGAACCCGGCCGTGGTCGAGGTCTGGCAGGTGGTGCGCGACGACGTCGACGCACTCATCCGAACGCTGCGATGGCTGGAGGACCGGCACTCGCCCGCCTTCTTCGCGGGGGTGCGTGAGCGCGATCTCGACCCCGCCTCGGCCTCCTCGCTTTCTCCTGCCGAGCGCGCGGCGCGCTACGTCTACCTGCGGGGCACGGCGAGACCGGATGCCCGGGGCGACCAGCCCCGGGTCGTGACGCGCGTCGCCGCCGATCCCGGCGCGGCCCCCGTCGAGTACGGTCGTGACGCGGTCCCGATCGACGAGACAGGGCTCCGGATGCTCGCCCGGCTGCTCGGCGACCGCGACGTCACGCTGGCGGCGCGGCCCCCGTTCGAGCTGCTCGGCGAGCTCCGCGAGGACGAGCTGCTCTGGCTCGATCCCACCGACGCCGCGGGAGACGTCTCGCCCCGCGAGCTGCGGAGCCTCGTCGGCTCGGCCGTGGCGAGGGGGGCCGCGGTGCTGGCACCCGGGCATCCGCTTCTCGACGGCGCGCGCGAGCTGGCCGTCCTCGCCCGCCCGGCCGACGACGTGACGCTGCTCGGCAGCGCCGCCCTGCGCCGCGCTCTCCGCCCCTGACCCGGGTGCGGTAGCTTAGGGTCACCTAAGTCGAAGGGGAGGCCCGTGAGCAACATCGCCATCACGCACGCCGAGTCGGGGCTCGTCCGCACCGCGGTCGTGCGATCGGAGCGGGTGACGCCGCACATGCAGCGGGTCACCTTCGGCGGGGGAGACCTCGACCGGTTCCGCTTCCGCGGCTTCGACCAGTGGTTCCGGCTGGCGGTGCCGGTCGACGACCGGACGCGATTCGAGCGGCTGCCCGACACCTTCGGGATGGGCGGCTACCTGAAGTACCTCGCTCTGCCCAAGGGCACGCGGCCGGTCATCCGCAACTACACGGTGCGGGCGTACCGCTCCGAGCCGGCCGAGTTCGACGTCGACTTCGTGGTGCACGGCGACGCCGGCGTCGCAGGCCCCTGGGCGAGTGCCGTCGAGCCCGGGTCTCCGCTGGCCGAGGTCGCCTTCATCGACCAGGGCTGCGGCTGGTCGCCCGCGCCGCACGACAGCGTGCTGCTCGTCGGCGACGAGAGCGGGCTGCCGGCGGTGGCGGGCATCCTGCGCGACCTGCCGCGGGACGCGACCGGTCACGCCGTGATCGAGCTGTTCGACGAGCGCGACCGGCAGCCGCTGGAGGCGCCGGAGGGTGTGCGGGTGCAGTGGGTGACCAGGTCGGCCGAGGCCGCTCCGGGTTCGGCGGCGCTGCCGGCCGTGCGGGACCTGCCCGCGCTCGAGGGGCGGGTGGCGGCGTTCGCTGTGGGGGAGTCCGCCGTGGCGACCGGGGTGCGCCGGCACCTGGTCGCGGAGCGGGGGCTGCCCAAGGCGGCCGTGACGTTCTGCGGGTACTGGAAGCGGGGCGGGAGGTGAGCGGCGCGAGCATCCGCTGATCTTTCTTCGGGGGAGATGTCGATATCGCACGGCGCCGTTCGACGCGATAGTAGGAGGTGCACCGAAGCGCCTCTCGACGACACCCACGAAGGAGAACACCATGAAGTACATGCTCATCATGCGCACCACCGCCGAGGCCCTCGAGGCGTCGAAGGACCTCGACTTCGAGGCGATCATCAACGCGATGGGCGCCTACAACGAGTCGATGGTCACCGCCGGCGTGCTGATCGGCGGCGACGGGCTGTCGGACGCGAAGGAGGGTTTCGTCGTCGACTTCTCGGGCGAGACGCCGACCGTGACCGACGGGCCCTACGGCGAGGTGCACGAGCTGTTCAACGGCTTCTGGATCGTGCAGGTCGCCTCGAAGGAGGAGGCGCTGGAGTGGGCCAAGCGGGCGCCGCTCGGGGCCGGGTCGAAGCTCGAGGTGCGGCGGATCACCGACGAGAGCGACTTCGCCGACTTCGCGGACAACGAGTTCATCCAGAAGGAGAAGGAGTGGCGTGGCTGATCCGGCCGGGGCGTCGGCTGTCGGTGCCGGTGCCGGTGCCGCTGCCGTTGTCGGTGTCGCTGATGCCGAGGCGGCTGCTCGCCGGACGGTCGAAGCCGTGTGGCGTATCGAGGGGGCGCGCATCACCGCCGGGCTGGCCCGGGCGTACGGCGACTTCGGGCTGGCCGAGGACGCCGCGCAGGAGGCACTCGCCCAGGCGCTCGTGCAGTGGCCGGTCGACGGCGAGCCCCGGAACCCCGCCGCCTGGCTGACCGCCGTCGCCAAGCGGCGGGCGGTCGACACGCTGCGGCGGGGGAGCGGCCTCGACGAGCGGTACGCGTCGCTGGCCGGCGGGCTCACTTCCTTGCACGACGACGGGGCGGATGCTCGTGCCCACGACCTCGTCGGCGACGACGTGCTCCGGCTGGTGTTCATCGCCTGCCACCCGGTGCTCGGGCGTGAGGCGCAGGTGGCCCTCACCCTGCGGGTCGTGGGCGGGCTGACGAGCGAGGAGATCGCCCGGCTGTTCCTCCTGCCGGTCGCGACCGTGCAGCAGCGGATCGTGCGGGCGAAGAAGACCCTCGCCGCCGCGCGGGTGCCGTTCGAGAGCCCCGAGCCTGCCGAGTGGCCCGCCCGGCTCGGAGCGGTGCTCGCGGTGCTCTACCTCGTCTTCACCGAGGGGTACTCGGCGACCTCGGGCGAGCGGTGGATGCGGCCCGAGCTCGCGAACGAGGCCCTGCGACTCGGCCGGGTGCTCGCCGGTCTCGTGCCGCGGGAGCCCGAGGTGCACGCGCTGGTCGCGCTGATGGAACTGCAGGCGGCGCGGTTCCCGGCGCGCTCGGCCGCCGACGGGAGCCCGGTGCTGCTCGCCGATCAGGACCGGCGGCGCTGGGACCGGGCGCAACTCGGTCGCGGCCGGGCGTCGCTCGCCCGCGCCGACGAGACCGCCCGGCGGCGGGGGCGGGGACGCGGGCCGTACGCGCTGCAGGCGGCGATCGCGGAGTGCCACGCGGTGGCGGCCGACGTGGCGGACACCGACTGGGAGCGGATCGTGCTCCTCTACGAGGCCCTCGGCGCGGTGGCGCCGAGCCCCGTCGTGGAGCTCAACAAGGCGGTGGCCGTGTCGATGGCGGTGGGTCCGGCCTCGGCCCTGAGGCTTGTCGACGAGCTGGCCGCGACGGGGGCGCTGGCCGGTTCGTACCTCGTACCGAGCGTGCGCGGGGAGCTGCTCGCGCAGCTCGGGCGGGCGGAGGAGGCGCGGTCGGAGCTCGTGACGGCGGCGGGGCTCGTGGGCAACGAGCGGGCGCGGTCGGTGCTGCTCGGGAAGGCCGCGGCGCTGCCGAGCGCGTGACAGGCCGCGGTCGGTGCGGGAGGATCGGAGGGTGACCGCATCCGCTCGTCCCTCCACCGCCCCCGGCTCCCACGACGAGCTCGAGGCGCTGCTCGGTTCGCCGCTGCCCCGCACCCGTGACAAGGCGCGGCCGGTGCTGCACGACGTCGACCGCGCCTGGCTCGCGGCGTCGCCGTTCTGCCTCGTCGCGACCTCCGACGCCGAGGGCCGCTGCGACGTGTCGCCGAAGGGCGACCCGCCCGGCTTCGCCCTCGTGCTCGACGAGCGCACCGTCGCGCTGCCGGAGCGCCCCGGCAACCGCCGCGCCGACAGCCTCCACAACGTGCTCGACAACCCGCACGCCGGCCTGATCTTCCTCGTGCCCGGTCGCGGCGACACCCTCCGGGTGAACGGTCGGGCGCGCCTGTCGACGGATGCGGCCCTGCTCGACGAGATGGCCGTGAAGGGCCACCGGCCCCTGGTCGCCCTCGTGGTCGACATCGAGGAGGTGTTCTTCCACTGCGCGAAGGCCTTCCTGCGCTCCGAGCTCTGGGACCCGTCGACCTGGCAGCCGACGGGAGTGCCCTCGCGGCCCGAGATCGCGAAGGCGGTGGAGCGTCCTGACGAGCCGATCGAGGAGCTCACCCGGTACTACGGACCGTCGTACGCCGACGGGCTCTACCGGGGCTGACGGAGCCGACGGAGCCGAGGATGACGATCGAGGTGCGCCCGGCCACCGCGTTCGAGGACGTCGCGACGCTGGTGGGGCCGAAGCGTCCCGACGCGACGGTGTGCTGGTGCCTGAGCTACCGCATCCCGTCCGCCCAGAACACCGCGCTGCGCGGGGAGGCGCGGGGTGAGCTCGTGCGCGAGCTGGTGACGGAGGACGTGCCGCCCGGGGTGCTCGCCTACGACGACGGCGAGCCCGTGGGCTGGGCGGCCGTGCATCCGCGGGCCGACACGGGCTTCGCGCGCAACCGCCGCATCCCCCGGCTCGACGATCTGCCGGTGTGGTCGCTGTGGTGCGTGCGGGTGCGGCCGGGCCACCGAGGACGGGGGCTCGCGCACCACCTCGTGGCCGGGGCCGTCGAGTTCGCGCGGGAGCGGGGTGCACCCGCCGTCGAGGCCTACCCGGTCGACAACCGGGGTGCGAAGGTCGACCTGACGATGGCGTACGTGGGCACCCGGGCGCTGTTCGAGCGGGCCGGCTTCACGAAGGCGGCGGACACGACGTCGGTGGTGAACGGGTTTCCGCGGGTGCTGATGCGGCTCGACCTGCGCTCCTGAGGGGCGGGTCTCGACCCGCGCTCCCGATGGGCCGACGCTAGTGCTCGTCGAGCAGCTCGGCGGGGGCCGAGACCCTGGCCAGCACCGTGAGGACGGCGCCGAGGGCGGCGAAGGCGAAGGCGAGGAGGGCGAGCCAGTCGATGGGGAGCATCGCGGGAGAGTCGTCGGGCAGTTCGAACACGAGCTGCACCGCACCGGCGTTCTCGCTCACCGTCGTGACGGCGGCGGCGAATGCCAGCACGACCGCGAGCACGAAGCAGCCGAGGCTGGCCGCGTAGGCCACGCGGAGGGCGATCACGAGCGAGCGGATGCGGCGGGTCACGACACGATGCTACGGCCTGCGCACACGGTCGCCTACCCTGGTCGCCTACCCTGGGCGCATGGGCTTCGAGGGTGCGGTGAGACGGGCCGGTGTCGACGACGCGGCCACCGTGGCGCGGCTGCTGCACGACTTCAACACCGAGTTCGACACGCCGAGTCCAGGGCCGGACGTTCTGGCGGAGCGGCTCCGGCGGCTGCTCGGTCCCACGGCGGCGACCTCAGGCGGGGGCACGACGGCCCACCTCGCCGAGGACGCGGGCGGTGCACCGCTCGGGCTGGCGCTCGTGACCTGGCACCCGAACGTCTGGTACGACGGGCCGGTGGCGCTCCTCGACGAGCTCTACGTGGTGCCGACCCGCCGCGGCGGGGGTGTCGGTGCGGCGCTGCTGGCCGCCGTCGTCGACGAGGCAGGGCGCGTCGGCGCGGGGGCGATCGAGCTCGGCGCGGACGAGCCCGACGTCGACGCCCTCCGGTTCTATGGCCGCCACGGCTTCGTCGGCGGCTTCGAGCCGGGTGAGCGCAGCTTCTTCCTGCAGCGGGAGCTCTGAGCCGAGCCGGAGCGGGAGGGGGCGTGGGCTCTCAGCCGAGCCGGCCTCGCGGATCCGGGAGTTCCCGCGTGATCCACGAGGGCGATTCGACCACGGGGAGGCGAGTGCAGGAGAATGGTGCCGATGATCCGTCGACGACTGGGGCTGCTCGCCCGTTCGGTGCTGCTGGGCCTCGGTGCCCGGGGGCTCGTGCCGGCGCGCCGGGCGGTCGGGTCGCCGGCGGCCGGTGCGATACCGGTCGTGATGTGCCTGTGGAACCGCCCCGACCGACTCGAGCGGGCGCTCGACGGGATCGCCGCCCAGCAGGGCGACCGGCCGGTGCGGCTGATGCTCTGGAACAATCAGCGGCGCGACCGCGCCCGCTACGCCGAGATCCTGCGGCGCCGCCGTCCTGACCGCGCGCTCGCGAGCGTGGAGATCGTCGACAGCCCGCTGAACATCGGCGGCCTCGCCCGCTTCTTCCTGCTCGCGCGACTGCGGCGCACGGGATTCGCGGGCCCGGTCATCCTGCTCGACGACGACCAGGAGATCTCGCCCACCTTCATCAGCGATCTCCTCGCCGCCTCGACGCCCACCAGCGTGCGCGGGGTCTGGGCCTGGACCACCGGCAGCGGCGGCTACTGGGACCGCACCCCGGCCATCGGCGAGGACGCCGGCTACGTCGGCACCGGCGGATGCGTGCTCGACGCCTCGATCGTCGACGACCGGCGCTTCTTCACGGCACTGCCCCTGAGATACCTCTACCTCGAGGACATCTGGATGAACTCCGTCGCCCACCGCCTCGGCTGGACCCTCGCGCACGTCGACGCCGGCTACTCCTTCGTCGACGAGGAGGTCGGGCAGCACCACGCCCTGGCCGACGCCAAGGCGGAGTTCTTCGACTACCTCCGCTCCCCGGCCGCCGACCGCGCCTGGGCGTCGGCGCGCCGCTGACCGACGCGGACCGTCATTCGTCGAAACGCACCCAGAAGTACTGGCGCTGGGTGAACAGCTCAGCCTCCCCGTCGCGGGCGACGGGATAGTAGCCGGGCCACAGCCAGCCGTAGTTCTTCACGTGCGCACCGAGGCGCTCGCCCCGTTCCCCGATACGGAAGGCCGCGTCTACCGCGGTGTCGCTGACCGTGGCGGTGATCGAGCGACGGGGGTCGTCAGCGCAGGTGGCTGCCGCCTGCAAACCGGCATGGAAGTCGACGTCCCACATTGCCCGGTGCAGCGCGAGGTGATCCGGATGGTCGTACGGGAAGCATCTGGTGTCCGGCCCTCCGCCTTCGTCCTCGGCATAGGCACCGAGTACCGCGGTGACGGGCAGGGTCGTGTCCAGGCCGAGTACGGCCCGCTGGTCGAGGGCGGTGCGGATGCCCCAGACCGACTCGTCCTCGGTGAGGTCCCCGTCGCCCAGGTCGAAGAAGACGACCGCACCGCGATCCCGGCGGTCGATCCAGACCTCCGCCGTCGAGTCCGCCGAGGTGCAGTCGTCCGCCCGGTCGGCGCGGCAGACGGCCCCAGCGGTCAGCGGGAGCGGCGCGGTGCGTACCGGCGGGGCGAAGTCGCCCGGGATGCGCGCATCGCTCGCCGACATGTCGCCGAGGTAGCGCAGGAGCGAGTTCTGCCGCGCCTCGCTGCACTCGGGTGACCACCGGCCCGCCGGGAGCGGCTCGGCGGGCCGTTCGAGGTCGGGCTGCGCCGACGTCTCGTACTTGGACGGCTCGCAGTACTCGGTCTGCTCGCCGTGCGTGAGCACCACGAACACGGTGTACTGCTCGATCAGCGACCACACCTGGAACTCGTCGTCGGGATGCGGCACGACGACGAAGACCGCCCCGCTCGCGGGGCCGGTCGGGCTGGGCGCCAGCGCGAGTCCGCTCACCACGGCGGCGGCCATCGCGGCGCTCGCGCCCAGCCAGCCCAGCACCCGACCGAGGCGGGGACGGGCCGGTGGGGACATGATCGACCGGGTCACGGCCGCAGGTACAGCCGGTGACGGTGCAGGAGGCTGGTCAGCAGGATCCAGAACAGGAGGAGGAGACCGGTCCAGGTGGCCTGGACGTGCCCCGCCACCGCCACCGTCGTCGCGATGGTCTCGGCGGGGATGCTGCCGTCGGGCAGCGGGCGGGTGAGCAGGCCCATGAGCACGTGCGAACCGAAGTAGACCAGGAGGCTGTTGCGGCCGAGCGCCAGGATCGGGTAGCTGAGACCGCGGATGACGCGCCCGGTGCCGGCGCGGTCGACGAGCAGGTGCCCGAGCAGCAGGGCGATCGTCGTGGCCGAGGCCAGCGCCAGGGCGAACGGCGGCGACCAGAGGCGCTTCATCATCGGCACCGGCTGCGCGCCCAGCAGGGTGGGCGCCCAGGTCAGCACGAACGCCGCAGCGAGGAAGGCCGCGGCCAGTGCCATGAGGGGAAGCGCCGCGGCGCCGACCCCGGCCGATCGGTGGAGCGACCGTCGGCGCACCGAGAGCAGCAGGTGGCCGACCGTCACCCCGGCCGACGCGCTCACGAGCGCGCCGAGCGATGCGACGAGTCCCTCGGGGTCGTGGCCAGCTCCACCGTGCTGGTAGATGTGGGCGGCCGAGAAGACGAGAACGTCGATCGCGCCCGAGGGGTTGCACTCGCGGGTGAGCACTCCGCCGACGCAGCGCTCCGCCCAGCCTGAGAGCAGCACGGAGTGGGCGACGGCGAACAGCGCCGTGACGACGGCCCAGCCCTGCCAGCTGCGGGTGACGAGGTGAAGCAGCCCGAGCGCCGCCACGACGACGGCGTAGATCTGCAGCACACCGGTCACCCGCCAGGTGTCGAGCGCCCACGAGCCCGACAGGATCGCGCTGTAGAGCAGCCCCGCCGCCAGCAGCACCAGCGTGCGACGGATCAGCACCCCGAACCTGACCCCGCGCCGGAGGGCGAAGGCCAGCCCGCACCCGCTGAGAGTCACGAAGACCGGGAACAGCGTGTCGGCCGGGTGCACGGACGCCCAGGTGGCGTGGTCGATCCACTCCGGAGTGGAGAGCAGGCTGCCGAGCACCACCGTCGCGACGAGCATCAGGCCGCGCACGAGGTCGAGGCTGGCGATCCGCGGACGGGGAGCGCGGCGGTCGCCGCCGGAGGTCGTGGATGACGCGCCCGGTGCCTCCCGCGCATCCTGGAGATCTCGCGCGCCCAGCCCCTGTTCGTCGGTCACCTTGGCAATCTAGCGGAGTTAATGAGGTTCTGTCGACTTCGGGGATCGGTCGGTTAGGATTGCCGGGTGAGTCGTGCCGCAGTGATCGAAGGCCGCGTTCGGGCACTTCGCTGGACGCGGATCGCGGCCGTGGTCGTCGTGTTCGGATGGGCGGTGTACCAGGCCTTCTGGAACCTGGGGGCCGCGAACTACAACTCCGACGAGCCGATCTACGTCGAGGCAGGCTGGGCCTACGTGCACGGCGACTTCTCGGCGAACCGCGAGCATCCGCCGACCGCGAAGCTGCTGATCGGGCTGGCCCAGCTCGTGCTGGGGGAGGGGGCGCCGGCCGGGCGCATCCTGGTCGCGGTCACCGTGCTCCTCGGCGGGCTGGTGCTGTACCTGTGGCTGAGACGGGAGATCGGCTGGGCCGGTGCGCTGTTCGCGTCCGGCGCGTGGATGCTGATGCCGCACGGGGTGACCAGCGGTCCTCGGCTCGACCGCTTCGCGGTGCTCGAGCCGTTCATGGTCTTCTTCGCGCTCTGCGCGTTCGCGGCGGCCTGGCAGTGGTTCCGGCTGCGGTCGAGGGCGGAGCGGACATCCGGAACCCGCCCCTGGCTGCCTTGGGTATGGCTCGTGGTCTCGGCGATCGCGATGGCGTTCTCGGTGACGTCGAAGGTGTCGACCGCGGTGATGATCCCCGCGATCCTGCTGCTGCCGCTCCTCGCGCGACGGGTGAGGGATGCGGTGATCGGCGCGGTCGTGTTCGTCGCGGTCTTCGGGGTGGTCGCCGTGGGGCTCTACCTCCCGATGGGCATCCGCTCGGCCGTGACGTACATGCTGCAGATGCAGTCGGAGCACAACGCGGCCGGTCACCTCGTGGTGGTCGCGGGGGTGGCGACGACCGACCCGCCGTGGTGGACGAACCTGCTGTATTCCGTCGAGGGCATGGGCATCGCCGCCAGCGCGGTGCTCGTCGTCGGCCTGATCGCGGCGTTCTGGCTGCGCCCGCCCGCGCTGACCCTGTACGTCTTCGGCGGGATGGCGCTGCTGCTGGTGTTCCACCTCTTCGTGTCGCGGGTGATGCTCTCGCACTACTACTACGTCTGGGTGTGGCCCGCGTGCGTGCTCGCGGGGATCGGGGTGGCGGTGCTGCTCGCATCGCGGGTGCGGCTGCTCCGGCTGCTGGCGGGGCTGCTCGTCGTGGTCGCCGTCGGGTCGTCGCTGTGGGTCTCGGCCGTGATCGCGAACGAGCGGGCGGTCGGCGTGGCGCTCGTGCTGCCTTCGCTCGAGGCCGAGGGCGTTCCCGACGGGGATGTCCTGGTCGGCGGGATGGCGCCGTGGGAGTACAGCACCTACCTCGAGGGGCACTGGACGACGGACCCGGCCGACCCCGACATCGTGGCGGTCGCGACCAAGGAGTCGCTGCGGTTCCCCGTCGATCCCGCGGTCGAGGCCGTCGTCGACGACGACGCGGCCGAGGAGCTCGTGCTGGACGACGTGACCCTGTACATCCTCGACGAGACGCCGGCGACCGCCCCCTGATCCGGCGACAGTCCCCTGATCCGGCGACCGCCCCTGATCCGCGGCGACCGCCCCGAGCCCGGCGCTCGAGGCTCAGCGCGGGGCGCGCCGGTCTGTGCACAAGACTTGTGCACAGATTCTCTGGACGGCAGACTGAGTACGTGAACGAAGCATCGGGGGACTACACCGGGATCAGGCTGGACGAGCGCGCGGTCCGGGTGCTCGCGCATCCGCTGCGCTCTCGCCTGCTCAGCCGACTGCGCACCGACGGGCCCGCCACCGCGACCGAGCTCGCCGCGCAACTGCAGACCAACACGGGCGCGACGAGCTACCACCTCCGCGCGCTCGAGTCCGTCGGCCTCGTCGCCGACACCGGGGAGGGAGCCGGCAAGCGGCGGCTCTGGCGGGCCGCCACCGACTTCCACTCCTGGACCGACTCCGACTTCGCCGGCGACCCCGACGCCCGCACCGCGCTCGACTGGCTGCAGCGCGACTACGTGCGGCAGTTCGCCGCCCGGGCCGAGCAGTGGCAGGACTCGGCGTCGGCGTGGCCGGCGGAGTGGGTCGACGTGCTCGGCCAGACCGACACCGTCGTGACCGTCACGCCCGAGCAGGCGGCGGGGTTGCGCGAGGAGCTCGCGGCTCTGTTCGACCGGTACCGGGTGCTCGGGTCGGATGATCCGCGGAGCCGCCGCATCCATCTGTACCTGCACGCCAGCCCCCTCGACCCGCGCCCGCCGCAGGACGCCGACGACGGTCCCACCGGAGGTGCCGTCGCGCCCTCGTCCGAGGGCGATCGATGAGCCGGCCGTGACCGCAGCACGCGCGCCGCTGACGCTCGCCGCCGCCGAACGCCGGCTCGTGCTGCTCACCGTCACGCGGTGGCTGCCGGTCGGCCTCGTCTTCGGCCTCACCGTGCTGCTGCCCCTCGAGCGCGGTCTCGGTCTGACCGAGGTCGGCACCCTGCTGGCCGTGCAGGGCTTCGTCGTGCTCGCGCTCGAACTGCCGACCGGCGGGCTCGCCGACTCGCTCGGCCGCCGACCTCTGCTCATCGCCGCCGGGGTGCTCGCGGTGCTGTCGTCGCTGCTGTTCGTCACCGCGTCGGGGTTCTGGATGTTCGCGGCCGCCCTCGTGCTGCAGGGCGTCTTCCGGGCACTCGACTCGGGCCCGCTCGAAGCCTGGTTCGTCGACACCGCCCACACGGCCGACCCGGCGGCACCGATCGAGCACGGACTGAGCCGGGCCGCCACCGCGCTCGGCGTCGCCATCGCCGGGGGAGCGCTGGCGGGCGGCGCCCTGATCGCCTGGCACCCCGTGCCCGGCTGGTCGGCGCTGGTGCTGCCGTTCGTGGTGGCCACCGCGCTGACCGCCGGGCACACCGTGCTGGTGGCGTTCCTCGTGCGCGAGCCGCCGCGTCCGCGCGACGTGTCCGCGGGCGGTCGGCGGGCTGCCGGCGCACACCGGGTGGTCCTCGACGGTCTCCGGATGCTCCGCACGGCACCCGTGCTCCGGTCGCTGGTGCTCGTCGAGGTGTTCTGGAGCGTCGCGATGATCGCCTTCGAGACGCTGACGCCGGTGCGGCTCGCCGCGCTCGTCGGAGGCGAGGACGAGGCCGGAGCGCTGTACGGGCCGTCGGCGGCGGCCGCCTGGGCGCTCTTCGCCGCGGGGTCGGCGGTCGCCGGGCTGGTGAGCCGACGAGCGGGGGTGTCGGCCACGGCGATCGGGGCGCGCATCCTGAACGGCCTGATGGTGGTGGCCATGGGGCTGGTTGCCGGGCCCGTCGGGCTGATCGCCGCGTTCTGGCTCGCCTACCTGACGCAGGGCGCGGCCGGGCCGATGCACGCGGCACTGCTGCACCGCCAGGCGACGGGCGCGAACCGTGCGGTCGTGCTGTCGATGAACTCCATGGTCGCGGGCGGCAGCTACAGCCTCGGGCTGCTGCTGCTCACCCCGCTGGCCGAGGCGTTCGGCACCGGGACCGCCTTCGTCGTCGCCGGATCGTTCAGCGTCGTCGGAGCCCTGCTCTACCTGCCCGCCCGGCGGCAGGAGCGCACGGCGGGCTGATGTGAACGCCGTCCACATGCTGCTACCGTGACGGTATGGCCAGGCTCAGGGTGCACAATCTCGCGGTGTCGATCGATGGTTTCGCGACCGGGGAGGGGCAGTCGTTCGAGGCGCCGTTCGGGCACGCCGGGCACCGGTTGATGCAGTGGTTCTTCCCGACCCGCGCGTTCGTCGCGATGTCGGGGCACGAGTCGGAGGCCGTGGGGGCGGGCACCCGGGGCGTCGACGACGCCTTCGCGGCCGCCACGACCGTGGGCATCGGTGCCGAGATCATGGGGCGGCGCAAGTTCGGCCCGCACGAGGGCCCGTGGGAGGACGAGTCGTGGCGCGGCTGGTGGGGCGAGGAGCCGCCGTTCCACTCGCCGGTCGTCGTGCTGACGCACCACGAGCGGCCCGATCTCGCGGTGGGCGAGACCACCTTCCACTTCCGTGAGCTGCCACCGGTGGAGGCGCTCGAACTGGCGGCGTCGCTCGCCGGCGGTCTCGACGTGCGCCTCGGCGGCGGGCCCACCGCCGTGCGCGACTTCCTCGCGGCCGACCTCGTCGACCACCTGCACATCGTGGTCGTGCCGATCGTGCTCGGCCGCGGGGTGCGGCTCTGGGACGGGCTGGAGGGGCTCGAGGAGCGGTTCTCGGTCGAGGTCACCCCGTCGCCGTCGGGAGTCGTGCACTACGTCTTCACGCGACTGTCCTGATCTGAGGGGGTGACCGCGGCGGGCTGAGGCTGCCCGGCATCGCACAATCGCGCCGGGCTGGCAAGGGGCTGGTCGAAGGTATTCACGGGTCCACGGTGGGAACAGGCGCACAGGGCGTGTGCCGCTCATCCGATGGAGGCCCTCCCGTGTATTTCCACGTTCAGGAATGGATCAACGACATCGCCGAGGACGAGCCGGATCCCGCTGCCGCCAACGCGCTGCAGGAGGGTCTCGGCGGCCAGTTCGGCGAGATGCGCACGATGATGCAGTACCTCTTCCAGGCCATGAACTTCCGCGGCCCCGACGCGAAGCCGTACCGCGACCTGATCCAGGGCGTCGGCACCGAGGAGATCAGCCACGTCGAGCTGATCGGCACCACGATCTCCCGTCTGCTGGACGGGTCGCCGAACTACACCGGCAAGAAGACCGACCCGCTCGACACCCCGGGCGCCGGGGGAGCGACGCCGCTGAACATCGCGCTCGACCACGGCAACATCCACCACTACCTCGTGGGTGCCCAGGGTGCGATGCCCGTCGACGCGGCGGGCAATCCGTGGCTCGGCAGCTACGTCTACAACTCGGGCAACCTCGTGCTCGACCTGCTCTACAACCTGATGCTCGAGTCGACCGGGCGCCTGCAGAAGTGCCGCATCTACGAGATGACGGCGAACAAGACGGCCCGCTCGACGATCGCCTACCTGATCGTGCGTGACCAGGCGCACGAGAACGCCTACGCGAAGGCGCTCGAGACCCTGGGCGTGGACTGGCGGAAGACGCTCCCCATCCCGAAGACGAACGCCGAGAAGTTCCCCGAGGTGAAGGAGCTCGTCGACCTGGGGCTGCAGAGCAAGCAGTTCTCGTTCGATCTCAAGGGCGAGTCCGAGGCCGGCCGCATCTTCCAGGGCGCCTCGCCCTCGAACGACGGCACCGACCTCGACGCGAGCGAGCAGGCTCCGATCGGCACGCCCTCGTTCATCGCACCCGAGCGGCTCGAGGAGTTCAGCCCGGGCCTCGACCCCGAGCTGCTGAAGCTCATCCAGGCCACGGCCGAGCAGGAGCTCGCCGAGGTGAACGCCTTCTACGGCCCGACGGCCTCGAAGTAGCGCTCCAGACTCATCCGCGGGCGGGGCAGCTGCTCCGCCCGCCCACCGAAGGAATCGCCCGGCCGCCCGGTCGGGCAGATGAAAGGGAAGACAATGTCGGAAAGCTATGTTCCCGTCCCGCCGAGCGGTTTCGAGCCGCCGGTGACCTCGCAGGGCGGTTTCGAGCCGCCGGTGACCTCGCAGGGCGGTTTCGAGCCGCCGGTGAACTCGCAGGGCGGCTCCCAGCCGCCGGTGACCTCGCAGGGCGGCTCCCAGCCGCCGGTGACCTCGCAGGGCGGCGAGGATCAGGGCAAGGTCGACGCGGCGAAGCAGGCCGCCGGCGACGTGAAGGAGACCGCGGCGGAGCAGGCCGGTCACGTGGCCGGCACGGCGAAGGACGAGGCGAAGAACGTCGCCCGGGAGGCGAAGTCGCAGGCGAGGGACCTCTACGCCCAGACCCAGTCGGAGTTGAAGGAGCAGGCCGGGGTGCAGCAGAAGCGTGTCGCGTCGGGGCTCCGCTCGATCGGTGACGAGCTCGGCAGCATGGCCGACGGGTCGGAGAACGCGGGGCTCGCCGGCGACCTCGTGCGCCAGGTGTCCGACCGGGCCGGCAGCGCGGCGTCCTGGCTCGACTCGCGGGACCCGGGTTCGCTGCTGGCCGAGGTGAAGTCGTACGCCCGCCGCAAGCCCGGCACGTTCATCGCGGTCGCCGCGATCGCCGGTGTCGTCGCGGGTCGCCTGACCCGGTCGCTCGCCCAGTCGGCCGCCGAGGAGAAGGAGGCCGATGCCACGGCACCCGCCTCGTCGACCTCCCCGGTCCCGCCCGCACCGTCCTCCGCGGCGCCGGTCGCTCCTGCCCCGGTCACCCCTGCCCCGGTCGTCGAGACCACGTCCGCTCCGAGCACCGGTGTCGTGGACGACACCCCGCTCTACACCGAGCGCGCCGGGTCGCTCGGTGACGGCTACGAGGCGCCGGGCGAGGAGTACCCGCGATGATCGACTCCACACCCTCCGAGGAGAAGGCCGCGACGACGTCGCTCGGCGATCTCCTCGGCGAGGTCACGAAGGACCTCTCCACGCTGATGCGCCAGGAGGTCGAACTCGCCAAGGCCGAACTGAAGCAGTCCGCCACCCGCGCCGGGAAGGGGGCGGGGATGCTCGGCGGTGCCGGCTACGCGGCGTCGATGACCATCCTGTTCCTCTCGATCGCGCTCTGGTGGGCGCTCGGCACCCTGGTCGGGGGCGGATGGTCGGGTGTGATCGTCGCCGTGATCTGGGCGATCGTCGCGCTGATCCTGTTCGTGGTCGGCCGGAAGCAGCTCAAAGAGGTCAACGGAGCCCCGAAGACCGTCGAATCCCTGAAGAAGATACCCGAGACGCTGAAAAGGAATGAGGAGAACCGATGACCGATTCACCGGAAGAGATCCGTGCCCGCATCGAGGCCACGCGCGCCGAGCTCGGCGGCGACGTCGACGCCCTGGCCGACAAGGTCACCCCGTCCAAGATCGTAGGCCGCCAGACCGACAAGGTGAAGGGCGCGGTCGGCTCGGTCAAGGACCGCGTGTTCGGCGCCGCCGACGACGCGACGTCGTCCCTGTCCGACGCCGGCTCCAGCGCGGTCGGCGCCGTCGCCGGCGCGAAGGACCGGGTCGCGGCCAAGGCGGAGGGCAACCCGCTCGCCGTTGGCCTGATCGCGTTCGGCGTCGGCCTGCTCGCCGCGTCCCTGATCCCGGCCACGGCGAAGGAGAAGGAGGTCGCCTCGAACCTCAAGGACCAGGCGCAGCCCCTCGTCGACCACGTCACGGACGCGGCCAAGGAGGTCGGCCAGAACCTGAAGGAACCGGCTCAGGATGCTGCCGCCGCCGTGAAGGACGCGGCCACCGGTGCCGCCGACACCGTCAAGTCGGAGGCGACCTCGGCCGCCGGCGAGGTCAAGGACCAGGCGCAGCAGTCGAAGGACACCGTCACCGGCAGCTGACGACGCCACCGGCCGGCGGCGGGACCCGTCCTGCCGCCGGCCGTTTCGCTGCCCTGCCCGCGAGGTGCCTGGCCGTGGCCGTTGTCGGGCCGGAGCGCCGCGATGGTCCTCCCGTGGTCGAATCGCTTCCGCGCCACGGGCCGATAGCGTGTCATCTGCACGAGTCGATCGACGGGGGATGCGCATGGCAGCGGTACGGCATGAGGTGGCGGATGCTCCGGGCTCGGGGTGGCGGCGGTTCTGGGATCGCGGTGACTGGTGGCGGGCCGTGCTGCTCGCGGCGGTCTACTACGGGGTGTACCAGGTGCTGTCGATCGCGGTGGGAGCGGTCTTCGGCGGGCGAGGCGGCATCCGCGGTGAGGCGGGCAGTGCGATGGACGTGTTCATCGGCACCGGGCTGCCGATCATCCTCGGAGCCGTCGTCTTGCTGGCGTTCGCGGCTTCGCTCGGTTGGCTCGGCGAGCTGTTCGGGCCGCAGCCCGTGCGAGGCCGACGGTGGATGTGGGTCGGCATCGCGGTCGTGCTCGTGATCAACGTGTCAGCGCTGGGCTCGGTCGACTTCGCGTCGGCGGGCGCCGCCCTCGTCGCCTCGTGGCTGCTGACCGGGCTGTTCGTCGGTCTCGCCGAGGAGCTGCTCACCCGTGGGTTCGTCGTGAACCTGATGCGCAAGGCGGGCCGAGGGGAGGTCGCGGTGGCCCTGGTCTCGGCAGGCGTGTTCGCCGCCCTGCATGCGGGGAACTTCTTCACCACCGATCAGGGGCTGGCGACCACGGCAACCCAGGTCGTCTACACGTTCTTCTTCGGCATCATCATGTACCTCGCGCTCCGACTGACCGGCCGGCTGATCTGGCCGATTCTGCTGCACGCCTCGACCGACCCGACCGTGTCGCTGTTCGCCGCGCATCCTGCAGCGGGTGATCCGCTCAGCATCGTCGCGTCGCTCAGCACCTACCTCGTGATCGTGACGGGGGCCGTGCTGCTCGTCGTCTTCCTCGTGAGCGAGCGCCGCCGGCGCCGGGCGGACGCCACGGCGCCGGCGAGCTGACCGGTCACGCGGCCGGGAGGGACGCGAAGGCGTTCTTGACGCCGTTGTACCAGTCCAGGGATTTTCTGGGGTGCAGCCATCGGCCCTTCATCGCGTCGCGGGCCTCCTGGTGCGTCGTGTCGCCGCTCTTGACCGCGTCGCGCAGGTGGCGGTCCTGCGCCTGGATGATCGCGTCGGCGCTGTCGGCGTGGTGCTCGAGGGTGCAGGGGCCACCGAGGTCGCGGCAGGTCATCGTCTTCATGGGTGTCTCTTCCTTCTCGCCGTCGCTCGGTGCGCCGGCCTCTACCCCAGTGACGAGCGGCGCGACGGTTATGTGACCGGGGTCGAGCGGCGGTGCACCCGGGCGAGCACCCCGGGGTCGGCGCGGAACGTCACCGACTGCACGGCGCCGTCGACGATCGTGAAGTCGAAGGCCACCATGGCCTGCCCGCGGCGGAACCACGCGGCCCCGGGGCGGCCGTCGATCTGCGTCGCGAGCGTCGCCTTCGCGCTGCCGTCGAAGAACCCGGCGACCGCCTCCCGGCCCTCGATCAGGCGGGGCGTGCCGATGGCGATCGCGGCCTCATCCGCCCGGATGATCGCATCGGGGGCGAGCAGCGCCAGAAGTCGGCCGAGGTCGCCGCCGCGCGCCGCGGTCATGAACGCGTCGACGATGTGCCGGTCGGACACGGGTCCGCCCTGCTCGGCCGTGGCCACCTTGCCCCGCGCGCGCGACGCCAACTTGCGTGCGGCGGCGGGGGAGCGGTCGAGGATCTCGCCGATCGTGTCGAAGTCGTAGCCGAACGACTCGTGCAGCACGAGTGCGACGCGTTCGTTCGGGCTCAGGCGCTCGACGACGACGTGCAGGGCCTGACCGACGGCCTCCGTGGTCTCGACTGACTCGAGCGGGTCGCTGGTCCGTGGCGCACCCCCCGCGATACCGCCCGCGTCGATGGCCGTGTCGTCGCCGACTTCGCGGGGGAGGGGCGTGAGCTCGCGCAGGCGGTCGATGCAGAGCCGCACGGTGACCGTCGTCAGCCAGGCCGGCGGGTTGTCGAGCTCGGTGGTGTTCGCCCGGAGCCGGAGCCAGGTCCGCTGCACGATGTCCTCGGCCTCGTGGCGATCGCCGAGCACGCGCGCGGCGACGCCGACGAGGCGGGGCCGCTCGCCCTCGAACATCGTGGTCTGGTCCATGGGCTCACTGTACGGGTGGTGGGGGTCAGTGGTCGTGCTCGTCGTCGTTCTCGAGGAGCATCCCGACCGAGGTGGCGCAGGCGTCCCCGCGCCACGCCTCGACGCCCTCCCGGATGGCGAAGGCCGCGATGACCAGCCCGGCCACCGCATCCGCCCACCACCAGCCGAACAGGCTGTTCGCCACCAGGCCGACGAGCACCGCGGCGGACAGGTAGGTGCAGATCAGGGTCTGCTTCGAGTCGGCGACCGCCGTCGCCGAGCCGAGCTCGCGGCCCGCGCGCCGTTCTGCCAGGGAGAGGACGGGCATGACCACCACGCTGAGCGCCGTGATCACGATCCCCAGCGTCGAGTGCTGCACCGGCTCCCGCCCGGCGAGTGCGGCGAGGGAGGAGACGGTGACGTAGGCCGCGAGCGCGAAGAACGCGACCGCGATCACCCGCAGCGTGCCCTTCTCCCAGCGTTCGGGCTCGCGCCGGGTGAACTGCCAGGCCACGGCGGCCGCCGACAGCACCTCGATCACCGAGTCGAGCCCGAAGCCGATCAGCGCCGCCGACGACGCGATCGACCCCGCGGTGATCGCCACGATCGCCTCGACGACGTTGTAGGCGATGGTGAAGCCGACGATCCAGCGGATGCGCCGCTGCAGTACCAGGCGACGCGAGTCGGCCGCGGGGTCGAGTGTCGTGGTCATGCGCACGTGCAGCCGTCACCGGCGCAGCAGTCGGGTTCCACGTGCAGCACCACGCGCAGCAGCTCGTCGAGCGCCGAGGTGAGATGCGCATCCGCGAGCCGGTACCGGGCCCGCCGGCCGTCGGGCGTGGACTCCACGAGGCCGCAGCCGCGCAGGCAGGCGAGCTGGTTCGACATCACCTGTCGCGATACTCCCAACGAATCGGCCAGATCGGAGGGATACGCGGGCGCCCGCCGCAGCGCGAGCAGGATGCCCGAGCGCGTCGGATCGGCCAGCGCATGCCCGAGCCGGGCGAGCGCCGCCGTGTGGGACAGTGTCGCGGTCGCAGTGCTCATGGCTCGACAGTACAGGGTTATCTGAACTATCGGCTCGGCGATCTGCCGGAGGGGGGCCGTCCGTCGGATCTGTCCGCACTGCGGCGTTCGATGAGGATGGTGTCTCGCCACTGGCCGGCCCAGGGGCCGTATGTCATCAGGGCGATGCGTTCACGGGTGCCGATGCGGCGGAAGCCGGCCTGGTCGTGGAGGGCGAGGCTCGCGGTGTTCTCGGGGTGATGCTCGATTGGATCGTCCAGATACCCGCGTCCTCAGCGGCGTCGATGAAGGCTCCGACGAGCTGCCGGCCGATCCCGTGCGCGATAGATCGCTTCGACGGCGGGCCAGTCCGTGCCGACCATCGGGCGGATGGTGACGGTGGCGGTCAGGAACGGAGGGCTTGGGCCGCCCGGTCGAGGGCGTCGCCGACGACGCGGTAGTAGGCCCAGCGGCCGCGCTGCTCGCGCACGGCGAGGCCGGCCTCCACGAGCTGCTTCATGTGGTGCGACACGGTCGGCTGCGACAGTCCGACGGGTTCGGTGAGGTCGCAGATGCACGCCTCTCCGCCCTCGCTCGCGGCGATCAGCGACAGCAGGCGCACCCGGGTCGGATCGCCGAGCGCTTTGAAGGTGTGAGCGATGCGCTCGGCGTCCTCGGCCGTGAGTTCTCCGCCGGTGACGGGGGTGCAGCAGGCGCCAGCATCCGAGGTGAGCAGGGGGAGTGCGATCGTCATGGTCCGATCCTCTCACGTCGTATTGACTTCTGTCGATGTATCGACCACTCTCGATGCATTGAGATGTGTCGATGTGTGAGGAGTGAAACGGTGGAGAACGAGCTACCCGTCGTCGTGATCGGTGCCGGCCCGCAGGGGCTGGCTGCAGCCGCGCACCTGGTCGAGCGCGAGCAGCCGGTGCTGGTGCTCGAGGCCGGCGAGAGCGCCGCGGCCGCGGTGGCCCAGTGGGGCCACGTGCGACTGTTCTCCGAATGGGGCGAACTGGTCGACCAGGCCGCCGCCCGGATGCTCGAGCCCACCGGCTGGGAAAGGCCCCCGACCGGCTACCCGACGGGTGCGCAGTGGATCAGCCGCTATCTCGCCCCGCTCGCCGCCGAGCTGGGTGACCGCATCCGCTACGGTTCGCGCGTCGTCGGTGTCTCTCGCCGTGGCCGCGACCGCCTTGTCGACGCGGGCCGCGCCGAGCAGCCCTTTACCGTCCACATCGACGCTGCGGATGGCGCCGAATACCGAGTGGATGCGCGCGCGGTGATCGACGCATCCGGCACCTGGTCGACGCCGAACCCCGCCGGCGCCGACGGTCTGCCCGCGCTCGGGGAGCGTGCGGCCGCGGAGCTGCTGGACTACCGCATCCCCGACTACCGAGCCCGAACGAAGTACGAGGGCAGACACAGTGTCGTCGTCGGCTCCGGGCACTCGGCCGTGACGGCCGTGATCGCGCTCGGCCGGATCGCGCGCCGTGACCCGGCGACGAAGGTCACCTGGGTACTGCGCCGCGGCACCGTCGGGAACACCTTCGGTGGGGGAGTGGCTGATGAGCTGCCCGCCCGCGGCCAGCTCGGCATCACCGCGAAAGAGTTCGTCGACACCGGCCTCATCGACATGGTGACCGGGTTCCGGGTCGAGAAGATCGCCCGTCACGGCGACCAGGTGCTTCTGACCGGCGAAGACGGCCGCACCCTCGCACCCGCCGATCACGTGGCGGTGCTGACCGGGTTCCGGCCCGATCTGTCGTTCCTGTCGGAGCTGCGACTGGAGTTGGACGCGACGTTGCAGGCGCCGGTGCGGATCGCGGCCGAGGTCGACCCCAACCTGCACTCCTGCGGATCCGTCGCCGCGACCGGAGCCCGCGACCTCGCCCAGCCCGAACCCGACTTCTACCTCGTCGGCGCCAAGTCGTACGGGCGCGCCCCGACGTTCCTCGCGATGACCGGCTACGAGCAGGTCCGCTCGGTGGTCGCGGAGCTGGCCGGCGACCACGAGGCTGCCGCGCGCGTGGAGCTGGTGCTGCCCGACACGGGCGTGTGCGGGGGAGCGGGCCTGTTCGACTCCACCGGGACCGCGATCGGCGGAAGCTGCTGCGCTCTGCCCGAGCGGCAGCTCGTCCAGATCGGCCGAGCGCCCGCATCCTTCTAGCGGCCAAGGGAGTCGCGAGCTCCGGCGGACACCCGCACGGGGGCTCGCGTCCGTCATCGTGCCGGTGGGACACTCGATCCGCACGACGCGCACCGCCCAGGCCCCGCTGCGTTCGGCCTGTCCGAATGCAAAAATGCCGGCCGAGCACTTAAGGATCGCCATGCCCATCACCCAGGGCCCCCGAATCGACCTCCGACATCTCCTCGCCATCGTCAGCGACGAGGAGCACGAGCAGCTCGTTCGTCTCGCCGCCCGAATCGGCGACGCCGAGCCGGGGACGGACGAGTACGCCGATTTCGTGGAGGCCTACAGGGACTATCGGCAGCTCGCCGTCGACCGTGCGGCATCGCGCACGTCGACGGCCGGCTAGGTTCCAGACGAATACGAGATCGGTGATCCATCAGAGCTTGACTTGACATAATGTGCATTATCAGCGCAACGTGAGTGGTCAGGTCGGGGTCGATCTGAGGGCGTCGGCGGGCTCGGTCCGCGCCGCGCGGTGCGACGGCACGAGACCCGCCAGCAGGCCGACGAGGCCGCCGGTCGCGACGGCGCCGAACGTCAGTGCGAGGTCGAGCACCGGCGTCCAGCCCTGAGCCAGCGAGACGCCGACGACCACGAAGACTCCGGCCGCCGATCCCATCAGTCCGCCCAGCAACCCGACGGTCGCCGACTCGGCGACGAACTGCGCCGCGATCTGCCCGCGGGTCGCTCCGAGGGCCCGCCGGAGGCCGATCTCGCCGATGCGCTCGGCCACGCCGCTGAGGGTCGTGCCGGCGATCCCCAGGGCGCCGGCGAGCAGCGTGATGAGCCCGATGGCCAGGAAGATCAGGTCGAGATCCCCCTGGAGCCCGGTCTGGAAGGTCGTCGGCTCCCCTGGCGCCGAAACCGAGAATTGCTCGGGCGACGACGGCGCCAGTGCGATCGGCACCTGACGCGCGACCAGCGACCCGGCACCCAGTTGGACGCCCAGGGCCAGCGTCGACGGCACGACGCCCGGGAACTCCGCCTGCGCGGTGCCGAGCGGCAGGATCACCGCCGCTTTCAGCGACCGACGGGTCTCGCTCGCCGCGAGGATGCCGATGACCGCGTACGCGTGTCCGCCGATGAACACGGTGGGCCGGGCGTCGATCGAGGTCACACCGAGCTGTTCGGCCGCCTCGGCGCCGAGCACCGCCACGCGGTCGTGGCGACGCTCATGGCCGCTGTCGAACATCCGTCCCCGCTGCAGCCGGCCGCCGACCGCCTCGAGCAGGTCACCGGATGCCGCCACCACCGCGGGCGGCGCCATGGGTGCGCGGGCCGGGTCGGTGACCGGCACCGTCGTGATCTCGCGGTCACCGATGTCGACCGGCGCGAGCAGGGCCCCGGCGGTGACGCCCGCCAGATCACGGATGCGCGACAGAGCGTCGGAGTGCAGGGTGGCGACCGGGCGCTCGGTGCCGTCGCTGCCGGGCGCAGTGGCGGGTTCGACCTCGGCGTGGGTGGCGGCGACGGCGTCGAAGCGGGCGGACAGCTGACCCGACGCGGTCTGCCCGAGACCCATCGTCGTGACGAGGGCGGCGATGCCGACGACCGTGCCGAGCACGCCGAGCAGCAGCCGGCCGGGGCGGGCGCCGACGCTCGCCAGCGCCTCTCCCCCGATGTCCCCGAACAGCCGCACCCGAGGCTGCACTCCCAGCCTCGGCCGCTCCCTCGGCAGCTCCCGAGGCAGCACCCCCGGCCGCACCCCCGGCCGCACCTTCACGACAGCCGCCCGCCCTCGAGCACCCGGTGCCGCCGCGCCCGCCGCGCCACCGCCTCGTCGTGCGTGATGACCACCACGGTCAGCCCGCCCGCGTTGAGCTCCTCGATCAGGTCGAGCACCGCATCCGAGTTGCGCCGGTCGAGGTTGCCCGTCGGCTCGTCGGCGAGCAGCAGCCGCGGACGGGTGCAGATGGCCCGCGCGATGGCGACGCGCTGCCGCTCGCCGCCCGACAGGGTTCCCGGATGCGCGTCCAGCCGTGACCCGAGACCCACCCGGTGCAGCGCTTCCTCAGCCGATGCCCGCCGCTCCCCGGTCGACGAAGGCCGCTCCCCCGTCTCGCCGTAGACGAACGCGAGCAGCACGTTCTCCCGCACCGTCCGCGCCGACAGCAGATGGAACGACTGGAAGACGAACCCCACGCCCGCCCCGCGCACCGCCGACCGCTCCCGATCGCCGAGACCGGCCGTCGCTCGTCCGTCGAAGAGGTACTCCCCCGACGTCGGCCGGTCGAGCAGCCCGAGGATGTTCAGCATCGTCGACTTCCCCGCCCCCGACGATCCGGTGATGGCGACGAAGTCGCCGTGCTCCACCTGCAGGTCGACCCCGCGCAGCACCTCCAGCGACCGCGCGCCGGCGTCGAAGCTTCGCGTCACTCCGCGCAGCTCGATCAGGTTCTTCGCGCCGCTCATCGCCCCACCACCACCTTCGCGCCGACCTTCAGTCGGGCGTCGTCGCTGCGAACCTCGGCGTAGCCACCGGCGGCGAGCCCGGTAGTGACGGTCACGAGCTCGGTCGTGGGTGGGGCATCCGGATGCTCGACCGCCAGCTCGACGCGGCTCTCCCCGCCCGGCCCGGCGCTCAGCGCGGCCACCGGGACCGCCAGCACGGCACCCGAGGTGGCCTCGACGGGGACGTCCACGCGCACGTTGCTCCCCCGCAGTCGCTCGGCGACGTCGGGATCCGGCGTGCCCGGATCGAGCCGCAGCTCGTACGACTTCGCCGCCTTCGACCCCTCGGCCGGCTTCTTCGACGTGATCGAGGTCACGGTGGCCGGGCGCTCGGTGCCGTCGGCCGCGGTGTAGCTGGCAGCCATCCCCGGCTTGACGAGCGCGGCGTCCTGCTCGGTCAGCGTGCCGACGAGGTCGAGGGCGGCTCCGGAGACGCTCATCGTCGAGCCCTTGACGATCTCGCCGCGGACGGCCTGCACGCTGTCCACGCGACGCGGAAGAGTGGGCAGGTAGACGATCTCGGCGGCCGGGAGTGCCGTCAGGGCATCCGTCTCGGCCTCGGCGCGATCCCGCTGGGCGTCGGCGAGCTGCTCGAGGGCGGAGTCGACCGCGGAGCTCTCGGCCCCCGTGTCGCCGGGAGTCGTCGCGGCGTCGCGCCGGGCCACGGCCAGCGCGAGCTCGTCGCGCAGGCGGTCGACGGCGATCTGTGGCTCTCCGGAGGCCGCTGCCGCGTCGAGCGAGCGCTGCGCCTCCCGCACGGCGTTCTCGGCCTCGAGCTGCTGGGCGGCCGGTGCCGGGGACGCGGCACGGGCCAGCGCGGCGCGCGCCTGGCCGACGGCCGCCTCGGCGGCGCGCTCTGCGGCCCGGGCCGAGCGGAGCGTCGCGTCGACCTCGGGCGACGGCGGTGGCGGGGCGTAGCCCGCCCGGCGGTACAGCTCGTCGACAGCGGCTGCCGTCGACGCGTCGTAGCCTGACGACGTCGTGTCTCCCGCGTCGATCCCGAGCCCGGCCAGCGCAGCCTTCAGCTGCAGTACGTCGGGCCCGGACAGGCCCGCTCGCAGGGTGCGGTACGCCGGCAGAGCCCCGGGGAGCGCGAGCACCGGCCGTCCGGCGACCTCGAGGGCGACTCCCCCGGCGGTGATCTCGGCGCCCGCCTCGGGAACGTGACCCGTCACGACCGCCGGACCGCTGAGGCCGGAGGTGTCGATGGTCACGTCGACGGCGTCGGCGAAGCCCACGTCGGCCCGGGCCGTGACCCGGTTCTCGATGACGCGCTCCTCGACCGGGGCGAGGATCGGCCCGGCCTCGGGTGCGGTCGCCCGGGCGGCGAGGTCGGCGGGAGACACGATCAACCGCGCCACGGCGACTCCGGCGACGAGGGAAAGCAGGGCCACGGCCGCCAGCATGAGCACCAGTCTCGGCCCGCGCAGGGCCCGGCGGGCTCGCCTCGGGCGCGCCGGAGCCGCCTCAGCGCTGGTCACGTGCCGCCACCAGGGCATCGAGCGCCGCCCGGTTCCGGTCGACGAACTCCTGGTCGAGGCGCTGCTGCTCCGCGGCGAGCAGGTCGTCGTAGGCGGTCGACGCCGCGCAGTCGAGGTCGGCGACCGCGACGGCGATCTCCTCCTCCTGCAGGGCGTCGAGTGCCGCCTGGTCGACATCCGCCCCGGCTGCGCCGTCGGCCGGCGGTTCGCCGGGCCGGGCGAGGGCGCCGTAGCGATCGGAGAAGTCGGTCATCGGGTCGGCCCTGTGCGCGTAGCCCGGGTGCCCGGCCGTGGCGAGGCAGTCGCTCCACCGCCTCTCTGCGGCGACCACCGCATCCGCCGACGCCGCCTTCTCGGGCAGGGAGTCCAGTTCGTCGATGAGGCCCTGGGCCTCGGGGTCGGCCGAGGCGGCCCCGGCGGCGAGATCGGCCTCGTGGGCGGCCGCACCCAGGCAGCCGGCCTTCGTCCAGTCCCACTCGGTCGGTGCCGTCGGCCCTTCCACCGGCGCGCCGTAGAGCGCCGCCTCCCAGGCGGCCCGCTCGCCGTCGCTCAACGTGGCGAGGTAGTCGGCGTTGGGATCGACGACCTCCGTGCCCTCGTCTCCGGCCGCCGGGGCGAACGGGTTGCTGACGACGCCGTAGCCGTACTGCTCGGCGAACGCGCGTGTGCCCCACTCGACGCCGCCTTCACCGTCGGCCTGCACGCTGATGCCGGAACCCGGGTCGGGCTGGTACGGGAAGCCCTGCTCCTTCATGCAGGCGGCGGCCGCGTTCTGCATGGTGTCGTTCCGGGCCGCCAGCTCCTCGTCGGAGCTGCCCCCGTAGAGGGCGTCGACGTACGGGGCGAGCGGCGAGTCGGGCGTCGGAGCCGCCGCCGGGGCCCCGCCGGAACAGGCCGCCAGTGCGAGTGCCGGCGCCAGTGCCATGACGGCGAACAGCGGCGCCGCGCCGAGAGTCCGGATCCGAATCGGGCTGATGTCCATGGTTCCTCCTAAGCTGATGAATGCTCAGGTCCACGGTAGACGAGCGGCGGGTCCCACGATGCGGCTCTCGGGGGACTCCCATCGCACGCCAAGGGTCCGCTAGATTTGCCGCAGGCGCGTCGGGAGTGCGCGCATCGACGAGGGGGATCATCATGACCGCACCGACCACCGCCGGCCCCACCGGCTTCCTGCTCTTCCCGGGCGACATCAGCGGCGGCGTCGCGAAATGGCTGAAGATCGGCCTGTGGGTGCGCGCCGTGCTCTCGGTCGTGCTCGGCATCGTCGTGCTGGTGCTGGCCTTCAACAACCCCGACGCCATCGTCTACACGATCGCGCTGCTGTTCGCGATCTACTTCTGGATCATCGGCCTCATGCGCATCGTGCAGGGCATCGTCAGCACGGGCATGACGGGCGGCATCCGGGCGCTCGGGATCATCCTCGGTGTGCTGCTGATCGTCGCCGGCGTCGTCGCCATCCGCAACCCGGTCGTCTCGCTGGTCGCGCTCGCCTTCGTGATCGGCTTCTCCTGGATCATCGAGGGCACCCTCGCCGTGATGGAGACCGCGAAGGACTCCTCGCAGTGGTTCGGCACGATCCTCGGCGTGATCTCGGTCGTCGCCGGCATCATCGTGATCTTCCTGCCGCTGGAGTCGATCGGCATCCTGGTGCTGTTCACGGGCATCAGCCTGATCATCACGGGCGTCTTCGCCGCCATCACGGCGATCACGCTCGGCAAGGCGCCGAAGGCCGTGCGCTAGCCACGCTGAAGACCGTTCGCAGAGCACCGAAGGCGCCGAGCAGAACCGCGTCCCGCCGGGCTACGCGAGCCGCGCCACCAGCGCCGCGAGCCCGGCGGGCTCCACCGCGTCCGTCGTCGCGGCCAGCTCCGACGGCGCGAACCACCGCCACTGCTCGACGTCGACGCGCTCGTCGTCGGTCCAGTTGGTGTCGACCGGCTCGAACCGCTCGGTGCGCAGCCGATACCACTCCTCGTGATACGAGCGGCGGATGCCCTCGGCCGGCTCCCCCACGAAGTCGTGCGCCCACACGGGGTCGCCCAGCTCCGCCTCGGAGACCACGAGTCCCGTCTCCTCGAACAGCTCGCGCACGGCCGCCTCGGCGTGGGTCTCCCCCGGTTCGAGATGGCCGCCCGGCGTCAGCCAGCGGGTGGGGTTCGCGGGAGCATCCGCCCTCGTGAAGAACAGCAGGGCCGCACCCTCGGCGTCGGTCACGAGCACCCGCGACTTCAGGATGACCGTGCCCGCCGGCACCGCCGCATCGGCTGCCCCGCCCACGCTCAGACCCCGTTCTGCTCGAAGTCGCTGACGTCGCCGACGAGGCGGGTGTGGTCGGCCGGGATCGGCTCGACGGCGGCCGCTGCCACCTCGGCGGCGAACTCGCTGACGTTGTAGAGGCGTCCGGCGGCCTCCTTGCGGGCGCCGATCGCGCCGGGGTTCATGCGCTCGAGCAGGGTGGCCGTGATGGTGCCCTCGATCATGTCGCCCGAGACGACGACGAACTCGACGCCCGCCTCGTCCAGGCGCGGGATGAGGTCGCGCAGCGCGTCCTCGCCGGCGCGCTTGGAGAGGGCGACCTGCTCGTACTCGGGCATGGTCGGCGTGGTGCGGATGAAGTGCGCCTGGTGGCTCGTGACGAACACGACGCGCGAGCCGGGGGCGAGCAGCGGCAGCGCCGAGGTCAGCACGCTGACCTGGGCGTCGCGGTTCAGGCTCATGGCGTAGTCCTCGGCCATGCCGCTCTCCATGCCGCCCGAGGCGTTCAGCACCAGGATGTCGAGCCCGCCGAGCTCGGCCTGCACCTGGTCGAACAGGCCGGCGACCGACTCGGGGTCGGTGAGGTCGGCCCCGGCGACGATCGCGGTGCCGCCGCTCTCGCGGATGGAGTTCGCGAGCTTCACCGCGCGCGCCTCCTTGTTGCGGTAGTTGATGACGACCGAGGCGCCCGCCTCGGCGAAGTAGCCGAGGGTGTCGGCGCCGATGCCGCGGGACGATCCGGTGACGAGAACGCGCTTGCCGTCGAGCGATCCGGGGGCGAGGGGGTTGGACACGGGGACTCCTTGGAACTCGGGGTGGCGAACCCGTCGAGACTACCAACTCGGCGTGCACCCGACCCGATGTCGGCGCCGCCTGATAGCGTCGGAGGTACCGATCGAGACCGCACAGGTCGCACACGGGAGGAGACCGCAGATGCTCGAATTCCTCGACAGCTATGCCTGGATCGTTTGGCTGGGCCTCATCCTGCTGTTCATCGTGATCGAGATGTTCACCCTCGAGTTCACCTTCCTGATGATCGCCATCGGCAGCCTGGGCGGCCTGATCGCCGGGGTGCTCGGCGCTCCGTGGTGGGCGCAGATCGTGGTCGCGGCGGCGGTCTCGCTGCTGCTCCTGCTGACACTCCGTCCCCCGCTGCTCAAGCGATTGAAGCGCGGCGGCGACCCGGCGAAGAGCAACGTCGACGCCCTGCTCGGCCTCGAGGGCTACGTGCTCGACCGTCTCACGCCGACCGCCGGCCACGTCAAGCTCTCCAACGGAGACACCTGGACCGCGAGGGTCTCCCCCCTCGTCGAGCAGCGCGAGCTCGAGCGGGGCGAGCGCGTGCTCGTCACCGCCATCGACGGGGCCACCGCCATGGTGGTGCCGGCCTCGCCCGCCGCTCCCCTCACTCCCCCCGACGGGCTCGCGCCCGGCAACCGGAAGGAACCGACACCGTGAACGACACCGTGGGTCAGATCGTGCTGTTCGTCGTCATCGCGATCGTCGTCGTCTTCGCCCTGGTGGTGCTGGCACGCTCCGTGCGCATCATCCCCCAGGCGCGGGCCGGCGTGGTCGAGCGGCTGGGGCGTTACCACAAGACCCTCTTGCCCGGCCTGAACATCCTGGTGCCCTTCATCGACCGGCTGCGGCCGCTGATCGACCTGCGCGAGCAGGTCGTCTCCTTCCCGCCCCAGCCGGTGATCACCGAAGACAACCTCGTGGTCTCGATCGACACGGTCGTCTTCTTCCAGGTGACGGATGCGCGGGCGGCGACCTATGAGATCGCGAACTACCTCGGCGCCGTCGAGCAGCTCGCCACCACCACCCTCCGCAACGTCGTGGGTGGCCTGAACCTCGAGGAGGCGCTCACCAGCCGCGACGAGATCAACGGCCAGCTGCGCATCGTGCTCGACGAGGCGACCGGCAAGTGGGGCATCCGGGTGTCGCGCGTGGAGCTCAAGGCGATCGACCCGCCGGCGTCGATCCAGGACTCGATGGAGAAGCAGATGCGCGCGGAGCGGGAGCGCCGCGCCGTCATCCTCACGGCCGAGGGAACGAAGCAGTCCGCCATCCTCGAGGCGGAGGGTTCGCGGCAGTCGCAGATCCTCCGGGCCGAGGGTGACGCCAAGGCGCAGGTGCTGCGGGCGCAGGGTGAGGCCGAGGCCATCACCACCGTGTTCGGCGCCATCCACCGCGGCGAGCCCGACAACATGCTGCTCGCCTACCAGTACCTGCAGACCCTGCCGAAGCTCGCCGAGGGCAGCGCGAACAAGCTCTGGGTCATCCCGAGCGAGCTGACCGAGGCGCTGAAGGGCATCGGTCAGGCGTTCGGCGACAAGGGCGCATCCGTCGCGGCCGGTGTCGGCGGCGGTCAGCGCTCAGGCCCGAGCGAGGCGGCGAAGAACGGCGGGCTGACGGATGGCGGCACCGTGTCCTCGGCGCTGCTGGATGCCCAGGCCGCCGTGCGCGACGCCACCGCGGCCGCGCGGAGCGCCGCCGACGCGACCGCGGCCGGTCGCCCCGCCGGTGCAGGCATCGGCGACGGCAGCGGCACGGGCGACAGCGCTCCGGGTGGTGGCACTCCGGATGGCGGCGCACCGAGCGGCGGCACTCTCGGCGGTGCCGACTCGGGCGGCATAGGCACGGGCGGAATCGGCTCCGGCGACAGCAGCGGCGCAGGCGCGCACGCCGCAGGGGAGTCGGGCGACGCCGGTACCGGTACGGGCGGCGAAGCCGGGGATGCCGGCACGGCCGGGCGCTAGCCGGGCGGAGCGGCGCGCGGCGGCCCGGAGCGGCTACTTCGCGGGGCCGCTCCCCCGGGTGCTCGCTCACCGCGGGCTCGCCGTGGATGCGCCCGAGAACACACTGGCCGCCTTCGAGGCGGCCGTCGCCGCCGGGGCGGAGTACCTCGAGACCGACGTGCACGCCACGGCCGACGGCATCGCGGTGGCCGCGCACGACCCCACCCTCGACCGCATAGCGGGGCGCGACGAGGACATCGCCGCCCTGACCCTCGAGCAGCTCGGCACCATCGACCTCGGCGGCGAGCAGCGCTTCTCCAGCCTCGCCGAGCTGCTGGTGGCGCTGCCGGCGAGCCGCTTCAACATCGACGTCAAGGCCGAAGCGGCGGCGGCACCGGCCGCGGCGGCGATCGAGGCCGCCGGCGCACACGACCGGGTGCTGCTGACCTCGTTCTCGGCGAAGCGGCGCCGCTCGGCGAGCGTGCTGCTGCCGAGGGTCGCGACCTCGGCGTCGGCGCAGGAGTTCGTCCCCGCGCTGGTGGCCGCGAAACTCGGCCTCACTCCGCTGGCGCGGCTGTTCCTGCGGCGGGTCGACGCGGTGCAGATCCCCCGCCGCATCGGGCGGATCGAGACGGTCACCGCGCGGACGGTGCGGCGACTGCAGGCCGCAGGCGTCGAGGTGCACGTCTGGACGATCAACGACGTCGACGAGGCCCGACTGCTGCTCGGGCGCGGCGTCGACGGCATCGTCACCGACCGGGTCGACCTGATGCTGCCGCTGGCAGCCGAGTTCCGCCGCCGGGCGGCGGGCTGAGAGCGACGGCGGTCGTGCATCCGCTCGCCCGACACGCCCGAGCTGCACTGGCCCCCGAAAGGGGAATGGCGCTCTTGACTGGGAGACGTCTGGCAATACCCGGCTCCGGAAAGGATTCCGCCTCGCACGCCGTTATAACGAATAAGCAACGCGAGAGGAGACCACACAATGGCAGATCGCAGTTTGCGCGGAATGCGTCTGGGCGCACAAAGCCTGCAGAGCGAAGAGGGCGTCGTATTCTCGCCCCGATCGACGTACACGTACCGCTGCGCGACATGTGGCCGTGACACCGACATGGTGTTCTCGGCCGAGGCGGAGGCCCCCGAGAGCTGGGAATGCAAGTTCTGCAGCCACGAGGCCACGCTGATGGTGGGTTCGGAACCCGTCGTCATCGACCACAGCGACGCGAAGATCCCGCGCTCTCACTGGGACATGCTGCTCGAACGGCGCACGCGCGCCGAGCTCGAGGAGCTGCTCGAGGAGCGCCTGCAGTACCTGCGCGCCCGCCGCGGCACGCAGAAGATCGGCGCCTAGCCCCGCGACCCCGCGGGCACCTCGCCCGCACGCACGAACGCCGCTCGGCAGAAGCCCGGGCGGCGTTTCTGTGCCCGGGAACCCGCCCGCCGGTGGGAGCGCTCAGGCGCGGCGGCGGCCCGCCCACAGCGCCACGACGAGGCCCGCCAGGCCGAGGCCGCCCACCAGCCACTCGAGCTGGAAGCCGAGCACCGCGGCCGGCGTCGCCACGGTGGCCAGCGGCACGTCCGCGATCATCGCCCCCGCCTCGTAGGCCGGGATCGTGGTGATGTTCTGCCCGTCGGGCCCGATGATCGCCGAAGTGCCGACGGTCGAGATGTTCACGACGCTCCGGCCGAACTCCACGGCCCGCAGCCGCGCGATGGCGAGCTGCTGCAGGTTCTCGTCGGTCTGCCCGAAGTCGGCGTTGTTCGTCTGCGCCAGCACGACCTGGGCGCCCTCGTCCGACATGGCGCGCATCACGGCGTCGTCGGTGATGTCGAAGCAGATCGAGATGCCGGCGCGGAGGCCCTCGATGTCGAAGGTGAGGTCGGTCGTGCCGAACTCGTAGTCGCGGGTGACCAGGTCGACGAGCTCGGGGGCGAGGCTGCGGAAGAAGGCGCGGTTGGGCATCCACTCGGCGAACGGCACCGGGTGCCGCTTGTCGTAGTGGTCGGTGGCCTGTCCGTCCTGCCAGAGCAGCGAGGTGTTGTAGACCTTGTCGCCGCGCACCTGGATGGTGCCCACCACGAGCGGCACGTCGCCGAGCTCGCGGCTCACCGCGTCGAGCGTGCCGGCCGCGAGGGAGTTCGTGGTCGGGTCGATGTCGGAGCCGTTCTCCGGCCAGACCACGAGGTCGGGGTTCTGCCCCTCGAGGAAGCGCGACGCCGAGACATGGTCATTCAGGATGTCGCCGCGCTCGTGCACGGCGAACAGTCCGGCGTCGGAGTCGCCCTGCACACCCCCGATGCGCGAGGTGCCGGAGGTGGGCGCCGACCAGGCCGGCACCGCGAGGAGGGCGACCGCGGCCGTCACGGCGGCGAGCACGCGCGCGGGGCGGCTCAGGGCATCCGTCGCCCAGCGCCCCTCACGGCAGAGCTGCACGGTGAACGCGACCAGCCAGACCAGCAGGAAGCTCAGGCCGGCCATGCCGACCCAGGCGATCAGCGAGGTGAACGGGCTGTCGGACTGCGACATCGCGACCCGCGCCCAGGAGAAGCCGCCGTAGGGGAAGATCGCATTGATGCCCTCGCGCAGGGTCCAGAGCCCGGCGATGACGATCGGCACCAGCCCGAGGCGGCCCCAGCGGCCGGGCCAGACCCGGTCGGCCCGACGATAGACGAGGGCGATCAGGATGGCGCCGAGCGCGAAGTAGACCGCCTCGAACAGCGTCAATCCGAGCCAGGGCACCAGGCCGAGATAGAGCGTCAGCCAGATGATGTGGACGCCCCAGAAGGTGGCGCCGCCCACGAGGCCGACGAGCAGCGCCCCGCCCCAGCTGCGGCCCACGAGCGCGACGAGCACGATTCCCACGCCGAGGAGCGTCAGCGGCCAGAGGTTCTTGTCGGGGAACCCCGCGTCGAGCGTGATGCCGGCGCCGACTGCCGCGAGCACGGCGAGCCAGAGCGGCAGGATGGGCGCGGCGGGCGGAACGGGCACGGCACCGAGGCCGGCCGGGCGGCGACGCAGCAGCCGAGACCGCTTGTCACCGGGGCGAGCGGCCGAGCCGGACGGCGGCCGGGGCGCTCCGGCGGGCGGAGTGGGGTCGAGAACGCGGGTCACGACAGCCTCACGCGACCGAGGAGTACGCGACGATGCCGCGGCGCACCGCGTCGATGGCCGAGCGGGCGAGGGTGGCGAGCCGCGCATCCGCGGTGCCCTGCAGCTGGTCGAGCAGGTCGATCGTCTGCTTCGACCAGCGCACGAAGTCGCCGGCGGCCAGGTCGGCCTCGAAGAGCACGTCGTCGAGGGAGGCGCCGCGGGCCCAGCGGTGCATGGCTGCCGCGAGCCCCGTCGAGACGGGCTTGCTGCCCGGCAGGCGATGCTCGCGCTCGACGTCGTCGATCTCGGCCCACAGGGTCTGGGTGCGGTCGAGCGCTTCGCGGAACGCACCGCGCGGCAGGTTGCGGTCGTTGCCCTCCGCCTCCTCCCGGCGCGGCTCGAACACCAGCGCGCAGGCCATCGCGGCGAGCGACGCGGGGTCGAGGTCGTGCCAGACCTTCTGCCGGATGCACTCGGCCACCAGCAGGTCGCGCTCCCCGTAGATGCGTTTCAGCGTCTTGCCGTGCTCGGTCAGCTCGGTCGCGCCGTGCTCGTCGCGGCGCAGGTAGCCCATGCCGAGCAGCACGTCGGTGACGCGGTCGAACACCTTCGCGATCACGTTGGTGCGGGTCTGGATCTGCTGCGTCAGCTTGTCGGTGTCGCGCTTCAGCGTGAACCACCGCTCGGCCCAGCGGGCGTGCGACTCCCGGTCTTTGCAGCCGTGCACCGGATGCGCGCGCAGCTGCCGCCGCAGCGAGGCGATGTGGCGCTGCCGCTTCTCCCGGTCGCCGCGGGAGAGCGTGTCGGCCTTCCCCGCCCCGGATCGCTCGAGGTCGGTCAGCTCGCGGCGGATCTTCGCGTACTCGCGGAAGTCGCCGAGGTGGCACGTCATGGCCTCCTCGTAGCCCTTCAGCGACTCCTCCTGCTGACGCACCTTGCGGGCGAGGTCGACGACGGCGCGGTCGGCCTGGAACTGCGCGAACGACGACTCGAGGATCTCGCGGGTGCGTGGACGCCCGAACTGGTCGATCAGGTTGACGGCCATGTTGTAGGTGGGCCGGAAGCTGGAGTTCAGCGGATAGGTGCGCCGCGACGCGAGCGAGGCGACCTCCTGAGGGTCGAGCCCGTCGCGCCACTGGATCACCGAATGACCCTCGACGTCGATGCCGCGGCGGCCGGCGCGCCCGGTGAGCTGGGTGTACTCCCCCGCCGTGATCGGCACGCGCGCCTCGCCGTTGAACTTCTCGAGCTTCTCGAGCACGACGGTGCGGGCGGGCATGTTGATGCCGAGCGCGAGCGTCTCGGTGGCGAAGACCACCTTGACCAGCTTGCGCTGGTAGAGCTCCTCGACGACCTCCTTGAAGGCGGGCAGCATGCCGGCGTGGTGGGCGGCGACCCCGCGCTGGAGGCCCTCCGTCCACTCCCAGTAGCCGAGCACCGCGAGGTCCTCGTCGAGCAGGGTGCGGCAGCGCTCGTCGACGATCTGCCGGATCTCCTCGCGCTCGTCGGTGGTCGTCAGCCGCACGCCGGCACGGAGCACCTGTTTGACGGCCTGGTCGCAGCCGAGTCGGCTGAACACGAAGAAGATCGCGGGCAGCAGCCGGTGCTCCTCGAGCAGGGCGATCACCTCGGGCCGGTCCATCCGCTCGAGGCCGTGCGACGGGCCGTTGAACCGTCCGCCGCGGCCCCCACGGCCGCGGCCGCCGCCCCCGCCCCCGCCACCGCGGTAGGCGCCGGGACCGCTCCGCCGGTCGTTGCCGTACGAGGCACCGCCCCGCACGAGCTGCGCCAGCTCCGGGTTCACCCGGTTCGTCGCGGCGCGCCCGCTCGAGTCGAACAGGTCGATCAGCTTCGTCTTCACCAGTGCATGCTGGTCCAGCGGCACGGGCCGCTCCTCGGACACGATCACCTCGGTGTCTCCGCGCACCGCCTGCAGCCAGTCGCCGAACTCCTCGGCGTTCGACACGGTCGCCGAGAGCGAGACGAGCTTGACGCTCTGCGGCAGGTGGATGATGACCTCCTCCCACACCGCTCCGCGGAACCGGTCGGCGAGGTAGTGCACCTCGTCCATCACGACGAAGCGCAAGTTCGTCAGGAGCGCCGAGTCGGCGTAGAGCATGTTGCGCAGCACCTCGGTCGTCATGACGACGATCCGGGCATCGGCGTTGATGTTGGTGTCGCCGGTCAGCAGGCCCACCTCGTCGGGGCCGTAATCGGCGACGAACTCGTTGAACTTCTGGTTCGAGAGCGCCTTCATCGGCGCCGTGTAGAAGATCTTGTCGCGCACCGACTGCATCGCCACGTAGGCGGCGAACTCGGCGACGACGGTCTTGCCGGCACCGGTCGGGGCCGCGACGAGCACGCTCCGCCCGTCTTCGAGCGCCCCGGCCGCCTCGATCTGGAACGGGTCGAGGTCGAAGCCGAGCCCCGCCCGGAACTGGTCGACGAGCGGATGCCCGGCCCGCTTGCGGCTCGCGGCGAAGCGCTCCGCCGGGCTCAGGCCCTCGTCGTCGGCCGTCGCCGTGACCCGGGTGTTCTGCTTGCCTGCCATCAGACCGCCAATTCCACGTCGTAGCTCTGCTGCGTCCGGCGCACGCGCCGGTCGTGCAACCAGGCTATGCCCGCCGCGGCGAAGTAGAGCAGCACCATGGGAACCGCCAGCAGGAACATCGACATCACGTCGGCCGCCGGCGTCGCGATGGCGGTGAAGACCGTGATCGCGAGGATCGCGATGCGCCACGACTTCAGGATGGCCACCGCCGAGAGCACCCCGGCGAAGTTCAGCAGCACGAGGAACACGGGCAGCACGAAGGCGACGCCGATCACGAGCACCAGTTTCAGCACGAAGTCGAAGTACGACCGTGCGGTGAGCAGGGCGGTCGTGCCCTCGGGCGCGAAGCCGGTGAGCAGCACCACCATGTGCGGCAGCACGTACCACCCGGCCGCGCAGCCGCCGAGGAAGAGCGGCACGGCCGAGGCGAGGAAGCCGACGGCGTAGCGCTTCTCGCTCTTCTTCAGCCCCGGCATCACGAACGCCCAGATCTGGTACAGCCAGACCGGTGAGGAGAGCACGACGCCGACGGTGAAGGCGATCTGGATGCGCAGGTCGAACGCCGAGGAGATGTCGGTGAAGTTCAGCGAGGCGGCCCGCCCCTGCTCGGCGGAGATCTCGGTGATCGGCCGGATCAGCGCGCTCAGCACGAAATCCGACACGATCCAGCCGACGACCATGCCGACGACGAGCCCGAGGGCGGCGAGGAACAGCCGCTTGCGCAGCTCGATCAGGTGGGCGCCGAGAGACATCCGCCCGTCACGGGAGCGCTTCGGCCGCGTGGATGCTGCGGCCACGGCCCTTACGGCTTCGGAGGTTCGGTGGTGCCCGTTCCGGTAGTGCGGCCGGCGTCGGCCGTTCCCGTCGCGTCGGCTTTGTCGGCCGCGTTCTCCTCTTTCATCGCCCGGGTCTCGTTCTTGAAGATGCGCATCGACTGACCGAGGCTCTTGGAGAGAGCGGGGAGGCGGGTCGCACCGAACAGCAGCAGGATGACGACCAGGATGGCGATCAGGTGCCATCCGGTGAATGCGTTTCCGAGCATCGGTCTTACTTCCTTAGGGTCGGTACTGTGTCGGGCCTGATGAGGAGTTTACCTCGGGCCAGTCGGGCCGCTCTGCGGTCCTCACGGTATTCGGAGCGGCGGTCCCGTCGGATGTCGTGGCGCGTCGCGATCTCGGCGTACCCGGTCAGGATGGCGCGCTCGGTGGGCTCCTCCGGCTGCAGCTGCTCGACGTTCTCGGCCAGCCGGGCCACCTTCTCGGTCAGCTCCTCGAGGGCCGCCAGCGCGCCACGGAACTTGCGCCAGAGCCGCAGCCCGACGAGCGCGAGCATGCCGAGCAGACCGAGCACGAGCACGGTCCAGATGATCAGCCACGCCCACCACGCCATGCCGTAAGCCTAGGCCGTCCGGTAGCGGTCGAGGGCGGCGCGAGCCCAGTCGACGACGGCGGCCGCGGCCTCCGGCGGGTCGACGATCGCCACGGCCGAGGGCATCGCGGTGACGAGACGCTTCAGGCTGTGCATGTGGGCGACGCGGATGCGCGTGCGCACCCGTCCCGACGCGGTCTGCTGCGCATCCGCCCCCTCGCCACCCGCCGGCGCCGTCTCGTCGACGCTCGACACGAACTCCCCGAGCAGCGCCAGGGCCGAGGGATCCAGCTCGATCGTCACCGTCAGGTCGTCGTCGCCGCCGACGAACAGGCGGTCGCCGAGCGGCACGTCGTCGTGGCTGCCCGTGACGGGGGTGCTCGTGACCGTGATGCCGGTCATCCGGTCGAGGCGGAAGGTGCGCACGGCGCTGCGGGCGTGGTCCCAGGCGCGGAGGTACCAGTTCTCGTCGTCGGAGTCGATGCGGAGCGGATCGACCGTTCGCCGCTCGCGCGAGCCGCGGGCCGAGAGGTAGTCGAACTCGATCTGCACCCGGCGGCCGACCGCGTCGCGCACCTCGGCCAGGGAGGCGGTGGTGTCGGAGCCCGCGATCGCGACCTGGCTCGGCCGCTCGGAGGCGCCGCGGGCCAGCTTGTCCATCAGCGAGGAGTAGACACCGCTGTCGACGTTCTCGGGAAGCGACTGGAGGTACTGCAGCCCGGCGATCAGCGCGGCGGCCTCGCGGGACGAGAAGCGGGGCGAGTCGTCGAGCGCGACCATGTGGGTGATCACGATCTCGTCGCGCTCGTCGAAGTCGTCCCAGGAGATGTCGAAGAGGTCGCCGTGCTGGTACTGCGTGGTCTCGCCGGGCACGCCCGAGACCGCGATCAGCTTGACGGCGTCGCGGATCTGCTTCTCGGTGACCTGGAAGTGGGCGGCCGCCTCGGCGACGGAGACCCGGCCGAGGTCGATCAGGTAGGGCACCAGGGCGAGCAGGAAGGTGAGCTTGTCCTGGGCGAAGGCGAAGGGCTGGGCGTCGCGGGCCATCAGCGGGTCTCCTCGGCGTCAGTGGCGGCGGCGGTGGTGTCGCCGGCGGCGGTGGCGGCCGGGGGCACGGCGTCGGCGTCGGCGGTGTGGGCGCGCACCGCGGTCTCGAGCCGCTCGATCACGGCGTGGCGCAGGTGCCCTGGGCCGATCACCAGCACCTCGGGGCCGAAGCCCGCGAGCTCGTCGGCGAGCAGGTTGAGGTCGGTGAAGTGCAGCAGCAGGCGGCCCTCCCCCGGGCTCGTCGCGCCGCGGCGGCGACCGAGCCGCACCTCGGCGTCGCTGCCCGCGGCGACCTCGAGCTCGGCGACGTTGGCCTCCCAGATGGCGTCGAGCTCGGCGAGGGCGATCGCGGCGTAGTCCCCGGGCGGCATGTCGACGGGCGTGCGGCCGAGCTTCACGGGCCCCGTGATGCGCGAGAGCAGGAAGGTGCGCGACTCGCCGACGCCCTGGTCGATCGCCTTGAGGTGCCAGCGCCCCTGGTGCTGGACGAGCGCCAGCGGGGTCACGGTGCGCAGGCGCGCGGCGGCGTCCCCCGGTTTGAGGTAGGCGAACGAGGCACCGACCCCACGCGACAGGGCGTCGTTCAGGGGGTCGAAGGCGGCGTCGCGGGTGCGGATGCGGGGGGCGTAGCCGAGCACGGGATCGCTCGTCTCGACCCCGATCGAGCGCAGCTTGAGCAGCGCCCGGCGTGACTCGCGCGAGAGCGAACCCTCGCGCCAGGCCATCGCCGCCAGGTTCAGCAGCGTGGTTTCGGCGTCGGAGAAGCTGATGTCGGCCGGCAGCTCGTAGGCGGTGCGCGGGATGCGGTAGCGCAGCGACTGGTTGTTGCCCGGCTCCCCGGGGGTGTCGATCGCCTCGAGCGGCACGCCGAGCTCGCGGATGTCGTCCTTGTCCCGCTCGAACTGGCGCTCGAGGCTCGCGTTGTCGCCGCCCGCCGAGTAGCGCTGGCGGTAGCCCTGCACCGTGGAGAGGATCTCGCTCTTGGTCAGCCCGGACTCGGTCGCGAGCAGCGCGAGCACGAGGCTGAACAGACGCTCCTCGACCGGCACCGGAGGCGAGGTCTTGCTACGCGAGGGCACCCGTCCATTCTAGGCCGTGCGGGCGAGCCGGCCCGCGGCCCGCCGACCGCGAGGAGCGGCCGGTGCGGGCAGGACGGGAGCGATCAGCCCGCGGCGGGCGGGACGACGCCGAGGATGTCGACGACCCAGGCCGTGGCCGAGGTGCCGTCGTCGGTCGGCAGCACGACGAGCACCTGCGAGCCGACCGGCTGGCCGATCAGGAACTGCGCGATGCCGGCCGGCTGGGCCGAGCCGCTGGTCTGGGCGGTGTCGTCGGAGGCGAGCCAGAGCTGGGGCGAGCCGTCCTCCCAGGTGTTGACCGAGGTGCTGCGCGGCTCGGCGTAGCTCACCGAGGTCGCCTGCACCAGCAGCGCGTCACCGTCGGCCACGGTGTCGCCGTCGCCCTCGATGAGAAGCGCCGACTCGGCGGCATCCGGAGCCTCGGTCGAGGTGACCGTGATGCCGGGGCGGCCGGTCTCGTCGCGAACGACGCTGGGGAAGCCGGACTGGGCGGGCTGCGGGGTGCCGCTCGCGTGGTTCGGGTAGGTGCGGTCGACGTCGAAGACCATGACGATCGAGCCGGGGGCTCCGCTGACGATCTTCGCGGCGTCCTCGTTCGGCAGCACGAGCGCGACGCGCTCACCCGCCGCGGAGCAGGCAAGGGCGTCCTGCAGGCCCTGGGGCAGGGTGTCGGAGACGGCGATCAGGCCGGTCGAGGGCGAGCCGACGGCGGCGCCGGTCTGGCCGTCGTAGACGGAGTAGCTCACGTTGACGATGCCGCCGAAGCCGGCGACGGGCGCCTCGTCGTCGTCGTTCGCCACGACGGTCGACAGCTCGGCCGAGTCGGCGACGAGGGGTGAGGGGAAGGAGACGGTCTGGGCGCCGCCGACGTCGCCGGTCACCTCGACGGACTCGCTGGCCTTGCCGGGCGCGGTGATGTCGGAGCAGCCGTCGGCGGCGTTCGCGCCGGTCGAGCACGCCGCGAGCGAGAGCAGCAGACCTGCCGACAGAATGAGCGCGGGGAACTTGCGCACGGATCCTCTTTCCTGCGTTCGACGAGCCGACGGCCCGGTGAGCGAGATCATCCTATTTCATCCCGCGGAGCGCTCTCGGACGTCTCGGATGCCCCGGTCTCCTCCGGGGCGTCGCCGGCATCGCCGCCCTCCCGGGCCTCGCGGGCGAGGGCCGCGTTCGCCGTGGCGGTGGCCGCGCGCACGCGCTTCCGGAGGCTCTTCGGGCTGATGCCCCGCTCGCCGAGGGCGCCCGGGGTCCAGGCCTCCATGTCCTCGTCGGAGAAGTCGCTCTTGGACGCGCGGCGCTTCAGCTCGGGCAGCACGGCGCCCGGGGCGAGCCGTCGAGCGCTGACCAGGAAGCCGGTGTGGCCGATCATCCGGTGGTCGGGGCGAACGGCCAGGCCCTCGACGTGCCAGCCGCGGATCATCGTCTCGTTCGGCACCGGGTTCGTGAAGAGGCCGGTGTCGCGGAGGGCCTCGACCGTGCGCGACAGCTGGGTAACGGTGGCGACGTAGCAGAGCACGACCCCGCCGGGCTTCAGCGCATCGGCGACGACGTCGACGCACTCCCAGGGGGCGAGCATGTCGAGCACGACCCGGTCGACGGTGTGCTCCGGATGCACGGCCGGCAGCGCCTCGACGAGGTCGCCGACCGTCACCGTCCACTCCTCGGGCTCGCGGCCGAAGTACGCGGCGACGTTGCCCCGCGCGACGTCGGCGAACTCCTCGCGCCGCTCGAAGCTCGACAGCCGGCCGCCCGGGCCGATGGCGCGCAGCAGCCAGAGCGACAGGGCTCCGGATCCGACGCCCGCCTCGACCACGGTCGCGCCGGGGAAGACGTCGGCCTGGCCGAGGATCTGCGCCGCGTCCTTCGGGTAGATGATGGCGGCGCCGCGCGGCATCGACATGACGAAGTCGGTCAGCAGCGGGCGGAGCGCCAGGTGCTCGACCCCCACGGAGTTCTCGACGACCGAGCCGTCGGGCAGGCCGATCAGCGCGTCGTGGTCGATGTACCCGCGGTGGGAGTGGAACACCTTGCCCGACTCGAGCGTGATGGAGTTCAGCTTGTTCTTGGGGCCGGTCAGCTGCACGCGGTCGCCCTCGCGGAACGGCCCGCTGTACTGGGCGGTCACGCGTGCACGCCCTCGAGCACGGCGGAGACCTCGGCGAGGCCCCGGCCGGCGAGCGTCGGCCAGACGACGTGGGCGTCGGTGCCGGCGAGGGTGAGCAGGTGCTCGACCCCGACGACCGTGGCGCCCGAGGCGACGGCGGAGGCCACGCCGGTGGGCGAATCCTCGATCGCGACAGCGCGGGCGATGTCGATTCCGAGGCGCTCGGCGGCGGTGAGGTAGGCCTCGGGGTGCGGCTTCGACATCGTGACGACGTCGGCCGAGACGACGGTGGAGAAGGCGGGGAACGGGATGTGGTCGGCGACGTGCTGCGCCATCCGCCCGATCGACATGGTGACGAGGGCCATCGGGATGCCGGCGTCGTGCGCCTCGGTGAGGAGTTCCAGGGCACCGGGTCGCCAGGGCATCCGCTCGCTGATCTGCTCCATCACGCGGGTGGAGAGCAGCTCGATGATCGGCTGCGACTCCATCTCGACGCCGTGCTCCTGCAGGATGCGGGCCGTGCGGTCGAGGCCCGAGCCCACCAGGGTCATCGCGGCCTCGTGGCTCCAGGTGCCGCCGAACGAGGAGACGAGCTCCTCCTGGGCGCGCATCCAGTACGGCTCGGTGTCGACGATCGTGCCGTCCATGTCCCAGAGGAGGGCCGTGGGAACCGGCCGTGCGGCGGAGGAGGATTCAGTCACGGGCGAACAGTCTACGGGCCCCGCCTCGGGAATCCCGGCGAACGCCTATCCTTGATGCACGGCACCCGCACCGTGCGGAGGTCCGGAAGGCAGTGAGGTACCCATCACGGTGACAGACAACGGATTCCAGCGTGGACGGCTTCTCCTGGTCGCGTTCGAGGGATGGAACGACGCCGGCGAGGCCGCTACCGGAGCCCTGAAGGTGCTGAAGGAGCAGCTCGACGTCGTGGAGATCGCCGAGGTCGACGCCGAGGAGTACTTCGACTTCCAGTTCAACCGGCCGACCGTCACGGTCGACGACGACGGCAAGCGCGTGCTCATCTGGCCCGGTGCCCAGATCTTCGGCCCGGGCGACGCGACGGCCCCGTCCGAGGGGCCGCAGGTCTACCTGCTGCTCGGCACGGAACCCTCGCGCAACTGGCGGCGCTTCGTCGCCGAGGTGATGTCGACGGCGATCGCGGAGGACGTCACCGGGGTGATCCTGCTCGGCGCGATGCTCGCCGACGTGCCGCACACGCGGCCCATCTCGGTCTTCGCCACGAGCGAGAACCCGGTCGTCCGCAGTGAGCTCGACATCGAGCGGTCGAGCTACGAGGGGCCGGTCGGCATCCTCAGCGCCATCGCCGAGGCCACCGAGAACGCGGGCATCCCCACCGTCTCGGTCTGGGCGTCGGTGCCGCACTACATGCACAACGCGCCCTCCCCCAAGGCGACGCTCGCGCTGATCGACAAGGTCGAGGAGCTGATCGGCGTCTCGGTCGAGCGCGGGGAGCTCGCCGACGAGTCGAGCGCCTGGGAGACGGGCATCGACGCGCTCGCGGGCGAGGACGAGGACATGGCGGCCTACATCCAGCAGCTGGAGCAGGCGCGCGACACGGTCGACTCGCCCGAGGCGAGCGGCGAGGCCATCGCGCAGGAGTTCGAGCGCTACCTCCGCAAGCGCGGCGACGGCCGCGCCGGCGGCGACTCTCGCCCCGACGAGCCCTGGCGCCGCGACTAGAGGCGGATGCCGAGCAGGGCGTCGAGGGCGTCGGCCGCGAGGGCGGTGGCCGCCTCGGGGTGCGGTTCGTCGAACCAGGCGTCGAACGCCTCGAGCGCGCCCGGGGTGTCGAGGTCGTCGTGCAGCCGCGACCGCACGCGATCGAGCAGCGCCAGCGCCTCGTCGGCGTCGCCGCCCGGCGCCTCCTCCGCGTCGCGGGCGGCGGCCGCCCGCCAGCCTGCCAGGCGCTCGGCGGCGAGCAGCTCGTCGCCCCGGTGCCACTCCCAGTCGTCGCGGTACGGATGCGCGAGCACCGCCAGCCGCACCGCGGCCGGCTCCACTCCCGCGGCCCGCAGCTGCGACACCAGCACCAGGTTGCCGAGCGACTTCGACATCTTCTCGCCGTCGAACGCCACCAGCCCGCCGTGCGCGTTCACCCGCGCGAAGCGCTCGTCGGTGAGCGCCGTGGCGTGCGCGGCGCTGAACTCGTGGTGCGGGAAGACGAGGTCGCCGCCGCCGCCCTGCACGCAGATCGTGTCGCCGAGGGTCTCGCGGGCGATCACCGAGCATTCGATGTGCCAGCCGGGCCGGCCGCGGCCGATCTCCTCGAACGAGGTGTCCCACGCGGGCTCGCCCGCGCGCTCGACGCGCCAGAGCAGCGGATCGAGTGGGTCGCGCTTGCCGGCACGGGCGGGGTCTCCGCCGCGCTCGGCGAACAGCCGGCTCATGGTCGCGCGGTCGAGGCCGCTCTCGGAACCGAGCACCCAGGGCGTGGCGCGCTCGGCCGCGGCGATGTCGAAGTACCAGTCCGTCGCATCCGGGGTCAGCGCGTCGGGAGTGGGCACCTCGTAGGCGATGCCGCGGGCCCTCAGCTCGTCGACGGCCTGCGCGATGCTGCCGATGGTCTCCGTGACGCCGACGTAGGCGTCGGGCGGCACGACGCCGAGCGCGGCCATGTCGGTGCGGAAGAGCTCGATCTGGCTGGTCGCCAGCTCCTGCCAGTCGACGCCGGTCGCGGCCGCCCGCTCGAGCAGCGGGTCGTCGACGTCGGTGATGTTCTGGGTGTAGGCGACCTCGAGGCCGGCGTCGAGCCAGCTGCGCAGCAGCGTGTCGAAGGCGAGGTAGGTGGCGGCGTGGCCGATGTGCGTGGCGTCGTAGGGCGTGATGCCGCAGACGTAGAGCGTCGCGCGGGCCGCGGGGTCGGCGCTGTCGAGGAACCGTCCGCTCGCGTCATCGTGCAGCCGGGGCGGCGTGCCGCGGCCGGGGAGGGAGGGGATGACGGGTCGGGTCCAGGAACGCACCGATCCAGCCTAGGTGCTCCGGGACGGGCATCCGTCGCCCCCAGAAGCGCGACCCGGCGGCCGGCCCTCGGCGGTCAGGCCGCGATGAGACCCGTCGACAGCAGCACGATCAGGACGGCGCCGAGTGCGATGCGGTAGATCACGAACGGCAGGAAGCTGCGCTTGGAGATGTAGCTCATGAAGAACGCGATCACCACGAGGCCGACGACGAACGCGATCACGGTCGCCACCAGCGTCTCGACCGGGCCGTAGACGCTCGGCTCGCCGATCGACTTGTAGACCTGGTACAGCCCGCTGCCGAACACGGCCGGGATGGCGAGCAGGAACGAGTAGCGCGCGGCCGCCCGGCGCTCGTAGCCCATGAAGAGCCCGGCGGTGATGGTGCCGCCCGAGCGCGAGACGCCCGGGATCAGCGCCAGCGCCTGCGCGAAGCCGAAGATCACCCCGTGCGGCACGGTGAGGTCTTTCAGGCGGCGGCGCTTGGCGCCCACGTAGTCGGCGATGCCGAGCAGCACGCCGAAGACGATCAGCATCACGGCGACGATCCAGAGCGAGCGGAGCGTGGTCTCGATCGCGTCCTGGAAGAGCAAGCCGAGCACGATGATCGGCAGCGAGCCGATGATGATCAGCCAGCCCATCCGCGCGTCGGGATCGTTGCGGGGCACGCGGCCCGCGAGCGACTTGGCCCAGCGCGAGACGATGCGCGTGATGTCGCGCCAGAAGAACACCAGCACCGCGGTCTCGGTGCCGAGCTGCGTGATGGCGGTGAACGCCGCCCCAGGGTCTTTCGCCCCCGGCAGGAACTCCCCCAGGATGCGCAGGTGGGCGCTCGAGGAGATGGGGAGGAATTCGGTCAGGCCCTGCACGAAGCCGAGGATGACGGCGTTGAGAAAGTCCATGTCTTCCTTTGGGATGGTGTGGTCGTTGAGGTGGTGTGGTCTCGCGGATCAGTACCGCAGCAAGAGATCGGTCAGAACGTCTGCGCCAAACCCTAGCGCGTCGAGCGGCACCCGCTCGTCCACCCCGTGGAACATGGCCGGGAAGTCGAGCGTGGGCGGCAGCTGCAGCGGCGCGAACCCGAATCCGCGGATGCCGAGCAGGCTCAGCGCCTTGTTGTCGGTGCCTCCCGAGAGCAGGTACGGCAGCACCTCGGCACCCGGGTCGTGGCGCTGCAGCGAGCCGATCATGGCGTCGACGAGCTCGCCGTCGAAGCTCGTCTCGAGCCCGATGTCGCGGTGTGCGATGAGGATCTCGATGTCGTCGCCGACGAGCTCCTGGATCTCGGCGAGCACCGCGTCTTCCTCTCCCGGCAGCACGCGCACGTCGATCATCGCCTCGGCCCGGTCGGGGATGACGTTGTGCTTGTACCCCGCGGTCAGGCCGGTCGGGTTGGCGGTGGTGCGCAGGGTCGCCGAGATGAAGCGCGAGGCGGTGCCGGTGGCGATGGCGATCTCGTCGGGGCTGAGGTTCTGCGCCCGGCTGCCGAGCAGCTCGGCGACGCGGTCGAGCAGCTGCCGGGTGGTCGCGGTGAGGTGCAGCGGCCACTCCCGGCCCCCGATCGCGGCGACCGCGCGGGCCAGGCGGGTGACCGCGTTCTCGGCGTTGACCTGGGAGCCGTGGCCGGCGGTGCCGCGCGCGACGAGCGTCATCCAGATCAGCGCCTTCTCGCCCGTCTGCACGAGGTAGGCGCGCTTGCCGTCGAGGTCGATCGAGTAGCCGCCGACCTCGCTGATCGCTTCGCTCGCGCCCTCGAAGAGCTCCGGATGCTCGCGCACGAGGTACCCCGAACCGAGCACTCCCCCGGCCTCCTCGTCGGCGAAGAACGCCACCACGAGGTCGCGCTCCGGCTGTCGCCCCGAACCCAGGATGCGATCCAGCGCCGTCACGATCATGGCGTCCATGTTCTTCATGTCGACGGCGCCGCGGCCCCAGAGCATGCCGTCCTTCACGACCCCGCCGAAGGGGTCGACCGACCAGTCGGCGGCGATGGCCGGAACGACGTCGGTGTGGCCGTGCACCACGAGTGCCGGCTTCGAGCGGTCGCGGCCCTCGACCCGGGTGACGATGCTGGTGCGCCGGGGCGCGGCGTCGAAGGACTGCACCGTGAGACCGAGCCGCTCGAGGTGGGCCGCGAGGTACTCCGCGGCCTCCGTCTCGCCGTTCGACCGGCCCTCGCCGTAGTTCGAGGTGTCGAACCGGATCAGGTCGCGGGCGATGGTCGTGGTGAGGTCGAGCGGGTCGTTCCCAGGCGTTGACGTCATGCGAACACGCTACCGGGCGCCCACGACAGCGAGTGGATTTGCACGCTCCGCATCCGTGCTAATGTCTTCTCTTGGCCGGTAGCGCAGAGCTCCGGTCGACATCTGGTCCGGGTGGCGGAAATGGCAGACGCGCTAGCTTGAGGTGCTAGTGCCCGTATAGGGCGTGGGGGTTCAAGTCCCCCCTCGGACACACTGGTTGAGACAGTGACGAAGGCCCGGTCGAGAGACCGGGCCTTCTTTCTCTTAACTCGAGCCCCGCGCGGGCGTACCCTGTCCCCATGTCGGCCGACGGTGACGACTACAGCGAGGCGCTGCAGAGGGCGCGGGAGCACACGGAGACGTGGCTCGCGTCGATCCCGACGCGGCCGGTCGGGCCCCGTGTCACCGCCGATGAGCTGCAGTCCTCGATCGCGATGGCGCTGCCCGAGCATCCGCTCGCCGCTGCCGACGTGGTCGACGAGCTGGCCCGGATCGCCGAGCCGGGCCTCATGGCGATCCCCTCGGGCCGCTTCTTCGGCTGGGTGATGGGCGGCACGCTGCCGGCGGCGCTGGCCGCCGAGTGGCTCGTCTCGGCCTGGGACCAGAACGCCGCGATGCGCGTCGCCACCCCGGCCACCGCGGCCCTCGAGGAGCAGGCCGGTGACTGGCTGCTCGAACTGCTCGGGCTCCCCCGCGACTCGGCGGTCGGCTTCCCCACCGGCGCCACGACGGGCAACCTCGTCGGCCTCGCCGCCGCCCGCAGCGCGGTGCTGCAGCAGGCCGGCTGGGACGTCGACGCCGACGGCCTGACCGCCGGCCCCCGCGTCACGGTGCTCGCGGGCGCGTCGCACCACGCCTCCGTCGATCTGGCGCTGCGCTGCCTCGGTCTCGGCATGCCGCTCACGGTCGACGCCGACGATCAGGGGCGCATCCGTCCCGATGCACTGAGCCGGGCCCTCGAGACGGTCGACGGACCCTGCATCGTCGTGCTGCAGGCCGGCGACCTGCACTCGGGCGACTTCGACCCGATGCGCGAGGCGATCGGGCTCGCCCACGGTCGCGGCGCCTGGGCGCACGTCGACGGCGCCTTCGGCTTGTGGGCGGCGGCCAGCCCGACGCTCCGGCCCCGGCTCGACGGCGTCGAGCTCGCCGACAGCTGGGCGACGGATGCGCACAAGACCCTCAACGTGCCCTACGACTGCGGCGTCGTGATCGTGCGCCGGCGAGAGCCGATGCTCGCCGCATTCTCGGCCCACACCGCCTATCTGCTGCGCGACGGCACCGCGACCGACCCCTTCGAGCGCGTGCCTGAGATGTCCCGCCGGGCTCGCGGCGTGCCGGTGTGGGCGGCCCTGAGGTCGCTCGGCCGCTCGGGCGTCGTCGAGCTCGTCGACCGGCTCGCGGCGACCGCGGCCGAACTCGCCGACCGCCTGGGCCGGCTGCCCGGCGTCGAGGTGCTGAACGAGGTCGCCTTCACCCAGGTCTGCCTCTCGTTCGGCAGCGACGAGCGCACCCGGGAGGTGACCCGCCGGGTGATCGCCGACGGCGCCGTGTGGATGTCGGGCTCCCGCTGGGCCGGCCGCGACGTCCTGCGCCTCTCCGTCAGCAACTGGTCGACGGATGCGCGCGACATCGACACTGCCGTCGAGGCGGTCTCGCGCGCTACGCTCGGTGCCGAGAGCTGAATCCGCTCCACCCATCCACCGAGGGAGCCGGCACATGGCCGATCTGATCGTGATCGCATTCGACACCGAGACCGACGCCGAGGGCGCCTACGAGAAGATCCAGGAGCTGCAGGGCGACCTGATCGTGCAGCTCGCCGGCCTCGCCGTCGTGAAGGTCGACGAGGACGGCAAGAGCCACGTCGACTACCCCGGCGGAGTCGGCAACATCGGGGTCGGGGCCGCCGGCGGAGCCCTCTTCGGCACGCTGATCGGCATCCTGTTCTTCGTGCCCTTCGTCGGCCTCGTCTTCGGCGGTCTGATGGGCGCACTGTTCGCCGGCATCGACCGCACGGGCCTGAACGCCGAGTTCCGCGGCCAGGTGAAGGATGCGGTGAGCCAGGGAAAATCGGCCGTCGTGCTCTACGCCACCAAGATCACCGAGGACAAGTTCGCCGCGGCCCTCGCGCCCTACAACGGCACGGTCATCAAGACGTCGCTGAGCGCGGAGGACGAGCGCGAGCTCATTCACGATATGTCGGAGTCGCGCGAGTCCTGAGCGCCCTAGGCTTTCAGTCAGCACGCTCGATCAGCAACGGGAGGAGCATCATGGGGATCATCACGCCGGGGTTCTTCGGCAAGAAGCGGGAGGAAGACCCCAAGCTGCCTCCCGGGCAGTACGAGACGAAGGACTTCCCCGTGCTCTCGGCCGGTCCGACGCCGAACATCCACCAGGGCGAATGGTCGTTCACGATCACGAACGAATCGGGCGAGAAGACCAGCTGGACCTGGGACGAGTTCATGAAGCTCCCCGTCGAGACGGTCGACACCGACATCCACTGCGTCACCCGCTGGTCGAAGTTCGACACCACCTGGCGCGGCGTCTCCCTCGACACGCTGTTCGAGAACGTCGAGACGAGCGCCGGCTACACCATGGCGCACTCCTTCGGCGGCTACACGACCAACGTGCCGCTCGAAGACCTGCTCGACGGCAAGGCCTGGGTCGCGTTCGAGTTCGGCGGCGAGCCGCTCGACCCCGAGCACGGCGGCCCCGCCCGCCTGCTGGTGCCGCACCTCTACTTCTGGAAGAGCGCGAAGTGGGTCAACGGCATCACCCTGCACGACACCGAAGAGCTCGGCTTCTGGGAGGTCAACGGCTACCACGCCTACGGCGACCCCTGGAAGGAAGAGCGCTACTACTACGATTCCTAGGGTGAACTGGGCCGTAGCCGACGTCGTCGGAATCCGAGAAGAGACTCCCACCGCCCGCACGCTCATGCTGCGCGTGCCCGACTGGAAGGGCGCCCTGGCGGGTCAGCACATCGACATCCGCCTCACCGCGCCCGACGGCTATCAGGCGGCTCGCTCGTACTCGCTGTCCTCGGCCGCGGGCGACCCCGTCGTGGCGGTCAGCGTCGAGCTGATGCCCGACGGTGAGGTCTCCCCCTACCTCGTGCGCGGGGTGTCCGTCGGCGACCAGCTCGAGGTGATCGGCCCGCTCGGCGGCTGGTTCGTCTGGCGCCCCGAGCAGACCGAGCCGATCCGGATGATCGGCGGCGGATCGGGCGTCGCCCCCCTGGTCTCGATCCTGCGCACCCACATCGCCTCGGGCAACACGGCGTCCGTGAAGCTGCTCTACTCGGTGCGCTCCCCCGAGTTCGTCTACTTCCGCGACGAGCTCGCCGAGCTGACGGATGCGGCCAGGGCCGAGGTCACCCTGCAGTACACCCGGCACGCCCCCCAGGGCTGGACGGGCGCCCTCGGCCGCATCGACGCCGCCCGCATCACGGCCTGGGCGGCCGACGACGCGTCCGACACCTCCACCTACATCTGCGGCCCCACCCGCTTCGTCGAACTCGCCTCCGACGCCCTCGTGGCCACGGGCGTCGACCCCATGACGATCCGCACCGAGCGCTTCGGCGGCGCCTGACCCCCCAGCCCGCCTGGGTCCTAGCCCGTCCGGGTTCTCGCCCGTCCGGGTTCTCGCCCGGCCGGGCCTCACGCGCTCAGCGCACGCCGACCATGAGCTTGCGCACCCACGGCGTCGCGACGACGAGCAGCACACCGACGACGATCGCGACGAGGCCCGAGATGCCGAAGTAGGGCACCTCGTCGTTCTCGTCGTACAGCTTCGCGAGGATGCCCGACAGCGCCGTGCCGAGGGCGATCGACAGGAAGAACAGCGCCACCATCTGGGTGCGGAAGACCTTCGGTGCGAGACGGGTCGACAGCGCCAGCCCGACCGGCGACAGCAGCAGCTCGGCGATCGTGAAGACGAACAGGATGCCGACGAGGGCGATCAGCGGCGTGCCGTGCGCTCCGGTGCCCGAGAACGGGATGAACAGCAGGAACGCGATGCCCATCACGATCGCCGCCGCGGCGAACTTGAACGGCGTCGGAGGCTGCCGCGAGCCGAGCTTCGACCAGATCGCGGCGAACACGCCCGACAGGATGATGATGAAGATCGGGTTGATCGACTGCACCCAGGCCACGGGCATCGACCCGCCGAAGAGGTTCAGGTCTAGCCGGTCGTTCGCGTAGATCGTGACGACGGTGAACTGCTGCTGGTAGAGCGCCCAGAACGCGACGCTCGTGATGAACATCGGGATGAACGAGAACACCCGCTTGCGCTCCGTGGCGGTGATGCGCGAGCTCGAGAGGATGACGACGAAGTAGGCGATCGAGGCGGCCAGGGTGACGAGCGCCACGGCGTCGGCGAGGTTGTCGGCGGTGAGCACCCCGACGACCACGAGCACGACGATCAGCACGATCGCGGCGACGCCGATCAGCCCCATCCGCACCCGGTGCGAGGTGGGCAGGGGGTTCGGCACCTCCTTGGACTCGGCGGGCAGCGAGCGGCGGCCGAAGGCGTACTGGGTGAGCCCGATCGCCATCCCGACAGCGGCGAGCCCGAAGCCCCAGTGGAAGCCGGCGGTGGTCTGCAGCAGGCCGGTCAGCAGCGGCCCGAAGAAGGCGCCGAGGTTGATGCCGAGGTAGAAGATCGAGAAACCGGCGTCGCGCCGCGGGTCCTTCTCCGTGTAGAGCGTGCCGACCACCGAGGTGGCATTCGCCTTCACGCCGCCCGAGCCGAGTGCGATCAGGATGAGTCCCGCGCCGAGCCCCACGAGTCCCGGCAGCAGCGACAGGGCGATGTGCCCGGCCATCACGACGATGGCACTGAAGAACAGCGTGCGCTCCGAGCCGAGCAGCCGGTCGGCCACCCAGGCTCCGAGAATCGTGGCGAGGTAGACCGAGCCGCCGTAGGCGCCGATGATGCCGACGGCGACGGGCTTCGGGATGTCGAGGCCGCCTTCGGCGACCGAGTAGAACATGTAGAGCAGCAGGATGCCCTGCATGCCGTAGAACGAGAACCGCTCCCACATCTCCACGCCGAAGACGTGCACGAGCGAGAAGGGCTGGCCGAAGAAGGTTCGTTCCTTCGCGGCGACGGTCTCTGTCATCCCGCCATAGTGGCATGGGAGAGGCGCGGGGAGTTGGATTTCGTCTCCGCAGCCTTTGAGCTTCGCTCAACCCTTAGGCGGAGACGGAATTCACCTCCCCGCGCCGCGGTTCAGTGCCCGGAGGCGCCCATCCATTTGCGGACGGTGACGATGCGGGACTGCAGCTGCGTCACGCTGGCTTGCGCGACGGCCGGGCCGCCGCAGATGCGGCGGAGTTCCGCGTGGATCATGCCGTGCGGCTCGTTCGACTGCTTCGCCCAGATGCCGACGAGGGAGTTCAACAGGCTCCGCTGCTCCTTGAGCGTGCGGTAGAGCGGTGCGGGCACTCCACCCTGGTCGGGCGTGTCGGTCTTCGGCATCCCCGTCTTCGCGTGCTTCTGCTGGCGCGCCTGACGGTGCTGCAGCAGGTCGCGCACCTGATCGGGCTCCAGCAGTCCAGGGAGGCCGAGGAAGTCGAGCTCCTCCTCGCTGCCGACGACGGCCTCGAAGCCGAACTCACCGCCGTCGTAGACCACCCGGTCGAAGGTGGCGCCCGAGCTGATGGCCTGGAAGCTGTACTCCTCGAGCAGTCCCTCCGACGCCTTCTCGCTGCGGTTGGCCTCGGCCACCATCGCGTCTTCGGGGTTGTAGAAGTCGCCCTCGGGGTTCTCACCGTCGTCGCGCTTGTCGAGCGCGTGGTCGCGCTCGAGCTCGAGCTTCTCGGCCAGCGCCATCAGCGACGGCACGTTCGGCAGGAAGATCGACGCCGTCTCGCCGCGCCGGCGGGCGCGCACGAAGCGGCCGACGGCCTGGGCGAAGAACAGCGGGGTCGAGGCGCTGGTGGCGTAGACGCCGACCGCGAGCCGCGGCACGTCGACGCCCTCCGACACCATGCGCACGGCCACCATCCACCGCCGGTCGCTCTTCGAGAACTGCTCGATGCGGTCGGAGGCCTCCTTCTCGTCCGAGAGCACCACGGTGACCGGCTGCCCGGAGATCTGCTCGAGGATCGCCGCGTAGGCGCGCGCCACGGTCTGGTCGGTCGCGATCACGAGGCCGCCCGCATCCGGGATCGCCTGACGCACCTCGGTGAGGCGCTTGTCGGCGGCGCCGAGCACCTGCGGGATCCACTCGCCGTTCGGGTCGAGCGCGGTGCGCCAGGCCTGCGAGGTGATGTCCTTCGTGTTGCCCTCGCCGAGCCGGGCCTCCATCTCGTCGCCGGCCTTGGTGCGCCAGCGCATGTGGCCCGCGTAGACCATGAAGAGCACGGGGCGCACGACCCCGTCTTTCAGGGCGCGGCCGTAGCCGTAGTTGTAGTCGCTGCGCGAGAGACGGATGCCGTGCTCGTCGGGCAGGTACTCCACGAACGGGATGGGGGCGGTGTCGGAGCGGAAGGGCGTTCCCGTGAGGGCGAGGCGGCGGGTGGCCGGTGCGAAGGCCTCGCGCACCGCGTCGCCCCAGCTCAGGGCGTCGCCGCCGTGGTGCACCTCGTCGAGGATGACCAGGGTGTTCGCGCCCTCGGTGAGCTCGCGGTGCAGCGACGGGCGGGCGGCCACCTGGGCGTAGGTGAGGGCGACGCCGTGGAAGTGCCGGCCGAAGCGCGACTCGCTGTTGCGGAAGCCGGGGTTCAGCCGCACGCCGGCCCGGTCGGCCGCATCGGCCCACTGGCGCTTGAGGTGCTCGGTGGGCGCGACCACGATCACGCGGTCGACGGTGCGCCGGTGCAGCAGCTCGGAGGCGAGGCGGAGCGCGAAGGTCGTCTTGCCGGCGCCGGGGGTCGCGGCGGCGAGGAAGTCGCGCGGCTCCTTCTCGAAGTAGAGGGTCAGCGCCTCCTCCTGCCAGGCGCGCAGGCGGCCGGCGGTGCCCCACGGCGCGCGGGCCGGGAACGACGGGGAGAGGTGACCGGCCGCGCTCGTCCCGGGGGCGGGTTCGAAGAGGGGCAGATTGGTCACGATGTTCGAGGATACTCTGCGCATCCGACAGCCGAGCCGCCGTTGAGGTCGCCCGGGCGCGTCGGCGCGGCGACAGGTCTAGAGTGTTCACGTCGTCACGGCGACACCTGTTGTGAGGAGGTCCATCCGATGCCTGAGACGCACCCCTGGCGGCGCTACGTCGCCCTCGGCGACTCCTTCACGGAGGGCATCGGCGACCCCGAGCCGAGCAGCCCGGGCGGCTTCCGCGGCTGGGCCGACCGCGTGGCCGAGAACCTGGCCGAGACGACGGAGGAGGACTTCTCCTACGCCAATCTCGCCATCCGCGGCCGCCTGCTGGACAGGATCCTCGCCGAGCAGGTCGAGCCGGCGCTCGAGCTGAAGCCCGACCTCATCACCATCTCGGCGGGCGGCAACGACATCCTGCGCCCGCGCACCGACCCCGACGACATCGCCGCGCGCTTCGAGGCGGGCATCCGGCGCCTCCGCGAGAGCGACGCCACCGTGGTCATCGTCACCGGCGTCGACACGCGCTTCTCCCCCGTGCTCCGCGGCATCCGCGGCAAGGTCGCGATCTACAACGAGAACCTGCGCGTGATCGCCGAGCGCTACGACTGCCTCGTCGCCGACCAGTGGGGCCTGAAGGAGATCCAGGACACCCGGCTCTGGTCGACCGACCGCCTGCACCTGAACGCCCTCGGGCACCACGAGGTGGCCCGGATGGTGCTGCGCACCCTCAACGTCGAGAACGGCCTGCAGGCCGGCAACCCGGAGCCGCTGCCCGGCCGCACCTGGCGGGCGGCCCGCAGCGAAGACCTGGTCTGGGCGCGCGTGCACTTCGTGCCCTGGGTCATCCGCCGCATCACGCACCGCTCGAGCGGCGACAACGTCACGGCGAAGCGGCCCATCCCCTCGCCGGTCTACGCGGAGCCGGCCGAGGCCAATGCCGAGCCCAAGGCGTGACGGCCCGCCGACGCTAGCGGAACGGGTTGGCGAGCTTCCAGCCCGCGTCGGGCCCGTCGAGATCGCTCGCGAGCTCGAGCGGCACGGTGTACTCCCCGCTGCCGAGCGTGATGCCGTCGACGGCGTAGCGCGCCGTGCCCACCTCGGTTCCGGATGCGCCGGAGCCGATCTCCCCCGCCTCCGCGCTGCGGGTCACGGTCGCCGACGACCACACGGTCGCCTCCACCGACTCCTCCGCCACGATGTCGGCGCTCGCCCCCCACGGCGTCGTGTAGGAGCCGATCACGTCGCCGGCGGTGACGAGCGGAACGGTCTGGAAGCCGGCCTCGGCGCTCTGCAGCAGCGCCAGCACCGAGGCGTGCAGCGTGTCCTCCTCGGGGGCGCCCAGCACGACGCCGACGAGCTGCAGGGTCTCGCCCGCGACCGTGTAGTCGGCCGAGAAGAGCAGACAGAACCCGGCCTCGTCGGTGGTGCCGGTCTTCACGCCGTCGATGCCGTTCATCCCCAGCAGGTCGTTGGTGTTCTCGACGGTGCCGAGCTGAGGCAGCTCGAGCGAGGCGGTGCCGACGATGCCCGAGAGCACCGGGTCGGCCAGCACCAGCCGGGCGAGGCTCAGCAGATCGGCCGTGGTGCTGCGCGAGCCCGGGTTCAGCCCCGAGGTGTCGACGACGGAGGTGCCGCCGAGCCCCTCTTCCGCGAGCCACGCGGTGGCGGCGGCGAGGTAGGAGGCCGTGTCGCCGAAGGCCCAGTTCGTGAGCGTCACGCTGTAGTTGTTGGCCGACTCGAGCAGCATGATCTCGATCACCTCCCGCTCGCTCAGCACCTGACCCGGGAACACCGAGGCCCACGAGCCGTTCTCGGCCTGGGTGGCCTGCAGGATGGTCAGGTCGGCGTCGGTCATCGTGATCGACGGGCCGTCGCTCCCCTCGTCGATCGGCTTCGCGTCGAGCACGACGAGGGCCGTGATCGTCTTGGTGATGCTGGCGATGGGGAGGGGATCGGTGGATCCGCTGCCGCCGAGCGTCTGCGCCGAGCCGTCGGTGACGAGCCCGATGGCGCTGGTGCCCGCGCCGGGCGTCGTGAGGGCGGTGGCCGGGGTCACGGTGGGTGGAGCATCCGTCACCGAGGCCGAGGCCTGCGGCACGGGGCCGAGCAGCGCGACCGGGACGTAGGTGGCGACGAGGGCGATCAGCACGAGCGCCGCACCCACCACGATGCGTCGGCGCCGGTAGACGGCGGGGCTGGCGGGACTCACCCGGTCATCCTAGCCAGGCGGCCGATGCGGGCAGCTCAGCCAGGCGGCCGAGTGCGCCCGACCGGCGGCCGAGTGCGCCGGCCGGGCGAGCGGCTCGCTACATCAGCCCGCCGTCGACCGACCGCGGCACGAGCTGGTCGCTGTCGGGCACGAGCACCTCGGTCTCGCGGTTGAGGCTCCGGCCGCCGAAGAAGTCCTTCGAGCGCGGGAAGAAGGCCCAGACGACCATCAGCACCACGCCGAGTGCGAGCGAGCCGACGCCCACCACGAAGACGCCGCCGATGCCGAAGATGACCGTGTAGCCGTACTCGGGGTCGTACATGTCGATGGCCGACTGGATGAACGCGGCCGTCAGCATCAGCCCGCCGAGGAGGGGGAACAGGCCCTTGAAGAGGAAGTTGCGCGGCGTGGTGAAGATCTCCTTGCGGAAGTACCAGATGCACGCGTAGCTCGTCAGCGCGTAGTAGAACGCGATCGCGAGCCCGATCGAGAGGATCGTGTCGGCGAGGATGTTCTCGCTCACGAGCGTCATGCCCACGTAGAAGGTGACGGCGACGACGCTCATGAAGATCGTGGCGAAGCGCGGGGTCTGGAACTTCGGGGAGATGCGGCCGAAGGCGGCGGGCAGGGCCTTGTAGGTGGCCATCGCGAGGGTGCCGCGCGCGGTCGGCAGGATGGTCGTCTGGGTGGACGAGATCGCCGAGACGCAGACCGCGATCACGAGCAGCCAGGCCCAGGGGCCGAAGACAGCGTCCTTCAGGGCGAGGAAGACGTCCTCGGAGTTGCCCTCGTTGCCGAGTCCGATGCCCGCGGTGCCGAGGCCGGCGAAGGCCATGGCCGCGACGGTGACCGAGACGTAGGTGACCAGCAGGATGACCGTCGAGAGCACGGCGGCGCGACCCGGGATGCGCTCCGGGTCCTTCGTCTCCTCGTTCAGCGCGAGGCAGGTGTCCCAGCCCCAGTAGATGAAGAGGCAGAGCAGGATCGCCTCGGTGAAGCCCGAGAGCGAGGTGAAGGCGAAGGGGTTGAACCAGTCGAGCTGCGGCGTGGTCGAGCCCTCCGGGGCGGTGCCGGTGAACACGGCCCAGAGCGCGAGCACCACGAACAGCGCCAGGGCGACGTACTGCACGGCGAGCAGGATGTTCTGCAGCCGCTCCCCGATCTCGAGCCCGCGCACGCTGACGAACGTCATCAGGCCGATGAACACGACGCCGGTGGCGGTGACGAGCGGGACGTTCTCGTACAAGTCGGGGTTGTTCGTGAGGAGCCAGAGGTACTTGCTGCCGATCTGGGCGAGGTTCGCGAGCACGATGATGCCCGCGACCGCGACGCCCCAGCCGGCGAGCCAGCCCGTCCACGGCCCGAAGGCCTTCGTCACCCAGGTGAACGCGGTGCCGCAGTCGGGCACGGCCCGGTTGAGCTCGCGGTAGGCGTAGGCGGTGAGGAACATCGGGATGAACGCGAGGATCATCGCGATCGGCGCCTGGGCGCCGACGGCGAGCACGACGAAGCCGACGGTCGCGGCGAGCGAGTAGACCGGCGCCGTCGAGGCGAGCCCGATCACCGTGGAGCCGACGAGTCCGAGCTTGCCGGCGGCGAGGCCCTTGCCGGCGGGCGGCCGCGGGGCCTCGGTCGAAACGGCGCTGCTGTCTGCCACGACGGGCCTCCTTCGGAACGGTGTGCCGAAAGACTAGTGCTTCGCGGCGGCCACCGCGTACAGGGCCACCGCGCTCGCGGCGGCGACGTTCAGCGAGTCGACGCCGTGCAGCATCGGGATCTCGACCCGCACGTCGGCCGCAGCCAGCGCCCGACGGCTCAGACCGTCCCCCTCGGTGCCGAGCACGATCGCGACCCGCTCGGGCAGGGCGCGGGTGAACTCGGGCAGCGGGATCGAGTCGTCCCCGAGCGCGAGGGCGGCGATCGTGAAGCCGGCGTCGTGCAGCAGCGGGGCGGCCTCGCTCCACTCCCCGATCCGCGTCCACGGCACCTGCAGCACGGTGCCCATGCTGACGCGCACGCTCCGGCGATAGAGCGGGTCGGCGCAGCGCGGGGTGATCAGCACGGCGTCCGCGCCGAGCCCGGCGGCCGAGCGGAAGGCGGCGCCGACGTTGGTGTGGTCGACGATGTCCTCGAGCACGACGACGGTGCGGGCATCCTGGAGCAGGGCACGCGGGTCGGGCAGCAGGGGGCGGTGCATGGCCGCGAGGGCGCCGCGATGCATGGCGAAGCCGGTCAGCTGCTCGAGCAGCGCGTCGTCGGCCACGAACACGGGCACCTCGGGGAAGCGCTCGACGAGCCACTCGAGGTCGGCCAGCCACTTCTGCTGCAGCAGCACCGAGCGGGGCCGGTGCCCGGCGGCCACGGCCCGCTCGATCACCTTGCCCGACTCGGCGAGGTAGAGGCCGCCGGCGGGCTCGAGCAGCCGGCGCATCGCGACGTCGGTCAGCCCGCGGTAGTCGGCGAGCTCGGGGCGGTCGAGCGAGTCGATCGGGATGACGGGCAAGGGAGTCTTCTCTGTAGAGGAACGGACCGTCGGCGGAACGGATTCCCACCCACTCTGCCAGTCGCGGAAACATTCTCGAAAACTCCACTGTTTAGACTGCAGAGGCCGGTGTCCGTCGCCGGCGTGGAGGTTCCATGGTTCCGCTGGTGTCGTCGCTGCCGGGTCGTCCGACCCCGGAGGCCGTCGAGGCTGCTGTCGCCGAAGCCGCCGAGGTGCTGCGCGGCCGCCGCTTCGCCGTGCTCACGGGCGCCGGGGTGAGCACCGACTCGGGCATCCCCGACTACCGCGGCGAGGGTGCGCCGCAGCGGAACCCCATGACCTTCGACCAGTTCCTCGGCAGCCCCTCGTTCCGCAAGCGCTACTGGGCGGGCAGCCACCTGGGCTGGCGCATGTTCGACGCCGCACGCCCGAACGAGGGCCATCGCGCCCTCGCCCGGCTCGAGGAGGCGGGCTTCGCCACCGGCGTCGTCACGCAGAACGTCGACGGTCTGCACGCCCGCGCCGGCACCCAGCGGCTGGTCGACCTGCACGGCTCGATGGACCGGGTGAACTGCCTGCGCTGCGGCCAGACCTTCGCCCGCGCGAGCGTCTCCGAGCGCATCACGGCGGCCAACCCGCAGCTGTCCGAACCCGAGCTAATCCGCATCGCGCCCGACGGCGACGCCGACGTTGCCGAGTACGAGGCCTTCGTGGTGCCCTCCTGCACCGTCTGCGGCGGCGTGCTGAAGCCCGACGTGGTGTTCTTCGGCGAGTTCGTGCCGACCGAGAAGTTCGCCGAGGCGAGCGCGATCGTCGCCGCCTCCGACGCCCTCGTGATCGCGGGCTCCTCGCTCGTCGTGAACTCGGGCATCCGGCTGCTCGAGCAGGCCCGCCGGCGCCGGCTGCCGATCGTCATCGTCAACCGCGGCGTGACCAAGGGCGACAACCGCGCGACCGTCAAGGTCGACGCGGGCGCCTCCGAGACCCTGGTCGCGCTCGAGGGTCTGCTGGCCTGAGCTGTCTCGGCTGCGCCGGAGGGCGCGGTGCAGAGATGACAGACTGGATCCGATGACTACCTTCACCTTCGTGCGCCACGGCCAGACCGACTGGAACCTCGAGCGCCGCATCCAGGGCGCCACCGACGTCCCCCTCAACGAGACCGGGCGGGAGCAGGCGCGGGAGACCGGTCGGGTGCTCGCCGAGCGGCAGTGGGACGGCATCGTCGCGAGTCCGCTCAGCCGTGCCCGGGAGACCGCGGAGATCATCGGCTCGTTCGTCGGCATCCCCGAGGTCGAGCTCGTCGACGCGCTCGTCGAACGCCGCTACGGCGAGGTCGAGGGCCTGAACGGCGAGGAGATCGCCGCCCGCTTCCCCGACCCCACCGCGCCGGTGCCCGGGCGGGAGAAGCGCTCGGCCGTCGTCGCCCGCGTGCTGCCGGCGCTCCAGGCGCTGGCCGACGAGCATCCGGACGCCGCCCTGATCGTCGTCTCGCACGGCGGCGTCATCGGCTCGCTGGTTCGCTACATCACCGAGAAGCAGCTGCCCGGCAAGGGCGAGCTGATCGCGAACGGCTCGGCGCACGACTTCCTCATCGAGAACGGCGAGGTGTCGATGGCGAGCTTCAACGGCGTCGAGCTCGACCGCTCCATCCGCTCACGAGCTCCGCTATCGCTCGAGCTGACGCTTCCCAGCTGAACGTCTCGGCCTGGGCGCGCGACGCGATCGAGCGCTCGCGCCAGAGCTCCGCGTCTTCGAGGGCGGTGACCGCGTCGGCGAAGGCCCGCGCATCCTGAGCCGGGGCGAACAGCGCGGCCTCTCCCCCGATCTCGCGGAAGACCGGGATGTCGCTGACGACGACCGGTGTGCCGTGGCCCATCGACTCCACGAGCGGGATGCCGAAGCCCTCGTCGAGCGAGGCGGTCACCAGCGCGGTCGAGCGCTGGAGCAGCGCGTGGTACTCCTCGTCGGTGACGCCGCCGTGGAACTCGAGCCGCGCTGCCGGCGCGATGGCCCGCAGGCGCTCCTCGTCGGCGGGCGTCGAGCGGCTGAGCAGGTGCAGCGTGTATCCGGGCAGCAGCGAGGCCGCGCGCACGAGCGTCTCGACGTTCTTGTAGGGCATGAACGAGCCCATGTAGACGAGGGTCTTCGCGGCGGCGCGCGATTCGGCCTGGTCGGCGGCCAGGGCGGCGACGGATGCGGTGGGCAGCTCGGCCGCGTTCCTCGCCACCACGACGGGCTTGGTCGTGAGCTCGTGCTGGGCGATCAGGGATCGGGTGGTCTCGCTCACGGTGACCACCGCATCCGCCCGGTTCAGCAGCAGCCGCTGCGGCCACCAGGCCTTGTGGTAGAGCCGCCAGAGCACCCGCACGAAGCCGGGCAGGTCGTGGGGCGGCTCGGGGTTGGAGTAGTAGATGAGGTCGTGCACGGTGAGCGCCAGGCGATAGCGGCGGCCGAGCGTGCCCATGGTCTGCATGGGGCTGATCACGGCGTCGGGGCGCAGCCGGTTCACCTGCAGGGCGACGAGCGGCTCGAGCACGCTGGTCGGGCCGGAGACCTTCGCCCAGGGCAGCTCGGGCAGCATCTCGAGCTGGCGCTCGTCGCTCACGATCATCGCGAGCTGCACGCCGTCGAGGGCGGGGTCGTCCGCGTCCTTCAGGGCCTTCAGCGCGGTGACGACGCCGGCGGTGTAGCGGCTGATGCCGTCGTGCCGGCCGATCCGGGTGTAGCGGCAGTCGATCGCGAGTCTCATGCGGTGCGCCCGGCCTGCCCGCTGTGTCCGTCCCCGGGACGGTCGAGGAACGCCGTGATTGCCTCGCCGGCCTCGACCGGGCGCTCGTAGTGGATGAGGTGACCCACCCCCTCGAGCACGACCAGCCGTGCATCCGGCAGCAGCTCGGCGAGGCGGTGCTGCGCGGCGAGCGGGGTGATGTCGTCCTGATCGGCGGCGATCAGCAGGGTCGGGGCCTGGATGCGGGCGGCGAACTCGCTGATGTCGTGGCCGACCGAGGCCCGGAAGGCGTCGAGGACCACCGTGCGGTTCGCGAAGGCGCTGAAGTAGCGGTCGTGCTGGTCGTGGATCCAGCGGCGACGTGCCCGGTCTTTCGTCTTGGCCATGGTGACGCTGATCACGCGCACCATCACGGGGCTCGACAGGATGACGTGGCCGAGCCGCTCGGGAACCGCGGCGCCCAGCCGGTAGTAGCCGATGGCCACCCGGGTCATCACGCCGCGGGGGCCCTTCAGCGCCGGAGCGGCGATCGGGTTGATCAGGATCGCGTCGTCGACCTCGAGGCCGCCGGCCAGCGCCGCGGAGACGAGGATCGAGCCGAAGGAGTGACCGATGATGACGACACGGGCCGCGGGCGACTCGGCGCGCACGGCGGCGGCGAACTCCTGCAGCCACGCCTCGTAGCCGGCGAGGTCGTGGGTGGCCGCCATCGGGGTCGAGATGCCGAAGCCAGGAAGGTCGGGCGCGACGATGCGGTAGCCGGGACGGTCGAGCTGGGCGATCACGGGCTCGAGGCCGTGATGATCGCCCCGATAGCCGTGCACCACGATGACGAGCGTCGGCGCGTCGTGCCGCTCCTCGGCACCGTCGGCGCCTGCGCCGTACTCCCAGAATCGCGTCTCGCCGCCCGCGAGCGGGAGACTGCGCTCGATCGTCGGGAGGCGGGCGAGCTGTTCGGCGAAGGGCGAGGCGACGGTCATCCGGACCAGCATAGACGCGGCTGCCGGCCCGGCCCTGGCACCTCGCCCTTTCGCGCCCGGAGCTTTGGACTAACGTCGGTACGGAGCACTCCCGGCAGCGCCGGCCACCCCCTCCGAAAGGACGCCCGTGAGCTTCACCGCACCGATCCAGATGCCCGGCCTCGCCCTCGACCCCGAGTGGTACAAGCGATCGGTCTTCTACGAGGTGATGATCCGCTCGTTCGTCGACTCCAACGGCGACGGCTTCGGCGACATCGCCGGACTGATCTCCAAGCTCGACTACCTGCAGTGGCTCGGCATCGACGCGCTCTGGCTGCCGCCGTTCTACCAGTCGCCGATGCGCGACGGCGGCTACGACGTCTCCGACTTCAAGGCGGTGCTGCCCGACTACGGCACGGTCGAGGAGTTCCGCGACCTCGTCACGAAGGCGCACGAGCGCAACATGCGCATCGTGATCGACTTCCCGCTGAACCACACCAGCGACCAGCACGACTGGTTCCAGCAGTCGCGGGAGGACCCCGACGGCCCGTTCGGCGACTTCTACGTCTGGAGCGACACCGACGAGAAGTACGAGAACATCCGCATCATCTTCGTCGACACCGAGGAGTCGAACTGGACGTTCGACCCGGTGCGCCGGCAGTTCTTCTGGCACCGCTTCTTCTCGCACCAGCCCGACCTCAACTTCGAGAACCCGGCCGTGCACGAAGCCATCTTCGACACCGTGCGGTTCTGGTTCGACATGGGCGTCGACGGCATCCGCCTCGACGCCATCCCCTACCTCTACGAGAGCGACGAGGGCAACGGCGAGGGCGAGCCGAAGACCCACGAGTTCATCGTGAAGCTGCGCGAGATGATCGACCAGGAGTACCCCGGCCGCCTGCTCGTCGCCGAGGCGAACCAGTGGCCGCGCGAGGTCGCCGCGTTCTTCGGCAGCGACGAGGAGCCCGAGTGCCACATGGCGTTCGACTTCCCGGTGATGCCCCGCATCTACTACTCACTGCGGTCGCAGAAGGCCGACGAGCTGATCCGGGTGCTCAGCGAGACGACCGACATCCCGAAGTCGGCGGCGTGGGGCGTGTTCCTCCGCAACCACGACGAGCTGACCCTCGAGATGGTGTCCGAGGAGTACCGGCAGGCCATGTACGGCTGGTACGCCTACGACCCGCGCATGCGCTCGAACATCGGCATCCGCCGCCGGCTCGCTCCCCTGCTCGACAACTCGCGGGCCGAGCTCGAGTTGGCGCACGCGCTGCTGTTCGCGCTGCCGGGATCGCCGTTCCTCTACTACGGCGACGAGATCGGCATGGGCGACAACATCTGGCTCCCCGACCGAGACTCCTCGCGCACGCCCATGCAGTGGACGCCCGACCGCAACGCGGGCTTCTCCACCGCCGACCCCGGCAAGCTGTTCCTCCCGGTCGTGCAGTCGCTGGTCTACAACTACACGCTCGTGAACGTGGAGTCGCAGCTGGCGCAGTCGCGCTCGCTCGTGCACTGGGTGCGGAACGTCATCCACGTGCGGAAGGCCCACCCCACGTTCGGGCTCGGCACGATGGAGGTGCTCGAGAGCGACCACGAGTCGGTGCTCGCGTTCGTGCGCTCCTATTCGGGCACGAACGACTACTTCGGCGACGGCCCGGAGGACGTGCTCTGCGTCTTCAGCTTCTCGCACAACCCGGTCTCGGCGACGATCACGGCCCCGCAGTTCGCGGGCCGGCGGCTGTTCGACCTGTTCGGGCGGGCCGAGTTCCCGGCCTTCGACGAGAACGGCACGGTGACGCTGACCTTCGGCACCCAGGCGTTCTACTGGCTGCACGTGCGCCAGACGCCCGAGCAGCAGGAGCTGCGCTAGCGACTCGGCTAATGCGGGTCGCGCCGTGCGGGGCGCGGCCCGGGGTGTCGGTCCCCGGCGGTGTCGGTGGTGGCGGGCAGACTGAGGGCATGACGATCGTCGAGGTGCCCCTGTTCGAGTTCGACACCCTGGTCGATCCTGCCGTCGACGAGGTTCCGGATGCACGGCTCACCGCTCCTCTACCCGCCTGGGCCGCGCGGCTCGCCGTCTTCGACCTCGAGACCACCGGCATCGACGTCGACACGAGTCGCGTCGTCACCGCGAACGTCACCCTGCTCGACGATGCCGGAGCGCCCGCCCGCCGCCACGACTGGCTGGCCGACCCCGGGGTCGAGATCCCCGAGCAGGCCACGGCCGTGCACGGCGTCACCACCGAGCGCGCCCGGGCCGAGGGCCGCCCGGCCGCCGAGGTCGTCGGCGAGATCGTGGCCGCCCTCCGCGCCGCCTTCGACGACGGCTACTCGCTCGTCGTCTACAACGCCCCCTACGACCTGACCCTGCTGCACCGCGAGGCCCTCCGCCACGGCGTCGCCCCGCTCGAGGGCCCCCTGCCCGTGGTCGACCCGCTGGTCATCGACAAGCAGATCGACCGCTACCGCAAGGGCAAGCGCACGCTCACGGCCTCCGCCGAGCACTACGGCGTCTCGCTCACCGACGCGCACGACGCGGGTGCCGACGCCATCGCGGCCGGTCTCGTCGCCCGTGCGATCGCGGTGCAGTACTCGGCCGAGCTCGACCTGTCCCCCACTGAGCTGCACGAGCAGCAAATCGCCTGGCACGACGCCCAGTGCGACTCCTTCGAGGACTACATGCGGCGCGTGCGCGACCCCTCCTTCACCGCGCGGCGCGGCTGGCCCGAGGTGCCGCTCCGGGCCTGAGGCCGCCGCCGGGCATCCGTCGCCCGCCGGGCCAGCCGCCCCGAACACGAAGAACCCCCGCCGACCGGAGTCGACGGGGGTTCTGACGTTCTGGAGGCTGCAGCCTACTTGCTGCCGCCGCCGAAGCCCTTGTAGCGGTTGTTGAACTTCTCGACGCGGCCGGCCGAGTCCATGATGCGCTGCTTGCCCGTGTAGAACGGGTGCGACTCCGACGAGATCTCGACGTCGATGACGGGGTAGGTGTTGCCATCCTCCCACTCGATCGTCTTCGACGACGACACGGTCGAGCGGGTGAGGAAGGTCGCACCGGAGGCGAGGTCGCGGAAGACCACTGCTTCGTACGTGGGGTGGGTGTCAGTCTTCATTGTTGTGTCCTTGGTTCACGGCGGTGGTTGAGAGTGAAGTCAGAGGCCCGCGGTTGCAGACAGCACCTGGGCCAGCTAGACAGTTTAGCAGACTGCGCGGTCGGGATCGATCAGGCCGCGCGAGCGCTGTAGCGCCCGTCGGCCTCGGTGAGCTCGATCGGCAGGCCGAAGGCGGTCTCGAGGTTCTGGGCGTTCAGCACCTCGCCGAGCGGCCCCGTCGCGACGATGCCGTCGCGGCCGAGAAGCAGGGCGTGGGTGAAGCCGCGCGGGATCTCTTCGACGTGGTGGGTGACCATCACGATCGCGGGCGCCTCAGGAGCGGAGGCGTAGCCGCCGAGCAGCTGCAGCAGCTCCTCGCGGGCGCCGAGGTCGAGGCTCGCGGCCGGCTCGTCGAGCAGCAGCAGCTCGGGGTCGGTCATCACCGAGCGGGCGATCTGCACGCGCTTCTGCTCGCCGTCGCTGAGCGAGCCGAACAGGCGCTCGGCGAGGTGGTCGAGCTTCCACTCGTTCAGCACGCGCTGGGCGCGGCGGAGGTCGATGTCCTCATAGGACTCGTTCCAGCGTCCCGTGACCGAGTAGGCCGCGGTGAGCACGACGTTCAGCACGGTCTCGTTGGCCGGGAAACGACGCGCCATCGCGCTCGAGGCGAAACCCACCCGGGGACGGAGCTCGAACAGGTCGACCTCGCCGAGCGTGCCCTCGAGCACCTGCACGGTGCCCTCGGAGGGGTGGTTCATCGCCGCGGCGATCTGCAGCAGCGTGGTCTTGCCGGCGCCGTTCGGCCCGAGCACCACCCAGCGCTGATCGCCGTCGACTTTCCAGTTCACGCCGCTGAGGATCTGATTCCCATCGCGGACAACCGAAACGTCTTCGAAATCGAGCACTGTGGGCATGCTCCAAGCCTACCCAGCGACAGCCGTCTAATTGACCAATGAGCGATAGATGTCGGCGGTCTGGGAGGCGATCGCGCCCCAGCTGAACTCGGCCTCGGCGCGAGCCCGGCCGGCCTCCCCCATCGCCTTCGCCCGCGCCGGGTCGGAGACGACCTCGGTCAGGGCGCGCGCCAGGTCGGCGACGAAGCGGTCGGGGTCGGTGGGGGTGCCGGTGCCGTCCTGCAGCTGGTCGATCGGCACCAGCAGCCCGGTGACGCCGTCGTCGACGACCTCGGGGATGCCGCCGGTGGCCGTGCCCACCACGGGCAGGCCGCAGGCCATCGCCTCGAGGTTCACGATGCCGAGCGGCTCGTAGACGCTCGGGCAGACGAACACGGTCGCGGCAGTGAGGATCGCGGTCAGTGCGGGCTGGGGCAGGATCTCGTCGATCCAGACGATGCCCGAGCGTGTCTCCTGCAGTGCGCGCACGGCACTCGACACCTCCTCGAGGATGGCCGGGGTGTCAGGCGCGCCGGCGCAGAGCACCACCTGCACCTCGGCCGGCAGCAGTGCGAGCGCGCGCAGCAGGTACGGCAGGCCCTTCTGCCGCGTGATCCGGCCGACGAAGACCACCGTGGGGCGGTCGGGGTCGATGCCGTGCTCGGCGAGCACCTCGGTGTCGTGGTTCGGCTTCCAGCGCTCGAGGTCGATGCCGTTGTAGACCGTCACGACGCGGGACTCGTCGATCGCGGGGTACGAGCGCAGGATGTCGCGGCGCATGCCGTTCGAGACGGCGATCACCGCATCCGCCGACTCGAACGCCGTCTTCTCGATCAGGGAGGAGATGCGGTAGCCGCCGCCGAGCTGCTCGGCCTTCCAGGGGCGCAGCGGCTCGAGCGAGTGGGCGGTGACGACGTGCGGCACGTCGTGCAGCAGGGCCGCGAGGCGGCCGGCCGCGTGGGCGTACCAGGTGTGCGAGTGCACGAGGCTCGTGCCCGCGACCGCGTCGGCGATCTGCAGGTCGACGCCCAGGGTCGAGAGCGATCCGTTGGCGTTCGCGAGCTCGGCGGGAACCCGGTAGGCGTAGACCTCGGGCTCGTCGCGCGGCGCCCCGAAGCAGCGCACGGCCACGTCGAGGTGGGCGCGCAGACCCTTGACGAGCTCGGCGACATGGACGCCGGCCCCTCCGTAGATCTCGGGCGGATACTCCTTGGTGATCACATCGACTCGCATAGTCGAACCGTAGTACGCCTGCGACGAAACCTCAGTAGGGTTTGTCCCATGGCACCATCAAAGAAGATCTTCGGCATCGTCCTCGCCGGTGGCGAGGGCAAGCGTCTCATGCCCCTCACCGCCGACCGGGCCAAGCCCGGCGTGCCCTTCGGCGGCGGCTACCGGCTGATCGACTTCGCCCTGTCGAACCTCGTGAACTCAGGCCTGCGTCAGATCGTCGTGCTGACGCAGTACAAATCGCACTCGCTCGACCGTCATGTGTCGCAGACCTGGCATCTCGACGGCCTGCTGAACTCCTACATCGCGTCGGTGCCGGCGCAGCAGCGGCTCGGCAAGCGCTGGTTCAGCGGCTCGGCCGACGCCATCCTGCAGTCGCTCAACCTGATCCGCGACGAGAACCCCGACATCGTCGTCGTGGTCGGCGCCGACCACGTCTACCGCATGGACTTCGGGCAGATGATCCAGGCGCACATCGACTCGGGCGCGGGCGCCACGGTGGCCGCCATCCGTCAGCCGATCGAGCTGGCCGACCAGTTCGGCGTCATCCAGACCGACCCCGCGAACCCCATGCGCATCGGCGAGTTCCTCGAGAAGCCGAAGAACCCGGTAGGGCTCGACGACGCCCCGCACGAGGTGCTCGCCTCGATGGGCAACTACGTCTTCGACGCCGACCAGCTGATCGACGCCGTCATCCGCGACGGCGAGCGGCCCGAGTCGAGCCACGACATGGGCGGCGACATCATCCCCGACTTCGTGGCACGCGGCAACGCGGCGGTCTACGACCTCAACCGCAACGAGGTGCCCGGCTCCACCGACCGCGACCGCTACTACTGGCGCGACGTCGGAACGATCGAGTCGTTCTACGACGCCCACCAGGACCTCATCTCGGCCCTACCGGTGTTCAACCTCTACAACGAGCGCTGGCCGATCTTCACCCAGCAGCTCAACTCGCCGCCGGCGAAGTTCGTGCGCGACTCCAAGGGCAACCCGGGCGTCACCGTCGAGTCGATCGTCTCGCTCGGCTGCCTCATCTCGGGCGCCCGCGTCGAGGGCAGCGTCGTCGGGCCGTGGACCACGGTCGACTCCGGCGCCCTCGTGCAGCAGTCCGTGCTCTTCGACCGCGTGCACGTCGAGCCGGATGCGGTGGTGCGGCGGGCGATCCTCGACAAGAACGTCGTCGTCACGGCCGGGGCCCAGATCGGCGTCGACCCCGAGCGCGACCGCGAGCGGGGCTTCACGGTCACCGACTCGGGCATCACCGTGGTGGGCAAGGGCGAGCGGGTGCTGCCCTAGCAGGTCTCCGGATGCGCGGCTGAGCGGCCGCGCATCCGCCTGTCAGCTGCGGAGACCCACCAACGGCAGGAGCTGCGAGAGGTCGCGCCGGTCCATGATGACGTCGGCCTGCGCCCGAACGACGGGCTTGGCGTCGAACGCCACCGACAGGCCGGCGATCTCCATCATGCGGAGGTCGTTCGCGCCGTCTCCCACCGCGACCGTGCGGGAGAGCGGGATCACGCGGGCCTCGGCCCACTCGATCAGGGCGTCCGCCTTGCTCTGCGGGTCGACGATGGGGCCGCTCACCGCGCCCGTCAGCCGGCCGTCGGCCGAGTGCAGGCGGTTCGCCCGCCAGTGATCGAGGCCGAGGCGCTCGGCCAGCGGGTCGAGCAGCTCGTGGAAACCGCCCGAGACCACTCCCACCAGGCTGCCCTGCTCGTGCAGTCCGGCGATCATCGCCGGCACACCGTCGGTCACGACGATCTGCTCCCCGATCTCGCGGTAGCAGTCGGTGCTGAGGCCCTCGAGCAGCGCCACCCGGGCGCGGAGGCTCTCGGCGAAGTCGAGTTCGCCGTGCATGGCCCGCTCGGTGATCGCCGCCACCTCGGTGTGCCGCCCCGCGCAGTCGGCGAGCATCTCGATCACCTCGTTCTCGATCAGGGTCGAGTCGACGTCGAGCACCACGAGGTGCGGTGTCACGCTCAGTGCCCCATGCCGAGACCGCCATCGACCGGCACGACGGCGCCGGTGATGTAGGCGGCGTCGTCGGAGGAGATCCAGGCGACGACCTTCGCGACCTCCGAGGCGGAGCCGTAGCGGCCGGCGGGGATCGACTTCTTGTACTCTGCCTGCTGGGCCTCGGGCAGCTCGGCGGTCATGTCGGTCTCGATGAAGCCGGGGGCGACGACGTTCGCGGTGATGCCGCGGGCGCCGAGCTCGCGCGAGATCGAGCGGGCGAAGCCCACGAGCGCGGCCTTCGAGGCGCTGTAGTTCGCCTGGCCGGGGCCGCCGTAGAGGCCGACGACGCTCGAGATCAGCACGATGCGGCCGAAACGGGCCTTCAGCATGCCCTTCGAGGCGCGCTTGACGACGCGGAAGGCACCCGTGAGGTTCGTGTCGACGACGCTGGTGAAGTCGTCCTCGCCCATCCGCATGAGCAGCATGTCCCGGGTGATGCCGGCGTTCGCCACGACGACCTCGACCGGGCCGAACTCGCTCTCGACCTCGCTGAACGCGGCGTCGATCGAGGCGGTGTCGGTGACGTCGCCCTTGACCGTGAGCGCTCCGGCCGGGCCGCCCTCCCCCGTGCGCGAGGTCACGGCGACGCGGTGGCCCTGGGCCACGAACTCCTCGGCGATGGCATAGCCGATGCCGCGGTTTCCGCCGGTGATGAGGACGGTTCGGGGGGTGGTGGCGGAAGTCACGGAGAGCTGGTCCTCACGGGATGGGGCGGGGCAGGAGACGGCCGGCGAACCCGACGGGGCAATCGGCCGGATACCAGCTTAGAAGCAGTTGGGGAAGCGTAGGCTGAGGTGACCATGAAGAGCAGCCAGCAGTCCCTCACGAGCCTGCCGCCGTCACCCGATGCCGAGCGGCACGCCCGCATGGTCAAATACCTGATCACCATGTCGATCCGTGTGCTCTGCCTCGTGCTGATGCTGTTCGTGCACGGCTGGTGGCTGGCGGTCTGCGCCGCGGGGGCCATCCTGCTCCCCTACTTCGCGGTCGTGCTCGGCAACGTCGGCACCTCCAACATCCAGCGCCACGAGCAGCCAACGGCGATCGAGGTGTACCGCCCGGTTCCCGGAGACGGGCCCCGGTCGTGATCTCGCTCGGCCTCGAGCCCTCCCCCGAGGAGTGCTCGCGGGCGGGCTGCCGCGCTCGCGCCTCGCACCGGATCGAATGGCGCAACCCGCGCATCCATTCGGAAGACCGGCGCAAGGTGTGGCTCGCCTGCGACGAGCACGAGGAGTTCCTGCGGGAGTTCCTCGCGGCGCGGGACTTCCCGCTCGAGGTGGTGCCGGTATGACCGGCTGGCACTTCCTGCTCTCGCGGCGCTGGGCCGGCTACCTCGCCCTCACCGTCGTGTTCGCGCTCGTCTGCGTGATGCTCGCGATGTGGCAGCTGGCGCGCCGCGACGAGGCGGTGGCCGAGATCAACCGGGTCGAGACGAACTTCGACGCCTCCCCCACGCCGCTGACGTCGGTGCTTCCTGAGCTCGACTCCTACGACGCGTCAGAGGAGTGGCTGACCGTGTCGATGACGGGCGAGTACCTCGTCGACGACCAGCTGCTGGTGCGCAACCGGCCGCTGGGAGGCGACGTCGGCTTCGACGTGCTGGTGCCGTTGCGGCTGGCGAACGGCGACGTGTTCGTCGTCGACCGGGGCTGGGTGCCGACCGGGCAGACGCAGGACGTGCCCGACGTGGTGCCGGCGGCGCCCACGGGCACCGTCACGGTCGTCGCGCGGCTCAAGGCCGGGGAGCCCGAGCTCGCGGGCCGCGGGGCCGTGCCCGGCCAGATCGCGACGATCGAGCTGCCGCGCATCGCCGACGAGGTCGGTCTGCCGACCTACACGGGCGCGTACGGGCTGATGGCGTCGGAGGACCCGGCGCCCGCCTCGCGCCCGATGGCCATGCCGAAGCCGACGCCCGACGAGGGCGCCCACCTGTCATACACGTTCCAGTGGTTCTGCTTCGGGCTGCTCGGCTTCGTGGGCCTCGGTTACATCGTGCGGCAGGAGTTCCGGCGGCTGAACGAGGACGACCCCGAGGAGCAGGAGCGGGCCGCCGAGCGCGAGCGCCGGCGGGCCGCGAAGCGCAGCGACGCCGACGTCGAGGACGAGATCCTCGATTCGCGCGCTGGAGCTGAAAGTGACGATCCAGTGGATCGTCACCGCGACGCCAGCGCCGACGAAGCTGCGCTTCGTCGGTCGAACAACTAGGCCAGCGAGATCAGGTCGGCGTAGTCCTTGTTCCAGTGGTCTTCCACGCCGTCGGGCAGGATGAGCACGCGCTCGGGGTTCAGCGCCTCGACGGCGCCCTCGTCGTGGCTGACCAGCACGACCGCTCCCTCGTAGTGCGCGAGAGCATCCAGGATCTCCTCGCGGCTCGCCGGGTCGAGGTTGTTCGTGGGCTCGTCGAGCAGCAGCACGTTGGCGCCGCTGACCACGATCATCGCCAGCGCGAGCCGGGTCTTCTCGCCGCCCGAGAGCACGCCCGCGGGCTTGTGGCCGTCGTCACCGGTGAACAGGAACGAACCGAGCACGCGCCGCGCCTCGGTCTCGGTGAGGTTCGGTGAGGCGGAGACCATGTTCTCCAGCACCGAGCGCTTCACGTCGATGGTCTCGTGCTCCTGGGCGTAGTACCCGATGCGCAGACCGTGGCCGGGCTCGAGCTGCCCCGTGTCGGGCTTGTCGACCCCGCCCAGGATGCGCAGCAGCGTCGTCTTGCCCGCACCGTTCAGCCCCAGGATGACCACTTTCGAGCCGCGGTCGATGGCGAGGTCGACGGCGGTGAAGATCTCGAGCGAGCCGTAGCTCTTCGAGAGGTTCGACGCCATCAGCGGGGTGCGACCGCAGGCCGCCGGGGTCGGGAAGCGCAGCTTCGCCACGCGGTCGACCTCACGCACCTCCTCGAGCCCGGAGAGCATCTTCTCGGCGCGCGCCACCATCTGGTGCGCGGCGGCCGCCTTGGAGGCCTTCGCACCGAAGCGGGCGGCCTGCATCTGCAGCTGACCGGCCTTCTTCTCGACGTTGACGCGCTCCTTCTTGCGGCGCTCCTCGTCGGCGGCGCGCTGACGCAGGTAGTTGCGCCAGTTCATGTTGTAGATGTCGATGACCTGGCGGTTGGCGTCGAGGTAGAAGACGCGGTTCACGGTCTCGCCGACCAGCTCGATGTCGTGGCTGATCACGATGAAGCCGCCGTTGTAGCTCTTCAGGAACTCGCGCAACCACACGACGCTGTCGGCGTCGAGGTGGTTCGTCGGCTCGTCGAGGATGAGCGTCTCGGCATCGGAGAAGAGGATGCGCGCGAGCTCGATGCGGCGCCGCTGGCCGCCCGAGAGCGTCTTCAGCTGCTGGTCGAGGATGCGGTCGGGCAGGCTCAGGTTGCTCGCGATCGACGCCGCCTCGGCCTCGGCCGCGTACCCGCCGAGCGCGTCGAAGCGCTCGGTCAGGTTGCCGTACTTCTTCATGGCGGCGGCGCTGACCTTCGGGTCGTCGCTCGCCATCGCGATGGAGGACTCCTGCATGCCCTCGAGCAGCGAGCCGAGACCGCGGGCGTTCAGGATGCGCGTGCGCGCCAGCTCCTCGGGGTCGCCCGAGCGCGGGTCCTGAGGCAGATAGCCGAGCTCGCCGGAGCGCTGCACGGCGCCCTCGGCGGGCTGGAGGTCGCCGGCGAGGACTTTGGTCAGAGTGGTCTTGCCCGCTCCGTTGCGGCCCACCAGCCCGACCTTGTCGCCGGAACCGACTCGGAACGACACGTCCTCCATGAGGGTTCGTGCGCCGACCCGGATCGCGAGGTCAGTAACGCTGAGCACAGAGATATCCAATTCTTTCGTTGCGTCGCCACAACGCGGGGGGAGGGGGAATCTCTCTAGTATATTTCCATGTCCTCCCTCACTGCGGCCCTGGGCCGTTCTGCTCTCGGCCGCCCCACGCTCGCCGACCGCCTCGTCAGCCGCAGCATCCTGACCGACGTCATGCTCGTCGCGGGCGGTGCGGCCTTCACCGGTCTGCTCGCCCAGATCGCCGTACCGCTCTGGCCCGTCCCCATCACGGGCCAGACCCTCGCCGTGCTGCTCGTCGGCTCGACGCTCGGCGCCCTCCGCGGCATGGTCTCGCTCGCCGTGTACGCCGTGCTCGGCATCGCGGGTGTGCCGTGGTTCAGCGAGGCCACCGCCGGCTGGCACGTCGTCGCGGGCCCCACGGGCGGCTACATCATCGGCTTCGTCATCGCCGCCGGTCTCACCGGCTGGCTCGCTCAGCGCAGCTTCGACCGCAAGGTGCTCGGAGCCGTCGCCTCGTTCGCCGCGGGCACGCTCGTCACCTTCGCGATCGGCCTGCCCTGGCTCGCCGCCTCGCTCGGCCTCACGCTCTCGCAGACCCTCGAGGCGGGCCTCTACCCCTTCATCGTCGGCGGCATCGTCAAGACGCTCATCGCCGCGGGCATCATCCCCCTGGCCTGGAAGCTCACCTCCCGCCGCAAGTAGCCCCGCGCAGACGCACCCACAGCGGCCGCCGACCTCCTCACGGGGTCGGCGGCCGCTCTGCGTGCGCGAGGCCCCGACCGTGCCGAGCCGCCCACCGGTGCTCGCCCCGAGCGACGATCCCCCGCAGCACCTCGAGCGTCGCGGGCCACCCGTGCATCACCTGCGCGTAGCTCAGCCGCACCACGAGGTAGCCTCGGCGGGCAAGCGCCAGATCGCGGCGCCTATCGGCCACGAAGGCCTCGTGCCCCGAGTGCCAGGCGCTTCCGTCGACCTCGACGACCAGCCGCTCTCCGATCAGGATGTCCACCCGCCCGACGCCGTCGATCTCGACCTGCACGCGGTGGCCGATTCCCACGGCGCGCACACCGACCCGCACCCGCGACTCCAACCCCGACTCGGCCGCTCCGTCGACGAAGTCGAGGTGGGAGCGGTAGCAGAGGGGCAGCGGGGCCAGAAGCACGGCGAGGCGGGACTCAGTGACGAGCCGTCGGTTGAGGGCGGAGTCGAGGGCGCCGATCGCATCCAGGCGCGGAAGGCACCGCGTCGCGTGCACGAGTGCCGACTCGACCGAGTCGACGGCACCGCGCGGCGGCCGCACGCCCAGGCCGTGGTGCCGGTGCGTCACGACATCGGCGCCGTGATCGGGCACGTGGGAGTGCTGGCGCACCTGAAGGTGCATCCGAGCATCGTCGCCCGTCCACACACCAAGCGGTCGCAGCACCGAGACGCAGCTCAGCACTCCCCCGAGTCGGGCGGCACGCACGACGTCGCCGTGGGCGTCGGGCAGCGCCACCCATCCTCGCCGCAGCCGGACGAGCCCGCCCCGGGCGACGAGGCGGTCGATCGCCGCTACGGGGTGCCCGTTCGCAACGAGATCGGACACCCGCGCGACCCCGCGGTACCGGGGCAGGGTGTCGACGATGGTGCTCTTCATCGGGCCAGAGTTCCACGCCGCCCTGCGGGCCGGAGGCCGTCAGGTTGAGCTGTGCGCGGTCGAGCCGCGGAGGCCGGTCGTGGAGGAGCGGTTCGCGCACGCGACGCGGCCCCCGACTCCTTGAGGAGGTCGGGGGCCGCGAGACGTGCGCGAACCGCGGGGCGCTGGGGCTAGATCGAGAAGCCGAGGGCGCGCATCATGTCGCGGCCGTCGTCGGTGATCTTGTCGGGGCCCCACGGCGGCATCCACACCCAGTTGATGCGGAACTGCTCCACCACGCCGTCGAGCGCCTCGGCCGTCTGCTCCTCGAGCACGTCGGTCAGCGGGCAGCCGGCGCTCGTGAGCGTCATGGAGATGACGAGCGCGTTCTGCTCGTCGTCCCAGTTGAGGTCGTAGATGAGGCCGAGGTCGACGATGTTGACGCCGAGCTCAGGGTCCATCACGTCTTTGAGAGCCTCTTCGACCTGGTCGAAGAGCTTCGGTTCGAGTGTCGTGACCATACCGTTATCCTACGTTCGCGCCCTGGAGAAAGCGATCGTAGCCTTCGTTCTCGAGGCGCACGGCGAGCTCGGGGCCGCCCTGCTCCGCGACCTTGCCGGCGACGAACACGTGCACGAAGTCGGGCTTCACGTACCGCAGGATGCGGTTGTAGTGCGTGATGAGCAGGATGCCCAGGCCGGTGTTCTCCTTGGCCCGGTTCACGCCCTCCGACACGATCTTCAGCGCGTCGACGTCGAGACCGGAGTCGGTCTCGTCGAGCACCGCGAACTTGGGCTTGAGCAGCTCGAGCTGGAGGATCTCGTTGCGCTTCTTCTCGCCGCCCGAGAAGCCCTCGTTGACGTTGCGCTCACGGAACGACTTGTCCATCCGCAGCGCGGTCATGGACGAGTCGAGGTCCTTGATCCAGCCGCGGATCGCCGGCGCCTGGCCGTCGATCGCGGTCTTCGCGGTGCGCAGGAAGTTCGACACCGACACGCCCGGGATCTCGACCGGGTACTGCATCGCCAGGAACAGGCCGGCGCGGGCGCGCTCGTCGACCGACTTGTCGAGCATCTCGACGCCGTCGAGCGTGACCGAGCCACCCTCGACGTGGTACTTCGGATGCCCCGCGATCGCATAGGCGAGCGTCGACTTGCCCGACCCGTTCGGGCCCATGATGGCGTGGGTCTCGCCCTCGCCGACCGCGAGGTCGACGCCGCGGAGGATCTGCTTCGTCCCCTGCTCGGTCTCGACGCTCACGTGGAGGTCTTCGATCTTCAGAACCGACATGCTAATCAATCACTTTCGTCACGGTTGGGTCGATGTAGATGTCCCCGTCGACCACCTCGATCGAGAAGACGGGAACGGGCTCATAGGCGGGCAGCGTCAGCGGCTTGCCCGTCTCGAGCGAGAACTTGGAGCCGTGGGCCCAGCACTCGAGGGTGTCGTCTTCGACGAAGCCCTCGGCCAGCGAGATGTCGCCGTGGGTGCAGGTGTCGCCGATGGCGTGGCACTCCCCCGCCGAGTCCTTCACCAGGGCGATCGCGACGCCGCCGACCACGACGCGCAGCGCCTGGTTCACGGGGACCTCGTCGACAGCGCAGACCTTCTCGGCGCTCACGAGGCGCCACCCGCGGCATCGGCATCGGCGCCGGCGGCAGCAGCAGCAGCAGCAGCAGCAGCAGCATCGTGGGCGGCACCGGCCGCAGCCCGCTCGACCTCCGCTTCGACCAGCTCGGCCTCGACGGCGGCCGTCAGCCGCTCCTCGAGCGCCGGCGAGCCGATCTGCGTGATGATCTCGGCGAGGAACCCGCGCACGACGAGGCGGCGCGCCTCCTCCTCCGAGATGCCGCGCGACTGAAGGTAGAACAGCTGCTCGTCGTCGAAGCGCCCCGTCGAGGAGGCGTGGCCGGCCCCGACGATGTTGCCCGTCTCGATCTCGAGGTTCGGGATGCTGTCGGCACGGGTGCCGTCGCTCAGCACCAGGTTGCGGTTCTGCTCGTAGCTGTCGGTGCCGTCGGCATGTGGGCCGATCAGCACGTCGCCGACCCAGACCGTGTGCGCCTCGGCGCCCTGCAGCGCACCCTTGTAGTTGACCCGGCTGCGCGTGTTGGCGGCCTGGTGGTCGATGTACGGGCGCTGCTCGAGGTACTGCCCGGCGTCGGCGAAGTAGAGCCCGAAGGCGTCGGTCGACGAGCCCTGGCCCGCGAGGTGGATCGACGGGTTGACCCGCACGACGCCACCGCCGAGCGACACGATCACGTGCCGCAGGTTCGCGTCGCGCCCGACCGTGGCGAAGTGGCTCGACACGTGCACGGCCGAGTCGTTCCACTCCTGCACCGTCACGACGGTGAGCTGGGCGCCCTCCCCCACGACGATCTCCACGTTCTCGCTGAGATCGGCGTCACCGCGATGCTCCAGGATGACCGTTCCACTGCTGTTCGGCAGCGCCTCGATCACGATGTGCGCCGCTCGCGGGTTCTGGTCGAAGTGCTCGCGGCGCACCAGCAGCTCCTCGGCCTCCTCGGAGGTCACCCGGATCTGCAGCACCTTCTCCACGGCACCCCAGGCGTTGGCGGACGCGCGGTCTTCGGGGATGCCGGCCACGCCGACCACGGCCGTCGCCCGATCGACCCACTCGACGGTGGTGCCCGCCGACTCGGAGTACTGGAAGGCGACGGGGCTGCCGTCGAGCACACCCTCGATGAGAGGGCGGATGCGGTCGAGGGGTGCGAACTTCCACTCGAACTCCCGGCCGGTGACGGCGGGGAAGTCGGTCACGTCGGTCGACGAAGGCCGCTCCGATCGCGTCTGGACGGGAACGAGGGACGGTGAAGCGAGGGCCATCTAGCCTGCGTTTCCTTTCGGCGGGGTCGACCCGGTGGTCGGCTGGGCGAGGGTGCCCGGGTGCGTGCGGGGCGGGACGGTCATCCGACGGAGCCTTCCATGCCCATCTCGATCAGCTTGTTGAGCTCGAGGGCGTACTCCATGGGCAGCTCGCGGGCGATCGGCTCGATGAAGCCGCGCACGATCATGGCCATGGCCTCGTCTTCGGGCAGACCCCGCGACATGAGGTAGAACAGCTGCTCCTCGGAGACCTTCGAGACGGTGGCCTCGTGCCCGAGTTGCACGTCGTCGACACGGATGTCGATGGCGGGGTAGGTGTCCGAGCGCGAGATCGTGTCGACCAGCAGCGCGTCGCAGCGCACGGTGTTGGCCGAGTGGTGCGCGTTGGCGTCGACCCGCACCTCACCGCGGTAGCCGGCTCGGCCACCGCCCCGGGCGATCGACTTCGAGACGATCGACGACTGGGTGTACGGCGCCATGTGGATCATCTTCGCGCCGGCGTCCTGGTGCTGGCCGGGGCCCGCGAAGGCCACCGAGAGCGTCTCGCCCTTGGCGCGCTCGCCCGCGAGGTAGATGGACGGGTACTTCATCGTCACCTTGGAGCCGATGTTGCCGTCGATCCACTCCATCGTCGCGCCCTCGTGGGCGATGGCCCGCTTGGTGACGAGGTTGTAGACGTTGTTCGACCAGTTCTGGATGGTCGTGTAGCGCACGCGGGCGTTCTTCTTGACGATGATCTCGACGACCGCGGAGTGCAGCGAGTCGCTCTTGTAGATCGGGGCCGTGCAGCCCTCGATGTAGTGCACGTACGAGCCCTCGTCGGCGATGATCAGCGTGCGCTCGAACTGGCCCATGTTCTCGGTGTTGATGCGGAAGTAGGCCTGCAGCGGGATCTCGACGTGCACGCCCTTCGGCACGTAGACGAACGAGCCGCCCGACCAGACGGCCGTGTTCAGCGCGGCGAACTTGTTGTCGCCCGAGGGGATGACCGAGCCGAAGTACTCGTCGAAGAACTCGGGGTGCTCACGCAGCGCGGTGTCGGTGTCCATGAAGATGACGCCCTGGGCCTCGAGGTCTTCGCGGATCTGGTGGTAGACCACCTCGGACTCGTACTGCGCGGCCACGCCGGAGACGAGGCGCTGACGCTCCGCCTCGGGGATGCCGAGCTTCTCGTAGGTGTTCTTGATGTCGTCGGGCAGGTCGTCCCACGTGGTGGCCTGCTTCTCCGTGGAGCGCACGAAGTACTTGATGTTGTCGAAGTCGATGCCGGACAGGTCGGCTCCCCAGGTGGGCATCGGCTTGCGCCCGAAGATCTGGAGCGCCTTGAGGCGCGTCTTGAGCATCCATTCGGGTTCGTTCTTCAGCGCCGAGATGTTCTCGACGACGGCCTCGTTGATGCCGCGCTTCGCGCTCGCACCTGCCGTGTCGGAGTCCGACCAGCCGAATTCGTACACGCCGAGGTTCTCGAGTTCTGGCCGGTCGATCAATACGTCTGACATGGCTGACTCCATTCCTTGCAGCTGGCGACCTGCTCCTGCCCAGAGTTCAACCGGGCAGAGGTCTTCGACATTCCATCGTCACACCGAAATGCCCGTCGATTCGCGGACTCGGAGCAGATTGTGTGTCGGGATCAGAACTCAGGCCTTGAGGGCCGGTTCCTGATCTTTCATTGTATACGTGCTGGGTGCAGGCGGGGCCCAGAGCTGCGGATGCACGTCCAGCAGCACGCGCAGGGCACCGACCCAGACCAGGGCCGAGCCGAGCAGGTGCAGCACGACCATCCACTCGGGCAGGCCGAGCAGTGCCTGGGCGACGCCGAGCACCGCCTGCAGCAGCACGACGGCGACGAAGGTGGCGGCGCGGCGGCGGGCCAGCGTGGCCCCCGGAACCCGGGAGACCAGCACCAGCAGCGCGACGCCGAGCACCAGGGACGAGGTGCCGAGGATGCCGTGAGCGATGGTCACGTGCTCCCAGACGAAGGGCATGCGCGGCACGTCGGCCGAGTCGCCGGCGTGCGGGCCGGTGCCGGTGACGAGGGTGCCGACGATGATCAGCACGGCCGTGACGGCCACGAGCACCCAGGCCAGCAGGCCGACGCCCCGGGGGAAGTGCACGGCCGCGGACTGGCCGCGATGCGCACGGTGCCAGGTGAGCGTCGTCGTGGTGAGCAGCGCCATGGCCATCACGAAGTGCATGGCGACCACCCAGGGGTTCAGGTCGGTGCGCACCGTCACTCCCCCGGCGATCGCGTTGGCGACGACCAGCCAGAACTGCGACCAGGCCAGGCGGGTCATGCTGCGCACGCGCGGCTTCTGCAGCCGGGCGGCCACGATCGCCCAGCCGACGGCCACGATCAGCACACCGGTCAGGGCGCGGTTGGCGAACTCGATGAAGCCGTGGATGCCCAGCTCGGGGGTGGTGGCGATCGAGGAGCCGTCGCAGGTGGGCCAGGTCGGGCATCCGAGCCCCGAACCGGTGACGCGCACGACGCCGCCGGTGACGATGATGAGGATGCTCACGACGAGCGCCGCGGTCGTGCCCCAGCGCAGGGCGCGTGGGGTGAGCGTCACGCGGGCGGCGAGCCAGCTGAACGGCGTGGGCATCAGAACGGCAGCAGCGGGTCGATCGCGACGGCGAGGAAGACCAGCGTGAGGTAGGTGATCGAGCCGTGGAACACGCGCATCGGCTTGATGCTGAGGTCGCGGATCGAGCGGCTGTACAGGCGGTGCGACTCGTAGAGGAACCAGGCGCCGGCGATGATCGCGGTGGCGGTGTAGACGAGGCCCATGTGGCCGACCGGGATGAGCAGCAGCGAGCACGCCACCATCGCCCAGGCGTAGAGCACGATCTGCAGGCCCACGACCACGCGGCCGCGGACGACGGCGAGCATGGGCACGCCGGCCGTCTTGTAGTCGGCGCGGTACTTCATCGACAGCGGCCAGTAGTGCGGCGGTGTCCAGAGGAAGATGATGCCGAACAGGATGAGCGCCTCCCAGGACAGGGAGTTCGTGACGGCCGCCCAGCCGATCAGCACGGGCATGCAGCCGGCGGTGCCGCCCCAGACGATGTTCTGCGGGGTGCGGCGCTTCAGCACGAGCGTGTAGAGCAGCACGTAGATGAGGATCGCGACCAGCGCGAGGCCGGCGGCGAGAAGATTCGTGGTGAACGCGAGCCAGACGATCGACACGACGCCGGTGGCCCAGGCGAACACGAGCGCCTCGCGGTCGGAGAGCACGCCGGTGACCAGCGGCCGCTGCGAGGTGCGATCCATCAGCCGGTCGATGTCGCGGTCGATGTAGCAGTTGAACGCCGAGGCGCTGCCCGCCGAGAGGGCGCCGCCGACGAGCGTGGCGAGCACCAGCCAGAGGTTCGGGATGCCCCCCTGCGCCAGGATCATCACGGGGAAGGTCGTGACGAGGAGCAGCTCCATCACCCGCGGCTTGGTGAGGGAGATGTAGCCCCGCACCTTGTCCATCGGGCTGATCTGCCGCTCGGCCACCCGGCCGTCTACCGCTACGTCCATTACTCCTCGTTACGTGACCGTCGCTATCCCCGGGCCCAAGTCTATTGGATCGAACGGCTGCGCCCGTCCGCCTCGATATGATTGGAGAACCCGGGCCGGGAACTGGCTCGCACACTCGAGAAGGGGTCGATTTTCCTCGTGGCTACACTCCAATGGGAACCCATTGACGACAAAGCAGTTACCACCGCCAAGATCCTCGCGGCCGACGCCGTGGAGAAGGTCGGCAACGGGCACCCCGGCACGGCGATCAGCCTCGCCCCGGCCGCATACCTCCTGTTCCAGAAGGTCATGCGCAAAGACCCCGCCGATCAGGACTGGCTCGGTCGTGACCGTTTTATCCTCTCCGTGGGCCACTCGTCGCTGACCCAGTACATCCAGCTCTACCTGGGCGGCTACGGTCTCGAGCTCGACGACCTCAAGGCGCTCCGCACCTGGGGCTCGCTCACCCCCGGCCACCCGGAGTACGGGCACACGAAGGGCGTCGAGATCACCACCGGCCCCCTCGGCCAGGGCCTCGCCTCCTCGGTCGGCTTCGCCTACGCCCAGCGCTTCGAGCGCGGTCTGTTCGATCCGGATGCCCAGCCCGGCACCAGCCCGTTCGACCACTTCACCTACGTGATCGCCGGCGACGGCGACATGGAGGAGGGCGTCACCAGCGAGGCCTCCTCACTCGCCGGCCACCAGCAGCTCGGCAACCTGATCGCGATCTACGACTCGAACCAGATCTCGATCGAGGACGACACGAACATCGCCTTCACCGAGGACGTCAAGGCCCGCTACGAGGCCTACCACTGGCACGTGCAGGTCGTCGACTGGAAGAAGACGGGCGAGTACGTCGAAGACGTGCAGGCCCTCTTCGACGCCATCGAGGAGGCCAAGGCCGAGACCTCGAAGCCCTCGCTGATCATCCTCAAGACGATCATCGGCTGGCCGTCGCCGAAGAAGCAGAACACCGGCAAGATCCACGGCTCGGCGCTCGGCGCCGACGAGCTGAAGGGCCTCAAGGAGGTCGTCGGCTTCGACCCGGAGCAGCACTTCCAGGTCGACGACGACGTGATCGAGCACACCCGCAAGGCGCTGCAGCGCGGCTCCGAGGAGCGCGCCGAGTGGCAGAAGGGCTTCGACGCCTGGGCCGCCGCCAACCCCGAGAAGAAGCAGCTGCTCGACCGCCTCGAGGCCGGCGAGCTGCCCGAGGGCCTCGAAGACGCCCTGCCCGTGTTCGAGGCCGGCAAAGAGGTCTCGACCCGCGCCGCCTCCGGCAAGGTCATCAACGCCCTCGCCCCGGTGCTGCCGGAGTTCTGGGGCGGCTCGGCCGACCTCGCCGAGTCGAACAACACGACCATCGAGTCGGGCGCGTCCTTCGTGCCCTCCGAGCACTCGACCCACGAGTGGACGGGCAACAAGTACGGCCGCGTGCTGCACTTCGGCATCCGCGAGCACGCGATGGGCTCGATCCTGAACGGCATCGTGCTGCACGGCAAGACCCGCCCGTTCGGCGGCACCTTCCTCATCTTCAGCGACTACATGCGCCCCGCGGTGCGTCTGGCCGCCCTGATGAAGGTGCCGTCGATCTTCGTCTGGACCCACGACTCCGTGGCCCTGGGTGAAGACGGCCCGACTCACCAGCCGGTCGAGCAGCTCACCGTGCTGCGCGCCATCCCCGGGCTCGACGTCGTGCGTCCCGCCGACGCCAACGAGGTCGGCCACGCCTGGCTGACCATCCTCGGCCGCAAGCACAACCCGGCCGGCATCGCGCTGACCCGCCAGAACATCCCGGTGTTCGAGCGCGGCGACGGCGACGCCTCCGGCGAGGTCTTCGCCTCGGCCAAGAACGTCTCGAAGGGCGCCTACGTGCTCGCCGAGGCTCCGAACGGAACCCCCGACGTGATCTTCATCGCCACGGGCTCCGAGGTGCAGCTGGCCGTGAACGCCCGCGAGATCCTGGCCGGCGAGGGCATCAACGCCCGCGTCGTCTCGGCTCCGTCGCTGGAGTGGTTCGAGGAGCAGAGCGAGGAGTACAAGGAATCCGTGCTCCCCGCCGCCGTCAAGGCCCGCGTCTCCATCGAGGCCGGCATCGACATGGGCTGGCGCAAGTACATCGGCGACGCCGGCCGCAGCGTCTCGATCGAGCACTTCGGTGCCTCGGCCGACTACAAGACGCTGTTCCGCGAGTTCGGCATCACCACCGAGGCCGCGGTCGAAGCCGCCAAGACGTCGCTCGCCGCGCTCTGAGCGCGCGAGCATCAGCGCGCGAAGCAATCAAGAGAGAAGAAGAGAATGACTGAGAACACTCAGAAGCTGTCCGACGTCGGCGTGTCGATCTGGCTCGACGACCTGTCGCGCGAGCGCATCTCCTCCGGTGGGCTGCAGAAGCTCATCGACGAGAAGAACGTGGTGGGCGTCACCACCAACCCGACCATCTTCGCCGCCGCGCTCGCCAACGGCGAGAGCTACAGCGAGCAGGTCGCGGCCCTGGCTGCGAAGAACACCGACGTCACCGACGCCGTGTTCGAGATCACGACCGACGACGTCGCCGCCGCGAGCGACATCTTCAAGCCGATCTACGACGCCTCCAAGGGCTTCGACGGCCGCGTCTCGATCGAGGTCGAGCCGGGTCTCGCCCACGACGCCCAGGGCACCATCGCCCAGGCGAAGGCGCTGTCGGCCAAGGTCGACCGCGAGAACGTGCTGATCAAGATCCCCGCGACCGTCGAGGGCCTCGAGGCGATCACCGAGACCATCGCCGCCGGCATCTCGGTGAACGTCACGCTGATCTTCTCGCTCGAGCGCTACCGCGACGTCATCAACGCCTACCTCACCGGCCTCGAGAAGGCCAAGGAGGCGGGCCACGACCTGTCGAAGATCCACTCCGTCGCCTCGTTCTTCGTGTCGCGTGTCGACACCGAGATCGACAAGCGCCTGACCGCGATCGGCACCGACGAGGCCCTGGCCCTGAAGAGCAAGGCCGGCATCGCCAACGCGCAGCTCGCCTACGAGGTCTGGACCCAGGCGTTCGCCACCGAGCGCGCACTGCTGCTGCTCGAGGGCGGCGCCAACACCCAGCGTCCGCTCTGGGCGTCGACCGGTGTGAAGGACCCGAGCGTCCCCGACACGGCCTACGTCGTCGAGCTGGCCGCCCCCTCGGTGGTCAACACCATGCCCGAGAAGACCCTCGAGGCCCTCTCCGACCACGGCGAGGTGCGCGGTGACACCATCGCGCACTCCTACGAGGGCGCGAACAAGGTGCTCGACGCCATCGGCGCCCTGGGCATCTCGTACGCCGAGGTCACCGAGCTGCTCGAGAAGGAGGGCGTCGAGAAGTTCATCGTGTCCTGGAACGAGCTGCTCGACACCGTCACGGCTGCCCTGAAGGCTGCTGAATGACGATCGCCATCCATGTGTCGGGCGACGCCAAGGCGGCCGTCCAGGCACAGGTCCCGGTGCTGGTGGGCGACCTGGTCGCCTCCGGCATCACCGCGCTGAACCCCACGCTGTGGGGTTCAGCCGCGGAGGCGGAGGCCTCGAAGCGGCTGGGCTGGGTCGAGGCGGTCTCCGTCTCGCGCCCGCTGGTCGCCGAGGTCGAGGCGCTGCGCGCCCAGTTCCTCTCCGCCGGGATCGATCACTTCGTGCTCGCGGGCATGGGCGGGTCCTCGCTCGCTCCCGAGGTCATCACGAAGACCCTGGGCGTCGAGCTGACCATCCTCGACTCGACCGCCCCGGAGCAGATCCGTGCGGCTCTCGACGACCGCCTGGCCTCGACGGTGCTGATCGCCTCGTCGAAGTCGGGCGGCACGCTCGAGACCGACAGCCAGCGCCGGGCCTATGAGGCCGCGTTCCGCGCGGCGGGCATCGATCCGGCCACGCGCATCGTGATCGTCACCGATCCCGGTTCGCCGCTGGAGGCCGAGGCCCGCGAGGCCGGCTACCGCGTGTTCCTGGCCGACCCCGACGTCGGAGGGCGCTACTCGGCGCTGACCGCCTTCGGGCTCGTGCCTTCGGGGCTCGCGGGTGCGGCGATCGACGAGCTGCTCGACGAGGCGGAGGCGATCTCGCTGAACCTCGCGGAGGACGGCGACGAGAACTTCGGCCTCATCCTCGGGGCCGCGATCGCGGGCACCAGCCCGCTCCGCGACAAGACCGGCATCGTGTCCGACGGAACCCACATCGTGGGCTTCGCCGACTGGGCCGAGCAGCTGATCGCGGAGTCCACCGGCAAAGACGGCAAGGGACTCCTCCCCGTCGTGCTCGACGTCGACTCCCCCGAGCTCGCCGAGCGCCTGCCCGACGTGCAGATCGTGCGCCTGGTCGCCGACGCCCACGAGTTCCACCTGCGTGAGCGTCACCCGGGAGAGGTGCTGATCAGCGGCTCCCTCGGGGCCATGCTGCTCACCTGGGAGTACGCGGTCGCGGTCGCCGGGCGCCTGCTCGGCATCGACCCGTTCGACCAGCCCGACGTGGAGTCGGCGAAGCAGGCCGCCCGCGGCCTGCTCGACGCCCGGCCCGAGCCCGAGGCGCCCTCGTTCGTCGAGGGCGGCATCGAGGTGCGCGGCACCGCCGGCGTCGTGTCGGCCGAGGCGTCGGTGCGTGCATCCGTCGACGCCCTGATCGCGGCTCTGCCCGCGGACGGCTACCTCGCGGTGATGGCCTACGTCGATCGCACGGCACTGCCGCAGCTCGCCGAGCTGCGCGATCTGCTCGCCGCCCGCTCGGGTCGCCCGGTCACCTTCGGCTGGGGCCCGCGGTTCCTGCACTCGACCGGTCAGTACCACAAGGGCGGCCCCGCCACCGGCGTGTTCCTGCAGATCACGGCCGACCCGGGCGCCGATCTCGCCATCCCCGGCCGCCCGTTCAGCTTCGGCCAGCTCATCCAGGCCCAGGCAGCGGGCGATGCCGCCGTCCTCGAGCAGCACGGCCGGCCCGTGCTGCGCCTCAACCTCACGAACGCGTCCCTCGACGCCGACACCCTCCTCAGCGCCCTGCGCTGACGAGGCCCGGCCCGAACCTAGGAGTTCAATGCCTCCCGTTGAGATCACCCCGGAGTACAACCCGCTCCGGCTTCCCACCGATCGCCGCCTGAACCGGATCGCGGGGCCCTCCGGCCTCGTCATCTTCGGTGTCACCGGCGATCTCTCGCGCAAGAAGCTGATGCCGGCGGTCTACGACCTCGCCAGCCGCGGCCTCTTGCCGCCCGGCTTCTCGCTCGTCGGCTTCGCCCGGCGCGACTGGGAGGACCAGGACTTCGAGCGCGTCGTGCACGACGCCGTGAAGGAGCACTCCCGCACCCCGTTCGACGAGGACGTGTGGCGCCAGCTCTCCGAGGGCATCCGCTTCGTCTCGGGCGAGTTCGACGACGACACGGCCTTCGAGCAGCTGAAGGAGACGATCGACGAGCTCGATCGCGACCGCGGCACCATGGGCAACTACGCCTTCTACCTGTCGATCCCGCCGAAGGCGTTCCCGCTCGTCACCGAGCAGCTGCGCCGCTCCGGCCTGGCCGACCAGCAGGAGGGTCAGTGGCGCCGCGTCGTCATCGAGAAGCCCTTCGGCAGCGACCTGAAGACGGCCCGGGAGCTGAACGACGTCGTCGAGTCGGTCTTCCCGCCCGACTCGGTGTTCCGCATCGACCACTACCTCGGCAAGGAGACCGTCCAGAACATCCTGGCGCTCCGGTTCGCGAACCAGCTCTACGAGCCCATCTGGAACGCGAACTACGTCGATCACGTGCAGATCACCATGGCCGAGGACATCGGGGTGGGAGGCCGCGCCGGCTACTACGACGGCATCGGGGCGGCGCGCGACGTCATCCAGAACCACCTGCTGCAGCTCCTGGCCCTCACGGCCATGGAGGAGCCCATCTCGTTCGACGCCGCCGACCTGCGCGCCGAGAAGGAAAAGGTGCTCGCCGCCGTCAAGCTCCCCGACGACCTCAGCACGGTCAGCGCGCGCGGTCAGTACGCGGGCGGCTGGCAGGGCGGGGAGAAGGTGCCCGGCTTCCTCGAAGAGGACGGGATGAACCCCGAGTCCACCACCGAGACCTACGCCGCGGTGAAGCTCGACATCGGCACCCGCCGGTGGGCCGGCGTGCCGTTCTACCTCCGTGCGGGCAAGCGCCTCGGCCGCCGCGTCACCGAGATCGCGGTCGTGTTCAAGCGCGCCCCGCAGTACCTCTTCGCCGAGAGCCAGACCTCGGAGCTCGGTCAGAACGCCCTGGTCATCCGGGTGCAGCCCGACGAGGGCGTGACCATCCGCTTCGGCTCGAAGGTGCCGGGTGCCGGCGTGCAGGTGCGCGACGTCACCATGGACTTCGGCTACGGCCACGCCTTCACCGAGGCGAGCCCCGAGGCCTACGAGCGGCTCATCCTCGACGTGCTGCTCGGCGACCCGCCCCTCTTCCCGCGTCAGCGGGAGGTGGAGCTGTCGTGGATGATCCTCGACCCGATCGAGGAGTACTGGAGCACCCAGGGCCAGCCCGAGCAGTACCGCCCCGGAACCTGGGGTCCGAGCTCCGCCGATGAACTGCTGGCCCGCGACGGAAGAACCTGGAGACGCCCGTGATCGTCGACCTGCCCGACACCACCACCAGCAAGATCTCGAAATCGCTGGTGAAGATCCGCGAGGAGGGCGGCGCCGTCGCCCTGGGCCGTGTGCTCACCCTTGTCATCGTGACCTCGCTCGGCGAGGAGGAGGACGCCATCGAGGCGGCCAACGACGCCTCCCGCGAGCACCCGATGCGCGTCATCGTGGTCTCGACCGACACCGCGAACGACGGCATGAACACCGGCCGGGGAGCGCGTCTCGATGCGCAGATCCGGGTCGGCGGCGACGCCGGAGCGAGTGAGGTCGTCGTGCTCCGTGCCTACGGCGCCGCGGCGAGCGACCAGGAGGGCCTGGTCACCGGCCTCCTGCTGTCCGACGCCCCGGTCGTCGTCTGGTGGCCGGGGGCGGCCCCCGACGACGTGTCGAAGAGCGACCTCGGCCGCATCGCGACCCGGCGCATCACCGACTCGTCGAACCAGCCGAACCCCTACGAGGCGCTGCTGCGCCGGGCCGAGAGCTACGCCCCGGGCGACACCGACTTCGCCTGGACGCGGCTCACCCTGTGGCGCGCCCAGCTCGCCGCGGTGCTCGACCAGCCGCCCTACGAGCCGGTCACGGCCATCGAGGTCTCCGGTGCATCCGACTCCCCGTCGACGCTGCTCCTGGCATCCTGGCTGCGGCACCAGCTGCAGGTGCCGGTGAAGTACGGACTGCTCTCGCGCTCCAACGGCTCGAGCGGCATCCACGGCGTGATCCTCACGCGGGAGAGCGGCGACATCGAGCTGGTGCGCGACGTCCCGAACGTGGCGCGTCTGAGCCAGCCGAACCAGCCCACCCACGACCTCTCGCTGCCGCGCCGCAACCTGCGCGATTGCCTGGCCGAGGAGCTGCGACGGCTCGATCCGGACGACCTGTATGGTGAAGTCATCTCCCAGGGGCTCTCCGAGCTGCTGGAGTCGAAAGACGCCGGCGTTCGCGACGCGGTCTGACAGGTAGGGACGATATTCGATGACCACTGACCGCCGAGTCCTCGTGCATCCCGACAAGGAGTCCCTCGCGGGCTCGGTCGCGGCACGGTTCATCACCAAGATGATCGACATCCTCGACGAGTTCGAGGAGGCGAACGTCGTGCTCACGGGAGGCACGATGGGCGAGAAGGTGCTGGAGGCCATCCGCACCTCCCCCGCCTCGCACACCATCGACTGGTCGCGCATCACCTTCTGGTGGGGCGACGAGCGCTTCGTGGCCCGTGACGACGCCGACCGCAACGAGCTCCAGGCGCGGCGGGCGCTGCTCGATCACGTCCCCGTCGACGAGTCGAAGGTGCACGCCTACCCGGCCGCGGGCGAGGGCGTCGACCTCGACGAGGCGGCGCGCATGTACGCCCGCGAGCTCGCCGAGGCCGCACCCGAGGGCAAGGAGTACCCGCGCTTCAACATCATGTTCCTCGGTGTCGGGCCCGACGGGCACATCGCCTCGCTGTTCCCCGGTCACGACGAGATCCGGATCACCGACACCTCCGTGGTGCCGGTGCGCAACTCGCCGAAGCCTCCGCCCGAGCGGCTCAGCCTCACCCTCCCGGTCATCCAGTCGGCCGACCGCATCTGGATGGTGCTGGCGGGCGCCGACAAGGCCTCCGCGATCGGGCTGGCTCTGGCCGGCGCGAGCGTCGACGAGGTTCCGGTCGCCGGCGCCCAGGGGCGCAAGCGCACGGTGTTCTTCGTCGACCAGGAGGCCGCCGCCGAGGTGCCCGCGGCGTTGATCGCCCCGTCGTACTGACGGCGGTGCGGTTCGCCGCGCATCCGGCCCCTGCCTGACGGCACGACTGCACGGAAAAGGGAGGCTCTCGATCGAGAGCCTCCCCTTTTGCGTTGCTACGCCGCGCTACTTGGCGACCGTGCCGCGACGCTCGCGCAGCTGCTGCAGGGCGTCTTCGAGCAGCTGCTCGGCCTCCTGCTCGGTGCGGCGCTCCTTCACATAGGCGAGGTGCGTCTTGTAGGGCTCGAGCTTCGCGACCGACGGCGGGTTGGCCTTGTCGCGACCGGCGGGCAGACCCGAGGTCGGGCAGTCGATGACCTCGGGGATCTCCTCGTCGGGCAGATTCGCCGCGAAGTAGCGGACCGTCTCGTTGCCGAGTGCATCCCAGTACGAGACCTGGATGCGCTCCGCGTGGAAACCGCGGTCCTGCTCCCCCATCGGACCGGCGCCGACGCGCGATCCGCGGATCGCACTTCCTCCTGATGCCATTCGATTTCCCCCTAGAGTCCCGTGTCGAACTTGGTGATCAGCCCGAGCACGATGATGCTGGCGACCCAGACGAGCCCCAGGATGACGGTGATGCGGTTCAGGTTGCGCTCGGCGACGCCGGACGCTCCCAGGTTGGACGTGACGCCGCCGCCGAACATGTCGGACAGACCGCCGCCGCGCCCCTTGTGGAGCAGGATCAGAAGGGTCAGAAGCAGGCTCGTGATGGCGAGAACCACCTGGAGGATGACCTGAAGGATTTGCACTGCTTGCCTTTCACATACGTCGGTAGCGGGGTCGCTTCCCCCGAAGACCAGAGGTCAGTCTACACTCCAACGTGCTTCTGGTAGCGGACGATGGCGGCGAACTCCGTCACGTCGAGGCTCGCCCCGCCGACGAGCGCGCCGTCGACGTTCGGCTCGCGCATGAAGCCGGCGATGTTGCCCGACTTCACCGATCCGCCGTAGAGGATGCGCGTGGCCGCAGCCGTGTCGGCCCCGAGCTTCTCGGCGAGCACGGCGCGGAGGGCAGCGCCGACGGTCTCGGCCTGCTCGGGCGTGGCGGCCTGACCCGAGCCGATGGCCCAGACCGGCTCGTAGGCGACGACGATGTCGACGCCCGCCTTCAGGCCTTCGATCGCTGCGGTGAGCTGCGCCACCGGGACAGCGCTCTGGCCGTGCTTCTCGAGGTCGTCGGCGGTCTCGCCGACGCAGATGATCGGCACGATGCCGTGCTTCACGGCCGCCTTGGTCTTCGCGGCGACGACCTCGTCGGTCTCGCCGTGCAGCGTGCGTCGCTCGGAGTGCCCGATGATGACGAACTTCGTGTCGAGCTGGGCCAGGAACTGGCCCGAGATCTCACCGGTGTAGGCGCCGGAGTCGTACTCGGAGATGTCCTGCCCGCCGTAGGCGAGCCCCAGCTTGTCGGCCGCCACCAGGGTCTGCACCGAGCGGAGGTCGGTGAACGGGGGGAACACCGCGACCTCGACGTCGTCGAAGCTGTGCTTCGCGTCCTCCAGCGACCAGGCGAGCTTCTGGACGAAGGCGATCGCCTGCAGGTGGTCGAGGTTCATCTTCCAGTTGCCCGCGATCAGGGGCGTGCGCTTCAGGACCATCCGAGGACCTCCAGGCCGGGGAGACGCTTGCCCTCGAGGAACTCGAGACTGGCACCGCCTCCGGTTGAAATGTGACCGAACTGGTCGTCAGTGAAGCCGAGGGCGCGCACGGCCGCAGCCGAGTCACCGCCACCGACCACACCGAGGCCGTCGACCTCGGTGAGGGCCTGCGCCACGGCTTTGGTGCCGGTTGCGAAGGGCTCGAGCTCGAACACGCCCATGGGGCCGTTCCAGAACACGGTCTTCGAGTCGGCGATGATCTCCGCGAAGGCCGCCGCGGTGTCGGGCCCGATGTCGAGACCGAGTCCGGATGCGCCGAACGGCGTCTCCTCGATCGAGTCCGCCGAGGTGACCGCCGTGTCGGCGTCGGCGCCGAACGTCGAGGCCACGACGATGTCGGTCGGCAGCACGATGCGCACACCGAGCTCGTCGGCCTTGGTGAGGTAGCCGCGCACGGTGTCGAGCTGGTCCTCCTCCAGGAGGCTGGAGCCCACGGCGTGGCCCTGGGCCTTGAGGAAGGTGAAGAGCATCCCGCCGCCGATGAGCAGGGTGTTCACCTTCGGCAGCAGGTGACCGATGACACCGAGCTTGTCGGAGACCTTCGAGCCGCCGAGCACGACGGTGTAGGGGCGCTCCGGGTTCGCGGTGAGGCGGTCGAGCACCTCGAGCTCGGTCTGGATGAGCAGACCGGCGGCGCTCGGCAACAGCTCGGCGAGGTCGTAGACGCTCGCCTGCTTGCGGTGCACGACGCCGAAGCCGTCGGAGACGAAGGCGTCGCCGTAGGCGGCGAGCTTCTCGGCGAACGCGCGGCGCTCCCCCTCGTCTTTGCTGGTCTCGCCGGGGTTGAAGCGGAGGTTCTCGAGCACGGCGATCTGGCCGTCTTCGAGGGCGGCCACCGCATCCGTCGCCTCGTCGCCGACCGTGTCGTGGGCGAACGCGACCGGGGCGCCGAGCAGCTCGCTCAGGCGCTGGGCCACGGGCTCGAGGGAGTACTTGGCCTCGGGGGCGCCGTCGGGGCGGCCGAGGTGGCTGACGACCACGACGCGGGCGCCCTGCTCGAGCAGCGCGTTCAGGGTGGGGAGGCTCGCTCGTACGCGGCCGTCGTCGGTGATGACTCCGTCCTTGACAGGGACGTTGAGATCGCAGCGGACGACGACACGCTTGCCGGCGAGCGATCCGAGGGAGTCGAGAGTGCGGAGCGTCACGGGATCGCTTTCAGTCAGGAGCCGGTGGTGCCCCGTCGCGGAACGACGAGGCACCACCGGCTGAGGGGTTGCTACAGCTTGGCGGCGACGAACTCGGCGATGTCGACGAGTCGGTTCGAGTAGCCCCACTCGTTGTCGTACCACGAGGCGACCTTGACCTGGTTGCCGATGACCTTGGTCAGGCCGGCGTCGAAGATCGAGGAGTGCGGGTCGGACACGATGTCGCTGGAGACGATCGGGTCTTCCGTGTAGCTCAGGATGCCCTTGAGGTCACCCTCGGCGGCGTTCTTGTACGCCTCGTTGATCTGCTCGACCGTGGCCGGGTTGGTCAGCTCGACGGTGAGGTCGGTGATCGAACCGGTCGGGACCGGGACGCGCAGGGCGTAGCCGTCGAGCTTGCCCACGAGCTCGGGGATGACGAGGCCGAGGGCCTTCGCCGCACCGGTCGAGGTGGGGATGATGTTCAGCGCGGCGGCGCGGGCGCGACGCAGGTCGCTGTGCGGGCCGTCCTGCAGGTTCTGGTCGGCGGTGTACGCGTGCACCGTCGTCATCAGGCCGCGCTCGATGCCGAAGTTGTCGAGCAGCACCTTGGCGAGCGGCGCGAGGCAGTTCGTGGTGCAGGAGGCGTTCGAGATGATGTCGTGCACCTGGGGGTCGTAGGTGCCCTCGTTCACGCCGAGCACCAGGGTCGCGACGTCGTCGCCGGTGGCCGGAGCCGACACGATGACCTTCTTCGCACCCGCGGTGATGTGCTTGCGCGCGTCGTCGCTCTTGGTGAAGCGGCCGGTCGACTCGATGACGATGTCGACACCCAGCTCGCCCCAGGGGAGGTCGGCGGGGTCGCGCTCGGCGAGGACGATGATCGGCCTGCCGTTGACGACGATCTTGTCGCCGTCGAGCTCCACCTTGGCGTCGAGACGGCCGGTGATGGAGTCGTACTTGAGAAGGTGCGCGAGCGCCTTGTTGTCGGTCAGGTCGTTGACGGCGACGATCTCGATGTCGCTGCCCTTGGCGAGGGCGGCGCGGAAGAAGTTACGGCCGATACGGCCGAAGCCGTTGATGCCGATCTTTACGGACACAGATTGCTCCTGTTGCTGGGGCCCTGTCGGGCATGTGGTGGTGGGTAGCCGTGGAGAAGGATGCCGGGGCGACCACGAGGTCGGCCCCGGCATCCGGCGTCGCTATGACAGTACCAGCAGGCCTTCGGTCTTCGTGCGGGCCGCCTCGAAGCGTGCGGCGACGTTCGACCAGTTGGCGATGTTCCACACCGCCTTGATGTAGTCGGCGCGGACGTTGAGGTAGTCGAGGTAGTAGGCGTGCTCCCAGACGTCGAGCATGAACAGCGGCACGACGCCGAACGGCACGTTGCCCTGCTGGTCGAACAGCTGGAAGACGGTGAGCTGCTGGCCGACGACGTCCCAGCCGAGCACGGCCCAGCCGGAGCCCTGCACGCCGAGCGCGACGGCGGTGAAGTGGGCCTGGAACTTCTCGAACGAGCCGAAGGTGTCGTCGATCGCCGCGGCGAGCTCGCCCTCGGGCGTCTGGGTGTCGGGGGTCAGGTTCGTCCAGAACACCGTGTGGTTGACGTGACCGCCCAGGTTGAAGGCGAGGTCCTTCTCCAGCTTGTTGACGTTCGCCAGGTTGTCGGATGCGCGGGCCTCGGCCAGCGCGGCGAGGGCCGTGTTGGCGCCAGCCACGTAGGTCGCGTGGTGCTTGTCGTGGTGGAGCTGCATGATCTTGCCGCTGATGTGGGGCTCGAGCGCAGCGTAGTCGTACGGCAGCTCAGGCAGAGTGTACTCAGCCATTGATGATCTCCTCGTGATAGAGGCCGCCGGCCAGATGAGCGGCGGCTGTGAGTGACCTGATCAGTCTATTCCTGCTCCGCCGGTCGCGGTGGCGGCACCCAGCGATCGTTCACCTGGGGCCGTCTGACCGATCGCGCCGGGAAGTTCCGAGCGGGTCCGGATGCCCAGCTTGCGGTACACCCGCAGCAGATGGGTCTCGACGGTGCGCACCGAGAGCACGAGCGCCTCGGAGATCTCCCGGTTGCTCAGGCCGGAGGCCGCGAGGACGGCGAGCTCCCGCTCCCGTCCGGACAGGGGCGAGCGGCTGTGGCCTTCGAGGAACGGAGACTCCGTGAGATCGCAGATCTCGAGCTCTTGATCGACCCGCCGGGAAGCCGCGGCGGCCTCCCGTTCCGGACCGTGCCGGGTGCGGAGCTTCTCACAGCGTGAGAAGAGCTCTGCGGCATGGAGATGGAAGCCGGCCCGGGCCGTTCGCTCGCCGGCGTCGGAGAGTTCATCCGCGACGGACCGCGCCCTGGCGTCGGCCCTCTCCACGGTCGACGAGGTGCCCGTCAGGCGCTCGTAGCGGGCCAGGGCCCGAGCCGCGACGACGAGCGATGCGGAGTTCTCCCCCTGCACCAGGGCGGCCAGTGCCTCGATCCGAGGCAGGACCACGGTGGCGCTGCCTGCGCGTGCGGCCTCGGCCCACGGAAGCATGGCGGCACCGAAGTGGCCCAGCTCCTCGTAGGCTTCCGCCGCTGCGACGAAGTGCCTGGCCGCTTCGTCGCAGTCGCCCGCGACGGCGGCCTCCCATCCACGGGCCTGGTGCTCCGTCGGCGCCACCACGAAGGGGTGGCCGGCCGGTGCTTGCGTCGACCCGGTGGCAGCGCCGTCTGAACGTGCCGATGCGCCTGTCAGTGCCTCGGCGATCCGGACCTCAGCGCTCGACAGCCCCGTCCCGATGTTCATCCCGGCCCGTGTCATGAGCTCCTGGGCGGCGAGGAGCTCGGTGAGCGCGAGCCGGCATCGGCCGGAGTAGAGCAGGCGATGACCGAGGATCCAGGTCGCGACCGCGTGCTGCACCGGCCGGCCGGACACCCTCGCCTGATCTCGCAGTTCGCCGATCACGGCCAGGTTCTCCTCCATGGCCCCGTCGAGGCTCCGCGCGAAGGCGCGATTCAGGCGGACGACGAAGGTGTCGCCGCCGACTCCGTCGAGCAGGGATTCGGCGGCGTCGAGGAACGCGTTCGTCGTGCGAAGGTCGCCGCTGAGGGCGGCGTTCTCGGCGGCCTGTCTCAGCCGCTCAGCCTCCACGACGTCACGCAGTCGATCGGCGTCGGCGGTATGGCCACCTCCGGTCGGCGGCATCGAGTGCCGACGCGAGCCGAGTCGGAGCAGCGCCGCGAGATCCACGGCCTCCGAGGGCATGGGCGATCCGCTCGGCCGGTCCCAGCCGAATCCCGGGCTGCCGGCCGTGTCGCTCATCAGAGCTCCGAGCGTCGAGATGGCCGTCGAACGAACCGCGTCACCGGCGGCGAGCATTCGGGCAGCCTGCAGCCGTGTCGACGCCTGATCAGGATGCCCGAGCCGCCACTCGCACGCGGCGACGACGATCTCGGCATCGACTCCCCCACCCGCCGCACCGGCTGCGGTGGCCAGTTGGAGCGAGAGCTCGACCTGGGAGCTCTCGAAGGCCGCCACGGCCGAGAGCAGAAGAGCCCGGCGGTCGACGGGCCGTCCGGAAGGCAGAGCGTGCCTGGCCAGGGCTGCGAGCTGCTCCGGTGCCAGCCCATCGGGATCCCGGCCGCTCAGGACATCGGCGATGGCGCGGCCGAGCCTCTCCTTCCGCAGCCGGCCGACCGTCCACGGCAGCACCAGCTCGATGACGGGATCGGTGATCGTCAGGCGAGATGGCCCCCCGTGCATCGAGACGTCGACGATGCCCTCGCGCTCCAGACGCTCGAGGTCCTCGGCCGTCCCCGGCGAGACCATCGCCTCCACGATGTCGTCCGCGGTGAGCCCCGGTGCCAGGGCGACGATGTCGAGGATGGATTCGATGCTCGAGGTGACCTCGACCGAGGTCGACAGGCGGGCGTGGACGAGGCGGCGGAGGCCGTCCCGCGGAGGTATCGGATCGACGATGCTCCATCGACCGCCGGACAGCGCGAGCGCTCCGACTGCCTTGAGGTCGACGACGGCCGCGCGCAGGACGACGAGGTCTCCCCCGGGCCGCGCCGGGACCACGGAGGGAACCGAGTCCGGGCTGAGGATGCCTCCGAGAGTCTCCTCGACGACCCGGTGCATCGTCTCGATACCCGGTTCCGGGAGTTCGAGCCTCACGGCCTCGCCGTCACGCACGAGCCGCTCCAGGGCCGGCGGGAGGGGGAAGCTCCGAAGGACCGTGCCCAAGGGCACCAGCCGACCCGACTGCACCGCCTGCGCCAGCTTCTCAGCCTGCTGAGCGTCGAGCAGATGCACGTCGTCGCCGATCCACATCCGCTCGCGGCCGTCGGCGCCCGCACCCTCCAGCAGGCGGTGGACGAAGTGCGTGCGGCCCCAGCCCGCCCCGCCCGACACGAAGACGCCACGGCCCTCGAGTACGGCCGCAGTCGCCGCCGGATGCAGATCGACGGCGGCACCTGACATGCACGTCACATCCATTCCACCGGCCCCCCGTTCGCTGGGGACTCATTTCTACCCCGTGTGACGCGATAGGTCCAGGGCGGACACCCTCGTGAGGCCGGATCTGTCGCCGACGTGCGGAAGGACGGCGCGGATCAGTCGTCGAGGTCGGGCGGGAGGTTGGCCTCCGTGCCCGGGATGCCCTGGTCGGCGGCCTGCTTGTCGGCCATCGCGAGGAGGCGGCGGATGCGGCCGGCGATCGCGTCCTTCGTCATGGGCGGGTCGGCGTGGTGGCCGAGCTCGTCGAGGCTGGAGTCGCGGTGGGCGAGGCGGAGCTCGCCGGCGTACTTGAGATGGTCGGGGATCTCGGGGCCGAGGATCTCCATGGCCCGTTCGACCCGGGCGCAGGCGGCGACGGCGGCCTGCGCGGAGCGGCGCAGGTTGGCGTCGTCGAAGTTCACCAGGCGGTTCGCGGTGGCCCGCACCTCGCGGCGCTGGCGCATCTCCTCCCAGGTGGTGACGGTCTTGGCCGCCCCCATCACGGAGAGCATCGCGGCGATGGCCTCGCCGTCGCGGATGACGACTCTGTGAACCCCGCGCACCTCGCGCGCCTTGGTGGCGATGCCGAGGCGACTCGCGGCGCCGACGAGCGCCATGGCCGCCTCGTTGCCGGGGCAGGTGACCTCGAGGGCCGCCGACCGTCCGGGGTCGGTGAGCGAGCCGGCGGCGAGGAACGCGCCGCGCCAGACGGCCGCCAGGTCGTCCCGGCCGCCCGTGGTGAGTCGGTTGGGGAGGCCGCGGATGGGGCGCCGCCGTGCATCCAGCAGCCCGGTCTGGCGGGCGAGCGTCTCTCCCCCGTCGATGACGCGCACGAGGAAGAAGCCCTCGCGGCGGGCACCCGAGGGCGCCACCTTCGAGACGTCGCCCTTCACGCCGTAGAGCTCGGCCAGGTCGCGCAGCACGCGCTTGACGATGTCGGCGGTGTCGAGCTCGGCCTCGATGGCGATGCGGGAGGAGATGAGGTGCAGACCTCCGGCGAAGCGGAGTACGGTCGCGAGCTCGGCTGCCCTGACGGTCGTCTTGCTGACGACGACGCGGGCGAGCTCGTCTTTCACATCGGCTGTGAGAGCCACTATTCAGAACCTTCTTCTATTGCTGGTCACTCGCGACCGAGGTCGCGGTGCTTGACGTTGACCACCACGCCGGGGAAGGCGCCGATCAGCTCGGAGAGCTCGCGGGCGATGGCGACGGAGCGGTGCTTGCCGCCCGTGCAGCCGATCGCGATGGTCGCGTGGCGCTTGTTCTCGCGCTGGTAGCCGGCGAGCACCGGCTCGAGGGCCTTGGCGTACGCCTCGACGAACTCGCGCGCGCCCGACTGGCCGAGCACGTACTCGCTCACCTCGGGGTCGAGCCCGGTGTGGGCCCGCAGCTCGGGCACCCAGAACGGGTTGGGGAGGAAGCGGGCGTCGGCGATGCCGTCGGCGTCGGTCGGCGCCCCGTACTTGAAGCCGAAGCTCATCACCGTGACCTGCACGCCCGCGGTGTCGGCGTGCGAGAACTTCTCCTGCACGACGGTGGCGAGCTGGTGGATGTTCAGGTCGGAGGTGTCGATGATGATGTCGCTCGACTCCCGGATGGGGCTCAGGCGCGAGCGCTCGGCCCCGATTCCGTCGAGCAGCGTGCCGTTGCCCTGGAGCGGATGCGGACGCCGCACCTGCTCGAAGCGCCGCACCAGTGCCTGGTCGGTCGCCTCGAGGAACACCACGCGCAGCTGGGTTCCGCTGCGGAGCGCCTGGATCATGTCCTGCAGGTCGGCGAAGAAGTCGCGCCCGCGCACGTCGACCACCGCGGCGATGCGCGGCAGGGTCGACCCGGCGTGCTCGGCGAGATCGACCAGCGGCCGCAGCATCTGCGGCGGCAGGTTGTCGACGACGTACCAGCCGAGGTCTTCGAGGGCGTTGGCCACGGTGGAGCGGCCCGCCCCCGACATGCCCGTGACGATCAGCACTTCCTGCTGCTGAGGGGAGTCGGACATCACACGCTTTCGCTCAGGGGATCGGGACGGGACGGCATCCAGCCTACCGGTGCAGGGTGGTGCGGATCTGCTCGGCGAGCACCGGACCGATGCCCTTCACCTCGGAGATGGCCTCGAGGTCGGCCTTCTTCAGCTCGGCGACCGAGCCGAAGTGCCGCAGCAGCTCGCGCACCCGGGACGGGCCGAGGCCGGGCACCTCGGTGAGCACGCTGGTGATGTCGCGCTTGCGGCGCGAACGCTGGTGCGTGATGGCGAAGCGGTGGGCCTCGTCACGGATGCGCTGGATCATGAACAGCGCCTCGCTGCCGCGGGGCAGGATGACCGGGTAGTCGCTGTCGGGCAGCCAGATCTCTTCGAGACGCTTGGCGATGCCCGCGAGGAAGATGCCCTGCACGCCGGACTCCTCCAGGGCGCGGGCGGCGGCGTTCACCTGCGGCTGGCCGCCGTCGACGATCAGCAGGTTCGGCGGATAGGCGAACTTCTTCTTGCGCTCGGGCTCGACCGGCCCCTCCCCCTCGGCGAAGACCTGCGTCTGCGCCTCGAGGGCGGCCTTGGCCTCGGCGGCCACGGCCTCTGGGCTCTCGTCGGTCTTCAGGTAGGCGAGACGCCGGGTGATGACCTGGTAGATGGACTCCGTGTCATCCGTCGAATCGGCGATCGAGAATCGGCGGTACTGATCCTTCCGGGCCAGACCGTCTTCGAACACGACCATCGAGGCGACGATGTTGGTGCCCTGCAGGTGCGAGACGTCGTAGCACTCCATGCGCAGCGGGGCGTCGGTCATGCCGAGCGCCTCCTGGATGTCGGTGAGCGCCTGGGAGCGGGCCACGAAGTCGGACGAGCGCCGGGTCTTGTAGAGCATCAGGTTGTTCTTCGCGTTCATCGTGGCGGTCGACATCAGGGCCGCCTTCTCGCCGCGCTGGGCGGTGCGGAGGTGCACCTGGCCGCGGCCGCGCCGCCCGCCGAGCCACGCCTCGAGCTCGTCGGTGTCATCCGGCAGCGCCGGCACGATGATCTCCTTCGGCGGCACCTCGTTCTCGTAGGCCTGCAGCAGGATCGTGTCGACCAGCTCGCCCGTGTCGATGTCGATCTCCTTGTCGACCGTCCACGAGCGCTCGCCCCGGATGCGCCCGCCCCGCACGATGAACTGCTGCACGCTGGCGGCCAGTTCGTCGTGCTCGATGCCGAACAGGTCGGCGTCGACCTTGTCTCGGAGCACGACGGCGCTCTTCGCGAGCACGGCCTCGAGGGCCTGCAGCTGGTCGCGGTACTTCGCCGCGGCCTCGTAGTCCTGCCGCTCGGCCGCCGCCTTCATGTTCTTGGTGGCCTGCGTGACGAAGCGCTTGTCGCCGCCCGCCATGAACGCCACGAAGTCGTCGACGACCCTGCGGTGCTCCTCGATGGTGACCTTGCCCGAGCAGGGGCCGCCGCAGCGCCCGATCTGGCCGGGGAAGCAGGGCCGCCCGGTCTGCATCGCGTGCTTGTAGCTCGAGTCGGAGCAGGTGCGGATGGGGAACGCCTTGATCATCAGGTCGATCGTGTCGCGCACCGCCCAGATCTTCGGGTAGGGCCCGAAGTACTTGGCGCCCTTGATGCGGTGGTTGCGTGTCACCATCACCCGCGGCGCCTCGTCACCGAGGGTGACCGCCATGAACGGGTACGTCTTGTCGTCACGGAACTTGACGTTGAAGGGCGGGTCGAACTCCTTGATCCAGGTGTACTCGAGCTGCAGCGATTCGATGTCGGTCGCCACGACCGTCCACTCGACCCCGGCCGCGCTCAGCACCATGCGCCGGGTGCGCTCGTGCAGGCTGCGGAGCGGGGCGAAGTAGTTGCTCAGACGGGCGCGGAGGTTCTTCGCCTTGCCGACGTAGAGCACGCGGCCGGTGGCGTCCTTGAAGCGGTAGACGCCGGGCTGGGTGGGGATCTCCCCCGCCTTGGGGCGGTACGAGACGGTGTCTGCCATGGGTCCTTGCTGCTTCGGTGCGGGTCTGTCGGTCGGGCGGGTGCCTACTTCGTCAGGGCGGGCTGCTTCTCGGCCTTGTCGACCGCCGCTTTGTCGGCCGCCTTGCGCGGGCGCCGGGCCGGGGCCCTGTCGGCCGCCGTGCGCGGCGCCGGCAGCACCTCGGCCAGGAAGTGCCCGGTGTGGCTCGCCTCGACCTTGGCCAGTGCCTCGGGGGTGCCCGAGGCGATGATCGTCCCGCCTCCCGAGCCGCCCTCGGGGCCGAGGTCGATCAGCCAGTCGGCCGACTTGATGACGTCGAGGTTGTGCTCGATCACGATCACGGAGTTGCCCTTGTCGACGAGCCCGTTCAGCACCATCAGCAGCTTGCGCACGTCTTCGAAGTGCAGACCGGTGGTCGGCTCGTCGAGCACGTAGATGCTGCGCCCGTTCGAGCGCCGCTGCAGCTCGGTGGCGAGCTTGACGCGCTGCGCCTCGCCGCCGGAGAGCGTGGTGGCGCTCTGGCCGAGCCGCACGTAGCCGAGGCCGACCTCGACGAGCGTCTTCAGGAAGCGGTGGATCGCCGAGATGGGCTCGAAGAACTCGGCCGCCTCGGAGATCGGCATGTCGAGCACCTCGGCGATGTTCTTGCCCTTGTAGTGCACGCTCAGGGTGTCGCGGTTGTACCGCGCGCCGCCGCAGACCTCGCACGCGACGTAGACGTCGGGCAGGAAGTTCATCTCGATCTTGATCGTGCCGTCACCCGCGCAGGCCTCGCAGCGGCCTCCCTTGACGTTGAAGCTGAAGCGGCCGGGCAGGTACCCTCGCGCCTTCGCCTCGGCGGTCTCGGAGAAGAGGTTGCGGATGCGGTCGAACACGCCGGTGTACGTCGCCGGGTTCGATCGCGGGGTGCGGCCGATCGGCGCCTGGTCGACGTGCACGACCTTGTCGAGGTTCTCGAGCCCGGTGACGCGCTTGTGCTTGCCGGGGAGCTTGCGCGCCCCGTTCAGCTTGTTGGCGAGCACCCGGTAGAGGATGTCGTTGACGAGGCTCGACTTGCCCGAGCCGCTCACGCCGGTGACGGCGGTGAGGGTGCCGAGCGGGAAGTCGGCCGTGACGTTCTTCAGATTGTTCGCCTCGGCGCCCACGACCGTGATCATGCGCTTCTTGTCGATCGGCCGACGCTTCGTCGGCACCTCGATGGCCTTGCGGCCGGAGAGGTAGTCGCCGGTGAGCGACTCGGTGTTCGCCAGGAGTTCGTCGTAGTGGCCCGAGTGCACCACCGTGCCGCCGTTCACGCCGGCACCGGGGCCGATGTCGACGATCCAGTCGGCGGTGCGGATGGTGTCTTCGTCGTGCTCGACGACGATCAGCGTGTTGCCGAGGTTCTTCAGCTTCACGAGGGTGTCGATGAGGCGGCGGTTGTCGCGCTGGTGCAGACCGATCGACGGCTCGTCGAGCACGTAGAGCACGCCGGTGAGGCCCGACCCGATCTGCGTGGCGAGACGGATGCGCTGGGCCTCGCCGCCCGAGAGCGACCCCGCGGCGCGAGCCAGGTCGAGGTAGCTCAGGCCGACCTCGATCAGGAAGTCGAGCCGCGCGCGGATCTCGCGCAGCACCTGCGCCCCGATCATCGCCTCCCGGTCGGTGAGGGTGAGGGTGCCCATGAACTGCTGGGCGTCGCTCAGGCTGAGCTCGGCGACGTCGGCGATGCTGTGGTCGTTGACGGTGACCGCGAGCACCTCGGGCTTCAGGCGCTTGCCGTTGCAGACGGGGCAGGGCACCTCGCGGAGGTACTCCCCCCAGCGCTGGCGCTGCGAGTCGCTCTCGGCCTGCAGGAACTGACGCTCGATGTAGGGCATGACGCCCTCGAAGCCGGAGGTGTAGCTCATCTCACGGCCGTAGCGGTTCTTCCACTTGACCTTGACCTCGAAGTTGTCGCCGCGCAGGATCGCCTCGCGCACCTCGGGTGTGAGCTTCTTCCATGGCGTGTTCAGCGAGAACTTGAGGTCCCGGGCGAGGCCGTCGAGCAGCTTCTCGTAGTACTGGAACAGGCCCTTGCCCTGCGTGGTCCAGGGGATGATGACGCCGTCGTTGATGCTGAGGTCTTCGTCGCCGAGCAGCAGGTCTTGGTCGACCGACATGCGCGTACCGAGGCCGGAGCACTCGGGGCAGGCGCCGAACGGGGCGTTGAACGAGAAGGTGCGCGGCTCGATCTCGGAGAGCTGGATGGGGTGCTGGTTCGGGCAGCTGAGCTTCTCGGAGAAGGTGGCCCAGGCGTCGGGCCCGTTCTCGTCGACGTAGTTGATCTGCACCAGGCCGTCGGTGAGGCGGAGCGCCGTCTCGAGTGAGTCGGTGAGGCGCCCGAGGATCTCGGGGCCCGCCACCAGACGGTCGACGACGACCGAGATGTCGTGCTTGAACTGCTTCTTGAGCTTGGGGGCGTCGGAGAGCTGGATCATCTCGCCGTCGACGATGGCGCGCGAGTAGCCGCTCGCGCTCAGCTCCTTGAAGAGGTCGACGAACTCGCCCTTCTTCTGCGAGACGACCGGGCTGAGCACCTGGTAGCGGATGCCCGGCTCGAGCTCCATCAGCTGATCGGCGATCTGCTGCACGGTCTGCGCCGAGATGCGCTCCCCGCAGATGGGGCAGTGCGCGATGCCGATGCGCGCCCAGAGCAGACGCATGTAGTCGTAGATCTCGGTGATCGTGCCGACCGTGGAGCGCGGGTTGCGGTTCGTCGACTTCTGGTCGATCGAGACCGCAGGGCTGAGGCCCTCGATGAAGTCGACGTCGGGACGGTCGACCTGGCCGAGGAACTGGCGGGCGTAGGCGCTCAGGCTCTCGACGTAGCGGCGCTGGCCCTCGGCGAAGATGGTGTCGAACGCGAGGCTCGACTTGCCCGAACCCGACAGGCCCGTGAACACGACGAGCGAGTCGCGCGGGATCTCGATGTCGACGTCGCGCAGGTTGTGCACTCGGGCGCCCTTGACCGTCAGCTTCCCGAGGGAGTTGAAGGGCTTGACGGCAAGGGAATCAACGTTCTCTACGTTCGAAATCGACACCCTTCAACTGTACGTGGAGCCACCGACACTGGCGTCCGCGTTCGCTCGGAGCGACACCGCGCTACGCGATGTGGCCGGCCTTCTCCATCTGCCGGAGCTCGCGCTTCAGCTCCGAGACCTCGTCGCGCAGGCGACCCGCCAGCTCGAACTTCAGCTCGGCGGCCGCCTCGAGCATCTGGCTGTTCAGGTCGGCGATGATCGACTCGAGGTCGTTCGCGCCCTGGGCCGCGATGCCCTCGCGGCGGAGGTTCGGCGTGGGGCTCTTCTTGCCGCGCCCGGCGCGCTCCTTCAGCAGGTCGGCGGTGTCGGCGCCTTCGCGGGCCAGCGCCTCGGTGATGTCGGCGATCTTCTTGCGCAGGGGCTGCGGGTCGATGCCGTGCAAGGTGTTGTAGGCGACCTGCTTCTCGCGCCGGCGGTCGGTCTCGTCGATGGCGAGCCGCATCGAGTCGGTCATCTTGTCGGCGTAGAGGTGCACCTCGCCCGAGACGTTGCGGGCCGCGCGGCCGATGGTCTGGATGAGCGAGGTCGACGAGCGGAGGAACCCCTCCTTGTCGGCGTCGAGGATCGCCACGAGCGACACCTCGGGCAGGTCGAGCCCCTCGCGCAGCAGGTTGATGCCGATGAGCACGTCGTAGACGCCCTGCCGGAGCTCGGTCAGGAGCTCGACCCGTCGGAGCGTGTCGACATCCGAGTGGAGGTAACGCACGCGCACGCCGGCCTCGGTGAGGAAGTCGGTGAGCTCCTCGGCCATCTTCTTCGTGAGGGTGGTGACGAGCACCCGCTCGTCGCGCCCCGCGCGGATGCGGATCTCCTCGAGCAGGTCGTCGATCTGCCCCTTGCTCGGCTTCACGATGAGCGTCGGGTCGATCAGGCCGGTGGGGCGGATGATCTGCTCCACCACCCCGTCGGCGATGCCCATCTCGTACCGGCCGGGCGTCGCGGACAGGTAGACGGTCTGGCCGACGCGCTCCTTGAACTCGTTCCACTTCAGCGGACGGTTGTCGAGCGCGCTCGGCAGCCGGAAGCCGTGGTCGACCAGAGTGCGCTTGCGCGAGGAATCGCCCTCGTACATCGCACCGATCTGCGGCACGGTGACGTGGGACTCGTCGATGACGACGAGGAAGTCGTCGGGGAAGTAGTCGATCAGGCAGTGCGGCGCCTCGCCCGGGTTGCGGCCGTCGATGTGCCGGGAGTAGTTCTCGATGCCCGAGCAGAAGCCGATCTGCTGCATCATCTCGAGGTCGAAGGTCGTGCGCATCCGGAGCCTCTGGGCCTCGAGCAGCTTGCCCTCGCGCTCGAGCTGGGCCAGCCGGTCGTGCAGTTCGGTCTGGATGGTCTCGATGGCGCGGTGCATCACGTTCGTGTCGGCCACGTAGTGGGAGCCGGGGAAGACCGAGACGCTCTCGAGCTTCTGCACGATGTCGCCGGTGAGCGGGTGCAGGCTGTAGAGGCCCTCGATCTCGTCGCCGAACATCTCGATGCGGATGGCGAGCTCTTCGTACATCGGGATGATCTCGATGGTGTCGCCTCGCACCCGGAAGTTGCCGCGCGAGAAGTCGACGTCGTTGCGCTGGTACTGCATCGAGACGAAGCGGCGGATCAGGTGGTCGCGGTCGATGCGCTGCCCGACCTGGAGCGCCATCATGGCGTTCAGGTACTGCTCCGGCTTGCCGAGGCCGTAGATGCACGACACGGTCGAGACCACCACGACGTCACGTCGGGACAGCAGCGAGTTGGTGGTGGAGTGACGCAGGCGCTCGACCTCGGCGTTGACCGAGCTGTCCTTCTCGATGAAGGTGTCGGTCTGGGGCACGTAGGCCTCGGGCTGGTAGTAGTCGTAGTACGAGACGAAGTACTCGACGGCGTTGTTGGGCATCAGCTCGCGGAACTCGTTCGCCAGCTGCGCCGCCAGGGTCTTGTTGTGCGCGAGCACCAGGGTCGGGCGCTGCACCTGCTCGATCAGCCAGGCGGTCGTCGCCGACTTGCCGGTACCGGTGGCGCCGAGCAGCACGATGTCGGTCTCACCCGCGTTGATGCGGCCGGCGAGCTCGGCGATGGCGGCGGGCTGGTCTCCACTCGGCGTGTATTCAGAGATGACTTCAAAGGGGTGCACGGAGCGAGTGGGTTCCATGCGTTAAGTTTAGGGAGAGCCACCGACATCAGCGTCGGTGCTCGCTCAGAGCGTCATGCCGAGCGTTACCTCACCACCACCACCACGAGGCAGACATCACCATGCGAATCGGAATCCTCACCAGCGGCGGCGACTGCCCCGGCCTGAACGCCGTCATCCGCGGCGCCGTGCTCAAGGGCACGGAGATCAACGACCAGGAGTTCGTCGGCTTCAAGGACGGCTGGCGCGGTGTCGTCGCCGGCGACATCCGCCCCCTCGAGCGCAGCGACGTGCGCGGCATCGCCAAGCAGGGCGGCACCATCCTCGGCACCTCGCGCACCAACCCCTTCGAGGGCAACGGCGGGCCCGAGCGCATCCAGGAGACCCTCGACCGTCTCGGCATCGACGCCATCATCGCCATCGGCGGCGAGGGCACCCTCGCGGCGGCCAAGCGGCTGACGGATGCCGGACTGAAGATCGTGGGTGTGCCGAAGACCGTCGACAACGACCTCGACGCGACCGACTACACCTTCGGCTTCGACACCGCGGTCGAGATCGCCACCGAGGCCATGGACCGGCTGCGCACCACGGGCGACTCGCACAGCCGCTGCATGGTCGCCGAGGTGATGGGGCGCCACGTCGGCTGGATCGCGCTGCACTCCGGCATGGCCGCCGGCGCCCACGCCATCCTCATCCCCGAGCAGAAGACGAGCATGGAGCAGGTCGCCGCGTGGGTGCGCAGCGCCGCCGACCGCGGCCGCGCGCCGCTGGTCGTCGTCGCTGAGGGCTTCACGCCCGACCACGCCGACGACGCCCACTCCGAGCGCGGCCTCGACGCTTTCGGCCGCCCCCGCCTCGGCGGCATCGGCGAGCGGCTCGCCCCGATGATCGAGGAGATGACGGGCATCGAGACCCGCGCCACCACGCTCGGCCACATCCAGCGCGGCGGCGTCCCGACGGCCTACGACCGGGTGCTCGCCACCCGCCTCGGCATGGCCGCGAGCGACATCGTGCAGGACGGCTCGTGGGGCCGCATGGTGGCGCTCCGCGGCACCGAGATCGAGACGGTCGGCTTCGAGGAGGCCCTCGGCAAGCTCAAGACGGTGCCGCAGCACCGCTACGACGAAGCAGCGATGCTCTTCGGCTGATCCCCGAGCTGCTCGCGCACGGATGCGGGCCGTCGACCCATCGCTGCGGTCGGCGGTCCTCATCCGTGCGGCTAGCCCCCCACCGCCTCGAACCCGACGGCATCGCCCGGCCTCAGCTGTGCCGCCACGTCCACGGCTTCCGGCGTGAGCACCGCGATCACCGGGTAGCCGCCCGTCACCGGGTGGTCGCGCAGGAACACCACCGGTTCGCCGCTCGGCGGCAGCTGCACCGCGCCGACGACCATGCCCTCGCTGGGCAGGGTGAGCGCCTCGCGTCCGGGTTCGGCGGATGACGGCGGGCCGACGAGCCGCACGCCGACACGGTTCGACGCGGGCGAGACGGTCCACTCGGTGGCGAGCAGCCGCGGCCAGCCCGCGTCGCCCGCCAGCTCGGCGCGCGGCCCGGGCGTCACCGCGAGCATCCACCCCGGTCGCCACCCGATCGCCGACGGCAGCAGCGTCGCCTCGGGCCACTCCCCCGCGGCATCGCCCACCGGCAGCACCTCGCCGGCCCGCAGCGGGGCCGGACCGAGCCCGCTCAGCACGTCGCTCGACCGGCTGCCGAGCGTCGGCGGCACGGCGAATCCGCCGCGCACGGCGAGCACGGTGCGGAGGCCGGCCGACGGCGTCCCCACCCGCACGACGTCGCCGTCGCCGAGGGTGAACGAACAGCCCACCGGATGCTCGACCGCCGCCCGCCCGCCACCCCGCTCCACCACGACTTCCGCCGAGGCCCCCGTCACGGCCACGAGCAGCGCCCCGCGTGCGCGCAGCGCGATCCCGCCGAGCACGGACTCCAGCACGGCCGCCCCCGACGCGTTCCCCACCAGCCGGTTGGCTGCCCGGTACGCGCCCTGGTCGGCGGCACCCGATCCGGTCACGCCGAGGTGCGCGAAGCCCGGCCGGCCCGCATCCTGCACCAGTGTCAGCGGACCGGTCGCCAGCACCTCGACCGCGTGCTCAGCCGGCATCGACGAACCCCACGACCGTGCCCGGGGCGATCAGGGCGGGGTCGTCGCGTCGGCTGTCCCAGAGCGCCGCGTCGGTGTGCCCGATCAGGTGCCAGCCGCCCGGCGACTCCCGCGGATACACGCCGCAGTACCCCGCGGCCAGCGCCACCGATCCCGCGGGCACAGCAGACCGGGGCGTCGCCCGGCGCGGCAGCGCCAGCCGCCCTTCGTCGTCGCCCATCAGGTAGGCGAAGCCGGGCGCGAAGCCGATGAAGGCGGCCGTCCAGCGGGTGGCGGTGTGCAGCGCGATCAGCTCGCCGACGGTCAGCCCGAGTGTGCGCGCTACGTCGTCGAGGTCGGGTCCGTCGTAGGTCACCGGGATCTCCACCCGCCGCTGCCCGGCCCCGGCGACCGGGGCCACGGGCGCGGTCGCCGCCTCCTCCAGCCCGCGCCGCACCCGGGCGGCGTCGGTGCGTGCGGCGTCGAAGGTGACGAGCACCGTGCGTTCGGCCGGCACCACGTCGATCACCCCGTCGAGGGCGGGAGACGCAGACGGCTGCGCCCTCAGGCGGGAGTAGAGGGTGAGGGCGGAACGGGCATCCGGAACCTCGGCCAGCAGCGCCGAGCCGCCGAGCGCGCGCAGCTGCAGCCGGGGTGGCGACTCGGGTGTCTGCCCGGGCCCGGTCATCGCACCGCGAAGGGCGCGACCGTGAGCCCCGAGGCCTCCAGCGCGTCGCGCACGGTGCGGGCGATGCGCACGGCACCCGGGGTGTCGCCGTGCACGCAGATCGTCTCGGCCGAGAGGGGCAGCTCGGTGCCGTCGACGGCGGTGATCACGCCCTCGGCGGCCAGGCGGAGCATCCGCTCGCCGATCTCGTCGGGGTCGTGCAGCACCGCGCCCGCTTCGCTGCGCGGCACGAGGCTGCCGTCGGACCGGTAGCCGCGGTCGGCGAAGGCCTCGGGCACGAAACGCAGGCCCTCGGCCTCGGCGAGCCGGCCGATCTCGGAGTCGGGCAGGCCCACGATGGGCAGCGTCGCGTCGACTGCGAGCACGGCCTCGACCACGGCCGCCGCCTGCAGCTCGTCGTGCACGACGCGGTTGTAGAGGGCGCCGTGCGGCTTGAGGTAGGCGACGCGGGTTCCGGATGCGGTGGCCAGCCCCTGCAGTGCCCCCAGCTGATAGACCACATCGGCCATCAGGTCGGCGGGCGGCAGGTCGAGGGCGCGGCGGCCGAAGCCGCGGAGGTCGGGGTACGAGACCTGGGCGCCGATGCTCACCCGGTGCGCGGCGGCCTGGCGCACCGTGGCGAGCAGGCCGGACGGGTCGCCGGCGTGGAAGCCGCAGGCGACGTTCGCGCTGGTGACGAGCTCGAGCATGGAGCGGTCGTCGCCGAGGGTCCAGGCGCCGTAGGACTCGCCGAGGTCGGCGTTGAGGTCGATGGAGGTCATGGCGCGCGTGTCGCTCTCGGCCTCAGTCGGCGGATGCCCGGTCGGCGGCCTCGCGCACCCGGATCCACGCGGCGTCGGTCTGCTGCACGGTCTCGTCGAGGGAGCCGCCCGTGTCGATCACCACGTCGGCGAGGGCGCGGCGCTCCTCGTCGCTCGCCTGCGCGGCGACGCGTCGGGCGGCCTCGTCGGCGGCCATCCCCCGCAGCTCGATGAGGCGCTGCACCCGCACCTCGGCCGGGGCCTCGACCACCACGACGAAGCGGAAGAGCCCGTCGCGGCGCCCGCCCGACTCGGCCAGCAGCGGCACGTCGTAGACGACGATCGCGTCGGGGTCGGCCTGCGCGGTGTCGGCCAGGCGCTCCTTCAGCAGCGCGGCGACGGCCGGATGGGTGATGCCGTTCAGGTCGAGCCGCGCCGTCTCATCGGCGAAGACGATGGAGCCGAGCGCCGGACGGTCGAGCCGGCCGTCGGCGTCGATGACCCCCGGGCCGAAGCGCTCGGCGATCGCGGCCAGGCCGGGGGTGCCCGGCTCGACCGCCTCCCGGGCGAGCCGGTCGGCGTCGATCACGACGGCGCCGTGCTCGGCGAAGCGGCGGGCGACGGTGGATTTGCCGGCGGCGATGCCTCCGGTGAGCGCGATCACGAACACGCTGCCCATGCTAGCGGGCGGCCCGGGCGCCGGCCGTGGAACGGCGGATGGCCGCCCCTCGAGAGGGACGGCCATCCGGTACTGCTGGTGTGACTAGTTGTTCGAGCTGAGCTTCTCGCGCAGTGCGGCGAGGGTCTCGTCGTCGGCGAGGGTGCCCGCGCCGGTCGACTCGCTCGAGAACGAGTTCGAGGCAGAGGGGATGTCGCTGTTGAGCGCCTCGGCGGCCGACGTCGCGACCTGCTTCTTGTGGGCCTCCCAGCGGGCCTGCGCCTCGGCGTAGTCCTGCTCCCACTTCTCGCGCTGGGCCTCGAAGCCCTCTTTCCACTCGTTGGTCTCCGGGTCGAAGCCCTCGGGGTACTTGTAGTTCCCCTGGTCGTCGTACTCGGTGAGCATGCCGTAGAGCGCCGGGTCGAACTCGGTGCCCTCGGGGTCGACGCCCTCGTTCGCCTGCTTCAGCGAGAGGCTGATGCGGCGACGCTCGAGGTCGATGTCGATGACCTTGACGAAGACCTCGTCGCCGACCGACACGACCTGCTCGGCGAGCTCGACGTGCTTGCCGGAGAGCTCGGAGATGTGCACCAGACCCTCGATGCCCTCGGCGACGCGGACGAACGCACCGAACGGCACCAGCTTGGTGACCTTTCCGGGCGCGACCTGGCCGATGGCGTGGGTACGGGCGAACACCTGCCACGGGTCTTCCTGCGTCGCCTTGAGCGACAGGGAGACACGCTCGCGGTCGAGGTCGACCTCGAGGATCTCGACGGTGACCTCCTGGCCCACCTCGACGACCTCGGAGGCGTGCTCGATGTGCTTCCAGGAGAGCTCGGAGACGTGAACCAGACCGTCGACGCCGCCCAGGTCGACGAACGCACCGAAGTTGACGATCGACGAGACGACGCCCTTGCGGACCTGCCCCTTCTGGAGGTTGTTGAGGAAGGTGGTGCGGCTCTCGGACTGCGTCTGCTCGAGCAGGGCGCGGCGCGACAGCACGACGTTGTTGCGGTTCTTGTCGAGCTCGAGGATCTTCGCCTCGATCTCCTGGCCCAGGTACGGGGTCAGGTCGCGAACGCGGCGGAGCTCGATCAGCGAGGCGGGGAGGAAGCCGCGGAGGCCGATGTCGACGATCAGGCCGCCCTTGACGACCTCGATGACCGAACCGGTCACCACGCCGTCGGCGTCCTTGATCTTCTCGACGTCGCCCCATGCGCGCTCGTACTGGGCGCGCTTCTTCGACAGGATGAGCCGGCCTTCCTTGTCCTCCTTCTGGAGGACGAGGGCCTCGACCAGGTCACCGACCTGAACGACCTCGGTCGGGTCGACATCGTGCTTGATCGAGAGTTCACGCGAAGGGATGACGCCCTCCGTCTTGTAACCGACGTCGAGGAGGACCTCGTCGCGGTCGATCTTCACGACGGTGCCCTCGATGAGGTCTCCGTCGTTGAAGAATTTCAGAGTCTTTTCGACCGCGGCGAGGAAGTCTTCAGCAGATCCGATGTCATTGATGGCGACCTGCTTGGTTGCCTTTTCGGTCGTTGCGATTGTCATGTAGTGGTTGCTCCGTTGTGGACATGATTCAGGCCGGTCGCGCGGGATCTCATTCGAAGTCCAGGTTTTCCGCGACTGGCAGGCGGATAGAAGTCACAGAAGTGACGCTCTAGTCTAGCTATTCAGCTCACTGTCCTGCAACGCCTTCGAGGCACCGGGTATTCCGACGCCGGAGCCCGAGAGCGCGCCCGCCAGCTCGCTCCGGCCCCGCACCCCGAGCTTGCGGTAGACCCGCAGCAGATGCGTCTCCACCGTGCGCACCGACAGCACGAGCGTCTCGGCGATCTCCCGATTCGACCGGCCCTGGAGGACGAGATCGACGATCTCCCGCTCGCGATCGGACAGCTGGGGGCCGGAGGGACCGGCGTCGCCGGGCGCTCCGGCGCGACAGATCGCCGCGTGGGCGGCGGCCCGTCGCGATGAGGCCGCCGCCGGCCGTGTCCGGCCCTCGGCGACGTGCAGTTCGGCTGCGGCGCTGAAGGCCTCCTGTGCGTGAGCGTGCATTCCGAGGGACGCGGCCGTCTCGCCGATCCCGTCGAACTCGTCTGCGAGGTCCGGGTCTGCGCCGTCGGGTGCCTGTTTCCGCGCCAGGGCGCGCGCCTGACGGACGAGGAGGACGATCGAGCATCCGTCCACCGTGGTCGCGAGCTCTTCCATCCGGCCCACGACCCTGGCGGCGGCTCCGGACCGCGCGGCCCCGCTCAGCGCGATGATCTCCGACAGCGAGAACCCCATGCCGCCGTGGATGGAGGCGGCGGCCAGGAATTCGTCGACTGCCTCGCGGTGCTCGCCTAGCCCGTGGAGTACCCAGCCGTGGGCATCTCGGGCCCAGCCCTCGAGGAGGGGTTTCCCGGCGGAGGCCGCGAGAATGGGGGCGAGGGTTCCGTTCGCCTCGGCGCCCTCACCGGCAGCGGCCAATGCCTGAGCGAGGGCCAGCTGTGCCAGGAGCGCCGCCTCGCCGAGCTCGAACCGTTCGAGCCCGTGCAATGCCGTGCGCAATTCGGGAACGGCCTCGGCCACCCGCCCCGCATGGCCGAGCGCGACAGCCGCCGACCACCGGCAGAGCGACTCCTGTTCGGCTCGCCCGAGACTCGCCGCCTCGTCGCCCAGCAGGGACAGCTGCTCGAGAGTCGTGTCGAACGACTGATCCCACAGCATCGAGTAGATCTGCCCCCAGCGCACCCGGAAGGTGTCGGCTCCCGCTGCGCAGAGAGTCGCCTCTACGTCGCGCAGTTCGTCGACCGCATTCCGCGAGTGCCCGCGCATCACGAGCAGGGAGGCCTCGAAGGCGACCCTCTCGCCCTCGAGCACGAGGGAGTGGTCGACCGGCACGACGGAGCTGATCACGGCGTCGGTGCCGCCCTGCTCGATGGAGAGGGATGCGAGCTCCGAGTCGGACCCGACCCCGCTCCGCGACGGTCCGGTCGGTAGGCTCCAGGACGAGTCGGGGTCGGCGACGCGCGCTTCGACGAGCTGCACCAGCTGCTCATAGATCCGGGCTCGTCCCGGGTGGACCGCCTCGTCGACGTCGATCTCGCGCAGCCGGGCGAGTGCATCGGCCGGGTGACCGAGTTGGGACTCGGCGGCGGCGAGCACGAAGGAGGCCTCGATCGGTGCCCCGTTCTTCAGCGCCGCGGCGGCCAGCCGACTCGCGAGGTCGACGCGCGACGCCCGGAGCGCGGTCTCTGCGGCTCGGGTCAAGGCCGCACCGTCGACGTTCCAGTCCAGAGGCAGCGCGAGGCGCGCCAGAGCGAGGAGCTCGCGCTCGTCTGACTCGGCGGCCGGGCGGTCGGAGAGGGCCTCGACGATCGCGTTCGAGAGTCGGCGCCGGCGGAGGCGCCCGATCGTGTGGGGCAGCAGCTGCTCGGCGACGGGATCGTGGACACGGCATCGGACCGCATCGTCCAGGCCCAGCACGTCGATCGCCCCCGTGGACTCCAGTAGCTCCAGCACGCTCTGCGCCTCGGAACCGAGCTGTGCGCCCAGCACGTCCCGGGTGCGCTCGAGTCCCAGCTCCGGGGCGAGGGCCACCAGGTCCAGAGCCGTCTCGACGTCGGCAGTGGGGAACGGCAGGTCGAGGCGGGCGAACAGGAGCCGGCGCAGCCCCTCGAGCCGGGGCGACGACCCGGACAGCAACCAGATGCCGTCATTGTCGACGAGGGCGCCGGTGGCCTTAAGCTCTCTCACTGCCTCCCGCAGCACGACGAGGTCTCCCCCGTCGCGCCGGGGCAGCAGAATGGGCACGGCTTCTGCGGCGAGCGGGCCGCCGAGCAGCCGACGCGCGATACGGAGGACCGCAGCCCGGTCGAAGGGGTCGAGACGGAGGCGCAGGGGCTCGAACTCGTCGGTGAGCCTGTCCAGCCACGGCTCGGCCGACGAACGGACGGCGGTCACGAGCACAGGGACGACATCACCGCGCACGACGGCTTCGGCCAGCCGCTTGCCCGACTGCCCGTCGAGCGGGCTGTCGTCGTCGTGGACCCAGAGACGTCGGCGGAGCGGTTCGTCGACACCCGCGACGACTGAGCGCACGAAGGTGCTCCGCCCCGACCCACGCTCCCCCGAGACGATCACTCCGCGGCCGGTCATCAGTGCCTCGTGCGCAGCGCGCAACGCGACCGTTCGATGGATGTCGCCTTCGACGCCCGTCATCCTTCTCCCACAATCGCCCCCACTCGGTCCACGGCCATTCCCGTCGTGGACGCACCATTGTGACCTAACGGGCCCGCGAGCACCAGGTCCCGATCACAGGCTCAGAGCAGAGACGGTGGCCGAGTCACCGTGTCTTCACCGGTCTGGGGTAGCGCCGTGAGGCCGCGCGCTGCGCGACGATCGCGGCGAGGGCCGCGTCGTGGTCGCGGTAGCGGAAGGGGTAGCCCGCCGCCTCGAGGCGCTCGGGCAGCACCCAGCGGCTCTTCAGCACGAGCTCGGTCTCGGTGCGGATGGCGACCGAGCCGAGCTCGAGCATCCATCGCCAGGTGGGGATGCCGACGCGGGCCCCGACCGCGCGGCGCACCGAGGCCATGAAGGTGCGGTTGTCGGTGGGGTTCGGCGCCGAGACGTTGACGACGCCGTCGATCGAGGGGGTCTCGTCGACGAAGTGCACGACGCCCACGACGTCGTCGAGGTGCACCCAGCTGAAGCGCTGCCGGCCGCCCCGGGAGCTCGGGCGGTAGCGGTGGTAGGTGCCCGCGGCGACTCCGGCGCGGGTCGCGGGCCAGTGCCCGTCGAACTGCGGGCCGCCGAGCCCGAAGCGCGCGAGCATCATGATGGGCGCCAGAGCACTGCCGTCGCCGAGCACGATCGCCGTGCGCAATGCGACCCGGCGCGTCGCGGGCAGCTCGCCGCGGAAGAACTCGGCCTCCCAGCTCGTGGCGACGTTCACCGAGAAGCCCTCGCCGATCTCGCCCGTCGACTCGGTCATCGGCCGGTCGTCGGCGTGGCGGTAGATGGTCGCGGTCGACGAGTTGATCCACAGGCGGGGCGGATGCGCGGCGGCGGCCACGGCCTCGTTCAGCGCCCGCGTGGTCTCCAGCCGTGAACGGAAGATCTCGGCGCGGTTCGCCGCGTCGTACCGGCAGTTCACGCTCTTGCCGGCCATGTTGATCAGGAGGTCGGCGCCGTCGACGGCGGCGGCAATCGCCGCGGGATCGCTCCAGCGCGCATCCGGCCCCCGACGACCGATGAGCAGCACCTCGGCGCCCTCGTCGCGGAAGGACTGCGCGAGGGCGGTGCCGATGAAGCCGGATGCTCCGGCGAGCACAACCCGCCGTGTCGGCGTGGCCTCCGGCGACGTCACTCGGGGCCGCCCGGGTGGTGACCCTGGGGTGTCGCGGCCCCGTCGGACGAGGACGGGCGCGCGACGGCGGGGTCGGCGGCGGCGCCGGACCCGGCGCCTCCCGCCGCATCCGCACGCACCCGTGCCCGCACCGGCTCGGGCCGGATCTCGTACTGGAAGGTGCCCGCGTACTCGTACACCCGCCCCACGACCGGCGCCTCGACCACGGCGGTGACGCGCTGCGCACCCTCCCCCGCGTTGGCGGCGTCGTCGAAGCGCTCGACCACGGTGACCCGCGGCGACAGCGCCGCCGGCAGCCGCACGAAGTGCCGCCCGACCCGCAGCTCGAGCACGGTCGAGGTGAGGTGCAGCTCGCCCCGCACGACCCGCGTCGCGAGCCGCACCCGGAAGCGCCGGTCGAGGCCGAGGTGGTCGACCAGCCCGTCGGCGCCCGGGTTCTCGGCGGTGATCGCGTCGACCATGGCCTGCGCGCCGCTGAGGAAGTGGAAGCGGCGCACCGCGATCACACCCGTGCGCCCGTCACGGTCGACGAGCGGGGCGTTGACGATGCTGAAGGGGACGTTGTGCTCCCAGGCGGGGAACAGGATGCCCTGCCGGGCCAGCATCCCGAGCACCGGCCAGAGCCAGCGCCGAGGCGTGCCGATCTGCTCGAACACCCCGCTGCCGTAGCCGCGGAAGCCGGGCTTGATGCCCCCGACGTAGCGGCGCACCACCGGATGCAGGTCGTCGAGGGCCGAGCCGGAGGTCAGCTCGTAGGGGGAACGCGCGCGGGCGGCCACGATCAGCCGAGGAGCGCGGTGCGCAGGGTGTCGAGGCCGACGCCGCCGAGGTCGAGGGCGCGGCGGTGGAACTCCTTGGAGGAGAAGGCCTCCTTCTCGCGGGCGCGGAGGGTGTCGCGCACCTCCTCCCAGATGCGCTGGCCCACCTTGTAGGAGGGGGCCTGGCCGGGCCAGCCGAGGTAGCGGTTCACCTCGAAGCGGATGAAGGCGTCGTCCATGTTCACGTTCTGGCGCATGAACTCCAGCGCGTACCCGGCGTCCCAGACGCCCTGGCCGTCGAGGCGCGGCTTCTGCAGGTGCACGCCGATGTCGAGCACGACACGGGCGGCGCGCATGCGCTGCCCGTCGAGCATGCCGAGGCGGTCGGCCGGGTCGTCGAGGTAGCCGAGCTCCTCCATGAGGCGCTCGGCGTAGAGCGCCCAGCCCTCGGCGTGGCCGCTCGTGCCGGCGAGCTGGCGGCGCCAGGTGTTGAGCTTGGCGCGGTTGACGACGGCCTGGCCGATCTGCAGATGATGGCCGGGCACACCCTCGTGGTAGACGGTGGTGAGCTCGCGCCAGGTGTCGAACTCGGTGACGCCCTCGGGCACCGACCACCACATGCGGCCGGGACGGGAGAAGTCGTCGGTGGGGCCGGTGTAGTAGATGCCGCCCTCGTGGGTGGGCGCGATCATGCACTCGATCGCGCGCACCTCCTCGGGGATGTCGAAGTGGGTCGCGCCGAGCTCGGCCACCGCGCGATCGCTGGTCTCCTGCATCCAGACCCGCAGCGCCTCGGTGCCGTGGAGCTTTCGGGCCGGGTCCTCGTCGAGGAAGGCGATGGCCTCGAGAACGGATGCCCCCGGCTTGATCTCCTCGGCGATGGCCTCCTGCTCGCGCACCATGCGCCCGAGCTCCTCGATGCCCCACTCGTAGGTCTCGTCGAGGTCGACCGTGGCGCCGAGGAAGCGGCGGGACTGGAGGGCGTAGAGCTCGCGGCCCACTGCATCCTGCTCACCGGCGACCGGCGCCAGCTCGTTCTCGAGGAACTGGGCGAGCTTCGTGTAGGCCTCGGAGGCCGTCTCGGCGGCGCGCCCGAGGTCGCGGTGCAGCGCCTCGCCCACGCGGGCGGTGGCCTCGGCGCTCGTGGCGAAGGTGGTGAAGAAGCTGTCGGGGCCCGAGTTGGTGCGGGCCTGGGCGAGCACCTCGAGCACCTGCCGGCGCGCGGGCACGACGCCCTGGCGCATACCCTCGCGCAGGGTGACGATGTAGCCGTTCACCGCCTCCTCGACGGCCGAGAGGCGCTTCGAGACGACCGCCCAGTCGTCTTCGGTCTCGGTGGGCATGAGGTCGAAGACCTCGCGGATGTGCTGGCTGGGCGAGTCGATCACGTTCAGGTCGCGCAGGTGCAGGCCGGCCTCGCTGCTCGCCAGGCTGAGCCGCAGCTCGTTCGACAGGTCGCTCTTGGTGACCTCGTCGACCTCGTCGGCCGGGACGGCGCCGTCGAGCTCGGCGAGCACGGACCTCACGGCGGCGACGTAGCGCTCGTGGCCGGCGGGCGAGAGATCGCCGAAGCGGTCGTTCGCCTCGGTGCGGCCGATGTAGGTGCCGAGCACCGGCTCGAGCTCCACCACGGTGTCGACCCAGCGCTCGGCGATGCGGTCGATGTCGGTTGCGGGACGTACTGTCGAACTGCTCATGCAACGACCCTAGGGCACCCCACCGACACCGGCGCTGAGGGTTCTTCACAGGCTCCCGGATGCTCTGCACAGCCTCTTCGGCCCGATTGACTTCTTCGAACATATGTTCGAACATGGGGCCATGACCGATGCCGCACTCGACGTCTCCTCCCCCGCTTCGGCGGGCGAGGAGATCCGGGCGCTGCAGTCGCGCATCAGCCAGATGCAGGCCACCAAGCTCGACACCCGGGCGGTGCGCACCCATCCGGCGATCGCGCCGCTGCTGCCCGGCGGTTCGCTGCGCGCCGGCGCCACCTACTCGGTGGAGGGCTCGACCGCGCTCGTCATGGCATTGATGGCGGGGCCCTCGGCCGACGGCGTCTGGTGCGGCGTCGTGGGCATGCCCGACTTCGGGGTCGAGGCGGCGGCGCGGTTCGGGGTCGACCTGGAGCGGCTGGCGCTGGTGCCGCATCCGGGAGACGAGTGGCTCACCGTCACCGCGGCGATGGCCGACGTGGTCGGGGTCGTCGTCACGCAGGCGCCCGGCCGCGTGCCCGACGCCGCCATGGCGCGGCTGCAGGCGCGCATCCGGCAGCGGGAGGCCACGCTGATCGTGCTCGGCGGCTGGCCGCAGAGCGAGGCGACGCTGCGTATCACCGAGAGCTCGTGGACGGGCATCGGCTCGGGTCACGGCTACCTGGCGGGGCGGCAGGCGATGGTGTCGGTCACGGCCCGCACCGGCAACGGGCGGCCGCGGAGGGGACGGCTGTGGCTGCCCGACGGCGACGAGCTGTTCCGGCCCGTGATGGAGCTGCCGGGGATGGCGGCGGTGCCGCCTGGCGCGGGTGCTCCGTCCGTCTCTGCTGTTCCGACCGGCGCTGCTGTTCCGACCGGCGCTGCTGTTCCGTCCGGCGCTGCTGTTCCGTCCGGCGCTGCGGCGTCCGGCGGGGCCGCGCCCCTCCGGCTGCTCCGCGAGGTGAACGGATGAGCGCGGGGGCGGCCGCCGGGGCCGTGCGCACGATGGTGCTGTGGTGCCCCGACTGGCCGGTGGCGGCGACGGCCGAGGTTGAGGGGCTGACTCTCGACGACCCGATCGCGGTGATCGAGAAGGGGCTGGTGTACGCCTGCTCCGAGGGGGCGCGGGCCGACGGGGTGCGCCGCGGTCTGCGGCTGCGGGAGGCGCAGGCGCGGAGCCCCCGGCTGCGCGACTTCCCCTACGACCCGGTGCACGTCAACCGCGCCTTCGAGCCGCTGATCAGCGCCCTCGAGGAGATGAGCCCGAACGTGCAGGTCATGCGCGCCGGCAGCTGCGCCCTGCGTGCCCGCGGCCCGAAGCGGTTCTACGGCAGCGAGCACGCGGCGGCCCTCGCCTTCCTCGAGCGCTTCGCCGAGCTCGGGGTCACGGAGGCCCGGGTCGGCGTGGCCGACGGGCTGTTCGCGGCCGAGCAGGCGGCCCGGCTGCCGGGGGTCGACCTCATCCGCATCGTGCCGGAGGGCGCCTCCCCCGAGTTCCTGGCCCGGCTGCCGCTGCAGCTGCTGGCCGAGGAGGAGCTCTGCGCCCTGCTCTGGCGCCTGGGCATCCGCACGCTGGGCGACTTCGCGCGGCTGCCGGCCGAAGACGTGCGGTCCCGTTTCGGCGAGCCGGGGGCGCGGGCGCACGAGCGGGCGAGCGGCACCGACCCGCGGCGGGTGATCCCGCGCATCCCGCCCGAGGTGCGGGAGAGCGTCAACGCCTTCGAGCCGCCGCTCGAGCGCATCGACCAGATCACCTTCAGCATCCGGGCCGAGGCCGACCGCTTCGTCGGCGACCTCGCCGCCGCGCGCCTGGTCTGCACCGAGCTGCGCATCGAGATCGCCACCGAGCGAGGCGAGGTGCGGGAGCGCACCTGGCTGCATCCGCGCTGGTTCGGCGCGAGCGACGTGGTCGACCGGGTGCGCTGGCAGCTGCAGGGCGGCAGCACGATCGAGAGCACGCTCTCGGCCCCGGTCGTGCGGGTGCGGCTCACTGCCGAGACGGTCGACGACAGCGCGCGCCACGAGACCGGCCTCTGGGGCACGGGCTCCGAGGAGCGCATCCACCACGGCCTCTCCCGTGTGCAGAGCATCGTCGGCCACGAGGGTGTGCTCACCGCCTCCATCGGCGGTGGCCGCTCACCGCGCGAGCGGCAGCTGCTCGTCCCGTGGGGTGACCGCCCGGCGGCCCCCGTCTCCTCCCCCGGACGCACCGCGCCCACCATGCCCCGCACCGCGCCCGCGGCGGTGGCGGCACCCAGCACCCGCCTGGCACTGGCCGGAGCCGAGGCCATGATCGAATCCCCCGCGTCAGCCACCACCGGCGCGTCAGGCACCACCGGCGCGTCAGGCAAGCCGACATCAGGCAGGCCGGCGTCGGCCGGCGGGCGGCGGCGGGGGCCGAAGAGCTCGGCCGGATCCGAGGTGGCGCCCTGGCCGGGCAGTCTGCCGCCACCGCTGCCGACCACGGTGTTCGAGCAGCGCCGCCAGGTGCTGCTCGTGACGGGCCGGAACGAGCTGGTCGACGTCGACGACTCCGGTGGGCTCGTCGGCGTGCCGGCGCGCTTCTCCCCCGACGTCTCCGGCCGGTCGCTCCGCCCGGTGCAGGCCTGGGCCGGTCCGTGGCCGGTGTCCGAGCGCTGGTGGGACAGCCGCAAGGCCCGCCGCGTCGACCGGCTCCAGCTCGTCGACGCCGACGGCGTCGCCTGGCTCCTCGCCCTCGACCGCCACCTCTGGTGGGCGGAGGCCCGCTATGACTGACCGCTTCCCCATCCGCCGGGCACCGGCCCGCTACATCAGCCTGACCATCCGCCGGGCACCCGCCCACCACGTCAGCTCGCCCGCCGGCCGGGCACGAGGGAGGGGACGCTGATGGGGTTCAACAATCCCGCGATCCCGTGGTCGGAGCTCGAGCGCACGCTGTCCGACCGCACCCGGCCCGGGCCGCCGCCCGGCGACGGGGTGACCGAGTCGGCCAAGCGGGCGCCATACGATCCCGAGGCCGCCGAGAGCGCCCAGCCGAAGGAGCCCGTCGAGCCGGCGGTGCCCTACGCCGAGCTCCACGCGCACTCCAACTTCAGCTTCCTCGACGGAGCGTCCTCCCCCGAGACCCTGATCGAGGAGGCCGCCCGCCTGCGCCTGAACGCCCTGGCCCTCACCGACCACGACGGCTTCTACGGCATCGTCCGCTTCGCCGAGGCCGCCGAGAAGCACGACGTCGCCACGGTCTTCGGCGCCGAGCTCTCGCTCGACCTCAGCAAGCCGCAGAACGGCGTCGCCGACCCCGAGGGCTCCCACCTGCTCGTGCTCGCCCGCCGGAAGGAGGGCTACCACCGCCTCGCCGGCGCCATCACCTCCGCCCAGCTCGCCCCCCAGGCCGAGAAGGGCCGCCCCCTCTACGACCTCGACGAGCTGGCCGCCCAGGCCCACGGCGACTGGATGGTGCTCACCGGCTGCCGCAAGGGCCCCGTGCGCCAGGCGCTCGAGTTCGAGGGGGCCGACGGCGCCGCCCGCGAGGTCGACCGCCTCGTCGCCCTGTTCGGGCGCGAGAACGTGCTGGTCGAGCTCACCGACCGCGGAGATCCGCTCGACAGCACCCGCAACGACGCCCTGGCCGCCATCGCCGAGCGGCAGGGCCTCGGCACGGTCGCCACCGGCAACGTGCACTACGCCACCACGAAGCAGCACCGCCTCTCCCAGGCGCTGGCCGCGGTGCGCGCCCGCCGCAGTCTCGACGAGCTCGACGGCTGGCTGCCCGCCGCCCCCACGGCGCACCTGCGCTCCGGCGCCGAGATGGCCCGGCGCTTCGCCCGCTACCCCGGTGCCGTCGAGCGCACCGTGGAGGTGGCGGCCGACCTCTCCTTCCAGCTGCGCATGGCGAAGCCGCGCCTTCCTCGGCAGAAGGTGCCCGAGGGCCACACCCCCATGTCGTGGCTGAGACAGCTCGTGCTCGACGCGATCCCCCGCAAGTACCCCGATGCGAGCGACGACGACCTCGCGCGCATCGACCGCGAGCTCGCGGTGATCGAGATGAAGGACTTCCCGGGCTACTTCCTCATCGTCTACGACATCGTGCGCGAGGCCCGCAGCCGCGGCATCCTCTGCCAGGGCCGCGGCTCGGCCGCGAACTCCGCCGTCTGCTACCTGCTCGACATCACCGCGGTCGACGCGATCGCCCGCGAGCTGCCCTTCGAGCGCTTCCTGTCGAGCATGCGCGACGAGGAGCCCGACATCGACGTCGACTTCGACTCGGAGCGGCGCGAGGAGGTCATCCAGTACGTCTACGAGAAGTACGGCCGCCGCAACGCCGCCCAGGTGGCGAACGTCATCCAGTACCGCCCCAAGTTCGCGGTGCGGGACATGGCCAAGGCGCTCGGCCACAGCCCCGGTCAGCAGGATGCCTGGTCCAAGCAGATCGAGCGCTGGGGCCCGGCGGTCGAGAGCGACGACCACGACATCCCCGACGAGGTGATCGCGCTCGCCACCGAGGTGCTGAAGTTCCCGCGGCACCTCGGCATCCACTCCGGCGGCATGGTGCTCACCGACCGCCCGGTGGGCGAGGTCTGCCCGATCGAGAACGGCCGCATGGAGAACCGCACGGTGCTCCAGTGGGACAAGGACGACTGCGCCTGGATGGGCCTCGTGAAGTTCGACCTGCTCGGCCTCGGCATGCTCTCGGCGCTGCAGTACTGCTTCGACCTCGTGAACGAGTCCACCGGCCGGCTCTGGAACCTCGACAGCCTCCCCAAGGAGGAGGAGGCGGTCTACGACATGCTCTGCCGCGCCGACTCGATCGGCGTCTTCCAGGTCGAGAGCCGGGCGCAGATGGGCACGCTCCCCCGCCTGCAGCCGCGCGCCTTCTACGACCTGGTGGTCGAGATCGCGCTGATCCGTCCCGGTCCGATCCAGGGCGGGGCCGTGCATCCGTACATCAGGCGCAAGCTCGGGCAGGAGCCGGTGACCTACCTGCACCCGAAGCTCAAGCCGGTGCTCGAGCGCACGCTCGGGGTTCCGCTGTTCCAGGAGCAGCTGATGCAGATGGCCATGGCCGTCGGCGACTGCTCCGCAGAGGACGCCGATCTGCTCCGCCGGGCGATGGGCTCCAAGCGCGGCCTCGAGAAGATCTCGAGCCTGCGCGAGAAGCTCTACGAAGGCATGGCGAACAACGGCATCAACGCGGCCGACTCCGACGTGATCTACACGAAGATCGAGGCGTTCGCGAACTTCGGCTTCGCCGAGAGCCACTCCACGAGCTTCGCCCTGCTGGTCTACGCGAGCTCCTGGATCAAGCTGCACTACCCCGCCGCGTTCCTCGCCGGGCTGCTGCGCGCGCAGCCGATGGGCTTCTACTCACCCCAGACCCTCACGGCGGATGCGCGGCGGCACGGCGTCGAGGTGCGACGCCCCGACATCCAGCGCTCCGGCGTGCAGGCCGGGCTCGAACCGGTGCTGCTCTCGGCCGAGCCCGGGGTCGTGGTCGCCGAGACCGGGCTGGACGAGTGCCTCGGTCGACCTCATCCGGTGCCCAAGGTGTTCGACCGCTCGAAGCCCGACCGCACGGCGGAGCACCGCCGCGACGGGAACGTGGCGGTGCGGCTGGGGCTCGACGAGGTGACCTCGATCGGCAGCACGCTGGCCGAGAAGATCGTGGCGGAGCGCGACGAGAACGGGCTCTACCTGAGCATGGCCGATCTGGCGCGGCGGGTCGGGCTGACCACTCCGCAGCTGGAGGCGCTCGCCACAGCCGGCGCGTTCGAGAGCCTCGGGCTGACCAAGCGGGAGGCGCTGTGGGAGGCCGGCAACGCGGCGCAGGAGAAGGCGGAGTACCTGCCGGGCACCTTCGTGTCGGTGCAGCCCCCGCTGCTGCCGATGCTCTCGGCCGAGGAGCAGGTGGTCTACGACCTGTGGGCGACGGGCATCTCGCCCGACGATCATCCGCTGGCGCACGCGCGGGCCGAGCTGCGGCGGCGCGGAGCGCTCTCGGTGGGCGACCTCGCGACGGCGGAGAACGGGCGGCGCATCGAGGTGGGCGGGGTGGTGACGCACCGGCAGCGTCCGGCGACGGCGAGCGGCATCACGTTCATGAACATCGAGGACGAGACGGGCATCCTGAACGTGATCTGCGGGGTCGGCGTGTGGAAGCGCTACCGGCGCATCGCGCGCGACTCGCCGGCGCTCGTGGTGCGCGGCATCCTCGAACGCACCGACGAGGGAATCACGAACCTCGTGGCCGACCAGCTCGAGCCCCTCACCTTGGCGGCCAAGACCTCCTCGCGCGACTTCCGCTGACCCCCCTCCTGTCCTGCACCACGTGAAGCGGGGCGGCGGCGTGGTGCCAGGGCCGCCGGGGGCCCGGGCATCGAGGGCGGGCTAGTGCGCCGCCTCGTTCCAGTTCTCGCCGCGCCCGATCTGCACCTCGAGGGGCACCGAGAGGGTGGCCGCCGTCGACATGCGGGCCGTGACGAGGGCCGCCAGGGCGTCCCACTCCCCGGGCGCGACGTCGAAGACGAGTTCGTCGTGCACCTGCAGGAGCAGCTTCGAGGCGAGGCCCTGGGCGGCGAGGTCGGCGGCGATGTCGATCATCGCGATCTTGATGATGTCGGCCGCGGTGCCCTGGATGGGGGCGTTCAGGGCGGCGCGCTCGTCGTTGTCGCGCAGCACGCGGTTGGCGCTGTTCAGGTTCGCGAAGGGGCGGCGGCGGCCGAAGATGGTCTCGGTGTAGCCGTCGACCTTGGCCTGCACGACGACGTTGCGGAGGTAGTCGCGCACGCCGCCGAAGCGCTCGAAGTAGTCGGTCATGAGCTGCTTGGCCTCGGCGGTCTCGATGCGCAGCTGCTTCGACAGCCCGAAGGCCGAGAGGCCGTAGGCGAGGCCGTACGACATGGCCTTCACCTTGGTGCGCATGTTCGGCGTGACGTCGGCCGGGTCGACCGAGAAGATGCGCGAGCCGACGAAGCGATGCAGGTCTTCGCCCGAGTGGAAGGCGTCGATCAGGCCCTGGTCGCCCGAGAGGTGAGCCATGATACGCATCTCGATCTGCGAGTAGTCGGCGGTGAGCAGGCACTCGTAGCCCTCCCCGACGCGGAAGGCGTGGCGGATGCGCCGGCCCTCCTCGGTGCGGACGGGGATGTTCTGCAGGTTCGGGTCGGTCGAGGAGATGCGCCCGGTGGACGACCCGGTCTGCACGTAGGTGGTGTGCACCCGCCCGTCGCCGGCGATCGCCTTGTCGACGCTCTCGATGATCTGCCGCAGCTTTGTGGCGTCGCGGTGCGCGAGCAGGAGCCCCAGGAACGGATGCGGGTTGGAGGCCTGCAGGTCGGCGAGAGCCCCCGCATCGGTCGAATAGCCCGTCTTGGTGGCGCGCGTCTTCGGCATGTCGAGCTGGTCGAAGAGCACCTCCTGGATCTGCTTCGGCGAGCCGAGGTTGACCTCGCGCCCGATGATGCCGAAGGCCTCGGTGGCGATCGCGGTGGCCGAGGCGCCCAGCTCGTCGGAGAGTGCGGTGAGCTCGGGGTGGCTGACGGTGACGCCCGTGAGCTCCATCTCGGCGAGCACCATCAGGGTGGGCAGCTCGATCTCGGTGAGCACGCGCAGGGTGCGCTCGTCGAGCTGGGCGGTGAGCGCGCGGGCGACTCGCAGCGCGTACCAGGCCTCGCCGGCCGGGCCGACGACCGTGTCGTCTTCGGGAACCAGCTGGTTCGGGTCGGACTTCGGCAGGATCTCGAGCAGGTGCCGGTCGACGAGCTTCTCGAGCGAGCGGTCGGCGCTGGAGTCGGGCTTCAGCAGCCAGGCCGCGATGACCGGGTCGAACGCCAGCCCGGAGACGGCGAGACCCGCGGTGCGGAGGGCCTTGATCTGGCGCTTGGCGTCGAAGAAGGTCTTCGGGGTGTCACTCGCGAGCCACGCCTCGAAGGGGGCGTAGTCGCGGCTGCCCTGCGTCCACGGCAGGAAGATCGTCTCGTGCAACGTGGCGAGCCCGACGGCCACCGGGTAGCCGTCGATGGTCTCGACCTGCACCGAGACCGCCTTGGTGATGTCGGCCGCGGCCTCGGCGGCCGTCGCGGTGTGCCGCGCGAGCCAGCCCGCGAGCTCTTCGTCGAGAAGGGTGACCGGCACCGGCGCGTTCTCGGCCTTCGCCGCGGCCTCGGCGGCGGCGGCCTGGCCGACCTCGGAGTCGCCCGCGATGCCCTCGAGCTTCAGCACCCGGTCGAGCAGCGTGCGGAACTCCAGGCGCGCGAACACGTCACGCACCTGCTGCTCGTCGGCGGGGGCGCGCAGGAGGTCGGCGGGGCCGACCGGGAGCTCGACGTCGGTGAGCAGGCGGTTCAGCTTGCGGTTGCGCACCACGTTGTCGACGTGCTCCCGCAGGTTGTTGCCGACGACTCCCGGGATCTCGTCGCGGTGCTCGAGGATGGCGTCGAGCGTGCCGAACTGGTTCAGCCACTTCACCGCGGTCTTCTCGCCGACCTTGGGCACACCGGGCAGGTTGTCGCTCGTCTCGCCGACGAGGGCTGCGATGTCGGGGTACTGCTCGGGGCGGATGCCGTAGCGCTCCTGCACCTTCGCCTCGTCGTAGCGGGTGAGGTCGGAGACGCCCTGCCGCGAGGGATAGAGCAGCGTGACCTTGTCGTTCACCAGCTGGATCGCATCCCTGTCGCCCGAGACGACGTAGACCTTGAAGCCCTCCTCGACGCCCTGGCGCGCGAGGGTGGCCAGGATGTCGTCGGCCTCGAAGTCCTCTTTCTCGATGGTGGTGATGCCGAGGGCGTGCAGGCACTCCTGCAGGAGCGGCACCTGCCCGATGAACTCCGACGGCGTCTCGCCGCGGGTGCCCTTGTAGTCGGGGTACTCGCGGGTGCGGAAGGAGTGGCGCGAGATGTCGAACGCCACCGCGAGGTGGGTGGGCTTCTCGGCCTTGAGGAGGTTGATGAGCATCGCCAGGAAGCCGTGGATGGCATTGGTGTGCTGCCCGTCACGGGTCTGGAAGCTGTCGACCGGAAGGGCGTAGAACGCCCGGAACGCGAGCGAATGACCGTCGATGACGAGGAGGGTAGGCTGTTCTTTGTCCGGCACGAGGCAAGCCTACACAGGGCCTCCGACAGTCATTCGAGACAGGATTCCACACCGATGACGCAGCCAGAATCCGACACCCGCAGCGAGCCCGCGATGAGCGCCGAGGCCCTCCCGATCGACGTCATGTCGGTCTTCGGCTACCGCGGCATCGGCAACCTCGCCGAGAAGATGGGCATCGAGTTCCTCGAGCTGAGCGCCGAGCGCTCGGTGGCGCGGATGCCCGTCGAGGGCAACACCCAGCCGCTCGGTCTCGTGCACGGCGGGGCCTACGTCGTCTTGGCCGAGAGCCTCGGATCGACCGCCGCGAACCTGCACGCGGGCCCCACCAAGGTCGCCATGGGCATCGAGATCAACGCCAGCCACTCGGGCTCGGCCACCAGCGGCTGGGTGATCGGCACCTGCACCGCTATCCACCTCGGCAAGAGCCTCGCGACGCATCAGATCGAGATCGACGACGAGAAGGGCCGCCGGCTCTCGACGGTTCGCATCACGAACATCATCAAGGACCGACGGCCCCAGCAGGTCTTCGAGCCCAAGTAGCCCCAAGTAGCCCCAGGTAGCCCCGACAGCGCAAGCAGCCGGAGAAGACCGTTGCTACTTCTTCGGCGACAGCTGCTCGATGATGGCCTGCGCCACGTCGTGCATGGTCAGCCGGCGGTCCATCGACGCCTTCTGGATCCACCGGAAGGCCTCGGGCTCGGTGAGCCCCATCTTCTCGTTCAGCAGGCCCTTGGCCCGGTCGACGAGCTTGCGGGTCTCGAAGCGCTCGACGAGGTCGGCGACCTCGGACTCGAGCGTGATGATCTGAGCGTAGCGCGAGAGGGCGATCTCGATCGCGGGCAGCAGGTCGTTGGGCGTGAACGGCTTCACGACGTAGGCCAGTGCGCCGGCCTCGGTGGCCCGCTCCACGAGCTCCTTCTGGCTGAAGGCGGTGAGCAGCACGACGGGCGCGATGTGGTCCTTCGACAGGCGCTCGGCCGCGGAGATGCCGTCGAGCTGGGGCATCTTGACATCCATGATCACGAGGTCGGGGCGGAGCTCGGTGGCCAGGGCCACGGCGGTCTCGCCGTCTCCGGCCTCGCCGACGACGTCGAACCCGTTGTCGCGCAGGATCTCGACGATGTCGAGGCGGATCAGGGATTCGTCTTCGGCCACCACTACACGGCGGGGCACTGCTGTCGTCGGTTCTTGGTCAGTCACGTTTCAACCCTACGGTATTCTTGAGCTCGCTCGTAGCAGGCCGGTGTGGCGGAATGGCAGACGCTGCGCACTCAAAATGCGCTGTCCGAAAGGGCGTGTGGGTTCGAGTCCCACCACCGGTACCGCCCGAGCGAGGCGGCACGCGCAGGCCTCGCCCGCGCGGATCGGCCTCAGCCCGCGGGAATGGGCGTCGGCGTCGCGGTCGGCGTCGGCGTGGCCTTCGCCGCCACCGCGTCGGCCTCCGAGAAGATCGCCACCGGCACGTACTGGTGCACGACCTGCGTCATGTAGGTGTTCGCCAGCGGCGCGGTCTCGTACGACACCTGGAACGCGAAGTCGAGCATCATGCCGAGGGTGTCGTCCGAGACGACACCGATCTGCTGCGACTCCAGCTGAAAGCCGCCCTTCGGCGAGGTGATCAGGAGGCCGAGCCCCTGCTCGGAGCGCAGCGCCTCGGGGTCGAGGGTGATCTTCAGCGGGTCGTTGTTGAGGTTGTACGCGGTCTCGACGGCGCCCGAGACGGTGGTCGTCTTCGCGGTCACCGTGATGTTCGACATGTACACGCGCCGCTTCTGGTCGAAGGGCGCCTCGGCGGGCACCTTGTTGTCGTAGACGCCGATCACGAACGAGAAGCGCTTGTCGGCCATCGGCGTCCAGTCGTGGGTCTTCTGCTCGGTCCAGACGTCGAGCTTGAGCTGCAGCTGGTCGGCGATGTCCACCGTGGGGTGCACCGAGCCCATGTCGGTGAAGACCGAGGCGAACTGCAGCGAGCCGTCGGTCGTGTTGGCCCCGAGGTCGGCGGTCGTCGAGTCGGCGGTCGTGCCGGCGCCCGCTCCGGCTCCGGCGGCGCCAGCGGCTCCGGCCGCACCGGGGGCGGTGGGCTGGATGCCGAAGAACGGCATGATCGTCGAGCAGCCCGAGAGGGCGACGACGGTCGCGAGGGCCGCGGCGATGCCGGCGGAGCGGAGGACGAGGGTCTGACGGGGCATGAGGTGTTCTTTCGGTCGCGAGGTCGCACGGTCGACGGATGCCCGGCCCGTTGCGAGAACGGGAGTGCAGGATGCGGGGGCTGCCACGGGTGCAAGGGTGCAGCCCCCGCACGAGTGCTGCAGGGCATCCGAAATCTATCGCCCCGGACGCACCCGGAGACAGCGAACGGCCAGGAACCGATCGAAGCTTGATCGAATCCTGGCCGAATCCTGAGGTAGGCCCTCAGACGCCGCGACGAGCGCTAGTTGTCGAACTTCTCGGGCACCAGCGGGTTGTGCGCCGAACCGATGACGTGCACGCGCATGTCGTTGGTGGTGCCGGCCACTCCGGGAGGGGAACCCGAGATGACGATGACCTTGTCGCCGATCTGCGCGCGGCCGAGGCCGAGCAGCACGTCGTCGACCTGGCCCATCAGCTCGTCGGTGTGCTTCACACGGTCGACGAGGTAGGACTGCACGCCCCAGCTCAGCGCCATGCGGTTGCGGATGCCCGGCTCCGGCGTGAAGCCGAGGATGGGGATGCTCGAGCGGAGCCTCGTCATGCGCCGCACGGAGTCGCCCGACTCGGTGAACACACAGAGGAACTTGGCGCCCACGAAGTCGCCGACCTCGGCGGCGGCGAGGGTGACCGCACCGCCCTGGGTGCGGGGCTTCGTGCCGAGCGCGGGGATGCGCTCGAGGCCGTGGTCCTCGGTGGACTCGATGATGCGTGCCATCGTCTGCACGGTGATGACGGGGAACTCGCCGACGCTCGTCTCGCCCGAGAGCATGACCGCGTCGGTGCCGTCGAGCACCGCGTTGGCGCAGTCGGAGGCCTCGGCGCGCGTCGGGCGCGGGGAGGAGATCATCGACTCGAGCACCTGGGTGGCGACGATGACGGGCTTCGCCATGCGGCGGGAGAGCTCGACGGCGCGCTTCTGCACGATCGGCACGGCCTCCAGCGGCAGCTCGACGCCGAGGTCGCCACGGGCGACCATGATGCCGTCGAAGGCGTCGATGATCTCCTCGAGGTTGTCGACGGCCTGCGGCTTCTCGATCTTGGCGATGACGGGGACCCGGCGGCCCTCCTCGTCCATGATGCGGTGCACCTCGACCACGTCGGCCGCATCGCGCACGAAGGACAGCGCGATGTAGTCGGCGCCGAGCTTGAGACCCCAGCGCAGGTCGGCGATGTCCTTCTCGGACATGGCGGGCACGTTGACCGCGACGCCGGGCAGGTTGATGCCCTTGTTGTTCGACACGGCGCCCGGCACCTCGACCACCGTGGTGACCACGGTGCCGTCGGTCTCGAGCACGCGCAGGGTGACCTTGCCGTCGTCGATCAGGAGGGGGTCGCCCGGCTTGACGTCGTCGGGCAGGCCCTTGAACGTCGTGGAGGAGATCTCCTTGTTGCCGATGATGTCCTCGATGGTGATCTTGAAGATGTCGCCCTCGGCGAGATCGTACGGGCCGTTCTCGAACTTGCCCAGACGGATCTTCGGACCCTGCAGGTCGACCAGCACCGCGACCGCACGGCCGGAGTCGTCGGCCGCCTGGCGCACGTTCTTGTACACGGACTCGTGCACGTCGTAGCTGCCGTGGCTCAGGTTCATGCGGGCCATGTCGACGCCCGCGTCGATGATGGCCCTGATGGTTTCGTAGGTCGACGTCGCCGGCCCGAGTGTTGCGACGATCTTCGCGCGTCTCATCTGTGTCAACTGCTCCGTGTTCTGCGCCCGGGGGCGCAAGTGGTGGTGGTGGAGGTGGAGGTCGTGGGGACCCGGGAGGAAGTCCCGGTGGAGGCTATCAGACCGCGATGGCGCGGTCGGTCGGCTTGACGGGGAAGGGCAGCTCGGTGTCGCCCTCGAGGTAGCGGTCGACGGCGGAGGCCGCCGCGCGGCCCTCGGCGATCGCCCAGACGATCAGCGACTGGCCGCGGCCGGCGTCGCCGGCGACGAACACGCCGGGGTGGGTGCTCTGGTAGTCGCCCGCCCGCTCGATGTTGCCGCGGCCGTCGAAGCGCGTGCCGAGCTGGCCGTCGAGGTGCTCGTCCTCGGCGCCGGTGAAGCCGAGCGCCAGCAGCACGAGATCGGCCGGGATCTCGTGCTCGGTGCCCGCCTTGGGGACGCGGCGGCCGTCGACGTACTCGGTCTCGGCGACCCGGATGGCGCGCACCTCGCCCGAGTCGTTGGCGAGGAACTCGATCGTGGAGGCCAGGAACTTGCGCTCCCCCCCCTCCTCGTGGGCGCTCGCGACCTCGAACAGCTGCGGCGACATGGGCCACGGCTGGTCTTCGGGTCGCTCGGCCGGCGGCTGCTTGCCGATGGCCAGGTTGGTCACCGACAGGGCACCCTGGCGGTGCGCGGTGCCGATGCAGTCGGCTCCGGTGTCACCGCCGCCGAGCACGACGACGTGCTTGCCCTCGGCGTCGATCTGGCCGGGGATGTCGTCTCCGGCGCCCACCTTGTTCTGCTGGACGAGGTACTCCATGGCGAAGTGCACGCCGTCGAGGTCGCGGCCCGGGATCGGGAGGTCGCGCGGCACGGTCGCGCCGGTGCAGACGATCACCGCGTCGTAGCGCGCACGGAGGTCGCTCCAGCTGAGGTCCTTGCCGATCTCGATGCCGGCGCGGAAGCGGGTGCCCTCGGCCATCATCTGGGTCAGCCGCGCCTCGAGGTGCTTCTTCTCCATCTTGAAGTCGGGGATGCCGTAGCGCAGCAGGCCGCCGATGCGGTCGTCGCGCTCGTAGACGGCGACCGTGTGGCCGGCGCGGGTGAGCTGCTGGGCCGCGGCGAGGCCGGCCGGGCCGGAGCCCACGACGGCGACCGTTTTGCCGGTCAGGCGCTCGGGCGGGTGCGGCTGCACCCAGCCGTTCGCGAAGGCCTGGTCGATGATCGAGACCTCGACCTGCTTGATTGTCACCGGGGGCTGATTGATGCCGAGCACGCACGCCGACTCGCACGGTGCCGGGCAGAGCCGGCCCGTGAACTCGGGGAAGTTGTTCGTGGCGTGCAGGCGCTCGATGGCCGCGCGGCCCTCGTCGCGCCAGGTGAGGTCGTTCCACTCCGGGATCAGGTTGCCGAGCGGGCAGCCGTGGTGGCAGAACGGGATGCCGCAGTCCATGCAGCGGCCGGCCTGACGGCGCGTGGTCGCGGCGTCGCCCTGCTCGTAGACCTCTTTCCAGTCCATCAGCCGCACCGAGACCGGGCGGCGCTTGGGGAGCTCGCGCTCCTGCGTCTTCAGGAAGCCCTTGGGATCAGCCACCTGTCACCTCCAAAATACGGCCCCAGACGACGTCGCCGTCGGGGTCAAGACCTTCTTCGACCGCCGTCTGCCGGGTGGCGAGGACGGCGGCGTAGTCACGGGGAAGCACCTTCACGAACTTCGCGACGGTGCTGTCGAAGTCGGCGAGCAGGCGGGCCGCGAGGGGCGAGCCGGTCTCCGATTCGTGGCGCTCGAGCAGGTCGCGGACGATCTCGACGTCGGCTCCGCCGAGCGGCAGCAGCTGCAGCTCTCCGGAGGCCAGCGAGTCGGCGTTCACCCGGTCGGGGTTGAGCTCGTAGATGTAGGCCGTGCCGCCCGACATGCCGGCACCGAGGTTGCGCCCGGTCGAGCCGAGGATGAGCGCGAGCCCGCCCGTCATGTACTCCAGTGCGTGGTCGCCCACGCCCTCGACGACGGCGGTCGCACCCGAGTTGCGCACCAGGAACCGCTCCCCCACGATGCCGCGCAGGAACATGCTGCCCTGGGTGGCGCCGTAGCCGATGACGTTGCCCGCGATCACGTTGCGCTCGGCGGGGAACACCGACCTGCGGTCGGGGCGCAGGATGATCTGCCCGCCCGAGAGGCCCTTGCCGACGTAGTCGTTCGAGTCGCCCTCGAGGCGCAGGGTGATGCCGGAGGGCAGGAACGCACCGAGCGACTGGCCCGCCGAGCCGAGGAGCGTGATCTGGATCGTGCCGTCGGGCAGACCCTGTTCACCGTGCCGCTTGGTGACCTCGTGGCCGAGCATCGTGCCGACCGCGCGCTCCGTGTTGCGGATGGGCAGCGTGATCGCCACGGGCTCGCCGTGATCGAGGGCCGCGGCCGCCTCGTGGATGAGCCGGTTGTCGAAGTGCTTCTCGAGCTCGTGCTCCTGCTTGCGGTGGTTGCTGCGGGGCTCGTCGGGCGCGAAGGCCGGGCCGACCAGCACGGGGCTGAGGTCGAGGCCGTCGGTCTTCCAGTGCTCGATCGCCCCGTTGACGTCGAGCAGCTCGTGGTGGCCCACGGCCTCCTCGAGCGAGCGGAAGCCGAGCTCGGCGAGGTACTCGCGCACCTCCTGGGCGAGGAACTCGAAGAAGTTGACCACGAACTCGGGCTTGCCCGAGAAGCGCGCCCGCAGCTCGGGGTTCTGCGTCGCGACGCCCACGGGGCAGGTGTCGAGGTGGCAGACCCGCATCAGGATGCAGCCCTCGACCACCAGAGGAGCGGTGGCGAAGCCGAATTCCTCGGCGCCGAGCAGGGCGCCGACGATCACGTCGCGGCCGGTCTTCATCTGGCCGTCGACCTGCACCACGACGCGGTCGCGCATGCCGTTCAGCATCAGCGTCTGCTGGGTCTCGGCGAGGCCGATCTCCCACGGCGTGCCGGCGTGCTTCAGCGAGTTCAGCGGGCTGGCGCCCGTTCCGCCGTCGTGGCCAGAGACGAGCACCACGTCGGCCAGGGCCTTGGTGACGCCGGCCGCGACCGCGCCGATGCCGTTCTGCGAGACCAGCTTGACGTGCACGCGGGCCTCGGGGTTGGCGCGCTTGACGTCGAAGATGAGCTGCTTGAGGTCTTCGATCGAGTAGATGTCGTGGTGCGGCGGCGGCGAGATGAGGCCGACGCCCGCGGTGGCGTGCCGGGTGCGCGCGACCCAGGGGTAGACCTTGGTCGGGGGCAGCTGACCGCCCTCGCCGGGCTTCGCGCCCTGCGCCATCTTGATCTGGATGTCGGTGGCGTGCGTCAGGTACATGCTCGTCACGCCGAACCGGCCGGAGGCGACCTGCTTGATGGCGCTGCGGCGCTCGGGGTCGAGCAGCCGGTCGACGTCCTCGCCGCCCTCACCGGTGTTCGATTTGCCGCCGAGCCGGTTCATGGCGATCGCGAGGGTCTCGTGCGCCTCCTGGGAGATGGAGCCGTAGCTCATCGCCCCGGTGGAGAAGCGCTTGACGATCGATTCGACCGACTCGACCTCGTCGATCGGCACCGAGGGCCGTGCATCCGTTCGCAGCTTGAACAGGCCGCGCAGCGTCATCAGGTTCTCGGCCTGGTCGTCGACGAGCTTGGTGTACTCGCGGAAGATGTCGTACCGGCGGGCGCGCGTGGCGTGCTGCAGGCGGAACACCGTGTCGGGGTTGAACAGGTGCGGCGGGCCCTCACGGCGCCACTGGTACTCGCCGCCGACAGCGAGCGGCTCGTGGGCGACGATCGCCACGTCCTCGGGGTAGGCCTGGCGGTGCCGCGCGGCGCTCTCGGCCGCGATGACGTCGATGCCGACCCCGCCGAGCTTGGACGAGGTGCCGGTGAAGTACTCCTTCACGAACTCGGGGGCGAGGCCGACCGCCTCGAAGGTCTGGGCGCCGGCGTAGGAGGACACGGTGGAGATGCCCATCTTCGACATGATCTTGAGCACGCCCTTGCCGAGCGCCTTGATCACGTTCTTGACGGCCTTCTCGGGGGTGATGCCCGCGAGGCTGCCGGAGCGCACCAGGTTCTCGCAGGTCTCCATGGCGAGGTAGGGGTTCACCGCCGAGGCGCCGTAGCCGATCAGCAGGGCCACGTGGTGCACCTCGCGCACGTCGCCGGCCTCGACGATCAGGCCGACCTTCATACGGGTCTGCTTGCGGATGAGGTGGTGGTGCACGCCCGCGAGCATGAGCAGCGACGGCACGGGAGCGAAGTCCTTGTTCGAGTCGCGGTCGCTCAGCACGATGAACTGCGCACCGTTCTCGATCGCCTCGTCGGCCTCGGCGCACATCGCCGCGATGCGGTTCTGCATGGCCTTGGGGCCCTCGTCGACGCGGAACAGCCCGCGCAGGGTCGTCGTGAGACGGCTGCCCGATGAGGGGTCGATGTGCTGGATCTTCGCGAGCTCGTCGTTGTCGATCACCGGGAAGTCGAGCACGACCTGGCGGGTGTGCTCGGGCGTCGCGTCGAGCAGGTTGCGCTCCGGGCCGAGGCCGAGGCGGAGGCTCGTCACGACCTCCTCGCGGATGGAGTCGAGCGGCGGGTTCGTGACCTGCGCGAACTGCTGGGTGAAGTAGTCGAAGAGCAGGCGCGGGCGGTCGCTCAGCACCGCGATGGGGGTGTCGGAGCCCATCGCGCCGAGGGGCTCCGCGGCGTTCTTCGCCATCGGGGCGAGCAGGATGCGCACCTCCTCCTGCGTGTAGCCGAAGATGCGCTGGCGGCGCGTGACCGACGCCGGGGTGTGCACGATGTGCTCGCGCTCGGGCAGGTCGCGCAGGTTGATGCGGCCCTCGTCGAGCCACTCGCCGTAGGGCTCGGCCGACGCCAGGCCCGACTTGATCTCGTCGTCCTCGATGATGCGGCCGGCGGCCGTGTCGACGAGGAACATCTTGCCGGGGCGCAGCCGCCCCTTGCGCACCACGCGGGAGGGGTCGACGTCGGGGAAGACGCCGATCTCGCTGGCGAGCACGACGAGGCCGTCGTCGGTGATGAGGTAGCGGCCGGGACGCAGCCCGTTGCGGTCGAGCGTGGCGCCCGCGAGCGTGCCGTCGGTGAAGATGAGGGCGGCGGGGCCGTCCCACGGCTCCATCAGCATGGAGTGGTACTCGTAGAAGGCGCGGCGGGCGTCTTCGAAGTCGGCCTGGTTCTCCCACGCCTCGGGCACCATCATCATGATCGCGTGCGGCAGCGAGCGGCCGGCGAGGGTGAGCAGCTCCACGACCTCGTCGAACGAGCCGGAGTCGGACAGCCCGGGCGTGACGATCGGGTAGAGCGGCGACAGGTCGCCGAGCAGCTCGGACTCGAGCTGGGACTGCCGGGCGCGCATCCAGTTGCGGTTGCCCTGCACCGTGTTGATCTCGCCGTTGTGCGCCATCATGCGCAGCGGCTGCGCGAGCGGCCACGACGGGAAGGTGTTGGTGGAGTAGCGCGAGTGCACGAGCGCGAGCTTCGAGGCGAAGCGCTCGTCGGAGAGGTCGGGGTAGAACGGCTCCAGCTGGAGCGTCGTCACCATGCCCTTGTAGGTGATGGTGCGGCAGGAGAGCGACATGAAGTAGACCTCGTGCTGCAGCTCGATGCGCTTGCGCAGCCGGTAGGCCTGGCGGTCGAGCGCGATGCCCGAGAGGGTCGCGCCCGACTCGGTGGTGCGGGTCGACTGCAGGTAGAGCTGCCAGATCGAGGGCATGGCCTCGCGGGCGAGGCGGCCGAGCTCGTCGGGGCGCACGGGCACCTCGCGCCAGCCGAGCACCGCGAGGTCTTCCTCGGCGGCGAGTTCGCGGATGCGGTCCATGATCTCCTGGCGCTCGCGCGCGTGCAGGGGCAGGAACGCGTTGCCGACGGCGTAGCGGCCCACCGGGGGCAGCTCGACCGGGGCCACGGCGCGCAGAAACGCGTCGGGGATCTGGGTCAGGATGCCCGCTCCGTCGCCGGTGCCGGCGTCGGAGCCCACGGCACCGCGGTGCTCGAGGTTGCGCAGGGCGTCGAGCGCCGTGTCGATGATGTCGTGGCCCGCGGTGCCACGGAGCGTGGCGACCATGGCGAGACCGCACGCGTCCTTCTCGTCGGCAGGGTCGTACAGACCCTGGGCCATCGGGAGCGCGCTGAACGGCACCGCCTGGGAGCGGGACTGGTGTGCGGGCTGATCGGCCATAGAGAACCGTCCTCTACGTCATTCTTAGGGAACTGGGACGCCTATGGCCCATGGATATCAGGGATTCCTCGTAGCGTTCAAGCCGACGAGGTGTCGCCTCCCGCGCCTGGTGCTGTGGTGGTTGCGCGGGACGGCTTCGCTCCGATTTCACTTGTGGCGCTCGGGTCGACTGCCTCGTTCTCGGAGAGCCCGGGGGCTTCCTCGCCCTTCAGCCCGTGTCCCGATCACGTATCGGCTCGATTCTAACCCAGGCTGGGCCGAAGACCGCTCATCGTCTCAGCGGCGGGTGCCCTCGGCCAGCTGGGCGGCGAGCCGGGCGACGGCGGGCACTCCCCCGTCGGCCAGCGCCTTGACGAGGGCCGAGCCGACGATGGCGCCGTCGGCGTAGCCCAGGATCTCGGCGATCTGCTCGGGCGTCGAGACGCCGATGCCGACGGCCAGGCTCTCGGCGCCCTGCTCGCGCAGTCGCGCCACGAGGGCGCGGGCGGCGGTGCCGAGGTCGGCCCGGGCACCCGTGATGCCCATGGTCGAGACCGTGTAGACGAAGCCGCGGCTGGAGTCGACGGCGAGGCGCAGGCGCTCGTCGGTCGACGTGGGAGCTGCGAGGAACACTCGGTCGAGGCCGGTGCGGTCGCTCGTGGCTAGCCAGTCGGCACCCGAGTCGACCGTGAGGTCGGGGGTGATCAGGCCCGCGCCGCCCGCCGAGACGAGGTCGTCGGCGAAGCGGTCGACCCCGTACTGCAGCACGGGGTTCCAGTAGGTCATGACGAGCACGGGGGCGTCGACACGCGAGCGGATGCGCTCCACCGCCGTGAAGGCGTCGCGGAGCCGCACGCCCGCCTCGAGCGCGGCGACCGTCGCGGCCTGGATGACCGGGCCGTCCATCACCGGGTCGGAGTACGGCAGCCCGAGCTCGAGCACGTCGACGCCGTTCTCGACCAGGGCGACCGCCGCGTCGATGCTCGCGTCGAGGCTGGGGAAGCCGACCGGCAGGTAGCCGACGAGGGCTCCCGCCCGCTCCGCCTTGGCGGCCGCGATCGTGGAGGCGACCGGGCTCACGATGGTCTCGCTCATACCCGGGCGTTCCCGTTCTCGTCGAGCACGTCGAAGTACCGGCCCGCGGTCTCGACGTCCTTGTCGCCGCGCCCGGAGAGCGAGACGAGGATGGTCGCGTCGGGGCCGAGCTCGCGGCCGAGCTCGATCGTGCCGGCCAGCGCGTGCGCGGACTCGATGGCCGGGATGATGCCCTCGGTCGTGCACATCAGCCGGAAGGCCTCCATGGCGGCCTTGTCGGTGACCGGGCGGTAGTTCGCGCGCCCGATCGACGACAGCCAGGCGTGCTCGGGGCCGACTCCCGGGTAGTCGAGCCCGGCCGAGATGGAGTGGGAGTCGAGCGTCTGGCCGTCCTCGTCCTGCAGCATGAAGCTGCGCGAGCCGTGCAGCACGCCGGGGCGGCCCTTGGTGATCGTCGCCGCGTGGCGCAGGGTGTCGACGCCGTCGCCGGCGGCCTCGTAGCCGTAGAGGCCGACCGAGGTGTCGTCGAGGAAGGCGTGGAAGATGCCGATGGCGTTCGAGCCGCCGCCGACGCAGGCGGTGACCGCGTCGGGCAGCGCGCCGGTGAGGTCGAGCATCTGCTGACGCGCCTCCTCGCCGATGACCTTGACGAAGTCGCGCACCATGGCCGGGAAGGGGTGCGGGCCGGCGACCGTGCCGAGCAGGTAGTGCGTCGACTCGACGTTCGCGACCCAGTCGCGGAACGCCTCGTTCAGGGCGTCCTTCAGTGTTCGGGTGCCGCTCTTGACCGGGATGACCTCGGCGCCGAGCAGGCGCATGCGGGCGACGTTCAGCGCCTGGCGCTCGGTGTCGACCTCGCCCATGTAGACGACGCACTCCATGCCGAACAGGGCGGCGGCGGTCGCCGTGGCGACGCCGTGCTGGCCGGCGCCGGTCTCGGCGATCAGGCGGTGCTTGCCGATGCGCTTGGCGAGCAGGGCCTGGCCGAGCACGTTGTTGATCTTGTGCGAGCCCGTGTGGTTGAGGTCTTCGCGCTTCAGGATGATGCGCGCCCCGCCGGCGTGCTTCGCGAAGCGCGGCACCTCGGTGAGGATCGACGGCCGGCCGGTGTACGTGCGGCCGAGCTCGGCGAGCTCGCGGTGGAACTCGGGGTCGAGCTTGGCGAGCTGGTAGGCCTCGTCGAGTTCGTCGAGGGCCGCGATCAGCGACTCGGGCATGAAGCGCCCGCCGAACTCCCCGAAGAAGGGGCCGGTCTCGGCGCGGAGGGAGGTGCGTGTGTCGGTCATACGGAGAGGAACTCCTTCAGTGTCGCCACGGGATCGGGCCCCGTGACGAGGGCTTCGCCGACCAGCACCGCATCGGCACCGGCCGAACGGTAGTGGGCGACGTCGGCGGCTTCGAGCACGGCGGATTCGGCCACCGTGATCGTGCCGGCCGGGATGCGGTCGACGAGCCGGCCGAACAGGTCGGCGTCGAGCTCGAAGGTGCTGAGGTTGCGCGCGTTCACGCCCACCAGGCGGGCACCGAGGTCGACGGCGCGCGAGACCTCGACGGCATCGTGGGTCTCGACCAGCGGGGTCATGCCGAGCTCGGTGACGAAGTCGTGCAGCCGCTGCAGCGTGGGCTGGTCGAGTGCGGCCACGATGAGCAGCACGAGGTCGGCGCCGGCGGCGCGCGCCTCGAGCACCTGGTACTCGGTGGCGATGAAGTCCTTGCGGAGCACCGGAACGTCGACGCGGGCGCGCACGGCCTCCAGGTCGGCGAGCGAGCCCTTGAACTTGCGTCCCTCGGTGAGCACGCTGATGGCGCTCGCCCCGCCCTCGGCGTAGGAGGCCGCGAGCAGCGCCGGGTCGGGGATCGACGCCAGGGCGCCGCGCGAGGGGCTCGCGCGCTTGACCTCGGCGATGATCTTCACCCGCTCGGCGGGTGCCAGGAACGCCAGGGCGTCCAGGGCCGCCGGGCGGGCCGTGGCCGCGGCCTCGACGTCGGCGAGGCCGCGCGTCGTGCGGCGCTCCTCGGCGTCCTCGAGCGCTCCGGCTACGAGATCGGCGAGCACCGGGTCAGTGCTCCTTCTGGAGCGTCTTGGCTCCGCGCACGCCGTAGCCGAGGCGCGACAGGATGAAGCCGGCCAGGAAGCCGATGAGCGTGACGCCCGCGGCGGCCCAGACGAGCCACTGCACGTCGAAGAAGAAGGCGACCGTGCCGATGGCGATGCCGACGAGCGCGATGATCACGCCGGTCCAGGCGGCGAGCGAGTGGCCTTCGCCCATTTCGTCTTCTTCGTGGCTCATCGATCCTCTTCCTGTCTCAATCGATCGGGTCGTGTCGAGTCTACCCGGTCGGTCCGGGGCCGCCGGGTCGGGCGGGGCCGTCCGCCGTGCCCGGGCGGGCGGGCGGATGCGCGGCTAGCGGGTCGGGTCGGTGCCGCGGCTGAGGTCGTCCCAGCTGTCGACGGCGGCGTCGCGGGCGTTCTCGGCCGGGCGGCGGGCGGGACGGGCATCCGCCGGACCGGGTGCCGGCCAGTCGTCGTGGCTCGCGTCGATGGTCTCGTCGTCGAACAGCTCGGCCGGGTTCGCACTCTGCCGCCCGTCGGCCGCCTCGAAGGTGACCGCCTGGTACTTGCGGCTCGAAGCCGGCCAGCGCCGCACGGTCACGATCACGGCGAGCCCGGCGAGCACCATCAGGATGCCCAGCACCACCGTGAGCGCCGGCCACGGGCTGCTCGCGCCGACCGTGACCAGCTCGCGGATCGACGAGGTGCCGGCGACCCCGGTGCTCGTGGTGACGACGGACGCCCCGGCCGCGACCGGGTCGGTGAGCGCGAGCACGCCCGACCAGATGACGCTGACGCCGAGCAGCACCTCGAGGGCGCCGAGCACGATCCGCACGATCGGCCCCGCGATGGCGAGCGCGCCGGCGAGGGCGATTCCGGCGAGGCCGAGTGCCGAGAGGGCGGGCGCGGCGACCGAGCCGGGCACCTCGAGGGTGCCGTCGGTGACGGTGCCGCCGACGAACTCGAGGGTGCCCCAGGACTGCGACCAGGCGAGGAAGGTCAGCGCGCTGAGGGCGAGCACGAGGAGGATGGTGCCCGACTTCAGGCGGCGGCCCGTGCCGGCCGGGGCCGGTGCGCCGGCCGGCGCGGCGGCTGCCACGTCGTCGCTCATCACCGCACCCGCGTCATGGCGTTCGCGATCGCCACGGCCCGCAGCGGCGCCGCCGCCTTGTTCTGCGACTCCTGGAACTCGCTCGCCGGGTCGGAGTCGGCCACGAGACCGCCGCCCGCCTGCACGCGCGCCACGCCGTCGACGATGGTCGCCGTGCGGATCGCGATCGCGAGGTCGGCGTCGCCGCCGAAGCCGAAGTAGCCCACGACACCGCCGTAGAGGCCGCGCTGGGCGGGCTCCAGCTCGTCGATGATCTCGAGCGCGCGCGGCTTCGGCGCCCCCGAGAGCGTGCCGGCCGGGAACGTCGCGCGGAACACGTCGATCGCGTCGACGCCGTCCCGCAGCTGCCCCTCGACCGAGGAGACGATGTGCATGATGTGGCTGAACCGCTCGACCCGCATGAACTCGGTCACCTCGACGCTCGCGGCCTCGCAGACCTTGAGCAGGTCGTTCCGGGCGAGGTCGACGAGCATCAGGTGCTCCGCCCGCTCCTTGTCGTCGCCGAGCAGCTCCTGCTCGAGCTCCAGGTCGTGGTGCGGGGTCGTGCCGCGGGGCTTCGAGCCCGCGATCGGGTGGGTGTGCGCCCGCCCCTTCTCGACCTTGACGAGAGCCTCGGGGCTCGACCCGACGATCTGGTACGGCTCGCCGCCTGAGTCGACGAGCGTCAGCAGGTACATGTACGGGCTCGGGTTCAGCGTGCGCAGCACCCGGTACACGTCGAGCGGATGCGCGGGGCAGTCCAGCTCGAACCGCTGAGAGATGACGACCTGGAAGATGTCGCCCTCGCGGATGTGCTCCTTCGCCACCTCGATCGCGGCCAGGAAGTCGTCGCGCTCGGTGCGGTGCCGGGGCTCCCCCACGACGCCGAAGTCGGCCTCCGCGAGCCAGGCCTCGGACGGGCCGCCGAGGCCGCGCTGCAGCTCGTCGAGCCGCGCCTGGGCGTCGCTCCAGAGCTCGTCGGCGGGCGTGTCGCCGTCGGTCAGCACGTTCACGAGCAGCTGCACGGTGCCCTGCAGGTGGTCGACCACCACCATCTCCGAGACGAACGACAGGCCCTGGCTCGGCATGCGATACTCCCGCGGCGGGCGGTTCGGCAGCCGCTCCAGCTGGCGCACGGTCTCCCAGCCGATGAAGCCGACGAGTCCGCCGGTGAGGGGCGGATGCTCGGGCACGGCCGCCGTCTTCCAGTGCTCGTAGAGCGCCGAGACGGCCTCGAGGGGCCCGGTGGGCAGGCCGGCCGGGAAGACGCGGTCGGCCGGGAGGCCGAGGTCGAGCCAGACGGCACGGTCATCCGCCTCGGTGAGCAGGCCGAAGCTGGAGACGCCGATGAACGAGAAGCGCGACCAGATGCCGCCCTGCTCGGCCGATTCGAGCAGGAACGTGCCGGGGCGGCCGTCGGCGAGCTTGCGGTAGATGCCGACCGGGGTCTCGCCGTCGGCGAAGAGCTCGCGGATGACCGGCAGCACCCGGTGCGAGCCGCTCAGCTCGTCGAACTCGGCCCGGGTGGTGGTGGCTGTGGTCGTCATGATCGTTCGAGCACCTCGGGGTTCAGGGGGTCGACGTCGAAGCAGCGGCGGGCGCCGGTGTGGCAGGCCGCGCCGATCTGGTCGACCTGCACGAGCAGGGTGTCGTCGTCGCAGTCGAGCGCCGCGGTCTTGACGTACTGCACGTGGCCGGAGGTGTCGCCCTTCCGCCAGTACTCCTGGCGGGAACGCGACCAGAAGGTGACCCGGCCCTCGGTGAGGGTTCGGCGGAGCGCCTCGGCGTCCATGTAGCCGAGCATGAGCACCTCGAGGGTGTCGTGCTGCTGGATGATCGCCGGCAGCAGGCCCTTGTCGTCGAAGTGCACCCGGCTGAGGATCTCGTCGGTCTCGGTGACGGTGCTCATCGCACGTTCACCCCTTCTCGTCGCAGTTCGTCCTTCACGTCGCCCACCGTCATCTCGCGGAGGTGGAACACGCTGGCGGCGAGCACCGCGTCGGCGCCGGCCGCGATGGCCTGGCCGAAGTGCTCGACCTTCCCGGCCCCGCCCGAGGCGATGACGGGAACGGTGCTGAGCTCGCGCATGAGCCCGACGAGCTCGAGGTCGAAGCCGTCCTTCGTGCCGTCGGCGTCGATCGAGTTGACCAGCAGCTCGCCGGCGCCGCGCTCGATGGCCTCGCGAGCCCACTCGAGGGCGTCGAGCTCGGTCTCGCGCCGGCCGCCGTGCGTGGTGACGACGAACCCGGAGGGTGTGCGGCCGGGTACCGCCGTGCGCTTGACGTCGAGCGAGAGCACGAGCACCTGGGCGCCGAAGCGGTCGGCGATCTCGTTCAGCAGCGGCGGCCGGGCGATGGCGGCGCTGTTGACGCCGACCTTGTCGGCGCCGGAGGCGAGCAGCTTCGCCACGTCGTCGGCGGAGCGCACTCCCCCGCCGACCGTGAGCGGGATGAAGACCTGCTCGGCCGTCTTCTGCACCATCTCGTAGACCGTGGCGCGGTCGTCGACGGTGGCCGTGACGTCGAGGAAGGTGAGCTCGTCGGCGCCCTGCGCGGCGTACAGGGCCGCGAGCTCGACGGGGTCGCCCGCATCACGCAGGTTCTCGAAGTTGACGCCCTTCACGACGCGGCCCGCGGCCACGTCCAGGCAGGGGATGACGCGAACGGCGAGCGACATCAGATGCGCGCCGCGTGGATCGGACTGACGAGGATGGCGCGGGCGCCGACGGCGTACAGGTCGTCCATCACCTGGTTGGTGTCCCGGCGGGGAACCATGCTGCGGACGGCCACCCACTCGGGGTCGTGCAGCGGGGAGATCGTCGGCGACTCGATGCCGGGGGTGAGCGCGCAGGCGTCGTCGAGCTGGGTGACCGGCACGTCGTAGTCCATCAGCACGTACTGGCGGGCGACGAGCACGCCCTGCAGGCGGCGCAGCAGCGTCTCGGCACCGCGGTGGGTGGTGCCCGAGCTGATCAGCACGGCGCTGGACTCGAGGATGACCGGGCCGAAGATCTCGAGGCCCGCCTTGCGCAGGGTGGAGCCGGTGCTGACGACGTCGGCCACCGCATCCGCCACACCGAGGCGCACGGCCGACTCGACCGCGCCGTCGAGGCGGATCAGCTGGGCGGTGATGCCGTGGGTGGCGAGGAACGCCCCGACGAGGCCCGGGTAGCTGGTGGCGACGCGGGCGCCGTTCAGGTCGGACAGCTCGATGGACGTGCCCTCGGGGCGGGCGAAGCGGAAGGTCGACTCGCCGAAGTCGAGCGAGGCCGTCTCGGTGGCGGGCGACTCGGAGTCGAGCAGCAGGTCGCGGCCGGTGATGCCGACGTCGAGCGCGCCCGAGCCGACGTAGGTCGCGATGTCGCGGGGTCGGAGGTAGAAGAACTCGACGTCGTTGCGCGGGTCGGCGATGACGAGCTCGCGGGAGTCGCGCCGGCCGTTGTAGCCAGCCTCGGCGAGCATCTGGGCGGCGGTTTCGGAGAGGGAGCCCTTGTTGGGCACCGCGATCTTGAGCATGGGGGTCTTTCGCTACGGAGTCATGGGCGGATGGCGCGTGTCCCGCGCCCGACGAGGATTGCGACAGCAATCAATTGGCTACAGATGTCGGTAGACGTCAGCCGGGCTGAGGCCCTTGGCCAGCATCAGCACCTGCAGGTGGTAGAGCAGCTGCGAGATCTCCTCGGCCGTGTTCTCGTCGGACTCGTACTCCGCCGCCATCCACACCTCGGCGGCCTCCTCGACGATCTTCTTGCCGATCTGGTGCACGCCGGCGTCGAGCTCGCGCACGGTGCCGGAGCCCTCAGGGCGCTCGGTGGCCTTGGCGGAGAGCTCGAGGAACAGCTCGTCGAAAGTCTTCACGGATCAAGGCTACCGGTGTCCGTGGCCGTGACCGGCCGCGAGCTCGCGCAGGTGGTCGACCTGGGCGCCGGCGTTCTCGGCGCCGAACACGCTGGAGCCTGCGACGAAGACCGTGGCGCCGGCCTCGGCCGCGATGCCGATGGTGTCGTCGTTGATGCCGCCGTCGACCTGCAGCCAGACGTCGAGGCCCGAGTCGCGCACGGCCTGCGACAGGGTGCGGAGCTTCGGCATCGTCTCGGGCATGAAGGACTGGCCGCCGAAGCCGGGCTCGACCGTCATGACGAGCACCATGTCGAACTCGGGCAGCAGCTCGAGGAAGGGCTCGGCGTCGGTGCCGGGCTTGAGGGCGAGGCCGGCACGGGCGCCGCGCTCGCGGAGGCTCCGGGCGACGGCGACCGGGTCGGAGTCGCGGCCGACGGCCTCGGCGTGGAAGGTGACCGAGTAGGCGCCGAGCTCGGCGTACTGCGGGGCCCAGCGCTCGGGGGCGTCGATCATCAGGTGCACGTCGAGCGGGATCGGCGAGACCTGCTGCAGGCGCTCGACGACCGGCAGGCCGAGGGTGAGGTTCGGCACGAAGTGGTTGTCCATCACGTCGACGTGCGCGAGGTCGGCATTCTTGATGCGCCCGAGCTCGCTCTCGAGGTTGGCGAAGTCGGAGGCGAGGATGCTGGGGTTGATACGAAGGGCCACGACCCGACTTTACCCGGGTGCCCGTTCGGTCGGCGTCGGATGCTCGGCGGCCAACTGCCCGTAGACCGCGAGGTCGTGCCGTCGGTCGCCGACGGGCAGCGCCTCTCGCAGCACGCCCTCCAGCCGGAAGCCGAGCCGCTCGGCGACCGCCCGGCTGCGGGTGTTGCCGGCCGCCGCGCGGATCTCGATCCGGGCGAGCCCGCGCGCGAAACCGGCGTCGCGCAGGGCCGCGGCCGCGCGGGTGACGACGCCCCGGCCCTCGTGGGCGCCGTCGATCCAGTAGCCGAGCTCGCCGGTCGCGGTGGCGGGGTCGAGCTTCAGCGAGACGCTTCCGATCGGATGCCCGTCCCGCACGATCAGCGCCGGCACGGTCTTGCCCTGCTCGTACAGCGCCAGCACGAAGTCGGTGAAGGTGCGGGTGGCGGTGAGGCTCTGGGCGGGCTGGGCCCACGGCTCCCACTCCCGCAGGCGGTCGAGGTTGCGCAGGGTGAGCTCGTGCGCCTCCGGCGCCCCGGCCCGGGTGCGCAGCTCGAGGTGCAGCCCGTCGCCCAGGTCGAGCGGGAGGATGTCGGCGTAGGGGTGGTGCGGCACTGCGGGTCTTCCGGGTCGTGGGCGGCCGAGCGCTCGGCGGTCAGCGCTTCTCGAACAGGGCGATGAACATCGCGTCGGTGGTGTTGCGGTGCGGCCAGAGCTGCACGGCGGGGTCGTCGGCGCCGAGCTCGACGGCGCCGCCGGTGATCTCCCGCAGCACGTCCTGGGCGGGCAGCTGCACGAGCGTGTCCGGCCAGCGGCGGAGGGCGCCCTGCACCTGTCCGCGTGTCTCGGCCACGTGCGGCGAGCAGGTGACGTAGGCGAGCAGCCCGCCGGGCTTCAGGGCGGCCACCGCGGCGTCGATCAGCTGCTGCTGCAGCGCGACGAGCTCGGCCACGTCGGCCGGGGTCTTGCGCCAGCGCGCCTCGGGCCGACGGCGGAGCGCTCCGAGACCGGTGCAGGGCGCATCGACGAGGATGCGGTCGAAGCCCTCGTCGTTCTCGCGACCCAGCCGGGTGCCGTCGCGCTCCCAGACGACCGGCGGCTCGGGCAGGGCGGCCACGGCGCGCCGCACCAGGCCGGCGCGGGCGGCGATCGGCTCGTTCGCGATCACCGTCGCGCCGGCGAGCCCGGCCTCGGCGGCGAGCACGGCGGTCTTGCCACCGGGGCCGGCGCACAGGTCGAGCCAGCGCTCCCCCGCCGTGATCGGGCGGGCCCGGGTGAGGGCGAGGGCGGCGAGCTGCGAGCCCTCGTCCTGCACCCGCACGGTGCCGGCGCGCACCGCGGGGATCGACGCCGGATCGCCGGTCGGCGCCACGAGCCCGAGCGGCGACAGCGGGGCCGGCTCGAAGGCGGCGGGCACGCGGCGCTCTCCGTCTCCGACCGCGGTGCCCGAGGCGGAGGGAGCCGCGTCGAAACCGCTGCCGTCGTCGTCGGCGGGGTCGCTCGCGCCGGCCAGAACCGCTTCCAGGGCATCCGGATGCTCCCCCGGCGCGTCACCGGATCCGTCGCTCCCCGGCGCCGCCGCGGTCGCGTCGCGCTCGAGCGCCTCGCGGGCGGCCAACCCCGGAAGGGCGACGAGGCTCAGCCGAGCCGGGGTGTTGTCGGCCTCGAGCAGCGCGTCGAGCTCGGCGGGCACCTCGGCCTCGGGAACGCCGTCGGCGACGAGGGCGCGGCGGAAGGCGCGCACGATCCAGGCGGGGTGCGAGGAGGTGAGCGCGAGCCGCTCGTCGTCGGACTCGGCCGAGTCGGTCACCCGCTCGAGCCATTCCTCGGCGGGGGTGCGGGTGATGCCGCGCAGCACGCCGTTGACGAAGCCGGTCGCCGAGCGGGAGGCGACCGCGCGGGTCAGCTCCACCGACTCGTTCACGGCGGCGTGCTGGGCGACCCGCATCGACAGGAGCTGGTGGGCGCCGAGCTCGAGCACGTCGCGCACGGCGCCGTCGATCTCGTCGATCGGACGGCCGGACGCCAGCTCGATCACGCGGTCGTAGTAGCCGCGACGGCGGAGGGTGCCGTAGGTGAGCTCGGTCGCGAGGCCGGCGTCGGCGGGCGACAGGCGGGCGTCGGCGATCCGCACGGGGAGGAGGAGGTTCGCGTAGGCGTCGTCGGCGCGCACGGCGGCGATCACGTCGAGCGCCACCCGCCGCGCCGGCTGCACCGCGCCGGGCCTCGACGGCGCCGGTGTCGCCGGCTTCCGCCGCTCGGGGCCGCGCTGCTGCCCGCCCCCGCCGCCGCCCGTGCGCCGGCCGTCGTGGCCCCGCCGCCCCGAGCCGCCCGATCCGCCGGACCCGCTTTGTCCGGACCCGCCCTGCCCGGAGCCGCCGCTGCCCGTGCCGCCGCCCCGTCGTCGCTCGTCGCTCATCGTGCCACCAGTCCTTCCGCGCCCGATCCGCGCCACCAGTCGGCGGCCGCCATGGGCTTCTTGCCCGCCGGCTGCACCGTCAGGAGTTCCAGGGGCGCCGTCGCGGTGCCCACGTGCAGGGTGAGCCCGGATCCGTCGAGGGCGCCGGGGTCGAGGCGCGGGCGGTCGCGCGCCGGCGACGCCTCCAGCACCTTCACGCGCAGCCCGTCGAGGTCGAACCAGGCGCCGGGCTCGGGCGTCACGCCGCGCAGCCGGGCGTAGACCGTGTCGAGGTCGCGGGTGAAGTCGAGCCGCGCATCCTCGAGGCCGAGCTTGGGGGCCAGGGTGACCTCGCCCGTCTGCGGGGCCGCGGTGAGGCTGCCGTCGGCGATGCCGTCGACGGTGTCGACCAGCTGCGCGGCGCCCGAGTCGGCGAGCCGGGCCAGGAGGGAGCCCGAGGTCTCGTGCGCGGCGACCGGGGTCGAGCGCATCGTGAAGACCGGCCCGGCGTCGAGCCCGGGCACCAGCTGGAACACGGTCGCGCCCGAGACGGTGTCGCCCGCGATGATGCTCCACTGCACGGGCGCCGCCCCGCGCCAGCGCGGCAGCAGCGAGAAGTGCAGGTTGATCCAGCCGCGGGCGGGCGTGCTGAGCAGCGGCTCGCGCACGAGCCCGCCGTAGGCGACGATGACGCCGAGCTCGGCGCCGACCGCGGCGATGCGGGCGGTCGCCTCGTCGTCGAGCCGGTTCGCCTTGACGACCTCGATGCCGAGCTCGTCGGCGGCCGCGGCGACCGGGGACGGCGTGAGCACGCGCTTCCGCCCAAGCGGTGCGTCCCTCCGGGTGACGACGGCGGCCACCTCGTGCCGCGCGGCCAGAGCCTTCAGGGCGGGCACGGCCACGGCGGGGGTGCCCGCGAAGACGAGTCTCATTCCATGATCTCCGAATCGTCGAGTCGAACCCGCAAGGTGGGCGGCGGCCGGAAGCCCGGGCCGCTGCCCGTCTTCGAGCGACGGGTGGTGGCGTTCTTCACCACGAGCGCCCGCAGGTGCCGGGCGACCGAGGCGCCGACCGCGTAGTCGAAGCGCACGATGGCTCGCACCATGCCGTCACCCGTGGGCACCGGGCCCAGGGTATCCATCTTCGCCCATTCGGCCTCGGTGACGAGCCGCTCCAGCTCGGTGAGGGCGTTCGCGACGGTGTCGGCGGCCCCCGTCACGGTCGCCAGCCGCACGGCCGGCGGGAAGCGCAGCGCGCGCCGGTCGGCCAGCTCGGCCGACGCCACCATCTCCTGCTGCCAGGTCACGAGGGCCTTCGCGAGATCGCCGCCGACACCCACGAGCACGTTCGGGGCGCGGGGAGCCGACAGCGCGATCGCGTTCGACCACCACCGCAGGCAGTCCTCGGCCACGCGCAGGGACTCCCGGGCGAGCATCCGCGGGCCGTCGAGCAGCAGCACGGCGCGGTAGCCGCCCTCGGCGACCGGTTCGGCGCCGCGGGTGGCGACGACGAGCGCCGGCTTGTCGTCGACCGTCAGCACCGTGCGCTCGCCGTCGCTGACGATCACCCGGGTGCCCGGGAACGCCCGGCCGAGCTCGTCGGCGGTGCGGCCCGCGCCGATCGAGGCGAAGCGGAAGGTGGTGCCGTGGCAGTGCGAGCACGACCAGTTCGCCGCGATCGCCCCGCAGAGGGTGCAGGAGGGCCGCTCCCCCGCCCGGTGCACGTGCAACGGTCCGCCGCAGACGGTGCAGGCGGCCGGATGCCCGCAGCTCTGACAGGCGAGCACCGGTGCGTAGCCCGGGCGGGCGACCTGCACGAGCACGGGGCCCTGCTCGAGGGCGCGGCGGGCGGCCTGCCACGCGGCGGTGGGGATGCGGGCGGCGTTCTGCGGAGCATCCGCGTCGTCCTGCTCGGCGGTCGGCAGCACGCGGGGCAGGTAGCGCGGGGCCGGGAAGACCGGGTGCAGGAAGCCGAGCTCGACGAGCCGCTCGATGTCGGTGCTGCGCGAGTGCGAGACGAAGGCGAGGCGGCAGCCCGACTGCTCCTGGCGCACGAGGGCGGCATCGCGGAGGTGCACGTAGGGCGCGAGGGGCTCGGACTGCAGGGAGTCGCCCTCGTCCCAGACGATGATCTGGCCGAGGTGCGACACCGGCGCGTAGATGCTCGAGCGGTTGCCCACCACGATGTGGGGGTCGCCGTCGAGTGCCGTGAGGAAGTTGGCGTAGCGCTCGTTGCGCGCCTGCCGCGCGTCGAGCCGCACGATCGCGTCGCCCGCGCCGAGGTTCTCGAGGGCCTGCTCGACGGCGAGCTGGTCGCGGTAGTCGGGCACGGCGACGATGACCGACTCCCCGCCACGGTGCACGGCGGTGGCGAGCTCGGCGATGGTCAGCGCCCAGTGCCCGACCGTGTGCTGCCCGACCGTGTGCTGCCCGACGCTCTGCTGCCCTGCGGCATCCTGCCCCTGCGTGTGCTGCTGGTCTCCGGATGCGCGCACCGCCGTCACGGTGGCGATCGCGTCGATGGCACTGCGCGCTCCGGCCTCGGCGAGGTGCATCCCATCGGAGCCCGAGTACCCCGTCAGCGCGAATGCCGTCGGCGTCACCGCCGCTGCTCGAGCGGTGGAATCTGCCGCGGCCTGCCGCGCCAGGAACGCCTTCTCCACCCGCACGAAGCGCGGCGGGATGGCGAGGCGCACGATGTCGCAGGCGCTGCCGGCCGCGCGGTCGGCGAGGCGCCGCGCGAGCGCCCACACCTCCGGGGTCAGCACGGGCAGCGGCGACACGACCTCGTCGAGCTCGCTCAGGGCGCGCTCGCCGGGCACGTGGGGCGTGAGTTCGACGATGTAGCCCCGCGCCGTGCGGCCGGCGGAGCGCAGGGGCACCTTGACCCGCACGCCCGGACGGGCATCCGGAACCAGCGCCACCGGCACGAGGTAGTCGAACAGCCGGTCGAGCTGCGGCAGCGGCGACTCGAGCATCACCCGAGCGACGACGCCTGACGTCTCGACTTCGCTCTCGGGCGCCGCGACGGGGAGCACAGCGGCATCGGCCTCCGCACCGGCCCCCGCGGGCGCCGTCGCCGGGGCGCCGGGCCGAGCGGCACCCACCACGGTCAGAGCCCCGCGGCGGACCGGATCTCGTCGACCCGGTCGAGGCGCTCCCAGGTGAAGTCGGGGAGCTCGCGGCCGAAGTGCCCGTAGGCGGCCGTCTGGGCGTAGATGGGGCGCAGCAGGTCGAGGTCGCGGATGATCGCCGCCGGCCGCAGGTCGAACACGTCCCGAAGTGCCGAGGTGATGACCTCGTCGCTCACCACGCCCGTGCCGAAGGTCTCGACGTAGAAGCCGACCGGGGCCGACTTGCCGATGGCGTACGCGATCTGCACCTCGAGCCGCGACGCGAGCCCGGCGGCCACGGCGTTCTTCGCAACCCAGCGCATGGCGTAGGCGGCCGAGCGGTCGACCTTCGACGGGTCTTTTCCGCTGAAGGCACCGCCACCGTGGCGCGCGGCCCCGCCGTAGGTGTCGACGATGATCTTGCGGCCGGTCAGCCCGGCGTCGCCCTGCGGCCCGCCGATCTCGAAGCGACCGGTCGGGTTGATCAGGATGCGCGCCTCGCGGGAGGACAGCGACACCCCGTCGGCCTCGGCCTGCAGCAGCACGGGGCGGATGACCGTCTCCTCGACCTCGCGGCGCAGCTCGTCGAGCCCCACCGACGGCGCGTGCTGGGTGGACAGCACCACCGTGTCGACGGTCTTCGGCACGACGCCGTCGTAGCCGACCGTGACCTGGGTCTTGCCGTCGGGCCGGAGGTAGTCGAGCACGCCCTCCTTGCGCACGGCCGCGAGCCGGGCCGAGAGCCGGTGCGCCAGCCAGATCGGCAGCGGCATGAGCTGCGGCGTCTCGGTGGTGGCGTAGCCGAACATGATGCCCTGGTCGCCCGCGCCCTGCCGGTCGGCCTCGTCGGTGGAGGAGCCCTCGCGAGTCTCGAAGGCATTGTCGACGCCCTGGGCGATGTCGGGCGACTGCCCGCCGATGGACACCGACACGCCGCAGGAGCGCCCGTCGAACCAGACGTCGCTCGAGGTGTAGCCGATCGAGGAGATCTTCTCGCGCACGAGTGCCGGGATCTCGACGTAGCCGCTCGTCGTGACCTCGCCCGCCACGTGCACGAGCCCGGTGGTGACGAGCGTCTCGACCGCGACGCGCGAGTGCGGGTCTTCGGTGAGCAGCGCGTCGAGGATGGTGTCGGAGACCTGGTCGCAGATCTTGTCGGGGTGGCCCTCGGTGACGGATTCGGACGTGAAGAGGCGAAGGGAGGTCATGGTGCTCCTGATAGGGCGGCGGCGAACACACCGAGGATGTCATCAGCCACCGACGTCTTGCTGCCGGATGCCTCGACGACTATAGCCCCGGCGGCATCCAGCACCAGGACCGTGTTGCTCTCCGTGGCGAAGCCCGTGCTCCAGCCGACGCCGTTCACCACGAGGAAGTCGCAGCCCTTGCGGGCGATCTTCGCGCGGCCGAGCGCGAGCAGTTCCTCGCGCGTGTCGGCGGTCTCGGCGGCGAAGCCGACCACGAGACGCCCGTCGCGGGGGCCGGCCGAGATCGTCGCGAGGATGTCGGGGTTCTGCACCAGCTCGAGCGTCAGCCGCTCGCCGGTGGCGGTCTTCTTGATCTTGGAGTCGCTGACCGAGACGGGACGGTAGTCGCTCACGGCCGCCGCCATCACGGTGAGGTCGTTCTCGGGCGCCGCCACGGTCGTGGCCGCCAGCAGCTCGGCGGCGGTCTCGACGCGCACGACGTCGACGCCCTCGGGCAGCCCCACCTCGACGTGCGCGGCGATCAGCGTCACGTGCGCGCCGCGGTCGCGGGCGGCGGAGGCGATGGCCACGCCCTGCTTGCCGCTCGAGCGGTTGCCGATGTAGCGCACGGGGTCGAGGGGCTCGCGGGTGCCTCCCGCCGTCACGAGAACCCGCCGGCCCTCCAGGTCCCGGATGCGCGCCGAGCCGTCACCCGTGCCGGGACGGTCGGGCCCCTTCGTCGTGGCAGCCCCCGCCGCGATCTCGAGCGCCGCGGCCACGATCTCGTCGGGCTCCGCCATCCGCCCGACCCCGGAGTCGGCACCGGTGAGCTGCCCGCTGACGGGCCCCACGAGGTGCACCCCGCGCGAGCGCAGCGTGGCCACGTTCGCGACGGTGGCCGGGTTCTGCCACATCTCGGTGTGCATCGCGGGCGCGATGACGAGTGGCGCCCGGCTGGCGAGCACCGTGTTGCCGAGCAGGTCGTCGGCGAGCCCGGCGGCGAGCTTCGCGATGGTGTTCGCGGTGGCCGGGGCGATGACGATGAGCTCGGCGGCCTGGCCGATGGCCACGTGCCGCACCTGGGCGACGCCGTCGTACAGGTCGGTCGAGACCGTGTTGCGCGAGATCGCCTCGAGCGTCGGCCGCCCCACGAACTTGAGGGCGTGCTCGGTGGCGACCACGTGCACGTCATGCCCACGCAGAACGAGACCACGGATGACGTTCACGGCCTTGTAGGCCGCGATGCCACCCGTGATCCCGACGACGATGTTCAATTGCGCTCCGATGAGAGGAGGACGAACGGGGGTGCTACTCGATGGGCGCCGCGGGGCGGATCGTCAGCTTGTCCTCGTTGATCTCGTGCATGGCGACCGAGAGCGGCTTGTCGTCGATGGTCGAGTCGACCAGCGGGCCGACGTTGTCGAAGAGGCTTCCCTCGTGCAGGTCGGCGTAGTAGTCGTTGATCTGGCGAGCGCGCTTGGAGGCGAAGATCACCAGGGCGTACTTCGAGTCGACCTTCGAGAGCAGCTCGTCGATGGGCGGGTCGATGATGCCGAGTTTGTTGGTGGGCACGGTGTTCACTCCTTGCTGGGAAGGTCAGTCGCCTTCTGAATCTGCATCAATTCTACGACCTCCGCCGCCGCGGCCTGCACATCGCGGTTCACGACGCGGAAGTCGAACTCGTCCTGGGCCGCCAGTTCGACCTTCGCGGTGGTCAGTCTGCGCTCCTGCTCCTCGGCCGTCTCGGTGCCGCGGCCGATCAGCCGGCGCACCAGTTCGTCCCAGGTCGGGGGCAGCAGGAACACGAGCGTGGCGCTCGGCTCGGCTGCCTTCACCTGGCGGGCGCCCTGGATGTCGATCTCGAGCAGCACGCTCGTCCCGGCCGCGAGGGCGCGGTCGATCGGGGTGCGCGGCGTGCCGTAGCGCGACTTGTTGTGCACCACGGCCCACTCGAGGAACTCCCCCGCCTCGATCATCCGGTCGAACTCCTCGTCGGAGACGAAGTAGTAGCTCACGCCCTCGACCTCGCCCGGGCGCGGCGCCCGCGTGGTGGCCGAGACCGAGAGGTGCACCTCGGGGTAGTTCTCGCGGATGTACGTGGACACGGTGCCCTTGCCGACCGCCGTCGGCCCGGCCAGCACGACCAGGCGGCTGTCGCCGGTGGCCGCGACCTTGGGCGCCCGGCGCTCGAGGTACTCCCGGAGCCGCTGCTGCTGGTGCACCCCGAGTCCCGACAGGCGCTTCGACGCCGCGATGCCGAGCGAGTCCATCACGCGTTCGATCCGCACGGGCCCGAGGCCGGGGATGGCCATCAGCAGGTCGCGCACGCGCATGCCGGCCTCGATGCTCTCAGTGCTGCCGAGGGCGGTCTCGAGCACGGCGACGGCGCTCAGCCGCCGCTCGGTGACGGCTCGCTTGACGGATGCACGGGCACGCCGGGCCGCTACGGCGGCCCGGCTGGCGGCGACACGGTCCACATCGGGCGGGTTCATCGCAGCACCTCTCCGAGAGCGGCGCTCTCGCGTTCGATCGCCTCGGCGAGGCCGGCGGCCCCGGCGGGGCTGGCGGAGCCGAGGGCGAGCACGGAGCGGGACACGCTCACCACGACGTTCGGCGCGAGCTGCCCGAAGACGGCGGGGATGGAGTCGAACGAGGCACCCTGGAAGCCGAAGCCCGGCGCGAGCACCGGCGTGGTCGAGAGGGTGCGGCCGGCGTCGCCGGTGAAGCCGTAGTCCTCGAGGCGCTGGGTGGCGCCGAGCACCAGACCGTGGTCGCCGAGGCGGGTGCGGTCGGTGTTGCGGGCGGCGACCTCGTCGGCGACGAGTCGCGCGACCGTGCGCCCGGGGTTCTCGCCCGCATCCGTCGTCGCCGTCTGCAGCACGCGCGCCTCGGGGTTGGAGGTCGCGCTCAGCACGAAGGCCCCCTTGCCGGCGGCCTCGGCGGTGTCGAGCAGACCGCTGAGGGCTCCGACGCCGGTGTACGCGGTGACGGTCAGTGCGTCGACCTCGAGCGACGAGCCCGCGGTGAGCCAGGCCGCCGCGTAGCCGTCGTTGGTGGAGCCGATGTCACCGCGCTTGGCGTCGCCGATCACGAGCAGGCCGACGGCGCGGGCGGCGGCGAGCACGTCCTCCAGAGCGGCGAAGCCCGCCGAGCCGAAGGACTCGAAGAACGCCACCTGCGGCTTGACGATGCCGACCCGGCCCGCGGCCGCCTCGACGACCCGCAGGCCGAAGTCGCGCACGCCCGCGGCGTCGCGCCCGAGGCCCCACTCCTGAAGGAGGTAGGGGTGCGGGTCGATGCCGACGCACAGGTGACCGTGCGCCGCGAACGCGCCGTCGAGGCGGGCGCCGAAGGGAGCGCCGCTCACCGACGGGCGTTCCTGGCGATGGCGTACTCCTGCAGCGAGGTCACCTCGAAGCCGTCCTTCAGCGCGTCGAAGGAGGCCACGGCCGCGCCCAGTTGGGCGATGGTCGTGAACAGCGGCTTGTCGGCCGCGACGGCGGCGGCTCGGATCTCGTAGCCGTCGACGCGGGCCGAGCGGCCGGAGGGCGTGTTGATGACGATGTCGACCTTGTTCGCGTTGATCAGGTCGACGATCGTCTCGACCGGCTCGCCGTCGCCGTCTGCGGCGTTCTGGGCCGCGTTCTCGGAGTACTTGCCGACGATCCCGGCGTGGATGCCGTTGCGGTTCAGCACCTCGGCCGTGCCGCTGGTGGCCAGGATCTCGAAGCCGAGTTGCTGCAGCCGGAGCACCGGCAGCACGATCGCGCGCTTGTCGCGGTCGGAGACCGAGACGAACACGGTGCCGGTCAGCGGCATGCCGCCGTACGCGGCCTCCTGGCTCTTGGCGAAGGCGCGGGGGAAGTCGCGGTCGATGCCCATGACCTCACCGGTCGAGCGCATCTCCGGGCCGAGCACCGAGTCGACGATCAGGCCCTCCTTGGTGCGGAAGCGTTTGAACGGCAGCACGGCCTCCTTGACGGCGACGGGCGAGTCGAGCGGAACCCGCGAGCCGTCCTGCTCGGGCAGCATTCCCTCCGCCTTCAGCTCGGCGATGGTGACGCCGACCATGAGGCGCGACGCGGCCTTCGCGAGCGGGATGCCCAGGGCCTTCGACACGAACGGCACGGTGCGCGAGGCGCGGGGGTTGGCCTCGAGCACGTAGAGGATGCCGGCGCCGATCGCGAACTGGACGTTCAGCAGGCCCTGCACGCCGATGCCCTGCGCGATGGCGAGGGTGGCGTCGCGCACGGCGTCGATCTGCGAGCGGCCGAGCGTCACGGGCGGCAGCGAGCAGCTCGAGTCGCCGGAGTGCACGCCGGCCTCCTCGAGGTGCTCCATGATGCCGCCGATGTAGAGCTCGTGGCCGTCGTAGAGTGCGTCGACGTCGATCTCGATCGCGTCGTCGAGGAAGCGGTCGACCAGCAGCGGGTTGGCCGTGCCGACCATGCCCTGGCCGGCGATCCGCTCGAAGTAGTCGGCGAGCGACGGGGTGTCGTAGACGATCTCCATGCCGCGGCCGCCGAGCACGTAGCTCGGGCGCACCAGCACGGGGAAGCCGATCTCCTCGGCCACGGCGACGGCCGTCTCGTAGTCGACCGCGATGCCGTTCTTCGGGGCCAGGAGGCCCGCCTGGTCGAGGATGCCCGAGAACAGCCCGCGCTCCTCGGCGAGGTCGATGGCCTCGGGGGTCGTGCCGAGGATCGGCACGCCGGCCTCCTTCAGCCCCTTGGCGAGGCCGAGGGCGGTCTGCCCGCCGAGCTGCACCACCACGCCCACGAGCTCACCCGACTGCGACTCGGCGTGGATGACCTCGAGCACGTCCTCGAGCGTGAGCGGCTCGAAGTAGAGCCGGTCGCTCGTGTCGTAGTCGGTCGAGACCGTCTCGGGGTTGCAGTTGATCATGATCGTCTCGTACCCGGCGTCGTGCAGGGCGAACGAGGCGTGCACGCAGGAGTAGTCGAACTCGACGCCCTGGCCGATGCGGTTCGGGCCGGAGCCCAGGATGACGACCTTGCGGGCATCCGAGGGCTCCACCTCGGTCTCGAGGTCGTAGCTGGAGTAGTGGTACGGCGTGAGCGCCGGGAACTCCCCGGCGCAGGTGTCGACCGTCTTGTAGACCGGGCGGATGCCGAGGATGTGGCGCACCTCGCGCACGTCCTTCTCGCCGAAGCCGCGGAGCGACGCGATCTGGGCATCCGAGAAGCCGTGCTCCTTGGCGAGGGTGAACATGGCGTGGTCGGCGTTCTCGGAGGCGCTGATCGCCTCGGCGACCTCGTTGATCAGCACGATCTGGTCGAGGAACCAGGGGTCGATCTTGGTGGCCTCGAAGGCCTCCTCGATGCTGGCCCCCGCACGGAGGGCCTGCTGCACCGTGACGATGCGGCCGTCGGTCGGCACGGCGGCGATCGCCAGCAGCTCGTCCTTGTCGCCGGGCTCCCCGTCCCAGTGGAACGACGAGCCGCGCTTCTCGAGCGAGCGCAGCGACTTCTGCAGCGCCTGGGTGAAGTTGCGGCCGATGGCCATGGCCTCGCCCACCGACTTCATGGTGGTGGTGAGGGTGGGGTCGGCCGCCGGGAACTTCTCGAACGCGAAACGCGGCACCTTGACGACCACGTAGTCGAGCGTGGGCTCGAAGGAGGCGGGGGTCACCTTGGTGATGTCGTTCGGGATCTCGTCGAGCCGGTAGCCGATCGCGAGCTTCGCGGCGATCTTGGCGATCGGGAAGCCGGTGGCCTTCGACGCCAGCGCGCTGGAGCGGGACACCCGCGGGTTCATCTCGATCACGATGATGCGGCCGTTGGCCGGGTCGACGGCGAACTGGATGTTGCAGCCGCCGGTGTCGACGCCGACGGCGCGGATGATGTCGATGCCGATGTCGCGCATCTTCTGGTACTCGCGGTCGGTCAGGGTGAGCGCGGGCGCCACCGTGATCGAGTCGCCCGTGTGCACGCCGACGGGATCGACGTTCTCGATGGAGCAGACGACGACCGTGTTGTCGGCGGTGTCGCGCATGAGCTCGAGCTCGTACTCCTTCCAGCCGAGGATGGACTCCTCCAGGAGCACCTCGGTGGTCGGGCTCTGGTGCAGGCCGTCGCCGACGATCCGGCGCAGCTCCTCCTCGGTGTAGGCGAAGCCCGAGCCGAGCCCGCCCATCGTGAAGGAGGGGCGGACGACCAGCGGGTAGCCGAGGTCTTCGGCGTAGCCGACGGCCTCCTCGACGGTGTGCGCGATGTAGGAGCGCGCCACCTCCGCGCCCGCGTCGATCACGAGCTGCTTGAAGATCTGCCGGTCTTCGCCCTTGTTGATTGCCTCGAAGTTGGCGCCGATCAGCTCGACGTCGTACTTCTCGAGGATGCCGTGCTCGTGCAGCTGGATCGCCGCGTTCAGCGCGGTCTGGCCGCCGAGGGTCGGCAGGATGGCGTCCGGCTTCTCCTTGGCGATGATGGTCTCGATGACCTGCCAGGTGATCGGCTCGACGTAGGTGGCGTCGGCGAAGTCGGGGTCGGTCATGATCGTGGCCGGGTTCGAGTTCACCAGGATGACGCGCACGCCCTCCTCGCGGAGCACGCGGCAGGCCTGCGTTCCCGAGTAGTCGAACTCGACGGCCTGACCGATGACGATCGGGCCGGAGCCGATGACCAGAACGCTCTGGATGTCGTCTCTGCGTGGCATTACTCGTGGTCTCCTTCGGAGGAAGCGGTGGGAAGCTGGCCGTCGGGCGACTCGCGTCGCGCGAGCACCATCTCGCGGAAGCGGTCGAACAGGTACATGGAGTCGTGCGGGCCGGCGGCGGCCTCGGGGTGGTACTGCACCGAGAAGGCGTCGATGTCGAGGCAGCGGATGCCCTCGACCACGTCGTCGTTCAGGCTGACGTGGCTCACCTCGACCCGTCCGAAGCCGGCGGGCGAGTCGACGACGCCCTCGCGGGGCGCGTCGACGGCGAAGCCGTGGTTCTGGCTGGTGATCTCGACCCGGCCGGTGAGCTTGTCGAGCACGGGCTGGTTGATGCCGCGGTGCCCGAAGGGCAGCTTGTAGGTGCCGAAGCCGAGCGCCCGTCCGAGCAGCTGGTTGCCGAAGCAGATGCCGAAGTAGGGCACGCCGCTCTTCAGCACCTCGCGCAGCAGCTCGACATGGCTCTCGGAGGCCTCGGGGTCGCCCGGGCCGTTGCTGTAGAAGAGGGCATCCGGAGCGAGCTCGAGCACCTCGTCGACCGTGACCGACTCGGGCAGCACCTCGACGTCGAGCCCGCGCTCGGCGAGGTAGTTCAGCGTGGAGGTCTTGACGCCCAGGTCGAGCACCGCGACCGAGCCGACGCGCTCGCCGACGGCGGGCACCTGGTAGCGCTCGCGGGTCGACACGACGCTCGACAGCTTCTGGCCGGCCATCTCGGCACCGGCGCGCACGGCGCCGAGCTGCTCGGTGGCGGAGAGCTCGTACTCCGCGCCCGAGAAGATGCCCGCGCGCATGGCGCCGGCGCTGCGGATGTGGCGGGTGACCGCACGGGTGTCGATGCCCGAGATGCCCACCACCCCGTCGGTCTCGAGGTCGTCGTCGAGGCTGCGCTGGGCACGGAAGTTCGACACGACGCGGGAGGGGTCGCGCACGACGTAGCCAGCGACCCAGATCTTCGCCGACTCCTTGTCGGTGTCGTTGACGCCCGTGTTGCCGATGTGCGGCGCGGTCTGCATGACGATCTGGCCGGCGTAGGAGGGGTCGGTCAGCGTCTCCTGGTAGCCGGTCATGCCGGTGGCGAAGACGGCCTCGCCGAGGGTGCGCCCGCGGGCTCCGTAGGCTCGGCCCTCGAAGCGCCGACCGTCTTCCAGCACGAGCACGGCGGGTTCGGTTGTGATCACGACGAGGTTCCTCCCTGAGGGGTGTTGTTCGGGATGATGGCGCCGGCGGCGTCGATCAGCCGGCCCGCGTCACCGAGATCGGTGGCGCGGACGTAGCTCTCGACCTCGGCCGGGCCGGTGGTGGAGTCGTAGGTCCAGTCGATGCGCACGAGCCCGCCGGGCTCGACGACACGGTCGATGGTCCAGGTGGAGGTGCCCACCGAGCGCAGGCGCTCGCGGACGATGAAGGTCTCGGGTTCGCCGGGGATGACCAGCGACAGGCCGGTCTCCCGCACGGTGAGCACACCGCGGCCGCGGAAGGCGAGGCCCGGGATGGTCAGCCGGTTCAGCGGGTCGCCCGCCGCGGTGGTGGCGACGTAGAGAACGGATGCCCGGGCGAGCTCCCGGCCGCGCGCGGCCTCGGCCGGAGCATCCGTCGCCCGGCCGAACGCCGACTGGCGGTGGCGCCTCGCCCGCCAGGCCCAGACCATGGCGCCGAGCACGAGCGCGGCGAACAGGGTGACGAGCACCCCGGGGACGAGCCGCTCCATCAGCGCACCGCCGCATCGGCCGCATCGGCCGCTTCGCCCACGGGAGCCAGCACACCGTCGCGAAGGGTGGCGAAGCCCTCGTGGAAGGTCCAGCGCACGCTGCCCGAGAGGGTGGCGCCGAGGTAGGGCGAGTTCTGGCTGCGGCCGTGCAGGCGCTCGAGGTCGAACACGCTCGAGGCGGTCGGGTCGACGAGCGTGACGTTCGCGGGCGCGCCGTCCTCGAAGGCGTGGGAGTGCCTCTCCAGACGACCGATGGCGGCGGGGGCCTGGGAGAGCACCCGGGCGACGCCGGCCCAGTCGAGCAGCCCGGTGTCGACGAGCGCGGTCTGCACCACGGGCAGGGCCGACTCGAGGCCGACCATGCCGAAGGCCGCCGCATCCCACTCGCACTCCTTCGCCTCGCGCGGGTGCGGGGCGTGGTCGGTGGCGATGATGTCGATCGTGCCGTCGGCGACCGCCTCGCGGAGCGCCTGCACGTCCTCGTCACGGCGGAGCGGCGGGTTCACCTTGTAGCGGGCGTCGTAGCTGCGGATGAGCTCCTCGGTGAGGAGGAGGTGGTGCGGTGTCGCCTCGGCGGTGACCTGGATGCCCCGGGCTTTCGCCCACCGGATCACGTCGACCGAGCCGGCAGTGGAGAGATGGCAGATGTGCAGGCGGGCGCCGACGTGCTCGGCGAGCAGCACGTCGCGGGCGATGATGGACTCCTCGGCGACGGCGGGCCAGCCCTTGAGGCCCAGCTCGCTGCTCAGGGAGCCCTCGTTCATCTGGGCGTTCTCGGTCAGCCGCGGGTCTTGCGCGTGCTGGGCGATCACGCCGTCGAAGGTCTTGACGTACTCGAGCGCGCGGCGCATCAGCAGCGAGTCGTGCACGCACTTCCCGTCGTCGGAGAAGACCCGCACGCCGGCGCGCGACTGGGCCATCGCTCCGATCTCGCTGAGGCGCTCGCCGCCGAGGCCCACCGTGACGGCGCCGATCGGGCGCACGGTCGCGTAGCCGGCGGCGCGGCCGAGGGCCTGCACCTGCTCGACGACGCCCGCGGTGTCGGAGACGGGCAGCGTGTTGGCCATGGCGAAGACGGCGGTGAAGCCGCCGGCCGCGGCGGCGCGAGTGCCGGTGAGCACCGTCTCGCTCTGCTCGAAGCCGGGCTCGCGGAGGTGGGTGTGCAGGTCGACGAGGCCGGGCAGGGCCACGAGGCCCGCGGCGTCGACGACCGTGGCGCCCGCAGCGACCGCGCCGGTCGTGGTCGACACGATGCGGCCGGCCTCGATCAGGATGTCGGCGCCGGCGCCGCTCGGCAGGGTCGCGCCCTTCAGCAGGTAGCTCTGCTCGCTCAACTCAGGGCCTCTCGCTCGCCGCGCTCGCCGGAGAGCAGCAGGTAGAGCACTGCCATCCGGATGGACACCCCGTTCGCGACCTGCTCGAGCACGGTCGACTGCGGGGAATCGGCCGCACCCGACGAGATCTCGAGGCCGCGGTTCATCGGTCCGGGGTGCATCACAATCGTATCCGGGCGCAAGGCCCCCATCCGCTCGTCGTCGAGGCCCCACTGCCGTGCGTACTCGCGGGCGTTGGGGAAGTAGGCGGCGTTCATCCGTTCGCTCTGGATGCGTAGCATCATCAGCACGTCGGGCCGCACGGCGGCGAGCGTGGCGTCGAGATCGAAGCCCACCGCGGCGGGCCAGCTCTCGGCGCCGACGGGCACGAGCGTGGCCGGGGCCACGAAGGTCAGCTCGGCCCCGAGGGTCTCGAGCAGCCACAGGTTCGACCGCGCGACGCGGGAGTGCAGGATGTCGCCGACGATGACGACGCGAACTCCGTCGAGCGCCCTGCCGCGGCTCGCGTGGCCGTGCAGCCGGCGGCGCATGGTGAACGCGTCGAGCAGGGCCTGGGTCGGATGCTCGTGCGTTCCGTCGCCCGCGTTCACGACGCCCGCGTCGATCCAGTCGCTCTGCGCGAGCACCTGGGGCGCTCCCGAGGCGTGGTGGCGGATGACGACACCGTCGGCACCCATCGCGGCGAGGGTCTGCGCGGTGTCCTTCAGGCTCTCGCCCTTGGAGACGCTCGAGCCCTTGGCCGAGAAGTTGATCACGTCGGCCGAGAGCCGCTTGGCAGCGGCCTCGAACGAGATGCGGGTGCGGGTGGAGTCCTCGAAGAAGAGGTTGACGACCGTCTTGCCGCGGAGCGTCGGCAGCTTCTTGACCTCGCGGTTCTGCACGTCGGCCATGTCCTCGGCGATGTCGAGGATGCGGACGGCCTCGTCGCGGCTGAGGTCTTTGGTGGAGAGGAGGTGTCTCATCCTTCGATCGTCACCTCTTCGGTGGCGTCGAGCCCGGCGAGGCGCACGTTGATGCGCTCGGAGCGGGAGGTCGGCAGGTTCTTGCCCACGAAGTCGGCGCGGATCGGCAGGTCGCGGTGGCCCCGGTCGACCAGCACCGCGAGCCGCACGGCGCGCGGGCGGCCGAGGTCGCTGAGCGCGTCGAGCGCGGCCCGGATGGTGCGGCCGGAGTAGAGCACGTCGTCGACGAGCACGACCGTCTTGCCGTCGATGCCCTGTCGCGGCACCTGCGTGGGCTGCGGGGTTCGGGTCGGATGCTTCGCCAGGTCGTCGCGGTACATCGTGATGTCGAGAGCGCCCACCATGCCGGCGGGATCGCTGCCCGGCTCGATGCCGGCGATCAACGCGCCGATGCGATCGGCGAGGATCACCCCGCGCGTCGGGATCCCGAGGATCACCAGATCGTCCGCTCCCCGGTTGGACTCGAGGATCTCGTGCGAGATCCGAGTCAACGCCCGGGCTATGTCAGCCTGCTGCAGCACGGTTCGTGCCATGGCGACCGACCTCCTTCCCCGCCTCCCGGACGGCCTTAAAGGATGCCTGTGTACCCCTCGACTCTAGCAGTCCGCTCCAGCCGATCGCAGGCTCGAGCTATCCTCATCATAGGGCCTTCGTGACAGTGCTGCGGATCGTCCCGTTCACGCCCGCGTCACCCGTCGTTCACACGGATGCGGTCGGCTGGGGCATCCGAACGCCGAGACCCCTCCCGAGGAGCCCCATGCGCCGCCGCGCCGCCTTCACCGCCCTGGCCAGCACCACGCTGGCCACCTGCACGATCGTCGCGGGGGTCGCCTTCGGGCCCGCCGCAGCCAACGCCGTCCTCGACACCGACCCCACCGCACCGTTCTCCCCCATCGTCGCCTCGGCCTCGGACGCGGCGATCGGCCTGAACCCGCTGGGCAGCTTCTCGACCGGGGTGTTCGACGAGAGCGCCGCCGAGATCGTGCAGTTCCACGGCGGGACCAAGCGCGCCTTCGTGGTGAACGCGCAGGCCGGTGTGGCCCAGGTGCTCGACCTCTCCGACCCTTCGGCGCCCGAGCGGATGTTCGACCTCTCCACCGCCGGTGTGGTCGCCGCAGACGGCTCCACCGTCCCGGCCACCGCCGTCGCCAACTCGGTCGCCGTGCGCGCCGACGGGCTGGTGGCGCTCGCCGTCGAGGCCGACCCGAAGACGGCCGACGGCTGGCTGGTGTTCTTCGACGCGGCCGGCACCGGCACCGCGCTCGGGGCCGTGCGCGTCGGCGCCCTGCCCGACATGGTGACGTTCTCCCCCGACGGCGCCACCGCGCTGGTGGCGAACGAGGGCGAGCCCGCCGACGACTACAGCGCCGACCCGGAGGGCACCGTGTCGATCGTGGCGGTTCCCTCGACCGTGACCGCGCCCACCCAGTCGGCCGTGCGGAGCGCCGGCTTCCACGACTTCGAGGCGGGCGGGTCGAAGCCGCTGCCCGAGGGCGTGCGTGTCTTCGGCGTGCGCGTCGGCGCCGTGAACCCCGTCTCCGAGAACCTCGAGCCCGAGTACGTCACCGTCTCCGGCGGCACGGCGTACGTGTCGCTGCAGGAGGCGAACGCCATCGCCGTCGTCGACATCGCCTCGGCGACGGTCACCGACATCCACGCGCTCGGCTACCAGGACTTCTCGGTCACGCCGTTCGACGCCTCCGACAAGGACGATGCGGTGGACATCACCACCTGGCCGGTGCGCGGTCTGTACCAACCCGACGCGATCGGCAGTTACACCGTCGGCGGGGAGAGCTACGTGGTCTCGGCGAACGAGGGCGACAGCCGCGACTGGGAGGGCTACTCGGAGGAGGCGCGGGTCGAGGACCTCGACGTCTGCGCCCCGCTGGCGCCGTTCGTCACGGACGCGCAGCTCGGCCGCCTCAAGGTCACCACTGCCGACGGCTTCGACGAGGCCGCCGGCTGCTACTCGTCCCTCTACGCCTTTGGCGGACGCTCGTTCTCGATCTGGTCGTCGGACGGGCAGCAGGTGTTCGACTCGGGCTCGGACTTCGAGGAGATCACCGCGGCCGACCTGCCGGAGGGCGCCTTCAACTCCGACCACACCGAGGTCGCGTTCGACTCCCGCAGCGACGACAAGGGGCCGGAGCCCGAGGGCCTCGCCCTCGGCGAGGTGGACGGACGCCGCTATGCCTTCATCGGCCTCGAACGCGTCGGCGGCGTGATGGTCTACGACATCACCGACCCGGCTGCGACGCAGTTCGTCACGTACGTCAACAACCGCGACTTCTCGGTGGCCGACCCGTCCGCGTCCCCGGAGGCACTCGCGGCATCGGGCGACCTCGGCCCCGAGGGCCTCGCCTTCGTCCCGGCCGCCGACTCCCCCACCGGCGCCCCGATGCTCCTCGTCGGCAACGAGGTCTCGGGCACCACGACGGCCTTCGCCGTCACCTCCGACGCCGTGCCGACGCCGATCCCCGACCCGACGTCGACCGCCCCCGCCCCGGCGCCCGCGCCCGCTCCCGGGGCCCCCGCTCCCGGCGCGGCGCCCGCGACTCCTGGCGCGGAGCTCGCGGCGACGGGCTCCGACGCGGCCGGCTTCGCCGCCCTCGCGACGTTCCTCGTCGGCGCGGGAGCCCTCGCGGCCTACCTCACCCGCCGCCTCCGCCGCCGCGCCTGACCCCACCCTCGGCTGCCCTGAGCCGGTCGCTCAGGGCAGCCGGTGGAACCAGGTCCACAGGAGCACCATACCGGCGGGGTACCGCGCGATCGCGGCGTCGAGCTCGTCGCTCGGGGCCGTGCGGAAGATCGCGAGGTAGGGATCGGCCGTGGTACGACCAGCGGCATCCGTGCTCGAGCGCGCGACGTACGGGTCGGGGCCGAACAACGGCTCGTCGAGAGCGCTCTGCAGCTCGATCGCCGAGACCGATGAGGTCACGATGCAGGCCGCGTCGGGGAAGAGCTTTTGCATGCCGGTACGCACGGCGTCGAGGTCGGCGTCAGCCGCTGCGCCGATCAGGGCGACGCTCACACCGTCGGCGACCCCGAGCGGCGCCCAGCCGACGACTTGACCCGGATAGCCGGCGGTGTACGGGCCGATCAGTCCCTCGAGGTCGCCGGCATCGCGCCATCCGCCCTCGGGTTCCGCACAGCCGTACTGCTCCGGATCGGCCTGCGCGAACAGCGCCGCCGACTTCTCCTCGTCGGTCGAGTAGCTCGGCTGCGGCTCGGAGGGGACGGGCGGTGCCGAGGCGGCGTCTTGCAGGGCGATCGCCTCCCGCGTGTCGATGCCGGTCACCCTGAAGCGGTTTCCGGCGAGCGACCCCGTCACGACGTGGGCGGACCAGGTCCATCCGTCGTCCTCGCCGGCGCTGGACTGAGGCGACGACATCGCGAGCTCGGCGGCATCCACCCCGTCGACCTCAAGTGGATCATCGCAGACCGACGGACCGCCCCAGCCCGGATCGATGAACGGAGCCGGACACAGCGAGAGGTCGCCCTCGGGAGAGGTCCAGAACGCCACGCTCCCCCACACCTCCGGCCCGGCAGCCGAGGTGTCCCCGGTCGGGGACGGGGCCGACGTCGGTGCGCCGGCCGTGGTGCATCCGCCCAGCACGACGGAGACGACGGTGAGCACGACCCCGGGCACGAACCGTCGCATGCGCATCCCCGGGGCGGGCTAGGCCGCCTGGGCCACCTTGCCGAGCACGCCGTTCACGAAGCCGCCCGAGTCGTCGGTCGAGAGCGTCTTGGCGAGCTCGACCGCCTCGGCGATCGCGACGCCCGCGGGCACCTCGTCGTTGTAGAGGATCTCCCAGACGCCGATACGCAGCAGCGCGCGGTCGATCGTCGGCATGCGCGCGATCGTCCAGCCTTGGGCGTAGCTCTCGATGGTCTCGTCGATCTCGCTGAAGCGGTCGACGACGCCGTCGACGATCTCACGGGCGTACAGCCACGAGTTCTGCCGGTCGGGCTCGCTCGCGGCCCGGCCCGCCTCGGCCGCGAGGGCCTCGGTGATCGGGATCTGCCGCACGTCGGCGGCGTAGAGGATGTCGAGGGCCCGCTTGCGGGCCTTCGTGCGTGCGCTCAACGACGGGGCCTAGTTGACCCGGCCGAGGTAGTCGCCCGTGCGGGTGTCGACCTTGACCTTGGTGCCGATCTCGAGGAACAGCGGGACGTTGATCTGGTAGCCGGTCTCGACGGTGGCCGGCTTGGTGCCACCGGTCGAGCGGTCGCCCTGCAGGCCCGGCTCGGTGTAGGTGATCTCGAGCACGACCGAGGCGGGGAGCTCGACGTAGAGCGGCTCGCCGTCGGTGAGAGCGATGGTCGCGGTCTGCTGCTCGAGCAGGAAGTTGGCGGCGTCGCCGACGATCGTGCCGGGGATGGTGATCTGGTCGTAGTCGCTCGTGTCCATGAACACGAAGTCCTCGCCGTCCTTGTACAGGTACTGGAAGTCGCGACGGTCGACGTTGGCCGTCTCGATCTTAGCGCCGGCGTTGAAGGTGCGGTCGACGAGCTTGCCGGTGCGCACGTTCTTGATCTTGGTGCGCACGAAGGCGCCGCCCTTGCCCGGCTTGACGTGCTGGAACTCGATCACGTTCCAGAGCTGGCCGTCGATGTCCAGCACGGTGCCGTTCTTGATGTCGTTCGTTGAAGCCATGGAGGGGGGAATCCGTTTCGAAGAAGGTGTTGCGACCGGCATGTCGGTCGCGAAGGTCCTCGAAGAGTGTACCGGGTCCGCCTCTGCGACCGCTCGGGCCCGCGCGGTCAGCGCCAGAGCAGCGACGCGAGCGCGAGCCGGTACGACCCGAACCCGAACCCCGCGATCACCCCGGTCGCGATCCCCGAGATCACGCTCGTGTGCCGGAACGTCTCGCGTGCGTGCGGGTTCGAGATGTGCACCTCGATCAGCGGCACCCCGGCCTTCGTCACGAGGGCGGCCGCATCCCGCAGCGCGTACGAGTAGTGCGTGAACGCCGCCGGGTTCAGGATGACCGGGGTCGCCGTGTCGACGGCCTCGTACAGCCACGACACCAACTCGGCCTCGTCGTTGGTCTGCCGCAGGTCGATCGAGAGCCGCCCGGCCGCGTCGGTCTCGAGCAGCTGCCGGAGCGAGTCGAGGTCCTGCGACCCGTACACGTCGGGTTCGCGGCTGCCGAGACGCCCGAGGTTCGGGCCGTTGAGGACGAGGACAGACGACATGCGAGCTCCTAGGAGGCGATCTCTTGGTACGCGGCGAACAGCAGGGAGGTCTCGGGCCCGGCGAGCACCGAGGGCCGCGCCAGGTCGTCGAGCACGATGAACCGCAGCATCCCGCCGCGCGACTTCTTGTCGCGCTGCATCGTGGCGAGCAGCGTCTGCCAGCGCCCGGCCGGGTACTCGGTCGGCAGCGTCAGCGAGGTCAGGATGCGCCGGTGCCGGTCGACGACCTCGTCCGACAGCGATCCGGTGAGGCGGCCGAGCTCGGCCGCGAACATCATGCCGACGGCCACCGCCGCGCCGTGCCGCCACTGGTACCGCTCGGCGTGCTCGATCGCGTGGCCGAGGGTGTGCCCGTAGTTGAGGATCTCGCGGAGCCCGGCCTCCTTGAAGTCCGAGCTCACGACCCGCGCCTTGACGGCGACCGACAGCTCGATCAGCCGCCGCAGCTCGTCGGAGGTGGGGTCGGTGGCCTTGTCGACGTCGGCCTCGATGATGTCGAGGATCTCGGGCTCGGCGATGAACCCGCACTTCACGACCTCCCCGAAGCCGGCGAGCATCTCGTTCCGCGGCAGCGGGGCGAGCGTGTCCAGGTCTTCGACCACGAGCGACGGCGCGTAGAAGGCGCCCACGAGGTTCTTGCCCTCGTTGGTGTTGATGCCGGTCTTGCCGCCCACGGCCGCGTCGACCATGCCGAGCAGCGTGGTGGGCACCTGCACGAGGGTGACGCCGCGCAGCCAGGTCGCGGCGACGAACCCGGCCAGGTCGGTGACGGCGCCTCCGCCGAAGCCGACCACCGCATCCGTGCGGGTGAAGTCGGCCTGCCCGAGCACCTGCCAGCAGAATGAGGCGACCTCGATGCGCTTGCCGGCCTCCGCATCCGGGATCTCGGCCAGCAGCACCTCGTAGCGGTCGAGCAGACTCTCGCGCAGGCTCGCGGCCGCCTGGCCGAGGGTCGGCGGATGCACGATCAGCACCTTCTTCACCCCGGGGCCGAAGCCCTCGGCGACCCGCCCCAGGATGCCGCGGCCGACGAGCACGTCGTAGCCGTTCTCTCCGATGACGGGGATGACGGTGGGCTCGGCGCTCATCGCTCGATCTCCTTCTGCTTCGTGACGTTCGCGGCGTCGGCGCTGCCGAGCCACTCCATGATCTCGGCGGCGACCTTCTCGGTGGGCTGCGAGCTCGTGTCGGCGGTGTGGTCGGCGAGGCTCTCGTAGAGCTCCCGGCGACGCTCGTAGACGACCTTCCAGGTCTCGACGTCGGGCACGGTGGGCCGTCTGCCGTTGCCGAGGCGGCCGGCGACGGCATCCGGATGCACGGTCAGCAGCACGACCGGCCACGAATCGATGTCGCGCTGCGTCTCGGGATCGAGCACCGCACCTCCCCCGAAGGCGACGACGCCGTCGCTTTCGAGCGCCGTGACCACGGCCGCCCGCTCCAGTGCGCGGAAGTGGGCCTCCCCGTGCTCCGCGAAGATCTCCGGGATCGGTCCGTGCTCCTTCACCACGAGGCGGTCGGTGTCGACGAAGCCGGTGCCGAGCATCCGCGCCAGCTTCTTGCCGATGCGCGACTTGCCCGAGGCCGGCGGGCCGATCAGCACCACCCTCATGCGCGGGCGATGCCGGTGCGCAGCGCCTCGGGGATGGCGGCGAGGTAGCCCTCGAGGTTGCGGCGGGTCTCGCCGACCGAGTCGCCGCCGAACTTCTCGAGCACGGCGTCGGCCAGCACCAGCGCGGTCATGGCCTCGGCCACGACACCGGCGGCCGGAACGGCGCAGACGTCGGAGCGCTGATGGTGCGCCGCCGCGTCCTCCCCCGTGGTCACGTCGATCGTGTGCAGGGCGTGCGGCACGGTCGCGATCGGCTTCATACCGGCGCGCACGCGCAGCACGGTGCCCGTGGACATGCCGCCCTCGGTGCCGCCCGCGCGGTCGGTGGCTCGCGTGATCTCGTCGCCCTCGCGGTACAGCTCGTCGTGCGCGGCCGAGCCGCGGCGCCTCGTGGTCTCGAAGCCGTCGCCGACCTCGACGCCCTTGATGGCCTGGATGCCCATCAGCGCGGCCGCGAGCTTGGAGTCGAGCCGTCGGTCCCAGTGCACGTGCGAGCCGAGCCCCGGTGGCAGCCCGTAGGCGAGCACCTCGACGACACCGCCGAGGGTGTCGCCCTCCTTGTGGGCGTCGTCGATCTCCGCGACCATCAGCGCGCTCGTGGCGGCGTCGAAACAGCGCACCGGGTCGGCGTCGAGCGCGTCGACGTCGCCGGGCTTCGGCAGCGCGGCACCCTCGGGCACCCGCACCGGCCCGATGGAGAGGGTGTGGCTGACGAGGGTGATGCCGAGCTCGCCGAGGAAGGCGCGGGCGATGGCGCCGAGCGCGACGCGGGCGGCCGTCTCCCGGGCGCTCGCCCGCTCGAGGATGGGGCGGGCCTCGTCGAAGTCGTACTTCTGCATGCCGACCAGGTCGGCGTGACCCGGGCGGGGGCGGGTGAGCGGGGCGCTGCGGCCGCGGCCGGGGAGCTCCTCGTCGAGGGGCTCGACGCCCATCACCTCGGTCCATTTAGGCCACTCGGTGTTGCCGATGCGCACGGCGACCGGGCTGCCGAGGGTGCGGCCGTGCACGACGCCGCCGGTCATCGCGAGCTCGTCCTGCTCGAACTTCATGCGGGCGCCACGGCCGTAGCCGAGCTTCCGCCGAGCGAGGTCGGTGCGGAGCTGATCGAGTGTGACGGGGATGCCGGACGGAAGACCCTCGACGATCGCGACGAGTTCTTGACCGTGGGACTCCCCGGCGGTGAGCCAACGAAGCATGGTTACGATCCTCCCACAGACGGAGGACTCCTCAGCTCAGCCCGGTCGCCGGTGGGCCTCTCGGCGGGGTCGTCCCGGTGGCTCAGTCGCGCAGTCGCCCCGCCGCGTCGAGCCCCACCGCGTCGAGCAGGGCCGCGAGGATGCGCTCCTCGCCGTCGAGCGCCACCAGCGGGTCGCCGTGCACGAACACCCGGATCTGGCCGACCGCCTGGTGCACGAGCATCGCGAGCCCGGGCACCGCGAGGCTGCCGGCCTCCTGCCAGATCGTCGCGAGCTCGCTCGGCCACGGGTGGTAGGCCACGTCCAGGATGCTCGAGCTGCGCGGCGCCGCGGCGTCGACGAAGTTCACGCCCACCCCGACCCCGCCGGGCAGCGTGCTGATCGTCAGGTCGGGCTCGATCAGCCGCATCCCCGGATCGTGCAGAGCCACGACCTCGGTGCTGAGCCCGGCGGCGCGCGCCGCCTCGACGACGGAGCCGGCCTTGCCGGGGCTCCGCAGCACGATGTCGGCGTGCTCGGCGCCGAGCTGGGCGACTGCGACGGCGGCCGAGCGGGCGGTCGCGCCGGCCCCCACGATCATCACGCGGCGCACGTCGGCCACTCCGGCGCGCTCCAGGGCCTCTCGGATGCCGTGCACGTCGGTGTTGAAGCCACCGAGCTCGCGCCGCCCGTCGTGCTCGGTGACGAGCACGGTGTTCACGGCTCCGCTGGCCTCGGCCACCGCGTCGACACTCGTCAGCAGCGGCCGGATCGTCTCCTTCAGCGGCATGGTGAGCGAGAGGCCGCGCCACTCGGCCGTGAGGCCGTCGATGAACGCCGGCAGCGCATCCGTCGTCACCTCGTGCGCGTCATAGTGCCAGGGCAGCCCCAATGCGCGATAGGCGGTGCGGTGCAGCAGCGGCGACCGCGAGTGCGCGATCGGCGAGCCGAGAACGCCGAGCCGCCGCTCACGCGGCCGGCCGTCGGCCTCGTCGCCCACGAAGGTCTCGGACACGGTGCCGGCTACTCCACGTCGGGGTGGGCGGCCCACCAGGCCTGCAGGCGCTCCACGGCGGCGGCGTGCTCGTCGGCGGTGGTCGAGAAGACCGTCTCGCCGGTGTCGAGGTCGACCGTCACGAAGAACATCCACGGGCCGTCGGCCGGGTGCAGCGCCGCGTTGATCGCGTCGTCGCCCGGGTTCGAGATCGGGCCGGCCGGGAGACCCGGGTAGTAGTAGGTGTTGTAGATGTTGTTCGGGTCTTCGCGCTCGGCCTGGGTGGTCTCGACCCGGCTGTGGCCGGCGCCGTAGGCCACCGTGGCGTCGGACTCCATGTTCCAGCCCTGGTCGAGGCGGTTGGTGAAGACGCGGGAGACCTTCGCCATGTCCTCGACGCTGCCGGCCTCCTTCTGGATCAACGCGGCCAGCGAGAGCACCCGCAGGCGGTCGTCGGGGGCGACGCCGGCGGCATCCAGCGACTGGAAGCTGCGGTTCACCATGGTGGTGATCATGTCGGTCGCGGTCTCGCCGGGCTGGAAGACGTAGGTCGCCGGGAAGAGGAAGCCCTCGATGGTCGGGGCGTTCGCCGGTACTCCGAGTGCGGCGTAGTTCGCGCCGACGGCCTGGAACTCCTCGATCGGGATGCCCGTGACGTCGGCGAGCTCCTGGTAGATGCCCTTGGCGCTGGAGCCCTCGGGGATGGTCACCGTGAAATCGACCTTCGCGTCGGGGTTCTGCAGCGCGTCGAGCGCGGACTGGGCGCTCATCTTCTCGGCCAGCCGGAAGGTGCCGGCCTGGAAGACGGGCGCCGGGTCCTGGTCGAGCAGCAGCTCGTAGAAGGCGCGGGAGCTGGCGATCACGCCCGCCTCGGCGAGGTTGTCGCCGATGGTCTCGCCGACGTCGCCGTCGTTGACGACGAACATCACCTCGCCCTCACCGGAGCCCTGGTAGTCGTCGGCGGAGGGGCTGCCGGCGATCAGGCTCTGCACCTGCTCCCCGAAGACGTTCCAGACGAAGACGCCGGCACCGGCGATCAGGCCGAGGATGACGACGAGCACGATCATCGGGGTCACCCAGCGGCGTCGACGCCGTTCGCGCGGGGGGCGCCCGCCACCGGAGGAGCGGCGCCCGCCGCCGGAGCCGCCCTGCCCTCCGCCGGAGCCGCCGCTGCCGCCGCCCGTGCGGCCGGAGCCGCCGGACCCGGAGCCCGGGCCGCCGGGGTGGGCGTCGTCGCCGCCGAGCCCGAAGTGCTCGATGCCCACGTGCTCGACGTCGTCGTCGGCGGTGCGGGTCGAGGAGCGGTTCATCGACGCGCGGGTCGCGGGTGCCGGCTCCGCCGGGGCTGCGGCGCCGGGGCTCGCGGACGTCGGTGTCGCGGCCTGTCGGGCGGCCCGCCGGGGCGATTCCGCGGGGCTCGGCGGCGTCGCCGGCTCCTGTCGGAAGAACTCGGCGAACGGGTGGTCCTGTGCGGGCTGTCGGTCAGTCACTGCCTTTTCCTTGACTCGGGTCGAGGAGGATGCCGGGGGGTCTGTCGGTGGCAAGCTCGCTGTCGAGGGCATGTTGAAGGAGTATAACCGCGGCGACCTGATCGATCACGGGGCGGGAGCTCTTGGTGTTCCGGCCGTTCCGGTGCAGGGCGGCCTGGGCCGAGACGGTGCTGAGCCGCTCGTCGATCATCCGCACCGGGCGGCCCGATGCCGCGCCGAGACGGGCGGCGAAGTCCCGCGCATCCTGGGTGGAGGCGGTCTCGGCACCGCTCATCGACAGCGGCAGACCGACCACGAACTCGAGGGCCTCGAGCTCGTCCGCGATGTCCAGAATGCGAACGACGTCGGCGCTCGGCCCGGTCTCGGGCACCTCGCCGGGAGCCGTGCGGGGCACGGTCTCGACCGGGGTGGCGAGCATGCCGTGCAGGTCGGTGCGGGCGACACCGATGCGGGCCCTGCCCACGTCGACGCCGACCCGCACCCCGCTGCGCATGCTCAACCGGCCGTCACTGCCCGGCCGATGGCCTCGAGCGCCGCGGGGACGGCGCCGACGTCGGTGCCGCCGCCCTGGGCCAGGTCGTCCTTGCCGCCTCCGCCACCGCCGAGCACGCCGGCGGCGATCTTGGCGAGGGCTCCGGCCTTGACGCCGGCCGCGCGGGCGCCGTCGGTGGTGGCCACGATCACGACGGGCTTGCCGTTCACGGCAGCGGCGAGGGCGACGACAGCGGCGGCGGACCCGCCGGCCACGAGGGCCTCGCGCACGCCGGAGGCGAGCTGGCGCACGTCGTCGGGCGAGCGCAGCTCACCGAGGTCGGCAGCCACCAGCGACACGGCGCCGGCCGGACGCGCGGCGGCGGCGAGGGCCGGGATGCGCGTCGACAGCTGCGAGGCCTCGAACGCGGCGATCTTCTTCTCGGCCGCCTTGAGGTTCGCAGCCAGGTCGGCGACGCGCGTCGCGATCTCGTCGCGCGGTGCCTTCAGCGACGAGGTCAGCTGCGACACGAGCGCCCGCTCGGCGGCGAACTCGCGGAACGCCTCGAGACCGACGAGCGCCTCGACGCGACGGTTGGCCGAGCCGATCGACGACTCGCCCTGCAGGTTGATCAGGCCGATCTGCGCGCTGGTGGAGACGTGGGTGCCGGCGCAGAGCTCGCGCGACCACGGGCCGCCGATGTCGACCATGCGCACCACCTCGCCGTACTTCTCGCCGAACAGTGCCATGGCGCCCATCGAACGGGCCTCGTCGAGCGGCAGTTCGCGGGTGACGACCTGCAGGTCGTCGCGGATGGCGGTGTTGGCGATCTCCTCGATCTCGGTGCGGGTCGCGGCCGAGAGCGGCTGGTTCCACGAGAAGTCGAGCCGCATGTAGCCGGCCTTGTTGTACGAGCCGGCCTGGTGGGCCTCCTCGCCCAGCGTCTGACGCAGCGCCGCGTGGATGAGGTGCGTCGCCGAGTGGGCCTGCGTGGCACCGCGGCGCCACGAGGGGTCGACCACCGAGCGCGCCTGGTCGCCGACGGCCACCTGGCCGCTGGTGACCTCGACGCGGTGGCTGATCAGCCCCTTCACCGGCTTCTGCACGTCGAGCACGGTCAGCTCGAAGCCGTCGCCGATGATCGTTCCGGCGTCGGCCTCCTGGCCGCCCGACTCCGCGTAGAGGGCGGTCTCGGCGAGGATGACCTCGACCTGCTCCCCCGCGACGGCCGACGTCACCGAGACGCCGTCGACGATCAGGCCGAGCACCGGCGACTCCGCCTCGAGCTCGTCGTAGCCGCGGAACACGGTCTCGCCGAGGGCGCGGAACTGGCTGTACACGGTGAGGTCGGTGATGCCGAGCTTCTTCGCCTTGGCGTCGGCCTTGGCGCGCTGCTTCTGCTCGGCCATCAGCGACTCGAACGCGACGCGGTCGACGGCGAGGCCGGACTCCTCGGCGATCTCGAGGGTGAGGTCGATCGGGAAGCCGTAGGTGTCGTGCAGCAGGAAGGCGGTGTCGCCGGCGAGCACGGGCGCGGCGTCGGTGCCCGAGGCCGCCTTCTGCTTCACCGCGGCGACCGCGGTGTCGAGGATGGTCGTGCCGCCGGTGAGCGTGCGGAGGAAGGACTCCTCCTCGGCGTACGCACCGCGCGAGATGCGCGAGAAGTCGGTCTCGACCTCGGGATAGGCCGCCTTCATCGCATCGCGCGAGGCGGTCAGCAGCTCGGGCATGGTCGCGGTGTCGACGCCGAGCAGGCGCATCGAGCGCACCGTGCGCCGGAGCAGGCGCCGCAGCACGTAGCCGCGGCCGTCGTTGGCGGGCGTGACGCCGTCGCTCATCAGCATCAGGGCGGAGCGCACGTGATCGGCGACCACGCGCATCCGCACGTCGTCGTCGTGGTCGGCGCCGTAGCGTCGGCCCGAGATCTCGGCGGCGCGGTCGAGCACCGGGCGCACCTGGTCGATCTCGTAGAGGTGCTCGACGCCCTGCTTGAGGAAGGCGACGCGCTCGAGGCCCATGCCGGTGTCGATGTTCTTGCGCGGCAGCTCGCCGAGGATCTCGAACTCGGTCTTGGAGGTGCCCTCGCCGCGGAGGTACTGCATGAACACGAGGTTCCAGATCTCGATGTAGCGGTTCTCGTCGGCAGCGGGGCCGCCCTCGGCACCGTAGGCGGGGCCGCGGTCGAAGTAGATCTCCGAGCAGGGCCCGGCCGGACCGGGCTGGCCGGTGGACCAGTAGTTGTCCTCCTTGCCGAAGCGCTGGATGCGTGCATCCGGAACCCCTGCCACCCGCTTCCAGATGTCGATCGCCTCGTCGTCGTCCTCGTAGACGGTGACCCAGAGGTCGCGCTCGGCGAGGCCCAGGCCGCCCTCGGACTCGGGCGTGGTGAGCAGCTCCCAGGCGTACCCGATCGCGCCCTCCTTGAAGTAGTCGCCGAACGAGAAGTTGCCGTTCATCTGGAAGAAGGTGCCGTGCCGGGTGGTCTTGCCGACCTCCTCGATGTCGAGGGTGCGGATGCACTTCTGCACGCTCGTGGCGCGCGGGTACGGTGCGGGCACCAGCCCCGACAGGTACGGGATGAACGGCACCATGCCGGCGACGGTGAACAGCAGCGACGGATCGTCGCTGACGAGCGAGGCGGACGGCACGACGGTGTGGCCGCGATCGCCGAAGAAGTCGAGCCAGCGGTTGCGGATGTCAGCGGTGAGCATGGGTGAAGTGGTGTTCCCGGTTCGGATCGGCGCGGAGTTCGGATCGGCAGGCGGGCACCGGCGAGCTGCCGGACCCCGTGCCCGGCTACTTGGAGAGCGCGTCCCCGGCGCCGGAGATGGCGTCGCGGAGCTCGGCCTCGCGCTCGCGGTAGCCGTCGACGAGTGAGTCGCTGAACTCCTTGGTCTTGCGGTCGAGCTCGGAGAAGAACTCCTTGCCGCTCTTGGTCTGGTTCACCTGGTGGGCGACGGCGAAACCCACGCCGATGCCGATGACGAGCCACAGGATCTTCTTCATTGCGTTCTCCTCGTTCGTTCCGGGCGCACGACGGCGACCGTTCAAGCCTTCGTCAAGCTTAGCCCGCCGGTCCGGCGGCGGTCGCGAAGGCCGCCGATCAGCCTGCTGCGCGGATGGCGACGGGCGATGACGTCTGGGTCACGATGGCGTAGCCCTGCTTCGTGCCGGTGACGGCGACGGAGATGCTGTGCCCGGTGTCGGCGGTGCTCAGCAGGTACACCGACTTCACCTTGCCGGTCAGCGGCACGCCGTCGCGAAGCCACTGGTAGCTCAGTGCGACGGGTGCGGGGGCCCAGGCACCCGGCTGCGCCGTCAGCGTCGTGCCGACGGACGGCACCCCGCTGATGATCGGGGTCGGCGTCGCGCTGAGCTTGGCCAGCACCGCGGCGGTCACGGAGCTGGTTCGGGTCGTCGTCGTGTACCCGGTCAGGGTGCCCGTCACGGCGACCGAGACCGTGGCTCCCGCGTCGGCCTTGACCAGGCGGTAGGAGGATGCCGTCGCTCCCGGGATCGGGGTCCCGGAGCACAGCCACTGGTAGCCGAACGCCGGGGCGGGCGACCAGCCCGTGGTGACCGCCTTCAGGATGCTGCCGACGGCCGCGGTGCCCGTGATCGTCGGGACGGGGCTGGTCGTGAAGGGCTTGGGCCGGAGGGTCATCGACGTCGAGACATCGGGTACGACGCCCCCGCCGGTCACCGTGACCGGGGTACCGGTGTCGACGCTCGCCGCGCCCGACCAGAAGGTGTCGACATAGCGTCCCTTCGTACTGGGCTCGGTCCAGTGGTGGTCGCTGAAGCCGATCTTCACCTGACCCGGCGGGAGACCGAGCAGGGTGTACCGGCCGTCGGCGTCGGTGGTGGTGCTCGACGCGGCCGCGGTGCCGGTCGAGTCGAACAGCCAGCCGGTGACCCAGATGCCCTTGATCGGGGCGCCGGCCGCATCCGTCACCCGCCCGGCGACGGTGCCTGAGGTCTTCAGCAGCGCGTTGCGCCCGGTCAGCGCGCCACCGGCGGGCAGTGCCGAGGGGTTCGCATTGCTGAGCATCGACTTGCCGCTCCACCACTGCAGTGCGTGGTCGTCGAGGGTGCTGAACGAGATGCGGTAGGTGCCCGCTGGGAGGGAGCGCACGGTGTAGGCGCCCTTGCCCGAGGTGTAGGTGTAACCGGCATACGCTCCATCGGCGTCGTAGACGTTCACGTTGGCCTGGGGCAGGGGCACGAGCGTCTGTGCATCCTTCACGATGCCTGAGATCGAGCCACCCTTCGTCAGGGATGCGTTCACGCCGGTCACGACCTGGGAGGTGGCGACCGTGGTGGTCGTCGCGGCTGAGCGGAGGCCGGCACCACCGCTCCACTGGTAGGCGTAGGCGGCGCTGTCGGCGACGGAGCTCGGGGCGAACTTGAACGAGTAGCTTCCGGCCGGGAGACCGGTGATCGTGTATGCGCCGCCGGCGTCGGTGTAGCCGCTCTTCGAGCTGAAGCCGGAGGCGTCGACGGCCGAGACCGTCACCATCGACAGCGGGGCGCCGGTGGTCGCGGATGTCACCGTGCCGCTCACGGTCGCGCCGCGGGTGAGGGTGATGTCCCGCTTCGTCACAGCCTGGCCGGCGGTGACCGCGATCGGCGTCGCGGTCTCGCGGGTCGGCTTCCCCTTCCACCACTGCGGGGTGTAGTCCGCAGACGGGGACAGGTTGACGCCGAGGAGATAGCTGCCCGAACGGAGCCCGCCGATGACGTAGGAACCCGCGGCGTTCGTGTTGGCCCAGCCGACGATGCTGCCGTCGGGGTTCACGACCTGCACGCTGACGTACTGCAGCGGGACACCTCCGGTGCCCTTGATCGTGCCGCTGATGCTGCCGCCCGGTGCCAGGGCGGCGTCACGGCCGACGGTGGTCTTGCCGCTCGAGACGGTGAAGAACGTGGCCTCGCTCTGGGATGCCCGGTCGTTCCACCACTCGTCGATGTACGCGGACTCGGCCGACGCGTCGAAGGAGAGAGTCGTCGCACCCGGGGCGACACCGGTGATCCGGTACGCCCCGGCGGCGTCGGTGACGGCGGTCTGCCCGAAGGTGTAGCTGCCGCTTTTCGGTCGGGCTTGCACGCTGACGCCCGCCAGGGGCCGGCCCGTGGATGCGTCGGTCACCGTGCCGCTCACGGCACCCGTGCGCACGAGGCCGGCGTCGATGCCGGTCACGTCCGAGCCGTCCACCCGGAGGAGCGTCGCCGAGAGGAAGTCGGTCGTGTCGTTCCAGTACTCGTTGACGTAGGAGGGCTGGTTCTGGAAGGAGAGGACGTAGTCCCCGGTCGGCACCGAGTCGATGCGGTAGGCACCCTGCGCATCGGTGTAGGTGTATCCCCAGAACCCCGTTCCGTTGCGCTGCGAAGCGGAGACGAAGGTGTTCGGGATCACTGCGCCGGTGCCCGCGTTGCGGACGACACCGGAGATGCTGCCCAGCGCTGCGGCGCGCTGGGCCGGGGGCTCCGTCGCTGCCGGCGTCGGCGTCGGCGCGGGTGTCTTCGAAGGCGCTGGTGTCTTCGTAGGCGTGGGCTGAGGTGTCGGCGCAGCAGTCGGTGTCGGCGCAGACGTCGGCGTCGGCGCAGACGTCGGCGTCGGCGCCGCGGTCGGCGTCGCCGTGGGTGCCGGGGTGGTTGCCGGTGCCGTCGACGGCACCGGCGTCGGAGACGGAGACGGAGTGGAGGTGGCCACCGGTGCCGGAGCGGCCGTCGACGTGGGCGTGGGAGTCGGTGTGGGAGTCGACGCCACCGCCGCTCCTGCGCCGCCGAGCATCCCGCCCAGCAACGCTGTGATCAGCAGGGTTCCCGCGATGGTTCGGCGGATTCGCGCGGCGCGCAGGTGCAGAGGCACGTGGTCTCCCCGGGTCGACGAGCGGTGCTGCCCGAGCAGAGCCGGCGTCCCCCGCCTGCCCCGTCGAGAAAACTATCGGCGCGCTCCCCCGACCACAACTCCCCCGTGCGGGGTGCAGACGCGGGCTAGCGCTTCTTCTTGGAGCCGGACGTCGACGAGCGCTTCTTCGACGGCTTCTTGTCGGAGACGACGTCGTCGGCCTCCTTCGCGGCCCGGAGGCTCGTGAGGCCGGCGCGCACCGCGGCGCTGAAGCCGGCGAGGCGGATCAGGGGCCCGCCCACCGATGCCGCGAACAGCGCGACGAGCGACGTGACGTTGCCCGTCACCTCCTCGACGTTCCGGGTGATGACGTCGACCCGGGCGAGCTGCTTGTTCGCCTCCTGCACGGTCACCGTCGACTCGGCGAGGATCGGCGTGATGCCGTCGCTGACGTCTTTGATGGAGTCGCGGGTCTGATCGAACACGCCGCCGAGCTTCAGCAGGGGCACGGCGATCAGGCCGACCAGCACGGCGAACACTCCGGCGGCGATCAGGCCTGCGATATCTCCACCGGTCACGGTGACTCCTTCAGGAAAGCGACCCGGGCGGGGCCGGATACGACGAGAGCGGGCCACCCTGTGGGCGACCCGCTCTCTAGTATGTCGTGACTCGTGCTGCTAGCGGCCCGAGTAGTACTCGACCACGAGCTGGACCTCGCAGGTCACGGGGACCTGCGCGCGCTTCGGGCGGGCGACGAGGCGCGCCTGGAGCTTGTCGAGCTCGACCTCGAGGTAGGCCGGGGTCTTCGGGAGCAGGTCGATGTGACCACCGGCGGCGGCGACCTGGAAGGGCTCGGTGCCCTCGGAGCGCTGCTTGACGTGGATCATCTGGCCCGGCTTCACGCGGAAGGAGGGGCGGTCGACGAGCTGGCCGTCGACGAGGATGTGACGGTGCACGACCATCTGACGGGCCTGCGCGGTGGTGCGGGCGAAGCCGGCACGCAGCACGAGGGCGTCGAGGCGCATCTCGAGGAGCTCGACCAGGTTCTCACCGGTCAGGCCCTTCGCGCGGCGGGCCTCTTCGAAGGCGATGGTCAGCTGCTTCTCGCGGATGCCGTACTGGGCGCGCAGACGCTGCTTCTCGCGCAGACGGACGGCGTAGTCGCTGTCCTGCTTGCGCTTGGTGCGGCCGTGCTCACCGGGAGCGTAGGGGCGCTTCTCGAGGTACTTGGCCGCCTTCGGGGTGAGGGGGATGCCGAGTGCCCGCGAGAGGCGGGTCTTGCTGCGCGTACGCGACTTGGTAGCCACTTACGTCCTTTCGTAGAGATTCTTACAAGATGAATTGCGCACCGATGCACGCGAGTGAATCCACAGGATTCCAAGTAAGAGGGTGTGTGCCGGGCGGTTCGGCTAAAGAACGCGGCCCCGTTATCGAACATCGATCGGCAGCCGCTCCGAAATGACGCTGATTAGGCGTCTACGAGAATAGCACAGCGGATGCCGTCAGCCCTGCGTTCCCCGCGTGATGTCGCGGAGTTTCGCGAGCCGCGCCGAGACCTCCCGCTCGTGGCCGTGATCGGTGGGGTCGTAGTAGACCTTGCCGGTCAGCTCGTCGGGCAGGTACTGCTGCTTCACGACCCCCACGTCGCTGTCGTGCGGGTACTTGTAGCCCTTGCCGTGGCCGAGGCGCTTGGCGCCCGCGTAGTGCGCGTCGCGCAGGTGCTTGGGCACCCGCCCGAAGTTGCCGGCCTTGACGTCGGCGATCGCGGCGTTGATGCCCATGTAGGCCGCGTTCGACTTCGGCGCGGTGGCGAGGTACACCACGGCCTCGGCGAGCGGCAGCCGCCCCTCGGGCATGCCGATCATCTGCACGGCCTCGGCCGCGGCCACCGCGATGGGCAGGGCTTGCGGGTCGGCGATGCCGATGTCCTCCGCGGCGAGGATGATCACCCGACGCGCGATGAACCGCGGGTCCTCCCCCGCCTCGAACATGCGAGCCAGGTAATGCAGCGAGGCGTCGACGTCGCTGCCGCGCACTGACTTGATGAACGCGCTGATCACGTCGTAGTGCTCGTCGCCGTTGCGGTCGTAGCGCAGCAGCGCCCGGTCGACCGACTGCTCGAGCACCTCGGGGGTGATGACGGGCAGCGGATGCTCGTCGCCCTCGCGATCGTCGTCGTCCTCGTCGTCGCCCTCGTCTCCGTCGTGGCCCGCGGCTCCCGCCCCCTCCGCGGCCGCCAGCGCCGTGCCGGCCGACGCCTCGAGCGCGGTGAGGGCACGGCGGGCGTCACCCGAGGCCATGCGGATGATGGCGGCCCGCGCCTCGGGGTCGAGCTCGACCGTGCCGGCGAGCCCCCGCGCATCCGTCACCGCACGATCGATGAGCACACCGAGGTCGTCGTCGGTGAGCTGCTCGAGGGTGAGCAGGAGCGAGCGCGACAGCAGCGGGGAGATGACGGAGAAGGAGGGGTTCTCGGTGGTCGCGGCGACCAGGATGACCCAGCCGTTCTCGACACCGGGCAGCAGCGCGTCTTGCTGGGCCTTGGTGAAGCGGTGGATCTCGTCGAGGAAGAGCACGGTCGAGAGGCCGTAGAGATCGCGGTTGCGGAACGCGTCCTCCATCACCTGCCGGACGTCTTTCACACCGGCGGTGACGGCCGAGAGCTCGACGAACTTGCGGCCCGAGGAGTGCGCGATCGCCTGCGCGAGCGTGGTCTTGCCGGTGCCGGGAGGACCCCAGAGGATGACCGACACGGAACCCGCGGCCCCGGTGCGGTCGGTCGCGAGGTTGACGAGGGGGGAACCCGGCCGGAGGAGGTGGCGCTGACCGGCCACTTCGTCGAGGCTTCTCGGGCGCATTCGCACCGCAAGAGGGACCGCCCCGGAGTGGAGTCCCGGTTGCTGAAGAGCCATGCGTCTAGGGTACTGTGATGGGCCGACAGCGCCCGGCGGAACGACGACACTGGAGGACCTGTGGCACCCAGCAATCAGGAGCGTGCTGCTCGTGAGGCCCGCACCCGTCTGCGCGAGTACCAGGCTCGGCAGCAGGCGCACACCGAGCGCATCCGCCGACGCACCCGCGACAACGTGATCGCGGCGGTCGTGGTCGTCGTTCTGATCGCCGGCGTCACGGCCGCGCAGCTGTTCTACTTCAGCGGCGGCCCAGGCGCGCCCGCCGCCTCCTCGGCCCCCACCGCGACACCGGCCGCGACCGATGCCCCCGCCGACGGCGACGACGCCGCGGAGGGCCAGAACACCGGCGACGTCCCGCCCACGAGCCTCGCCGAGGGCCGCGACTGGACCGGCACGATGACGATCAACGACATCCCGCTCGGCATCACGCTCGACGGGGCCGCGGCGCCCCAGGCGGTCTCGGCCTTCATCGCGCAGGCGCAGTCGGGCTTCTTCACCGGCACCTCCTGCCACCGCCTCACCACGAGCGGCATCTTCGTGCTGCAGTGCGGCGACCCGACCGGCACGGGCACCGGCGGCCCAGGCTACAGCTACGGCCCGGTCGAGAACGCCCCGGCCGACGACGTCTACCCCGCCGGCACGCTCGCCATGGCCCGTCAGGGCGGCAACGGCTACAGCATGGGCAGCCAGTTCTTCATCGTCTACGACGACTCGACGATCCCGTCCGACGCCGCGGGCGGCTACACCGTGCTCGGGCAGGTCACCTCGGGGCTCGACCAGCTCGACTCCTCGGTGATCGCGGCCGGTGCCGTCGACGGCGCGCCCGACGGCAAGCCGGCGGCGGCGGCCGTCATCACCGACGTCACCGTCCAGTAGCCCAGCACGGCCGGTGCTCGGGGCGTCCCGTGCTCTAGGCTTGTGGCCGTACTCCAGACATCGTCGACAGGATGGTTCCGTGACCGATTCAGATCAGCACCCGTGGGGGCGAGTCGACGACGACGGCTCCGTCTACGTCCGTGAGGCCGAGGGCGAGCGTCTCGTCGGCCAGTATCCCGATGGCAGCAAAGAAGAGGCGCTTCGCTACTTCGAGCGAAAGTTCACCGACCTCGCCGGGCAGGTGACGCTGCTCGAGCAGCGCGCCAAGCGCGGCGCTCCGGCGGCCGACATCGCGAAGACCGTCAAGACGCTCTCGGCCTCGCTCGCCTCGGCCAACGCCGTCGGCGACCTCGCGGCCCTGCAGAAGCGCGTCGAGGCGCTGCAGTCGACGGTCTCCGAGATCACCGAGAAGCAGTCGGCCGAAGACAAGGCGCTGGTCGATCAGGCCATCCTCGACCGCACCGCGATCGTCATCGAGATCGAGACCCTCGCGGGCCACGACCCGGCCAAGGCGCAGTGGAAGAACGTGACCGCGCAGATCGACGAGCTCTTCGGCCGCTGGCAGAAGCACCAGCAGGAGGGCCCGCGGCTCCCCCGCGCCGAGGCCGGCGAGCTGTGGAAGCGCTTCCGTGAGGCCCGCACCACGCTCGAGACGCAGCGCAAGGCGTTCTTCGCCGAGCTCGACCAGGTGCACCGCGACGCGCGCACGCGCAAGCAGGCGCTCGTCGAGCAGGCCGAGGCGCTCGAGGCGCGCGGCTCCGACGGCATCCCCGCCTATCGCGACCTGCTCGCGCAGTGGAAGGCCACCGGGCGCGCCGGCAAGAAGTACGACGACGCGCTCTGGGACAGGTTCAAGGCCGCCGGTGACGTGCTGTACTCCGCCCGCAGCGAGGTCGCCGCCCGCGACGAGTCCGAGTTCGGCGAGAACCTCACCGCGAAGCTCGCTCTCCTCGAGGAGGCCGAGCCCCTGCTGAAGGAGACCGACCGCACCAAGGCGCGCGAGGCCCTGATCTCGATCCAGCGTCGCTGGGACGAGATCGGCAAGGTGCCGCGCGAGCAGGTCAAGACGGTCGAAGACCGCCTGCGCCGGGTCGAGACCGCCGTGCGCAAGCTCGACGAGGAGCACTGGAGCCGCAACAACCCCGAGAAGAAGGCCCGCAGCGAGGGTCTCGCCTCGCAGCTGACCGGCGCCATCGAGAAGCTGCAGCGCGAGATCGACGACGCGAAGTCGGCCGGCGACACGAAGAAGGCCGCCGAGCTGCAGGAGGCGCTCGACGCGCGCAAGGTCTGGCTCGACGCCCTGGGCTGAACCTCACTGGGCTGATCCTCCCTGGGCTGATCTCCTCCTCCACCGGCACGAAGCCCGGGTCGTTCATCCACAGATTCCGGATGCGCGACCCGGCCTTCTGGCGTCCCTGGCACCATCGGGCCATGCCACCTTCGCTGCCCTTCCTCCTCGGCACCGCCGAACTCCCGCTGGCCGAACTCCACGCCGCGCGCCTCGACGGCGAGCTCGTCGGAGTGGGCGACCGCTTCTCGCCCACCGACATCGCCCGAACGGTCGACCTGCGCGGAGCGCGCGAGCTGAGGGCGCTGGCCCTGGTGCCCCGGCTGCCCGCGGGCCTCGTGGTGGAGCGACGCACGGCGGCCTGGCTGCACGGGGCGTGGGCGGCACCACCCGCCCCGCTGGAGCTCTGCCTGCGCAGCGATCACCGGGTGCGCGTGGGGCCGAACGTCGCGTGGACGGTGAGGCAGGCGGTGCTCCGGCCCGACGAGCTGCTGCTCGTACGGGGCGTGCTCAGCACGACGCCACTCCGCACGGCACTCGACCTGCTGCGCCTGCAGCCCGACGGCCGCTTCGACCGGCGGCACCGCAGCGCGGTCGTCACCCTGCTGCTGATGCAGCCCCGCGGCCGCGAGCGGGCCGAAGCCGTTCTGCACCGCTCACCGCACCTGCCGCACAAGCAGCGCGCCCTCGACCGCCTGGGGGCCCTGGAGCTCTGAACCCGCCCACGCCGGACGGCGCCCGACGCCGGGACTGCGTGACGCCAGGAGAGCACCCGACGCGTCGGCGGGCGTTCGCTCAGCCGCCGCTGACGCGATAGACGTCGTAGACGGCGTCGATGCGTCGCACCGCGTTCAGCACGCGGTCGAGGTGCGTGGTGTCACCCATCTCGAAGACGAAGCGGCTGATCGCGAGGCGATCGCTCGAGGTGTTGACCGAGGCGGAGAGGATGTTGACGTGATGCTCCGACAGCACCCGCGTGACGTCGGAGAGCAGCCCGGAGCGGTCGAGCGCCTCGACCTGGATCTGCACCAGGAAGACGCTCTTGGACGACGGCGCCCATTCCACGTCGATCATGCGCTCGGGCTCGTTCAGCAGCGACGCCACGTTGTGGCAATCCGACTGGTGCACCGAGACACCGGAGCCGCGCGTCACGAAGCCGACGATCGGGTCGCCAGGCACGGGGGTGCAGCACTTGGCGAGCTTCACCAGGATGTCGGGGGCGCCGCGCACCAGCACGCCGGAGTCGCTGTGCGTCACCCGCGGGCGGTTGCCGACGAACACGTCGACGTCGGAGTCGTCGCTCTCGACCTCGGTCTGCAGCGAGGCGAGCACCTTCTCGATCACCGACTGGGTCGAGATGTGCCCCTCACCGATGGCCGCGTACAGGCCCGACACGTTGTCGTAGTGCAGCTGCGAGGCCACGTCGGCGATCGAGTCCTGGCTCATCAGCTTCTGCAGCGGCAGGTTCTGCTTGCGCATCGCCCGGGCGATGGCGTCGCGGCCCTGCTCGATGGCCTCGTCTCGCCGCTCCTTCGTGAACCACTGGCGGATCTTGTTGCGCGCCCGCGGGCTCTGAACGAAGCTCAGCCAGTCCTGGGAGGGGCCGGAGTCGGGGTTCTTCGAGGTGAACACCTCGACCACGTCGCCCGAACCCAGGGTGGAGTCCAGCGGCACGAGCCGTCCGTTCACCTTGGCGCCCATGGTGCGGTGCCCCACCTCGGTGTGCACGGCGTAGGCGAAGTCGACCGGGGTCGCGCCCGCGGGCAGTCCGATCACCTTGCCCTTGGGCGTGAAGACGTAGACCTCCTTCGCGCCGATCTCGAAGCGCAGCGAGTCGAGGAACTCGCCGGGGTCGACGGTCTCGGCCTGCCAGTCGCTGATGCGGGCGAGCCAGGCCATGTCGGTGTCGGGCATGCCGGTGGGGGCGGCCGACGAGGACTTGCCGCCGTTCATCCGCTCCTTGTACTTCCAGTGCGCCGCGACACCGAACTCGGCGCGCTGGTGCATCTCGGTGGTGCGGATCTGGATCTCGACTGGCCGCCCGCCCGGGCCGATCACCGTGGTGTGCAGCGACTGGTACAGGTTGAACTTCGGCGTCGCGATGTAGTCCTTGAAGCGGCCCGGGATCGGGTTCCAGCGCGCATGGATCGAGCCGAGCACCGCGTAGCAGTCCCGCACCGTGTTCACCAGCACACGGATGCCCACCAGGTCGTAGATCTCGTCGAACTCGCGGCCCCGCACGATCATCTTCTGATAGATCGAGTAGTACTGCTTCGGGCGCCCGACGACCTTGCCGCGGATCTTGCCCGACTTGAGGTCGTCGCCGACGGCGTCGATGACCTGCTGCACGTACTCCTCGCGCTGCGGGGTGCGCTGACGGACGAGGTTCTCGATCTCGACGTAGAGCTTGGGGTAGAGCACCGCGAACGAGAGGTCCTCGAGCTCCCACTTGATCGACTGGATGCCAAGGCGGTGCGCCAGCGGGGCGTAGATCTCCAGCGTCTCCTTGGCCTTGCGGGCAGCAGACTCGGCGGGCACGAAGCCCCAGGTGCGGGCGTTGTGCAGCCGGTCGCAGAGCTTGATGATGAGCACGCGGATGTCGCGCGACATCGCGACGATCATCTTGCGCACGGTCTCGGCCTGCGCGCTGTCGCCGTACTTGACCTTGTCGAGCTTCGTCACGCCGTCGACGAGCATGGCGACCTCGTCGCCGAAGTCGTGGCGCAGCATGTCGAGCGAGTAGTCGGTGTCCTCCACCGTGTCGTGCAGCAGCGCGGCAGCGACGGCCTTCGAGCCGAGGCCGAGCTCGGCGAGGATCTGGGCGACCGCCAGGGGGTGCGTGATGTACGGCTCGCCGCTGCGGCGCTTCTGGCCGTCGTGCGCCTTCTCGGCCGACGCGTAGGCCCGCTCGAGGATGGTGAGGTCGGCCTTGGGGTGATTCGTGCGCACCGTGCGGAGCAGCTCGTCGACGGCCCCGGCCGGCTGAGCGCGGGAGAACAGGCGCGGAACGAGACGTCTCAGCGTCGCGGTCGAGGTGGTGCTCGTCTCGGTCATGTCAGGCCTCCACGACGATTATCCCCCAGCGCGGAGGCCCGGATGCACGCTCGCCCCCGGCGCGATTGCGCCGAGGGCGAGCAGGCGGGCCGGCCACCGACCCGGACGAGCCTCTCGAGGGGCCGGCCGGGCTGCCGGACGAGGTCAGGCCGAGGCCGTCGCCTCCGAGCCGACGGCACCGGCGGCGGTCTTCGCGGCGCGCTCCCGGTCGGTCTCCACGCGCGCGTCGTGCTTGCGCATCTTCGGCTCCTTCTCGCGGAACTGCACGTACAACGGCGCCGCCACGAAGATCGTGGAGTAGGTGCCGACGATGATGCCGATCAGCAGGGCCAGCGAGATGTCACGGAGCGTCGAGGCACCGAGCACGAACGAGCCGATGATCAGGATCGACGCCACGGGCAGCGCGGCGACGATCGAGGTGTTGATCGAGCGCACCAGCGTCTGGTTGATCGCCAGGTTCACCATCTCGGGGAAGGTCTGCGTTCCGCGCTCGGTCATGCCCGCCGTGTTCTCGCGGATCTTGTCGAACACCACCACCGTGTCGTAGAGCGAGTACCCCAGGATCGTCAGGAACCCGATCACCGCGGCCGGGGTGATCTCCAGACCGGTCAGGCCGTAGACGCCCGCCGTGATGACGAGGTCGTGCAGCAGAGCGATCAGCGCTGCGGCCGCCATCTTCCAGGTGCGGAAGTACAGCGCCATGAAGACGGCGACGAGCACGAGGAAGATCACGAGGCCACGGATGGCCTGGGTCGTGATGTCCTGCCCCCAGGTCGCGCCGATGAACGAGGTGGTGACGTCGTCGGAGGGCACACTGTAGGCGGAGGCCAGCGCATCCTGAACCGTCGACGTCTGGGTCTTGTCGAGCTCGTCGGTCTGCACGCGCACGGAGTCGCCGCCGAGGGTGCTGACGCGCGGGTTCACACCCGGGGCCACGTCGTTCACCGCATCCGTCGCGAGCGTCTGGTCCATGCTCGAGACCTGCGACACGGTGAACTCCGAGCCGCCGCGGAACTCGATGCCGAACTCGTAGCCGCCGCGCAGCCACGGGCCGATCAGGGCGATCAGCACGAGCACCGCCGAGACGATGTACCAGATGCGGCGGCGGCCGACGAAGTCGATCGAGCGCTTGCCCGAGTAGAGGTCGTTTCCGAATTGGGAGAAGCTGGCCATCAGGAGTTCTTCCCCTCGTCGGTCGTGCGGGTCGAGGCGGCGCCGGTGCCGCTCGAGGCGAGCTCGGCGGCCTTGCGCTCGGCGATCGTCTGGCGCTTCACGGCCTCTCGGCTGGAGGAGCCCTTCTTGGCCGCGGTGACGCTCGCCGCCGGCGCCCGGAACTGGGCCCGGCCGCGGTAGACGGCGCCGAGGGCCCGCGGGTCGAGACCCGAGAGCTTGTGGCCGTCGCGGAAGAACGGCAGCTCGGCGAGCAGCGTCATGAGCGGATGCGTGAACAGCATCACCACGACGATGTCGACGATGGTCGTGAGGCCGAGCGTGAACGCGAAGCCCCGGACGTTGCCGACGGCGAGCACGTAGAGCACCGCGGCGGCGAGGAAGTTGACCGCGTCGGAGGCGGTGATCGTGCGGATCGCGCGCTTCCAGCCGGCCTGCACCGAGGAGTTCAGGGCGCGGCCGTCGCGCAGCTCGTCGCGTATTCGCTCGAAGTACACGATGAAGGAGTCGGCCGTGATGCCGATCGCCACGATCAGACCCGCGACGCCGGCGAGCGACAGGCGGAAGTCGATGCGCCACGACATCAGCGTGACCAGGAGGTAGGTGAGCGCCGCCGCCACGACCAGCGAGGCGATGGTGACCGTGCCGAGCAGGCGGTACTGCAGCAGCGAGTAGATCACCACGAGGATCAGGCCGATCGCGCCGGCGATGAGCCCGGAGAGCAGCTGCGTCGAACCGAGCGTGGCCGAGATGGCCTCGGACGACTGCGTCTCGAAGCCGATCGGCAGGGCGCCGAACTTGAGCTGGTCGGCCAGGGACTGCGCCGAGTCCTGCGTGAACGAGCCCGAGATCTGGGCCTTGCCGTCGGTGAAGGCGCCGCCCGTGGTGGGGGCCGTGATCACCTTGCCGTCGAGCACGATGGCGAACTGGTTCTGCACGCCCTGCAGCCCGAACAGGCGGGTGGTGACGTCGGCGAACTTCGCGGTGCCGGCGTCGTTGAACGAGATGTCGACGACCCACTGGCCGGTGGAGGCACCCTGCTGGGTGGTGGCCACTCCGGCCGAGGCGTCGGCGATGTCGGCGCCCTCGATCTCGACGGGGCCGAGGAGGTACTTCACGCCGTTGTCGTCGCAGGTGACGAGCGGCTGGTCGGCGGGCGCCTGGCCCGCGTCCTCAGCGGCCTCGGACGCGCAGTCGAAGCTGTCGAACTGCGCCTGCAGCGCCGGGGTGACGTAGGCCAGGTCGCTGCCGTTGGTGGGCGTCGCGGTGGGGACCGTCGACAGGCTCGGGTCGGGCGAGGCGCTCGGCGAGGTGCTGGCCGACGGGGTGGCGACCCCGGCGAGCAGCACGGCACGGAAGTCGAGCTTCGCCGAGGACTCGATGCGGTTCAGCGTGGCGTCGTCGGGCTGACCCGGGATCGACACCACCACGTTGCGCGCACCCTGGGTGGTGACCTCGGCCTCCGAGACGCCACTGGCGTCGACGCGCTGCCGGATGATCGACACCGCCTGGTCGAGCTGCTCGGAGGAGACCTCCTGGCCCGACTCCAGCTTCGGCGTCAGGATGATCTGCGTGCCGCCCTCGAGGTCGAGGGCGAGCTTCGGGGTCCATGTGGCGGTGCTGAACAGCACCCCTCCGGCGATTGTTCCGATCAGGACTGCGAAGATCACTCCGAGCCAGATCAGCGTCTTCCACGCCTTCTTCACGGCGGTCGATTGTGCCACCAGTTACTCAGCTTTCTGTACGCTCGAGCGCCATCGCGACGAGCGTGAGTCAGAGGTCGGACGAGTTGCTACTCGTCGCCCTTCTTGTCGGACTTTGCGGCGGAGTCGGGGGCATCCGTAATGCGGGTGGTGGGGCCGTCGAGCAGGGGGCTCGCGGTGCTGTCGGTCGGCTCGTCGAGACGCTCGCCGTAGGCGGGCTCACCGTCGAGGGCGACCGGCTCGTCGTCGATCGGGGCCAGCGGCGAGGGGGTGACCACGCGGGTGACCGTCTGGCGGTGCACCTTCAGCACGGTGCCCGGGGTGGTCTCCAGGAGGACCTGGTTCTCCTCCTCGTCCATCTCGAGCACGGTGCCGTACACGCCGAAGTTCGTCATGACCTCGGCGCCCACCGCCACCTTGCTCTGCAGCTCCTGGGCCTCGCGCTGACGCTTGCGGCTGTTGCGGAACATGAAGATCACCAGGACGGCCAGAACGACCAGCATGACGATAGTTAACGGATCGAATGCCATGAAAAACGGCGCCTTCCAGATGGTGGGGGTTGTTGAGCGAGGAACAGCTTAGGGTGCTGAGCCTGAAGACCAGCTTGAATTATAGGTCATCGCCGAACAGGGCCGCGGAATCGCGCTCCAGGCCGAAGTGGGCCCAGCCCGCCTTCGTGGCGATCCGGCCCCGCGGCGTGCGCGAGATCAGGCCGATCCGCACGAGGAACGGCTCGACCACGGCCTCGATGGTCTCGGCCTCCTCGCCGACCGACACGGCGAGCGTGCTGAGCCCGACGGGGCCGCCGTCGAAGCGCTGCAGGATGGTGGTCATCACCGCGCGGTCGAGGCGGTCGAGGCCCAGCTCGTCGACGTCGTAGAGCTCGAGTGCGGCACGCACCGCGGAGAGGGTCGCATCGGTGCCGGCCACGAGCGCGAAGTCGCGCACGCGCCGCAGCAGGCGGTTCGCGATGCGGGGCGTACCCCGGGAGCGCGACGCGATCTCGCGCAGCGACTCCTCCTCGATCTCGACGCCGAGCAGGGCCGCCGCCCGGTGCAGCACGCGCACCAGCTCCTCGGTCTCGTAGAACTCCAGGTGCGCGGTGAAGCCGAAGCGGTCGCGCAGCGGGTTCGGCAGCAGGCCCGATCGGGTGGTCGCCCCGACCAGGGTGAACGGCGCCAGGTCGAGCGGGATGCTCGTCGCCCCCGCCCCCTTGCCCACCATGATGTCGATGCGGAAGTCCTCCATCGCGAGATAGAGCATCTCCTCGGCGGAGCGCGCCATCCGGTGGATCTCGTCGATGAAGAGCACCTCGCCCGGCACGAGCGAGGACAGCACCGCGGCCAGGTCGCCGGCGTGCTGGATGGCCGGACCGCTCGTCATCCGGAGCGGACGACCGGTCTCGTGCGCCACGATCATCGCGAGCGTCGTCTTGCCGAGCCCGGGCGGGCCCGCGAGCAGGATGTGGTCGGGCGTGCGGTCCTGCATGGCGGCCGCGTCGAGCAGCAGCTGCAGCTGGCCCCGCACCTTGCGCTGGCCCACGAACTCCGCGAGCGACTTGGGGCGCAGGGCGCCCTCGAACGCGACCTCGGCGTCGCCCTCGACCTCGGGGTTCACGACCTCGTTGCCGTCGAAGGCCGGGGTCATCGCGCTCCCCCGGAGTTCTTGGCCGGGCCGAGCACCGCGAGGGCGAGCCGCAGCAGGGTCTGCACGTTGCCGGCATCGGCGGCCGAGGCGCTCTCGAGCACCTCGTCGAGGGCCGCGGTTGCGCTTCGCTCGGGGTAGCCGAGGCCGATCAGGGCGCGCTCGACGTTGCCGCGCACCACGGGCGAGGTGCCGGCGGCCGGCTCCTCGGGTGCAGGGGCGTGACGAAGGGCGAGCTTGCCGGCGAGCGACACGACGATCAGCTTCGCGGTCTTCGGGCCGATGCCCGACACCTTGCGGAAGACGGCGTCGTCTTCGCGGGCGACGGCCGACGCGACCTCGGAGGGCGTCACCTCGGCGAGCACCCCGAGCGCCGACTTCGGCCCGACACCGGTCACCCCGACGAGCGCGGAGAAGATGTCGAGCGAGTCCTGGTCGGGGAAGCCGAACAGCGACAGACTGTCCTCCCGCACGATCAGCGTGGTCAGCACGGTCGTCTCCGACCCGGTGCGGAGACCGAGGGCGTGCCGCGGTGTGACGGCCACCGAGAAGCCGACACCGCCCACGTCGATGACGGCGGTACCGCCCGAGAGGGAGAGCACGGTGCCGCGCAAGGCAGAGATCATCAGGCCAGCCTACGGGCGGCCACCCGCGACTTCGTCCCTTGCTCGGCGGCGCGCCATGCCTGCTGGGCTGGGGTGAGGCCCGATGCTCCGGATGCGGTGACCGGCCCCGCGGGAGGAAGACGCCAGGCGTGGCAGATCGCCAGGGCCAGCGCATCGGCCGCATCGGCCGGGCGCGGGATCTCGGCGAGCTTCAGCACCTTGGCGACCATCGTGCCGACCTGCTTCTTGTCGGCCTGACCGTAGCCGGTGATGGCGGCCTTCACCTCGGACGGGGTGTGCAGCCCGACCGGCAGCGAGCGGCGCGCCGCGGCGAGCAGGGCGATGCCGCTGACCTGCGCCGTGCCCATCACGGTGCGCACGTTGTGCTGGGCGAACACCCGCTCCACCGCGAGGTGATCGGGCCGGTGCTCGTCGAGCACCGCCTCGATACCGGCCGCGACGGCCAGGAGGCGCAGTTCGAGCGGCATCTCGGGCGGGGTCTGGATGACGGAGACGTGAACCAGCACCGCGGTGCGGGTCGGCGAGACGTCGACGATGCCGACGCCGCAGCGGGTCAGCCCGGGGTCGATGCCCAGCACTCTCATGCCACACCCCTCATGCGTCGCCCTTCCGACCGCTCGGGACCACCCGGATCAGTCGGACTCGTCCTCGAGCTCGGCCTGCACCTCGGGCGTCAGGTCCATGTTCGTGTAGATGTTCTGCACGTCGTCGGAGTCCTCCAGGCCGTCGATCAGCCGGAACACCTTGCGGGCGGTCTCGGCGTCGGCCTCGACCTGCAGGCTCGCGACGAACTCGACGTCGGCCGAGTCGTAGTCGATGCCCGCGTCCTGCAGCGCGGTGCGCGCGGCGACCATGTGCGAGGGGTCGGTGAGCACCTCGAACGTCTCGCCCCGGTCGGTGACCTCCTCGGCCCCGGCGTCGAGCACGGCCATCAGCACGTCGTCCTCGGTGAGCTCGCTGGCGTGGGCGACGGTGATGACGCCCTTGCGGCTGAAGTTGTAGGCCACGCTGCCGGGGTCGGCCATGGTGCCGCCGTTGCGGGTCATGGCGGTGCGCACGTCGGCCGCCGCGCGGTTCTTGTTGTCGGTGAGGCACTCGATCAGGAGGGCGATGCCGTTCGGGCCGTAGCCCTCGTACATGATGGTCTGGTAGTCGATGACCTCACCGGTGAGGCCGGCCCCGCGCTTGATGGCGCGGTCGATGTTGTCGTTCGGCACCGAGGTCTTCTTGGCCTTCTGCACCGCGTCGACCAGGGTCGGGTTGCCCGACATGTCGGCACCGCCGATCTTGGCCGCCACCTCGATGTTCTTGATGAGCTTCGCGAACGACTTGGCACGGCGGGCGTCGATGACGGCCTTCTTGTGCTTGGTGGTCGCCCATTTAGAGTGTCCGGACACGAGGTTCTCCTTCGGAAGTCGGTGACAAGTCTACGCGAGGGCGCTCTCAGGAGAGGGATGACCGCGCGGCGACCTTGTCGAGGAAGTACTGGTGGAAGCGGTAGTCGGCCGTCATCTCGGGGTGGAACGAGGTGCCGAGGAGGCTCCCCTGCTCGACCGCCACGACGGTGCCGTCGGCCAGGGTGGCGAGGGCGCGCGCCTCCGGCCCGAGCGAGTCGACCACCGGTGCGCGGATGAAGACCGCGTGCATCGGCGGCTCCCCCAGCACCGGCACGTCGAGCTCGGCCTCGAACGAGTCGGTCTGCGAGCCGAAGGCGTTGCGGCGCACCGCGACGTCGAGACCGCCCAGGCTCTGCTGACCCCGGATGCCGTCGAGCACCCGATCGGCGAGCATGATCAGGCCGGCGCACGTGCCGTAGACGGGCAGGCCCTCCCCGATGCGGCGCTTCAGCGTCTCGGCCACGCCGAAGGCGCGGGACAGCTTGTCCATCACGCTCGACTCGCCGCCCGGGATGACGAGGCCGGAGACGAGCTCGACCTCCTCGGGTCGGCGCACCGGAACGGCGTCGGCGCCCAGGCCGCGGAGCACGGCGAGATGCTCGCGGAAGTCGCCCTGCAGGGCGAGCACCCCGACCGGCGGCGTGCTACCAGCCACGCTCGGCGAGGCGGTGCGGGGCCGGGACGTCGGCGACGTTGATGCCGACCATCGCCTCGCCGAGACCGCGCGACACCTCGGCGATGACGCTCGGGTCGTCGTAGAAGGTGGTGGCCTTCACGACGGCCGCGGCGCGCGCCGCCGGGTTGCCCGACTTGAAGATGCCGGAACCGACGAACACGCCGTCGGCGCCGAGCTGCATCATCATGGCGGCGTCGGCCGGGGTGGCGACGCCACCCGCGGTGAAGAGCACGACGGGGAGCGAGCCGGTCTCGGCGACCTCGACCACGAGGTCGTAGGGCGCCTGCAGCTCCTTGGCGGCGACGTACAGCTCGTCCTTGGACATGCTGGACAGGCGCGCGATCTCCTGCTTGATGGTGCGGATGTGCTTGGTCGCCTCGGAGACGTCGCCGGTGCCGGCCTCGCCCTTCGAGCGGATCATGGCCGCGCCCTCGGTGATGCGGCGGAGCGCCTCGCCGAGGTTGGTGGCACCGCAGACGAACGGGATGGTGAAGTTCCACTTGTCGATGTGGTTGACGTAGTCGGCGGGGCTCAGCACCTCGGACTCGTCGATGTAGTCGACGTTCAGCGCCTGCAGCACCTGGGCCTCGACGAAGTGGCCGATGCGGGCCTTCGCCATCACGGGGATGGACACCTCGGCGATGATCGACTCGATCAGGTCGGGGTCGCTCATGCGGGCGACGCCGCCCTGCGAGCGGATGTCGGCGGGCACGCGCTCGAGGGCCATGACGGCGACCGCTCCGGCGTCTTCGGCGATGCGGGCCTGCTCGGCGGTCACGACGTCCATGATGACGCCGCCCTTCAGCATCTCGGCGAGGCCTCGCTTGACGCGGCTCGAGCCGAGCTGGTGGTTGGTGGTGTCGCTCATCATGTCCTTTCGGGAAGCAGGAGAATCCTACCGTGCAGCGGGGGCGGGCCAGGCCGCCTGGACCATCGCGCGCACGTCGCCGAGAAGCTGCGGCAGCGCCTTCGTGCGGGCGATGATCGGGAAGAAGTTCGCATCCGACGCCCAGCGCGGCACGATGTGCTGGTGCAGGTGGCCGGCGACCCCGGCGCCGGCCACGCGGCCCTGGTTCATGCCGATGTTGAAGCCGTCGCAGTTCGACACGGCCGTGAGCACGCGCATGGCCGTCTGGGTGAGGCTCGCCATCTCGGCGACCTCGGCATCCGTCGCCAGGTCGTACGTCGACACGTGCCGGTAGGGGCAGACGAGCAGGTGGCCGGAGTTGTAGGGGAAGAGGTTCAGCAGCACGTAGGCGTGCTCGCCGCGGGCGACGATCAGGCCCTCCTCGTCGGAGAGCGTGGGCGCGCGGTCGAACGGGCACTCGTCGATGTGCGGCTGCGGGCCGCCCTCGATGTAGGCCATGCGGTGCGGGGTCCAGAGGCGCTGGAAGGCGTCGGGGACCCCGGCGAACTCGGCCGCGTTCTGCAGCTCGTCGTGCTCTCCCGGGTGGCTGTGCCTGCCGTGCTCGCCAGGATCACCGTGCCCGCCGTGCTCGTGCTGCTCCATCAGAGCTGGCCGGCGGTGGTGACCTGCAGGTGCTTCTCGACGCTCGCCACGATGCGCTCGATCGCCTCGTCGGCGGCCACGCCGTTCTCCTGCGAGCCGTCGCGGAAGCGGAAGCTGACCGAGCCCGCCGCCACGTCCTCGCCGCCGGCGATGAGCAGCACCGGCACCTTGTCCTTGGTGTGGGTGCGGATCTTCTTCTGCATGCGGTCGCCCGAGTCGTCGAGCTGCGCGCGGATGCCGCGCTTCTTCAGCCGCCGGATCACCTCGGCGAGGTAGTCGGCGTGGTCGTCGGAGATCGGGATGCCCACCACCTGCACCGGCGCAAGCCACACCGGGAACGCCCCCGCGTAGTGCTCGAGCAGGATCGCGAAGAAGCGCTCGATCGAGCCGAGCAGGGCGCGGTGGATCATCACGGGCTGCTGGCGCGAGCCGTCGGGCGCGGTGTACTCGAGCTCGAACAGCTCGGGCTGGTTGAAGTCGAGCTGGATGGTCGACAGCTGCCAGGTGCGGCCGATGGCGTCGCGCGCCTGAACCGAGATCTTCGGGCCGTAGAACGCCGCTCCCCCGGGGTCGGGCACGAGTTCGAGGCCCGAGGCGAGGGCGACCTCGCGGAGCGTCTCGGTGGCGGTCTCCCACATCTCGTCGGTGCCGACCGACTTCTCGGGGTCGCGGGTCGACAGCTCGAGGTAGAAGTCGTCGAGGCCGTAGCCGCGGAGCACCTCCAGCATGAAGTCGATCTGACGGGTGAGCTCCTCGCGCACCTCGCCGGGTGCGACGTAGATGTGTGCGTCATCCTGGGTGAGGCCGCGCACACGGGTGAGGCCGGAGAGCGTTCCGCTCTTCTCGTAGCGGTACACGGTGCCGAACTCGGCGAGGCGCAGCGGCAGCTCGCGGTAGCTGCGGCCGCGGGCCCGGAAGACCAGGTTGTGCATCGGGCAGTTCATGGGCTTGAGGTAGTAGTCCTGGCCCTGGCGGGTGATGTTGCCCTCGGCGTCCTGCTCCTCGTCGAGGTGCATCGCCGGGAACATGCCCTCCTTGTACCAGTGCAGGTGCTGGCTGGTCTCGAACAGGTGCGCCTTGGTGATGTGCGGGGTGTTCACGAGCTCGTAGTCGTTCGCCACGAGCTGGCGGCGCAGGTAGTCCTCGATCTCGGAGCGGATGATGCCGCCCTTCGGGTGGAACACGGCGAGGCCCGAGCCGATCTCGTCGGGGAACGAGAACAGGTCGAGCTCGGCGCCGAGCTTGCGGTGGTCGCGCTTGGCGGCCTCCTCGAGACGGGTCTGGTAGGCGCGCAGCTCGTCCTTCGTGGGCCAGGCGGTGCCGTAGACGCGCTGCAGCTGCTTGTTCTTCTCGGAGCCGCGCCAGTACGCCGCCGCGAGGCGGGTGAGCGCGAAGCCGTTGCCGATCATCCGCGTGCTCGGCAGGTGCGGGCCGCGGCAGAGGTCCTTCCAGACGGTCTCGCCGGTCTTGGGGTCGACGTTGTCGTAGATGGTGAGCTCGGCGCCGCCGACCTCGACCGACTCGTTGTCGCCGTTCAGCTCGTCGTCGCCGGTCGAGCCGTCGGAACCGCCCTTCAGGCCGATCAGCTCCAGCTTGTACGGCTCGCCCGCCAGCTCGGCGCGCGCTTCGTCCTCGGTGACGACGCGACGCACGAAGCGCTGGCCGGCGCGCACGACGCGCTCCATGCCCTTCTCGATGGCCTTCAGGTCGTCGGGGGTGAAGGGCTCGGCGACGTCGAAGTCGTAGTAGAAGCCGTCGGTCACCGGAGGGCCGATGCCGAGCTTCGCCTCGGGGTTGATCGCCTGCACGGCCTGCGCGGCGACGTGGGCGGCCGAGTGCCGCAGGATGGCGAGGCCGTCGGGGCTGTCGATCGTGACGGGCTCGACGGTGTCGTCGTCGCCGACGGTCGTGGCGAGGTCTTTCAGCTCTCCGTTGACGCGCAGGGCCACGACGGCCCGGTCGGTGAAGAGGTCGAATCCAGTTGCCACGCTCGCATGCTCCCTAGCTGTCGGTGCAGAACGAACCAACTCTACCGGCGCTAGGGGGTGCGGTCGGTCTTCCGGGCCCGGCGGTCGGCCCTGACCTCCTTGGCCTTCGCGTACGCCTTCTTGGCGACGGCGTTGGCCTTCGTGCTGGCCTTCCTGGCCGGCTCGAACTCGGTGCCGAGCAGGGCGAGCCCGCCGACCGCCACGAGCGCGCCCGGGCCGGGCAGCGGGATCATCACGACGCCGAGCGCGACGGTGCCGGCCCCCACGACGCCCACGCCGGTGCGGTAGACGCGGTTCACGCGCGGATTGCGGCGAATGAGCTCACGAGCCCTGCCCGCGGCGACGCGAGCGGTTCCGGGGGTGCGTTCGTCGGTCATGCCACGACGCTAGCCCGAGGTGCTGGGAGATCAGTCCCAGTCGAGGTAGTCCTCGATGGCCCAGGAGGTGGCGCCGACGTGGGTGGCCGGGAAGCGGTGGCCGCCGCCCTCGACGGCCACGATGCTGACCAGCCCGGGGGCGGCCTCGCGGAGGGCCTCGCCGTTGGCGGGCGGGGTGACCTCATCGGCGTCGCCCTGGATGACGAGCATCGGGATGCCCTCGGCGGGAGCCGGGAGCTCGTCTCCGGCCTCCACGCCGAACAGCAGCACGCCATCGACGTGGTCGTGCCGGCGGTGGGCGATGTGCCGGGCGGCGGAGCCGCCGAAGCCGTGGCCGCCGATCCAGGCGGCGGGGAGCTCGAGCTGGTCGAGCAGGTCCTCGACGTCCTGGGCGGCGGTCACGGCGTCGGGCGCCTCGGCACCGGCGCGGTGGCCGATCAGCACGACGCGGAAGTCCTCCTCGACGAGCGAGTGCGCGAGCGAAGCGAGGTAGCCGATCTCCTCGCCGCGCTCGGCGACGATCACGACGGCCGGGCCCACGCCCTCGTCGGAGAACGGGATCGCGCGGGCATCCGCGTCGAAGATCTGGGTGTCGGCCATGTCGGGAGTCCTTTCGAGGGCGAACCGGCGTGCAGAACCAGAAAAACCCTCGGCCGGAGAATCTGTGCGGGCCGAGGGTTTTCGTTGGTGGGCGATACTGGGATCGAACCAGTGACCTCTTCCGTGTCAGGGAAGCGCGCTACCGCTGCGCCAATCGCCCAGTGGAGACGGGCTCCTCTGGTGGTGGAGTGGAGGTGGCGACGGGATTTGAACCCGTGTGGACGGCTTTGCAGGCCGCTGCCTCGCCTCTCGGCCACGCCACCCAGTTCGTGCACTGCGATCGCTCCGGATGAACCGGAGCTCTCACAACCGAGTAACTTCACTCGAGCGGATGACGAGATTCGAACTCGCGACCCTCACCTTGGCAAGGTGATGCGCTACCACTGCGCCACATCCGCATTTCGTTCAGCATTCCTGCGAACGGATTAGACACTAGCCGACTCTTTCGGCGATTGCCAAATCGTCACCGGAACAGCGTGTCGCGCCCCCGGGTGTTCACGAGCACCCCGTTTCGTCCGCTACTATCGATAACCGCGGGCGATTGGCGCAGTTGGTAGCGCGCTTCCTTCACACGGAAGAGGTCATCGGTTCGAGTCCGGTATCGCCCACCAGAAACCTCCGCATCACCATAAGCTCGCGGCATGATCCGCTCGTTCCTCGAAGGCGTCGGCCTGTTCGGCCGCGGCCTCGGCTTCTGGCTCAGCCGCCCCGGCCTCATGCTCCTCGGCGCCGTGCCCGCCGCCATCGTCGGTGCCGTCTACGTGACCGGCATCGTGCTGCTGGTGGTCTACTCCCCCGCCCTCGCCGACTGGGCGACGCCCTTCGCCGACCGCTGGGACGAGCCGTGGCGCGAGATCACCCGCGCCGCCGCCTCCCTGGCCCTCGTGGGCCTCGGCGTGCTGCTCGTGGTCTTCACCTACACCGCCATCACCCTGGCCGTCGGAGACCCGTTCTACGAGCGCATCTGGCGCGCCACCGAGGAGACCCTGGGCGAGGCCCCCGGGGAGCCCGCCAGCGGATTCTGGGGCCAGCTGGCCCGCGGCATCCTGAACGCCCTGCGCCTGCTGCTGCTCGCCCTCGGCATCGGCCTGGTGCTCTTCGCGGTCGGGCTCGTCCCGGTGGTCGGGCAGATCGCCGGCCCCGTGCTGGGCGCCCTGTTCGGCGGCTGGGTGCTCGCGCTCGAGCTCACCGGCTTCGCCTTCGACGCCCGCGACATCCCCCTGAAAGAGCGGCGACGGATGCTCGGCCACCGCCGCGCGCGCACCCTCGGCTTCGGCGTCGCCGCCTACCTCGTGTTCCTCATCCCGCTCGGCGCCGTGGTCGCGATGCCGGCCGCCGTCGCCGGCGCCACCCGCCTGGCCCGCGCCGCGAACGCCGAAGCGGGGCGCCACCCGAAGGTGACGCCCCGCTCACGGGATGATGCAGGAGAGACGGATCAGACGGTCTCGAGGGCGTAGCCCTCTTCGCCGTGCACCGTGGTGTCCACGCCCGCGACCTCGTCCTCGTTCTTGATGCGGAAGCCCATCGTCTTCTGGATGATCCAGCCGATGATGAAGGCCATCACGAAGGAGTAGACCAGCACGACCGCGGCCGCGCCCGCCTGCTTGCCGAGCTGCTCCAGCGAACCGGTGTCGAGCAGGCCGATGCCGGCGCCGAAGATGCCGATGTAGAGCGTTCCGATGATGCCGCCGACGAGGTGGATGCCCACGACGTCGAGCGAGTCGTCGAAGCCGAGCTTGAACTTGAGCTCGATCGCCAGGGCGCAGACGGCACCGGCGATGACGCCGAGCACGATCGCCCAGCCCGGGGTCAGGATGTTGCAGGCCGGGGTGATGGCGACGAGGCCCGCGACGGCACCGGAGGCGGCACCGATCGAGGTGGGCTTGCCGTCCTTGATCTTCTCGACGATCAGCCAGCCGATGATGGCGGCGGCGGGAGCGGCAAGGGTGTTGATCCAGGCGATGGCGGCGACGCCGTCGACCGCGGCCTCGGAGCCGGCGTTGAAGCCGAACCAGCCGAACCACAGCAGCGAGGCGCCGAGGAGCGTCAGCGGCACGTTGTGCGGCTTCTGGATGCCCTTCTGGAAGCCGACGCGCTTGCCGAGCACCAGGGCGAGGGCGAGGGCCGCCGCACCGGCGTTGATGTGCACCGCGGTGCCACCGGCGAAGTCGTTGACGCCCCAGAGCGGAGCCCAGCCCTCGTCGAGGTTGAACACCCAGAACGCGACCGGGAAGTAGACGACCGTGACCCACACGCCGGCGAAGACCATCCAGGCACCGAACTTGGCGCGGTCGGCGATGGCGCCCGAGATCAGGGCGACCGTGATGATGGCGAAGGTCGCCTGGAATCCGGCGAAGGCGAGTCCGTTGAGGTCGGGGTTCATGGCGCCGGCCTCGTCGATGCCGAGCAAGTTTCCCAGCCCGATGGAGCCGTCGAACGGGTTGCCGAGAAGGCCCGGGATGGCCGGCGTGCCGAACACCATGCCGTAGCCGTAGACCACCCAGAGCACGCCCACGAGGCCCATGGCCCCGAAGCTCATCATCATCATCGAGACGACGGACTTCGCCTTGACCATGCCGCCGTAGAAGAATGCGACGCCGGGGGTCATGAGTAGAACGAGTGCCGCTGCGACCATCAACCACAGCGAATCCACGTTCAGGGATACGTCTTCAATTTCCATAGTGGAACGGTTACCTCTCTGTTTCGTGCTGGCGGGTACATCCGGGAACTGCTGTGTTGCTGACGGCTAGCACGGTGGCCGAAGGCGCAATTGCAGGCAGGTGCAGTCTGTCGACAGCACGTTTCGCCGGGAGGCGTGTTCTGTGTACGCCGTGTTACACGGCGGGGCCGAATGTAAATTCGGTGTTACGGGGCGCGCAGAATCTGCAGAACGGATGCCCGTTCGGTCGCTCGAAGGATCAGAGCGACGCCGAGGCGATCAGCCGGGACGTGGCCCGCAGGTACTTCTTGCGGTAGCCGCCGTTCAGCATGTCGCCCGCGAAGACCTCGTCGAGCGGGGTGCCGGAGGCGAGGATGCGGATCTGAGCGTCGTAGACGCGGTCGACGAACGCGACGAACCGCAGCGCATCCGTCTGATTCAGGAGGGGGGCGACGTCGCTGAGCGCGATCACGTCGACACCCTCGATCATCTTGATGTAGCGCGAGGGGTGGATGCTGCCGAGGTGCTCGACGAGCTCGGCGAACGGGTCGAGGGTGATCGACTCCCCCGCCGCGACCCTGCGCCCGACGGCGGCGAGCAGCTCGGCGTCGCTGCCGAACGCGACGGCGTGCCCCTCGATGTCGCGGCGGCGGTAGTCCAGGCCGTCGATCCGCACGATGTCGAAGCGGTCGGCGATGGCCTGGATCTCGCGCAGGAAGTCGGCGGCGGCGAAGCGGCCCTCGCCGAGGGCGTTCGGCGGGGTGTTGGAGGTCGCGGCCAGCCGGGTGCCGCCGGCGACGAGCTCGCCGAGGAAGCGGGTCATCAGCATGGTGTCGCCCGGGTCGTCGAGCTCGAACTCGTCGATGGCGATGAAGCGCGCGCCGTGGAACAGCTTGACGGCCTCGCTGAAGCCGAGGGCACCGACGAGGGCGGTGTACTCGATGAACGTGCCGAAGTACTTGGGGCCGGGGGCAGCGTGCCAGAGCGCGGCCAGCAGGTGGGTCTTGCCCACGCCGAAGCCGCCGTCGAGGTAGATGCCGGGCTTGGTCGCCGGCCCCTTCTTCGCCCGGCTGAAGAAGCCGCCCGACTTGGCGGGCTTCCAGCTGCCGGCGAAGGCGGTGATCTTCGCCAGCGCCTCGGCCTGCGAGGGGTAGTCGGGGTCGGGCCGGTAGCTCTCGAACGACGCGGTGTCGAACTGGCGGGGCGGCACCAGGGTCGCGGCGAGCTCGGCCGCCGACATCGACGGGCTCCGCTCGGTGAGGCGCGGCGCCACGGCCTGCTGCTCGGCTGTCATCGGATCATCCTGTGTCTCGGGTGCGCCGCGTCTGGACGTGAGCGCCGTGTCTCGAACTGTGACCTCCGGCGTGCAGAGCCGGCCGGGGAGGACCTAGATTCGTAGGGGGTGTCACCTACCCTAACTGGAGGTTGTGAAATGACTGTCGAGACCGATTCCGCTCCGAAGTTCGCCGGCTACGCGCATCCGGAGCGCCTCGTGTCGACCGAGTGGCTCGAGGCCCACCTGGGCGAGCCGGGCCTCGTGGTCGTGGAGTCCGACGAGGACGTGCTGCTGTACGAGACCGGTCACATCCCGGGCGCCGTCAAGATCGACTGGCACACCGACCTGAACGACCCGGTGCTCCGCGACTACATCGAGGGCGAGGCCTTCGCGGCGCTCGTCGGCGGCAAGGGCATCGCGCGCGACTCCACCGTCGTGATCTACGGCGACAAGAACAACTGGTGGGCCGCCTACGCCCTCTGGGTCTTCACCCTGTTCGGCCACGAGGACGTGCGCCTCCTCGACGGCGGCCGCGACAAGTGGATCGCGGAGGACCGCCCCTTCACCACCGAGCGCACGGTTCCGGATGCGGTGGACTATCCGGTCGTCGAGCGTCACGACGCCGAGATCCGCGCCTTCAAGGACGACGTGCTCGCCCACCTCGGCCACCCGCTGATCGACGTGCGCTCCCCCGAGGAGTACAGCGGAGAGCGCACGACGGCTCCCGCCTACCCGGAGGAGGGCGCCCTGCGCGCCGGCCACATCCCGAGCGCGGCGAACGTGCCGTGGGCGAAGGCCGCGGCCGAGGACGGCACCTTCAAGCCCGTCGCCGAGCTCGACGCCATCTACCGGGACGGCGCCGGCCTCACCGAGGGCGAGCCGGTGATCGCCTACTGCCGCATCGGCGAGCGGTCGAGCCACACCTGGTTCGTGCTGACGCACCTGCTCGGCTTCGAGGACGTGCGGAACTACGACGGCTCGTGGACCGAGTGGGGCAGCACCGTGCGGGTGCCGATCGTCAAGGGCTCGGAGCCCGGCGAGGTGCCCGCGCGCTGAGCTGCCGGCCCGCCGGGGCGCCGGTCGCCCCGGCGGCGCGCATACTTGAAGGGATGACCGAGAACCAGCTGCCGGCGACGCTCGCCGAGATCCGTGACGACTTCCTCGCCCTCGAACAGCGCGAGCGGCTCGAGATGCTGCTCGAGTTCGCGAACGAGCTGCCCGAGCTGCCCCCGCGCTACAGCGAGCACCCCGATCTGCTGGAGCGGGTCGAGGAATGCCAGTCGCCGGTGTTCATCTTCGTCGAGGTCGACGGCGTGGTCGTGCACCTCTACGCGACCGCGCCGCGCGAAGCGCCCACCACGCGCGGTTTCGCCTCGATCCTGGTGCAGGGCATCGACGGGCTGACCGTCGACGAGGTGCTCGGCATCCCCGACGACTTCCCGAACACGATCGGTCTGACCGAGGCGGTGTCGCTGCTGCGCATCCGGGGGATGACCGCCATGCTCGGCCGCACCAAGCGGCAGCTGCGCGAGCGCGTCGCGGCCTGAGCCGCAGCTGTTACTGCGCGTGCGCGGCCGCTACAGCCCGTTCGCGGTCAGCCAGTCGCTGATCGCGCGGTTCCACTTCACCCGGTCGTAGTTCCAGAGCTTCGTGTGGCGGGCGATCGAGAACGGCACGAAGGTGACGAGGTCGGGGCGGGCCTCCGCCAGCTTCCGCGACGCGCCAGAGGGCACGTAGCCGTCGTCGTCGCTGTGCATGAGCAGCACCGGCACGTCGACCTCGTCGGAGCGCTTCACGAAGTCCAGCCGGTCGAGATCGAGCGGATGCTGCTGCCCGGTCACGAGGCGGCCCGGCGCGTGCGTGATGGCGGCGAAGGCCGCATCCCCCACGAGCTCGGGCACCCGGCGCGCCCTCCCCTGGAAGCGCAGCACCTCGCGCCAGTCGACCGCCGGGGACTCGAGGGCGATCCCCCGGATCAGCTCGCGGTGCCGCGCCCGCCCCATCGCCTGCAGTGCGATCGCGCCGCCCATCGACCAGCCCATCAGCACGACGTCCCGGGCGCCGTGCTCGTGCGCCCAGGTGATCGCCGAGTCGAGGTCCTCCCACTCGGTGTCGCCGAGCGCGTAGCGGCCGTCGGCCGAGCGCGGGGCCTCGCCGTCGTTGCGGTAGGAGATGTGCAGCACGTGGTACCCGTGCTCGTGGAAGACCGGCAGCGCCCGGATGGTCTCGCCGCGGCGCACCCCGCGCCCGTGCACCTGAACGACCCACTTGGTCGACGCGGGATCGGCCGCCGGAACGTACCAGGCGGGGGCCGGGCCCACCGCGGTCGGGATGCCGACCTCCTCGACGGCCACTCCCAGCTCGCTCGGGTGGATGTAGTACCAGCCGCTGACCCGGCCGCTCCGCGCGCGGGAGAGGTCGCCGTAGTCGACGGCCAGCACCGAGCGCCGCACGACCCCGTCGGACACCGACAGCACCTCGCCGATCCTCGCGTGACCGGTGTCGGCCGAGAACCGCAGGCTGTAGAGGCCGGGCAGGATCGAGTCGGCGGTGACGGCGAGGTCGACCGTGCGGGCCGTCTCGTCGTAGCCGAGGATGCGCACGTCGTCGACGGGCAGTGACGGGGTCACGATCGCGCGCGAGGTCAGCGCCGCGACCACGGCGCCGGCGGCGGTGACCACCGTGGCGGCGGTTCCGGCGGCGAGGGCGACCACGGCCCAGACGGGGACGTTCGGCCGGAGGTCCGGCCGGGTCGACGCACGGCTCACGCGGGCTCTCCCTTCGTGCGGCACCCGGCGTGCCGTCGCCGGGTGGAACGCAAAGAACTCTAGTCTGCAGACGTGCCCGATTCTCCCTTCAGCCCGGACATTCCGGCGGCGTTCGGCGCGGCGCTCGACTCGCTGCGCCGGGCCGACACGCGCGAGGAGCTCGTCGTGCACGAGATCCCCGCCCCCGGCAACCTGGCCCCCAACGCCGTGGCGCTCGCGGCCGACGTCACGCCCGCCCGGCACGGCGCCGACTCCGAGCTCGGCACGGGGCGGTTCATCCTGCTCCACGACGAGGAGCGGCCCGAGGCCTGGGGCGGCGAGTTCCGGGTGGTCTGCTTCGCGCAGGCGCCGCTCGAGACCGAGATCGGGCTCGACCCCTTCCTGGCCGACGTCGCCTGGTCGTGGCTCGTCGACGCGCTCGACGCACGCGGCGCCAACTACCTGAACGCCTCGGGCACCGCCACGAAGATCATCTCGACCGGCTTCGGCGAGCTGCAGGCGCAGGGTGACGGGGCCCAGATCGAACTCCGCGCATCCTGGACCCCCACCGACCACAACATCCAGGCCCACGTCGAGGGCTGGAGCGAACTGCTGTGCATGCTGGCCGGCCTTCCCCCCGTGGTCGACGGGGTGACGATGCTGCAGACCAGGCGAGCACGACGTGACTGAGGACCCCATCGAGACACCGGCTTCATCCCCCGCCCCCATCGCCGTCCCGGCGCGCACCGTCATCACCACGGTCGACGACTTCCACGACGCGGTCGAGGCCATCGCCGCGGGCCACGGCCCCATCGCCGTCGACGCGGAGCGCGCGAGCGGCTTCCGCTACTCCCAGCGGGCCTACCTGATCCAGCTCTACCGGCGCGGCTCGGGCACCTTCCTGATCGACCCGCCCGCGATCGAGGAGTTCGCTCCCCTGCAGTCGGTGATCGGGGACATCGAGTGGGTGCTGCACGCCGCCAGTCAGGATCTGCCGTGCCTCCGCGAGGTCGGACTCGAGCCGAGCACCGTCTTCGACACCGAGCTCGCCGCGCGACTGCTGGGCATCCCCCGGGTCGGGCTCGGCACCGTGGTCGAGGAGCTGCTGGGCATCCATCTGGCGAAGGAGCACTCGGCAGCCGACTGGTCGACCCGCCCGCTGCCGGCCTCGTGGCTCGAGTACGCCGCCCTCGACGTCGAGCTGCTGATCGACCTGCGCGACTCGATGGCCGTGCTGCTGAAGGAGCAGGGCAAGCTCGAGATCGCCGCGCAGGAGTTCGCCGCCGTGGTGGCGAAGGAGGACAAGCCGCCGCTCGCCGAGCCGTGGCGGCGCCTCACCGGCGTCTCGGCGCTGCGGGCCGACCGGCACCTGGCCGCCGCCCGCGAGCTCTGGCTCGCCCGCGACGAGCTCGCCCGGGCCACCGACACCGCTCCCGGGCGTCTCGTGCCCGACGCCTCGCTGATGGTCGCCGCCCGCGCCCTGCCCACCTCGCGCCGCGAGCTCGCCTCGCTGAAGCAGTTCTCGGGCCGGGCCAGCCGCAGCGAGATCGACCGCTGGTGGGCCGCCATCGAGCGCGCGCTGACGACCGACGACATCCCCGTGCAGCGCCGTGGCACCGACACCCTTCCTCCCCCGCGCAGCTGGGGCGACCGTAATCCCGAGGCGGATGCGCGACTGAAGACCGCTCGCACGGCCCTCGCCGAGCTCTCCGCCGACCGCGCCATCCCGCTCGAGAACCTCCTGACGCCCGACTTCCTGCGCCGCGTGGCCTGGAACCCGCCCTCCCCGCTCACCCTCGAGAGCCTCTCGGAGGCCCTCGCCGAGCTCGGTGCGCGGCCGTGGCAGATTGAACTCACTGCACAGCCGATCCTGCAAGCCTTTGTGGAACCCCACCAAAGCGCCGATCCGGCCGAGAAAGCCGATTCGTAGGAAGAATCAAACGATTCCTGGCTGTCAGGGGCCCCCTCTACGATCGAGACGTTCCCAACCAGGAGGCATTGTGGCCGAAAGAACTGAAGTCGTTTTCGTCGATGGAATGCGCACCCCCTTCGGGCGCGCGGGCGAGAAGGGCATGTACTGGCAGACCCGCGCCGACGACCTCGCGGTCAAGGCGATCACCGGAGTGCTCGAGCGCAACCCGCAGCTCCCCAAAGACCGCATCGACGACGTCGCCATCGCGGCGACCACCCAGCAGGGCGACCAGGGGCTCACCCTCGGGCGAACCACCGCCATCCTCGCGGGCCTGCCGCTCTCGGTGCCCGGCTACGCGATCGACCGCATGTGCGCCGGCGCCATGACGAGCGTGACCACGGTGGCCGGGGCGATCGCCTTCGGCGCCTACGACTTCGCCATCGCGGGCGGTGTCGAGCACATGGGCCGGCACCCGATGGGCTTCAACGCCGACCCGAACCCGCGCTTCCTCGCGGAGCGGCTGGTCAGCGGCGAGGCGCTCAACATGGGCAACACGGCCGAGCGCATCCACGACCGCTTCCCGCAGCTCACCAAGGAGCGCTCCGATCGCTACGCGCTGCGCAGCCAGCAGAAGGTCACGGCGGCCTACGAGGCCGGCAAGATCCAGCCCGACCTGGTGCCGGTCGCCATCCGCAGCGGTGAGGGCTGGGGGCTCGCCACGCGTGACGAGGCGCCGCGCCCCGAGACCACGATGGAGGGCCTCGCCGGCCTCCGCACCCCGTTCCGCCCGCACGGCCGTGTGACCGCGGGCAACTCCTCGGGGCTGAACGACGGCGCCACCGCCTCGCTGATCGCGAGCGAGACCGCGGCCCGCGAGCTCGGCCTGCCCGTGCGCATGCGCCTGGTCTCGTTCGCCTTCGCCGGCGTCGAGCCCGAGATCATGGGCATCGGCCCGGTGCCGTCCACCGAGAAGGCACTGCGCAAGGCCGGGCTGTCGATCGACGACATCGGCCTGTTCGAGCTGAACGAGGCGTTCGCCGTGCAGGTGCTGTCCTTCCTCGACCACTTCGCGATCGACGACGACGACCCGCGGGTGAACCAGTACGGCGGCGCGATCGCGCTGGGGCATCCGCTCGCCTCCTCGGGCGTGCGTCTGATGATCCAGCTCGCGCGTCAGTTCGAGGAGCACCCCGAGGTGCGCTACGGCCTCACCGCGATGTGCGTGGGCCTCGGCCAGGGCGGCACCGTCATCTGGGAGAACCCGAACTGGAACAAGAAGGCGAAGGCTGCACGATGACCGACTACTCCACGATCGACTTCTCCGATCTCCAGGCCTTCTCGGTCGACGAGGTCGTCACGCACTCGCTGGTGCGCGACGTGCCGCTCGGAAGCGGCAAGACGCTCGCCCTGATCACGCTCGACAACGGGCGCGACCACACCCGGCCCAACACGCTCGGGCCGGTCGGCCTCCTGGAGTACCTGCACACGCTGCAGGGGCTGCGCTCGCGGGCCGCGGCCGGCGAGATCGACGCGGTGGCCGTCACCGGCAAGCCGTACATCCTGGCCGCCGGTGCCGACCTGAGCAAGGTCGGCGAGATCCCCAGCAGAGACGCAGCGCGCAAGATGGCGCAGCTCGGTCACTACGCCTTCGGCGAGATGAAGAAGATCGGCGTGCCGAGCTTCGCCTTCGTCAACGGGCTCGCGCTCGGCGGCGGTGTCGAGGTGGCCCTGGCCGCCGACTACCGCACCATCGACTCTTCGACGCCGGCGCTCGCGCTGCCCGAGGTCTTTCTCGGCATCATCCCGGGCTGGGGCGGCGCCTACCTGCTGCCGAACCTGATCGGCATCGAGAACGCCCTCAAGGTCGTGATCGAGAATCCGCTCAAGAACAACCGCACGCTCAAGGGACAGGAGGCCTTCGATCTCGGCATCGCCGACGCGATCTTCGGGCCGGGCAACTACCTCGAGGACTCGCTGAAGTGGGCCGACGGCGTGCTCACGGGAGCCGTGAAGGTGAAGCGCCCGAACGAGCCCGGCAAGGTCGAGCGCCTGGTGAAGTGGGATGCGGCGGTGGGCATCGCCCGCAAGATGCTCGAGTCGCGCATCGGCACGGTCGCGAAGTCGCCGTACCGCGCGCTCGACTTGCTGAAGGCCGCGAAGTCGGGCACGCCCGAGGAGGGCTTCGAGCGGGAGGACGAGGCGCTGGCCGAGCTCATCGCGGGCGACCAGTTCCGCGCGAGCATCTACGCCTTCAACCTGGTGCAGAAGCGCGCCAAGAAGCCCGCCGGCGCCCCCGACAAGGCGCTGGCCAAGAAGGTCACGAAGGTGGGCGTCATCGGCGCCGGCCTGATGGCCTCGCAGTTCGCGCTGCTGTTCGTGCGCCGCCTGCAGGTGCCGGTGGTCATCACCGACCTCGACCAGTCGCGGGTCGACAAGGGCCTGGAGTACATCCGCGGCGAGATCGCCACGCTGCTGTCGAAGGGCCGCATCTCCAGCGACGAGTCGAACCGCCTCAATGCACTCGTCTCGGGCACCACCGACAAGGCGGAGTTCGCCGACGCCGACTGGGTGATCGAGGCCGTCTTCGAGGAGCTCGGTGTGAAGCAGGACGTCTTCGCCGAGATCGAGAAGCACGTCTCCGAGACCGCGGTGCTCGCCACCAACACCTCGTCGCTCTCGGTGGAGCAGATCGGGGCGAAGCTCGCTCACCCCGAGCGGCTGGTCGGCTTCCACTTCTTCAACCCCGTGGCGGTGATGCCGCTGATCGAGGTGGTGAACGCCCCGGCCACCGACGAGGCCACGCTGGCGACGGCGATGGGCGTGGCGGCGAAGCTGAAGAAGACCGCCGTCATCACGCGTGACACCCCCGGCTTCGTGGTCAACCGCGTGCTGGCCAAGGTGCTGGGCGAGGCGATGCACGCGGTCGACACGGGCACCCCGTTCGAGGTGATGAACCACGCGCTCGACCGCTTCGGCCTGCCGATGACCCCGTTTGAGCTGCTCGAGCTGGTCGGCCTCAAAGTCGGTGCGCACGTGCTCGACACGCACCATGCGGCGTTCCCCGACCGCTTCTTCGAGAGCACGAACCTGCATGCGCTCGCCGAGCACGGCCGCATCTTCGATCGCGACGACAAGGGCAAGATCAAGGGCTTCGACAAGACCGCGGTCAAGATCGTCACCCCGCCGAAGGGCACCGGCACGCCGATGACCGCCGACGAGATCGCCCGCCGTGTCGAAGACGGGCTGGCCGACGAGGTGCACCGCATGCTCGAGGACGACGTGGTGCACGCGGCGGAGGACATCGACCTCTGCCTCATCCTCGGCGCCGGCTACCCGTTCCAGATGGGCGGTCTCACGCCGTACCTCGACCGGGTGGGCGCCTCGGAGCGCGCCTTCGGCGACACCTTCCACCACCCCCTGATCAAGGGCGTCGAGTAGCCCCTCGGCTCTCGCCCCTCGAAGCGGCCACCGCACCCTCCCGGGTGTCGGTGGCCGCTTCTACGGTGGGGGCATGGTGACGGGACGCAGTGGGAAGACGCAGTACTACGTGGCGGCCTCGGTCGACGGCTACATCGCCGACCGGGAGGGCGGCCTGGAGTGGCTGCTGCAGTTCGCCTTCGAGGAGTTCCAGGACGAGTACGACGCGTTCTTGGCCGAGGTGGGTGTGGTCGTGATGGGCTCGGCCACCTACGAGTTCGTGCTGGCCGAGGGCGGGCCGTGGGCCTATCCCGAGCAGGTGTCGTGGGTGCTGAGCTCGCGTCCGCTGCCCCTGCCCGAGCAGCAGGAGGGTGAGCTGCGGTTCGCCCGCGGCGACGTCGCCGAGCTGCACGCGCAGTGGGTCGAGGCGGCGGACGGTCGCAACATCTGGATCGTGGGCGGGGGTGACGTCGCGGCGCAGGTGGCCGACGCGGGGCTCCTCGACGAGATCGTGCTGACGACGATGCCCGTGGTGCTCGGCGCGGGTACACCGCTCCTGCCCATCGCTGCCACGAGCGGCGTTCTGATCGCCTCGGGCACGCACGTGCATCCGAGTGGCGCGATCAGCACGCGCTACGCCCTCCCTCGGCCCTGAGCGGGCGCAGGCCGCCACGGCAGACGATCAGGCAGCCGCGCTCAGCGGCTGGCGGGGTGGAAGGGGGTCGAGCCGGTGTCGGCCGAAGGCGCCGCCGCGTCGGGGTGCGACGAGGACGGGCCCGCGGAGGCGGGGCGGGAGTCGACGGGACGGGCGATCGGGATCTTGTTGCCACGCACCTGCGCCACGAGGTCTTCGGCGATCTGCGTCGGAGTGAGTCCCACGCGCTCGAGGATCTGCTCGCGGGTCGCGTGCTCGAGGAACTCGTCGGGCAGCCCGAGCTCGGTGACGGCGGTGTCGACGCCCGCCTCACGCAGGTCCTGACGGATGCGCGTGCCGATGCCGCCGACTCGCACGCCGTCCTCGATCGTCACGACGATGCGGTGCGCATCCGACAGCTCGATGATGCTCCATGGCACGGGAACGACCCAGCGCGGGTCGACCACGGTGCACCCGATGCCCTGCTCGGCGAGCAGCTCGGCGACGTCGAGGGCGATGGTGGCCATGGTGCCCACGGCGACGATCAGCACGTCCTTCGACTCGCCCTCGCGCAGCACGTCGACACCGTCGCCGGTGCGGCGGAGCGCCACGAGCTCAGGCCCCACGGAGCCCTTCGGGAAGCGGATGACGGTCGGCGCGTCGGTGACGCGCACGGCCTCGGCGAGCTCCTCACGCAGACGCTCGGCGTCACGGGGGGCGGCGAGACGGATGCGCGGCACCACCTGGAGGATGGCGAGGTCCCACATGCCGTGGTGGCTCGCCCCGTCGGGCCCGGTGACGCCGGCCCGGTCGAGCACGAAGGTGACGCCGGCCTGGTGCAGCCCGACGTCCATCAGGATCTGGTCGAAGGCGCGGTTCACGAAGGTGGCGTAGAGCGCCACGACCGGGTGCAGCCCGCCGAAGGCGAGGCCGGCGGCGGAGGTGACGGCGTGCTGCTCGGCGATGCCGACGTCGAGCACGCGCGACGGGAAGCGCTCGGCGAACTTGTGCAGCCCGGTGGGGCGCAGCATCGCGGCGGTGATGCCGACGATCGTCGGGTCGTTCTCGGCCTGCACCACGATCTCGTCGGCGAACACGCCCGTCCAGGACGGGGCGCCCGAGGAGCCGATCGGCTCGCCCGTCTCGGGGTCGATCTGGCCCACGGCGTGGAACTGGTCGGCCACGTCGGCGAGGGCGGGCTCGTAGCCGCGGCCCTTCTCGGTGATGGCGTGCACGATGACGGGCGCCGCGTAGTCCTTCGCCTGGCGCAGCGCCTCTTCCATCGCCCGCACGTCGTGGCCGTCGATGGGGCCGACGTACTTGATGTCGAGGTTGGCGTAGAGCGCGGCGTTGTTCGTGAGGCGGCTGAGGAAGCCGTGCAGGCCGCCGCGGGCGCCGCGGTAGAGCGCGCGGCCGGGAGCGCCGAGGTGGTCGAACAGGCGACGGCTCGACTGGTGGAGCTGCTGGTACTTGGATGCGGTGCGCACCCCGTTGAGGTACCGAGCCATGCCGCCGATGGTCGGTGCGTAGGAGCGGCCGTTGTCGTTGACGATGATGACCAGGTTGCGGGAGTTGTCGTCGCTGATGTTGTTCAGCGCCTCCCAGGTCATGCCGCCGGTGAGGGCGCCGTCGCCCACCACGGCGACGACGTGCCGGTCGGTCTGGCCGGTCATCTCGAAGGCGCGGGAGATGCCGTCGGCCCAGGAGAGGGAGCTCGACGCGTGCGAGGACTCCACGACGTCGTGCGGGCTCTCGGAGCGCTGCGGGTAGCCGGCGAGGCCGCCCTTCTGGCGCAGCATCGAGAAGTCCTGGCGCCCGGTGAGCATCTTGTGCACGTAGGACTGGTGGCCCGTATCGAAGACGATGGCGTCGCGCGGTGAGTCGAAGACCCGGTGGATGGCGATGGTCGTCTCGACCACGCCGAGATTCGGCCCCAGGTGCCCCCCGGTCTTCGAGACCTCGGCCACGAGGAACGCCCGTACCTCGGCCGCGAGGACTTCGAGCTCCTCGGTCGAGAGGGCGTCGAGATCACGCGGACCCCGGATCTGTTCGAGCAGGCTCATACCTTCCACCTTCCCACGCCCAGCTGAATTCGCAGTCTACGCCGCTCGGAAAGGCCACCTGGGGATGCGCCCGGAACGACGGAGCGGTGGGGCCCGGAGGCTCCCACCGCTCGCTGTCGGTCGCTGATCAGCTGTCGGTCACGGATCAGACCAGGCTGCGCAGCACGTACTGCAGGATGCCGCCGTTGCGGTAGTAGTCCGCCTCACCAGGGGTGTCGATGCGCACCACGGCGTCGAAGGTGATGGTCGACTTGCCGGGGGCCGACGACTCGCTGGGCTCGGCGGTGACGCGCACCGTCTTCGGCGTGCTGCCGGAGTTGAGCTCCTCGATGCCCGCGATCGAGACGATCTCGGTGCCGTCGAGACCGAGCGACGCCCAGCTCTCGCCGGCCGGGAACTGCAGCGGCACGACGCCCATGCCGATCAGGTTCGAGCGGTGGATGCGCTCGAAGCTCTCGACGATGACGGCCTTCACGCCGAGAAGCGAGGTGCCCTTCGCCGCCCAGTCGCGCGACGAGCCGGAGCCGTACTCCTTGCCGCCGAAGATCACCAGCGGCGTGCCGGCCGCCTGGTAGTTCTCGGAGGCGTCGTAGATGAACGACTGCGGTCCGCCCTCCCGCGTGAAGTCGCGGGTGTAGCCACCCTCTACGCCGTCGAGGAGCTGGTTCTTCAGGCGGATGTTCGCGAAGGTGCCGCGGATCATCACCTCGTGGTTGCCACGACGCGAGCCGTAGGAGTTGTAGTCCTTGCGGTCGACGCCGTGCTCGTCGAGGTAGCGGCCGGCGGGGCTGTCGGCCTTGATGTTGCCGGCCGGGCTGATGTGGTCGGTCGTGACCGAGTCGCCGAGCTTCGCGAGCACGCGGGCGCCCGTGATGTCGGAGACCGGGGTGGTCTCGAGCGTCATGCCCTCGAAGTACGGGGGCTTCCGCACGTAGGTGGACTGCGCGTCCCACTCGAAGGTCGGGCCGGTGGGCGTCGGCAGCGACCGCCAGCGCTCGTCGCCCTCGAAGACGCTCGAGTACTGGTGGGTGAACATGCCCGTGTCGATCGAGGAGTCGATCGTGGCCTGCACCTCCGCCGCATCGGGCCAGATGTCCTTCAGGAACACGTCGTTCCCCTGCGAGTCCTGACCCAGCGGGTCGACCTCGAAGTCGAAGTTCATCGAGCCGGCCAGCGCGTAGGCGATGACGAGCGGCGGCGACGCCAGGTAGTTCATCTTCACATCGGGCGAGATGCGGCCCTCGAAGTTGCGGTTGCCCGAGAGCACCGCGGTGACGGCGAGGTCGTTCTCGTTGATGGCGGCGCTGACCTCGTCGATCAGCGGGCCGGTGTTGCCGATGCAGACGGTGCAGCCGTAGCCGACGGTGTAGAAGCCGAGGGCCTCCAGGTCGTCGGTGAGGCCGGCCTTGGCGTAGTAGTCGGTGACGACCTTCGAGCCCGGGGCGAGCGTGGTCTTGACCCACGGCTTGGCCTTCAGGCCCAGCTTGTTCGCGTTGCGTGCCAGCAGGCCCGCCGCGAGCATGACGCTCGGGTTCGAGGTGTTGGTGCACGAGGTGATGGCGGCGACCGCGACGGCTCCATGGTCGAGCGTGTAGCTCTCGCCGGCGGGGGTCTCGACCCGGGTGGGCTTCGACAGGTCGCCGGGGGCGTGGCTGACGTGGGAGTGCGAGACCTCGTGGGCCGAGTTCTCGTCCTGCGGGGTGAAGCCGATCGGGTCGGATGCCGGGAAGGTGTCCTCCACCGCGGCGTCGACGCGGGACAGGTCCTGCGTGGCGTAGTCGGCCAGGTCGCGCACGAAGGTCTCCTTCGCGACGCTGAGCTCCACACGGTCCTGCGGACGCTTCGGGCCCGAGATCGAGGGCACCACGGTGCTGAGGTCGAGCTCGAGGTACTCGCTGAACTCGGGCTCCTGCGCCGGGTCGTGCCAGAGCTTCTGCAGCTTCGAGTAGGCCTCGACCAGAGCGACCTGCTCATCGCTGCGGCCGGTGAAGCGCAGGTAGTCGAGGGTGACGTCGTCGATCGGGAACATGGCGGCGGTCGAGCCGAACTCGGGGCTCATGTTGCCGATGGTGGCGCGGTTCGCGAGCGGAACCTGACCGACGCCCTCGCCGTAGAACTCGACGAACTTGCCGACGACACCGTGCTTGCGCACCATCTCGGTGATGGTGAGCACCACGTCGGTCGCCGTGACTCCGGGCGGGATGGAGCCGGAGAGCTTGAAGCCCACGACCTTGGGGATGAGCATCGACACGGGCTGGCCGAGCATGGCCGCCTCGGCCTCGATGCCACCGACGCCCCAGCCGAGCACGCCCAGGCCGTTGACCATCGTGGTGTGCGAGTCGGTGCCGACGCAGGTGTCGGGGTAGGCGCGGAGGACTCCCCCGACCTCACGGGTGTAGGTGACGCGCGCCAGGTACTCGATGTTGACCTGGTGCACGATGCCCGTTCCGGGCGGCACGACCTTGAAGTCGTCGAACGCCGTCTGGCCCCAGCGCAGGAACTGGTACCGCTCGCCGTTGCGCTCGTACTCGATCTCGACGTTGCGCTGCAGCGCGTTCTCGGTGCCGAACAGGTCGGCGATGACCGAGTGGTCGATGACGAGCTCGGCGGGCGCCAGCGGATTGATCTTCGCCGGGTCGCCGCCGAGGGCACTGACGGCCTCGCGCATGGTGGCGAGGTCGACGATGCACGGCACGCCGGTGAAGTCCTGCATGACCACGCGCGAGGGCGTGAACTGGATCTCGGTGTCGGGCTCCGCCGTGGGCACCCAGTCGCCGATTGCCGAGATGTGCTCGGCCGTGATGTTCGCACCGTCCTCGGTGCGGAGGAGGTTCTCGAGCAGCACCTTGAGGCTGAACGGGAGCTTCTCGTGGCCCGGCACCTGATCGATGCGGAACACCTCGTACGAGGCGTCTCCGACCTTCAGAGTGTCTTTCGAACCGAAACTGTTGACTGCCGACACGTCGACCTCACCTTCGCTGACTCACGACAATCCTTGTGCGTGAGAAGGGTGAATGGCTAGCAAGGGAACCCTTACCGAAAAGGCCCCGGAAGCCGGTTCACGCCTGATTGATTTATCTTGACGTCAAGATAAATATAGCACCCGGCCGCCGTCTCACTCCCGGTCGGAGACGAGGCCCTTCGAGCGGGCGATGCGGTACCAGAGCTCGATACCGGCCGCGCCCACCACGCCGACGCCGACCGCGAAGGCGAGACCGGGCAGCCCGGGCACCTCGAGGGCGAAGAAGTCCCGGGCGATCGGGATCGTGAACGACACCGCGAAGGCGAGCGTGACCGAGCCGATCAGGGCGAGCCGCGCCTTCGAGAACGGCCGCGCCAGCACGCTCAGCACCCAGAGCGACACGATGAACAGGGTGATCGTCACGAGGCTCCGGGTCTCGTCCAGCGGCAGCAGCTCGCTCAGCACCGCGAACGAGGCGATCACGGCCGCCGAGGCGATCAGTCCCGACGGGATCGAGAAGCTCAGGATGCGCTTCAGCACCCCCGGCCGGTAGCGCCGCCGGTTCGGGGCCAGGGCGAGGAAGAACGACGGGATGCCGATCGCCAGCGTCGACACCAGCGTCATCTGGCGGGGCAGGAACGGGAAGCGCCAGAGCAGCACGGCGACCACCACGGCGAGCACGATCCCGTAGACCGTCTTCGTCAGGAAGAGGTTCGACACCCGCTCCACGTTGGCGATCACCCGGCGGGCGTAGTCGAGCACGGTCGGCAGCCGGTCGAAGCGGCCCTCGAGCAGCACGATGCGCGAGACCGCCCGGGTGGCCGGGGTGGCGTTGCCCATCGCGATGCCGAGGTCGGCGTCCTTGACCGCCATGGCGTCGTTGACGCCGTCGCCCGTCATGGCGACGGTGTGGCCGTCGGCCTGCAGCTGGTGCACGACCCGGCGCTTCTGCTCGGGGGCGACGCGCCCGTAGACGCTGGTGCCGGCCAGCGCCTCGACGAGCTCCTCGTCGGAGACGAGGGTCGAGGCGTCCCGCGCCTCGCCCGGCAGGCCGAGCTCCCTTGCGATCGCGCCGACGGTGACCGGGTTGTCGCCCGAGAGCACGACGACCCGCACGCCCTGCTCGTCGAAGTAGTCGAGCGTCGGCCGCGCATCCGTTCGCACCGTCTCGTGGAAGACCGCGATCGCCGCGGGCCGGAAGCCCTCGCCCGGGGTGACCCGCTCGGAGTAGTCGGAGGCCAGGCCCGTGCCGCGGCCGAGTGCCAGCGCGCGCCGGCCGCCGGCGGCGATGCCCTGGGCGGCGGCCAATGCATCCGGGAACCCCTCGAGCAGGCGTTCGGGGGCGCCGAGCAGCCAGGTCTCGCGGCTGCCCTCCCGATCGAAGGTGACGGCGCTGAAGGCGCGGCGCGAGTTGAACGGCAGCCGCTCGACGACCGTGCCGCCGTCGGCGTCGAAGTGCGAGCGCAGGGCGAGGGCGGTCTGGTTGGCGGCGACGTCGTGGGCGATCAGGCCGAGCACGGCGTCGAGCTCGGCGTCGGCGAAGGGCGGGAACGGCGAGCCCGCCGGCGGATCGATCGTGACGAGCCGCTCGAAGCCGATCTCGCCGGTGGTGAGCGTGCCGGTCTTGTCGAGGCAGAGCACGTCGACGCGGGCCAGCACCTCGACCGCGGCGAGCTCCTGCACGAGCACCTTCTGCCGCCCGAGCTGGATCACCGCGACCCCGAACGCGAGGCTCGTCAGCAGCACCAGCCCTTCCGGGATCATGCCGACCACGGCGGCGACCGTGTCGATGCCGGCCTGACGGAAGTCCTCGGGGCTCGTGCCGTCGCCGCTGTAGGCGATCACCCGCCCGATCACGACGATCGCGATGATCGGCAGCAGCAGCCAGGTGAGGTACACCAGGATGCGCGTGGTGGCGGCCCTGAGCTCGGAGTACACCACGGAGTGGCGCTTGATCTCGCGGGTCAGCGTGTTGGCGTAGGAGTCGGCGCCGACCGCCGTGACGGTCGCCTCGGCGGTGCCCGACACCACCAGCGAACCCGACAGCACCTTGTCGCCCGGATGCTTGGCCACCGGTTCCGACTCACCGGTGAGCATGGACTCGTCGACCAGCAGATCGCTGGCGCTGCCGAGGGTGGCGTCGGCGGTGACCTGGTCGCCCGGCCGCAGCAGCATCAGGTCGTCGAGCACGATCTGCTCGGGCCGCACGATCACGACGGCGCCGCCGCGGCGCACCGCGGTCTCGGGGGCCGAGAGCAGCGCGAGGCGCTCGAGGCTGCGCTTGGCGCGCAGCTCCTGCACGATGCCGATCAGCGAGTTGACGACGACGATGCCGAAGAACAGGCCGTCGCCGAGGTCGCCGAGCAGCAGCACGGCGATGAAGCAGGCGGTGAGGATGCCGTTGAAGAACGTGAGCACGTTCTCCCGCAGGATGCTCGAGACCGACCGCGACAGCGACGAGTCCTGCTCGTTCGTCTGCCCGCGGGCGACCCGCTCGGCGACCTCCTCGGCGCTCAGCCCCGGTGCCTCCCCCGCACCGACGCGCTCCCCCGGCGTGGTCACTAGCCGGCCGTCTCGGACGGAGCGGGATCGGCGCCGGCCGTCGGCTTGGCGTAGGCCGCCCGCACGAGCAGCCAGGTCACCCAGAGCAGCCCGGCGTACAGCGGCACGCCCATGATCAGCTTCACCGAGCCGAGCAGCGTCGTCTCCCCCGCGAGGTAGAGCGGCAGCTCGAACAGCAGCCGGGCGGCGAACAGCCCCACCCAGCACCAGGTCGCGACCAGCACGACCCGGCCCTTGGCGGGATCGGAGCGGTAGCCGGCCGGGTCGTTGGCCAGGAGGCCCACGATCACGCCGATCAGCGGCCGGCGCAGGATGAGGGAGACCAGCAGCACGATCAGGCAGACCGTGTTGATCGCGATGCCGACGAGGAAGTTGTCCTCGGCCCGGCCCGTGAACAGCGCCAGCGCCGCCGAGACACCGACGCCGAGCAGCCCGGCGACGGCCGGCATCGGCGCGCTGCGGGTGACGAGCCGCACGAGCACGAAGACGACCGACACGGCCACCGGCGCGACGACCGCGAGCACCAGGTCTTTCGTGAACGTGTAGATCACGAGGAAGGCGAGCCCGGGCAGGATCGACTCGATCAGGCCGCGCACGCCGCCGATGGCCCGCAGCAGCGAGGAGCCCGACGGGGTCTCCCCCGGCTTCACCTGCCCGATGCCGGCGTTCCGGGCCGCCTGGGCGAACGCCTCGTGGAAGGTGGGCTGGCGCTCTGCATCGCGCCCGGGGCCGGCGTCGCTCACCGGATCAACTGCCGGCAGGGGCCGCGCCGCCCGAGGCCGCGGTCTTCGGGATGCTCAGCGGGATCAGGTCGCGCGGCGGCATCGGTTGCGTGCCGCGCACCACGACGACGCTGCGGAACAGCTCCTCGACGGCCGTCTTGGCGGTGGGGTTCTGGATGGCCTCGCCGGCGATCACGCCACGCAGCAGCCAGCGCGGGCCGTCGACGCCGATGAACCGGGCGATGCGCATGCCCTGCGTGCCGTCGGGCGCCGTGGCGGGCACGCCGGCCACCAGCTCGGGGCCGAACGGGCCCACCTGCGCGGTGCTCTTCCCGCCCTGCTTGAGGATCTGGTCCTCGATCTGCTCGCGGATCTCGTGCCACAGCCCGGTGGAGCGGGGCGCGGCGAACGCCTGCACCTGCAGCGTCGACCCGGCGTAGTCGAGGCCCACCGCGACGACGCGATTGGTGCCCTCCTCCACCTCCAGGCGGAGGTGCAGCCCCTCGCGGGGCAGGATCTTGAGGCCGCCGAGGTCGACGTAGGGCCGGGCGGGGTTGGCCTCGGTGGCGTCGAAGGGGCCGTCGGTCGCGCGGTCGGCGGGAGCGGACTTGGCGTCGCGGTCGACGACCTCCGCGGCGTCGTCGCCGGTGGCGGTGGTGCCGTCGGCGCCGCCGGTGGTCGCCAGCTCGCCCTCGGTGGGCTCTTCTGGCACGAGTTCGTTGTCGGTCATGACTGGTTTCCGTTCGTGGGCGACGAGTATCCGGTCGACCCGAAGCCGCCCTGCCCGCGATCGCTCCCGGGGAGCGTCTCGACGGGCACGAACACGGCTCGTGTCACCGGCATCACGATCAGTTGCGCGATTCTGTCGCCGACGGCGATATCGTACGGCACTGCGCTGTCGGTGTTCAGGAGGGCGACCTTGATCTCGCCGCGATAGCCCGCGTCGACGGTGCCCGGGGAGTTGACGATGGTGATGCCGTGCTTCGCGGCCAGCCCCGAGCGCGGCACCACGAAGGCGGCGAAGCCGTCGGGCAGCGCGATCGAGACGCCCGTGCCGACGAGCCGCCGTTCACCGGGCGCGAGGGTGAGCGCCTCTGCGGAGCGGAGGTCGGCCCCGGCGTCCCCGGGGTGGGCGTACTCCGGCACCTCGGGCGCGGTGATCAGGATCTCGGTGGTGGAAGTCACGAGACGAGGCTAGGGCATCCGCTGCCGGGCTGTCGGGCCTCCCCCGCAAAGGATGATCGAATAGAGCCATGTCGCACTATCGGGAACGGCTCACCCCGTCGCTCTGGGTCTTCGTGGCCACCGCCCTCGTCATCCCCGCGAGCATCCTGGTGTTCGCGCCGGTGACCGCGGTGCCGGGGCTCGCGGTCGGCACCGCCGTCGGGCTCGTGCTGTACGCGGGGGTGCTGGCCGTGCTGGTCGCGACCGCGCCGGTGATCGAGGTGTCCGGTGGCCGGCTCAGGGTCGGCCGCGCATCCATCGCCCTCGATCTTCTCGGCGGATGCACGGCTTACGAGGGCCCGGAGGCCTTCGCCGAGCGGGGCACCCGTCTCGATGCGCGCGCCTTCCTCTGCATCCGGGGCTGGATCAAGCCGGTCGTTAAAATGCGAATCGCCGATCCGCTGGACCCGACACCCTACTGGCTGGTGTCGAGCCGGCGTCCCGGCGATCTCATCGATGCGGTGACGGTGCGCTAGGCGCGCCTCGCGTGCAGGGCCTCTAGGAGGCGCACTCCACGCAGATGGCGCCGAGCTTCTCCTCGTGATCGATCTGGGAGCGGTGCTTCACCAGGAAGCAGCTCACACAGGTGAACTCGTCGGCCTGCGGGGGCAGGACGACGACATCCAGGTCGAGGTCGGAGAGGTCGGCCCCGGGGAGTTCGAAACCACCCGGGTTGTCGGCGTCATCGACATCTACGACGCCGGACATCTTGTCCGGAACTCGCTCCTTCAGCGCTTCGATCGAGTCCGAGTCGTCGTCGGTCTTGCGCGGTGCGTCGTAATCAGTCGCCATGCCCATCCACTTCTTGAATACAGCCGTTTAACCAAATCGGCGGCGTTAGTTTGCATCATTGATGCCCGAATAGCAAACCGTCGAATGAGCAATGAATACTCATGGCGCCATCAACTTCCGGCACGCCCGGAACATTCCCCGGTGCAGGGGGCGCCGCATGGCATCCTGTCAGCGAACAGTGACCTCTGGAGGCCTTCCACCATGCAGGATCTATCGGTAATCGGAGTCGAGAACGGGGCGTTGATCGTCTCGAGCGACGGCGGGGAGCGTTTCCGCATCGTCATCGACGACGTGCTCCAGTCCCGGCTCCGTGCGAGCATCGCGTCCGCGCAGAGCGGAAAGAAGGTCTCGCCGCGCGAGATCCAGATGCACATCAGGGCCGGGCTCTCGGCCGTCGAGGTGGCCGAGCTCACCGGGGCCGACGTCGAGTACGTCGAGCGCTTCGAGGGCCCCGTGCTCGCCGAGCGCCAGTTCATGGTCGACTCCGCGCTCCGCGTGCCCGTGCAGCCCACCTCCCCGGCCGACCCGCTCGGCGAGGAGCCGCTGTCGACCTTCGGCGACGCGCTCGAGGAGCGCCTCGAGGGTCTCGACGCGAAGGACATCCGCTGGGCCAGCTGGAAGGACGAGTCGGGCTGGATCGTCAAGCTCACCTTCTCCTCCCGCGAGATCGATCACGACGCCCGCTGGCAGTTCGACCCCAAGCGGCACGTGCTCACCCCGCTGAACAACGAGGCCACCACGCTCTCCCGCCACGGTGAGCTGACCGAGGGGCTCATCCCCCGGCTGCGCGCGGTGTCGGCGGACGACGCCCAGCGCTTCGACAGCGGCGCCTTCGACCCGCTCGACGACCGGGGTGCCGACTCCGAGACGACTCCGGATGCTCACGCCGAGCCCGAGGCGCCCGCCGCGCACACCCCGTCCGAGACCCCCACCACGGTCGTCGGAGCCAGCCGCCTGCTGCGCGACCCCTCCCGCGAGGCGGCCGGACGCGCCGAGAACCGCCCCTTCGACGCCTTCGCCGTGAAGCGCTCGGACGACGAGCCGGCCGACCACAACCAGACCGCCGACCTGCTCGAGGCGCTGCGGCGCCGGCGGGGCGAGCGCGAGGCGGCGGCGTCCGAGCCCGAGGAGACGGCCGAGCATCCGGTCTTCGGCGGGCCCCGTGCCCTCGACCGTTCGGCCGCACCCTCGGGTTCGGGTTCGGGCTCGGGCTCGGGCTCGGGTGAGCGTGACGACGCCCAGGAGGTGGCCGACCTGTTCGGCCCCGACCCGACCGACACCCCGCTCGACGGCCTCGGCTCGGAGCTGGCCGACGCGCCGGCCGGCAAGGGCGGGCGCGGAGGCACCGGACCGCAGCCGCGGGCGAAGCGCCAGCGCGCGTCGATGCCGAGCTGGGACGAGATCGTCTTCGGCGCCCGCAGCGACGACGACCCGGCCTAGCCCGGGCTCCGCCCTGCCGCTCGGTCGCGGCATCCTGCTGCTCCAGCGGCTCGGTCGCGGCTAAGTGCTGCTCCAGCGGCTCGGTCGCGGCAGAATGCGACCGTTCGGCGCGACTCAGCGCGACTCAGCGCGACTCAGCGCGACTCAGCGCGCGAAGGCTCCGGCACGCAGGAGCGGCACGAGCGTCTCTTCGTCGGTGAGCGAACCGTGCTGGCCGATCATCGACTGGCCTGCCGTGTCGCCGCCGCGGCCGTCGTAGTAGGCGACCAGCTTGCGGGCGGCGACGATCACGTCGCCGATCCTCGGCCGTACCTCGTCGTCGACGGCCGGGCCGAACCAGCCGGCCGCGATCGCCTCGTCGCGCGTCGCGATCCACGCCCGGGAGCCCTCGGCGGCGCGCCAGGCGTCAGCCAGGCGGTCGGCGGCGGCACGCGCATCCGGAACCGACAGGGCGGGGTCGAGGTAGAGCTGCACGCAGCGCGGGTCGCCGCCGATGTGACGCACGCCCTCGACCAGCGACGGCACCTCGCCGAACAGCACGTGCCCCGTCACGGGCACGTCGACGACACCGTGGTCGGCGGTGAGCAGCACGCCCTCGCCGCGCCGCAGCTGGGACACGAAGCCGCCGTAGGCCTGGTCGAGCGTCTCGAGGGTGGCCAGCCAGCGGTCGGACTCCCAACCCTTCGCGTGCGCCAGCTGGTCGAGCTCGGGCACGTAGAGGTAGACCAGCCGGCGGCCGCCCTGGTCGAGGAGACGGCGGGCGGCGGCGAAGCGCTCGGCGATCGAGCCGGCCGGCACGTACTCGGCGCCGCGGAGGATGGCCTGGGTGAGCCCTGAGGTGGCGTACTTGGCGGGCCCGATGGTGTTCGAGGGGATGCCCGCGTCGCTGAGCTGCTCGAAGACCGTCGGGCGGCGCTGCCAGGTGGCCGGATCCATGGCCTCCGACCAGCCGGAGAGCTGGTTCACGACGGCGTTCGCGGCCGGTACGAGCGCCGTGTAGCCGACGATGCCGTGCTCGCCGGGGCGCGTGCCCGTGGTGAGCGACGAGAGCGCGGCGGCCGTCGTGGTCGGGAAGCCGCTGACGATGCTCGAGCGCTTGGTCAGCGCGGCGGTGAGCGACCGGGCGTGACCGGCCCGAGCGCGGAGGGCGGCGGTGCCCAGCCCGTCGACCAGCACCACGACGACGCGTTCGGCCGCGGGGAGCCCCAGCGGGTTGGGCTCGCCCGCCAGTGCCCGCGTGCAACTCGGCAACACGTCGGCGAGCGTCAGCTCCCCCGCCGCGCGCGTCGGTAGCATGGTGACCATTCGGCCAAGTCTGGCACACGACCTCCTGCCGCGCCCCTGCACCCGGGCGTGCGCGGCTCCACGAGAAACCACCCAATGACAGCAGCGAAGAACGATCCGTCCGAAGCCGTCGTCGAGAAGATCCTCGACGTCGATGTCTCGACGGAGATGCAGGACTCGTTCCTCGAGTACGCGTACTCGGTCATCTACTCCCGCGCCCTGCCCGACGCCCGTGACGGCCTGAAGCCGGTGCAGCGCCGCATCCTCTACATGATGAGCGACATGGGCCTGCGCCCCGACCGTGGGCATGTCAAGAGCGCCCGCGTCGTGGGCGAGGTGATGGGCAAGCTGCACCCGCACGGCGACACCGCCATCTACGACGCCCTGGTGCGCCTCGCGCAGTCCTGGACGATGCGGGTGCCGCTCGTCGACGGCCACGGCAACTTCGGCTCACTGGACGACGGGCCCGCCGCCTCGCGCTACACCGAGGCCCGCCTCGACGCGGCCGCCATGGCGATGGTCGAGAACCTCGACGAGGACGTCGTGGAGTTCGTGCCGAACTACGACAACCAGCTCACCCAGCCCGACGTGCTGCCCGCCGCCATCCCGAACCTGCTGGTCAACGGCACCACCGGCATCGCGGTCGGCATGGCCACCAACATGGCCCCGCACAACCTGATCGAGGTCGTCGCCGGAGCCCGCTACCTGCTCGAGCACCCCGACGCCTCGCTCGACGATCTGATGTCGTTCATCCCGGGCCCCGACCTGCCGGGCGGCGGAACCATCGTCGGCCTCGCCGGTGTGCGCGACGCCTACGAGACCGGCCGCGGCGCCTTCAAGACGCGCGCGAAGGTCTCGGTCGAGAACCTCACTGCGCGGAAGGTCGGCCTCGTGGTCACCGAGCTGCCCTACCTCGTCGGCCCCGAGAAGGTGATCGCGAAGATCAAGGACGGGGTGACCTCGAAGAAGCTCCAGGGCATCAGCGACGTCACCGACCTCACCGACCGCACGCACGGCCTGCGCCTCGTGATCGGCATCAAGACGGGCTTCAACCCGGATGCGGTGCTCGAGCAGCTCTACAAGCTCACCCCGCTCGAAGACGGCTTCAACATCAACAACGTGGCGCTCGTCGACGGCGGCCCGCTGACGCTCGGCCTGCGCGAGCTGTTGATCGTCTACATCAACCACCGCATCGACGTCGTCACGCGTCGCACCCGCTTCCGCCTGGCCCGGCGCAACGAGCGCCTGCACCTCGTCGAGGGCCTGCTGATCGCCATCCTCGACATCGACGAGGTCATCCAGGTCATCCGCACCAGCGACGACAGCGAGGCCGCGCGAGCGCGCCTGATCGACGTCTTCGAGCTCAGCGTGCTGCAGGCCGACTACATCCTCGAGCTGCGCCTGCGCCGCCTGACCAAGTTCTCGCTGATCGAGCTCGAGGCCGAGCGCGACCGCCTGCGCGAGGAGATCGCGCAGCTCGAGGCGCTGCTCGGCGACCCCGCGCTCATCCGCCGGGCCGTCTCCGACGAGCTCGAGGAGGTGGCCGAGAAGTTCGGCACCCCGCGCCGCACCCTGCTCACCGAGGCGCGGCCGCAGGCACCGGCCTCACGCCGCTCGCAGCCCGTGCTCGAGGTGGCCGACTCGCCCTGCACGGTGTACCTCAGCACGACCGGGCGGGTGCTGCGGGTCGACCGGGAGGAGAGCGCCGAGGGCGACGGCGGCCCGGGCACACCGGCCGGCTCTGGTTCTGGCTCAGGCTCAGGCTCCGGCTCCGGCTCCGGCTCCGGCTCCGGCGCACCTCTGCGCCGCAGCAAGCATGACGCCATCCGCAGCGAGGTCACGACGACCCGCCGCTCCGAGGTCGGGGCCGTCACCGACACGGGCCGGCTGATCCGGATGCCCGTGCTCGACCTCCCCGCCGCACCCCTCAACTCGGTGCAGCTCGGCGCCGGTGTGCGCATCAGCGACTACCTCGCCCTCGACGCCAAGCGCGAGAAGATCGTCGGCCTCGTCTCGCTGACCTCGGAGGTCCCGATCGCCCTCGGCACCGCTCAGGGGGTCGTGAAGCGTGTCTCGCCCGGCGCCTATCCGGCGAAGCCCGACTTCGAGGTCGTCGCCCTGAAGCCCGGTGACAAGGTCGTGGGCGTCGCCCAGCACTCCGAGGACGACGAGCTCGTCTTCATCACCTCGGATGCGCAGCTGCTGCGCTTCTTCCAGGCGAGCGTGCGGCCGCAGGGAGTGACCGCGGGAGGCATGGCGGGCATCAACCTCGGCTCCGGCGCCTCGGTGATCTACTTCGGCTCGGTGCCCGACACGGGCGACGCCGTGGTCGTGACCATCGCCGGAAGCACCGCGACCCTCGCGGGCACCGACCCGGGAACGGGCAAGGTCTCGGAGTTCGCCGAGTTCCCACCGAAGGGCCGCGCGACCGGCGGCGTGCGGGCGCACCGCTTCCTGAAGGGCGAGGACGTGCTCACCGTCGCGTGGGCGGGCCCGGCTCCGGCGCTCGCCGTCGCCAACGACGGCGCCGCCCGGACCCTCCCCGAGGTCGGGGCCCGGCGCGATGCGTCGGGAGTGGGTCTGGGCGGCGTCGTGGGGTCGGTCGGCGCGGAGCGCTCGACGGTCTGACGGGCTGCTGCTACTTCGACAGCAGCTTGGCGGACTCGTCGTGCCAGCCGGTAGCGACCTGGGAGAGCTTCTCCTGGTACTTGCGGCCGTGGTGGGCGCAGAACAGGAGCTCTCCGCCTGACGGCATGTCGACTCGGATGTAGGCCTGGGCGCCACAGCTGTCGCAGCGGTCGGCCGCGGTGAGCTGGTAGGCGTTCTCGATGTCGGAGACAGCCTCGGTGTCGGCGATTGACTGCATCTTCTGCTCCTTAGCTGCTCGGGCGGTTCGGGTTATGTGCAATCAAAGCACCGATTCCGGTGGCCTCGTCGCCAATGCCCCGTGTTTCGCTCTGCGCGTACCGCGCATCCGCTCTGGTGGTGCCGGATGCGGTCACCTGCTCGCGGGGCCGGGTGTGGCGCGGCAGGAGGGCGTTGCCCAGCGATTACGCTGGATGAGGAGGCCGACGTGCTCTCCGCGAACCACGAAGGAGACCCGGTGGCCACACCGTCCGACTACTCTGCCCGGCATCTGTCCGTCCTGGAGGGGCTCGAGGCCGTGCGCAAGCGCCCCGGTATGTACATCGGCTCCACCGACTCCCGCGGCCTCATGCACTGCCTCTGGGAGATCATCGACAACGCGGTCGACGAGGCCCTCGGCGGGCACGGCAGCTCCATCGACATCGTGCTCCGCGGCGACGGCAGCGTCGAGGTGCGCGACACGGCCCGCGGCATTCCCGTCGACATCGAGCCCAAGACGGGGCTCTCGGGCGTGGAGGTCGTGTTCACGAAGCTGCACGCCGGTGGCAAGTTCGGGTCGGGCTCCTACGCGGCGTCCGGCGGGCTGCACGGCGTCGGAGCATCCGTCGTGAACGCCCTCTCGGAGCGGCTCGACGTCGAGGTCGACCGCGACGGCAAGGTCTGGGCGATGTCGTTCCACCGGGGCGAGCCCGGCATCTTCGACGACCAGGGCGGTGAGCCGAGCCCGGATGCGCCGTTCACGCCGTTCGAGAAGCAGAGCGAGCTGCGGGTGGTCGGCAAGGTGAAGCGCGGCGTCACCGGCACGCGGGTGCGCTACTGGGCCGACCGGCAGATCTTCACCAAGGGCGCCGAGTTCCAGACCGACGACCTGGTGGTGCGGGCGCGGCAGACCGCATTCCTCGTGCCCGGGCTCGCGATCGAGATCGACGACGAGCGCGGCGAGGAGCCGCGCCGGGAGTCGTTCCGCTACGAGGGCGGCATCTCGGAGTTCGTCGAGCACCTCGCCGCCGACGCGCCGGTCACCGACGTCTGGCGCATCCAGGGCTCCGGCACCTTCACCGAGACGGTGCCCGTGCTCTCGGAGTCGGGTGCGATGCTGCCGACCGAGCTGCGCCGCGAGTGCGAGGTCGACCTGGCCCTGCGCTGGGGCATCGGCTACGACACCTCGTTCAAGAGCTTCGTCAACATCATCTCGACGCCCAAGGGCGGCACGCACCAGACCGGCTTCGAGGCCGGGCTGCTGAAGTTCCTGCGGCAGACGGTCGAGGCGAACGCACGCCGGCTCAAGGTCGGCAACGACAAGCTCGAGAAGGACGACGTTCTCGCGGGCCTCACCGCGGTGCTCACCGTGCGCCTGCCCGAGCCGCAGTTCGAGGGCCAGACGAAGGAGGTGCTGGGCACCCCCGCCGTGCGGAACATCGTCTCGCAGGTGGTCACGAAGGGCCTCTCCGAGCGCTTCTCCTCGCCCAAGCGCGACGACAAGACGCAGGCCTCCCTGGTGCTCGACAAGGTCGTCGCCGAGATGAAGTCGCGCATCTCGGCCCGCGCCCACAAGGAGACCCAGCGCCGCAAGAACGCGCTCGAGAGCTCGTCGCTGCCGGCCAAACTCGTCGACTGCCGTTCCTCCGACGTCGCGCAGAGCGAGCTCTTCATCGTCGAGGGCGACTCGGCGCTCGGCACCGCGAAGCTCGCGCGCTCGAGCGAGTTCCAGGCGCTGCTGCCCATCCGCGGCAAGATCCTGAACGTGCAGAAGGCGTCGATCGCCGACATGCTCTCGAACGCCGAGTGCGCGTCGATCATCCAGGTGATCGGGGCCGGTTCGGGCCGCTCCTTCGACCTCTCGGCCGCGCGCTACGGCAAGATCATCCTGATGAGCGACGCCGACGTCGACGGGGCGCACATCCGCACCCTGCTGCTGACGCTGTTCTTCCGCTACATGCGGCCGCTGATCGAGGACGGCCGGGTCTACGCCGCCGTGCCCCCGCTGCATCGCGTGGTCGCGATCAACCCCGGTTCGAAGCCGAACGAGACGATCTACACCTACTCCGAGGCTGAGCTGAACGGTGTGCTGGCGCAGCTGAAGAAGTCGAACCGCCGCTACCAGGACCCGATCCAGCGATACAAGGGCCTCGGCGAGATGGATGCCGACCAGCTCGCCTCGACCACGATGGACAAGCGCCACCGCACCCTCCGTCGGGTGAACGTGGCCGACGCGGCCGTGGCCGAGCGGATGTTCGAGCTCTTGATGGGCGACGAGGTGCCGCCGCGCAAGGAGTTCATCATCGCGGGTTCCGACAAGCTCTCCCGCGACCGCATCGACGTCTGACCCGGCCCTACTCCTCGCGACTCGCCAGGAGGAAGGCGCGCTACTCGGAGAGAGGCGCGGCCGCGATGGTGGCGCGGGCGCTGCGGGCGCGCTCGTCGACGAGACGCAGCGACTCGGGGGCCGGGTCGGTGTACTCCAGGCCGCGGCGCAGGCGCGCGGTGTCGAGCAGCGAGTCGGCGAGGGCCGGGTTGTTCGCCAGCACCGGGCCGTGCAGGTGGGTGCCCAGCAGGTTGTCCTCCCAGAAGCCCTCCTCGCCCGGCGTCTCGGTGTTGCCGCGCCCGTAGACCACGCGCCCCAGGGTGCCGTGCGGGCCGACGTCGACGAAGGAGCCGCGGTTCTCGAAGCCCACGATCGGGCCGATCCGCGGCGACTCGAGCACGAAGTCGCCCACGACGCGCGTTCCGCCGTGGCGGGTCGCGACCGGGAACACCGAGGCGCCCTCGAGCACCTGGCCCGACTCGAGTGCGATGGTCTGCCCGAGCAGCTGGAATCCCGCGCCGACGGCGAGGAACGGCCGGCCGTCGTCGGCCAGCGTCCGCAGATCGCCGGCGATACCCTGCACGAGCGGATGCGCGATCAGCTCGGCCGACACGGGTCCGCTGCCGATGAACACCAGATCGGCATCGTCGAACCGCGCCCGCACGGCGCCGTCGCCCGGCCCGTCGTAGCTCAGCACCTCGACGGGGAGCCCGCGCCACTCGGCGCGGAGCGTCAGGATCTCGACGTTGCCGCCCTCGCCGTTCAGCCCGAGCAGCCGGGGGAACAGGTGCAGGATGCGCAGAGCGCCCTTCGGGGCCGCGCTCACGCCGCTCCCCCGCCCTCGAGCTCCTTGAAGCCCAGGATCTTGCGGATGCCCATCATCTGCTCGTAGTTCAGGATCATCACCTTGTGTCCGGTGGCCGGCTTCGGAAGCGCGAGGAACGCCTTCAGCGCCGCGCGCACGTCGAGGTCGACCGAGCCGACGGGGATGCCGAGGTAGCCGAAACGCGTGGCGAACTGCCAGGCCTTCGAACCCGTGATGCCGTCGACGTGGTCGAGTGCCGAGAAGTCGATGTCCCAGATCCACGACGGGTCGGGCGTGCCCTCGTCGACCGCGAGGAAGACCTGCTCGGGCGCCGCCTCGAGCGAGTCGAGGTTGAGCTGCAGGCTCGCCGGGTTCTTCATCATGATGATCTCGATCTGCTCACCGTCGACGACGAGCATCTCCCCGCGCCCGTAGACGGTGGCGAGGGAGTCGAGCGCCTGGCTGACGAGCTCCGGCCGGAAGCGGTCGCCGAGCACGCTGCGGGCGGTGGCGGCGGCGCCGGCCGCGTCGAGCGCGTAGTGCAGCCCGCGGGACGGGAGCTTGACCTCGATGACGATGCGATCGTCGGACGGGCCGGCCACCGCATCCGTCGACCCCGCCGAAGGCGCTGCAGGGCTCGCGTCGAGCGTCGTCTTCTCGATGGCCAGGGTCGCGCGGCTGCCGGTGAGGGCCACCACCTCGACCGCGGCCGGCCGGGAGCCGGGCTTCGCGCCGGTGTCGCCGAAGCGGTCGGCCGAGGCGACGCCGTGGCTGGCGGGCTCGACGAGCTCGGGCCGGCCGCCGAAGAACGACACCGCGCGGCCGGAGTAGGCGGGGATGCGGGTGTCGAGGTCGACCAGGAAGTTGTCCTCCCGGTTGAGGATGAGACCGTCGGTGGAGGTGGCCGCGACCCGGGCCAGCATCGCGGCGACGCGGTCGGGCTCGTGGTAGCGGTTCAGCTGGTCGATCTGGATGTTCAGCAGCAGCACGGTCTTGGGCTTCAGCAGCTCGGCGAGCCGGGTGCCGTAGCCCTCGTCGACCTCGAGGATCGCGATGTCGGCGTCGAGCCGGCCGCCCACCGACACCTCGGAGAGGAGGGCCGACGCGATGCCCTGCGGCAGGTTGCCGCCCGAGGGGTTGGTGAACACCTTCAGGCCGTGGGCCCGGATGATCGCCGCCAGCATGTTCGTGGTGGTCGACTTGCCGTTCGAGCCCGAGACCGCGACCACGCCGTCGGGGATGGCGGCGATGGTGCGCTCGAGGAAACCCGGGTCGATGCGCAGGGCGATGTTGCCGGGGATGGCCGAGCCGCCGCCGCGCAGGCGTGCGGCGACCCGGACGGCCCGTCCGACGAGGACGGCGGCCGTGGTGCGGACTGTCACCGGCCTACTCGAGGTAGTCGCGGAGCGACTGCGAGCGGGACGGGTGGCGGAGCTTGGCCATGGTCTTCGACTCGATCTGGCGGATGCGCTCCCTCGTGACCCCGAAGGTGTCGCCGATCTGGTCGAGCGTCTTCGGCATGCCGTCGCCCAGGCCGAAGCGCATGCGGATGACGCCGGCCTCGCGCTCGGAGAGCGAGTCGAGCAGTGACTCCAGCTGCTTCTGCAGCATGGTGAAGCCCACCGCGTCGGCCGGCACGACCGCCTCGGTGTCTTCGATCAGGTCGCCGAACTCGCTGTCGCCGTCTTCACCCAGGGGCGTGTGCAGCGAGATGGGCTCGCGGCCGTACTTCTGCACCTCGACGACCTTCTCGGGCGTCATGTCGAGCTCGCGGCTGAGCTCCTCGGGCGTGGGCTCGCGACCGAGGTCCTGCAGCATCTGGCGCTGCACGCGGGCGAGCTTGTTGATGACCTCGACCATGTGCACGGGGATTCGGATGGTGCGGGCCTGGTCGGCCATGGCGCGGGTGATGGCCTGACGGATCCACCACGTGGCGTAGGTCGAGAACTTGAAGCCCTTGGTGTAGTCGAACTTCTCGACCGCACGGATGAGGCCGAGGTTGCCCTCCTGGATCAGGTCGAGGAACTGCATGCCGCGACCGGTGTAGCGCTTGGCGAGCGACACGACGAGGCGGAGGTTGGCGCCCAGCAGGTGGCTCTTGGCGCGCTGGCCGTCTTTCGCGACCCACTGCAGCTCGCGCTTGGCCTGCGGGCTGAGGTTGTCGGTGTTGGCCAGCTTGTCCTCGGCGAACAGGCCCGCCTCGATGCGCATGGCGAGCTCGACCTCCTCGGCCGCGTTCAGCAGGGCGACCTTGCCGATCTGCTTCAGGTAGTCCTTGACGGGGTCGGCGGTGGCGCCGGTGATGGTGCTGGAGTACACCGGCACCTCGTCCTCGTCGTCGACGAGCGAGAGCACCAGCGCGCCTGTCGGCAGTGCCTCCTCGGCGGCGGCGGGCTTGGTGGCCTTGTCGTCGTCGCCGTCGGTGTCGCCGGCCTCGGTGTCGCCCTCGGCGACCACCTCGGTGTCGGCCTCGACGTCGACCTCGACCTCGGTCTCCTCGTCGGGCTCGGCCTCGTCGTCGTCGGCGGCCTTGGCCTTGGTGGCGCGCTTGGGTGCAGCCTTCGCCGCCGTCTTCGGCTTCGCGGCGGCCTTGGTGGCCGGCTTCGCCTTCGCGGCGGGCCGCTTGGCGGCGGGAGCCGCGGTCTCGACCTCGTCGGGCGTCGTCGCCTTCTCGAGGGTGTCTGCGGACTTGGGGGTGGCCATTAGTTCACCTTTCACGCCACGCGGCGGGCGGATCGAGCTCGTGGCTCCGGGCGGAGGGGCCCACTGCGTGAAGATGTTTTTGGACAGTACTAAGACCCATGTCAAGTGCCGGTTTCTCGCAGCCGTAGGAGGCGCTGCGACCGTGCACAGGAACGGGTCTTCATATCAATTATTGCACGGAAACGGAAGACCGCTCACCGTCTCGCCCCCGACGGTTCACCCTCTCCGCTTCCACTTCCTGAGGAGTGCAACCCAGATGGGGCCCACGGATATTCCCTCGTCCTCCTCCATCTTGCGGCGGGTGCGACGCCGCGCGCGGAGCAGCATCACGACCCCGAAGCCGATCACGAGGTACTGCACCGAGAAGGCCAGCCGGAAGGCGTCGAGGTCATAGAGGGAGTCGCTCCAGCCCGCGTCGAACTGAGCGTCGAGGATGACGCCGATCAGGAACATGATCACGAAGCTCGCGGTGAAGCCGCCCACGTTGACGATCCCGTTCGCGGAGCCGAGCGAGCGGATCGGGTTGAACGAGCGGGCGAAGTCGAAGCCGATCAGGGAGCCGGGGCCGCCGACGCCCATCGAGACGACGAGCAGCACGATCAACCAGAACGGGGGCACGCCCGGCCAGAGCAGCACGGCCGCCCAGACGAGCCCGAGGGTCGCGGTGATGCCGAGCACGAGGTTGGAGCGACGCAGCGGGAAGCGCGCGGTGAGGATGCCGAGGATCGGCCCGGCCACCAGCCCCGTGAGAACGATCACCACCAGGAGAACGGATGCGGTGCCCTGCGCGATCCCGACGGCCGACACGAGGAAGGGGAACCCCCAGAACAGCGCGAACGCGGTGCCGGAGGACTGGGTGACGTAATGCGACCAGAAGCCCAGCTGGGTGCCTGGTCGCTTGAGGGTCGTGCCGAGGCCGCGCACCGCATCCTTCACCGAGGCCACCCGGGGCTGCTCGGGCACGTCGGCCGGGCGGTCGGCGAGGAACGCGACGCCGAGCACGAAGCCGGCGAAGGAGAGGGAGGCGGCGGCCGCGAAGGCCGGGGTCCAGCCGACGTTGTGCAGCACCCACGCGAAGGGCAGAGCACTGAGGATCTGGCCGATCGCCCCGATGTTGCCCGTCCACTGCGACAGCAGGGGAACGCTGCGGCCCTGGAACCACGAGTTGATCAGCCGGATCAGGGAGATGAAGACCGCGGCGTCGCCGGCTCCGACGAGGATGCGCCCGGCGATCGCGATGCCGATCGACGGAGCGAAGGCGAGCACGAGCTGGCCGATCACCATGATCGCGGAACCGGTGGTGATCAGGAGCTTCGGGCCGACGCGGTCGATCAGCAGCCCGATCGGGATCTGCAGGCCGGCGTAGACCACCAGCTGGAGCACGGCGAGGGCCGAGAGCAGTGCGGCGGAGGTCTCGAAGCGCTCGGCCGCGTCGACCCCGGCGACGCCGAGGGTGGACCGCTGCAGCACCGCCGCCATGTAGGCGAACACGCCGACCGCGAAGACGATCCAGGAGCGGCGGGAGTTCACTGCGCCAATGCTACTCCGGAGCGGTCAGGGCTCAGGCGGAGCGATGCCGGCTCCGGCAGTGCGGGTGCCGGCTCCGGCAGGGCGGGTGCCGGCTCAGGCGGAGCGGGTGTCGTCGTCGCCCAGGCGGTTGCCCGCGAGGAAGCGCTCGAGCTCGTCGGCGATCTCGTCGGCCGAGGGCAGCTCGCCGTCGACGTCGGTGAGCGGAGAGCGGGTGCCGTTGCCCTCCATGTAGGTGTCGTGACGCTCCTCGAGCGTCGACACCAGCCGGGCGAGCTCGGTGTTGGACTGCACCTGCTCGTCGATCTTGCCGACGAACACCCGGCCCTCTTCACGCAGACGGTCGGTGGGGAAGATCAGGCTGGTGGCCGCGCTGACGCTCTCGACCGCCACGAGCGCGGCGGTGGGGTACTCGGTGTCGGCGAGGTAGTGCGGCACGAGCAGCACGAAGCCGGCGATCGGATGCCCCAGCTCCTGCAGGCGGTACTCCACGAGGTGGAGTGCGTTCGCCGGCGCCTGGGTCGTGGGCTTCCAGACCGAGAGGGCGTCGATCAGCTCGCTCCGGTTGCCGCTGACCGTGACGCGCACGGGGCGGGTGTGCGGCACGGGCATCGGGATGGCGTGCACCCACGTGGTGGTGCTCACCGAGAAGCGCTGCACGAGCTCGATCACGGCGGCCGAGAAGCGCTCCCACTGGAAGTCGGGCTCGAAGCCGTTGAGGAACAGGAAGCGCTGGCCGATCTCGTCGGTCATCAGGTGCAGGCGGAGGGCCTGCGGCTGATAGTCGCTGATGTGATCCTGATCGAAGGTGATGATCGGGCGTCGGGCCCGGTAGTCGAGCAGGATGTCGGGGTCGAATTCCGCGACGACCGTCGACTCGAGCGTGTCGAGGAGGTACTCGCCGAACTGCGCCACGGCACCGCCGGCGTCGGTGAAGCCCGACAGAGCGGCGACGAGCTGAAGCCCGTCGGGCACGAGACCCGGTTCGGCCACGACGTCATAGAGACCGCTCGGATTTTCCATGCCCCAACTCTAATCGGGAGCGCTCACGCGGCTCGGGCGCGGGTCGCATGCCCAGAGCGAACACGGATCGGGAATAGACGGAGGAGCCCGGTTAGGCTGGCGGGATGACTTCGGCCTCGCTCTCCCTCCGCTCCCCCGACCAGCAGCTCACCGAGGAGGAGGTGCTCGTCGTCGCGGCCTCCACCGCCGACGGCGAGGTCTCGGTGCGCGGCTCGCTCGGAGCCTCGTTCGGCACCGAGATCGAGGCCGCCCTCGAGGCGTCGCTGGAGGCCGTGGCCTTCGGGGGCAAGAAGGACGAGTTCGTGCGGCTGCCCGCCCCCGCGGGCGTCACGGCGAAGGCCGTCGCCGTCGTGGGCCTGGGAACCGCCGAGCCCGACCTCGAGGCCCTCCGCTACGCCGCGGGCGTCGCGGGCCGTCGCGCCACCGGCGCCGCGCCCGTCGTGATCGACTTCGGTGTCGAGACCCCCGCGGAGCTCGAGGCCGTCGCCGAGGGCGCGGGCCTCGGCTCGTACGACTACACCGACTACCGGGGAACCGGCACCAGCTCCGAAGAGCCGGTGGCTCCCCGCCGCATCGAGGTGGTGCACGGAGCGCTCGCCGCGGAGGACGCGGCGACGGCTCTGGAGCGCGCCCGCACCTCCGCCGAGGCCGTCGAGCTCGTGCGCGACCTCGTGAACGTGCCGGCGCTCGACCTCTACCCCGCGAACTACGCCGACAAGGTCCAGGAGCTCGTCGAGGGCCTGCCGATCGAGGTCGCCGTGTGGGACGAGGAGCAGCTCGTCGCGCAGGGCTTCGGCGGCATCGCCGGTGTCGGCCAGGGTTCCGCCCGGCCGCCGCGCCTGGTGAAGGTCTCGTACCACCCGGCCGCGGCCGAGAAGCACATCGCCCTCGTGGGCAAGGGCATCACCTTCGACACGGGCGGGCTCTCGCTGAAGCCGCCGGTGTCGATGATCGGCATGAAGTACGACATGGCCGGATCGGCCACGGTGCTCGCGGCGGTGCTCGCGGCCGCCCGGCTCGATCTGCCCGTGCGGCTCACCGCCTGGCTCTGCCTGGCCGAGAACATGCCGTCAGGCGTGGCGATCCGCCCCGGCGACGTGCTCACCATCCGCGGCGGGCGCACCGTCGAGGTTCTCAACACCGACGCCGAGGGGCGTCTCGTGATGGCCGACGGCCTCGTCGCCGCGAGCGAGGAGAAGCCCGACGCGATCATCGACGTGGCGACCCTGACCGGGGCCGCCGTCGTGGCCCTGGGCAACCGCTACACCGCCGCCATGGGCGACGAGCGTCTGATCGACCAGGTGCTCCAGGCGGCCGACGCCGCCGGCGAGAAGATCTGGCCGATGCCGCTGCCCGAGGAGCTTCGTCCGCTGCTCGCCTCGGACATCGCGGACATCGCGAACGTCAAGCCGGGCAACACCGCCGGCGGGATGCTCGTCGCCGGCGTGTTCCTGAAGGACTTCGTCGGCAAGGACGACGCCGGGGTGACCATCCCCTGGGCGCACCTGGACATCGCCGGCCCCGCCCAGAACAAGGACGGCGGCTACGGCTACACGGTCAAGGGCCCGACCGGAGTGACGGTCCGCACCCTGCTCCGCCTTGCCGAGGCCTTCTCCCGCGCGTAGTAAGGTCGTAAGGGCGAAAAAAATCGCCCTTCTTCCATGCCCACCCACGCATGCGGGCCTGGATCTCTATGCACGAGGGAGTTGCTAGGTGTCGGAACAGAATTTTGACATTGTGGTTCTCGGCGGCGGCAGCGGTGGCTATGCGGCCGCCTTGCGGGCCAGCCAGCTGGGCTTCACGGTCGCGATGATCGAGAAGGACAAAGTGGGCGGCACGTGCCTGCACCGCGGCTGCATCCCGACCAAGGCGCTCCTGCACTCGGCGGAGGTCGCCGACGTCTCGCGCGAGTCGGCGAAGTACGGCGTGAACACCACCTTCGGCGGCATCGACATCGCGGCGGTCACGGCCTACCGCGAGGGCATCGTCGCGTCGAAGTACAAGGGTCTCGAGGGTCTCGTCAAGGCCCGCGGCATCACCACGATCGCCGGCGAGGGCCGCCTGACCTCCCCCACCACCGTGCAGGTCGGCGACCAGACCATCACGGGCGGCAAGATCGTGCTCGCCACCGGCTCGTACTCGCGCACCCTGCCGGGCCTCGACATCGGCGGCCGGGTGATCACCTCCGAGCAGGCCCTCGCGCTCGACTTCATCCCGAACAAGGTCGTCATCCTGGGCGGCGGCGTCATCGGCGTCGAGTTCGCGAGCGTCTGGAAGTCGTTCGGCGTCGACGTGACGATCGTCGAGGCGCTGCCCCACCTGGTGCCGAACGAGGACGAGGCGATATCGAAGCAGTTCGAGCGCGCTTTCCGCAAGCGCGGCATCGCCTTCAACCTCGGCACCCGCTTCTCGGGCGTCACCCAGGACGAGAACGGCGTCGTCGTCTCGCTCGAGGACGGCAAGACCTTCGAGGGCGACCTGCTGCTCGTCGCCGTCGGGCGCGGGCCGGCGACCGCCGGACTCGGCTTCGAGGAGGCCGGCGTGAAGGTCGACCGCGGCTTCGTCATCACCGACCACCGCCTGCAGACCAGCGTTCCCGGCGTCTACGCCGTCGGCGACATCGTGCCCGGGCTCCAGCTCGCCCACCGCGGCTTCCAGCAGGGCATCTTCGTGGCCGAGGAGATCGCGGGCCTCAACCCGCAGGTCGTCGAGGACGTGAACATCCCCAAGGTCACCTACTCCGACCCCGAGGTCGCCTCGGTCGGCCTCACCGAGGCGAAGGCCAAGGAGAAGTACGGCGACGAGAAGATCTCGTCCTACGACTACAACCTGGCCGGCAACGGCAAGAGCCACATCATCGGCACCACCGGATCCGTGAAGGTCGTGCGTCTCAACGACGGCCCCGTCATCGGCATCCACATGATCGGCGCCCGCGTGGGCGAGCTGATCGGCGAGGGCCAGCTGATCGTGAACTGGGAGGCCTACCCCGAAGACGTCGCCTCGCTCGTGCACGCGCACCCCACGCAGAACGAGGCGCTCGGCGAGGCGCACCTCGCTCTGGCCGGAAAGCCCCTGCACGCGATCTGATCGAGCGGGCCTCCGGGCCACGCCGACCGGGCCCGTGCCCCCAACCACCGTGCCGACTAGGCTGAATACGAACTGTTCCATAAGGAGACAAAGGTCATGAGCGAATCCGTCAACCTTCCCGCACTCGGTGAGAGTGTCACCGAAGGAACGGTCACCCGGTGGCTCAAGAACGTCGGCGATCGCGTCGAAGTTGACGAGCCCCTTCTCGAGGTCTCGACCGACAAGGTCGACACCGAGATCCCGTCGCCCGTCGCGGGCGTGATCGAGGAGATCCTCGTCCAGGAGGACGAGACCGTGGAGGTCGGCACCGCGCTGGTGCGCATCGGCGACGGCTCCGGTGGCGGCGATGCCGCCCCGGCCCCGGCCGAGGCTCCCGCCGAGGAGGCCCCCGCGGCCCCCGCCGAGTCGGCTGCTCCCGCGGAGCCCGCTCCGGCCGCTCCCGCCGAGGAGAAGCCCGAGGAGGTCGTCACCCCCTCGGTCGACGCACCGGCCCCCGCCGAGGAGCCCGCTCCGTCGGCTCCCGAGCCCGTGCAGGAGACCCCGGCACCCGCTCCGGTCGCTGCAGCTCCCGCCGCTGCCCCGGCTCCCGTTGCCGCCCCGGCACCGGCCGCCGCTGCCCCCGCCGCCGCTGCCCCCGCCGCCGCTGCCCCCGCCGCCGAGGCTGCCGCCGCGCCGTCCGGCCCGAACGCCGGCTACGTCACCCCGCTGGTGCGGAAGCTCGCTCACGACCAGGGCGTCGACCTCTCGACCGTGACCGGTTCGGGCGTCGGCGGCCGCATCCGCAAGGAGGACGTGCTCGCCGCGGCCGAGGCCGCCAAGGCCCCCGCTGCCGCTCCGGCCGCCGCCGAGGCGCCGGCCCCGAGCACCAAGCTCGAGACCTCGCCGCTGCGGGGCACCACGCAGCCGATGTCGCGCCTCCGCAAGGTCGTCGCGGAGCGCGCCGTGGCCTCGATGCAGGCGTCGGCGCAGCTGACGACCGTGGTGGAGGTCGACGTCACCAAGGTCGCGGCGTTCCGCGACTCGGTGAAGGGCTCGTTCCTCGAGAAGACCGGCCAGAAGCTCTCCTTCCTGCCGTTCTTCGCCCTGGCCGCGGCCGAGGCGCTCAAGGCGTTCCCGATCATCAACGCCACGGTCGACGGTGACAGCATCGTCTACCCCGACCACGAGAGCATCAGCATCGCGGTCGACACCGAGCGCGGTCTCCTCACCCCCGTGGTAAAAAACGCCGGTGACCTCGACATCGCGGGCTTCGCGGCCCAGATCGCCGACCTCGCCGCCCGCACCCGCGACAACAAGCTGAAGCCCGACGAGCTGGCCGGCGGAACCTTCACCCTCACCAACACCGGTTCGCGCGGCGCGCTGTTCGACACGCCGCTCGTCTTCCTCCCGCAGGTCGCCATCCTCGGCACCGGCGCGGTCGTGAGGAAGCCGGCGATCGTGAAGGTCGACGGAGCCGACGCCATCGCGGTGCGCTCGATGGTCTACCTCGCCCTGAGCTACGACCACCGCATCGTCGACGGTGCCGACGCCGCCCGCTTCCTCAGCGCGGTCAAGAACCGCCTCGAAGAGGGCGCCTTCCAGGCCGACCTCGGCATCTGACCCCGCGGTCGCACCGAGCTCGTACGAGCGGATCCTGAAGCCGGTCTCGCCCCTCACCACGAGGAGCGAGACCGGCTTCGCCGTTCCTTCTCCGCCCTCGACCTCGTCCTCCGTCGCCCCGTCCACGCCCACCGTCGCGCCGCCGGCACCGCCCGTGACCGTGGCCCGCAACAGCACCAGTCCGCCGAAGTCCTGAACCACCTCGACCCCGCGCACGGTGCCGCCCAGCGGATCGGCCCGACCGTCCTCGCCGCCGCTCGCCGCCCGCGCCCGGTCCTGAGCGAACGCCGGAGAATCCCGGCTCTCGACCCGTTCCAGGCATTCGTCCCCCTCCCTGCCGAGGCACGCCGCTCGGTCGGCCAGCAGCTCCGTGACTGCGGCCACCGGGTCGGCCCGCGGGTCGGCGTAGCCGGGCACTGTCCGCACCACGCTCGAAGCACCCTCGGACGGTGACGATGACGATGACGGTGCAGGGGACGGTGACGGGGACACCGCCGTCGACTCCGGTGGAGGAGCACTCGACGTGGCCTCTCCGTCGCGCGGGAGGGGCAGGAGCGACACCACCGCCGCGACGGCGACCGCCACCACCGCACCGACCATCAGTGCGATCCGCCGGTGCCGGCCCTCCACCGCACGCCTCCCGCGAGACCGCACCGAGCGCCGCACGGCCGTCCAGCTCTCCCGCATCGCCAGCAGCGCGGGCTCCAGCGTCTCGATGAACTGCAGCTCAGGTGCCTCGCCCGGCTCCACGACGACAGGCCGCCACGGATCATGGCCGGCCCCACCCACCGCCTCGACCGGTTCCACCACGACCGGCCGCGACGGATCATGGCCGGCCCCACCCACCGCCGCATCACCGACCTCCGCTCTGGACCGAAACGCCGCATCACCCGCCTCCGCGCTGGACTCAGCTCCCGCATCGCGGACACCGCTCGCACCACCCCGGGCCACCTCGAGCAGCACCCGCAGGTCGGCTGCCCGAGCGGCCTCATAGTCCGTGCGCCCGGCGCCCGTCCGGGCGATCTCCGACCCGTCGAGCATCACCGCGTGCCCGAACCCCACGACGCCCAGCGCACCGGAGGCGTCGATCAGCAGGGCGGAACCGTCGAGAGCCCCGTGCGCGATCCCGATCGAGTGCAGGGCGGCGACGGTGGTGGCGAGGGAGCGCGCAGCCTCCGGGGGCAGCGCCGACGGGTGGGCCGGGCGGCCCGGCACGAGCGACATGACCGTGACGGGGTCGTCGTGCGCGGTGCGGAGGCACGCCACGAGCGTCGGCATGGCCGCGACCGGATGCCGCGCCAGTACCTCGCACTCCGCGCGGCAGGCGGCCCGGGCATCCGGAACCCACACCTTCACGATCACCGTCGCCCGCTGATCACCTACCGGATGCGCCCGGAAGACATTCGCTCGCTCCCCCACCGCCACGAGCTCGGTGAGACGGTAGCCGGGCACGAGAGGTGGGGCGGGTGAGGTCATGCCAGAAGCGTGACGCAGCGCTCGGCAGCCGCAACGGTCGGCAAGCGATCTGGGGAGGAACGAGCATCCGGAACCCAGTGTGCAGGAGGGGCAGCAGACGTGCAGCCCCGATCGCACGCCCGCAGAGAACGTGGCCCCCGATGACGGTGCCAACCCGTATCCTTGGAGTCATGGCACGCAACACCGAGAAGACCCCCAAGAAGCCCAAAGAGCCCGGCCGTCTGAAGCAGATGTGGCAGGTCTTCAAGATGACCCGCCGCTACGACTCCCACGCGGTGTGGATCATGGCGCTCGGCTTCGCCCTGCCCGTGATCGTCGGCGTCGTGCTGGCGCTCGTGCTCGCGGGCGGCAACGTCTTCGGAATGGTGATGTGGATCCTGGCGGGCGTGCTCGCCGGTCTGCTGGCCGCCCTGATCATCCTCGGCCGTCGTGCCGAGCGTGCCGCCTACAAGCAGATCGAGGGGCAGCCGGGTGCGGTCGGCGCGGTGCTCCGCAGCTCGCTCCGCCGCAGCTGGACGGGCAGCGAGATGCCGATCGCCGTCAACGGCAAGACGCAGGATGCGGTCTACCGCGCCGTCGGCCGCGGCGGTGTCGTGCTGATCGGTGAGGGCTCGAAGACCCGCACCACCAAGATGCAGGAGGACGAGCGGCGCAAGGTGCTGCGCATCCTGCCCAACGTGCCCGTGACCTTCATCAACGTCGGCCCCGACGCCGGCACGGTGCCGCTCCACCGCGTGCCGCGCACGCTCGCGAAGATCAAGCCCACGCTCACCAAGCCCGAGGTGCTCGCCGTGTCGAACCGGCTCACGTCGCTGTCGTCGTCGCCGCTGCCGATCCCCAAGGGCATCGACCCGATGCGCATGCGTCCGCAGCGCGGCCGCTAGCGCGCATCCCTCTACGAACGAAGGCCCCGTCACAGGACGGGGCCTTCTTCGTGGGACAACCAGCCGCTCAGCGCTTGATCAGCATGGTCCCCGCGAACACGTCGTGCAGCCCCCGCTGATCCGAGTCCCAGATCACGGCCGGGATGATGAGCACGAGCAGCACGGTGCGGAGAATCGGCCGCCACCGCCCTGCCCAGCTGCCGTCGAGCCGCACCAGCCGCAGCCCCAGCAGCAGGTGCCCGACGCCGCCGCCGAGCAGGATGAGCAGCACGATCTGCTCGACCAGGAAGATCAGCAGACTCGCCCAGTCGCTGCCGAAGAAGAACGCGAAGTAGATCACGTAGCAGAGCGCGAAATCGATCAGGAGGGCGGCGATCCGGCGGCCGGGGCGGGCGATCGAGCCGTGGCCCTCGCGGTTCAGGCCGAGGCGCTCCCCCGGCCAGTCGCTCGGGGCGGCCCCGCCGGGCGGGAGTGGTGCAGAAGACGTCACCGCACAAGCCTAGAGCCGAAGAGTGAACGGATGCCCAGCCCGCCGGCCACGCGCATCCGTCCACAATCCGTGAAGCCGTAACATCCCGGAAACAATCGCGACACAGTCGGGCAACCCCCTGCCTCTATCCTGACGAGTGGCTGCATCTGTAGCTGTTTCTGTACCAAGCCATTTGGAGATCTCTCACATGTTCAGTGATTCTTCCGAGGTGCTCAAGTTCATCAAGGACACGGATGTCAAGTTCCTCGACATCCGATTCACGGACCTTCCCGGGGTCCAGCAGCACTTCAACATCCCCGCCTCCACCGTCGACGAGGAGTTCTTCGCGGTCGGACAGCTCTTCGATGGCTCGTCGATCCGCGGTTTCGCGTCGATCCACGAGTCGGACATGCAGCTCATCCCTGACGTCTCCACGGCTTACGTCGACCCCTTCCGGGCCGAGCGCACCCTCATCATCGTCTTCGACATCTACAACCCGCGGAACGGCGAGATCTACTCGCGCGACCCGCGTCAGGTGGCCAAGAAGGCCGAGAAGTACCTCGCGTCGACCGGCATCGCCGACACCGCGTTCTTCGCCCCCGAGGCCGAGTTCTACATCTTCGACGACGTGCGCTACGAGGTGAAGCAGAACTCGAGCTTCTACTCGGTCGACTCCAGCGAGGCCGCGTGGAACACCGGTCGCGAGGAGGAGGGCGGAAACCTCGCCAACAAGACCCCCTACAAGGGCGGCTACTTCCCCGTCAGCCCGGTCGACCAGCACGCCGACCTGCGCGACGACATCTGCCTCAAGCTGATCGACGCCGGCCTCATCCTCGAGCGCTCGCACCACGAGGTCGGCACCGCCGGCCAGGGTGAGATCAACTACCGCTTCGACACCATGGTGCACGCGGCCGACGACATCCTGAAGTTCAAGTACATCGTGAAGAACACGGCGAACCTCTGGGGCAAGACCGCGACGTTCATGCCGAAGCCGCTCTTCGGCGACAACGGCTCGGGCATGCACACCCACCAGTCGCTGTGGAACGACGGCACCCCGCTGTTCTACGACGAGGCTGGCTACGGCGGGCTCAGTGACCTCGCGCGCTGGTACATCGGCGGTCTGCTGAAGCACGCCCCCGCGGTGCTCGCCTTCACGAACCCGACGGTGAACTCCTACCACCGCCTGGTGCCCGGCTTCGAGGCCCCCGTGAACCTGGTCTACTCGGCCGGAAACCGCTCGGCGTCGATCCGCATCCCGATCACGGGCACGAACCCCAAGGCCAAGCGCATCGAGTTCCGTGCGCCCGACGCCTCGGGCAACCCGTACCTCGCGTTCGCCGCACAGCTGATGGCGGGCCTCGACGGCATCGCCAACCGCATCGAGCCGCACGAGCCCGTCGACAAGGACCTGTACGAGCTTCCCCCCGAGGAGGCGAAGAACATCCCGCAGGTTCCCGCGACGCTCGATGCCGCGCTCGACGCGCTCGAGGCCGACCACGAGTTCCTCACCAAGGGCAACGTCTTCACTCCCGACCTGATCGAGACCTGGATCTCGTACAAGCGCGAGAACGAGATCAAGCCCATCGCCCAGCGCCCGCACCCGTTCGAGTTCGAGCTCTACTACGGCGTGTAAGCACACCGCACGATCACGGGCCGCATCCTCTCGCGAGGGTGCGGCCCTTCTCGTTGCAGCGGGCGAGCGGATGCGCGGCAGCGCTCCGAGACGTCACGACGTCGCGGCGCCGAGCCCCGGCGCGGCCTCGACCCCTACTGCCCGTAGAACAACCGCTCGAAGACCGTGCGGGAGCGGCGGGTGACCCCGAGGTAGTCCTCCTCGAGCTGCGACGCCGACCCCGGAGGGTACTCCAGCAGCCGCGCGACGCCCTCGAGCGAGCGGCGGTCGGACGGCAGCACGTCGGAGGTCTTGTTCGTCCAGAGGGTCATCGCCGAGCGTGCGCGGGACGCGAAGATCCAGGCCTCCCGCAGCTTCCGGGCGTCGTCGTGGTTGATCAGCCCGGCGGCCTCCTCGGCGGCGAGGGCGAGCAGCGTCGACGTCGTGCGGAGCGACGGGATCGGCGAGGCGTTCTGCAGCTGCAGCAGCTGCACGTACCACTCGACGTCGCTCAGCGAGCCCCGGCCGAGCTTCAGGTGCCGCGCCGGATCGGCGCCCTGCGGCAGCCGCTCCTTCTCGACCCGGGCCTTGATGCGCTTGACCTCGCGGGCCTCGGTCTCCGAGAGCGTCGAGGGGTAGCGCACGGTGTCGGCCAGCGCGTGGAAATCCTCGATCAGCGCCCGGTCGCCGGCGACGCCGTTCGCGCGGAGCAGCGCCTGCGCCTCCCAGGTCAGCGACCAGCGCTCGTAGTAGGTGGCGTACGAGGCGAAGGAGCGCACCGCAGGGCCGTTCTTGCCCTCGGGACGCAGATCGATGTCGAGGTCGAGCGGCAGCCGCGCATCCTCGGTCAGGCGCACCAGCTCGTTCACGATGAACTGCGCCACCGACTGACCCGTCGCCGTGTCGACGCGCACCGGTCGGAAGACGTAGAGCACGTCGGCGTCGGAGCCGAAGCCGAGCTCGCCGCCGCCGTAGCGGCCCATGCCGATGATCGCGAACTCGATGCCGTCGCCGTGCGCGAGGGCGGCCGACTGGCGGATGACCGCCACCGTCCCCTCGAGCAGCACCGTCGTGACGTCGGTCAGCCCCTTGCCGAGCTCCTGCACGGTGACCATGCCGAGGATCGACGCGATCGCGAGCCGCAGCACCTCGCGCCGGCGGGCCGTGCGGAGGGCCATCGCGGCCGCGTCGGGGGTGTCGTGGCGGGCCACGATCGAGCGCATCTCGTCGTCGAGCACGGCGCGCGGGCGGGGGCGCAGCTCCTCGTCGTTCTCGAGCCAGGCGGCGGCCTCGGGGATGCGCTCCAAGAGCTCCCCCACGAAGCGCGAGCCCGACAGCACCTGGGTGAGCCGCGCGGCGGCGCCGGAGGAGTCGCGGAGCATCCGGAGGAACCAGTAGGTCTCCCCCAGGGTGTCGGAGAGCCGGCGGAACGCCAGCAGCCCGTAGTCGGGGTCGGCCCCGTTCGCGAACCACTGCAGCATCACGGGCAGCAGCGTTCGCTGGATCTGCGCGCGCCGCGAGACACCAGCCGTCATCGCCCGGATGTGACCGAGCGCGCCGCCCGGGTTCTGGAAGCCGATCGCCGCGAGCCGGGCCTCGGCCTGCGCGCTCGTGAGGGCCTGCTCGTCAGGTGAGAGCGCGGCGACGGCGGCGAGCAGCGGGCGGTAGAAGAGACGCTCGTGCAGGCTCCGCACGCGCACCTTGATCGCGGTCCAGCGGGTGACCAGGTCGGCGGCGCTTCCGGCGAGCCCGGTGCCGCGGGCGAGCACGCGCTGCTCCGACTCGTCGCGGGGCATCAGGTGGGTGCGGCTCAGCTGCCGCAGCTGCAGCCGGTGCTCGAGCAGGCGCAGGATGCGGTAGTCCTGGCCGAACTCCACGGCCTCGACCCGGCCGATGTAGCCGGCGTCGGCCAGGGCCGTCAGCGCCGGAAGCGTGCCGCGCTGCCGCACCGTCTCATCGGTCTGGCCGTGCACGAGCTGCAGCAGCTGCACGGTGAACTCGATGTCGCGGAGGCCCCCGGGGCCGAGCTTCAGCTGGTACTCGACGTCGTCGTTCTTGATGTGCTCGGTGACCCGCTCGCGCATCCGCTGCACCGACTCGACGAAGTTCTCCCGCGAGGCGCTCGACCAGACCTGAGGCGCCACCAGCCGGGTGTACTCCTCGCCGAGCGCGAGGTCGCCGGCAAGGGGGCGCGCCTTCAGCAGCGCCTGGAACTCCCAGTTCTTCGCCCAGCGGTCGTAGTAGGCCGCGTGCGACTCGAGCGAGCGAACCAGGGCGCCCGCCTTGCCCTCGGGCCTGAGGTTCGGGTCGACCTCCCAGAGGCCGGGTTCGAGACCGGATTCGCCGATGCCGCGCATGGTCACCATCGCCAGGCGAGTGGCGATCTCCATCGCGCTCGACGTGGGCAGCGCGCCCGAGCCCTCGCCGACGAAGATCACGTCGACGTCGCTGACGTAGTTCAGCTCGCCCGCGCCGGCCTTGCCCATGCCGATGATGGCAAGACGGGTGGCCCGCACGTCGTCGGCCGGGAACTGCCAGAGGCCGTTGCCCTTCGTCGAGATCTGGCGGCGGGCCACCGCGAGGGCCGCCTCGAGCGCGCCGGCCGCGAGGTCGGCGAGGGCTTTGGCCACGAGGGGCACGCCGGCGACCGGGTCGGGCTGCTCGAGGTCGTAGGCGGTGACGAGGGCGAGCAGCACGCGGTAGCGCACCCGCAGCGCCGTCCAGGCGTCCTCCCCGACGAGGGCCGAGAAGCCGTCGACGGCGCCGACCGACTCCAGCAGCGACCGTCCGGCCTCCTCGGCGTCGGGCAGCCGCAGGGTCTCGACGTCGAGCGCGGCCAGCTCGCGCGGGTGCCGGGTGAAGAAGTCGGTCAGACCGGCGGATGCCCCGAACACCCGGATGACGCGCGTGCGCAGCCGAGCATCCGCGAACGCCTGCTGCAGCACCGCGGGCGAGCGCAGGCCGAAGCGCCGCACACCCTCGAGCGCCTGGTCGGGGTCGGCCGCCGCCTGGAACGCGGGCAGCAGCTCCTCGACCGGCACGCCGCTCGCCTCGGCGAGAGCGGGCAGCTCCTCGGCCGCCCAGCTCAACCGGGCGAAGCCGAGGCGCGCCAGATCGGTCAGCGCGGTCTTGGAACGGGGCATCAGGCGCGTCTCAGCGGAGCCGCCGCCCGGCACGGAGCCGGGCGGCCGCACTCACAAGATCTCGAGGTTGGATTTCAGCTCGTAGGGCGTGACCTGGGCGCGGTAGGCCTTCCACTCCTGCCGCTTGTTCAGCAGCACGTAGTTGAAGACCTGCTCACCGAGGGTCTCGGCGACGAGCTCCGACTCCTCCATCAGGCTGATGGCGCGGTCGAGCGAGGCCGGCAGCGCGTCGTAGCCGAGCGCCTTGCGCTCCGCGTCGGTGAGGCTCCACACGTTGTCCTCCGCCTCGGGCGGCAGCTCGTAGCCCTCTTCGATGCCCTTGAGACCCGCTGCGAGAAGCAGCGAGTAGGCCAGGTACGGGTTCGCCGCCGAGTCGATCGCGCGGTACTCGATGCGCGACGACTGGCCCTTGTTGGGCTTGTACAGCGGCACGCGCACGAGCGCCGAGCGGTTGTTGTGACCCCAGCAGACGAAGCTCGGGGCCTCGTCGCCGCCCCAGAGGCGCTTGTAGGAGTTGACGAACTGGTTCGTCACCGCCGTGATCTCGGGGGCGTGCTTCAGCAGCCCGGCGATGAAGTTGCGGCCGATCTTCGACAGCTGGTACTCGGCGCCCTGCTCGTAGAACGCGTTCGCGTCGCCCTCGAACAGCGACAGGTGGGTGTGCATGCCCGACCCCGGATGCCCGGACAGCGGCTTCGGCATGAACGTCGCATAGACGCCTTGCTCGATCGCCACCTCCTTGATCACGGTGCGGAAGGTCATGATGTTGTCGGCGGTGGTGAGCGCGTCGGCGTACCGGAGGTCGATCTCGTTCTGGCCCGGGCCCGCCTCGTGGTGGCTGAACTCCACCGAGATGCCGAGGTCTTCGAGCATGCGCACCGAACGGCGACGGAAGTCGTGCGCGGTGCCACCCGGCACGTTGTCGAAGTAGCCGGCCGAGTCGACCGGCTCGGGGCCGTCTGGCCCGTACTGCGACGACTTGAGCAGGTAGAACTCGATCTCGGGGTGCGTGTAGAACGTGAAGCCGCGGTCGGCGGCCTTCGCCAGGGTGCGCTTCAGCACGTTGCGCGGGTCGGCGACGGCGGGCTGGCCGTCGGGCGTCGTGATGTCGCAGAACATGCGCGCCGTCGGGTCGATCTCGCCCCGCCAGGGCAGGATCTGGAACGTCGTGGGGTCGGGATGCGCGAGCACGTCGGCCTCGAACGAGCGGGTGAGACCCTCGATCGCGGAGCCGTCGAAACCGAGGCCCTCGGCGAACGCGCCCTCGACCTCGGCCGGGGCGATCGCGACGGATTTCAGGGTGCCGACGACGTCTGTGAACCAGAGCCGAACGAACTTGATGCCCCGCTCCTCGATCGTACGAAGAACGAAGTCCCGTTGCTTATCCATCTGGCGGACAGACCCTCTCTCCGGCACACGCTCATGCCCCTATTAGGCTAGTGGCTATGCCGAGACTTCGCTTAGCGTTGGCCCAGACGAACCCCGTGCTGGGAGACCTCGAGGGGAACTCCCGCGAGATCATCCGCCTGACCCGCGAGGCGGCCGAGGCGGGCAGCGACCTCGTCGCGTTCGGCGAGATGGCGATCTCGGGCTACCCCATCGAAGACCTCGCGATGCGGCCGAGCTTCCTCGCCGCCGCGCACGAGCGGGTCGACCGCCTGGCCGTCGAGCTGGCCGAAGCCGGTCTCGGCGACGTGCCGGTCATCGTCGGGCATCCGGACGGGCCCTTCGAACCCCGCCTGCTCGGCACCTCGAACGCCCCTACCGCGATCGCCCAGAACGCCGCGAGCGTGCTGCAGGGCGGGCGGGTCGTCGCCCGCTACGCCAAGCACCACCTGCCGAACTACTCGGTGTTCGACGAGTACCGCATCTTCATCCCGGGCGACGAGCTGCTGGTCATCCGGCTCAAGGGCATCGACGTCGCGCTGCTGATCTGCGAAGACCTGTGGCGCGACGGCGGGCCGGTCAGCCGGGTGCTGACGGCGGATGCGGGGCTCCTCGTGGTCATCAACGGCTCGCCCTACGAGCGCGACAAAGACGAGGTCCGCCTGCCGCTCGTCACCCGCCGGGCCACCGAGACCGACACGATCGTCGCCTACGTCAACCTGGTCGGCGGCCAGGACGACCTCGTCTTCGACGGCGACAGCGTCGTGGTCGACCGCGACGGCGGCATCCTCGCCCGCGCACCGCAGTTCCGCGAGCACCTGCTCGTGGTCGACCTCGAGCCCGAGGCGGCCACGCACGCGCAGCTGCCCGACGACGTGCGGCGGATCGAGCTCTCCCCCGGTGCCGTCGATTCGGAAAAGCCGCCCATCGCCGCCGACGTGGCCGAGCTCCCGGATGACCGGCAGCAGATCTGGGACGCGATCGTGCTGGCGCTCCGCGACTACGTGGAGAAGAACCGGTTCCCGTCGGTCATCCTCGGGCTCTCGGGCGGAATCGACTCCGCCGTCTGCGCGGCCCTCGCGGCCGACGCGATCGGAGCCGAGCGGGTGTTCGGCGTGTCGATGCCCTCGCGCTGGTCGTCCGACCACTCCCGCTCCGACGCGGACGACCTCGCCGAGCGGATCGGGCTGCACTACCGCACCGAGGCCATCGCCGACCTCGTCGTCCCGTTCGAGAACCAGCTCGGGCTCACCGACATCGCCGCCGAGAACCTGCAGGCGCGCACGCGTGGCGTCATCCTGATGGGGCTGTCGAACCAGGAGGGGCACCTCGTGCTCACCACCGGCAACAAGAGCGAGCTGGCGGTCGGCTACTCGACCATCTACGGCGACTCGGTCGGCGGCTTCGCGCCGCTGAAGGACGTGCCGAAGATGCTCGTCTGGGAGCTCGCCCGGTGGCGGAACTCCCATGCCGAAGCGCTCGGACTCACGCCGCCGATCCCCGAGAACTCCATCTCGAAGCCGCCGTCGGCCGAGCTCCGCCCCGGGCAGACCGACCAGGACTCGCTGCCCGACTACGAGGAGCTCGACGCCATCCTCGAGGCCTACATCAACGGCGGACTCAGCATCGCCGACATCGTGGAGCTCGGCTTCGACACCGCGACCGTGCAGCGCATCACCACTCTCGTCGACCGGGCCGAATGGAAGCGCCGGCAGAGCGCCATCGGGCCCAAGATCTCGCGCACGGCGTTCGGGCGAGACCGGCGGCTGCCGATCACGTACCGGCCGTCTTTATAGCCGCGCCGCCGCCTCTGCGGCGCGGGCGGCGTGCGATGCCGCCGTCGCGGCCCGCTGCTTCGCGGCGTGCTGCCGCGACGATATCGCCTGGGGCCGGGTGGGAGCGGCCTCGTGCGACTTCGGCACGGGCCATCCAGTGCGAGCAGCTACAGGCGGCGCCCGGGGTTCGGCGCCGCCCTCGCGGTCAGCTGGGGAGGACCGCCACCCAGACGAACCAGACGATCATGCCGAGCCAGACGATGGTGGCCGCCGCCGCCAGGGTGGCCGCCGCGCGACCGCCGAGACGCCAGACCGGGATGATCCCGAGGAAACCCACACCGAGCAGGATGCCGAGCCACGGCGTCACCGTCGGCACACCCACGAGCGTGAACGCGGGGCTCGACGCCAGCGCCGACGACACCGTCACCCAGAGCGCCGCGAGGAACGCCACCCCCGTCACCGGCGCGATGCCGGTCGCGATCAGCAGCGCGATCGACTCGCGCCGCACCGCCTGCACGATGACCGCGATCAGCCAGCCGAGGAACCACAGCCACGCGAAGCCGCCGAAGATCAACGGGATCGTCAGCGGGAACGGCTCCTGATCCTCGACGGCCGTGACCACCGAGTCGAAGCGCGAGGTCGGATGCACGTCGTCGGCCGAGATCGCCGGGTTCGCCTCCGCGAGGTCGGAGCAGGTCGTCTCGACCGGGATACCGGTCTGAGCGAGCCACGCCGCCAGCTGATCCATGCCGCACGGGTCGGCGAGCACGCCGGCCCGGCCCGCGCCCTGCAGCGTCACCACCTGGCTGTTCGGGAACGATCCGGTGCCGCTCTGCACGACGGCGAGGGGCACGAGCGGGTCGGTGTCGCTGCCGAAGATCAGCGCGGGCTGCTGCTGCGGCACGATCGTTCGGGTCTCGCCCGCGGATGCCGCCAGGCCGAGCGGGCCGCAGAGCTGGTCGGCGGCCGTCAGGTAGGTGAGCACCGGCTTGGGCGTCGGCTCCTCGTCGGACCCCTCGGCGACGGGCTCCAGCGGGTCGGCCGACCAGAACGGCTGCTCGTCGCGGCAGGCCTCGACCCAGTACTGGGCGAGGCTCGTGCGCGACAGGTTCTCGAGCACCGGATCGACGATCGGGTTGAGGGCATCCGTCTCGCCCTCGGCCAGCCGCTGCAGCAGGTACGGCACCGCCGCGGCCGTCTCGGGGTCGTAGAGCGCCTGCTGCACGATCGTCACCGCATCGGAGCCGGTCAGCGAGTAGTAGCGCTGCCGGTTCGTGAACGGGTTCGTCAGCAGGCCGTTCACCGGCTCGTCGCTGAACAGTGCGGCGGTGTCGGCGAGGTCGGCGTTCAGCTCGGGGTACTCCCCGCCGCTCCGCTCGGACAGCGTGCGGAGCGCGTTCTCGAGCGCCGCGTAGGCGTCGCCCTTGATGTCGCGGTCGATCGGGCTGAAGGCGTTGAGCACGACCGCGTCGACGCCGGCCGCGTCGGTCGTGGCGACCGTCTGCATGACCTTCGTCGACCAGGTGTCGCCGAACAGGGTCCAGCTCGGGTAGGCCAGCACGGTGCGCAGCTCGACCAGGTCGGCGGCGGTCTCGGTTCGCGTGTACGCCGAGACGTTGCCGCCCTGCTCGGCGAAGGCCGCGAGGCAGTCCTTCAGCTCGACGGCCACCGTCGTCATCTCGGCCGCGGGGCTCGAGTCGTCGGTGAAGGTGTCGACGTAGGCGGCCGAGGCGGCCGGGCAGTCCAGCGGCGCGCTCGACTCGAGGCTGCCGCGCTGGGCGAGCGCGACGATGTCGCGTGTGCCGCCGATCCGGGGGTCGGCCGCGAGGGCCTCGGCGATCGAGGTCGAGCTCTGGCCGGGGCCGCCCGCCATGGTGACGACAGGGCTGCCGGTCGGAGGCTGCGTCTCGGCCGGGATGACCACGTAGGGCAGGTCGATGGCCCGGCTCGCCGGGTCGCCGCGGGTCTCGGGAACGCTCAGCGTGCCGCAGACGGCGCGGTCGGGCAGCCCGTCCTCACAGCTGCGCTCGGCGATCGACGCGGCCTGGGCGGCAGGCGGCTGAGCGAGCACCGGCCCCGAGAGGATGAGGGCGGCGAGTACGGTCGCCGCCGCGATCGGAACGGTGATACGACGGCCCACGACTCCCCTTCGGCCAAGTGCGAGAATCACGCATTCGGGTTACGTGACCCTCAACCTAACGCATCCGCCCGCCGAACCCGCGGAACTAGACTGGTGACATGCCAGAGCAGACGACGTCGTCGGAGAAGCCCGTTTCCAAGCGCGTGCGCACCCGCCACTTCCAGACGGCGAAGGACTCGGGCATCCGCATCACGGGTCTGACCAGCTACGACATGCTCTCGGCGCAGATCTTCGACGAGGCCGGGATCGACTTCCTGCTGGTGGGCGACTCGGCCGGCAACAACGTCCTCGGCTACGACACGACGGTGCCGGTCACGGTCGACGAGCTGATCCCGCTCGCGCGCGGCGTGGCGGGTGCCGTGTCCCGCGCCTTCGTCGTGGCCGACATGCCCTTCGGCTCCTACGAGAACAGCGCCGAAGAGGCCCTGCACACCGCGGTCCGCTTCATGAAGGAGTCCCGCGCGCACGCCGTGAAGCTCGAGGGAGGGGTGCGCAGCGCCGACAAGATCCGCCGCATCGTCGACGCGGGCATCCCGGTGATGGCGCACATCGGCTTCACGCCGCAGAGCGAGCACGGGCTGGGCGGCCACATCATTCAGGGTCGCGGCGAGGGCGAGGCGGCCCTGATCGACGACGCCCTAGCGGTCGAGGAGGCCGGGGCGTTCGCCGTGGTGCTCGAGATGGTGCCCGCCGAGGCGGCCCGCCGGGTCACCGAGCGGCTGCGCATCCCCACCATCGGTGTCGGCGCCGGCCCCCACGTCGACGGCCAGCTGCTCGTCTGGACCGACTTCGCCGGCTTCTCCACGGGGCGCGTGCCGAAGTTCGTCAAGCAGTACGCCGACCTGCGGGGTGCGCTGACGGATGCGGTGACCGCGTTCCGCGGCGACGTCGCCGAGGGTGCCTACCCGGGCCCCGAGCACAGCTACGAATAAACTCCCCCTGACACAGCTGCACACTGACGCACAGCTGGACACCGAGCCCACGGAGGACACGATGAGCGACGACCCGTCGACGCAGTACTGGTACAACATGAAGACCGGCCAGGTCGAGAAGGGCTACGTGTCCTCGGTGGTCGACCGCGTCGGGCCGTTCGAGACCCACGAGGAGGCCGAGCACGCGCTCGAGACCCTCCGCGCCAACAGCGCCAAGTGGGCCGAAGACGACGCGAACGACAACCGGTGACCGAGAACACCCCCGACACCGTCGCGGTCGGCATCGACATCGGCGGCACGGGCATCAAGGGCGCGATCGTCGACGTGACCACCGGTGAGCTGCTCACCGACCGCAAGAAGTTCGCAACTCCCGAGGGCGGCAAGCCCGACGACATCGCCAAGACGGTCACCGACCTGATGGAGTCGCTCGGCGACGTCCCGGCGTCGGCGACCGTGGGCATCTGCTTCCCGGCCGTCGTGCGCCACGGCGTCACGATGTCGGCCGCGAACGTGTCGAAGAAGTGGATCGGCTTCGAGGCCGAGAAGCTGTTCGAGAAGACGCTCGGCCGCGACATCACCTTCGTGAACGACGCGGATGCCGCGGGCTTCGCCGAGGTGCGCTACGGCGCGGCGAAGGGCAAGAGCGGTCTGATCATCCTGACCACCCTCGGCACCGGCATCGGCACCGCGCTGATCTACAACGGGGTGCTCACCCCGAACGCCGAGCTCGGCCATCTCGAGATCGGCGGCGTCGACTACGAGACGAGGGCCGCCTACTCCGCCAAGGAGCGGGAGGACCTGAGCTGGAAGAAGTGGGCCGAGCGCCTGCAGGTCTACTACGAGCGCCTCGAGGCCCTGTTCTCCCCCGACGGCTTCATCGTCGGCGGCGGGGTGTCGAAGCACCACGAGGAGTTCCTGCCCCTGCTGAAGCTCGACACGCCGATCGTGCCCGCCACGCTCCGCAACAACGCGGGCATCCTGGGCGCGGCCAGCCTGTCGACCATGCGGACGACGTTCCTGGAGTAGACGGCTACACTCGACAACGTGAATGGGCCGGCAGACGGTCGCGTCACCGTCCCGGGCTCCGGCCCGGGCGGTGCCGAGGAACGTCCGGGCTCCACAGAGCAGGGCGGTGGGTAACACCCACCCGGGGCAACCCGCGAGACAGTGCCACAGAAAGCAGACCGCCACGGGCCCCGGCCCGCGGTAAGGGTGAAACGGTGGCGTAAGAGACCACCAGCGACCGTGGTGACACGGTCGGCTCGGTAAACCTCGCCCGGAGCAAGGTCAGACAGGAAGCGTTGAGGCTGCTCGCGGAGCTTCCGGGTAGACCGCTCGAGGGCTGCGGTGACGCAGCTCCTAGATAGATGGCCGTCAGGGAGCGTGCTCCCTACAGAACCCGGCGTATCGCCGGCCCATTCACCTCACCCGGCGCGCGGCCGCCGACGCGCATCCGGGAACCCGGCGACTCGGAGTCGGACTCAGAGCCCCGACTCGTCGGTGCGCACGAGGATGCAGGTGCTCTCGGGGTCGAGCACCACGTCGTCGGGCGCCGCCGCGCGGATCGCCGCCAGGTCGGTGCCCGTCAGCTCGACGTTGCTGCCGAGCGACACCCGCCGCTGCAGCAGGGCCGCACCCACGCCGTAGCGCTCGCGGAGCTTCTGGTAGAGCGCCAGAAGCTCGGGCACGATGCCCCCGGCCACCGCGTCACGCGCCGAGCGGGCGATCTCGAGCTGCTTCAGGATGCGCTGCCTCTGCTCGTCGCGGGCACCGGCGAGCATCCGCTCCTCGGTCGCGATGTCGTCGCGGCGGGCGGTGATGGCGGCGAGCCGCACCTCGATCTCCTCGACGCGCTCCATCACCGCGAACTCCGTGTCCTCCAGGTTGAGCCGGCGCACCCGGAGCGACTCGAGCTCGCGCTCGAGGCCCTGGATGTCCTTCGACGACGACGTGGCCTGCAGGCGCTCGTTGTCGCGTTTCTCCCGGGCGGTGACGGTGTGGATGTCGGCCTCGACGCGGCCGATCTCGTTCTGCGCGCTCTCGAGCTCGCCGCTGACCGAGGCGTACTCGGCCCGGGCCGCCGCGGAGTCGCGCTGCAGCTCGGCGAGGCGCTTCTCCTGCGGCAGGGTGCGGAGGGAGTGCTCGAGCTGCGCCACCTGGTTGTCGGCGGCCTGGAGGTCGAGGAGCTTGAGCTGTTCGGCGGCGGGAGCCTTCATCGGGTGTCCTTCGGAATTCGGTGGAGGTCGGAGTCGATCGGGGCGCCGGTCATCGGTTCTGCGGTCACTGGGTCACCACGAAGTCCCAGGGGTCGGTGCGCAGTTCGCTCACAGCGAACTCGACGTCGGGCAGCGCTTCCGCCAGCTGGGCGGCGGCGGTCTCGAGCCAGAGCCACTCGCTGGCCCAGTGCGAGACGTCGATCAGCGCCGGGCCGCCGGCGACGAGTGTCTGCTCGCGCGACTCGGAGGCCGGGTGGTGCCGCAGATCGGAGGTGATGTACACGTCGGCGGCACGCACGGCGGGGTCGCCGAGCAGCGAGTCGCCCGCTCCCCCGCAGAGCGCGACGGTCGAGACGGGCTGGTCGTAGTCGCCCGCGACCCGCACGCCCGTGGCCGTGGCGGGCAGAACGTCGCCGAGGGCGAGCGCCAGGCGGCCGAGGGTGGTGGGCTCGGGCATCCGCCCCACCCGGCCGAGGCCGGTGCCCTCGCGTGCGCCGGCCACGATCGGCCGGGTCTCGACGAGGCCGAGCTTCGCAGCGATGACCGCCGAGGTGCCGTCGTCGACGATGTCGGCGTTGGTGTGAGCGGCGATGAGGCCGCAGCGGGCGCGGATCAGCCGGGCGAGCAGGGCGCCCTTGTACCCGGTCTCGGCGACGGTGGTCACGCCGCGCAGGAGCAGGGGGTGGTGCACGAGCAGCACGTCGGCGTTCGTGTCGACGGCCTCGTCGACGGTGACCGACACGGCGTCGACCGCGAGCAGCACGCGCCGCACCTCGTCGCCCGGGGCGCCGCTCACGAGGCCCGGCGCATCCCACCCCTCGGCGAACTCGGTGGGCCACAGCCGCTCGACGGCGGCGTTCAGATCGGCAAGCGAGGTCGGCACGCCTGCGAGTCTACCGGGGGCGCCCTCGGCCTACCGGGACGGCAGACCCACGAGCTCGGCCGATCGCTCCCACAGCTCACGTGCCACCTCGGGGTCCTCGGCCTGCCTTGCCGTGCGTCCGCCGGCCTTGAGCCCGTCGAAGTACGTGCCGCTCGGGGCGGGCACCGGCCCGTCGGACACGAGCGCGTCGAGCGGTGCCGCACCGGCCTCGGGGGTCGTGCCCCAGTGCCCGCCGGTCAGCGCCGTGCCCACCCGGATCAGCACCGAGTCGCTGCCGAACGACGTCACCACGGCTCCCGGATGCACGCTGAACGCCTGCACGGCGCTCTCGCGCCGCGCCAGCTCCTTCATCGTCAGCACCACGGCCAGCTTCGCGGAGCAGTACGGCAGCCACCCGCCGAGCCACGGCCTCCGCCGCCCCTCGAGGTCGTCGAAGCGGATGCGCCCCCACCGGTTCGCCGCACTAGCCGTCGCGACGACCCGGGCGTCGCGCCCGACGTCGGCGGCCGCCCGCAGTGCCGGGAGCATCAGCCGCGACAGCAGGTACGGTGCGAGATGGTTCACCTGGAAGCCGAGATCGTGCCCGTCGACCGTCGTGCCGCGCTTCGAGACGAGGCCACCGGCGTTGGCCAGCAGCACGTCGACCGTGCCGTAGCGCTGCCGCAGAGCATCCGCGAGCCCCCGCACCTCGTCGAGCCGCGCGAAGTCGGCGACGAACGCCTCGCCGCCCACCCGCTCGGCGACGCTCCGCGTGCGCCCGGCGTCCCGCCCCACGACGGCGACCCGATCACCGCGCCCGGCGGCCTGCTCGGCCACCACGGCCCCGATCCCCGAACTCGCCCCGGTCACGACGACGACCCGCTCCGCACCCATCCCCCCACCCTGCCACCCCATTCCGGCCGGTGGCGCATCGGAACCCGTCCCACCGCACGAAGCGGACCACACGTCGGGTGGGACACCCGCCAGTGCGCTCAGCGGACAGCGTCCCGTCCGCCGCTTCCGCGACCCGCCGGTTCACGGAAGAGTGTCCCGCATGACCGCGCCGACCACCGCTCCCGTTGCCCGCCGCACCGTCATCGGCGCCGCCTGGGCGGCCCCCGTCATCGCCGTGGCCGTCGCGACGCCGGCCCACGCGGCCAGCACGCCCCGGCCCCAGCTCGCGGGGCGCGCCGACGGCCCCGAGGAGTACCCGGATGGCGGCGCGAGCACCTTCGGCGTGCATGTCACGAACACCGGTGCCGAGACCATTCCCGCCGGGTCGATCGTCGCGACCCTGACCGACAGCGATCCCCGCTTCAGCTACTCGGGCTTCTCGGGGCAGCTGTGGAACTACACCTCGAGCTTCCCCGACGGGTCGATCTCGTTCCAGTACGACGCGGAGCTCGTTTCCGGGGACGAGACCGACATCCTGCTGCTGCTCATCGACAGCGCAGACCGGAGCCAGAGCCCCGTCCCGGTCGCCGAACTGGTGGTGACGGCCCCGGGCTTCCGCGCCGCGACGGTGCCTCTGCCGATCGTGTACTGACGTCCGGAACGGACGCGTGCGGCGGGGTGGGGTGGAGTGGGCCCTACCGGGCTCGAACCGACGACATCCACGGTGTAAACGTGGCGCTCTACCAACTGAGCTAAAGGCCCCTGCGCGCGTGGGCAGGCACTGCAAGCTTAGCGGGGCGCGCGGTGGCATGTCAGCGAGGCGGAGGGCGGCGCGTGGGCGGGCGCCGACGCAGGACGCGCCTAGACTGCGGAGCGTGACGGATGACGGCGGCGAGAGCGCCACGACCGAGAAGGCGCAGGCCGAGCACCGGTGGCCGGCCGCGATCGGGGTGCTGGTCATCCTGAGCTGCTACGCGCTGCTGCCGCCGAGCCTGTTCGGCACCGTGCGCTACGGCGTGATCGCGCTCTGCGTGGCGCTGCTCCTGGCGGTGGTGGTGATCAACCCGCACCGGCTGGTTCGCGAGACGGCAGCCTCACGGCGGCTGGGGCTCGCGCTGACGCTCGTGATCGGGCTGACGAACCAGGTGCTGCTCGTGGTGCTGATCTCGATGCTCGTGCAGAACTCCGAGGACGGGCCGACGCTGCTGCTCGGCGCCCTCGAGATCTGGCTGACGAACGTGATCGGCTTCGCGCTGCTGTACTGGGAGCTCGACCGCGGCGGCCCCGTGGTGCGCACCCAGCGCTCGCGGCGGGAGCTGCCGCCGGCCGACTTCCGGTTCCCCCAGGACGAGGACGACGACGCCATCGACGAGGTCGCCGCCCACTCCTCGAAGTCGAGCAACTGGCGCCCCGGCTTCGTCGACTACCTCTACTTCTCGCTGTCGAACTCGATGGCCTTCAGCCCCACCGACACGATGCCGCTGACCCATCGCACCAAGCTGCTGATGGGCCTCGAGGCGTTCGCCGGCTTCGTGCTGCTGGCCCTCGTGATCGCTCGCGGGGTCAGCCTGCTCGGCTGAACGCCACCCACCAGCACGCATCAGCCATCAGCTTATATCGGGCGATTATCAGCTGTGGGCTGATAGCCAGAGGGCTCCGGCTGCGATCAGCGCCAATGCCCAGCTGACGAAGCTGCCTACGAGGAAGTACTCGGCCTTCGACCCTCCGGCCCGGTCGTTGGAGATCTCGGGGAACCGCACGATGCCCTTGGCGGCGAGCAGCCCCGCGACGATCGGCAGCGCGCCGACCAGCGAGAGCGCCACGATCAGCAGGCGCTCGAGCGGGCCGATCAGGCGTCCGCCCCGCAGGTCGGCGACGGTCGGCACGGTCGAGGCCCCGTCGTCGCCCTCGCGCATGACCACGCGGGTGCGTGAGAAGAACGGCCCGGGGGTCTCGACCTCGAGCGTCCGTCCGTTCTCGTCGGCCGGTGCGTTCTCGAGCGGGTCCGCCACCCCGTCGAACAGCGCCGGCCGCAGCGCCGAGCGCACCACGATGTTCGCGCTCTCGACGAGGAACAGCAGGAGCCCCAGCCCGAGCGCCACCGTCTCGATCGGCAGCCCCGCCACGACGCCCACCGGCGACTTCGCGAGCCCGTCCACGAGGTAGCCCGACAGCCGCCCGTCGAGCGGGTTCCAGAAGACCGAGCCGACGAGCACCAGCAGCACCACGACGGCGGGCAGGATGCGCAGCCGGGGGTGCCGCGACGGGGCCACCTCCGGGCTCCCCGCCGGCCGGGCGCCGGCATCGGCCGCGGTCGAGACGAGCCACCCCACCGCGAGCACCAGGGGCAGCGCGAGCCAGAGTGGAGGCACGCCGAGCCCCGTGGCCGCCAACCCCAGCAGCACGGCCCAGACCACGGCGACGCAGATCACCACGACGAACACGGTGACACCGGCGCGATCGCGCGGCCGAGCATCCGGAACCAGCCCCGCGCGAGCGATGTCGGCGCTGCCGATGAGCGCCAGGAGCACCGCCGCGAGGATCACAGCGCCGCCTTGAGCGCGGCGGTGGCCGTGAGCACGCTCATGCCACCCGAGCGCCGGAGCGACTGGGAGACCGCCCCCTGCGAGATGCCCTCGGCGTCGGCCAGCTCGGCCTGCAGGCGCCCGCGCATGGTGCCGTAGGTGAGGCGGCGGGCGCGCGGGCTCATCGCGCTGACGAGGTGGTCGCGGGTGAGCAGGTAGGCGTTGACGGCGGAGGCGAGGCGCGCGTCGCCGTCGGTGGCGAACCAGCTGCGGAGGGTGGGGGTGCGGGAGTCCTCGCGGTCGTGCGCCTCCTCGATGGCCGCGCGGGCGAGCCACCAGGCCGAGCCGTCCTGCACGGCGCCACGGGTGCCGCGGCCGACCTCGCGGAGCTCGCCCCAACCGATGCCGAAGCGGCAGTCGATGCCCTCGGGAAGGGCGAGCCGGGCGGCGAGGGTCGCCTCGAGCGCCGAGCCGAGGGTGGGATAGACGGCCTGGAACTCGTCGCCGACGGTGGCGACGAGCGGCTCCGTGCCCGATGACGGCGCGTCGTGGGCGATCAGCTCGTCGACCCCGGCGAAGGCCGCCTCGATCGCCGCCTGTGCAGCGGGCCGGTCGTCCAGCTTCTTCGAATCGACGATGTCGACGATCACTGCTGCGCGCTCTGAGACCATCGCATAAGTGTAGCGCTTATATTTCGGGAATATAAGGTGCTGGCTTATTCAGACGCGGGCGGGCAGCAGGTCTTCGAGGGCAGCGCGGTAGGCGGCGATCGAGCGGGCCTCGCCGGGGGCGGTGATGAACGAGGCGCGGATGATGCGGTTGGTGTCGATCAGGAAGGTCGCGCGGTTCGCGAAGCCCTTCTCCTCCAGGAACACCCCGTAGTCCTTGGCGACGTCGCCGTGCGGCCAGAAGTCGGCGACCAGGTCGAAGTCGTAGCCCTCCTTCTCGGCCCAGGCGCGGAGCGTGGCCTTCGAGTCGACCGAGATGCCGATGAGCTTGACGTTCGCGTCGTCGAAGAGCGAGATGTTGTCCTCGAGGGCGCAGAGCTCGCTGGTGCAGACGCCCGAGAAGGCGAGCGGAAAGAACACCAGCGCCACGGGCTTCTTGCCCTGGAACTGACTGAGCCGGATGCGCTCCCCGTACTGGTTGGGGAGGTCGAAATCGGGAGCGAGGGTGTCGTTCTCCAAAGCCATGATCGGCTGCCTTTCCGATGCCGGGTGTCTCTCGGCAAACGCGCAAGCCATCCTAGACCCGTCCTGAGCAGACTCCAACCGTCCTGTGCGAACCGCCTGCGCTGTGGGCTCGCCCAACCGCGCGGTATCCCCGGTTTAAGTCAGTAGGCTTGTCGGTGGCGTTCCGAACCCCATCCTGGCAAGGGCGCCCGACGAGAACAGATCTGTAAACAACAGAAGAGAGGTCGCCGGTGACTGTCAACGACCAGGACCCGTACTCCTCGGGGCACATCGACTCCGATCCCGAAGAGACCGCCGAGTGGAACGAGTCGCTCGACGCGCTCGTCGAAGCCCGCGGCCACGGCCGAGCACGTGACATCGTGCTCAGCCTGCTGAAGCGCTCGAAAGAACTGCACCTCGGTGTCCCGATGGTTCCGACGACGGACTACATCAACACCATCGCGCCCGAGAACGAGGCCCCCTTCCCCGGCGACGAGGCGCTCGAGCGCAAGTACCGGGCGTGGATTCGGTGGAACGCGGCCATGACCGTGCACCGCGCGCAGCGCCCCGGCATCGCCGTCGGCGGCCACATCTCGACCTACGCGTCGAGCGCTGCACTCTACGAGGTGGGCTTCAACCACTTCTTCCGCGGCCAGGATCACCCGGGCGGCGGCGACCAGATCTTCATCCAGGGCCACGCCTCCCCCGGCACGTACGCGCGCGCGTATCTCGAGGGCCGGCTCGACGAGAACCAGCTCGACGGCTTCCGCCAGGAGAAGTCGCACCCGGGCGGGGGCCTCAGCTCCTACCCGCACCCGCGGCTGATGCCCGAGTTCTGGCAGTTCCCCACGGTCTCGATGGGTCTCGGCCCGATCAACGCGATCTACCAGGCCCAGGCCAACAAGTACCTCACCAACCGCGGCATCAAGGATGCGTCCGACCAGCAGGTCTGGGCCTTCCTCGGCGATGGCGAGATGGACGAGGTCGAGAGCCGTGGCCAGCTGCAGGTCGCCGCGAACGACGGCCTCGACAACCTGAACTTCGTGATCAACTGCAACCTGCAGCGTCTCGACGGCCCGGTGCGCGGCAACGGCAAGATCATCCAGGAGCTCGAGAGCTTCTTCCGCGGTGCCGGCTGGAACGTCATCAAGGTCATCTGGGGCCGGGAGTGGGACGACCTGCTCGCCCGCGACACCGACGGCGCCCTGCTGAACCTGATGAACACGGTTCCCGACGGTGACTTCCAGACCTACAAGGCCGAGTCGGGCGCCTACGTGCGCGAGAACTTCTTCGGCCGCGACCCGCGCGCCCTGAAGCTCGTCGAGGGCTACTCCGACGACGAGATCTGGAACCTCAAGCGCGGCGGCCACGACTACCGCAAGGTCTACGCGGCGTTCAAGGCCGCGTCCGAGCACAAGGGCCAGCCCACCGTCATCCTGGCGCACACGATCAAGGGCTACGGCCTCGGGCCGTCGTTCGAGGGCCGCAACGCGACCCACCAGATGAAGAAGATGACGCTCGACAACCTCAAGATGTTCCGCGACGAGATGCACATCCCCATCTCCGACGCGCAGCTCGAGGAGAACCCCTACCTCCCGCCCTACTACAAGCCGGGCGAGGACGACGAGGCCATCCAGTACCTGCACGAGCGCCGCCGCGCGCTCGGCGGCTACCTGCCCGAGCGCCGCACCAAGCACACCGCCATCACGCTGCCCGACGACTCCAGCTACCAGACCCTCAAGAAGGGCTCCGGCACGCAGGAGATCGCGACGACGATGGCGTTCGTGCGCCTGCTGAAGGACCTGACCCGCTCGAAGGACTTCGGCAACCGCGTGGTGCCGATCATCCCCGACGAGGCGCGCACCTTCGGCATGGACGCGTTCTTCCCGTCGAACAAGATCTACAACCCCAAGGGCCAGACCTACACCTCCGTCGACCGGGAGCTGCTCCTGGCCTACAAGGAGAGCCCCCAGGGCCAGATCATCCACGTGGGCATCAACGAGGCCGGCGCCATGGCGTCGTTCACCGCGATCGGCACGAGCTACTCGACCCAGGGCGAGCCGCTCATCCCGATCTACGTGTTCTACTCGATGTTCGGCTTCCAGCGCACGGGCGACGCCCTGTGGGCGGCGGGCGACCAGATGGCACGCGGCTTCGTGATCGGCGCGACCGCCGGCCGCACCACCCTCACGGGTGAGGGCCTGCAGCACGCCGACGGCCACTCCCCCCTGCTCGCCTCGACCAACCCCGCGGTGGTCAGCTACGACCCGGCCTACGGCTACGAGCTGAACCACATCGTGCGGGCGGGCCTCGAGCGCATGTACGGCGGCCAGCACGACGACCCGAACGTCATGTACTACCTCACGGTGTACAACGAGCCGCACGTGCAGCCGGCCGAGCCCGAGGGTCTCGACGTCGACGGCGTCGTGCGCGGCATCTACCGCCTGAAGTCGGGCTGGATCGAGGGCCCCAAGGCTCAGATCCTCTCCTCCGGCGTGGCGGTGCCGTGGGCCCTCGAGGCGCAGGAGCTGCTCGCGAACGACTGGGGCGTGTCGGCCGACGTGTGGTCGGTCACCTCCTGGGGCGAGCTGCGGCGCGACGGTCTCCGGGCCGAGTCGCACAACTTCCTGCACCCCACCGAGGAGCGCCAGACGGCCTACGTCACCACCAAGCTGCAGGATGCGCACGGTCCGTTCGTGGCCGTCACCGACTACATGCACGCGGTGCCCGACCAGATCCGTCAGTTCGTCCCGGGCGAGTACGCCACGCTCGGCGCCGACGACTTCGGCTTCTCCGACACGCGTCCGGCGGCCCGTCGCTTCTTCAAGATCGACGGCCCCTCGGTCGTGGTGCGCGTGCTCGAGCAGCTCGCGGCCCGCGGCGAGGTCGACCAGAACGCCCCCTCGTGGGCGATCGAGAAGTACCGTCTCTACGACGTCACCGCCGGAACCTCCGGCTCGGCGGGCGGCGAGAGCTGACCCGGAGCAGATGACCAGACGATCGATCGCGGTCGAGGGCCCAGGCCCGCTGAGCCCGGGCCCGCTGAGCCCCGGCTCGGCGGCGCCCGGCCCGGGAGGCGCCGATGCCTAAGACCAAGGAGCAGACACTCGCGTGGCTGCGCACCATCTCGGGCGAGCTCTCGACCGCGACGATCAAGAAGCTCGACGCCACGCTGCCCTGGTACGGCGACATGCCACCGGGGCGACGTTCGGCCGTCGGGCTGGTGGCCCAGCAGGGCATCAAGTCGTTCATCCAGTGGTACGACGACCCGACGACCACCACCTGGATCGCCGCCGACGTCTTCGGCTCCGCTCCCCGCGAGCTCCTCCGCTCGGTGAGCCTGCAGCAGACCCTGCAGCTCATCCGGGTGGTCGTCGAGGTCGTCGAGGAGCGCGTGCGCGGCACCGACGCCTCCCTCCGCGAGGCGATCCTGCTGTACTCGCGCGAGATCGCCTTCGCCGCCGCCGACGTCTACGCCCGTGCGGCCGAGGCCCGGGGCCTCTGGGACGCCCGGCTCGAGGCCCTGGTCGTCGACAGCATCCTGAGCGGCGAGTACGACGACGAGCTGCCCTCGCGCATCGCGGCCCTCGGCTGGCACGGCCACGGCGAGGTCAGCGTGCTGGTGGGCACCACGCCACGCCAGCTCGACGTCGACCAGCTGCGCCGCACCGCGCGGCACCTCAACGCCGACCTCCTGATCGGCGTGCAGGGCGGGCGGCTCGTGCTCGTCATCGGGCGCGCCCAGCCGGCCTCGTCCTACGACCAGGTTCCGGATGCGCAGCCCGGCGACCCCGCGATCGACACCCCGCCCGCCGAACCGGTTCTCTCCTTCCTCGACATCGCCACGCAGCTCGAGCCGGGCTTCGGACCGGGCTACCTCGTGCTCGGCCACGAGGTGCCGAGCGTCGTCGACGCCTCGCGAAGCGCGAAGGCGGCCCTCGCCGGCTTCGCGGTGGCCCGCGCCTGGCGGAACGCCCCGCGGCCGATGCTCGCCGACGACCTGCTGCCGGAGCGCGCCCTCGCCGGCGACCCACTGGCCCGGTCGACCCTCGTCAACCGCGTCTACCGGCCTCTGCAGGATCAGTCGCCCGAGCTCATGACGACCCTCTGGTGCTACCTGGACAACGGCCGCTCGCTCGAGGCGACCGCTCGTGAGCTCTTCGTGCACCCCAACACCGTGCGGTACCGGCTGAAACGTGTGACCCAGGTGATCGGCTGGGACGCCACCGGCGCCCGAGAGGCGCTGATCCTCCAGTCGGCCCTCATCCTCGGGTCGATGAACGATCACGACTCGCCGGGCCATCGGCGCTGACCGCCGCCGGTTCTGTATACCTTCGACAATGGATCTCGGAGAGTGTTGGCCCTCGTCGACACGGCCTCCGACCGAACACCTGGGAGACTGAAGCAATGATCGTCGTCGTGTGCCCCGGCCAGGGGTCCCAGACCCCGGGCTTCCTCGAGCCCTGGATCGCCGAGTCCACGTTCCGCGACACGCTCGCCGAGCTGGGCGCCGCCGCCTCGTCCGACCTCGTCGCGCACGGAACCACGAGCGACGCCGACACGATCCGCGACACCGCGGTGGCGCAGCCGCTGATCGTCGCGGCCGGGCTGCTGACCCTCCGCACGCTGTTCGCCGACGGGCGCCGCGAGAAGGTGGGCGGCATCGCCGGCCACTCCGTGGGCGAGATCACGGCGGCGGCGGGGGCGGGCATCCTGAGCGAGACCGACGCCATGCGCTTCGTGGGCGAGCGGGGCCGCGCGATGGCCGACGCGGCCGCCCTCACCACGACCGGCATGAGCGCCGTGGTCGGTGGCGACCAGACCGCGGTGCTCGAGCTCTTCGACGAGGTCGGCGTCATCCCCGCCAACTACAACGGCGGCGGGCAGATCGTCGTCGCCGGCGCCCCCGAGGCCCTGGCCGCCCTGACGGAGCGGGCCCCCCGCGGCGTGCGCGTCATCCCGCTGCAGGTGGCCGGCGCCTTCCACACCCACTTCATGGCTCCGGCCGTCGAGCGTCTCGCGGCCGTCGCCGCGACGCTCACCCCGGCCGATCCGACCCTGCCGATCTGGACGAACAACGACGGCTCGGCGGTGACCAGCGGCTCCCGCTTCGTCGAACTCCTCGTCGGCCAGGTCTCCTCGCCCGTGCGCTGGGACCTCTGCATGGAGTCCTTCGCCGCGGCCGGCGTCACGGGGCTGATCGAGGTCTCCCCCGCCGGCGCCCTCACCGGACTGGCGAAGCGCGGGCTCAAGGGCGTGCCCGCCGTCGCCGTGAAGACCCCCGACGACCTGCCGCAGGCCATCGAGCTCATCGACCAGGCCGCCTGAGCGACCGCATCACAGACGGAAAGGCAGAGCGCACCCGCATGACCACGCCCACCCTGAAGCAGTCCACCGGACCGCAGTTCACCCGCATCTACGCGATCGGTGCCGCCCGCGGCGACATCACGGTGCCGAACGACGATCTGGTCGGCCCGATCGACTCCTCCGACGAGTGGATCCGTCAGCGCACCGGCATCATCGAGCGCAAGCGCGCCTCGCACGACGTGCTCGCCGTCGACCTGGCGCAGAGCGCCTCGCTCGAGGCCATCGAGGGCGCGGGCATCGCCCCCTCCCAGATCGGTGCGATCCTCGTCTCGACCATCTCCAACCCGGTCATCACCCCGTCGCTCGCGACCCAGGTGGCCGAGCGGATCGGCGCACCCCTGGCCGCCGCCTACGACATCAGCGCGGCCTGCGCCGGGTACGCCTACGGCATCGGCCAGGCCGACTCCCTCATCCGCGCCGGGCTCGCCGAGTACGTGCTCGTGATCGGCGCCGAGAAGCTCTCGGAGTTCGTCGACCCGACCGACCGGTCGATCTCGTTCCTGCTGGGCGACGGCGCCGGCGCCGCGATCATCGGCCCGAGCGACTCCGTCGGCATCGGCCCGACCATCTGGGGCTCGGATGCCACGAAGCGCGACGAGATCTACATGACGGGCACGAACATCGGCTTCCGCGACCAGGAGTCCGAGTGGCCGACCCTGCGCCAGAACGGCCAGGCGGTCTTCCGCTGGGCCGTCTGGGAGATGGTCAAGGTCGCGAACCAGGCCATCGAGGCCGCCGGCATCACCGTCGACGACCTGGCCGCGTTCATCCCGCACCAGGCGAACATGCGCATCATCGACGAGTTCGCCAAGCAGCTGAAGCTCCCCGACACGGTCGCCATCGGCCGTGACATCGCCACCACCGGCAACACCTCGGCCGCGTCCATCCCGCTCGCGACGCACCGGCTGCTCGAGGAGCAGCCCGGCCTCTCGGGCGGGCTGGCCCTGCAGATCGGATTCGGCGCCGGTCTGGTGTTCGGCGCTCAGGTCGTCGTGCTGCCGTAGTCCGGCGCCCGACTACACTGAGACTCGGTCAAAATCACACCCCCAAGGAGAAGAACAATGGCATTGTCCACCGAAGAAGTCCTGGCCGGCCTGGCCGAGCTGATCAACGACGAGACCGGCATCGCCACCGACACCGTCGAGCTGGACAAGTCCTTCACCGACGACCTCGACATCGACTCCATCTCGATGATGACCATCGTCGTGAACGCCGAAGAGAAGTTCGACGTGAAGATCCCCGACGAAGAGGTCAAGAACCTGAAGACCGTCGGCGACGCCGTCAGCTTCATCGTCGCAGCCCAGGGCTGAGACCCCGTGCGCTGGTCGGCAGGATCGCCGCAACCGCGATCCTGCCGACCGCACCGCGCCCTTCCGGCGCGCCGGTGACCGCCTGACCCGGGCGCCCTGCCTTCCCGGCGACCCGCGAGCCCACCTGTCCTGGACTGACCACCCACAGAAAGTTTCACCATGAGCACGAAGAAGATCGTCGTCACCGGAATCGGCACGACCTCGCCCCTCGGCGGAACCGCCCGCGAGTCGTGGCAGAACCTCCTCGCCGGCCAGTCCGGCGCGTCGACCCTCGAGCAGAGCTGGGTGGCCGAGAACCAGCTGCCCGTGACCTTCGCCGCTCAGGCCCGCGTGCCCGCCTCCGAGGTGCTGGAGCGCATCGAGACCAAGCGCCTCGACCCGGGCAGCCAGTTCGCCCTCATCGCCGCCCGTGAGGCCTGGGCCGACGCCGGCTCCCCCGACGTCGTGCCCGAGCGCTTCGGGGTCGACTGGGCCACCGGCATCGGCGGCGTGTGGACGCTGCTCGACGCGTGGGACACCCTGCGCGAGAAGGGGCCGCGCCGCGTCCTCCCCATGACCGTGCCGATGCTCATGCCGAACGGCCCGGCCGCCGCGATCGAGATGTCGCTCGGCGCCCGCGCCGGCGCGCGCACCGTCGTCTCGGCCTGCGCGTCGAGCACCGAGTCGATCGCGAACGCCTACGACCACCTGCAGGCGGGCCTCGCCGACATCATCGTCGCCGGCGGCTCCGAGGCGGCCATCCACCCGCTGCCGATCGCCTCGTTCGCGTCGATGCAGGCGCTGTCCAAGCGCAATGACGACCCCGCGACTGCGTCGCGCCCCTACGACCTCACCCGTGACGGCTTCGTGCTCGGTGAGGGCGGCGCCGCCCTCGTGCTCGAGACCGAGGAGCACGCGCTCGGCCGCGGCGCCCGCATCTACGCCGAGCTGCTCGGCGGCGCGGTCACGAGCGACGCGTACCACATCACCGCCCCCGACCCCGAGGGTTCGGCGGCGGCCCGCGCCATGATCGCGGCCGTCTCGAACGCGGGCTACTCCCTCGACGACGTCGCGCACATCAACGCCCACGCCACCTCGACCCCGGTCGGGGACATCGCTGAGTACAAGGCGATGGAGCACGTGTTCGGCGGGCGTCTGGCGGGCATCCCGGTGTCGGCCACCAAAGCCTCCACGGGTCACCTGCTCGGTGGCGCCGGCGGCATCGAGGCGATCTTCACGGTGCTGGCGCTGCACGAGCGCACCGCGCCGCCGACGATCAACCTCACCGAGGCCGACCCCGCCATTCCCCTCGACGTGGTGCGCGAGCCGCGCACCCTGCCCGAGGGCGACCTGCTGGCGATCAGCAACTCCTTCGGCTTCGGCGGCCACAACGCCGTCATCGCCTTCAAGACGGCCTGAGTCCGTGAACTGGTGCCCGCCCCTCGAGGGCGGGCGTCAGCCGAAGGAGCGGTGCAGCCAGACCACCGGCGACATGTCGCTGGCGTAGCGGAAGGGCTCGAGCTCGTCGTCCCAGGCCTGGCCGAGGGCGAGCCGCAGCTCACGGTGCAGCTCCAGCGCGTTCGTGCCGGCCGACTCCATGGCGCTGCGGATGCGGTCTTCGGGGATGACGGTGTTGCCCGCGCTGTCGACCTGCGCGTAGAAGACGCCGAGGTCGGGCGTGTGCATCCACCGGCCGCCGTCGGTGCCCTCGCTGGGCTCCTCGGTGACCTCGTAGCGCAGGTGCTCCCAGCCGCGGAGGGCCGAGGCGATGGCGGCCCCCGTACCGGGCTCGCCCTCCCAGTAGAAGTCGGCCCGCTGGGTTCCGCGCAGAACTGGCTGCTCGATCCAATCGAAGTTCACCGCACGACCGATAGCGCGACCTGCGGCCCACTCGATGTGGGGGCAGAGCGCGCGGGGGGCGGAGTGGACGTAGACCACTCCGCGAGCACCGTTCGCCGCCATTTTCTTCTCCGTTCGTGAGGGACGTCTTCCCCAACGGCCTCTGTGAACGCAGTGATGGCGGTGCTATCCAGTTGTGAGTCTCATTGTGCCAGTGCCGATCCCCGAATCACAACCGTGTCATCCGCGGTTCGTGAAGCTCACAGCCTAGACTCGCGATTGTCTACGGAGTGAACAATTGCCGGTGTGCGATTGCACGGCGAGCAGCCGCAGCGACGGTCGAGTGCAGCGGGAGGAGGGCCATGTCGATCCGATCCGGCATCCTGGCCGTGCTCACGGCGACCGACGCCTACGGCCTGCAGCTGCACGGAGAGCTGGAGGAGCGCACGGAGCGCGTGGGCCGGGTGAACGTCGGGCAGATCTACTCCACGCTCGACCGGCTCGTCACTGCGGGGCTCGTGCGAGCATCCGGAGCCACCGACGACGGACTGCCGCTGTACGGCCTCACCGACGAGGGCAGCGCCGCCGCCGAGGCCTGGCTTGCTGACGCGTCGATCGACGGGGCCGACCCCTGGGGGGACACCACCTTCAAGGTGCTGCTCGCGACGAGCCTCGGCCACCCGGCGGTGCCGGAGCTGCTCCAGCACTACCGGGCGGTGTGGCGGCGCGAGGCGTCCGACGCCGCCGAGGGCCGCTCCCCCGGTGACCTCGCACGCCGGCGCCTCGCCACCGCCGCCCTGGGCTGGCTCGACGATCTCGAGGCCCTCCCGGGCGGGCCGGCCGCCCTCGTCACCCCGCTACGGAACGAGCGTCCCCGTCGAGGCCGCCGCCCGGCGACGCCGCCAGAGTGACACGGGCAGGTACCGGGCGAGCGCCCGGTCGCGCGGCTGTGCCTGCGCATCCAGCCCGCTGATCACCGCGAGCAGGTCGCGCCCGATGCGCGCCCGTGTCTCGTCGCTCGCGCTGCCGGGCGGGGCGTACTGCTCGAACTCGGCGGCGACCCGAAGGCGGCCCAGGGCGTCGACGGGCACCATGTTCTCGGCCGTCAGCCGCCGCTCGACGTCGGAGAGCGTGTCACCGTGGGAGCGCTGCAGCCGGTGGTCGTCGAGGGTGTCCTCCAGCTCGAGCCAGGCGAGGGTGCCAGGCTGCGGGTCGGTGGCGAGCCGGCGGATGCGCCCGCGCCGCACGAACCGCCGGGCCGCGAAGGGCGCCAGCACGACGAGCGCGATCAGGGCGAGCACCCCGGCGAAGATCGACCAGCCGCGCACCTGAGCGAGCACCTGCTGCTCGGCCGACTGCACCGCCGCGACGTCGCCACGATCGGGACCCGCCGAGTTGGTCGCCGTCGAGGTGGAGCTCGGAGCGGGCGCCGACGAGTCGGTCGCCGACTGCTGCGCGTAGTCGGGCAGGCTGTAGTCGGGCGGGGTGATGTCGAGGCCGGGGGTGGGCTCGAAGGGCAGCCAGCCGATGCCCTCGAAGTAGAGCTCGGGCCAGGCGTGCAGCTGGTCGGTGTACACCTCGTAGACGGGCTGGCCGTCGGCCGTGCTGTCGGCGGTCTGGCCCGGCGCGTAGCCCACGGCGATGCGCGAGGGGATGCCGAGGGTGCGCGCCATCACGGCCATGGCGGCCGAGAAGTGCACGCAGTAGCCCTCCTTCTTGTCGAGGAAGGCCGCGATCATCTCGGCATTGCTGCCGTCGTAGCCGTTCGAGGCGGGCGCGGCCAGCGAGTAGCGGAACTCGCCCGAGCGGAAGTACTCCTGCAGCGCGACGGCCCGGTCGTAGTTCGTGGCCGCCCCGGCGGTGATCGTCGAGGCCTCCTGGGCGATGACCGGGGGCAGGTCGGGGGGCAGACCGAGGTAGCCCGCCAGGCTGTCGGGCACCGTGGCTCCGGCGGTGGCCAGCTGCTCGGCGGTCGGCGCCACGGCGAGGCTCGTCGCCTGGTAGTTGATGCCGCGCGTGTCACCCTGCAGATCGGTGATCGTGAACGTGTTCGGCGTGATCAGCCAGTTGCCGCTCAGCGAGTCGACCTGCTGGCTCGGGTAGGGCAGCGGCAGCCAGTCGCTGCGGAGCCCCGCGATCGACACGGTGGTGCTCACGTCGGTGACCGGCACCTCGGGCGCGAGGCCGGGCGGGGTGCCGAACTCCTGGCCCTCGTACGAGATGCCGTCGTACGGCGCCTCCGGCTCCCAGGTGCCGCCCGAGAAGTCGCTCAGGTTGACCATCTTGAGATAGAGGCCCTCCTCCGACGAGGTCGAGTAGGTGAGCGAGAGCACCGGGTCGCTGCGGCGCAGGTCGCGGCCGAGCTGGATCGTGGGGTCGACGCCGGTGGCGTAGGTCGAGGCGAACGGGGTGCCGTCGCCCTGCTCCGCCAGGTCGCGCGAGGTAAGTCCGGGGGTGACGGTGGGCAGCACGACCATCGCGGCGACGGCGGCGGCGGCGAGCCCCAGGGCGAGTCCGGCGTTCCGCCCGCCGGCGGTGGCCCGGATGCGCGTGGTCGGCTTCGCGCGCCCGCCCGAGCCGATGCGCGCGCCCGTCCAGAGCACGAGCAGGAAGGCGAGTCCTGTGAGCAGATACACCAGCACCTGGGGGTCGTCGCGCCGCACCAGGGGCGCGATCGTGAGCACGGCGAGCGGACCGGTGCCGCTGAGCGCCGGCACCCGGAGCCCGGTGGCGAGCTCGTCGCTGACGAGCGCGATCAGCCCGATCGACATCACCAGCAGCTGGGTCAGCTCGGGCACCGCGACGGCCGGCACCTCCTGCACCGCGATCGACTCCCGCGCAGCGGCGAGGTCGGCGGAGATGTCGGTGATGGTGTCGAGGGTCGGCAGCACGAGCCAGGTCGTGCCGGGGGCGTAGAGCAGCACGACGATCGCGACCCAGAGCAGCACGGCCACCCCGACGACCACCACCTCGGGCAGCCCGCGGGCCCGCAGCAGCGCCGAGACCCCGAGCAGCACGACGACCATCGCCATCGTGGCGAACCACCAGCCGATGCCCTGCAGCAGGGGCGAGAGGCTGAACAGCGCGAAGCCCATGGTCAGGCCGACGGCGAGCGTCGTCGTCCAGGCTCCCGAGCGCTCCCGCCGACGGGCAGCGGATGCACGGCTGCGGCCGCTCGCCGGCCGGCCACTCCGGCCGCCGCCGACCGCCTCGGTCGCGCGCTGACGCCCGCTCGGCGACCCCTCGGGGGCCGCCGGCGACACCGGAGGACGCAGCACGGTGCTCATGCGAGCCCCCGCGCCTCGCCGAGCGACCGCCACAAGGCGGGCAGGCTCTCGTCGGGAGAGCAATCGACCACGGTCCAGCCCGACGAGCGGAGCTCGGCGGACACGGGGGCGGATCCGGGGGCGGCTCCGGGGGCAGCGGAGGCAAGAGCATCCGTCTCGCCCACCACGAACACGACGGCGTGCGACGACATGGCGGCCAGCCCCCGGATGCGGTCGGCGGCGCCCGGTGCGTTCGACACGACGGCGAACACCGGCGGGGCGTCGGGCGAGGTGAGCGCCGCCTCGTCGACGGCCGCCCGGAAGTCGCTCGGGTCGTGCACGGCGTCGGGCCCGGTGCGGGCGAGTTCGCGCATCGCGCGGGCCGCACCGAACGGCGCGACCAGCACCTCGGCGCCGTCACCGGTGCCGTGGCCGACGAGCCGCACGCCGAAGCCCTCGTTCATCAGGTGCACGGCGATGGACCCCATGGTGCTGACGGCCCACTCGAAGCCGTCACCCGGCAGGAAGGAGTGGGCGTCGAGCAGGATGACCGCATCCTGATCGTTGCGCTGGTCGTCCTGTCGCACCATCAGCTCGCCGTGCTTCGCCGTGGCCGGCCAGTGCACGCGGCGCATGGAGTCGCCGGGGAGGTACTTGCGAGCGATGACGTCCTGCTCCCCCGCGCCCACGAGGCGGCGGGAGACCTGCTCGGCGCCGTCGCCCGTCGAGAGGCGCAGGTCGACGCGGGCGAGCTCGTAGACCGTCGGGGTGATCAGCACGGTGTCGGTGCCACCGAAGCCGAGCCGTCGCGTGGCGCAGCCGAAGGGGTCGGTGAGCGTGAGCTCGAGCGGGCCGATCGGATGCTCGCCCCGCCGCCCCGTGTCGAGGGGGTAGTCGAGGCGCTGCACCGGCGGCTCGTCGAGCGTCGAGGAGGAGTAGCGCTCGAGCGGCGGGAAGAGCGCGGGCGGAGCGGCCTCGAGCGGCGGGGCGGTGCGCTCCCGCCAGGCGGCCGCGGGGGTGCGGAGGCTGCCCCAGTTCTGCAGGAACATCGACACGGTGACCGCCTGACCGACGGTGCCCGACTCGGGGCTGAACCGTCGGCGAACGGTGATCGCGATGCGGCGCAGCGCCACCCAGGCAAGCGAGAGCAGCGGAACGGCGAGCAGGAAGCAGGCGAGGTAGGCGAGCTCCTGGCGGCGGAACAGCTGCGTGAGCACGAGCACGACGACGCCGGCTGCGACGAAACCCCACCCGCGCACGGTGAGGCGCGGCAGGGAGCGGGTCGGACGGGGAGCGGGCACGGTCAGGCCGACGGGCGGGAGCGGTTCAGCGGCACCGGGGTGGCCGCGACGATCCCCCGGAGCGCGGTGGCGATCGCTTCGGTGCCGCCGCCGCGGGTGTCGCTGGCCGCGCGGCGGGTGGCGACGATGCGGTGCGCGAGGATCGGCACGACGAGCTCGTTGATGTCGTCGGGCACCACGAACTCCCGGCCGCGCAGGGCGGCGAGCACCTTGGCCGCGCGCACGAGGTGCAGGGTGCCGCGGGGGCTCGCGCCGAGCCGGAACTCGGGGTGGATGCGGGTCGCCTGCACGATCGAGACCACGTACGACTCGACGGCACGGCTGACGTAGATGGCGCGGGCGGTGTCGATCAGCTCGGCGAGCCGGTGCTTGTCGACCACGGCCCGGAGGCTCGCCATCGGGCTCGAGGACTCGCGGTGGTGCAGCATCGAGAGCTCGGCGGAGGCGTCGGGGTAGCCCATCGAGATGCGCGCCATGAAGCGGTCGCGCTGCGCCTCGGGCAGGGCGTAGGTGCCCTCCATCTCGATCGGGTTCTGCGTGGCGACCACGATGAACGGCGGTTCGAGCGGATGCGTGGTGCCGTCGACCGAGACCTGCTGCTCCTCCATGCACTCCAGCAGGGCGGACTGGGTCTTCGGCGAGGCGCGGTTGATCTCGTCGGCGATGACGATGTTGGCGAACACGGCTCCGCGCTTGAACTCGAAGGCGTGGTCGACCTGGTTGTAGATGGAGACGCCTGTCACGTCGGACGGCAGGAGGTCGGGCGTGAACTGGATGCGGCTGACCGTGCATCCGACGCTCGTGGCGAGGGCCTTGGCCAGGGTGGTCTTGCCGACGCCCGGCACGTCTTCGACGAGGAGGTGGCCCTCGGCGATCAGCACGATCAGGGCGAGGGTGGCGGCCTCGGTCTTGCCGTCGATGACCCGTTCGAGGTTGTCGAGGATGGCGCCCGTGTACCGCCCGAACTCGTCGAGGCTGAGCGGGGCTCCCGCGCCGGCCGGGGTGGCCATCGGCGAGGAGGTGAGGGCTTCGGATGTCACGGGCGGAGGTCTCCTCGATCAGCGGCGATGCAGGGTCGGGCCGGGGTGGGCACGCGCATGACAATCACGATAAGCGCCAGGGCCGACAATTTCACCCCTTACTCAGGGCCTGCATAGGCGGCTCACACGCTGGCCCGCGCACGGCGGCGCTCAGAGGAACCGCTGCAGGGCGAGGTAGACGAGCACGCTGGTGATCAGGAGGGTCGCGACGACCACCGTCGGCGCGAACGCCCGGTGCCCCGACAACCGCTGCCACGGAGTGGACAGCTCGGGCCGGCGGAAGTCTCTCTTCGGGTCTCGATCCGGCATGCGCCCCTCCGCTGCTTCGGCACGACGGGCCCCTCCCGTCACCGGTTCTTCGGAGCGGCCTGTCCCCCGGATTGGTCACAGGGGGTGCAGGTGTCGTAGGGCGGACGGGACTTGAACCCGTGACCGACGGATTATGAGTCCGCTGCTCTGACCAGCTGAGCTACCGCCCCGAGACCGCGGCCGGGCAGCCGCGGAATCGAGACAACGATACCCTGCCCCGCGGCACGGGCAGGTGCGCGACGCCAGCGCGGGCAGCCCCCCGCTCAGGCCGGCGGCGTGCTCGACACGGGGTGGGGCGCCTCGGGCACCGGCTCCCCGCGGTAGATGTGCTCGAACGTCGTCAGCGTGCGCTGGATGTCGTGCGCCTCCACGATGCGCAGCGACTCGTTCTTGAAGCGGTCGAGCTCCTCCTGCGGCAGGGTGAGCACGCGCTCCAGCCGGTCGGCGAGCTGCTGGGCGTCGCCCGGGGCGAAGAGGTAGCCGTTCTCGCCGTCGTGCACGAGGTGCGGCAGCGCCATGGCGTCGGCGGCGACCACGGGCAGTCCGCTCGCCATCGCCTCCATGGTGGCGATGCTCTGCAGCTCGGCGATCGACGGCATCGCGAAGACGGTGGCCCGCGTGTAGAGGCGCTGCTTCTCCTCCTCGGTGACGTAGCCGGTGAAGGTGACGCGGTCGCCGATGCCGAGCTGCTGCGCCATGGTCTGCAGGTTCTTCAGCTGGTCGCCGCCGCCGACGATGTCGAGCTTGACGTCGAGGGAGTCGGGCAGCAGCTGGATGGCCTTGAGCAGCACGTCGAGGTGCTTCTCACCGGTGACCCGGCCGACGAAGATCACCCGGTTCTCGGTGTGTGGCGCGAAGTCGGGCACGAACAGCGAGGCGTCGACGCCGCAGGAGATGGCGTAGACGTCGTGCAGGCCGGTCTCCTTCTCGAAGTAGTCGGCGGCCCGGCGGGTGGGGGCGGTGACCGCGTCGGCGCGCAGGAACGATCGGCGGGCGGCGGCCCAGGCGAGCCCGATTGCCCAGTTCTGCAGGAACTTCGGGATACCCGTGAAGGCCAGCATGTTCTCGGGCATGAAGTGGTTCGTGCCGACGATGCGGATGCCGCGCTTCTCGGCCTCGGTCGAGAGCCCCCGGCCGATGATGATGTGCGACTGGAAGTGCACCACGTCGGGCTGCACCTCGTCGATGATCCGCGCGCTGTTCTGCCGGATGCGCCACGGCATCGCGAAGCGCAGCCAGTCGTGCGGGTACCAGCGCCAGCTGTACAGGCGGTGCGCGGTGATCACGTGGCCGTCGTAGACCTCTTTCCAGGTGCCGTGCTTGCGCCCGGCGGAGGGGGCCACGACGTGCACGTCGTGTCCGCGCGAGGCGAGACCGGAGGCGAGGTGCTCGGAGAAGCGGGCCGAGCCGTTGACGTCGGGCGAGAAGGTGTCGGCGCCGATCAGGATGCGCAGCGGCCGGTCCGTCGTTCCGGGTGCCGGCCGGGCATCCGGTGCGGTGTTCGGATCACGGGAGTCAGTCAAACCGTCGTCTTCCTTGGGATGGGGGCGGGCCGCACGCCGGCGGACACCGCGGGTTGAGGAGAAAACTACCCTAGTGCTGCGCCTGGGGGTGGTAGCGCGCGAGCCCGAACACGCCGACGACGGCGATCGCGCCGCATGCGATGAACGCGAACATGGCCCAGAGCGGCGCCTGGGAGGCCTCGCCGAGCACCAGGATGCCGATGCCCACCGCTACGAGCGGGTCGATCACGGTGAGGCCGGCGATCACGAGGTCGGGCGGGCCGGACGAGTAGGCGTTCTGCACGAAGTAGCCGCCGAGCGCCGCGGCGGCGAGGAGACCGATCAGGGCCAGCACGGTGAGCCACTCGAAGTCGGCCTGGAAGATGCGGCTGATGACCACCTTCGCGAGGGTGGCCACGAAGCCGTAGAGCACGCCAGCGCCCACGATGTAGGCGATCGCCTTGAAGCGGCGGCGCAGGAAGGCGAAGCCGACCGCGAACAGGGCCAGCACGACGGCGAGGATGATCAGGATGACGATCAGCTCGCGGGTGCCGACGGGCTTGTCGACCGCGGTGAAGGCCGCGACCAGCACGAACAGGCCGACACCGCCGACGCACAGCACGATCGAGATGATCGAGCTGCGGTTGAGCTTGACCTTGCTCACCCGCGAGTTGAGCACGGCCGTGATCACGAGGGCCACCGCGCCGAGGGGCTGCACCACGATGATCGGCGAGAAGCCGAGGCTGGTGAGCTGGAACACGATCGCGAGCCCGAGCATCACGGTGCCGAGCACCCACGACGGGCGACCGAGCAGCGCCATCATCTGGCGGGCGTTCAGGCCCTTCTCGGCCTGGTTGGTGTTCGCCTCGACCTTCGCGACCCCGCGGTGCTGGAACTGGGCGCCCAGGCTGAGGAAGACCGCGCCCACGAGGGCGATCGGGATGCCGATGAACTGCTTCGGGTCGAGAGCGATCGGCTCGGTCAGCTGAAGCATGTCGAGAGGCACTCGTCGACAGTACCCTGCGGGTACCCCGGTTAGGCTTAGCGAATGGCCGTTCTCCCGATTCGGATCTCCGGCGATCCGGTGCTGCACACGCCCGCCTCCCCCGTCGTCGCCATCGACGACGAGCTCCGCTCCCTCGTGGCCGACATGTTCGAGACCATGGACGCGGCGCCCGGAGTGGGCCTCGCCGGCCCGCAGGTGGGCGTGCCGCTCCGCCTCTTCGTCTTCTCCTACGTCGAGGACACGGGCGACGAGGACACGGGTGACGAGGAGGGCGACGACGACTCCCCCGACGACACCGCGTCCCTCCGCGAGTACCGCGGCGTCGCCATCAACCCCGAGCTCTACATCTCCCCCACCTCGGTCGAGCCGGCCGACCCCGACACCGAGTCCGAGGGCTGCCTGTCGTTCCCCGGCGAGCGGTTCCCGCTGGTGCGGGGCGAGTCGGCCATCCTGCGTGCCACCGACCTCGACGGCCGGCCCTACGAGATCGAGGCGCACGGCTGGCTCGCCCGCATCTTCCAGCACGAGTTCGACCACCTCGAAGGGCTGCTCTACATCGACCGGATCGATCCGGTCTACGCGAAGGTGGCCCGCAAGATCGAGCGCAAGAAGGGCTGGGGCGTGCCCGGCTACGCGTGGCTGCCCGGGGTCGACGAGCTCGACGCCTAGGAGTTCGCGCCTCGTCAGTTTCTGTAGGGCCGGTTATTGAAGTGCCGGTTCCTGAAGGTCGGCGCGGCGGGGCTGCTCAGGTGAGCATCCGGATGCCCGCGGCGACCAGTGCCGCGACGATCACCACCACGACGAACGGAACGCGCAGCGCGTAGAGCACGGCGGCCACCAGCACGGCCGGCACCCGCGCGTCGAGCTGCACGGCCTGACCGGCCCCGAAGGTCTGCACGCCGATCAGTGCCGCCAGGAGCGCCACCGTCATCAGGTTGGCGACGCGGGCGACGGTCGGGTGCTCGAAGGCCTTCGGCGGGATCAGGTAGCCGGCGACCTTGAGCGCGGCGCAGACGATCGAGGCGAGGAGGACGATCTGCCAGGCTGTCATGCGGCACCTCCCGCCGGCGGGCTCGGCCGGGCCGACGGCTCGGCCGGTGACCCGGCCGTCGGCTTCGCGGCGAACAGGTTGAAGCCGCCCACCACGAGGGCGACGCCCGCCGCCACGAGAACGGGCAGGCCGGGCACCAGCACGGGCGTCAGCAGCGTCGCCACGACGGCGGCGGCCACCGCGACGGCCTGCGTCTGGCGCTCCTTCAGGCGCGGCCAGAGCAGCCCCAGGAAGGCTGCGGCCGCGGCGGCGTCCAGACCGTAGGCGCTGACGTCGCCGAGCAGGTCGCCGATCAGCGCGCCGATGAGGGTGGTGAGGTTCCAGCCGAGGTAGATGGCGAGGCCGGTCACCCAGAAGCCGGCCCGCTGCGCTGCGGGCGTGGTCTGGGCGGTGGAGACGGCAACGGACTCGTCGATGGTCAGCTGCGCGGCGGCCGCCCGGCGCCAGAAGCCGGGGCCGACGACGGGGGCCATCCGGATGGAGTAGAAGACGTTCCGGGTGCCGAGCAGCGCGGCGCTCGTGATCGCGGCGGGGCCGGCCGCGAGACCGCCCGAGGCGAGCACACCGATCAGGGCGAACTGCGAGCCGCCGGTGAACATCACGAGGCTGAGGAAGCAGGTCTGCCAGACGTCCAGGCCCGAGAGGGTCGCGAGGGCTCCGAACGAGATGCCGTAGACGGCGGTGGCGAGGCCGACGGCGAGGCCGGAGCGGATGGCCGCGCGCTCCCCGGGGGTGCGCGGCCCAGGGGTGCGCTGCCCAGGGGTGCGCGGCTCGGCCATTCCCCGATCCTGCCAGAGGGTGGGCGCAATCCGGGAACCGGCCGTGAGCGGCGCGCAAGCCCTGGCCGCCCCGGGAGGGCGAGCGTAGGGTGCGAAGGACGCACGAGGCTTGTGGGAACGGACGATCGACGATGATTGAACACGAATACGGGCGGGTGGTGCACCACGGAGGGCGCACGTTCTTCGCCACCGAGACGATGGCCGAGATCTTCGAGGCGGCCGCGGCCGACATCGTGGCCCGAGGTGACACGGAGCTGGTGCCGCTGCTACACCGCGGCGGGGTCGACCTGCTGCTGGTGGGGCCGCGCGTGCCGATCGCTGTGCGGCGCATCGAGGTGGGCCGGGCACCGGTGGCGGAGCCTGAGAAGCGCACCGCCGTCTGACACCAGGGCTCGACGCTCGGCCTCTGGTTCAAAGCGAAGCGCGGCCCGGAGCCCGGAGCTCGCCTTAAATAAGGAAAGCCTCGCGGGTGGAGCCGCGAGGCCTTCGCTCCCCGACTTGGACTCGAACCAAGAACCTGCCGGTTAACAGCCGGCTGCTCTGCCAATTGAGCTATCGAGGAATGGTGCTGCCGGAACAGCGCTCAATACATTACCACCACTTTCGCGGCGCTCCTGACACCGCGGCGTCAGTACCCCGCTGCCGGGTCGACGCGCCCCGCGAACTCGCCGGTCTCGAGGAACGCGCGCACGTTGTGGCGCACGCGCGCGGCCAGCAGCGGCGCGATCATCTCGGGCGTGTCCGCCGAGTGCGGGGTTGCGATCGCGTTGTCGAGCGAGAAGAGCGGATGCCCGTCGGGCAGCGGCTCGGGATCGGTCACGTCGAGGGCGGCCCCCGCGATGCCACCGCTCTCGAGGGCGGCGACGAGCGCCTCGGTGTCGACGAGGCCGCCGCGCGCGATGTTGACGAGGTGGGCGGTGTCGGGCAGGAGCTCGAGCTGGCGGGCGCCGATCAGCTTGTCGGTGCCGGCGGTGAACGCGGCGGCGACCACCAGGAGGTCGGCCTCGGGCAGCACCTCGTCGAGCTGCTCCACCGTGACGGTGCGGTGAGCTCCCGCGACCGGGTCGGCGGAGCGGCGCACGATGGTGACCGTCACGCCGAACGGCTCGAGCAGCCGCAGCAGCTCGAGGGCGATGCCGCCGGCGCCGATGATGACGACGTTCAGCCCGTAGAGCGAGGATCCGATCTTCGGGCCCCACGTCGTGGCACGGATGCGCGTGGGCAGTTCGCGGAGGAGCGCCAGCGCGAGCGTCAGCGCGTGCTCGGCCACGGGCTGGGCGTAGGCGCCCTTGGCGCTCGTCCAGACGAGACCGGGGCGGTCGTGGTCGCGGATGGAGTCGGCGAAGGCGTCGACGCCCGCCCAGGGCAGCTGTACCCAGCCGATGCCGGGGTAGGTCGAGATGATCTCGTCGAACTGCTCGGGACGGTCGTGGGCGAGCCAGACGATGCCCCGGGTGTCGTCGCCGAGCGGTGCGACGGTGCCGCCGGCCGCCTCGACGGCCTCCACGAAGGTGGGATCGGCCTCGGGCAGCACGGCGATCGGGCCGGGCTCGGGCCGCTCGCCGGCGGGCAGCGCGTCGGCGGCGACCGCGAGCACCTCGCGGTGGCGTCCGTCGAAGGATCGGGATCGGGGCGTCATCGGGCTCCTCGGGTCTCGTCGTCGTTCGGGTTCAGCGTGCCGACCGGGTCATCGTCGGCGTCGGCGGCTTCCGGCTCGTCGGCGTCCTCGACCGCGTCGTCATCCGCCTCATCGTCCCCGTCGAATTCGTCCTCGCCGAAACCGTCCTCGCCGAAACCGTCCTCGTCGAACTCCTCGTCGTCGAGCCCGTCGCCGTTCAGCTCCTCCGCGAGACGCACCACGTACGGGTGCCGCGGGTCGGCGAGCACGTCGTCGATCGGCCCGAGGCCCACCACGACGCCCTCATGGATGACGGCCACCCGGTCGGCGCTCCGCCGCAGCGTGTCGAGGTCGTGGCTGATGATCAGCGCGCTCGCACCGCGTGCCCGCTGCAGGCCGGCGATCACGTCGACCACCGCGCTCCGCACCGAGACGTCGACGCCCGCGGTCGGCTCGTCGGCGATCAGCAGCACCGGGTCGAGGATGAGTCCGCGCGCCACCGCCACCCGCTGCCGCTGCCCGCTGGACAGCTCGTGCGGCAGCTTCATCATCGAGCCCACGGGCAGCAGCAGCGCGTCGACGAGCGTGGCGGCCTTCAGGCCGGCCTCGTGCCGGTCGTAGCGCTTGTCGCGGAGCAGCAGCGGCTCGGCGACGAGCTCCGCCACCGTCATGTTCGAGGTGAGCTTCGACCCGGCGTCCTGGGCCACGTAGCCGACGCCGAGGGTGAGCTTGCCGAGCTTGCCCCGGCGGATGCCGCGCATCTCGAATCCGAGCACCTCGAGACTGCCGCCGATGATGCGCGGCGACGACTCCTTCGAGGCCCGCAGGGCGGCCTGCCCCGACGCCACGTGCGCGAGCGTCGACTTGCCGGAGCCGCTCGACCCCACCAGCCCCACGATCTCCCCGGGGGCGACCGTGAGCGTGAACCCCTTCACGGCGGTGAAAGCGGGACTGACGCTGTGCGAGGGGTACTCGATCGTCACGTCGGAGGCGGAGAGCACGTTTCGTTCGACCATCAGGCTTCGAGCCTAGGCGCGAAGTCGCGCCAGACCCCGACGGCACGGCGGATGCTCGGAGATTGCGCGACCCGGCCCACCGCTCCCTCAGGCGCGGTGCGATCGGGCGCTACTCCCCGACGAAGGCCCGCCGGTCGGCCTCGAGCTGCGCCGACTGGATCTGGATCTCGCGGTAGAGCACCGGCTCCGCCACCCGGTCGGTTCTCTGCAGCCGCAGCACGAGCTCGTCCTTGCGGCGGCTGAGATCGCGCTCGACGAGGGCGCGCACGACTCCGCGCAGGTAGTTCTCGGGCGCGCGCTCGGGTCGCTCGGGAATGGGCGCGACCGCCAGCTGCTCGACCAGGGTGCGGTACTCCGGCGGCACGTCGGCCTGCACCGTCTGCACGAAGTCGGGCTGGTCGAAGTGCTCCACGTTCCGCGCGACGGCGTCGCGCACGGCGGCCAGCGGCGCGCTGGCGAAGCCGCAGCCAGTCGACCGGGTGAGCAGCTCGGCGCCAATCACGGTGGGCGACTGCAGCATGGCCATCAGGGCATCCCGCTCCCGGCGCACGGTGGTGGTGGAGGGCAGCTCCGTGAGGGAGACCGCGGGCACCTGGACGGGCACGGCCTCGAGGGTCGTCACCGACGCCACCTGGGGGTCGGCCGCCGGCGAGGGCCGGTACCCGCCCTGGCCACCGGATGCTCCCTGGCCGCCCTGGCCGCCCTGACCGCCCTGGCCACCCTGACCGGCCTGGCCACCCTGACCGCCTCGGCCGTCCTGCCCACCGGCGCCGCCCGGTCGCAGCGCCCCGCGGTCGCCACCCGGCGCACCGCCACGATCACCGCCGTTGCCCTGCCCTTGTCCGTGGCCCTGCCCCGCACCCGAGCCGCCGCTCCGCACCGAACGCTCGACCGCCTGCTGCACCACGTCGAGGTCGGTGCCGAGCATCTTCGCGAGCTGCCGGGTGTAGGCGGGCCGGAGCGCCGAGTCGCGGATGTCGGCGACGATCGGCGCCGCGTCCCGCAGCGCGGCCACACGACCCTCGACGGTGTCGAGGTCGTAGGCCGAGAGCTTCTGCCGGATGACGAACTCGAACATCGGCTTCTTGCTCTTGATCAGGCGGCGGACGGCGTCGTCGCCCTTGGCCAGACGCAGGTCGCAGGGGTCGAGACCGTCGGGCGCCACGGCGACGTAGGTCTGCGCGGCGAAGCGCTGCTCCTCGCTGAACGCGCGGAGGGCGGCTTTCTGGCCCGCGGCGTCGGGATCGAAGGTGAAGATGACCTCGCCGAGGCCGGCGGAGTCGTCGGAGAGCACCCGCCGCATGATCTTGATGTGGTCGACGCCGAACGACGTTCCGCAGGTGGCCACCGCGGTCGTGACGCCGGCGAGGTGGGCCGCCATGACGTCGGTGTAGCCCTCGACCACGACGACCTGGCGGCTGCGGGCGATGTCGCGCTTGGCGAGGTCGAGCCCGTAGAGCACCTGCGCCTTGTGGTAGACGATCGTCTCAGGGGTGTTGAGGTACTTCGGGCCCTTGTCGTCGTCGAACAGCCGGCGGGCGCCGAAGCCGACGGTCTGCCCGGTCTGGTCACGGATCGGCCAGATCAGCCGCCCGCGGAAGCGGTCGTAGGTGCCGCGGTCGCCCTGGCTGAGCAGGCCCGCCGCCGTGAGCTCCTGCTCGGTGTAGCCGCGGCCGCGGAGGTGCTTGCCCAGGTTGTCCCACCCCTGCGGGGCGTAGCCCACGCCGAAGCGCGCGGCCGCCGCGGCGTCGAAGCCGCGCTGGCCGAGGAAGGCGCGGCCGGCCTCGGCACCGGGCGAGGTGAGCTGCTCGGCGAAGTACTCCCGCGCCGCCTCGTTCGCCGCGAGGAGGCGTGCCCGGTTGCCCTGGTCGGCCGCCGCTCCCCCGTCTTCGTAGTGCAGCTGGAAGCCGATCTTGGCGGCGAGCCGCTCGACGGCCTCGGAGAAGGTGACGTGGTCCATCTTCTGCAGGAAGGTGAACACGTCGCCGCCCTCGCCGCAGCCGAAGCAGTGGTAGTAGCCCACCTGCGGCCGCACGTGGAAGCTCGGCGACCGCTCGTCGTGGAACGGGCAGAGCCCCTTCATGGAGCCGACGCCGGCGCTCTTCAGGGTGACGAAGTCGCCGACGACGTCGGCGATGTTGATGCGCGACCGGACCTCGTCGATGTCGTTGCGACGGATCAGTCCTGCCATGTCACCCGCCCTGCCATCTCGCCCACCGGTCCTCCTAGGATAGAGCCCGCCTGGGCCCCTCGGCCGCGAGCAGCTCTTCTCCCAGCCGGCCCGCATCGCCCTGTGCGCAGAGCCGCTCGTACCAGGCCAGCGCCGTCTGATCGGTGAGGCTCGCGACCTGGTCGACGACCACCCGCCGGGCGGCCCGGTCGTCGGTGGCGGTGCGCCAGTCGTCGGCGAACGCGGGGTCGAGCGCGGCCCCGTCGCTCTGCCAGAGGCGGTCGGCGAGCTCCATCAGGAGCCCCCGCTGCTGCTGGTAGAGCGGCTGCCTGGCGTCGTTCGACATGACGAACACCGAGACGATGCCCTTGAGCGTGGCGATCTCGGCGGCCACCCAGTCGGGCACGATGACGTCGGCGCCGTAGCGGGTGATGCTCGGCGTCGGAAAGGACTCGCGGGTGGCCCGCGTGGCCGCTCCGGCGAAGCGCCCGATCAGCTGGCTGGTGAGGTTCTTCAGCCCGGCGTGGGCGCGACGCGAGTCGTCCCACTCCGAGAGCCAGACCTGCAGCGAGTCGAGGCGCTCGAACGCCTCGCTCAACTCGTCGAGCGTGAAGCCGCCGCCGGCACGGGCATGGATGCTGCGCACCAGATCGGCGTGATCGACCCGCCGGGCCAGCACCCGTACGTCGATGTAGCCGTTCAGCACGGCGTCTTCGAAGTCGTGCACCGAGTAGGCGATGTCGTCACTGAGATCCATCACCTGGGCCTCGACGCAGAGCTTCCGGGCCGGCGCTCCGGCCCGGAACCAGTCGAACACCGGCGCGTCGTCGTCGTAGACGCCGTACTTCAGCCGGCCGCTCGGGTCTTCGACGGGGTCGGACGCCGCCCACGGGTACTTGCAGCTCGCGTCGAGGCTCGCCCGGGTGAGATTGAGGCCGTAGCCGTGCCCGCTGTCGTCGAACACCTTCGCCTCGAGCCGCGTGAGGATGCGCAGGCTCTGCGCATTGCCCTCGAAGCCGCCGATCGACTGCGCCCACTGGTTGAGGGCCTTCTCGCCGTTGTGACCGAACGGCGGATGCCCGAGGTCGTGCGCGAGGCACGCGGAGTCGACCACGTCGGGGTCGAGGTCGAGGCTGGAGGCGAGCTCCCGCCCGACCTGTGCCACCTCGAGCGAGTGGGTGAGCCGGTTGCGCGCGAAGTCGGCGACGACCGTGGGGCTCAGCACCTGCGTCTTGGCCGCCAGGCGGCGAAGCGACGAGGAGTGCAGGATTCGGGCGCGGTCGCGCTGGAAGTCGCTGCGCCGGGTGTAGTGCTCCTCGGGCAGCATGCGCTCGGCGTCGGACTCGGCGTAGCCCTTCGTGGGCGCGAAGGTCTGCAGGTCGAGGGCGTCAGCCACCGCTGTTCTCCTTCTCGGCCGCGGCGACCTCGGCACGGCCCGCGGTCTCGAGCGAGCGCGACTCCAGCCAGCGGTCGGGCAGCGAGGGGCGCTTCGGGCTGCCTGCCCGGCCGCGGGGGCCCTCGGCGTCGGCGCCCGGGTAGGGCATCGACCAGTCGAGCTCGGCCAGGATCTCGTCCATCTGCTCGAGGCTCTGCACCGTGCTGAGAGCGGCGCGCACCTCGTGCCCGGCCGGATAGCCCTTGAGGTACCAGGCGACGTGCTTGCGGATGTCGCGGCAGGCCCGGCCCTCGTCGTCGTAGAACTCCACCAGCAGCTCGGCGTGCCGGCGGAGGGTCTGCGCGACGACGCCGAGCGACGGCGCCGCCCGCAGCGCCGCCGCCTCCTCGGCCGAGAGCTCGCCCGCGCGCACCCGGAATGCGGCGGCCAGGTCGCCGAACAGCCACGGCCGGCCGAGGCAGCCGCGCCCGACGACCACGCCGTCGCACCCGGTCTCGTCGACCATGCGGATGGCGTCTTCGCCCGACCAGATGTCTCCGTTGCCGAGCACCGGGATCGAGCTGATGGTCTCTTTCAACGTCGCGATGGCCGACCAGTCGGCCTGACCGCTGTAGAAGTCGCTCGCCGTGCGGGCGTGCAGCGCGATCGCCGCGGCGCCCGCCCCCTCGGCGGCCTTCGCGGCCTCGAGGTAGGTGAGGTGGTCGGAGTCGATGCCCTTGCGCATCTTCACGGTGACGGGCACGTCGCCGGCGGCCTCGACGACCGACTCGACGATCTCACGGAAGAGGTCGAGCTTCCAGGGCAGCGCGGCACCCCCGCCCTTTTTGGTGACCTTGGGCACCGGGCAGCCGAAGTTCATGTCGATGTGGTCGGTGCGGTCTTCGTCGACCAGGATGCGGGCGGCCTCGGCCATGGTGGCGGGGTCGACGCCGTAGAGCTGGATGGAGCGGGGCGTCTCGCTCGGGTGGTGCGTGATGAGGCGGAAGGTCGCCTCGTTGCGCTCGACGAGCGCCCGGCTCGTGATCATCTCGCTCACGTAGAGCCCGGCGCCGAACTCGCGGCAGAGCCGGCGGAACGCCGTGTTCGTGATGCCGGCCATGGGCGCGAGCACCACCGGCACGTCGAGCTGGATCGGCCCGATGGCCAGCCGGTCGGGGGTGAGGGTTGAAGTGGACATCGGGTCAATTCTCCCAGACGTGGACGGCCACGGCGACGCGGCCGGGAATCCTGTGGACGGATCGATGGTTGCTCCGACTGTGATGGACGAGACGGACGAAACAGAGACCCCGGCTGCGGACCGGCCCACGGGCACCGACCGCGTGCGCGAGCACGCCCGCCGACTCGGCCTCGAGGTCGAGGTCGTCGAGCGCCCCGAGGCGGGCTCGCTGCAGGAGGCCGCAGCGCTGCTCGCGCTCGAGCCCGGCGACATCGCCAAGAGCCTCGTGGTCAAGCGCCACGACGGCGACTTCCTCTTCGCGCTCATCCCGGGCGACCGCCAGATCAGCTGGCCGAAGCTCCGCACCCTCGTCGGAGTGAACAAGCTCTCGATGCCCCACCAGGACGTCGCGCTGGCCGCCACCGGCTACGAGCGCGGCACGATCACCCCGCTTGGCAGCACGACCGAGTGGCCGGTGTACCTCGACGAGTCCTTCGCCGGCCGCCGGGTCGCGATGGGCGCGGGTGCCCACGGCCACAGCGCCTACGTCGACGCGGATGCGCTGGCCGCGGCCCTCGGCGCGACCGTCGCCGACATCAGCGAACCGCTGCCCGAACGCTAGAACGAGCAGGAGTCGCCCTCGCAGCTCGCCCCGGGAGCGCCCAGCACGGTCAGCAGAGGTGTGACGGCGGGAACGGCGCCGGTCGCCCCGGCCGATGCCTCGGCACGAGCATCCGTCGCCGTCATGAGCCGACCTCGACCCGCTCGCCGGCCACCTGGGCCAGCACCTGCGCGAACGTCGCCGGATCCTGAGCGCCCGACACCCCGTACTTGCCCTCGAAGACGAAGAACGGCACGCCCTGGATGCCGAGCTCCTGCGCCTGGCGCTGGTCGGCCCGCACGGCGTCGACGTTCTCGCCCGACTCGAGCGAGCGCACGACGTCGTCGCGGTCGAGTCCGAGCTCGGCGGCCAGGTCGGCGAGATCCTCGATGCGACCGACGTGCCGGCCCTCGACGAAGTAGGCCTTGAGCAGGCGCTCCTTCATCTCGAGCTGCAGCCCGTGCGCCTTGGCGTAGTGCATCAGCTCGTGCGCCTTGACGGTGTTGGTGTGCTTCAGCGCGTCGTAGTCGTAGTCGAGCCCGACGGAGGAGGCGATGCCGGTCACGCGCTCGAGCATCTGCGAGGCCTGCTCGGCCGGGATGCCCTTGTGGCCCGAGAGGAACTCGATCTCGTCGCCGTCGAAGTCGACGGGGGTGTCGGGCGAGAGCTCGAAGGAGTGGTACTCGATCTCGACGGGCACGGAGCCCTCGGTCGAGGCGTACTCCTCGATGCCGAACTCGAGCTTGCGCTTGCCGATGTAGCACCACGGGCAGGCGATGTCGCTCCAGATGTCGATCTTGATGGCCTCGGAGGAGGCAGCAGAGGAGGCAGCGGTGTCAGTCACACGAGAGGCAACGCGAACGGATGCCCGCTCATTCCGCCTCGATCGACGACGTCTCGGCGGCCGGAGCGTCGACCGCCCCGCCGAACCGCCGGTTGCGCCCCGCGTAGTGCTCGATGGCCTGCCACAGGTCGACCCGGCTGAAGTCGGGCCAGAGCCGGTCGAGGAACACCATCTCGGCGTAGGCCGACTGCCAGGGCAGGAAGTTCGAGGTTCGCTGCTCGCCCGAGCTGCGAACGAACAGGTCGACGTCGGGCAGCTCGGGTACGTAGAGATGGCGCTGGATGAGCTTCTCCGAGACGGCGGAGGGGCGGATGCGGCCGGCCGCGACGTCGTCGGCGATCGCCCGCACCGCATCCGTGATCTCGTTGCGGCCCCCGTAGTTGACGCACATCGTCAGCGTCAGCGTGCTGTTGTGAGCCGTCAGCCGCTCGGCGAACTGCAGCTCCTTGATCACGCTCGCCCAGAGGCGGGGCTTGCGGCCGGCCCAGCGGATGCGCACGCCCCACTCGTTCAGCTGGTCGCGCCGACGGTGCAGCACGTCGCGGTTGAACCCCATCAGGAAGCGCACCTCGTCGGGCGAGCGCTTCCAGTTCTCGGTGGAGAAGGCGTAGACGCTGACGTGCTTCACGCCGATCTGCACGGCTCCGGCGACCACGTCGAGCAGGGCCGCCTCGCCGGCGCGGTGCCCCTCGATGCGGGTCAGGCCGCGCTGATTCGCCCAGCGGCCGTTGCCGTCCATCACGATCGCGACGTGCTTCGGCACCGCGGCGGCGGGCACGGCGGGCGGGTACAGGCCCGTCCAGTCGAGGGGGCGGAACGGCTCGGCCTTCGGCGACGTGAACGGAACGGGACTCAACTCGGCTGCACCTTCTTCTGCGGCTTCCCCGGCCCCCGTTCGACGTGCTCGAGCGATCGGAGCCCGCGTTCCAGGTGCCACTGGGTGTACGCCGCAACGATACCGCTCGCGCGCGAGCGCACCGGGCCGTCGGCGGCGTCGGCGGTCGTCCAGTCGCCCGTGAGCAGGGCGGTCAGCAGCTCGAGGGTGCTGGTGTCCAGGCGCGGCGTGCCGGGCGGGGCGACCGACTCGGCCACCACCCCGCCGAGCTGCACCACGAAGGCGGAGTGCGGGCCCGGCTCCCCCGTCACGGCGCAGTCGTGGAAGCTCGGTGCCCAGCCGGCCATCGAGAGCGCCCGCAGCAGGTAGGAGTCGAGCGTGGCGTTCGGGCCGTGCTCGCCACGGGCGAGCGAGCGGAGGGCCCCCACCAGCAGCAGGTACTGCTGCAGCGAGGGCTCCTCCTCCGTGAGCTTGTCGGCGGTCTCGACCATGGCGCTGGCAGCGGTGTAGCTGGCGTAGTCGGCCGTGATCTCGGCGCCGTACGAGCCGATCGTCACCGCCTGCGTGATGGTGTCGAGGGTGCGGCCCTCGTAGAACTGCACGTCGGCGACCATGAACGGCTCGAGCCGGGCCCCGAACTTCGACGCGGTGCGGCGCACCCCGCGGGCGACGGCCCGCACCTTGCCGTGGTGCCGGGTCAGCAGGGTGACGATGCGGTCGGCCTCACCCAGCTTGTGGGTGCGGAGCACCACGGCGTCATCACGGTAAACGGGCACAGCCCATTATCCCGCGCCCGGCCGGATGCCCGGCCAGGCGCGACCGGTGAGGCGACGCCGAGACCCCGCTCGCGCGCCACCCCGCCGGCGGATGCCCGCAGAGCTACGCCGAGACCCCGCTCGTGCGCCACCCCGCCGGCGGATGCCCGCAGAGCTACGCCGAGACGAGCTCCCGCTCGGCATCCCGCACACGGATCGCCCGGTTGACCGCCGACACGACCGCCTTCAGCGACGCGGTCGAGATGTCGGCGTCGATGCCCACGCCCCAGAGGCGGTTGCCGTCGACCTGCAGCTCGACGTAGGCCGCGGCCAGGGCGTCGCCCGAAGCGCTGAGGGCGTGCTCGACGTAGTCGTAGAGCTTGATGTCGACGCCCTGCTCGGTCATCACGTTCAGGAACGCGGCGATCGGGCCGTTGCCCGAGGCCGAGGTCTCGATCACGTCGTCGCCGACGCGCAGGGTGACGTCGAGCGCCACCGATCCACCGAGGTCGCTCGAGGTGCGGGTGCGGTGCAGCTCGAAGCGGCCCCACTTCTCCTCGGCGGCCGAGGAGGGCAGGTACTCGTCCTGGAAGACCGCCCAGATCTGCTCGCTCGTGACCTCGCCGCCCTCGGCGTCGGTCTTCGCCTGCACGACGCCCGAGAACTCGATCTGCAGCTTCCGCGGCAGGTCGAGCGCGTGGTCGGTCTTCAGCAGATAGGCGACGCCGCCCTTGCCCGACTGGGAGTTGACGCGGATGACCGCCTCGTAGGAGCGCCCCAGGTCTTTCGGGTCGATCGGCAGGTAGGGAACGGCCCAGACCAGGTCGTCGACCTCCTTGCCCTGGGAGGCGGCGTCGGCGGCCATGGCCTCGAAGCCCTTCTTGATGGCGTCCTGGTGCGAGCCGCTGAACGCCGTGTAGACGAGGTCGCCCGCCCAGGGGCTCCGCTCGTGCACCTTCAGCTGGTTGCAGTACTCGGCCGTGCGGCGCACCTCGTCGAGGTCGCTGAAGTCGATCTGCGGGTCGATGCCCTGGGTGAACAGGTTGATGCCGAGGGCGACCAGGTCGACGTTGCCGGTTCGCTCCCCGTTGCCGAACAGGCAGCCCTCGATGCGGTCGGCGCCGGCCAGGTAGCCGAGCTCCGCGGCGGCCACGGCGGTGCCGCGGTCGTTGTGCGGGTGCAGCGAGATGATGACGTTCTCGCGGTGGTTCAGGTGCCGCCCCATCCACTCGATCGAGTCGGCGTAGACGTTCGGGGTCGCCATCTCGACGGTCGAGGGCAGGTTCAGGATGACCTTGCGATCGGGTGTCGGCTCGAACACCTCGAGCACCTGGTTGCAGATGTCGACGGCGAACTCCAGCTCGGTGCCGGTGTAGCTCTCGGGCGAGTACTCGTAGTAGACCTGCGTCTCGGGCACCAGGCTCTCGAAGGAGCGGCAGAGGCGTGCGCCCTCGAGGGCGATGTCGACGATGCCCTGGCGGTCGGTGCGGAACACCACGTCGCGCTGCAGCACGCTGGTGGAGTTGTAGAGGTGCACGATCGCCTGCTTGGCGCCCGCGATCGACTCGTAGGTGCGGCGGATCAGGTGCTCGCGCGCCTGGGTCAGCACCTGGATCGTGACGTCGTCGGGGATCGCGTTCTCCTCGATCAGCGAGCGCACGAAGTCGAAGTCGGTCTGCGAGGCGCTCGGGAAGCCGACCTCGATCTCCTTGTAGCCCATGCGCACCAAGAGGTCGAACATGATGCGCTTGCGCTCGGGGCTCATCGGGTCGATCAGCGCCTGGTTGCCGTCGCGCAGGTCGACCGCGCACCAGCGGGGCGCCTCGGTGATGTGCTTCGCGGGCCAGGTGCGGTCGGGCAGCTCGACAGCGAACTGCTCGTGGTAGGGCCGGTACTTGTGGATCGGCATGGCCGAAGCGGCCTGGTTGTTCTTCATGTCGTGCGTTCCTTCGTCAGAATCTGGTCAGCCATCGGCGAACTCCGCGACGAGGGAGGCCTGGAGACTAGGACTCGTCGCGGCAGCTAAGAAGGAGCAGACCGAACAGCACGCGCCCAGATTAGCACGATCGCCCGCCCCGTCTGAGGTCGTCGTGACACGGTGACCGGCTCCGCCCTGGGGCGGCGGATGGCACCGCGGTAGGGTGAGGGCACCGACACGGGAGGTTGTCCATGGCTGTGACCAGTGAGTCGACGACGGTCTGGCGGGGTGACCTCGAGAGCGGATCGGGCACGACCACGCTCGACAGCTCCGGCGCGGCGAGTCTCGCCGTGAACTGGCGGGCCCGCTCCGAGGGGGCCGAGAGCGTGACGACGCCCGAGGAGCTCCTCGGTGCCGCGCACGCCTCCTGCTTCTCGATGGCCTTCGCCGCCGCACTCGCCCGCGGCGGGCACGCGCCCGAGTCGCTGCAGACCACCGCGGCGGTCACCTTCGACCCCGCCCACGGCATCACCGGCAGCCATCTGCTCGTCAGCGCGGTCGTGCCCGGCATCGACGAGGCCGACTTCCAGCGCATCGCCGAGGAGGCCAAGACGGGCTGCCCGGTCTCGAAGGCCCTCACGGGCATCCCGGTCACCCTCGAAGCGAGCCTCGCGTGAGCGCCGCCCAGACGGTGCTCATCGCCGGCGGCTCCGGCTTCATCGGCACCGAACTCACCCGCCAGCTGCGCGCGGAGGGCCACACCGTCCTCATCCTCGTGCGCCGCCCGGCCCGCACGCCGACGGAGCGCTCCTGGGACCCGGAAGCCCGCTGGATCCCCTCGGCCGTCGTCGAGGGCGTCGACGCGATCGTCAACCTCTCCGGCGCCTCGATCTCGAAACTGCCGTGGACGCTCCCCTACAAGCGCGAGATCCTGCAGTCGCGTGTGCTCGCCACCAGCACCCTCGTCGACGCCATCGCCCGTACCGAGAACCCGCCCTCGGTCTTCATCTCGGGCTCGGCCGTGGGCTTCTACGGCGACCGGCCCGGCGAGACGCTCACCGAGTCGTCGCCGCTCGGCACCGGGTTCCTGGCCAAGGTGACGGATGCGTGGGAGCGCGCCGCCGCACCGGCCGCCGCGCGCACGCGGCTCGTCACGGCACGAACCGGCCTCGTCGTCGGCAAGGGCGGTGGCGCCCTCAAGCCGTTGACCCTGCTCGCGAAACTCGGACTCGCGGGCCCGGTCGGCAGCGGCGAGCAGATCTGGCCCTGGATCAGCCTCTACGACGAGGCGGCCGCGCTGCGGTACCTCCTGACCTCCGATCTCTCGGGCCCGGTCAACCTCGTGGGCCCGCGCCCGGCGCCGGCCTCCGAGGTCGTGCGCACCCTCGCCGAGGACCTGCACCGCCCCTACTGGCTGCCGGCCCCGGCGTGGGCGCTCAAGGCGGCCCTCGCCGACGCCGGCCGCGACCTGCTGCTCGCCGACCAGGACGTCTCGGCGCAGAAGCTCCTGTTCAACGGCTTCACCTTCCGCGACGGCACGATCGAGGCGGCCCTCAGCCAGATCTGACCGCTACGCGGTGCCCGCCCGCCGCTCGGCGCCTTCGAGACGCACGGCCGAGCGGAGGGCGGCGCGGGCGCGACGACGGTCGCCCGAGGCGTCGTAGGCGAGGCCCAGGCGGAACCAGGCCCGCCAGCTCGTCTCGTCGTGCTCGACGGCGTCCTTCCAGCGGGCGAAGTCGGCATCGGCCGCCTCGCGCTCGGGGCGGCCGCTCGTGCGCTTGGGCAGGTCGTCCGGGGGGAGCTCCCCCTCGCGGTCCATCCGCTCGACGAGCTGCTCGGTGCGCACCCCGAACCAGAGCTCGCGGGCGAGCGCCCAGGCCCCGACGAGCGGCAGGGCGATCAGGGTCACCCCGATGACGATCGCGATCGGCTCTCCGGTGAGCACGAACATCACGGCCCGCTGGCCGACGAGCACGAGGTAGATCGCGAGCACGACCGCCATCACGATCGCGGCGATGCGGCCCTTCACGGGGTCACGGTGGTGGCGGTCGCTGCCTGGCCCGAGACGTTCTCGGGAGCGGCAGCGGTGTCGGGAGCCGAAGCCGCAGCCGGTGCCGCAGCACCGGCGGCCGGCGCAGCCCCGCCCGGCAGCCCCAGGTCGATCAGGCTCTCGAGCCCCACCGTCACCCCGCGCGCCGTCGACGCCGCCCGCAGCGCCACCAGGATGCCCTGGGTGTACGAGCTCGGCGAGATCGTCTCGTGCGTCAGCGTCAGCACCTCACCGGTGCCCCCGAAGATCACGTCCTGCTTGGCCACGACCCCCGCGAGCCGCAGGCTGTGCACCGGGATGCTCGCGACCTGCTGCCCCCGAGCCCGTTGGTCGGTGTGCGGAGCGGCGACAGGCCCGCGCGACGCCCGGGCGGCGGCCATCAGCTCGGCCGTGCGCACGGCGGTGCCCGAGGGCGAGTCGACCTTGCGGGCCGCGTGCGCCTCGACGATCTCGATCGAGTCGTAGAATCTGGCTGCCATGGTGGCGAACGAGGTGGCGAGCACCGACCCCAGCGAGAAGTTCGGGATGACCACGACACCGTTCGTCGGCTCGTCACCCAGCAGGCGTTTCAGCCCGGTGATGCGCTCGGCCGACCAACCCGAGGTGCCCACGAGCACGTTGCGCCCGTTCGTCACCGCGTACTCGACGACCTTCTGGCTCACCCCGGGCACGGTGACGTCGACGACGACGTCGGCGGCCAGCATCTCCGACAGCTCGCTCGACGAGCCGAGCGATGCCACCAGCTCGAACTCCGGATGCTCGGCCACGATCCCAGCGACCAGCCGGCCCAGCTTCCCCGTTGCGCCGACGACGGCCACCTTCACGCTCATCCTTCCAACCTACCGGGCACGTCGGGGTGCTGGTCGGCCGGCGGCGGGTCCAGCGGCTTGCGGTACCACCGCGTCGCGTTCGGATTGTCGTTGTAGGCCTCGGCCGGCACGAAGCCGGTTCGCGCGTACAGCCGGGCCGCCGCCTCCAGCGTGTGGTGCGTGTCGAGCACGAGCTCCGTGGCTCCGAGCGCGCGGGCGCTCTGCTCGAGGGCGTCGAGCAGCTGCCCGGCCCAGCCGCGGCCCCGGGTGGACGGGTCGAGCCACACGTGCTTCACCTCGGCGCGTACGGCGCCGCCGTCACGGGCGGGGTCGGGCGCGAGCATCCGGATGCCGCCGCACCCCACCGGAACGCCCGAATCGTCGTCGACGACCAGGAAGACCCCCCGCACGCCGTCGAACTGCGACGGGTCGGGCAGGGTGACCGTGTACCCGCCCGCCTGCGGGAACGCGGCCGCGCGGTAACCGAAGTAGTCGCGCAGCAGCTGCTGCTCGGCCGGCTGCGACACGTCTCCCGAGCGGATGCGCATCAGTACGGCTGCGGGTCGTTCATGCCGGTGCGCAGCTCCACCGGCAGGTGGCCGAGGTCGTTGAAGGCGACGAGCTCGGGCAGCCGCCCGGTCTTCCAGCGCAGGATGGTCAGCCCGGCGTGGGCCGCGTTCAGGCCGGCCCAGCGCCATTCGGGAGCATCCATCGCCTCGCGCACGAACCAGGCGATCACGAAGTTGTGCGTGATCAGCAGGTCGTGGGTGGAGTCGCGGGAGGGCGTGAAGAACTCGGCCACCGCATCCGCCATCTGGGCGCGACCCGCCTCGACCTCGTCGTCGGTGACGGAGTTGAAGAAGGGCTCGAAGGTGTGCGGCATCTGCGGCGAGTAGCCCGTGGGCACGCAGTCGAACAGCAGCGCGCTCGGCTGCGGGTCGAGGGCCGGCAGGTGCTCGGACATGATCTGCGCGGTCTGCTCGGCGCGCTGCAGGGGCGAGTGCCGCACGGAGTCGAAGGGCACTCCCCCGAGCCGGTCGGCGATCAGCCGCGCCTGGCGCTGGCCGCGGGGCGAGAGCGGGCCGTCGGCGACCCCGTGCTCGGCGTCGAGCTGCTCGCCGTGCCGCACGAGGTAGAGCGTGTGGCCCATCAGGCGCCCACCGTCGCCGCGAACGCGTCATCGGTGATCGGGCCGACCGCCGCGATGCTGACCGAGCCCTCGAGGATGGTGGCGGCGAGCTCCTGCACGTCGTCGGCCGTCACCTCGGACAGGCGGCGCACGCTCTCGTCGAGGTCGACGAACTCGCCGATCGTCAGCTCGGAGCGGCCGAGGCGGGACATGCGGGTGTCGCTGTCCTCGAGGGCGAGCGCGGCCGAGCCCGAGAGCTGGCCCGAGGCGCGGCGCAGCTCGTCGGCGGTGATGCCGTCGTCGGCCAGGCGGCGGAGCTCGGAGAGCATGAGCTCGGTCACCGCGCCCTCACGGCCCGGCGTGCATCCGGCGTACATCAGGAAGATGCCCGCGTCGGAGTAGCTCGGGGCGTAGGAGTAGACGGAGTACGCGAGGCCGCGGCGTTCGCGCACCTCCTGGAACAGGCGCGACGACATGCCGCCGCCGAACACCGAGTTGAGCACGGCCATCACGGTGCGGCGCTCGTCGGTGGCGACGAGGCCGGGGAGGCCGACCATGACGCTGGCCTGCTCGGTGGGCTTGGTGACGACGGTGAGCGGATGGCCCGCGTCGAGTGCGACGGGCGTCGTCGAGCGGCGTGCACGCGGGGTGGCCGGCGTGTCGAGATCCCACTCCGAGCGCGCGAGCGAGGCGACGACCCGGGCCACGAGCTCGTCGTGGTCGACGGCACCGGCGGCCGAGACCACGAGGTCGTTCGGCCGGTAGGCGGCCTTGAAGTGCTCCCAGACGGCCTCACGCGTCACGGCGCGGATGGCCTCGGGGGTTCCGCCGACGGGCCGTCCGAGCGGATGCCCGCCCAGCACCGCCTCGAACAACCGCTCCCCCGCGACGTCCGACGGGTCGTCCTCCGCCATCGCGAGCTCCTCGAGGATGACGCCGCGCTCGGTCTCGAACTCCACCGGATCCAGCAGCGCCGAGGTCACCATGTCGGAGAGCACGTCGACGGCCATCGGCAGGTCGGCGTCGCGCACCTTGGCGTAGTAGCAGGTGTACTCCTTGCTGGTGACGGCGTTGTGCTCGCCGCCCACGGAGTCGAACGCGATCGCGATGTCGAGCGCCGTGCGGGTCGGCGTTCCCTTGAAGAGCAGGTGCTCGAGGAAATGGGTCGAGCCGTAGCGCGACGGCGTCGTGCCCACGGCGCCGAGCTCGTCGCGCGAGCCGGCGGCGACCCAGTAGCCGATGGTCGCGGAGCGGGAGCCCGGGATGTGCTCGGTGAGGATGCGCACACCACTCGGGAGGATCGTTCGCCGCACCAGCCCTTCGGCGGCGGTGCCGATCGAGAGTTCCGGAAGGTCGAGCGGGAGGTTCACGGCGCTGTTCATCGCTGCCAGCCTATCCCGCCCTTCCCGTGCACAGCCCGAATGACGGATGCCCGCCCCGGCGAACCGGGACGGGCATCCATGTGGTAGCTGCAGCGGCTATCAGGCCTCGGCGGGGACCTCGACGGGCTCGCCGTCGGCGGTCTCGGAGATCACCGGAGCGAGCGACAGCTTTCCGCGGTCGTCGATCTTCGTGATCTGCACCAGGATCTTCTGGCCGACGCCGAGCACGTCCTCGACGTTCTCGACACGCTTGCCACCGGCGAGCTTGCGCACCTCGGAGATGTGCAGCAGGCCGTCCTTGCCCGGGAGCAGGGAGACGAACGCACCGAAGGTGGCGAGCTTCACGACGGTGCCGAGGAACTGCTCACCGACCTCGGGGTTCTGCGGGTTCGCGATGGCGTTGACCTGCTGGCGGGCGGCCTCGGCCGAGGGGCCGTCGACGGCGCCGATGTAGACGGTGCCGTCCTCCTCGATGGAGATGTCGGCGCCGGTCTCGTCCTGGATCGCGTTGATCGTCTTGCCCTTCGGGCCGATCAGCTCGCCGATCTTGTCGACGGGGATCTGCACCGAGATGACGCGCGGCGCGGTGGGCGCCAGCTCGTCGGGCTCGTCGATGGCGGCGTTCAGCACGGAGAGGATCGCGTCGCGCGCGGCCTTCGCCTGCTTCAGCGCACCGTCGAGCACGGCGGTGGGGATGCCGTCGAGCTTGGTGTCGAGCTGGATCGCGGTGACGAACTCGCTGGTGCCGGCGACCTTGAAGTCCATGTCGCCGAGCGCGTCCTCGGCACCGAGGATGTCGGTGAGCGCCGCGTAGCGGGTCTCGCCGTCGACCTCGTCGGAGACGAGGCCCATCGCGATGCCGGCGACGGGTGCGCGCAGCGGCACACCGGCGTTCAGCAGCGACAGGGTCGACGCGCAGACGGAGCCCATCGAGGTGGAGCCGTTGGACCCGAGGGCCTCGGACACCTGACGGATGGCGTAGGGGAACTCCTCGCGCGACGGCAGCACCGGCACGAGGGCGCGCTCGGCGAGGAAGCCGTGCCCGATCTCGCGACGCTTCGGCGAACCCACGCGGCCGGTCTCACCGGTCGAGTAGGGCGGGAAGTTGTAGTGGTGCAGGTAGCGCTTGTGCGTGATCGGCGACAGCGAGTCGATCTGCTGCTCCATCTTCAGCATGTTCAGCGTGGTGACGCCCAGGATCTGGGTCTCGCCGCGCTGGAAGATGGCGGAGCCGTGCACGCGCGGGATGACCGCGACCTCGGCGTCGAGCGGACGGATGTCGGCCAGGCCGCGCCCGTCGATGCGCACGCCGTCGCGGAGGATGCGGCCGCGGACGACCACCTTCGTGACGGACTTGTACGCGGCGGAGACCATCGGGGGCACGTCGCCACCGAGCTCGCCGGCCTCGACCTTGGTCTGGATGGCGGCCTTGACGCGCTCCTTGAGGGCGTCGTCGGCGTTCTGGCGCTCGGTCTTGTCGGCGATCTGGTAGATGCCCACCAGCTCGTCGTAGGCGAGCTCGGCGACCGCGTCGTAGGCCTGCTGCGTGTAGGGCAGGAAGATCGGGTATTCCTTGATCTCCTTGGCGGCCTGGTCGGCGAGCGACTTCTGCGCCTCGACGAGCTGCTTGATGAAGGGCTTGGCGGCCTCGAGGCCCTCGGCCACGACGGCCTCGTTCGGCTTGGTGGCGCCGCCCTTGATCAGGTTCCAGCTGTTCTCGGTGGCCTCGGCCTCGACCATCATGATGGCGACGTCGGACGAGCCGTCCTTGTTCTCGACCACGCGGCCGGCGACGACCAGGTCGAACACCGCATCCTGCAGCTGCGAGAACTTGGGGAACGCGACCCACTGGTCGGGCTCGGTGCCGTAGCCCGGCATGAGTGCGAGGCGGATGCCGCCGATCGGACCCGAGAAGGGCACGCCCGAGATCTGGCTCGACGCGGAGGCCGCGTTGATGGCCAGCGAGTCGTAGAACTCGTCGGGGGCGATGCTCAGCACGGTGATGACGACCTGCACCTCGTTGCGGAGGCCGGTGATGAACGACGGGCGCAGCGGCCGGTCGATCAGACGGCAGACGAGGATCGCCTCGGTGGAGGGGCGGCCCTCACGACGGAAGAACGAGCCGGGGATCTTGCCGGCGGCGTAGCTGCGCTCCTCGACGTCGATCGTCAGGGGGAAGAAGTCGAAGTTGTCTTTGGGGTGCTTGCCGATGCTCGTGGCGCTCAGCAGCATGGTGTCGTCGTCGAGGTAGGCGGCGACGGCTCCCTGGGCCTGCTGCGCGAGGCGGCCGGTCTCGAAGCGGACGGTGCGCTTGCCGTACTTGCCGTTGTCGATGACGGCTTCGGCGAACTTGATCTCAGGACCTTCCAAGAGGTCTGTCTCCTTTGTTTAGCGTCGCAGCCCCGTGTGGGCCACGACTCCTCGCGTCGGAGCAGCGATGCTGTTGAATAGCACAGCTGGTCACCAGTAGAAGGACTCCGGATGCTCTCCGGAACGCCACCACCGAGGACCAGCCGCTCGATCACGCATGGATCGGCCTGCTCTCGACCTTGAGAGTCTATCAGTCCGGGCTTGGATGGCCGCGGTGGCGCGCTAGAGGACGATCTCGACCCGGCGCGAACGGTCGGTGCCGACGACGGTCACAGGAACGGTCGCGGCCCGCCCGGAGGCGGCGACGCCCCGCAGCGCCTCGTCGACCCGCGCGTCGACCTCCCGCGGCACGAACCCCACCCGGTGCGCGGCCCCGGCGTCGTCGACCAGGTCGACGGCGACCCGCAGCTCGCGGCCGAGCCACCGACTCGCGTCGGGCGTCAGCACCGCCCGCACCGTGCGCGACTTCGCCACGGCGGCCTCGATCGCGGTCTGCCGCCGCTCGCTCTCGGCGACGCGGGTGGTGACCGGCACCTCCCCGAGCCCGGGGAAGGGCACGAGGTCGACGCCGCTCAGATCGTGCCGGGAGTTCTCGCTGTCGTGCCCCTTCTTGCGCAGCAGCGGCACGATCAGCGCCAGCGCCGCCGCGACGGCGATCGCGAGCAGCAGCACCGAGGCGATGGGGCCGACGACCGGCAGCGAGGGCCGGGCGACGAGGCTGGCGGCCATGGCCGCCACGAGCACGACGACGAACAGCAGCGCCTCCCAGCGCCAGAGCGGCTTGAATCGGCGACGGGCGTCCATGCCTCTACTCTGCCGTACCGGCGGCCTCGGGTTTCGCGGCGTAGCTCAGCAGCAGGCGGTAGGGCGACTGCGACTCGACGGTCCAGCCGCGCCGTGCGACCACGGCGAGCTCTCCCTCGGTGTAGCTGCGGCGGATGGAGGTGAGCCCGTCCTCTCGGAGGAACGAGTGCCGGAACACCGGCAGCGGCAGCGCGGTCAGCAGCCAGTAGGCGGCGTACGCCCCCCGGCTGCGGCGGATGTCGCTGTGGATCGCGAGCCCGCGGGTGAGCAGTTCGCAGTCGATCAGCAGGTCCTCGAGCTCCACGGGCGTCAGGTGGTGCAGCACGTGGTTGGAGATGACGAAGTCCCAGCGCTGGGCGACGTCGACGAACTGGGAGCTGTTCGCGCGGGCGAAGCGCACGTCGTCGGGGTTGGGGGCGTCCTGGGCCGCGGCGATGGCCCGCGCATCCGGATCTATGCCGACCACGGTCAGCTGCAGCCCGTCGCGCTTCGCCCAGCGCGCGATGGCCCGGGCGATGTCGCCGCCGCCGCAGCCGACGTCGAGCAGGGTCGAGGGCTCGGTGGCCGACAGCAGCGGCCTGATGCGTTCGGTGTAGGTGCCGCGCCAGCCGGCGACGAGCCGGTTCATGGTGCGGAACTGCCGGTAGGTGCGGCCGAGCAGCTCGGGGTCGGCGTCGTCGTGGTCCATCAGCTCGCGCGCATCCACGGCGCGCTTGCGGAACGGCCGCGCGCCGGGGGGCTTGCGCTCGAGCCGGGCCATCAGCCCGCCGGCCTGAGGGTGAACAGGCCCGACTCGACGGTGAGCCCGGGGCCGAAGGCCATCGCGCACACCCGCTCGGGCGGACGCGAGGAGGCGGGACGCGCATCCGTCGTGCCCGTCACGAGCGCCTGGTCGAGGATGCCCTTCAGCACGAACAGCACCGTGGCGCTCGACATGTTGCCGTAGTCGCGCAGCACCTCGCGCGACGGTGCGAGCTGGGCCGGCGTGAGCCCCAGGGTCTGCTCGACCCGGTCCAGGATGCTCCGCCCACCGGGATGGATCGCCCAGTGCGTCGCGGCCTCCGCTCCGGCCTGCCCGAGCAGCGGCTCGAGAGCGGTGCGGATGTTCTGCTCGATGATCTTGGGCACGTAGCTGGAGAGCACCATCTCGAAGCCGTGGTCGCCGATGGTCCAGGCCATGTCGGCCTCGCCGTCGGGCACGATGGCGCTGGCGAACTCGTCGAGTGCAAGCGTCGGGTAGGCGGAGGCGCCCGTCTCGCGGGCCGTGACGACCGCCGCGGCCGCCCCGTCGGCGAACACGGAGGAGGCCACGATCTGGTCGGGCTCGTTCGACGAGCGCACGTGAAGGGTGCAGAGCTCGACGCAGACGACGAGCACGACGGCGTCGGGGTCGGCCTCGCAGAACGCCTTCGCGATGCGCAGCGCGGGGAAGGCGGCGTAGCAGCCCATGAAGCCCACGTGATGGCGCTGCACCGAGTCGGAGAGCCCCAGTTCGCGCTGCAGCGCCCAGTCGGGGCCGGGTGCGAAGAAGCCGGTGCACGAGGCGGTGACGACGTGGGTGACGTCGGCCGCGGTGATGCCGGGAGCCAGCGCGTCGAGGGCCCGCTTCGCCGCGGTCACCGCGAGCCCGGGCGCCTGCTCGACGTAGATGCGATTGCGCTCGCCCGTCGACGGCGACGAGAAGGCCCCGGTCGCCGCATCGACGAACAGCTCGGTGGAGGCCCGGCCGTCTGCGGCCAGCTCGTCGAGCACGGTGTGCCGGGTGCGGATGCCCGACGAGTCGAAGGAGGTGGCGACGAGTCGCTGCCCGAGCCTCGTCAGCCCCGGCTGCGCGGCGAAGAGGTCGCGCACCCGCTCCTGAGCGAGCTCGGTTCGGGGCACGGCCGTCTGGATGGATCGGATGCTCGCGGCCATCTGCTCATCCAAGCACGAACGGCTGGGCCCCGCCCCGGGGTTGCGTCGGCTCGCCGGGAACATCCCCGACGGGTCGCGTCAGCGCGCCGGGAACATCCCCGACGGGTCGAACGAGGCGTCCAGGGCGAAGGGGTCGACGACCTCCGCGGAGCGGGTCGAGACCTCGACCTGGGCGGCCAGCTCGCGCCCGGCGCGGCGGATGCGGTCGGGCAGCGAGGCGGTTCCGGTGACGTCGGCTCCCCCGCCCCAGTCCTCGCTCGCGGCGAACACGGCGGTGGGCAGCACGACCGCGCGGAGGTAGGAGAACAGCGGCCGCACGGCGTGGTCGAGCGCCAGAGAGTGGCGTGACGTGCCGCCGGTCGCGGCGATCAGCACGGGCAGGCCGGTGAGGGCGGCGTTGTCGATCACGTCGAAGAACGACTTGAACAGTCCGCTGTAGCTGGCGGTGAAGATCGGCGTCACGGCGATCAGGCCGTCGGCGCGGCTCACGGCGTCGAGGGCGCTCTGCAGCCGGGGGCTGGCGAAGCCGGTGAGCAGATTGTTCGTGATGTCCTGGGCGAGGTCGCGCAGTTCGATCACCTCGAGGTCGACGGATGCGCCGCGGAGGTCGAGCTCGGCCAGAGCGGCCTCGCTCAGGCGGTCGGCGAGCAGCCGGGTGCTCGAGGGCTGGCTGAGGCCGGCGCTGACGACGACGAGCTTCTTCGACATGGCCGCGTTGTTCGACATGGCCGCGTTGTTCGTCATGTGGGGATCCCTCCGGAAAACTTCATGCGTTTGCATGTAGTCGATGCAACGATCCGACTCGGAGTGGTATTCCCGAACGCAGAACGGGCCGCCACCCGGAGGTGACGGCCCGTTCAGAGCGGTACGTGGTGTCGCCCGAGGGGCGAACCCAGGAATCTATCGACGCAGCCCCAGGCGCTCGATGAGCGAGCGGTAGCGGTCGATGTCGATGTCCTGCAGGTAGCCGAGCAGTCGACGACGCTGGCCCACGAGCAGCAGCAGACCACGACGCGAGTGGTGGTCGTGCTTGTGCTCCTTGAGGTGCTCCGTGAGGTCCTTGATGCGGCGGGTCAGCATGGCGACCTGCACTTCAGGGGATCCGGTGTCACCGGGGTGGGTAGCGTACTCGTCGATGATCGCCTTCTTGACGTCTGCTTCGAGTGCCATAGATGGGATCCCCTTTCTCTCGTTGCGCGGTGCCAGTCAGCCTGATGCTGTGGCTCTCTTTGTCCGCGGCCGTTCACACGGCAACCTGAAGACCTTACCAGAAACACGCCCGTAACACTTCGCCGCCCAGTTCGCCCGCCAGGCGGGAACACACGATAGTAGATGTGCGTTGCAGACACGGAACGGACGGATCGACATGACAGACACCCTGGGCACAGCCCCCCTCAGCACCGCGACCCTGCCGGTGCTCGACCTCAGCCGGCTGAACGGCGACGCCGCGGACGCGGAGGCCTTCCGCCTCGAGCTCCGCGAGGCCACGCACGACTACGGCTTCTTCTACCTCGTCGGGCACGGCGTGCCGCACGAGCTGATCGAGCGCGTGATGGCGACGGCCCGGCGCTTCTTCGCCCTCCCCGAGGCCGACAAGCTCGCGATCGAGAATCTGAACAGCCCGCACTTCCGCGGCTACACCCGCGTGGGCGGCGAGCTCACGCAGGGCAAGGTCGACTGGCGTGAGCAGATCGACATCGGCGTGGAGCGCGAGCCCGTGCCGGTCTCCGACGAGACCCCCGACTACATGCGCCTCGACGGCCCGAACCAGTGGCCGGCCGCTCTGCCCGAGCTGCAGGAGGTCGTCGGCGAGTGGTACGAGGAGCTCAACCGCGTGAGCCTCACTCTGCTCCGCGCCTGGGCCGTCTCGCTCGGCGCCGAGGAGGACGTCTTCGACGCCGCCTTCGCCGAGCGCCCCTCCACCCTGATCAAGATCGTGCGCTACCCCGGCAAGAGCGACCCCGAGCCCAAGCAGGGCGTCGGCGCCCACAAGGACTCGGGTGTGCTCACCCTGCTGCTCGTCGAGCCCGGCAAGGGCGGCCTGCAGGTCGAGAAGGACGGCGCGTGGATCGACGCTCCCCCGATCGACGACGCCTTCGTGGTGAACATCGGCGAGCTGCTCGAGGTCGCCACCAACGGCTACCTCAAGGCCACCGTGCACCGCGTGATCTCCCCGCGCATCGGTGACGACCGCGTCTCCATCCCCTTCTTCTACAGCCCGGCGCTGGACGCCACGATCCCGGTGCTGCCGCTGCCCGAGGAGCTGAAGGCCGAGGCCAAGGGCATCACGGTCGACCCGCGCAACCCGATCTTCACCACCTACGGCGAGAACGCCCTGAAGAGCCGCCTGCGCGCGCACCCCGACGTGGCCGCGAAGCACCACGCCGACCTCGTGGAGAAGAACGCGGCCGCCGCCGCGCAGAACACCCAGGAGTGAGCGACCCCCGCCCCAACGGCGGCGGACCGGCCGGAGACGATCTCGTCCCGCAGCCGGCCCGCCGCCGTTCGGCGTTCGTCGACATCACCCCGCTCAGGGCGAGCCCCGCCTTCGCCCGCCTCTGGGCCGGGCAGGCGATCTCGGGCATCGGCAGCCAGATGACGGTCGTGGCGGTGGGCCTCGACGTCTACCGCCTCACCTCGTCGACCCTCGCCGTCGCCGGGGTGGCCCTCTTCGCCCTGGTGCCCATGATCGTCGCGGGCCTGTACGGCGGGATGCTCGCCGACGCCTTCGACCGCCGCCGCGTCGCCCTGCTCGCCGCCGTGATCGCCTGGGTCTCGACGGCGCTCCTCGCCGTTCTCGCCTGGACGGGTGCCGACAGCGTCGGCGCCCTCTACACCCTGGCCACCGTGAACGCCGTGTCGGCGACCGTGGTGCAGACCACGCGCTCGGCCATCTTCCCGCGCATCCTGCCGCGGGAGCTGCTGCCCGCCGCGGCCGCCCTCAGCGGCATCACCACCGGCGTGATGGTCACCGTCGGTCCGGCCCTCGCCGGTGTGCTGGTCGCGTCGGTCGGCTTCGGCTGGACCTACTCCATCGACGTCGTGCTCTTCGTCGCGGCGTTCCTCGGCATCGCGAGCCTGCCCCGCATCCTGCCCGAGGGCGAGGTGCACCGGCCGGGGCTCACGTCGCTGCGTCACGGCTTCGCCTTCCTCCGGCGTGCGCCGAACATCCGCGCCTCGTTCCTGATCGACATCGCGGCGATGACCTTCGGCCAGCCGCGCGTTCTCTTCCCGGCGGTCGGTGTGCTCGTGCTCGGCGGCGGCCCCGTTACCGTCGGCGTGCTGACGGCCGCCTTCGCGATCGGCTCGCTGCTCGCGAGCGTGTTCTCGGGCCGGCTCGGCCAGGTGCGCTGGCAGGGCCGCGCGATCGCGCGTGCCGTGCAGTCGTACGGCGTGTTCACCGCGCTCTTCGGCGTCGTGCTGCTGGTCGCCGCGCTGACGGGCGGCACCGTGGGACAGGACTGGGCGCGGGTCGACCTGGCGGGCCTCGGCCTCGCCTCCCTTGCCCTGATGGGCGCCGGGGTGAGCGACGAGATCAGCGCGATCTTCCGGTCGACGATGCTCCAGACGGCGGTGCCCGACAACATGCGCGGCCGCCTGCAGGGTGTCTTCACCGTGGTCGTCACGGGCGGCCCGCGCATCGGCGACCTCTACGTCGGCGCGCTCTCGGTCGTAGCGGCGCTCTGGCTGCCACCCCTCGTCGGCGGCCTCGCGATCGTCGTGGCGGCCGGCGTCATCCTGCGCTTCGTGCACAGCTTCCGCGCGTACGATGCGCTCGACCCGAAGCCGTAGCTGCAGCTGCAGCTGCCGACATCAGCCCGGCTACAGCCCCGCGGGCGCCTGCTCCCCCGGTGCCAGCACCAGGCTCAGCCGCTGCGTCGACCGCGTCATCGCCACATAGAGAGCGGATGCTCCCCGCGTGCTCTCGGCGACGACACCCTCCGGCGACGCCACCACGACGGAGTCGAACTCGAGGCCCTTCGCCTCGGCCGGCGACAGCAGCGCGATCGGACGGGAGAGCCCCCGCACCCCGACCCCCACGTCGTCGCCGAACCGCTCGGACAGCATCGACGAGAGCGCACCGAGCCGCGACGCGGGAGCGATCACCGCGGTGGTGCCGCCCTGCTCGACCATCTCGGCGACCCGGGCGCGCACGGCCTCGCCTAGCGCCGCATCCGTCGCCGTCTCGACCGCGTCGACCGGCCACTCGGTGGTGCGCACCGAGCGCGAGCGAGTCACCGTGAGCCCGTTCGCCACGGCTACCCGCTCGGCGGCGGCGACGATCTGGGAGGGCGTCCGGTAGTTGACCGTGAGCTCCTCGAGCCGCCAGTTCTCGCCGACGAGGGGCGACAGCGTCGACTCCCAGCTGGTCGAGGCGGCGGCCGAGCTGGCCTGGGCCACGTCGCCGACGATGGTGAGCGAGCGCAGCGGGGCCTTCCGCAGCAGCACCCGCCACTGCATCGGCGACAGCTCCTGCGCCTCGTCGACCACGATGTGCCCGTAGGTCCAGCTGCGGTCGGAGGCGGCGCGCTCGGCGGTCGTCAGCACCGCGTCCTGCTCGGCGAAGCCGGCGACGACGGTCTCGGCCGAGACCTGGCCGTCCACGTCCATGTTGCTGATCGCGGTGCGGGCGTTCTCGAGGTCGCGCTTGCGCTGCTGCTTCTCCGCCCGCTTCTGGGCGGCGTCGCCCGGGTTGTACTCGCCGAGCAGCTCGGCCGCCTCGTCGAGCAGCGGCACGTCGGAGACCGTCAGCGCCGACCCGCGCTCCCGGCGCAGCAGCTCGCGCTTGGCCTTCGACCAGTGCGAGGTGAGCGATGCCAGCCACTGCGGGCGGGCGTAGAGGTCGTCGAGCAGCTTCTCGGGGGTCAGCGGGATCCACGCGGTGTTGAGGGCGACCCGCACGTCGTAGGCGGTGCGGATGTCCTCCCGCAGGTAGGCCAGATCGGCGTCGTCGACGGTCGAACCGCGACGGCGCAGCTGCTCGGCGAGCTGCTTGGTGAGCTGACCCAGGAGGTTCTTCACGAACGAGACCCGGCCCTCGTTGTAGGGCTTGCCCGACTCCCGCGCTTTGGCGATCGCATCGGCGACGGCGGACGGCTGGAGCACCAGGGTCTCGCCGTTGATCGTCAGCGTCTGCGGCTCCTCGGGCACCCGCTGGCGCGAGCGCACGGCGCGGCGGATGAGCGCCGCCATCTCGGCGGAGCCCTTCAGGGCGGCGACGGCGGGCTCGTCGTCGACGGTGGCCTCGACGCCCGGGTAGAGCTGCCCGAGGCTCGCCAGCACGACGCCGGTCTCGCCGAGGCTCGGCAGCACGGCGTTGATGTACTGGAGGAAGGCACGGCTGGGGCCGACGACGAGCACGCCGCTCGAGCCGAGCCGTTCGCGGTGCGTGTAGAGCAGGTAGGCGGCACGGTGCAGCGCCACCGCGGTCTTGCCGGTGCCCGGGCCGCCCTGCACGACGAGCACGCCCTGCAGCTCGGAGCGGATCACCCTGTCCTGCTCGGCCTGGATGGTCGAGACGATGTCGTGCATGCGGCCGGTGCGCTGGGCCGAGAGGGCGGCGAGCAGGGCCCCCTCGCCCTGAAGGGCGGTGCCCTCCTCGTCGAGCAGCTCGGCGTCGAAGACCTCGTCCTCGATTCGCACGACCTCGCGGCCGCGGGTGGTGAGGTGGCGCCGGGCGCGGGCGCCGAGCGGGGTGGCGGCGGTGGCCTGGTAGAAGGCCCGGGCCTGGGGTGCGCGCCAGTCGAGCAGCAGCGGCTCGAGGTTCTCGTCGCGGAGGCCGATGCGGCCGATGTAGTGGTGGGTGCTTCCGTTGTCGTCGGCCTCGGCGAGCTCGAGCCGGCCGAAGGCCAGGCGTTCGCCCACCTCGCGGAGCTGCCCGATGCGATCCTCGTAGGCACGGGCGAAGGCGTCGCGCTCCGAGCGGCTCTGGTGGTTGCCGCCGACGCTCTCGCGGCGCACGGCGGCGAGCTCGCGCTCGGCGTCGGCGCGCAGACCGTCGAGCCGCTGGTACAGCCCCGACACGTACTCGCGCTCGCGCGCCAATTCCTCGTTGACCACAGAACCTCCCGAAACCCGGCAAGCAATTCTACTCGCGCGTTTCGGGAGGTTCGTCGCACACCCGTCGAACGGATGGCGACGGGAGGCTTACGGAACCGAGATCAGGTCGATCACGAAGATCAGGGTCTTGCCCGCGAGGAAGTGACCCGAGCCGGCCGGACCGTAGGCCAGGTGCGGCGGGATGGTCAGCTTGCGACGGCCGCCCTCCTTCATGCCGGGGATGCCGTCCTGCCAGCCCGCGATGAGGCCGTTCAGCGGGAAGCTGATCGTCTCGCCACGGCCCCAGGAGGAGTCGAACTCGTCACCCGTCTCGTACTCGACGCCGAGGTAGTGCACCTCGACGGTGGCGCCCGGGGTCGCCTCCTTGCCGGTGCCCTCGACGATGTCGTCGATCACGAGCGTGGTGGGCGCGGGGCCCTCGGGGAAGTCGATCTCGGGCTTCGAAGCAGTGGAATCAGTCATGACTCCATCCAAGCCCACCTGCCGATGCATGGCAAAAGCGACCGGCGTCACGCGGCTCGGTCAGGTCAGCGGATGCCCGCCCGACGCCCCGGCGAGGGCGAGACGATCGGCGAGCAGCGACTCGAGCAGCGCGGCCTCGTCCTGGCGTGGTGCGGCGGTGGAGCGCCCCGCGAGCATGCGCTGCCGCACGAACGCGAGCCGCGTGGCGTCGCGGGTGAACGCCCGCATGGCGGGCTCCCCGTTGCCCGGCAGCGTGCGCGCCCAGCGGCGCGCCGCCCGCCGGCCCGCGCCGGTCGAGAGCATCTCCACCTCGGCCGGGCTGAACCAGCCCGCCGCCGCGTACTCGCTCAGGCGCGCGTGGGTGAGCCGCCGCTCCGAGCGCCGGAGCAGCACGACGAACACGATGGCGAGCACGAACAGCGGCACCTGCACCACGAAGTAGAGCAGGAAGTACCCGTCGAGGCCCTCGACCAGGAAGGTCGACCCGTTCCACAGCGCGTGCAGGCCCATGGCGAGCACGAGGCCCAGCAGGAACACGGCGACCGCCGCGAACCAGTGCTTCTGCCGGACGGCGAAGCCCAGGGCGACGCCCGTGCAGGCGGTGAACATGACGTGCGCGAACGGCGACATGATGCCCCGGAGCACGAAGGTGAAGCCGAGCCCGACGCCGCCCGACTCGATCAGCGACTGGCCGAAGTAGAGGATGTTCTCGGTGAAGGCGAACCCGGCCGCCACCGTCGCCCCGTAGACGAGGCCGTCGACCGGGCCGTCGAACTGCCGACGGAAGACGATGACGAGCAGCAGCACGCCCGCCGCCTTGGCGCTCTCCTCGACCACCGGGGCCTGGATGACCGAGCTCCACAGATCGCTCGTCGTCGCCTGCCCGTCACTCGCCGTGGCGACGATGACCTGCACACCGAGGTCGACGATCAGGGCGATCGCCACCGACGCGGCCGCGCCCCAGAGGAACGCGAACCAGAGCGCGGGCCGCGGCTCGGGCTCCCAGCGGTCGATCACGGTGATCGCCGTGATCACGACCGTCAGCGGGATGAGCGCGAGGATCGCGCAGATCACCACGGCCGCCGGGCCGAGCCCGAGCACGAGGTACCCGATCACCGCGAGGAAGACGAACGCCAGCACGATGATGCCGACGATCAGCAGCACGAGCGAGGCGGTCGACCCGGTCTGCCGTCGGGCGGGCGCCCCCGACGCCGGGAGCGGTGGCAGTGCGGCGGCCGGCCCGGCATCGGGGGCCTGCGCGGGCGCGGGGGCGGACACGGCCGACGCCGGGTGGCGGGGGTCGAAGAGCGTCACGAGCAATCCTCACGGTCGGGGAGATCCCAGCGTAGCGCGAACCGCCGACGCCGAGCACCCCGTTGCGCGGTCGGCTAGTACACCTTTCCCGGGTTCATGATGCCCAGCGGGTCGAACACGGCCTTGAGGCGCCGCTGCAGCTCGAGGCCGCTCTCCCCCAGCTCCCCCTCGAGCCAGCGCCGCTTGAGCACGCCGACGCCGTGCTCACCCGTGAGCGTGCCGCCGAGCCGGCGGGCCGACTCGAACAGCTCGTCGGCGGCCTGCCAGACGATGTCGGGCGCTCCCCCGACGACCTCGCCGCCCGGCACGCCGACGATGGCCGGCGGCACCACGAAGTTCGGGTGCAGGTTTCCGTCGCCGGCGTGCGCCACCGTGGGGATGTCGAGCCCGTAGGCCGCGCCGATCCGCTCGATCTCGGCGAACATCGCCGGCAGCGCCGAGCGCGGCACGCAGATGTCCTCGATCAGCACCTCGCCGAGCACCTCGAGCGCCGGGTGCATGCTGCGCCGGAACGCCAGCAGCTCGGCGGCGACGACCGGGTCGGCGGACTGCTCGACACTGAACGCCCCCGCCTCCCGGAGCACTCGGGCGATGGCGTCGCCCTCCTCGGCGGCTCCGGCCCCATCGGTCTGCACGAGCACGAAGGCCGCACCGGGGGCCCGCTCGGGCGTGCCGAGGTAGCGGGTGACCGCGGCGACGGTCAGGGCGTCCATCAGCTCCATCACCGCGGGCCGCACGCGCGAGGCGGTGACCGCCGCGCAGGCCGCCGCGGCGGCGGTGAGGTCGGAGAAGAAGGCCGCGATGGTCACGAGCTGCCCCGGCGGGATCGGCCGGATGCGCACCGTGGCTCCGACGATCACGCCGAGCGTGCCCTCCGAGCCGGTGAACAGCGCGGTGAGGTCGTAGCCCGTGACGCCCTTCACGGTGCGCCGCCCGGTGGAGAGCAGGCTGCCGTCGGGCAGCACCACGTCGAGCCCGAGCACCGCCTCGCGGGTCACGCCGTACTTGGCGCACATCAGGCCACCGGCGTTCGTGGCGATGTTGCCGCCGATCGTGGAGATGGCCTTGGACGCCGGGTCGGGTGAGAACGCGTAGCCGTGCGGCTCCAGCGCCTCCCCGAGCGCGGCGTTGATGACGCCGGGCTCCACGACCGCGATCTCGTCGTCGAGCGCGATCTCGAGGATGCGGTCCATCTCCCGCACGCTCAGCACGATCGCACCGGGTGTCGCCGTCGCGCCGCCGGCCAGGCCCGTGCCCGCACCGCGCGGCACGACCGGCACCCGGTGGGCGCTCGCGATCCGCAGCACGGCCTGCACGTCCTCGACGCTCCGGGCCTCGACGAGGGCGAGGGCGCCGCCCTCGGACCACCAGCCCGAGCGGTCGGTGCGCAGCACGTCGAGCGCCGCGGGGTCGAGGATCACACGGTCGCCGAGCTCGTCGATCAGCTGGCCCAGGGCGGATGCCCCGGCCCCCGTCTCGCCCGGGCCGGTGGCCCGCGCATCCGTCACCGTGCTCATCGCTCTCCTTCTCCAGATGCGTCGGCCACGCCGCCGCCGTCGGTGTCCGTGCCGGCGCCTGTGCCCGCATCTGCCAGCTCTTCCATCTCGACCACGTCGATCGCCGCCGTGATCGCCTCGATGCCCGACAGCCGCGCCGGCGAGATGAGCTTCATCACCCGTTCGCGGCTCATCAGCCCGGCCTCGACGACGAGGTCGGCGATGTTGCGGTGGGTCAGCAGAGCGGTCTTCGCGAGCGCCGAGGCGGCGGTGTAGCCGATGTAGGGCGTGAGCGCCGTGACCACACCCACCGAGGTCGACACCATCGTGTCGAGCCGGTCGAGGTTCGCCGTGATGCCGTCGATGCAGTTCACGCGGAGGGTGCGCCAGCCCTGCGTCATCCAGGCGAGGCTCTGCAGCAGCGAGTGCGCGATCACCGGCTCGAAGGCGTTCAGCTGCAGCTGCCCGCCCTCGGCCGCCATCGTGATCGTGACGTCGGCACCCGCGACCGAGAACGCGACCTGGTTCACGACCTCGGGGATGACCGGGTTCACCTTGCCCGGCATGATGCTCGAGCCGGCCTGGCGCGCCGGCAGGTTGATCTCGCCGAGACCGGCCTGGGGACCGCTGGAGAGCAGCCGCAGGTCGTTGCAGATCTTCGAGAGCTTGATGGCCGAGCGCTTCAGCACGCCCGAGAGGGTCATGAACACGCCGGCGTCGCTCGTGGCCTCGACGAGGTCGGCAGCGGTGACGTGCTCGAAGCCGGTGAGGTCGCGGAGGTGCCGGCAGACGGTGGCGGCGTAGTTCGGGTCGGCCGTGATGCCGGTGCCGATCGCGGTCGCGCCGAGGTTGATCTCCCAGAGCAGCGGCATCGTGTGGCGCAGGCGCTCGAGGTCCTCGGTGAGGGTGGTGGCGAAGCCGTGGAACTCCTGGCCGAGCGTCATCGGCACGGCGTCCTGCAGCTGGGTGCGGCCCACCTTCAGCACGTGGCCGAACTCGACGCCCTTCGCGGCGAAGGCGTCGCGCAGCTGCTCGTGCTCGACCATCAGCCGCTGCAGCGAGAAGACCATCGCGAGCTTGACCGCCGTCGGGTACACGTCGTTCGTGCTCTGGCTGCGGTTGACGTCGTCGAGCGGGTGCAGGACGTCGTACGAGCCCAGCGGATGCCCGCCCGCCGCCAGCGCGACGTTGGCGATCACCTCGTTGGCGTTCATGTTCGTCGAGGTGCCGGCCCCGCCCTGGATGACCCCCACGACGAACTGGTCGTGGAACTCCCCCGCCCGGATGCGCTCACAGGCGGCCTCGATGGCGTCGGCCTTCGCCTGGTCGAGCACCCCGATCTCGGCGTTGGCGCGGGCGGCGGCCTGCTTCACGATGGCCAGGGCGTTGACGAGGTCGGGGTAGACGGAGATCGGCCGGCGGCTGATCGGGAAGTTCTCCAGCGCCCGGGCGGTGTGCACGCCCCAGTACGCCTCGGCGGGGATCTCGACGCTGCCGAGGCTGTCGGTCTCGGTGCGGGTGGCGCCGACCGCTTCGTCGGCTGCGGTCGGGGAAGCGGTTCCGGTGGGAACGGTGGTGGTCACGGGTGGGGCTCCATTGCTCGTGTCGTGTCGTCCCGTTCGTGGCGGGACGGCACCGACTCTACTCCGGGCCCCGTTCCGCGGGCGCTCAGCTCAGCCGGCGCAGCAGGCCTCGCACGAAGCCGTCCCTGCGCTCGGTGTAGGGCGGGTAGACGAGCTTCAGCGTGTCAGGCACGAGGCTCTTCCTGAGCACGGCCTTCTCGTGGCTGAACGTCTCGATGCTGCGCCGCCCGTGGTAGGCGCCCATGCCGCTCTCGCCCACGCCGCCGAAGGGCAGCCCGGGCACCGTGAGGTGCGCCACGGGCACGCCGAAGCCGACGGCACCCGAGGAGGTCTCAGTCAGGATGCGCCGCTGCGCGACCGGGTCGTTCGTGAAGGCGTAGAGCGCCAGGGGCTTCTCGCCGGAGCGGATGAACGAGATCGCGTCGTCGAGGCCGGTCACCGTGACGATCGGCAGCAGCGGCCCGAAGATCTCCTGCTGCATCACGGGCGCGTCGCGGGCGACGTCGCCGAGCAGTGTCGGGGCGATGTACCGGGTGCGGTCGTCGGTGCGCCCGCCACTCAGCACCGTGGCGCCGTCGAGCAGGCCCGTCAGCCGCGAGTACTGCTTGTCGTTCACGATGCGGCCGTAGCTCGAGCTCGAGCGCGGATCGCCCTCGTACAGCTCGGCGATCACCTCGACCAGGTGCGGCACGAGCGCGTCGGCCACCTCCCGCGTCGCCATCAGGTAGTCGGGCGCCACACAGGTCTGGCCGGCGTTCAGGAACTTGCCCCAGGCGATCCGCCGGGCGGCGCCCGCCAGATCGACCGTGTCGTCGACGTACACCGGCGACTTGCCGCCGAGCTCGAGCGTGACCGGGGTGAGGTGCTTCGCGGCGGCCGTCATCACGATGCGGCCCACCGCGGCGTTGCCGGTGTAGAAGATGTGGTCGAAGCGCTCGGCGAGCAGCTGCGTGGTGACCTCGACCCCGCCTTCGACGACCGCGACGGCCCGCTCGTCGAGGTAGCGCGGCACCAGTTCGGCCAGCAGGGCGGACGTGGCCGGGGCGAGCTCGCTCGGCTTCAGCAGCACGGCGTTCCCGGCGGCGAGGGCTCCGACGGCGGGCTCGAGCAGCAGCTGCAGCGGGTAGTTCCAGGGCGAGATGACGAGCACGACGCCGAGAGGCTCGAGCATCGTCGAGGCGCTCGCGGGCGCCAGGGCGAGCGGCACGGGCACGCGGCGCGGGCGCAGCCAGCCGCGGAGGTGCTTCAGTGTGTGCTGGATCTCGGCGACCACGACGTTCAGCTCGGTCAGCGCCGCCTCGGTGGGATTCTTGCCGAGGTCGGTGAAGAGGGCGTCCTCGAACGCCGCGGAGTTCTCGTCGAGCATCCGCTTCATGGCCGTCAGCTGGGCGGTGCGCCAGCGCAACGACCGGGTGACCCCCTCGTCGAAGCCCGAGCGGAGCACGGGGACCACGGGGGTGAGGGGCGCGATGATCGGATCGGAGGTCATGGCGACATCGTAGGTTCAGCGGTGCAGAAAAGGCACTATCAGATAGATGCCGAAGAGCACCGCGCAGACGCTCAGGCCGAAGCAGAGGTAGGACAGCGCTCGCGCCCAGCCCGGACGCACCGGCTCGCCGGTGGCGGCGTCGGGGTGGGTGAGGCTCTGGAACCTCAGCCCGAACGAGTACAGGCTCACCACCACGGCGGTCGACACCAGCGAGGCCACCGCCACGATCAGGAACGCTCCCCAGTCGATCACTTCACGGCCTTTCGCTTGCGGCGGGTGGCTTTCGGCGTGCGCACCGCGATGGTGGCGGCGTCGACCTCGCTCAACGCGTTCTTCGAGTCGACGTTGTTGCGCCGGGAGATGACGAAGATCGTGACGATGACGGCGACGCCCGCGACCAGGTCGATCACGAGGCCCACCGGCCCGATGCCGACGACCAGCGCGGCGAGGGCGCCGACGATGGCCGAGGCGGGCAGGGTCATCAGCCAGCCGAGGCCGATCCGGCCCGCCGTGCGCCAGCGCACCGACGCGCCCTTCCGCCCGAGGCCCGAGCCGATCACCGAGCCGGAGGCGACCTGGGTGGTGCTGAGCGCGAAGCCGAGGTGGCTCGACGCGAGGATGGTCGCGGCCGTGCTGGTCTCGGCGGCGAAGCCCTGGGCGGGCTTCACCTCGGTGAGGCCGGCGCCGAGGGTGCGGATGATGCGCCAGCCGCCCATGTAGGTGCCGAGCGCGATCGCGAGCGCGCAGGTGATGATCACCCAGAACTCGGGCCCCGAGCCCGTGGGCTGCAGCCCCGACGCGATCAGCGTGAGCGTGATGACGCCCATCGTCTTCTGCGCGTCGTTGGTGCCGTGCGCGAGTGCCACGAGCGAGGAGGAGAAGATCTGGCCGTAGCGGAACCGGCCGCGGACGCCGGACTGGGTGCTGTCGCTCGGCATCCGGGTGATCGCGTACGCCAGCCGGGTGGCGACGAAGGCGACCAGCCCGGCGACCAGGGGGGCGACGAGCGCGGGCAGGATGACCTTGGACACGAGCACGCTGTAGTCGACGACCCCGAACCCGGCCCCGACCACGGCCGCGCCGATCAGGCCGCCGAACAGGGCGTGGGACGAGCTGGAGGGGAGCCCGAACAGCCACGTCAGCAGGTTCCAGACGATCGCGCCGATCAGGCCGGCGAAGATCATCTCCGGCAGGATCTGGACGCCCCCGTCGCCCTCCTTGATCAGGCCGCCCGAGATGGTCTTGGCGACCTCGGTGCTGAGGAAGGCGCCCACGAGATTAAGCACGGCGGCCAGTGCCACGGCCACCTTGGGCTTCAGGGCGCCGGTCGCGATCGGCGTCGCCATGGCGTTCGCCGTGTCGTGGAAGCCGTTCGTGAAATCGAAGAACAGGGCCAGCGCGATGACGAGCACGACGACGACGGTGAGATCCACCCTGCAACCCTATTCGTTCACCCGCCGTTCATGTTCACGGGCGATCTACGCTGGAGTCATGGCATCGCTCCCTCCCCGCGCCCGCAAGGTCCCGTTCGATCGTGTGCACCACGGCGACACCGTCTCCGACCCCTACGAGTGGCTGCGCGACAAGGAGGATCCCGAGGTGCTCGCCTACCTCGAGGCCGAGAACGCGTTCACCGAGGAGGCCACGGCGCACCTCGCCGGGCTCCGTCAGGAGATCTTCGACGAGATCAAGGGCCGCACCCGGGAGACCGATCTCTCGGTGCCCGTGCGCGACGGCGGCCACTGGTACTACACCCGCACCGCCGAGGGTTCGCAGTACGGCGTGCACTGCCGCGCGCCGATCGCCGGCCCCGACGACTGGACTCCCCCGTCGATCGAGCCGGGCGTGCCGATCGACGGCGAGCAGGTCGTGCTCGACGACAACGAGCAGGCCGCGGGCCACGAGTTCTACTCGCTCGGCTCCTTCGACGTCTCCCCCGACGGGCGGATGCTCGCCTACGCGGTCGACGTCGTCGGCGACGAGCGCTACACGCTGCGCATCCGCGACCTCGAGCTCGGCGAGGACCTGCCCGACGAGGTCGCCGACACCTTCCCGGGCGCCGTCTTCGCCGGCGACGGCGCGAGCGTCTACTACCCCACGGTCGATGACGCCTGGCGCCCCGACACCATCTGGCAGCACGTCGTCGGCACGAGCGGCACCGACGACCAGGTCGTCTTCACCGAGCCCGACGAGCGCTTCTGGGTCGGCGTGGGCCTCACCCGCAGCCGCCGCTACCTCGAGATCGCGGTCGGCTCGAAGATCACCAGCGAGGTGCTGCTGCTCGACACCGAGCATCCCGAAGCCGGGTTCCAGGTCGTCTGGCCCCGGCGCGAGGGTGTCGAATACGCCGTCGAGCACGCGATCGTCGGCGGTCGGGACCGGCTGCTGGTGCTCCACAACGACCAGGCGCTGAACTTCGAGCTCGTGGCCGTCGACCTGGCGCAGCCGCTCGACCGCTCGTCGTGGGAGACCGTGATCGCCCACGACGAGGCCGTGCGCCTGGAGGACGTCGACGCCTTCGCCGGCCACCTGACGATCGACTACCGGCGCGACGGCCTCACCCGCATCGCGCTGCTGCCCCTCGACGCCGGCACGACGAGCCTCGCGGGCGCCGCCTTCACCGAGCTCGAGTTCGACGAGCCGCTGTTCTCGGTGGGCACCTCGGGCAACCCCGAGTGGGAGCAGCCGACCATCCGCTTCGGCTACACCTCATTCGTCACCCCCTCGTCGGTGTTCGACCACGACATCGCCACCGGCACCTCGACGCTGCTGAAGCAGCAGGCGGTGCTCGGCGGCTACGACCCCTCGTTCTACGAGCAGCGCCGCGAATGGGCGACGGCCGCCGACGGCACCCGGGTGCCGATCTCGCTGGTGGCCCGGCGCGGCGTGCTCGGCACCGATTCTCCGGCGCCGCTGGTGCTCTACGGCTACGGCTCCTACGAGTCCTCGATCGACCCGTCGTTCTCAGTCGCCCGCCTCTCGCTGCTCGACCGCGGCGTGGCCTTCGCCATCGCGCACGTGCGCGGCGGCGGCGAGCTCGGCCGGCACTGGTACGAGGACGGCAAGACGCTGACGAAGAAGAACACCTTCACCGACTTCGTCAGCGCGGCCGAGCGGATGATCGAGCTCGGCTTCACCGCCCCGTCGACGCTCGTGGCGCAGGGCGGAAGCGCCGGCGGCCTGCTGATGGGTGCGGTGGCGAACCTGGCGCCGCAGCTGTTCGCGGGCATCCTGGCGCAGGTGCCGTTCGTGGACGCGCTGACGTCGATCCTCGACCCCTCGCTCCCCCTGACCGTGATCGAGTGGGACGAGTGGGGCGACCCGCTGCACGACCCCGAGGTCTACGCGTACATGAAGTCGTACTCGCCGTACGAGAACGTGACCGAGCAGGAGTACCCGCGCATCCTGGCCGTGACGAGCTTGAACGACACCCGCGTGCTCTACGTCGAGCCCGGGAAGTGGACGGCGCGGCTGCGCGACGTCGGTGCGCCCGTGCTGCTCAAGACCGAGATGTCGGCCGGGCACGGCGGCGTCTCGGGCCGGTACGAGCGGTGGCGCGAGGTCTCGTACGAGTACGCGTGGATGCTCGACGTGCTCGGTCGCGCGTAGCGGCGGCCGCCCGGGCGAACCGGGCCGGCCGCTCGCGTCAGCCTTCCGGGAACGGCCGCAGCTCGAGGCGGCCGTTCCTGGCCATCGGATGCCGGGCGGCCAGCGCCGTCGCCTCGTCGAGGTCGCGGGCCTCGAGCAGGTCGAAGCCCCAGATCGCGTCGGTGACACCGATGAGCGGGCCCTCGGTGACGATCGTCTCACCCGCGCGCACCCGCACCCCACGGGCGGTGCCCGGGTCGAGGATGTCGCCCATCACCCGCTGCCCGGCGCTCTCGAGCTCGTCGACCCAGACGTCGACGTCGCTCTCGTCGGGCTCGGCATCGGGCGTCTCGTCGCCCATCACGAACATCATGAATCGCATGTGAACACCGTACACATGCGAGCGGTCGAGGGGAAGATCAGTCCTCGAGCGCCGAGCGCAGCAGGCCGACGAGGGCGTCGAGCTGCACGCTGTCGGTCGAGCCGATCGCCTGGTCGGAGCCGTCGAGCGCACGGGCGGCGAGCCCCTGCTTCGAGTCGATCAGCTCGGCGATGCGGGTGTCGATCGTCTGCGCGGCCACGATCCGCCACGCGGTGACCGGCTCGGCCTGGCCGATGCGGTGCACGCGGTCGATGGCCTGGGTCTGCTCGGCAGCGGTCCAGGACAGCTCCGCGAGCACCACGTTCGACGCGGCCTGCAGGTTGAGGCCGACGCCCGCCGCGGTGAGCGAGCAGACGGCCACGGCCACCTCGGGGTCGTTGTTGAAGGCGTCGATCTCGCGCTGACGGAGGGCGGCCGACTGGTCGCCGCGGATCGACACCGTCTTCAGCTCCCGCTTGGCGAAGAGCTCCTCGGCGGCGTTCATCACGTCGATGTGCTTGGCGAAGAAGACCACCTTGCCCACTGAGCGGGCGAGCTGCGCGGTGTAGTCGGCGGCGAGGCCGGCCTTCGCCGTGCCGATGCGGCGCACCATCGTGAAGACGTTCAGGCCGTCTTCGTTGGCCTGCGTGTCCTCGAGCTCCTGCCGCGCGACGAGGCGCATCAGGTCGTCGTCGGGCAGCTCGTCGACCTCGTCGCCGCGAGCGTTGGCCCGGGCCGCCACCAGGCGGCGGTAGCGGGTGACCAGGCGGGCACCGAGCTCGCGCTCGGCCTCGCGGATGGAGCGGCCGAAGTCGTCGTCGAGCTCCACGGGGAGGTCGACGATGCGCTTGGCGGGCAGGTCGGCGGCCACGTCGATCTTGCGTCGGCGCACGATGCCCATGTCGATGACGGCCTCGCGCGCCTCGGCGAAGAAGCCCGCGTCGGCCGGGGTGAGGCCGATTTCTTCGAGGTGCTCCATCAGCTCGGGGCCCGGCTTGTCGCCGTCGATCCAGCCGAGGAACTGCCAGATCGCACGGAAGTCGTCGACGTCGTTGATCAGCGGCGTTCCGGTGAGCGCCATCATCAGCGGGTTGCCGCGCGGGGCGGTGTGCCGGATGCGGTCGGCCAGTGCCAGCACGTTGCGCGAGCGCAGCGAGGTCATGTTCTTGATGAAGTGCGCCTCGTCGACGACCATGCCGCGGAAGCCCATGCTGCCGAGCCAGGACAGGTGCCGGTCGAGCACCTCGTAGTTCACGACCACGACGTCGGCGAAGGCGTCGAGCGTCTCGCCGTCGCCCTGCACGACGGTGGCACGGCGGTGCGGGGTCCAGAGCTCGACCTCGCGAGCCCAATTCATCTTCACCACGTTCGGCACGACGGCCAGCAGCGGGTAGGCGTCGGCGACGGATGCGGCCAGCAGCGACTGCGCCGTCTTGCCGAGACCGGGCTCGTCGGCGAGCAGGAAGGTGCGGTGCCCCGCCTGCACGCTCTGCAGGAAGCGGGACTGGTGCACCATCAGCTCGTGGCCGGGGGGCGAGAGACGGTCGATGGTGGGGGCCTCGGGCAGCTCCATGCTGGCGGCCCTGCCGCCGGCACCGTACTCGAAGGCGCGGTAGAGCGGGCCGAGCAGCTCCCAGTTCGAGAGCCGGCCGACGCCGTGCGGCTTGGCGGGCGTGAGGTCGGGGGCCATGAAGGGGTTCGCGAGCTGACGCGACTTGACCGACACGGGCACGACCTGGCGCTCGGCGAGCTCGGGTGGCACGACGGTGGCGGTGGGGGCCGGCGTCTCGGGCTCGTCGTCGGGCACCTCGTAGCCAGCGTCCTCCAGGTACTCGCGGCGGAGGCTCCGGGCGGCGGGTGAGAGCGGGGTGTCGTTCTCGAGCAGCGCGATGAGCGAGGTGTCGCGGGCGGCGGTGCGCGCGAGGATCGATGCGATGCCGTCGAGGCGCTTCAGCTGCTCGGCCCGCTCGGCGTCGGTGATCGTCGTGTCGGTCTTGATGCTCGCGCGCTCCTCGCGCATGAGCAGGGCGACCACGAGGAACTTCGTGCGGTTGGCGGGGGCGACCTTGCCGCGCTGGGCGGCGGCTTCGACCTCGCGCACCTTGCGGGCGAGGATCGGGATCAGACCGGTGTTGTCTGCGGTGCGCGTACGGCGGTTGCCGGACCTTGACATCGTTCTCCTGGGAGTGAGGCGGAGTGCACGGGGCCTGGGCGGTCGAGCAAGGCGATAAAATCGCGGTCGGCGCGAGGAGCGGGAAAACCCGTGGCGTGCTCAGTCTACGCGATGCACCTTGATCAGCAGTCCACTGGCGACGAACACGATCGCGCCGACGCCGTGGGCGATCTGCCAGCCCACGAGCGGCAGGACGATCGGCAGCACCGGGTTCCACAGCACGGCGATGGCGGCGAGCGGCGGGAGCCACCACCACTGCTTCGCCTGCACCGCGAAGACGAGCATGATGAGCGCCAGGATGGCGATCACGAAGCGGGCCACGGTGAACCAGCCGTCGTCGCCGATGACGGCCAGGAAGGCCACCAGGGCGATCGCGCCGAGGAGCCCGGGGGCGAGTGCGGGACGGGTGAAGTCGGGGGTGGTCTGTCGCGCGCTCATGTCTCGCCAATCCTACGCGGCGCTCGGTAGGGTGAACCCATGTCATTCACGTCGGGTGCTTCGACCCCCCTTTTCGCAGGCCCAGAGGGGCTCTGGACAGCTGATCCCGAGGAGCTCGCCGCACGGCTGTTCGTCACCGTCTTCGCCGGGCAGGGCGCCGTGCCGCTTCCCCAGAAGGACGTGTCGGAGGTCTATTCCACGCTCGCCGGGCTCGGCGGCTACTCGCTTCCCGACGTGCGCTCGGGCAACACGCAGCCGCTCGGGCTGACCGTGCAGCTGGCGCAGGAGGCCATCCTCACCTGGGAGCGCGCGACGGTCGCGGTGCGGCTCTCGGCCGGCTCGGGCAGCGGCGCCGGCCCCGTGTCGCACACGGTGACGATGCTCCGCTTCGGGCCGGGCATCCTGAACGCCGCCGACCCCGTGGTGGCGCTCAAGGCGCGGCTCCACTGATGGCGGCGACGAACCACCAGACCGAGGCACCGGCACAGACCGAGGCCTTCCGCGTCTCCGACGAGGTCGCCGAGGCCCTCGCGGCCGGGCGCCCGGTCGTGGCGCTCGAGTCGACGATCATCTCGCACGGTCTCCCCCGCCCCCGCAACCTCGAGGCGGCCCGGGAGTTCGAGGCGATCCTCCGTGACGCCGGCGTCACGCCCGCCACCATCGCGGTGCTCGACGGCATCCCCCGCATCGGCCTCGACGACGAGGGCGTGCGGCGCATCGCCGAGGAGGACATGACCAAGGCGAGCGTGCGCGACCTGCCGATCCTCTCGGCCAAGGGCGCGAGCGGTGCGACCACCGTCGCGGCCACCGCCTACCTCGCCGGCCGCGCCGGGGTGCGCGTCTTCGCCACGGGCGGCCTCGGCGGTGTGCACCGCGGCGCCTCCGACACCTTCGACGAGTCGGCCGACCTCTCGGCGCTGGCGCTCTCGGGTGTCACCGTCGTCTCGGCGGGCGTCAAGTCGGTGCTCGACATCCCCGCCACGCTCGAGCGCCTCGAGACCCTCAGCGTTCCCGTGGTCGGCTACCGCACCACCGACTTCCCGAGCTTCTGGCTCAGCACCTCCGGCTACACGATCGACTGGTCGGTCGAGGACACCGACGAGATCGCCCGGGTCATGCGCGGACAGGACCTGCTCGGCCACGGCCAGGGCATCGTCGTGGCCAACCCGCTGCCGGCCGAGCTGCAGTGGGACCCGGCGGAGCACGACCGCGTGCTCGCGACCGCCTTCGCCGCGGCCGACGCCGCCGGGGTCTCGGGCAAGGCGGTCACACCGTTCCTGCTCGGCTTCATCGTCGAGGAGTCGGGCGGCCGCAGCCTCGAGGTGAACCTCGACATCGCGCGCAACAACGTGCGGCTCGCCGGCGGCATCGCGCTCTCCTGGAGCGCACTGAACAGCGCTGCGGCCTAGCCCGTGACCGACCCGCGGATGCCCGTGCCGCGGGTGGTCGCGCCCCTGGCCGCCCCGCGGGTGACCCCGCTCCCGGCCGCCCCGCGGGTGATCGCCTTCGGCGACGTCTTCGACGACGTCATCGTCACCCCGGCCGGCGACATCCGGCCCGACACCGACACCGCGGCCACGATCGAGCGGCGCTCGGGCGGATCGGCGGCGAACGCGGCCGCCTGGTTCGGTCACCTCGGAGCCGAGGCCCATTTCTTCGGCCGGGTCGGCACGGCCGACGTCGACCGGCACACCTCCGAGCTGGCCGAGGCCGGCGTGGCGGCCCACCTCCTGGCCGACGTCGAGCGCCCGACGGGCACCATCGTCGTGGTGCTGCAGCCCGACCGCACCCGCACCATGCTCACGGAACGCGGCGCCAACGTGCTGACCGGCCCGGCCGACGTCGACCGCTCCCTGCTCGCGCCGGGGGCCCATCTGCACCTCACCGGCTACTCGCTCTTCAACGACGTGCCCGGCGCGGCCCGCCTGAGCGCGGTGCGCGCCTGCGCCGCCCTGATCGCCGACGCCACCGCGGCCGGCATGACCATCTCGGTGAACCCTGGCTCGGCCGGCTTCATCGCCGACCACGGCGCCGCCACAGTGCTCGACGCCTCCCGGGGCGCCACGGTGCTGCTGCCGAACCTCGACGAAGGGCGCGCGCTGATCGCGTCCGCCGATCCGGCGGCTCCGGGCAGTTCAGCCGTCGATCCGGCGGAGGTGGCGACCGCGCTGCTCGCGCACGCCCCGGTGGTGGCGCTGACGATGGGGCGGGGCGGGGTGCTCGCCGCGGTCAGGCGGGCGCACGGGCATCCGCTCGTCGTGCGCGTACCGGCCCTGCTGGTCGACCCGGTCGACACCACCGGCGCGGGAGACGCCTTCAGCGCCGGCTTCGTGCACGCGTTGCTCACGGGAGGACCCGTGGTCGCCGAGGCGATCGACGAGGCCAGGCTCGAGCGGGCGGCCCGCGAGGGCGTGCGCTGCGCGGCCATCGCGATCCAGCGCCTCGGCGCCCGCCCACCGATCGCCGAGCAGCCCGAACGGGTGCGGGCATGAGCGGCGCCGCCCAGCCCGGCGACGAGGCCGCCCTCGAGCGCCTCCGCACCCTCCTCCGCATCCCCACGGTGTCCCTGCCGCCGGCCGAGCGCGACGAGGCCGCGTTCGACGCCTTCGCCGACGCCCTGAGCGAGCTCTACCCCCTGGTGCACGAGCGCCTCGAGCTCGAGCGGATGCGCGACCGCACCTTCCTCTTCCGCTGGCCCGGTCGCACCCGCGGCCGCGCCGCCGTGCTGATGGGCCACTACGACGTGGTGGTCGCCACCGACGAGGGCTGGGAGCATCCGCCCTTCGCCGCGGAGGTCACGGGCGACGGCGCCGACCGCGTGCTCTGGGGGCGCGGAACACTCGACGACAAGGGCTCGGTGGTCGCCGTCCTCGAAGCCGTCGAGCGCTCGCTCGCCTCGGGCGTCACGCCGGAGAACGACGTCTACCTGCTGTTCGGCCACGACGAGGAGACGGCGGGCACCGGCGCCGAAGCGGCCTCCCGCCTGCTGCACGAGCGCGGGGTGGAGCTCGGTCTCGTGCTCGACGAGGGCGGCGCGGTGATCGAGCGCGCCTTCCCGACGGTCGCGGTGCCGGTCGCCGTGGTCGGCGTGAGCGAGAAGGGCACCACGAACTTCACCTTCACGGTCGAGCAGCCGGGCGGCCACGCCTCGACTCCCCCGGCCGACACGGCCACAAACCGCCTGGCCCGGGCCATCACGCGCCTGCAGAAGCACCCGTTCCCCGCGAGCCTGAACCCGGTGACGGCCCGCATGATCGCCACCATCGGTGCCCACGCGGCGAACCCGTTGCGCACGGTCTTCACCCGGGTCGGGCTCTTCCGCCCGCTGATCGTGCCCGTCTTCGCGCGGCTCAGCGACGAGACCGCAGCGATGGTGCGCACGACGATGGCCGTGACGCAGCTCTCCGGATCACCGGCCGCGAACGCGCTGGCCGAGCGAGCGCAGGCCGTCGTCAACGTGCGCATCGCCGTCGGCTCGACGGTCGATGAGGCAAGGCGCCACCTGGAGCGCGCGATCGCCGACCCGCTCGTGCGCGTCGACACCACGATGGAGAACGGCCCCGCCCGGGTCTCCCGCATGGGCGGGCCCGACTGGGAGCTGCTCGCCGAGACGATCGTCGCGAGCTACCCGGGCACCGTCGTCACCCCCTACGTTCAGACCGGAGCGACCGACTCGCGGTGGTTCTCCCCGCTCAGCCGCTCGGTGTACCGCTTCAGCCCCTTCGAGATGTCGTCCGAGGAGCGTGCCACACTGCACGCCAAGAACGAGCGGATGCACGTGGACACGTGGTTCACGGGCATCCGCTTCTTCGAGCGCCTTGTGAAGCGGCTCTAGCGCGGGCTTTCACCCGCACCGTGACTACTGCTGCTCGGCCCGCTTCGCCTGCTCGGCGGCCATCTGCGCGTGCAGCTCGGGCAGCCGGATGGGCCGGCTCGACGGCGGAAGGTCGTGCACCCGCTCCAGGGCCGGCTCGAGCTCGGAGAGCCACGCCTTGTAGCCCTCTTCGTTCAGATGCAGCCGGTCTTCGGTGAAGGCCGGGTTGAGCTCGCCCGACTCGACGGCCATGACGGGCCAGAGGTCGAGGTAGTGCGCGCGCACGGTGGCGGCGAACTGCCACACGTGCCGGTTGATCTCCTTGACGAACTCGGCGTACTCGGCGCCGCGCGGCAGCACCGACTGCACGAGGATGCGCGCGTCGGGCAGCGCGGCCCGGATGTTGGCGAGCGCGGTCTCGATGCCGCGCACGACCTGCTCGATGCCGCGGCGGTTCGCCACGTCGTTCGTGCCGATCAGGAGCACGACCGTGTCGGGGTCTTCGGCGGCCACCTCGTCGAGCCGGGCGATCAGACCCTCGGTGGTGTCTCCGCCGACGCCGAGGTTCACGGCCTCGAGCTCGGGGAACCACTCCTGCCAGCGGCCGCCTTCGATCAGGCTGTCTCCGACGAAGACGGTCTTGGGCTTTCCGGACATCCGCACCTCCAGGTGAAGTAGATCCCCATTTTAGCCGGGGGCGACGATCCCCGCTCCGGCGGGCTTCGTCGAACCGGCCATCGCGGCGTCCTTCCGGGCCGCGAGCAGCGCGGTCTCGGTGATGCGGTTGGCCATGCCGTTGAAGATCACGCCGTGGAAAGGCAGGATCGCGAACCAGTACAGCCGGCCGCCGAGCCCACGCGGGAAGAAGATGGCGCGCTGGTCGTAGATGGAGCCGCCGTCGTCGGAGGGCGTGGCGCGCATCTCGAGCCACGCACCACCCGGCACCTTCATCTCGGCGCGGAGCCGCAGGAACGACCCGCGGTCGATCTGCTCCACGCGCCAGAAGTCGAGCGCGTCGCCCGTGTGCAGCTCGGTCTGGCTGCGACGGCCACGACGGAGGCCCACGCCGCCGACGACCTTGTCCATCCACCCGCGCACGGCCCAGGCGATCGGGAAGGAGTACCAGCCGTTCTCCCCGCCGATGCCCTCGATCACGCGCCAGAGCTCGTCGGCGGGGGCCGGCGTGCGGCGCTGCTTCACATCGAGGTACACGGTGTGGCCGGCCCAGTCGGGGTCGCTCGGCAGCGGGTCGCTCACGGCACCGGGCACGAAGGCGTCCTGCCAGCTGGTCTCGACCTCACCGGCCTTCATCTTGCCGAGCGCGAGCCGCACGGCCCGGCGGTACGGGGTGAGCCCGCCCTCGGGGTCGTCGATGTAGCCGCGGATGTCGTGCTCGTGCGTGACGCAGTCGAACTGCAGCGACGCGATGATCGGGATGGCCAGCGCGCGCGGGATGGGCGTGACGAGATTCACCCACTGCGAGGCGAGCCACGGCGTCAGCACGGGCAGCGCGGCGATCGGCCGCTGGGCGAGCCCCGCCTCGAGCGCGTAGCCGTTCATCATCTGCCCGTAGCGCAGCACGTCGGGCCCGCCGATGTCGAAGGTGCGGTTCACCTCGGACGGCAGATCGGCGGCCCTGACGAGGTAGTAGAGCACGTCGCGCACGGCGATCGGCTGGATGTGGTTGCGCACCCACTTCGGTGCCGGCATGTACGGCAGGACGTCGGTGAGGTGCCGGATCATCTCGAACGAGGTCGAGCCGGAGCCGATGACGACACCCGCCTGCAGGGCGGCGGTCGGCACGCCCGAGTCGAGCAGGATGCGCCCGACCGCGACCCGCGACCGCAGGTGCGGCGACAGCTCCCCGCCCTCGGGATGGAGACCGCCGAGGTACACGACGCGCGTGACGCCGGCGTCGGCGACCGCGGCGGCCACGTTCTTCGCCGAGGCCTCCTCGGCCTTCTCGAAGTCGCCCGTGCCGCCCATGGAGTGCACGAGGTAGTAGAAGACGTCGACGCCCTTCACCGCTGTGCGCAGCGACTCGGCGTCACCGAGGTCGCCCTTCACGATGTCGACCGAGCCCGCCCAGGGCACGTCGCGCAGCTTCTCGGGCGTGCGCACGAGCACGCGCACGTCGAAGCCCGCGTCGAGCAGGCGGGGAACCAGACGCCCCCCGATGTAGCCGGTCGCGCCCGTGACGAGGGCCAAGCGTGGGGAGGTCATGCTGCCTACGCTAGCCCTCGCACGGACACGGCGGGCGGGAGGCGTCGCCCTCGGGGTGAACGGTCAGCGCAGCGCCGGTCGGTGCAGCACTAGATCAGCGCCTTCGTGTGCCACACCGTCTTGATCTCGGTGAACGCCCCGATGCGGGCGAGGCTCGGCGCGGCGGCGTCCGGCCCCTCCTCGGGCGGCAGCACGCGCTTCAGCGTCTCGGCCGCGGCGATCTCGAGGTCGATCCACTCCAGCGCCGAGGCGCCCACGAGGTCGAGCGCGTTCACGTCGGCATGGCTCGCGAGCCACGGCGCCAGCTCGGCGGGAGAGCCGGTCAGCACGTTCACCACGCCCTTCGGCAGGTCGCTCGTGGCGAGCACCTCGCCGAGGGTGATCGCCGAGAGCGGATGCGCCTCGCTGGCCACCACCACGACGGTGTTGCCGGCGACGAGCGCGGGCGCGACCGCGCTGACGAGACCGAGCAGGGCCGAGTCCTGTGGCGCCACGACCGCGACGACACCGGTGGGCTCGGGCACGGAGAGGTTGAAGTACGGGCCGGAGACCGGGTTCGCGTTGCCCGCCACCTGCGCGTACTTGTCGGCCCAGCCGGCGTACCAGACCCAGCGGTCGATCGCCTCGTCGACCTGCGAACGGGCGGCGGAGGCCGACACGCCCTCCTGCTTGACGATCTCGTCCTCGAACTGGGCGCGGCGTCCCTCGAGCACCTCGGCCACGCGGTAGAGCACCTGGCCGCGGTTGTAGGCGGTGGCGCCCGACCAGCCGCCGACGGCGGCGCGTGCGGCCACGACGGCGTCACGCGCATCCTTTCGCGAGGCCTGCGCGGCGTTGGCGAGGAAGCGGCCCTTGGAGTCGACGACCTCGTACACGCGGCCCGACTCGCTGCGCGGGAAGGCGCCGTTGACGTAGAGCTTGTAGGTCTTGGGAACGGTGACGTGGCTGCTCATCGGGCGCCTTCCTTCAGGTATGCGGCGAGACCGTGGCGGCCGCCTTCGCGGCCGTAGCCTGACTCCTTGTAGCCGCCGAAGGGCGACGCGGGGTCGAAGCGGTTGAAGGTGTTGGCCCAGATCACGCCGGCGCGCAGCTTGTCGGCCACGGCCAGGATGCGGCTGCCCTTCTCGCTCCAGATACCGGCCGAGAGGCCGTAGGGCGTGTTGTTGGCCTTGGCGATCGCCTCGGCCGGGGTGCGGAAGCTCAGCACCGACAGCACCGGGCCGAAGATCTCCTCGCGGGCGATGCGGTGGCTGGTCGACACGTTGGTGAAGATCGTGGGGGCGAACCAGAAGCCGTTCTCGGGCAGCTCGCACGCCGGGCTCCAGCGCTCGGCGCCCTCGGCCTCGCCGATCTCGCTCAGCTCGCGGATGCGCGCCAGCTGCTCGGCGCTGTTGATGGCGCCCACGTCGGTGTTCTTGTCGAGGGGGTCGCCGACGCGCAGGGTCTCGAGGCGCGACTTCAGGCGTTCGACGACCTCGTCGTGGATCGACTCCTGCACCAGCAGCCGCGAACCCGCGCAGCAGACGTGGCCCTGGTTGAAGAAGATGCCGTTGACGATGCCCTCGATGGCCTGGTCGATCGGCGCGTCGTCGAAGACGATGTTCGCCGCCTTGCCGCCGAGCTCGAGGGTGAGCTTCTTGCCGGTGCCCGCGGTGGAGCGCGCGATCTCGCGGCCGACGGCGGTGGAGCCGGTGAAGGCCACCTTGTTCACGTCGGGGTGGTTGACGAGCGCGCGGCCCGTTTCACCCGCACCGGTGACGATGTTGACGACGCCGGCCGGGAGGTCGGCCTGCTGCAGGATCTCGGCGAAGAGCAGCGCCGTGAGCGACGTGGTCTCGGCGGGCTTCAGCACGACGGTGTTGCCGGCGGCCAGGGCGGGCGCGATCTTCCACGCCAGCATGAGCAGCGGGAAGTTCCACGGGATGACCTGAGCGGCGACGCCGAGCGAGCGCGGGTTCGCGCCGACGCCGGCGTACTCGAGCTTGTCGGCCCAGCCGGCGTAGTAGAAGAACCAGGCGGCGACGAGGGGCACGTCGACGTCGCGGCTCTCCTTGATCGGCTTGCCGTTGTCGAGCGACTCAGCCACGGCGAGCTCGCGGGCGCGCTCCTGAACGAGGCGCGCGATGCGGAACAGGTACTTGCCGCGGTCGCGGCCCGACATGCGCGACCAGGTCTTCTCGTAGGCCTTCCGCGCGGCGGCCACGGCGCGGTCGACGTCGGCCTCGGTGCCGTTGGCGATTCGCGCGATGGGCTTCTCGGTGGCGGGCGAGATCGTCAGGAACGACTCGCCGGCGGCGGGGGTGAACTCGCCGTCGATGAACAGGCCGTACTCGGGCTTGAGGTCGAGGATCGCCGTCGACTCGGGGGCCGGGGCGTATTCGAGGAATGACATCGTGTGGTCCTAGTCGATCGTGACGTAGTCGGCGCCGGAGTAGTGGCCCGAACTGAGCTTCTGCCGCTGCAGCAGCACGTCGTTGAGGAGGCTCGAGGCCCCGAAACGGAACAGGTGCGGCTGGAGCCACTCCTCGCCCACCGTCTCGGCGACGGTGACGAGGTACTTGATGGCGTCCTTCGACGAGCGGATGCCGCCGGCCGGCTTGACGCCGATCTTCTCGCCGGTGAGGCGGTTCCAGTCGCGTACGGCCTCGAGCATCAGCAGGGTGACGGGCAGCGTGGCGGCCGGGGCGACCTTGCCGGTCGAGGTCTTGATGAAGTCGCCGCCCGCGAGGATGGCGAGCCAGGATGCCCGGCGCACGTTGTCGTAGGTGTTCAGCTCCCCGGTCTCGAGGATCACCTTGAGGTGCGCGAACGAGCCGTCGGCCCGGCGGCAGGCCTCCTTCACGGCGACGATCTCGTCGAAGACCTGACCGTAGCGGCCGGAGAGGAAGGCACCGCGGTCGATCACCATGTCGATCTCGTCGGCGCCCGCGGCCACCGCGTCGGCGGTGTCGGCCAGCTTCACCGGCAGCGAGGCGCGACCCGAGGGGAAGGCGGTGGCGACGGCGGCGACGTTGATCAGCCCGTCGCCCGGCTCGGTGACGCGGCCGGCGGCGTGGGCGTCGCCCAGCGCCTCGACGGCGTACGGCACCATGTCGCCGTAGACGCAGACGGCGGCGACCCGCGGGGTCGAGCTGTCCCCCGCATCCGGAACCAGGGCCTTGGCCACGAGCGAGCGCACCTTGCCGGGGGTGTCGGCGCCCTCGAGCGTGGTGAGGTCGATCAGCTCGATGATGCGGTCGAGGGCCCAGGCCTTCGAGGTGGTCTTGATCGAGCGCGTGCCCAGCGAGGCGGCGCGCTGCTCGAGTCCGACGGTGTCGACGCCGGGGAGGCCGTCGAGGTACCGCTTGAGGGTGGCTTCGGTCAGGTCACCGCCGAGCACCTCCACGGCGCGCTGCGCGGGGCTGACCGCTCTTTCTATCGTCACGAGGTCACTTCCCAATCCTTCGCGGCCACGACCCGTCCGGTCGCACCGCATCCGTCGATTCTCTCACGCGGCCCTGCATGACCAGCGGATGCGCGGCGAATCACCGCGCTTGCGACCCGCCCTGCTACCACTCGTCCTCGAGCATACGCGGCCGGGCCACCACGATACCGCTGACGGTCAGCGCCAGGGCGGTGCCGACCAGGAACAGCAGCGGAACCGTCCAGCCGCCGGTGCTGTCGTGCAGCACGCCGACCACGAGCGGACCGAGCGCGCCGATGCCGTAGCCGATCGACTGCACGAACGAGCTCAGCGCCACCGATCCCTCGTGCGTGCGCGTGCGCAGGTTGATCAGCACGAGCGAGAGCGGGAACAGCAGTGGCCCGAGCCCGATGAACGCGACCCAGAGCCAGAGCGGCCCGCCCGGGGCGAGCAGCAGGCCGCCGTAGCCCACGATGTAGAACACGACACCGGCGGCGATCAGCGGGCCGACCGTCCTCATCCTCGTCGCGAGGATCGGCACGAGCAGGGCGGCGGGCAGCCCCATCACCGAGAACAGCGAGAGCAGCGCGCCGGCCTCGGCCTCCGAGGCTCCGGCGACGTCGGTCAGGATGCTCGGCAGCCAGGCGAACATGGCGTAGGCGTTCACCGAGGTGAGGGCGAAGACGAGCATCAGCGACCAGGCGACCGGCGAACGGAGAACGCGGCCGAAGCCCTTGCGGCGCTCGATGGGCACGTCGACGGGCCCGGGCAGGCCCTCGGCATCGGCCGGGGCGGCGCCGTCCGCGGCATCGCGCCGATCGCGCATCCGTCTCGCCAGCAGTGTCACCAGCGGCACCAGCGCCAGCACCGCGAACACGGCCCACATGCCCACCGAGACCCGCCAGCTGCTGGCGTCGGCGACCGGCACGGCGACCAGCGGCGGCAGGGTCGCGCCCATCGCCATGATGGTCGCGTACAGCGCGGTCAGCAGCCCGATGCGGTCGGGGAAGTACGTCTTGACGAGCGGAGGCAGCAGCACGTTCGCCACGCCCATGCCCGCGAAGGTCACGGCGCTCGCGAGCACGAGCACCAGGTACGAGCCCGAGGATGCCCGCACCAGATGCCCGAGCAGGATGGCGACGATCGCCACCACCATCACCCGCTCCACGCCGAACCGCCGGTGCAGCGCGGGGGCGAACAGGCCCACCACGGCGAAACTCACGGGCGGCAGCGTGCCGAGGAAGCCGATGCCGATCGCGCCGATCGCGAAGTCCTCGCCGATGCGGTCGTAGATCGGCGACAGCGCGGCGACGGCGGTGCGGAGGTTCAGCCCGACGAGCACCACGGCGAGCAGCGCGACGGTGCGGCCCTGCCAGAGCGGCCGAACCCCGGTGCCGCCCCGGTCAGCGGGCGTCATCGAGCAGGCGCCGGGCGTTCAGCACGTCGTCGTCCATCTGGGCGATCAGCGGGTCGATGCCCGTGAACTTGACCTGCCCGCGGATGCGCGCGACGAACGACACGTCGACCACGTGGTCGTAGAGGTCGAGGTCCTCGTCGAGCACGTACGCCTCGACCTGCTTCTGCGGCACGCCGTCGAAAGTCGGGTTGTTGCCGACGGAGATCGCCGCGGGGTAGCGCCGCCCCGCATCCGTCAACCAGCCGGCGTAGACGCCGTCGGCGGGGATGAGCCCTTCGGACTCGGGTGAGAGGTTGGCGGTCGGGAAGCCGAGCTCGCGCCCGCGCTTCGCGCCGTGCACCACCATGCCGCGCACGGTGGGCGGGCGGCCGAGCAGCTCGGAGGCGCGCTCGACGTCGCCCTCGGCGAGGAGCTCACGGATCCAGGTCGAGGAGACCTTGCGCTCCTCGGCGGGCCGCACGTCGGGGATCAGGTCGACGTCGAAGCCGAACTCGCCGCCGAGCTCGCGCAGGGTGTCGATGGTGCCGCGACCCTTGGCGCCGAAACGGAAGTCCTCCCCCACCATGACGACCTCGGTGCGACAGACGCCGGCGAGCACCGTCTCGACGAACTCGCGCGGGGTCATCGAGGCGAGGGCCTCGTCGAAGGGCAGGAAGATCGTGACGTCGACGCCCGTCTCCTCGAGCAGCTCGAGTCGCTGCGCGTTGCCGAGCAGCGCCTCGGGCCGGAGGGACGGGTCGAGCTGGGCGAGCGGATGGCGGTCGAAGGTGATCACGACGCTCGTCAGGCCGCGGCTGCCGGCCACGTCGATCAGCTCGGCGATCACGGCGCGGTGGCCGGCGTGCACGCCGTCGAACTTGCCGATCGTGACGGCGGCCGGACCGAATCCTTCGGGCACCTCGGCCAGCGAGCGGTAGGCCCTCACCGGGTGCGCCGCAGCCACAGCATGCCGAGCACCGGCAGCACGAGCGGGATGAACAGGTACCCGGCGCCGTACCACGACCAGACCGAGGCCTTCGCGAACAGCTCGGGCAGGAACAGGCTCAGGGTGCCGACGGTGAGCACGCCGATCAGCTCGAAGGTGATGGTGATCCAGGCGATGCGGTACCAGGCCCGGCCCGGGGCGATCAGCGCGACGGTGGCGACGATGTACACCACGGCCGCCACGGCGGAGAGCGTGTAGGCGAACGGGGCCTGGTCGAACTTGCCGATGATCTCGACGACCGAGCGGCCCGTGGCCCCGAGGGCCAGGATGGCGTAGACCGCGATGAGCACCCGGCCGATGCCGCGGGCTCGGGTGCGGGGCGGGGTCGGAGCGAGGGTGTCGTGAGCCATGGCTCTAGAAGTTTATGGCACCCGGTCAGCTTCCCTGCACGAACCAGATCACGTTCATGCGGTAGACCATCACCGCCACGGCGAGGCAGACCGCGCCGAGGATGACCGTGCTCCAGCGACTGCGCTCGACCAGCGCCCAGAAGCCGCCGGCGACGGGCAGGAGCACCGCCGAGACGAGGTACACCCAGAACTCCAGGGGGTCGCCGGAGGGCGTGTTGCCGAAGGCGGGGGCGGCGATGGCGACCACGAGCTGCACGATCAGCAGCACCTCGACCAGTGCGGTGGCGCCCATCGTCAAGTCGGTGGGCTTCCGTCCGGCGAGGCCGAGAACCACGCACAGGATGCCCGCCAGCACGGCCACGGCCACCTGCACGATCGTGAACCACTCGATCACGGGGTCTCCTCGGTCGGGCTGGCTGCGACGTCGGGGCTGGCTGCGATATCGGGGCTGGCTGTAGCATCGGGGCTGGCTGCGATATCGGGCGTGGGTGCGTACTCGTCCGGCGGGAAGTTCACGATGCTCTTGGCCGAGGCCCCCGCGCGTTCGACGAGGCCGACGAGCCGGCCCTCGGCGGTGACGGCGGCGACCGGGCCCGAGGGCACGTCGTCACCCACGGGGATGCGCTGCCCGTGGCCGAGGGCGGCGGCGGCAGGGCCGTCCACGTCGAGCACGGGGAACAGGGAGCGGGCCACATCGGCCGGTGCGCGGAGCGGGAGCGGTTCGCCCGTCTCGACGAGGGCGTCGAGGGCGTCGAGGGTCGGAGCATCCGTCACCGAGAAGGGGCCGACGCGGGTGCGCCGGAGGTTGGTGAGATGACCGCCGACGCCGAGAGCGGCGCCCAGATCGCGGGCGATCGCGCGGATGTAGGTGCCCGAGGAGCAGACCACGCGCACGTCGACGTCGAGCACCGGATGCCCGTCGTCGTCGACCCCTCGGCGCCCACTGCCGAGCACCTCGAGCTCGGACACGGTCACCGTGCGGCTCTTCAGCACCACGTCCTCCCCCGCGCGCACCCGGGCGTAGGCGCGCTGGCCGTCGACCTTGATGGCGCTGACCGAGCTCGGAACCTGCTCGATCGTGCCGCGCTGGGCGTCGAGGGCGCGGTCGACCCGCTCGTCGTCGAGGCCCTGCACGGCTCCGGCGGGTGCGCGCTCGACGAGCTCGCCCTCGCGGTCGTCGGTGGTGGTCGAGGCGCCGAGGCGGATGGTGGCGAGGTACTCCTTGTCGAGCCCCACCAGGTAGGTGAGGAGCCTCGTGGAGCTGTTCAGGCCGAGGATCAGCAGCCCGGTGGCCATCGGGTCGAGGGTGCCGGCGTGGCCCACCTTGCGCGTCTGCGCGAGGCGCCGGGTGCGCCCGACGACGTCGTGGCTGGTGCGGCCGGCCGGCTTGTCGACCAGGAGGATGCCGCTGGCCGTGCTCGTCGGACTCTTCACGCCTGGCACTTTCTCACGCTGACACGCTAACAGGTGCGCGAGCGTAGGCTCGGAGCATGGTTGAACCCGCTACCCCGGCCAGCGTCTACGCGGACACGCTCGCGGCCGAGATCCGTCACAACTACCGCCTCGGACGGGTGATCGTGGGGGTGGACGGCGTCGAGCACACCCGCGGCTTCGCCGACGAGCTCGCCGCGGCCTTCGAGCGTGCCGGCGTCGACGCGGTGCGGGCCTCGCTCGACGACTTCCAGCGGCCCCGCTCGGAGCGCCTCCGCCTGGGCCAGGACTCCCCCGAGGGCTACTACCTCGATCGCTACGACGTCGACACGCTGAAGCGTGTGCTGATCGAGCCGTTCCGCATGGCCGGCAGCACGGGCTTCCAGACCACCGCCTTCGACGCCGCGCGCGACGTGCCGGCCGAGGCGCGCTGGCTGACGGCTCCGGCCGATGCAGTGCTGGTGCTCGACGGACCCTTCCTGCAGCGCCCGGGTCTGCGTGGGCAGCTGAACTTCACCGCCTACCTCGAGGGCCGGAACGCCGATCTGCCGCCCGAGGTTCTCGGGGCGGATGCGCTCTACCAGGCCGAGGCCGGGCCGCGGTTCGGGGCGAGCGCCATCATCGATGTGAGTTCGCCCGAGCATCCGCGTCGCAGTTTCGCCGACAGCTGCTGACGCCCCGGGCTTCCGCTCGATCTAGGCTGTCAGGATGCCTGACCCCACCCCCTTCTCGACGGCGGTGGTCTCGTGGTTCGCGACCGCGGCGCGGGACCTGCCCTGGCGCCGGCCGGGATTCACGGCCTGGGGCACACTCGTCAGCGAGTTCATGCTGCAGCAGACGCCGGTGGTGCGGGTGATCCCGCGGCTGGAGGAGTGGCTTACGCGGTGGCCGACGCCTGCGGCTCTGGCGGCCGCTCCTGCCGGTGACGCGGTGCGGGCGTGGCAGTCGCTCGGGTATCCGCGACGCGCGCTGAACCTGCACGCGTGCGCGGTGGCGATCACGACCCGCTTCGGCGGGGTGGTGCCGCGAGACGTGCCGTCGCTGCTGTCCCTGCCCGGGGTCGGCGACTACACGGCGCGGGCGGTCGCGGTGTTCGCGTACGGTGACCGGCACCCGGTGGTCGACACGAACATCCGCCGGGTGATCGCGCGGGCCATCGAGGGTGCGCCGGATGCCGCTGCGCCCAATGCCCGCCGCGACCTGCCGGCGATGACGGCGCTGCTGCCGGAGTCAGACTCGTCTGCGGCCCGCTTCAACGCCGGGATGATGGAGCTCGGCGCCCTGGTCTGCACGGCGCGCGCCCCGCGCTGCGACGAGTGCCCCGTGGCCGGCCTCTGCGCGTGGCGAGCGGCGGGGTACCCGGAGTCCTCCGTCGCTCGGCGACCCGTGCAGAAGAAGTACGAGGGCTCGGACCGCCAGGCGCGGGGCATCGTGCTCGGCGTGCTCAGGGCCTCCCCCGACCCTGTTCCCCATGCCGCTCTGAGTGATGCCCTTCCCGACTCCGCGCGCCTCGGTCGAGCCCTCTCCGGCCTCCTGGCCGACGGCCTCCTGATCACTGATTCCGACGACGTCTACGCTCTTCCTTAGCTCTCAGGGTCGCTCTCGTCTTTCTTGAGGCGACCCATGCCCATCGTCGGCAAGCGCGAAGCGCGCGGCAGTTCCCCAGCTGCTGCCGCGCACTCCGTGCTTGCCCTCGGCATCATGGCCCGGTCACAAAGTCCAATGTCGGTGGTCTCTGATTGAATTAACCTCATGAACAGTTCGTCCATCGCCTTCACCGAGGCTCCCGCATTCGACGCCCCGCGCGTCGACTCGCTGGGTGCTCAGTTCGATGCGGCGATTCAGGATGTTCGGGCCGCCGATGCTCAGATCGCCGCCGCCGAGGCGCTCCGCGTGCGCTACCTTGCCCGGGTGGCCGAGCTGGCCGAGCAGATGTCGCGCGCCGACGGCAGCGCGGCAACTGCCGCCGGCCGGGAGTGGGCCCACCGCCGCCTTGTCGTCGAAGTGGCCTGCGCGACCAAGCGCAGCGAACGCACGACCGCCCGCCTGATCGACGATGCCGAGCACCTCGTGACCGAGCTCTCACTGACCCTCGCGCGGCTTTCGTCGGGTGCCATCTCGTACGCCCACGCCAAGTCGCTGGTGGCCCACGCCCTCACGATTCCCGTGGATGCTCGGGCCTCCTTCGAGCGCGAGGTGCTCCCCCACGCCGAGTCGCTCCCCGCCCACCGCTTCGACGACCGCGCCCGCCGCCTGCGGGAGCGCCTGCACCCCGAGTCGATCGCCACGCGCACCCGCGCCGCCCTCGAGGAGCGGCACGTAGCGGTCACGCCCGAGTGTGACGGCATGGCGACGATCCTTTATCACCTCCCCGCGGTCGACGCCCTCGCGATCGACGACCTGATCGATCGCGTGGCCCGAGCCGCCCGCTCCGACGACGACGGCCGCACCCACGCCCAGCGCCGTTGCGACGCCCTCACCGACCTCGTCCTCGCCCGCGGCGACCGCCCGTCGCTGATCCCCACGGTGCTCGTCACCATCGCGGCCTCGACCCTCGACGGCTCCCCCGCCTCCCTCCACGGCTACGGCCCCATCGACCCTCACACCGCCCGCCGCCTGGCGAGCCTGGCTCCCACCCTTCTCCATGCCGCGGCGCCCACCACCGCCCGCAGCACCGGAAGCTGCAGCGCAAGCAGCACCGGCGGCGCCGCCACCACGATCGTCACGCGGCACCGCCGCCGGAGCACCGGGTCCGACGGGGCGGGCGGAGCGACGAACATCGCCCCCACCCTCCACTCCGTCTCCCCCACGCACCCCTCCGCCGGCCCGGACGCACAGAATGCCGAACACCGTTACAGCGCCTCCCCGGTGGTGCGCACCGTGCTCACCCTGCTCGACGAGACCTGCCGCTTCCCGGGCTGCGGCCGCCGAGCCGACCGCTGCGAACTCGATCACACCCACGCCTGGAGCGAGGGCGGCCGCACCACCCCCGACAACCTCGCGCACCTCTGCTCCCGCCACCACCACCTCAAGCACGAGGGCGGCTGGCACGTCACCCCCTCCCGCGACGGCACCCGCACGCTCCACTGGACGAGCCCCCGCGGCGCCACCTACACGACGACCCCCGAACTCCACTCCCTCACGGCGGAAGCCCCCGACCCACCCCCACACTGACACCCCCGCCAGACCACGCCAGCCCGCGGTCTTCCCCAGCGCCCCGCTGCACCTCGGCGCCCCGCTGCACCCCAGCGCGTCGTCGCGCCTGAAACCACGAACGGCCCCACCTCTTCCGAGGCAGGGCCATTCGCACCGGGTGCGCCGGAGGAGCTAGTCCTCCTCGATCACCTTCGGCTTCACGTAGGGGTCCTCGTCGCCGGCGTACTGCGCCTTCTTCGCCAGGCCCTCGACCTCGGCGTCACGAGCGCGCGCCTGAGCGAGCAGATCGTCGAGCACCTTCGCGTTCTCCGGCAGCGCATCCGCGATGAACTCCAGCGACGGAGTCAGGCGAGCCGTGATGTTCTTGCCGACCTCGCTGCGCAGCATGCCGGTCGCCGACTTCAGAGCCGCGGCCGAATCGGCCCGCTCCTGGTCGTCGCCGTAGACCGTGTAGAAGATCGACGCGTGCTGCAGGTCACCCGTCACCCGCACATCCGTGATGGTGACGAACCCGAGCCGCGGGTCTTTGATGCCCTTCTCGAGGCGCTTCGCCACGATGACCTTGATGCGGTCCGCCATCTTGGCGGCACGAGCCGGATCGGCCATGATCATCCCTCTCTCTGAATCGTAGACCTCTGAATACGGGATCTCTGTATATGGGAGGAGGAGTGATGCGAACATGCCGCACCACTCCTCCGTCAGCTCACGCTGCTCCAGCCGAGGCTAGACGCGCGGCTTCTCCTTCATCTCGATCGTCTCGATCTCGTCGCCGATCTGGATGTCGTTGAACTTGCCGAGACCGATACCGGCCTCGAAGTCCGTACGAACCTCGGTGACGTCGTCCTTGAATCGACGCAGCGACTCGATGGCCAGGTTGTCCCCGACCACGACACCCTCGCGGATGACACGCGCCTTGGCGTTTCGCGTGATCGTTCCCGACCGCACGATGACACCGGCGATGTTGCCGAACTTCGAGGAGCGGAAGATCTCGCGGATCTCCGCGACACCCGACTGCACCTCTTCGAACTCCGGCTTCAGCATGCCCTTCAGCGACGACTCGATGTCGTCGAGCGCGTTGTAGATGACCGAGTAGAACCGGATGTCCACACCCTCGCGAGCGGCGCGCTCGCGCGCCTTCGTGTCGGGACGCACGTTGAAGCCGATGATGATGGCGTTGTCGACCGTGGCGAGGTTGACGTCGCTCTCGGTGACCGCACCCACACCGCGGTGGATGATGCGCAGCTGAACGCTGTCGTCGACCTCGATCTTGAGCAGCGACTCCTCGAGTGCCTCGACCGCACCGGAGACGTCACCCTTGATGATGAGGTTGAGCGCTTCGACCTTGCCCTCTTCGAGTGCACGGGTGAAGTCCTCGAGCGAGATGCGCTTGCGGGCCTTGGCCAGCGAGGCGTTGCGCTCGGCGGCTTCACGCTTCTCAGCGATCTGACGGGCCGTGCGGTCCTCCTCGGTGACGAGGAAGGTGTCACCGGCTCGCGGAACACTGGAGAGGCCCTGGACCTGCACCGGACGCGACGGGGTCGCCTCGGTGACGGTCTCGCCGTTCTCGTCGACCATCGCACGGACGCGGCCGTAGGCCGTTCCCGCCACGATCGCGTCGCCGACCCGGAGGGTTCCGGACTGGATGAGCACGGTCGCGACCGCACCACGGCCCTTGTCGAGCTTGGCTTCGATCGCCACGCCACGCGCATCCTTGTTCGGGTTGGCCCGCAGGTCGAGACCGGCGTCGGCGGTGAGGAGCACTGCGTCGAGCAGGTCCTGGATACCGATGTCGTTGCGCGCCGACACGTCGACGAACATGACGTCTCCGCCGTACTCCTCGGCGACCAGGTTGTACTCGGTCAGCTGCTGGCGCACCTTGGCCGGGTTGGCGTCGGGCTTGTCGATCTTGTTGACCGCGACCACGATCGGCACGTTGGCCGCCTGGGCGTGGTTCAGCGCCTCGATCGTCTGCGGCATGATGCCGTCGTCAGCCGCCACCACGAGGATCGCGATGTCGGTGACCTGGGCACCACGAGCACGCATGGCGGTGAACGCCTCGTGACCGGGGGTGTCGATGAAGGTGATCGGACGCTCGATGCCCTCGTGCTCGGTGACCACCTGGTACGCACCGATGTGCTGGGTGATGCCACCGGCCTCGCCCGCCACGACGTTCGCGTTGCGGATGGCGTCGAGCAGTCGCGTCTTACCGTGGTCGACGTGACCCATGACGGTGACGACCGGGGGACGGATCTCCAGGTCTTCGTCGGTCTCGTCTTCCAGCTCCTGGTCGAGGTCGATGTCGAAGCCCTCGAGAAGCTCGCGGTCCTCCTCCTCCGGCGACACGATCATGATCTTGTAGCCGAGCTCTTCACCGAGCACCTGGAAGGTGGCCTCGTCGAGCGACTCGGTCGCCGTCGCCATCTCACCGAGGTGGAACAGCACGGTCACCAGGTTGCCCGGGCTCGCGTCGATCTTGTCGGCGAAGTCGGTGATCGAGGCACCACGACGCAGGCGGACGACGGTGTTGCCGTCTCCGCGGGGGACGCTGACGCCACCCAGCGACGGGGCTTCGCGCAGCTCGAACTCGGCCCTCTTCGTCCGCTTGGACTTGCGGGCCTTGCTCTTGCCGCCACCGCGACCGAACGCACCGGCGGTTCCACCACCGGGGCCACGGCCACGACCGCCGGCACCCGGACGCGGCGCGAAGCCACCGGGGGCGCCACCGGGACGGAACCCGGGCGAGCCGGGAGCCGGACGAGCGCCGCCACCCTGGGGAGCGCCGGGGCGGAAGCCCGCACCGGTGCCGGGGCGCTGGAAGCCCGTGGGGCGAGGAGCACCCGGACGGGGCGAACCGGGACGCGGAGCGCTCGGACGAGGAGCACCGGGACGCGGGATGGCGCCACCGGCGCCACCACCCGAACCGCTGCGACCCATGCCCTGCTGGCTGGCGAAGGGGTTGTTGCCCGGGCGCGGTGCGCCGGGACGCTGCATGCCCTGCTGGCTGGCGAACGGGTTGTTGCCGGGGCGCGGGATGCCGGGACGCGGTCCACCGGGGCGGGGCGCAGCGGAGTCACCGGAGGCAGCGGGGGCGGCCGGAGCCGCAGGAGTCGCCGAGCCGGACGCCGTGGGGGCGTCGGTCGAGGACTTCGGTGCCGGAGCGGCCGCGGAGGGCGCAGCCGGGGCAGCGGCGGCCGGAGTCGCCGGAGCGGCAGCGGCGGCGCGCTCGGCCGGAGCCGAAGCAGGTGCGGCGGCCGAAGCAGGTGCGGCCGGAGCAGCGGGCGCGGCGGGTGCCGGCGTCGAGCTGCGGCCGGCCGAGGGGCCGGGAGCCGGAGCGCCGGGACGAGCGCCACCGGGGCGGGGCCCGGACGACGACGACTTCGGTGCAGCCGAGGACGAACCGGCAGCCGGAGCGGACGAGCCGCCGGAAGCGGCGCCGGCGCCGGCCTTGATCAGTGCCTCTTTGAGGCGACGAGCCACGGGAGGCTCGATGCTCGACGAGGGGCCCTTGACGAACTGACCCATCTCCTTGAGCGTCGCAAGGGCGACCTTGCTGTCGACACCGAGCTCGGCGGCGACTTCATGTACACGTGGTTTTGCAGCCACAATTCTCCTGTCTGGATGGCCCACCCAGACAGGGCAGGCCGTTAGTAGCGGACGGGTCTCATTTCGAGCCGCTCATCAGTTGTCACTCATGGTTCACGGTGCCGTTCAGCCTGTTCTCTAATGTTGTCGTCTCGAGTGTTCCGTCCACCCGGAGCGCACGCCCGAAAACGCGACGCGTGACCGCGAGGTGGAAGCACGCGAGTGTCGGATGCAACCATGCGCCTCGCCCGGGAAGTGTGGCCGTCTCATCGACGACCAGAGCTTGTCCAACAGGAACGACGTTCCTGGCGACGACCCTCAGCAAAGAGGACCGTGAGGCGCGCGCACGACATCCGACGCACGTTCTAACGGGTTCCATGGTACTCCATATTCCCGGAGCGGCCGTCGGGGCCCGCTCCGGACGTGCGCCGATCAGTCGCCGTCGAGGATGCTGTCGGGCTGGATGTCGATCTTCGCGCCCGTGAGCTTCGCGGCGAGTCGGGCGTTCTGACCCTCCTTGCCGATGGCCAGCGAGAGCTGGTAGTCGGGCACCAGGGCGCGCACGGCCTTGGTGGCCTGATCGATCACGAAGGCGCTCGAGACCTTGGCAGGCGAGAGCGCGTTGGCGACGAAGGTCGGCAGGTCTTCCGAGTAGTCGACGATGTCGATCTTCTCGGCACCGAGCTCGGACGTGACGGCCCGGACACGCTGGCCCAGCTCACCGATGCAGGCGCCCTTGGCGTTCACACCGGGCTCCGTGGCCCGCACCGCGATCTTCGTGCGGTGGCCGGCCTCGCGGGCGAGCGAGACGATCTCCACGACGCCCGAAGCGATCTCGGGCACCTCGAGGGCGAAGAGCTTGCGTACGAGCGACGGGTGCGTGCGCGAGACGGTGATCGACGGACCCTTCGGCCCCTTGGCGACGCTCGTGACGTACACGCGGATGCGCGAGCCGTGCGCGTAGACCTCGCCCGGCACCTGCTCCTCGGGGGGCATGATGGCCTCGATCGTGCCGAGGTCGACGTGGATCATCCGCGGGTTGGGGCCCTGCTGGATGACGCCCGCGACGATGTCGCCCTCACGGCCCTTGAACTCGCCGAGCACCTTGTCGTCGCCGATGTCGCGCAGCCGCTGGTTGATGACCTGTTTGGCGGCGAAGGCGGCGATGCGGCCGAAGTCGCTCGGGTTCTCCTCGGCCTCGCCGATGAGCACGCCGTCCTCGTCGAGCTCGGGCACGAAGATGCCGATGTGACCCGTCTTGCGGTCGAGGTGCACGCGCGCCGAGTCGGTGCCGTCCTCGGTGGTCGCCGGGCGGTCGGTGTGCTTGAGGAATGCGGTCAGGATCGCCTGCTCGATGATTCCCACGAGTTCCTCGAAGGGAATCTCTCGTTCACGCTCCAAGAGGCGTAAGACGCTGAGGTCGATGTCCACTTCCGGCCTCCTCTGTTCAGATCTGTCGCCGCCGATGTCTCCGGCGGTCAAACGGAAAGACTACCCGAAGCTCGCGGCGACGTCATCCAGCGCGACCTGGGTGCGCTCCCCCGTCGCCCGATCCCACAGCTCGACGACGCCCTCGGCGACCCCGCGGCCGACGATCACGATGCGCGGAACGCCGATCAGCTCGGCGTCGCCGAACTTCACGCCGGGGCTCACCTTGGGGCGGTCGTCGAAGAGCACGTCGAGGCCCTTCGCCTCGAGGTCGGCGACGACCGACTCGGCCGCCTGGTAGATCTCGGCGTCCCGCCCCGTCGCGATTACGTGCACGTCGAAGGGGGCGACCGACGGCGGCCAGATGAGGCCCTTCTCGTCGTTGTTCAGCTCCGCGATGATGGCGAGGATGCGCGTGACGCCGATCCCGTAGGAGCCCATCGTCACCGTGACGAGCTTGCCGTTCTCGTCGAGCACCTTGAGGCCCAGCGCCTCGGCGTACTTGCGGCCGAGCTGGAAGACGTGGCCGATCTCCATGCCGCGGGCGAGCTCCACCGGCCCCGACCCGTCGGGAGCGGGGTCGCCCGGCCGCACCTCGGCCACCTCGACGGTGCCGTCGGCGGTGAAGTCGCGCCCGGCCACGAGGCCGAACACATGCTTGCCGTGCACGTTCGCGCCGGTGATCCAGCCGCTGCCGTCGACCACCCGGGGGTCGACGAGGTAGCGGATACCCGTGCTCGACTCCTCGCCGAGCACCGCACCCTCGGGCGTCCAGGGCCCGATGTAGCCCTTGACCAGGCCGGGGTTCTTGGCGAAGTCGGCCTCCGTGGCCGCCTCGACCTCGGCGGGTGCGAAGGCGACTTCGGCGCGCTTGAGGTCGACCTCGCGGTCACCGGGGAGACCGACGACGACGACCTCGCGGGTGCCGTCGAGGTTCACGAGGGCGAGCACGACGTTCTTCAGCGTGTCGGCCGCCGTCCACGACCGGCCGTCGGGCCGGGGGTGCGAAGCGTTGGCCGCGTCGACGAGCGTCTGGATGGTGGGCGTCTCGGGGGTGTCGTGCACCTCGGCCGGGGTGAGGCCCTCGAACGAGCGCGGCTCGGGTGCGAGCGTGGTGAACGCCTCGACGTTGGCCGCGTAGCCGCCGGCCGAGCGCACGAAGGTGTCTTCACCGACGGGCGTGGGGTGCAGGAACTCCTCACTCTTCGAGCCGCCCATGGCGCCCGCGTCGGCCTTCACGATCACGTACTCGAGGCCGAGGCGCGTGAAGATGCGCTCGTAGGCGTCGCGCTGGGCCTGGTAGCTCGTGTCGAGCCCGGCGTCGGTGTAGTCGAACGAGTACGCGTCTTTCATCGTGAACTCGCGGCCGCGCAGGAGGCCGGCTCGGGGCCGGGCCTCGTCGCGGTACTTGTCCTGGATCTGGTAGATCGACAGCGGAAGGTCTTTGTAGCTGTTGTAGAGGTCTTTCACGAGCAGGGTGAAGACCTCCTCGTGCGTGGGCGCGAGCACGTAGCCCGCGTCCTTGCGGTCGGAGAGCCGGAACATGCCGGGACCGTACTCGGTGTAGCGGCCGGTGACCTCGTAGGGCTCCTTGGGCAACAGCGCGGGGAAGTGCACCTCGAAGGCGCCGGCGGCCTCCATCTCCTCGCGGATGATCGCCTCGATCTTCGCCTTCACCCGGAGGCCCAGCGGCAGCCAGGCGAAGATGCCCGGCGCCTGGCGTCGGATGTAGCCGGCGCGCACGAGCAGCACATGGCTCGCGACCTCAGCGTCGGAGGGCGATTCCCGCAGCGTGCGGAGGAAGTAGTTGGACAGGCGAGTAGGCACGCACCCACTCTAGCCAGCCCCGCCGACGCGCTCACATCGGCCACCGCAGCTGTGCACAACTCCCGTTATCCCTCCTCCACAGAGCGACGGATGCTCGTCCCTCTCCACAGATCACCGCCCCACACCTCGGCGGCCGACGAGGGCGCCCTACCCTCACGGCATGGACACTCTGATTCAGCTGCGGGCTGCCGCGCCGTTCCTGCAGCGCTGCACGACCCCGATCGGCCGGGTCGAGGTCGTGAGCGACGGCGAGGCCGTCACCCGTGTCGCGCTCGAGGCGGCCGGGGCGCTGCCGCACGACGGGCTCGTCTTCGATTCCGACACGGTCGCCGACGAGGCGATCGCGCAGCTGCTCGACTACTTCGAGGGCAGTCGGCAGCGGTTCACGGTGCCTCTCGCGCATCGCGGCACGCCGTTCCAGGTAGCAGTGTGGCAGGAGCTCGCCGCGCTCGGCTGGGGCGAGCCCACCGACTACGGGGCCATCGCCCGGGCGGTCGGCAAAGCCGGGGCCGGGCGCGCGGTCGGCGGGGCCGTGGCGCTGAACCCGACGCCACTGCTCGTCGGCTGCCATCGCGTGCTCTCGGTGGCGGGGCGCATCACCGGCTGGAGCCACGGCGAGGGCGTCCCGACCAAGGCGTGGCTGCTCGCGCACGAGTCCATCGCCTTCGCGGCGGGCTGACGGCGATGACTGTGTCCAGGCCTCCAAGGCCAGCTTCAGACCCCGAGAGCGAGTTCAGACCTCCAGCACCAGCTCGCCCGAGGGCGCGAGCGAGAGACGATGACCGGTCGCGCTCCCCCACGCGATCAGCTCGTCCACCTCCGCGAAGTCGGTGCCGTGCTGCACGAGTGCACGCACGAGCTCGCCCTTGCCCTTCTTGTTGAAGTGGTTCAGGGCGCGCGTGACGCCATCGGGGCCCTCGCTGACCACGCGCAGGAAGTGGCCGCGGGTGACCGCCGCGGGCACGGGGCCGAGGTGCACGTAGGCCTCCGAGCGCAGGTCGAGCACGAGCTCGTCGCGGTGGGCCAGCAGCGCCTTCGAGATCGGTGCGCCCCAGGTGGCCTTCAGGCTGTCGCCCTCGAGTCGCGAGTCGTGCGAGAGACGGTAGGCCGGCACCGGGTCCCCGGCGCCGACGAGGCCGAACAGCGCCGAGTGGATGCGCACGTGCTGGGCGGCGAACGAGCGGGCGGAGGCGTCGAGCGAGGGCGCGTCGAAGGCCTCGTAGAGCACACCCGTGTAGCGGTCCATCGCGGGCAAGGTGGGTGAGATCGTCAGGGCACGGTTGCGCTCCACCTCGGAGGCGAGCTTCGGGCCGAGCTTCAGGCGCTTGAGCGACTCCTCGCGGTCGCGGCTGAGCTGCTTCAGGCGGCGCACGGTGGCGCGGCGGGTCGGGGTGAGGCCCGGGTGCGACAGGGCGGCGAGATCGAGCGGAGGGCCGTCTCCCCCGTCGTGCTTGGTCTCCGAGGGCGGGAGCAGGACGAGCATCCGGAGCCTTTCTGCACACGAAGCGCGCGGGAATGCCGAAGACCGCCGGCCCCGGCTCACGAGGAGCGGGGACGACGGCCTTCGGAGGGTGACTACTTGATCAGCTCGGCGTCGCGGGCGACGATCGTGACGGTGTCGTTCTCGACCGAGAGGAACCCGTCGTCGGCACGCGCCACGAGGCGCTCTCCGCTCGTCGCGTTCACGCGCACCTCACCGGCGGCGAGGATCGCGAGCATCGGCTCGTGACCGGCCAGGATGCCGATCTCGCCCTCGACGGTCTTGGCGACGACCATCGAGGCCTCACCGGCCCAGATCTGCTGGTCTGCCGAAACGACGCTGACGTTCAGGGGTCGGGCCATGATCAGCCGTTCTCCTTCTGGATCTGAGCCCACTTCTCCTCGACGTCGGTGATGGGGCCGACGTTGAAGAACGCCTGCTCCGCCACGTGGTCGAACTCGCCCTTGGTGATCGCGTCGAACGACTCGATCGTGTCCTTCAGCGGAACCGTGGAACCCTCGACACCGGTGAACTTCTTCGCCATATAGGTGTTCTGCGAGAGGAACTGCTGGATGCGACGGGCCCGCGACACGGTGATCTTGTCTTCCTCGGAGAGCTCGTCGACACCGAGGATCGCGATGATCTCCTGCAGCTCCTTGTTCTTCTGCAGGATCTGCTTCACGTTGGTCGCGACACGGTAGTGGTCGGCGCCCAAGTAACGCGGGTCCATGATGCGCGAGGTCGAGGTGAGCGGGTCGATGGCCGGGTACAGGCCCTTCGACGCGATCTCCCGCGAGAGCTCGGTGGTGGCGTCGAGGTGGGCGAACGTGGTCGCCGGAGCCGGGTCGGTGTAGTCGTCGGCCGGCACGTAGATCGCCTGCAGCGAGGTGATCGAGTGACCGCGCGTCGAGGTGATGCGCTCCTGGAGCACACCCATCTCGTCGGCGAGGTTCGGCTGGTAGCCCACCGCGGAGGGCATGCGGCCGAGCAGCGTCGACACCTCGGAGCCCGCCTGCGTGAAGCGGAAGATGTTGTCGATGAACAGCAGCACGTCCTGGTTCTGCACGTCGCGGAAGTACTCCGCCATCGTCAGCGCCGACAGGGCGACGCGGAGACGCGTTCCCGGCGGCTCGTCCATCTGGCCGAAGACGAGGGCGGTCTTGTCGAAGACGCCCGCCTCCTCCATCTCGGCGATGAGGTCGTTGCCCTCACGGGTGCGCTCACCGACACCGGCGAACACCGACACACCACCGTGGTCCTGGGCGACACGCTGGATCATCTCCTGGATGAGGACCGTCTTGCCGACGCCCGCACCACCGAAGAGTCCGATCTTTCCACCCAGCACGTAGGGGGTCAGGAGGTCGATCGACTTGATGCCGGTCTCGAAGAGCGAGGTCTTCGACTCCAGCTGGTCGAAGGCCGGGGGCTTGCGGTGGATGGGCCAGCGCTCGGTGATCTCGATCTTCTCGCCGGGGGCTGCGTTCAGCACCTCACCGATCACATTGAAGACCTTGCCCTTGGTGACGTCGCCGACGGGAACCGAGATGGCGGCACCGGTGTCGCGCACCTCCTGGCCGCGGACGAGACCGTCGGTCGGGTTCAGGGCGATGGCGCGCACCAGGTCGTCGCCGAGGTGCTGAGCGACCTCGAGCGTGATCTCGGCGCGGTGCTCGCCGATGACGATCGTCGTCTTGAGGGCGTTGTAGACCTCGGGGATGGAGTCGTGCGGGAACTCGATGTCGACCACCGGACCCGTGACGCGTGCGACGCGGCCGACTCCCTGCGGAGTCTCCTCCGCCTTGGTCGGCGCGATGACAGTGTCAGTCATTGTGCTCTCTTTTCTCTGTGTCTACTTGGCTCTGTGACTACTGGCGGAGGCCGGGTCGCTTACTTGGCCGAGGCCAAGGCGTCGGCCCCGCCGACGATTTCGGAAATCTGCTGCGTGATCTCGGACTGGCGGGCGTTGTTGGCCAGACGCGTGAAGTCGCGGATCAGGTTGTCGGCGTTGTCGGAGGCCGACTTCATGGCCTTCTGACGTGCGGCGTGCTCGGCGGCGGCCGACTGCAGCATCGCGTTGAAGATACGGCTCTCGACGTAGATCGGGAGCAGGGCATCCAGCACGGTGGCCGCGTCGGGCTCGAACTCGTACAGCGGGTAGACCTCGTTCGAGGGCTCGACGGGGGCTTCGCCCTCGACGATCTCGAGCGGGAGCAGACGCACGACCTCGGGAACCTGGCTGACCATGCTCACGAAGCGGTTGTAGACGAGGTGGATCTCGTCGACCCCGCCCTCCTGGTCGTCGAGGTTGTAGGCCTCGACCACCGCGTCGGCGATCTCTTTAGCGGTCTCGAACTGGGGCTGGTCGGTTCCACCCGTCCAGGCCTTCACGCTCGCACGCTTGCGGAAGCTGAAGTAGCCCACCGCCTTGCGGCCGACGAGGTAGAAGACGACGTTCTTGCCCTCGCTCCGCAGGAGCTCGGCCAGCTGCTCCGCCTCCTTCAGGATCGAGGAGGAGAAGGCACCGGCGAGACCGCGGTCGGAGGTGAAGACCACCACGGCGGCGGTGTCGAGCTTCTCCCGCTCGCTGGTCAGCGGGTGGTCGACGTTGGAGTACGTCGCCACCGCCGACACCGCTCGCGTGATGGCGCGGGAGTACGGGGCCGAGGCGGCCACGCGCTGCTGCGCCTTCTGGATGCGCGAGGCGGAGATCAGCTCCATGGCCCTCGTGATCTTCTTGGTCGTCTGGGCCGATTTGATCCTCGACCGATAGACCCTGAGCTGAGCGCCCATGCTTAGCGGCGACCCTTCACGATCTTCTCCTGGCCGACGTCGGCCTTGTCGGTCGCCTGGAACTGCTCCTTGCCCACCGAGGCGAGCGGCTTGCCCTCACCCGTCTGGAACTCGAGCTTGAACTGGTCGACCGCCTTGTCCAGCGCCGCGACGGTGTCGTCGTCAAGCTTGTTGGTCTCGCGGAGCGTGGTGAGGATGTCGGTCGTGCGACCGACGAACTCGAGCAGCTCGGCCTCGAAGCGGAGGATGTCCTCGACCGGGACCTCGTCCAGCTTGCCCTTGGTGCCGGCCCAGATCGAGACGACCTGCTGCTCGACGGGGAACGGCGAGTACTGCGGCTGCTTGAGCAGCTCGGTGAGACGGGCGCCTCGGGCGAGCTGACGGCGCGACGCGGCGTCGAGGTCGGACGCGAACATCGCGAAGGCCTCGAGCGAGCGGTACTGGGCGAGCTCGAGCTTCAGCGTTCCGGAGACCGACTTGATCGACTTGACCTGGGCGTCGCCACCCACTCGCGAGACCGAGATGCCGACGTCGACAGCGGGGCGCTGGTTGGCGTTGAACAGGTCGGACTGCAGGAAGATCTGGCCGTCGGTGATCGAGATCACGTTGGTCGGGATGTACGCCGAGACGTCGTTCGCCTTGGTCTCGATGATCGGCAGACCGGTCATCGAGCCGGCGCCCAGCTCGTCGGACAGCTTCGCGCAGCGCTCGAGCAGACGCGAGTGCAGGTAGAAGACGTCACCGGGGTACGCCTCGCGTCCCGGCGGACGGCGCAGCAGCAGCGACACGGCGCGGTAGGCCTCGGCCTGCTTGGACAGGTCGTCGAAGATGATCAGGACGTGCTTGCCGCCGTACATCCAGTGCTGGCCGATGGCCGAGCCGGTGTAGGGCGCCAGGTACTTGAAGCCCGCGGGGTCGGAGGCCGGCGACGCGACGATGGTGGTGTACTCCATCGCTCCGGCGTCTTCGAGGGCACCGCGCACCGAGGCGATGGTCGAGCCCTTCTGGCCGATCGCGACATAGATGCAGCGGACCTGCTTGTTGACGTCGCCGGAGTCCCAGTTGGCCTTCTGGTTGATGATCGTGTCGATCGCGATGGCCGTCTTGCCGGTCTGGCGGTCGCCGATGATCAGCTGGCGCTGGCCGCGGCCGATCGGGATCATGGCGTCGATGGCCTTGATACCGGTCTGCATGGGCTCGTGCACGCTCTTGCGGGACATGACGCCCGGCGCCTGGAGCTCGAGCTCGCGGCGGCCCTCGGCGACGATCTCGCCGAGACCGTCGATCGGGTTGCCGAGCGGGTCGACGACGCGGCCGAGGTAGTTGTCGCCCACGGGGACCGAGAGCACCTCACCCGTGCGGGTGACTTCCTGGCCCTCTTCGATGCCGGTGAACTCACCGAGCACGATGACACCGATCTCGTCCTCGTCGAGGTTCTGGGCGAGGCCCAGCGTGCCGTCGGAGAAGCGGATCAGCTCGTTGGCCATCACACCGGGGAGGCCCTCGACGTGCGCGATGCCGTCGGCGGCGTCGATGACGTAGCCGACCTCGGTCGTCGAGGCCTTGCCGGGCTCGTAGGCGGCGACGAAGTCTTTGAGAGCGTCGCGGATCTCATCGGGGCGGATCGTAAGTTCAGCCATCGTTTTCCCTTTTCTGATGGGGTATGCCCCCAGTGTGTTCCTGTGCCCTCTGATTAGCCAGCGAGCTGAAGTCTCAAATCGTTGATGCGCGTCGCGACGCTCCCGTCGATGACGTCGTCACCGATCTGGATGCGGACACCGCCCACCACCGTGGGGTCGATCACCTGGTTGATCCGCACCGGCACGCGATAGCTGCCGGTGAGGGCCTTCTCGAGCCGGGCGATGCGGTCGGAGCTCAGCGGAGTCGCGACGGTCACCGTCGCCACCCGCGAACCGGCCTCGTCGGCCACGATCGTGGAGGCGTAGCGGATGAGTTCGCCGATGCGCCGGCCGCGCGGCTGGGTGACCAGCTGACGGACGATCGCGACGGTCTGCTCCGAGGCACGCCCGCCGAGCAGACGCTCGACGAGGCCGCGCTTCTGCTCCGTGGAGCCGAGCTTCGACCCGAGTGCGAGCTCGAGCGACGAGTCGCTCGTCACCGCGCGGGCGAACTCGAACAGCTCGCGGTCGATCGACATCGACGAGGGCGCCGAGAAGGCCACGGCACGGATGCCGAGCTCCTCGATGCCCGCGAGGAGGTCGTTCTTCGACGACCAGCGGCTGGCGACCACGGTGTCGAGCAGGTCGACCGTGGTCGCGCTGTAGCCGGTGCCGAACAGGCGGCGCACGAGCGCCGCCTTGGCCGCCGGCTCCACTCCGGGGTCGGAGAGGGCTGCCAGCAGGTGCGACGAATCTCCGATGATCCGACCAGCGGCGAAGAGCTCTTCTCCCGTGGCCAGATCGACCGCGCCGGCCACGCTCGACAGACGAGCGGTGGCGCCGGCGAGGGCTTCTCTGGTCGCGCTACCCATGGTGCTACTTCTTTCCCGAGGTGTCGGCCTCGAGGTCGGCGAGGAAGCGGTCGACCAGGGCCGTCGCCTTCGCGTCGTCGGAGAGGGACTCGCCCACGACACCCGATGCGAGGTCGATGGCCAGCGAGCCGACCTCCGAGCGCAGGGACACGAGGGCCGCCTGACGGTCGGCCTCGATCGCGACCTGGGCGTTCGCCTTGGTGCGCTCGGCCTCGTTCTGAGCCTGAGCGGTGACCTCGGCGCCGATGCGCTGGGCGTCGACACGGGCCTGCTCACGGATCTTCGCGGCCTCGGCGCGTGCCTCGGCCAGCTGGGCGGTGTACTGCTGGAGGGCAGCCTCCGCCTCGCGCTGGGCCTCGTCGGCCTTCTCCATGTTTCCCTCGATCGCGGCGGACCGCTCGTCGAGGAGCTTCTTCATGCGCGGAAGCACGAGCCTCCAGAAGAAGAAGAGGATGACGACGAAGCACACGGCCGACCAGATGATGTCATATGGCGCCGGGATGAGCGGGTTCGTGCCTTCTTCGCCAGCAGCCAGAATTGCGTTCAGCATTCCAGCCTCCTTATCGATCGAAGATGGGCTACTAGGAGGTGAAGATGAAGTACGTCGCGATACCGATGAACGCGAGCGCCTCGGTGAACGCGATACCGATGTACATCAGCACCTGGAGACGGCCGGCGAGCTCGGGCTGGCGGGCGACGCCTTCGATGGTCTTGCCGACCACGATGCCCACGCCGATGGCGGGGCCGATGGCGGCGAGGCCGTAGCCCATGGTCGCGACGTTGCCGGTGACCTCAGCGAGGATCGATACATCTGCCACGTTGTGTTCCCTTTCGTGATGGTGGTTCGGGCGGACGCCTGAACCGCTTAGTGTTCCTCAGCCAGCGCGAGCTGGATGTAGACAGTGGTGAGAAGAGCGAAGACGTAGGCCTGCAGCACGGCGACCAGCACCTCGAAGAGGGTGAAGACGAAGCCGAAGGCCAGCGTGCCGACGCCGAACAGCGAGTAGAAGAAGTTCGTCTGCGTCGCTGTGAAGAAGAAGAACTGCGTGGCCGAGAAGAACAGCACCAGGAGCAGGTGGCCGACGACCATGTTCATCAGGAGTCGGAGCGTCAGCGTCACCGGGCGGAGGATGAAGGTCGAGACCAGCTCGATCGGCGTCACGATGATGTAGAGCGCCTTCGGCACGCCGGGCGGGAACAGCGCGTTCTTGAAGAAGGCACCGGGGTGCTTCTTGATGCCCGCGTAGATGAAGGCGAACCACGCGACGACCGCGAGCACCAGCGGAACACCGATCACCGACGTTCCGGCGATGTTCAGGAACGGGATGATGCCCGTGATGTTCATGAACAGCACCATGAAGAAGATCGTGGTGATCAGCGGCAGGAAGCGACGACCGTCCTTCTTGCCGAGGAGGTCTTCGGCGATGTTGACCCGAGCGAAGTCGAGCCCCATCTCGACGATGGACTGGAAGCGGCCGGGCACCACCTTCATGCGCCGGGTTCCGAGCCAGAAGATCAGCACGATCGCCAGCACCGCGAGGAAGCGGATCAGGATGATGCGGTTGATCTCGAACGGAGTGTCGGCGAAGAAGATGACTTCGGGGAAGAACTCTTCGATGGACGGGCCGTGGAAACCACCGTCATCGGAGGTTGCCATGGGGGCTAGCAGGTGCACAGCGTTAGCTATCAGCGCTATCTCCTGTTCGGGGCGTGGAACTGTTCATAGTTCTCGCGACGACGAGCGGGTGGGAGGGGTGCTGCAGAGAGAATGCGAAGGCATTGTCCCGCGGCGGAACGATCTTGACAACCCTATCAAGAGTTAGGGCATCCTGACGAATCGTGAAGCCCTTCACTGCCCACCGGGAAGCCGCACGTCGGAGGCGTAGGGCATCCGGCTGCGTGCCACGACGACCACGTCGACCACGAGGGTGCCGATCACGGCGACGACGATGCTGAGGAACAGCACGACGTCGTTGGTGAAGTCCGCGCCGCGCAGCAGCACCACCAGCACGATGAACAGGGCGAACTTGACGATCCACGAGCCGAGCACGATCACGAAGAACAGCGTCGTGAACAGCGGTGACGCGGCGAAGCGGTTGGCCACCAGGATGCTCGCCGCGGTGATGCCCGCGAACACCAGCACCATCACCGTGCCGATGAGGGCGCTGATCGCCCCCGTCCAGCCGTCGACGAGGTAGCCGACCACTCCCCCGACGACGGCGATGACCAGGGCGAGCACCGCATCCCACTTGAGGATCGTCGAGAACACCCCCGTCGAGGACGGCGTCGGGTAGTTGCCCCGCGGAGCGGGAGCGGGTGCGGGTTCGTTGACGGTCACGGGGTGGACTCCTTGATGTCGTCGGCGGCCGCGTCGAGCGGGTCGTCGCCGGCTTTGGCACGGGCTTCGAGGGTGCCCGCGTCGGCGGACTGGGCGGCGAACTCGCGCCGCTTGGCGCGGCTGAGGGGCGACAGCGTCAGCACCGTGCAGACCGCGATGCCGAGACCGAGCACGATGAAGGCGGGCCAGTACGGATCGAGCACGAAGAAGAGCAGGCAGCCGATCGAGATGACGGCCGTCCAGGCGTAGAAGATCAGCACGGCCTGCAAGTGGCTGTGGCCCATGTCGAGCAGGCGGTGGTGCAGGTGCTTGCGGTCGGCGCTGAACGGGCTCTTGCCCGCCCGCAGCCGACGGATCACCGCGAGGCTGAAGTCGAGCAGCGGGATGATCAGGATGGCGAACGGCAGCAGGATCGGGATGAACGCCGGCAGCAGCTCCGAACGGCCGAGCTGCGCGGGGTCGACCTGGCCGGTGACGGCGATGGCGCTGGTGGCCATCAGGAGGCCGACGAGCAGTGCGCCGGCGTCGCCCATGAACAGCTTCGCCGGGTGGAAGTTCAGCGGCAGGAAGCCGGCGCAGGCGCCGATCAGCACCGCGGTGATGAGCGAGGCGAGGTTGAAGTAGTCCGTCGGCGACGTCTCCTGGGCGAGGAGGTAGCTGTAGAGGAAGAACACTCCGTTCGCGATGAGCGCTACGCCAGCCACGAGCCCGTCGAGACCGTCGATGAAGTTGATCGCGTTCATCACCAGCACGACCGCGAGGATCGTGATGATCAGCGACATCGCCGGCGACCCGATGCCGCGGGTGTCACCGATCGGCAGCGAGAGGATCTGCACGCCCTGCCAGGCCAGGAGCCCGGCGGCGAGGATCTGGCCGGCCAGCTTGGTGAGCCAGTCGAGGTCCCAGATGTCGTCGGCGACGCCGATGACCACGATGATCAGAGCGGCGCCGAGGATGGCCCAGACCTTGCCGGGCTCGGCGAACACCAGCCGGAACCAGCTGATCTGCGAGGCGACCCCGATGGCGACGACGACACCGAGGAACATCGCGATGCCGCCGAGCCGCGGCGTGGGACGCGTGTGCACGTCGCGCTCGCGGATCTTCGGGTACAGCCGGTAGCGGTGGCTGAGCTTGTAGATGACCCAGGTCAGGCCGAAGGTGACGACGGCGGAGACGAGGGCGACGAGGAGGTAGAACCGCACGTCAGGCGCCGGGCCCTGACGTGCTGGCTCCTGGGCTGCCGGGCGCGGGGGTGCCGGAAGCCGCGTCGCCCGGAGCCGGCAGGAGCAGCTCGCCGACGACCTCGCGCAGCCGCTCCTCGGAGACGGCCCCGTGGCGCACGACGCGGAGCGTGCCGTCGGGGCGCGTGGCGTCGACGATGGTGGAGGCCACCGCATCCGCCCGCTCTCCCCCGTCGAGGTAGACCGTGACGCTGTCGCCGAGCATGTCGAGCGCCTGATGCGCCGTGGCGGCTGCCGGCTGCCCGGTGAGGTTCGCGCTCGAGACCGCGAGGGGGCCGGTGTCGGCGAGCAACTCGAGGGCGATCGGGTCGTTCGGCATGCGCAGCGCAACGGTGCCGCCGGTCTCGCCGAGATCCCAGGCGAGGGAGGGGGTCGCTCGCAGGATGAGCGTGAGGCCCCCTGGCCAGAAGGCGTCGACGAGGTCGCGCGCCGAGGCCGGGATGCCGACCGCGAGGGCGTCGAGCGTCGGCGAACCCGGGATGAGCACGGGCGGGGGCGACTGGCGGGTGCGACCCTTGGCGTCGAGCAGTCGTTGCACCGCACGCGGCTGGAACGCGTCGGCGGCCAGCCCGTACACCGTGTCGGTGGGGATGACGGCGAGCTCGCCACGCGCGATCGCGGCGCGGGCGAGTCGCATGCCGCTCAGCAGCTCGGTGGACACGGAGCAGTCGTAAAGGGAAGCCATTGCAGCACCAATGATAGCTGGGTCGCCCGGAAGGGCCCGGGAGGCGCTCAGCGCTTGGGAACGCGCCCGCGGCCGAAGATCAGCCAGAGGATCGAGCCGAGGATCGACAGGAAGAACGCCACCAGGATCCAGATGAACTTGCCGAGCCCGCCGTGGTTGGGGTTCTTGACGATCGAGACGACCGTCACGATGAAGACGATCAGGCCGACGATGCCGAATGTGAAGCTGATGGGTTCCATGCTGGAATTCTAGGGGTGCCGGCTCGGGGGTGCCGGCTCATTGGTGCCGGCTCAGGGGGTGCCGACTCAGCGGATGCCGGTGGTCGCCCGGTCGCGCCCCGTGAGGTCGCGGTGGGTGGCCACGGCCCGCCAGCCGTCGCCGCTGAGCAGCGCGCGCATCTCGGCCCCCTGCAGGTCGCCGTGCTCGATCACGAGGCTGCCGCCCGGGCGGAGCAGGCGCTTCGCCGTCGCGGAGACATCGCGCACCACGTCGAGTCCGTCGACTCCGCCGTAGAGCGCGTGCTCGGGGTCGTGCAGGCGCACCTCGGGGTCGCGCGGGATCGCGCCGACCGGGATGTAGGGCGGATTGGAGGCCACCACGTCGACGGTTCCATCGAGCTCGGGCAGCGCATCCACCAGATCGATGAAGACGATGCGGGCGTTCTCGGCGCCCACCGAGCGCAGGTTCTGCTTCGCCCAGACGAAGGCGGCCGTCGAGTTCTCGACCGCCACGACCTCGGCGTGCGGCACCTCGGTGGCCAGCGACAGGGCGATGGCCCCGCTGCCCGTGCCCAGGTCGACGGCGAGCGGATGCGCGCCCTCCGCGGGAACCACGGCGCGCAGGGCGTCGATCGCCAGCTGCGCCACGAACTCGGTCTCGGGGCGGGGCACGAAGACCCCGGGGCCGACCGCGAGCTCGAGCGAGCGGAACCACGCGACCCCGGTGATGTGCTGCAGCGGCTCGCGGGCCGCGCGGCGCTCGACCGCCTCGGCGATCGCGACGGTGTCCTCGGCGCCGAGGGCCGCATCGGTCACCACGAGCGACTGGACGCGGCCGCGCGAGGCGCCGAGCACGTGCCCGATCAGGAGTTCCGCGTCGACCTCCGGGTCGGTGACCCCGCTGGCGCGCAGGATCGCGCTCGAGCGCTCGAAGATCGAGCGCACGGTGGCGGGGGCGCCGGTCGCGGTGTCGATGAGGGTCATCCTGCGATGGTCCAGCACTCGTCCGTCACGCGTCGCCGCCGAGGGCGGCCAGACGGCTCTCCTCGTCGGCGGTGATGGCGGACTGGATGATCGGCTCGAGAGCGCCGTCCATCACCTGGTCGAGGTTGTACGCCTTGTATCCGGTGCGGTGGTCGGCGATGCGGTTCTCGGGGAAGTTGTAGGTGCGGATGCGCTCCGAGCGGTCGACCGTGCGGATCTGACTGCGGCGCGCGGCGCTGGCCTCGGCGTCGAGCTCCTCCTGCTGCTTGGCGAGGATGCGGGCGCGCAGCACGCGCATGCCGGCCTCGCGGTTCTGCAGCTGGCTCTTCTCGTTCTGCATCGAGACCACGATGCCCGTGGGCAGGTGGGTGATGCGCACGGCGGAGTCGGTGGTGTTCACCGACTGGCCGCCGGGGCCGGAGGAGCGGAAGACGTCGATCTTGAGGTCGTTCGGGCTGATCTCGACCTCTTCGGGCTCGTCGACCTCGGGGAAGACGAGCACGCCCGCGGCGGAGGTGTGGATGCGCCCCTGCGACTCGGTCGCCGGAACGCGCTGCACGCGATGCACGCCGCCCTCGTACTTCAGGTGCGCCCAGACACCCTCGGCGGGGTCGGTCGAGCGGCCCTTGACGGCGACCTGCACGTCCTTGTAGCCACCGAGATCGCTCTCGGTGCGCTCGAGGAGCTCGGTCTTCCAGCCCTTCGACTCGGCGTAGTGCAGATACATGCGCAGCAGATCGGCCACGAAGAGCATGCTCTCCGCGCCGCCCTCGCCGGCCTTGATCTCCATGATCACGTCGCGGGCGTCGTCGGGGTCGCGCGGGATGAGGAGACGCCGCAGGCGCTCCTCGTTCTCGGCGGCCGTCGCCTCGAGCGCCGGCACCTCGTCGGCGAACGCCTGGTCTTCCGAAGCCAGCTCGCGGGCCGCCTCGAGGTCGTCGACGCTCTGCTGCCAGGCCGTGTGCGCGGCCACGATGCGGCTGAGCTCGGCGTAGCGGCGGTTGACGCGCTTGGAGCGCGCCGCATCGCCGTGCAGCTCGGGATCGCTCAGCTGGCGCTGCAGGTCGTCGTGCTCGGCCTGCAGCGTGGCCACCGACTCGAACATCACTCGCCCTTGTGGGCGCCGAAGCCGTTGCTGTGGTTCGACGCGCTGTGGTTGCCGTGACCCTGCGCGGGGGCGGGCATCGACTTCTGCACCTGCATCAGGAACTCCACGTTCGAGGAGGTCTCCTTGAGGCGGCCGAGCACGATCTCCAGCGCCTGCTGGGGGTCGACCCCGGCGAGGGCGCGACGCAGCTTCCAGGTGATCTTGGTCTCGTCGGCGCCCATCAGGAGCTCCTCGCGACGGGTGCTCGACGCGTTCACGTCGACCGCCGGGAAGATGCGCTTGTCGGCGAGCTGACGCGAGAGGCGCAGCTCGGAGTTGCCGGTGCCCTTGAACTCCTCGAAGATCACCTCGTCCATCTTCGAGCCGGTCTCGACCAGCGCGGTGGCGAGGATGGTCAGCGAACCGCCGTTCTCGATGTTGCGCGCGGCTCCGAAGAAGCGCTTCGGCGGGTAGAGCGCCGAGGCGTCGACACCGCCCGAGAGGATGCGGCCCGAGGCCGGCGACGCCAGGTTGTACGCCCGGCCGAGGCGGGTGATCGAGTCGAGCAGCACGACGACGTCGTGACCGAGCTCCACCAGGCGCTTGGCGCGCTCGATGGCGAGCTCGGCGACCGTCGTGTGGTCTTCGGCCGGACGGTCGAAGGTCGAGGCGATGACCTCGCCCTTGACGGTGCGCTGCATGTCGGTGACCTCTTCGGGCCGCTCGTCGACCAGCACGACCATGAGGTGCACCTCGGGGTTGTTGGTCGAGATCGCGTTGGCGATCTGCTGCAGCACGATGGTCTTGCCGGCCTTGGGCGGCGCGACGATGAGGCCGCGCTGGCCCTTGCCGATCGGGGCGACCAGGTCGATGATGCGCTGGGTCAGCTTGCCGGGCTCGGTCTCCAGGCGCAGGCGCTCCTGGGGGTAGAGCGGGGTCAGCTTGCCGAACTCGACGCGGTTCTGCGCCTCGTCGACGGGCAGGCCGTTGATCGACTCGATGCGCACGATCGCGTTGTACTTCTGGCGGCCGTTCGAGTCGCCCTCGCGGGGCTGACGGATCGAGCCGACGACGGCGTCGCCCTTGCGCAGGTTGTACTTCTTGACCTGGCCGAGCGAGACGTAGACGTCGCTGTTGCCGGGCAGGTAGCCGCTCGTGCGCACGAAGGCGTAGTTGTCCAGGATGTCCAGGATGCCCGCCACGGGGATGAGCACGTCGTCCTCGGAGATCTCGGGCTCGACGTCGTCGCCGCCGGTCTGGCCGCGGCGCTTGCGGTCGCGGTAGCGGTTGCGGGCGCCCCGCTCGCTGCGGTCGCCCTGCTCGCCGTTGCGGCGCTCGTCGAACTGCTCCTGCTGGCGGGCCTCGCTGGGCTCGCCCTGGCTGCGCTCGGAGCGGTCGGTGCGGTCGGAGCGATCGTTGCGGTCGGCGCCGCGGTCGTTCTGGCGGTCACCGCGATCGGTGCGGTCGTTGGCGCGCTCGTTCTGGGCGCGGTCCTTCTGCTGCTGACCGTTCTGGCGGTCGGCGCGGTCGTTGCCGCGATCGTTCTGGCGCTCGCCACGGTCGTTCTGGCGGTCGTCGCGATCGTTCTGGCGGTCGTTCTGCGCGGCCTGGCCGTTCTGCGCAGCCTGAGCGTTCTGTGCACCCTGAGCGTTCTGGCCGTTCTGCTGCTGACCGTTCTGGGCAGTGCCGTCGGCGGTCTCGGCGGCATTGCCACCGCGTCCACGGCGGTTGCGACCACGGCCGCGACCCTCACGAGGTGCCTGCTCGCTCTGGTCGGCCTGCTCGGCGGCGGGATCGGTGGTGACGCCCTCGGCCGCAGCCTCGGTGCTCGCGTCGCCGGCGGGGAGAATGGGCGCTTCAGCGCTCTCGTGGTTGGCGTGACCGCCGGCGCTCACCCGCTCGGTGGTGACCCGGCGCGAGCGGCGCTTGGGCGAGACCGGGCCCTCGGGGAGCTCGATCACGATCGGCTCCTTGGGGGCCGATCCGGTGGAAGGAGCCGCACGGAGCAGCTCGTCGGGGATGATCGGACCGGCCAGGTCGGCGACCGGCGCCTCGGCCGGTGCCTCAGCGGATGCGGCGGGCGCCTCGGCGACAGGTGCTTCGGCGGCGGGCACCTCCGCAGCAGGCGCAGCGGCCTCGGCAGTCGGTGCCTCGGCGGCAGCGGCCTCGGGAGCCTCGGCAGCGGGTGCCTCGGAGGAGAGCGCATCGACGGGCAGGTCGAGCGTGGCCGCGGTGGCAGCGGGCAGGTCGTCGCCCTGCTGCACACGGCGGATGGCCTCGACGAGCTCGCCCTTGCGGAGCTTCGAGGCGCCGGCCATGCCGAGCTGCGCGGCGATGGCCTGCAGTTCGGAGACCTTGAGCGTCGAGAGCTCGGGGGTGGTGTTGACGTCAGTCACGGAGATGGTGTCCTTCCCCTGCCGGCATCAGAGGCGAGGCAGAGAACTGCTGCGGAAGGGGGACGCAGACAGCTGCGAGGAATCACACTGCAGATGCGGTGGGATGCAACACGAGCCGGATACGTCTCTGCACGCGGCAGGAAATGAGTTGAGGAAATGCGACCAGGGATGGTGATCAGATGCACAAGACATCAGATGCGCAGATATTCAGATCTGCGAAAACTGAGGCTAGTTCTGATTCTCCGGGTGCACGACCACTGTAGCACCTTTGAAGTCCACGGCCAGAACGAGCGATTCCCAGGGTGTCGCAGCCTTCGCGGCCACCAGATCGGCGGCGGCCTGACGCTGTCCGGGGTCGCTGCAGAGCACCAGGATGCTCGGCCCGGCACCCGAGACGACGGCCGGGAAGCCCTCCGCCCGCAGCGCCCGGATGAGCCGGTCGGTCTCGGGCATGGCGCTGGCCCGGTAGCTCTGGTGCAGCTTGTCCTCCGTGGCCGCGAGCAGCAGCTCGGGGCTCTGGATGAGGGCGGCGATCAAGAGCGTGGAGCGCGAGACGTTGAAGATGGCGTCGGCGTGCGGCACCGATTCCGGCTGGAGGCTCCGGGCCAGCGCCGTCGACATGGTCTCGTGCGGCACGAGCACGAGCGGCGAGACGCCGCGGTGCACGATCAGCTTCTTCGACTGCGGGCCCTCGGGCGTGACCCACGCGATCGTGAGGCCGCCGAAGAGGGCCGGAGCTACGTTGTCGGGGTGGCCCTCGAGCTCGGTCGCGAGCGCGAGCAGCCCGAGCGAGTCGATCTCGACGATGCCCTCGAGCAGGCCCTTGGCCGCCATGATGCCCGAGACGATGGCCGCACCGGAGGAGCCGAGACCCCGGCCGTGCGGGATGACGTTGTGCGCCTCGAGGTGGAGGTTCGGCATCTCCTGGCCGAGCGCCGCGAAGGTGTGGGCGATGGCGCGCACCACGAGATTCGACTCGTCGGTGGGCACCTCCCCCGCGCCGACACCGTGCACGTCGACGAAGACACCGGGCTCGGAGCGCACGGTGACCGTGAGCTCGTCGTACAGCGCGAGCGCGAGCCCGAGCGTGTCGAAGCCGGGGCCGAGGTTCGCGGTGGTCGCCGGAACCCGCACCGTGACCGAGGTGCCCACCCGGGGACCGGCCGAGACGGCCGCGCTCGCCGGGCCGCCTTCCGCAGCCGCGCTCACAGTGCCGCCTTCTGCAGCCGCGCTCACAGGGCCGCCTTCTGCAGCCCGAGCACGCCGGCCACCTCGGCGGCGTCGACGGGGACGATGGTCGGGGTGACCTCGCCGCCGTCGGCGGTGCGGAGCGCCCACTGCGGGTCCTTCAGGCCGTGGCCCGTGACCGTGATGACGACGGTCGCGCCGGCGGGGATGACCCCGGCCTCGGAACGCTCCAGCAGACCGGCCACACCGATCGCGGAGGCGGGCTCGACGAAGACGCCGACCTCGGCCGAGAGCAGTCGGTGCGCCGCGAGGATGTGCTCGTCGCTGATCGCGCCGAAGTAGCCGTCGGTGGCCTCGCGGGCCGCGATCGCGAGCTCCCACGACGCCGGGTTGCCGATGCGGATGGCGCTGGCGATGGTGTCGGGGTTGCGCACGATCTCGCCGAGCACGATGGGCGCGCTGCCCGAGGCCTGGAAGCCGAACATGCGGGGCAGCTTCGTGGTGACGCCCCGCTCGAGCTCCTCGGTGTAGCCGCGGGAGTACGCGGTGTAGTTGCCCGCGTTGCCGACCGGCAGCAGGTGGAAGTCGGGCGCATCCTGCAGCACCTCGACGACCTCGTAGGCGGCGGTCTTCTGACCGGCGATGCGGTCGGGGTTCACCGAGTTGACGAGGTGCACCGGGTAGTTCGTGGCCAGCTCGCGGGCGAGGTCGAGGCAGTCGTCGAAGTTGCCCTGCACCTGGATGAGCTGCGCGTTGTGCGCGATGGCCTGGCTCAGCTTGCCGAGCGCGATCTTGCCCTCGGGCACCAGCACGGCCGCCGTGATGCCGGCGTGGGTGGCGTAGGCGGCCGCCGAGGCGGAGGTGTTGCCGGTGGAGGCGCAGATGACGGCCTTCGCACCGTGCTCGACGGCCTTGGAGATGGCCATCGTCATGCCGCGGTCTTTGAAGGACCCGGTGGGGTTCATGCCCTCGTACTTGATGTAGACCTTCGCGCCGGTGCGGGCGGACAGTGCCGGGGCCGGGATGAGAGGAGTGCCACCCTCGCCGAGCGTGACGACGGGCGTCGCGTCGGTGATGTCGAGGCGGTCGGCGTATTCGCGCAGGACCCCGCGCCACTGGCGTGACTCGATGCCGCGTGACTCGATGCCGTGGGAGGGGATGCGGGCGGTGGTGTCGGCCACTAGGGCGTGTCTCCTTCAACTCGTAGCACTGACTCGACCCGAACGACGGCGTCGTGGGCCGAGACAGCGGCCACCGTGGCCGCGAGTGCGGCCTCCGTGGCTTCGTGCGTGATGATCACAAGGGTAGCGGTGAGCGGCTGATCGCCCGACCGGCCCGCCGCGGCACTCGCGACGGTCTGCTGCAGTGCCTCGACCGAGACACCGTGCTCGCTGAACAGTCCGGCGATCTGGGCGAGCACGCCGGGCTTGTCGGTGACGACGAGCGTCAGCTGGTAGCGGGTGGTGACCGAGCCGATGCCGAACACCGGCAGGTTCGCGTGCACCGACTCCCCCACGCCCGGGCCTCCGGCGACGTGCCGGCGCGCGGCCGAGACGAGGTCGCCGAGCACGGCCGAGGCGGTCTCGGTGCCGCCGGCACCCGCGCCGTAGAACATCAGGTCGCCCGCGGCCTCGGCCTGCACGAAGACGGCGTTCTTGGCGTCATGCACGGCGGCGAGCGGATGACGCCGGCTGATCAGAGCCGGATGCACGCGCGCGACGACGCCCTCGACACCGGTCTCCGGGTCGGTCAGCCGCTCGCAGATCGCGAGCAGCTTGACCACGAAGCCGGCCTTCTCGGCCGCCTCGACCTGCGCGGCCGTGACCGTGGTCATGCCCTCGCGGTGCACGGCCTCGACCGGCACCGCGGTGTGGAAGGCGAGGCTGGCGAGGATCGCCGCCTTCTGCGCGGCGTCGTAGCCCTCGACGTCGGCGGTGGGGTCGGCCTCGGCGTAGCCGAGCTCGGTGGCCACGGCCAGGGCGTTCTCGAAGCTGTCGCCCTGCACGTCCATGCGGTCGAGGATGAAGTTCGTCGTGCCGTTCACGATGCCCATCACGCGCTTCACCCGGTCGCCGGCGAGCGAGTCGCGCAGGGGGCGGATGATCGGGATGGCGCCGCCCGCAGCGGCCTCGTAGTAGAGCTGGGCGCCCACCTGCTCGGCGGCGGCAAAGAGCTCCGGCCCGTGGGTCGCGAGCAGAGCCTTGTTGCCCGTGACGACGTCGGCGCCGGAGTTGATCGCGGCGAGGATGTACTGCTTGGCCGGCTCTATGCCGCCCATCAGCTCGATCACGACGTCGGCCGACTGGATCAGCGTCAGCGCGTCGGTGGTGAGCAGCTCGCGCGGGATGTCGACGTCGCGCTTCGCGTCGACGTCGCGCACGGCGACTCCCACGAGCTCGAGGCCGGCGCCCACGCGGGCGGCTAGCTCGTCGCCGTGCTCCAGGAGCAGGCGGGCGACCTGCGAGCCGACCGAGCCGGCGCCGAGCAGGGCGATGCGGAGATTGCGGTATTCGATCATCGGTCGGCTCCGTCGTCGGCAGGTGAAGTGGGGGCGCTGTAGCCGGCGTCGCGCGCCAGCAGGTCGTGCTCGGTCTCCCGGCGCACGAGCAGCCGGGCCTCGCCGTCGGCCACGGCCACGACGGCCGGCCGGGTGAGGTAGTTGTAGTTGCTCGCGAGCGAGAAGCAGTAGGCGCCGGTCGCGGGCACCGCGACGAGGTCGCCCGGGCGCACGTCGCCCGGGAGGTAGTCGGCGTTCACGACGATGTCGCCGCTCTCGCAGTGCTTGCCCGCGATGCGCACGAGGGCGGGCTGCGCATCCGTCACCCGGCTCGCCAGGCGCACCGAGTAGTCGGCCCCGTAGAGCGCAGTGCGCGCGTTGTCGCTCATGCCGCCGTCGACGCTGACGTAGCGGCGGACGGCCTCGGTGGCGGGGGCGGCGTGCTCCCCCGGCACGGTGACGAGCACGTCCTTGATCGTGCCGACCTCGTAGAGGGTGACGCCGGCCGGGCCGACGATCGAGCGGCCGGGCTCGAACGCGAGCGCGGGCACGGGGATGCCGAGGCGCGCGCACTCGCGGGCGACCGAGCCGACGATGGCGTGGGCGAGCTCGGCGACCGGGGTGGGGTCGTCGGCCGAGGTGTAGGCGATGCCGAAGCCGCCGCCGAGGTTGAGGCCGGGCACCTCTCCGCCCTTGAGCAGCTCGGCGTGCACCTCGAGCAGGCGGGCCGCCGACTCGGCGAAGCCGTCGGAGCCGAAGATCTGAGAGCCGATGTGGCAGTGCAGGCCGAGGAAGCGCAGCGAGTCGTACGAGCGGATGGCCGAGGCGTACTCGACGGCCTGGTCGAGCCGCACGCCGAACTTCTGGTCTTCGTGGGCGGTGGCGAGGAAGTCGTGGGTGTGCGCGTGCACGCCGCTGTTCACCCGCAGGCGCACGGCCTGCACGCGGCCAAGCCGGGCGGCCGCCTCGGCGACGCGCTCGATCTCGATCGCGCTGTCGATGACGACCACGCCGATGCCGGCGCCGACCGCCCGGTCGATCTCGGCGACGGACTTGTTGTTGCCGTGCAGGCCGAGGCGCGCGGGGTCGGCGCCGGCCGCGAGGGCGACGGCGAGCTCGCCGCCGGAGCAGACGTCGATCCAGAGACCGTCCTCGGCCATCCAGCGGGCGACGTCGATCGTGAGCAGCGCCTTGGCGGCGTAGTAGACGGTGGCGGTGGTGCCGATCGCGGCGGCCTCGGCGGCGAAGGCGTCGCGGATGCTCCGGGCGCGGGCACGGGCATCCGCTTCGTCGATGACGTAGAGCGGGGTACCGAAGCGCTCGGCCAGGGCGGAGGCGGAGACGCCGGCGACGGTGATCTCACCGGAGGCGCCACGGGCGGCGTTCTGCGGCCAGACCGCGGCGTCGAGCGCGTTCGCGTCGTCGGGGTGCTGCAGCCAGGCGGGGGCGATGGGGCTGACGGTCATGGGCTGATCCCTAGTGCTGGAGGAAGCGGCGTGCTGGAGGGAGCGGCGCCGGCCTCGGGCAGGCTGGGGGCCAGAGGGGACGGCGTCGATCCGGGCGGCGGGCGCGGTGCGGCCCAGGGGGCGAGCGGACCTGGCTTGGTCCCTGAAGCCGTCGCGCGAGGCGTGAACACCCGCGCGTGCCCCCGATTCTAGCGGGTGTCCGGGGTGCCGCGGCGTCCGTGACGAACTGCGGCCGGGGTACGGAGGCGCTGCCGGGCGGCAGACGTCAGGAACAGGTGCCGAGCGTGCGGAGACTTTGCTCGTCGACCACGAAGTCCCGGGCCGAGGCCGTCGCTGTCGCTCCCCCGTCGGCGACGTCGAGCGAGTCGACCGTCACCCCCTGCGGGAGGTACGACGCGACGCAGACCGTGATCGGCTGCCCGGCCACGCCCTCGAGCAGGCCGCCGAGGTCGAGCGAGTTGCCGCCCTGGGTGAGCTCGGCGTCCTGCGGGGTGATCACGACGTCGGTTCCGGATGCGCTGACCTGCCCGGTCACGCGGTAGCCGACGCTCAGCCCCAGAACCTCCACACTGCCCTCGTACGAGACGTCGCCGTCGCCGAGCGCGAGCTGCGCGTCGCCGGGAAGCGTGACGACCGCGTCGACCGCGGACTGGTCGAGCGAGATCGAGGCACGGATGTCCTCGACGGGCTTCGTCAGGTCGGTGGGTACGCCGGTCGCGACGACGTGGGCGGCGATCGGGATGCCGCTGACCGTGAGGGCCGGGGCGTCGAGCGTGACCTCGCCGAGCCGGCCGGCCGCCACCTGGGCGAGGAAGGAGAAGCCGGCGATGGACACGTCGACGTCGCCGTCGACGTTCTCGGGCAGCTGCTCCTCGATCTGGGTCGCCGCCTCGCCTTCGGCGTAGGCGCGGAAGGCGATGTCGGCGACGACGAGCGCCACAGCGAGCAGCACGAGCACCGCGACGAGCACCCAGGGCCAGCGGCGGTGGCGGCGGGGGGCGGGCGCGGTCTCGGCGGGCAGCGTCTCGGTCGTCATGAGTTCATACTGCCCGGTCGACCCGATGCGCGCCTGCCCAATGCTCCGGGCACCGGCGCCGTACCACTACATGCGGTCGGGCGCCGAGACGCCGAGCAGCTCGAGGCCGTTGCGGATGACCTGGCCCGTCGCGTCGTTCAGCCAGAGGCGCGTGCCGTGGATCGGCGCGAGCTCCTCGTCGCCGAACGGCAGCACCCGGCAGGCGTCGTACCAACGGTGGTAGTAGCCCGCGAGCTCCTCGAGGTAGCGCGCCACGCGGTGCGGCTCCCGCAGTTCGGCCGCGTGCGCCACCACCCGGGGGAACTCCTGCAGCGCGCCGAGCAGCGCCGTCTCGGTGGGGTGCACGAGCAGCGCCGGCTCGAAGTCGGCGCGGGTGACCCCGGCGTCGGCCGCGTTGCGGGCGACCGAGCGGGTGCGGGCGTGCGCGTACTGCACGTAGAAGACGGGGTTGTCGTTGGTGCGCGAGCGCAGCTTCTCGCCGTCGAGCGACAGCGGGGAGTCGGCCGGGTAGCGGCCGAGCCAGTAGCGCAGCGCGTCGGCGCCGAGCCAGTCGAGCAGGTCGTCGAGCTCGATGATGTTGCCCGCGCGCTTGGAGAGCTTCGCACCGTTGAGGTTGACCAGCTGACCGATCAGCGCCGTGAGCGTGTCGGGGTCGTCGCCGGCGGCGGCCGCGAGGGCCTTCAGACGCCCCACGTAGCCGTGGTGGTCGGCGCCGAGCAGGTAGATCTTCTCGCCGAAGCCCCGGTCCTTCTTGCTGAGGTAGTAGGCCGCGTCCGCCGCGAAGTAGGTGACCACGCCGTTGCCGCGGGTGAGCACCCGATCCTTGTCGTCGCCGAAGTCGGTGGTGCGCACCCAGACGGCGTCGTCGGCCTCGAAGACGTGACCCTGGGCCCGGAGGCGTGCCTCGGCGTCGTCGATCGCGGTGAGGCCGGTCTGCGCATCCGGAGCATGCAGCGTGCGCTCGGAGAAGAACACGTCGAAATGCACGTGGAAGTTCGCCAGCGACTGCTTGATCTCGGCCAGCTGGTACTCGTAGGCGAGGTCGCGGGCGATGGCCAGCGCCTCGTCGTCGGGCTTGTCGAGGAGGTCGGGCACGGCGGCCAGCACGCGCTGCGCGAGGCTCTGGATGTAGGGGCCGGGGTAGCCCTTCTCGGGCGTCGGCAGGCCCTTGGCTGCGGCGAGCACCGAGAGGCCGAAGGTGTCCATCTGGCTGCCGGCGTCGTTGATGTAGTACTCGGTCGTGACCTCGGCACCGGATGCGCGGAGCACGCGCGCGATCGAGTCGCCGAGAGCGGCCCAGCGGGTGTGGCCGATGTGCAACGGGCCGGTGGGGTTCGCCGAGACGAACTCCATGTTGATGGTGTGCCCGGCGAGCACGGCGTTGTGACCGAACGACTCGCCCGCCTCGACGACGGTGCGGGCGATCTCGCCCGCGGCGGCCGCATCGAGGGTGATGTTGATGAAGCCGGGGCCGGCGACGTCGACGGCCGAGACGCCGTCGATGCGCTGGATCAGCGGGGCGAGCTCGAGGGCGAAGTCGCGCGGGTTCGTGCCGAGGCGCTTGGCCAGCTTCATCGCGATGTTCGAGGCCCAGTCGCCGTGGTCGCGGTTGCGAGGACGCTCCACCGTGGTGTCGGACTCGGTGATCGACACGTCGGGCACACCGGCCAGGCGGTCGCTCACGATGGCGAACAGAGCGGCGGAGAGGGCTTCAGGAGTCACGGCGTACGATCCTACCGTTCGGGGCGGTCGAGGGCTGTGTCAGCCGAGCTGCACCAGGCGGTCGATGTCGTCGTTCGGCAGCACGTCGACGACGGCCGAGACCTCGAGGCGATCGAGCCGGAGGTAGCCGCCGTGGTTCGTCAGGAACGCGGTGTCGCTCGCGTCGCGTCCGGTGGCGATGCGCAGCAGCGAGTCGCGGGGCGCCAGCGTGGTCGCGTCGACCACCTGCCACTCGCCGTCGATGTGCGCCTCGGCGACCGCGTGGAAGTCCATCGGGTAGAGGCCCGGGGCGTAGACCGACGCGAGGCGGGCCGGCACGTCGAGCGCGCGCAGCAGCGCGATCACGAGGTGCGCGTAGTCGCGGCAGACGCCCTGGCGCAGGAGCAGGGTCTGCACCGCGCCGTCGGTGGGAGCGCTGGAGCCGGGCACGTAGCTGAGCTCCTCCCCCACCCACGAGCTCACCGCGGTCAGCAGGTCGCGGCCGGCGAGACCGCGGAACTCGGCCTGCGCTGTCGGGAGCAGGGTGTCGCTCTCGCAGTAGCGGCTGGGCCGGAGATAGCGGATGAGGTCGACCGTCTCGGTCGGCGCCGGCACCGTGCGGCCCTCGGCGGTGGCCTCGTAGCGGGCCGAGAAGCGGCCGGGCTGCACATCGAACACGTGCAGTCGGGTGCCGTGCTGGTCGAGCACCGTCTCGAAGTCGACGGGCTCGCCGTCGAGGCAGTACTCGATCACCTCGCGGGAGAGCTCGGCGCCCTCGGCAGCGGCGATCGAGAACACGACGGTGGTGGCGCGATCGATGGTGGCGTCGATCGCGGCGGTGACGGAGCGCTGCATGCGTCGTTCCTCTCGGGTCGGGGAGGTGTGGCGGTGGCGGTACCGGTGTGGCGTGTGGCGGACGTGACGGCTGTTGCCTGCTAATCTGTTCAGGCACCCCGGGCCCCCATAGCTCAGGGGATAGAGCGTCTGCCTCCGGAGCAGAAGGCCGTAGGTTCAAATCCTACTGGGGGCACAGATCTCCTCGAGGAACAAGAAGTCCGCCTGCAGCCTGGCTGCGGCGGACTTCTCGCTTTCCCGGCCCTCGTCTATACGAGGCGTCTAGACGAGGCGCACGAAGTAGTAGCTGCCCCAGAGACCGGTCGCGTGGGTGACGTAGCGGCCCCAGTCGGGCGAGTGGATGACTCCGCCGCTGCCGTCGTAGATGCCGATGTGCGCGCCGGGCCAGACCACGAGGTCGCCGGCCTGGGCGTCCTGCGCCGAGACCCGCACGCCCATGGCGGCCTGGTTGCTCACCATGCGCGGCAGCGAGATGCCGAACTGACCGTAGACGTACTGGGTCAGGCCGTCGCAGCCGAAGGAGTCGTTGGGGTTCGCGCCCCAGCCGTAGGGCACCACGCCGACGAACTGCTCGGCGTACGCCACGACGGCGGCGCCGCTGTACGACTGCGCGGGCGGGCTGACGACGATGCCGCCGCCACCGCCACCGCCGGAACCGCCAGAGCCGCCGCCGCTGGAGGAGCCGCCACCACCGCCGGACGACGAGCCGCCCTCGTCGGAGCCGCCACCGCTGCCGCCACCCGAGCCACCGGCGTTCTGCGCGGCCTCCTCGGCCGCCTGCTGTGCCGCCGCCTCGGACGCCGCCGCTGCGGCCGCCGCCTGCTCCTCGGCGATGCGCCGCTGACGCTCGGCCTCCACGCCGGCCGTGTACTGGGCCTCGGTGACGTCGGCCGCGTTCTTCAGCACGGTCACCTGCACGGTCAGTTCGGCCTGGTGGGCCTCCTGCTCGAGCAGCGCCGACTGCACGGCCTTCTGCGCGTCGATCGCGGACTGCAGCGAGACCTTCGCCACGTCGGCGAGCTTCTGCAGCTCGGCCTCCGCGACCTCGGCCTGGTCGGTCAGTGCCGTGGCCGTGTTCTGGTCCTGCTTGGCCGCCGTGAAGACCTCCTGCGAGGTCTCGGAGAGCTTGGACATGGTGCCGAGCTGGTAGAGCAGGTCGTCGCTGCCCGAGCCGGAGACCATCAGCTGCGAGGTGAGGTCGTTACCGGCGCTCCGGGCGAACTGGGCGGCGAGGCCGGCGGCGCGCTTCTTCGACGCCTCGGCGTCGGCGGCGGCCTGCTCGGCCTGGGCTTTCAGCGACTCGGCGGCGCGGGTCTTGTCGGCCAGCGCATCCTGAGCGGCCTTGTCGGCGGCCCAGGCCTCGTCGGCAGCGGCCTTGGCCTGGTCGACCTGCGTCTGCAGGCCGGTGATCAGGCCCTCGAGCTCGGCGACCTTGCTCTGCGTGGCGCTCTGGCTGGCACGCGCGGCGACGACGTCGTTCCACGACGGGTAGTCGGTGGCGGCGGCCGGCGACGCGATGAACAGGCTCGCGGCGAGGGCGGCAGCGGTCGCGAGGGCCGCGACGGCAGGCGCCCGGCGGCGACGGGCAGGCGTGGGGTCGAGCGGCATGGGAGGACCTCTGATGATCGGGTGACGCGTCGACTCGAGTAACTCCAGTCACACACGCAACATCAACAACTTCGATCACAGTAGCAACACGCCGACGACAATGACAGTCCGGAGGGCAGGGCGGACGTAAGGTTCGGCGCTCGGGCCGGCGCCGGCGCCGGCTGACATGTGCTCAGGCCGCGACGGCGAGGGCGGGCTCGGTGACCACGGCGAGCAGGGCTCCGAACTGGCCGCGCACCGCTCCCGGGTCCTCCGGGTGCCACTGCACTCCGAGCACCGGCGCCTCGCGGTGCGCGATCGCCTCGACGAGCCCGTCGTGGGCGACGGCGGCCACCGCGAGTCCGCTACCGAGCCGGGCCACGGCCTGGTGGTGGGCGCTCTGGGTCGAGACGACCCGGCCGAGCCGGTCGATCAGCGACCCGGCCAGCGGCGTGCCGGCGGTCAGCTCCACGTCATGGGTCGACATCACGCGCTCGATCGGCTCTCCGTCGCGGCGGTGGGCCGAGCCCTCCCCCAGGTCCTGCACAAGGGTGCCGCCGAGCGCGACGTTGATGATCTGGTGGCCGCGGCAGATGCCGAGAAGCGGCGTGCCGCGGTCGACGGCCCGGCGGGCGATGGTGAGCTGCGCCTCGTCGGCGCGCTCGGCGTGCCGGCCCTCGGCGCGGTAGCCGCGGGCGGCGCCGTAGTACTCGGGGGCGATGTCCTCGCCGCCGAGCAGCACCACGGCGTCGGCGCGGTCGGTGCGGGCGAGGGTGTCGACCACGGACGTGTCCTCGGCCGCGACGACTTCGACCGTCCAGCCCGAGGCCTGCGACACGGCGACGGCCCGGCGCATCAGCATCGTCGAGTACGCGTGGTACTCCGGCGCGTGCGGCCGGTGAGCCGTCACGGTGACGATGCTGAGGGTGCGGGCGGTGGTCATGGCTCAATCCTGTCGAGTGGCGGCGGCACGTGCATCCGCTCGTGTCATGCGGCGCAACACAGGGAGTTCGTCGCGGGCACCGCATACGACTGGGTGGGATCGGATGTCACTTGCCGCCGCGCTCCCACCCACCCGGGAGGCTCCCGGGAATCTCTCGGACAGCGCACGGATTCGTAGCGGGCCCGGCCCCCTCCCTCCTAGACTTCACGCAATGAGACAGCCCCTCCCGGCCCGCGCCTCCGCGCGAGCGCCGCACCGCCTCCTCGCCCGGATCGGCGCCTCCGCCGGCGCGATCGCCCTCACCGCGCTCGCCCTCGTCGTGGCTCCGGCCCAGCCCGCCCTGGCCGGCGACCCGGTGTCGCTCGACGGCCGCTACGTGGTCGACGAGGCGGGCGTGCTCGACGGCTCCACCGCCGAGGTGCAGGACGCGATCGACACCCTCGCCACCGAGCAGGGCGTCAACCTCTTCGTCATCTACACCGACAGCTTCGAGAACCCCGCCGACCGCCAGCAGTGGGCCAGCGAGACCGCCCAGCTGAACCAGCTCGGCACCAACGACGTGCTGCTCGCCGTCGCCGTCGACGACCGGCTCTACCAGCTCTCGGTCGACTCCGGCTTCCCGCTCGACGACCAGCAGCTGCAGAGCATCGAGACCGACGACATCGTGCCGCAGCTGCGTGAGGGCGACTGGGCCGGTGCCGCCGTGGCGGCCGCCCAGGGTCTCGACGGCGCGCTCGGCGGCAGCGGATCGGTCGACGGCACCGCCGACAGCGACGGGGCCGGCCTCCTCGGCGGGTTCATCTGGGTGGTCGCGATCCTCGTCGTCCTGCTCGTCGGCGCCGTGGTGATCGCGCTCGTGCTGCGCCGCCGCCGCACGCTCGACAAGGCCGTCACAGCCCAGGCGCAGGCCGCCGGGCCGAGCCAGAAGGAGCTCGACCAGAAGGTCGGCGCCCTGCTCGTCGAGCTCGACGACGCCGTCACCTCCAGCACCGAGGAGCTCGGCTTCGCCGTGGCGCAGTTCGGCGCCGAGGCCACCGCCCCCTTCCAGACCGCGCTCACCGAGGTGAAGGCCGAGCTGTCCCGCGCCTTCACCATCAAGCAGAAGCTCGACGACGCCGAGCCCGACACCGCCGAGGAGCGGCGCGCCTTATCACTCGAGATCATCGACATCTGCGAGAAGGCGGATGCGCGGCTCGACTCCGAGGCCGAGGCCTTCGACGCCCTGCGCGACGTCGAGCGCGACCCCGCACCCGCCCTCGCCGAGGCGCGGAGCGAGCTCACCGACTCCGAGACCGCCCCGGCCGAGGTGCGGGAGCGCCTCGCCGCCCTCGGCGCGAGCTACGACCCCGCCGCGCTCGGCACCGTCGAGGGCAGCGCCGAGCAGATCGAGAAGCTCCGGGCCTTCGCCACCACGCAGCTGACCGAGGCCGAACAGGCGATCGCGGCGGGGCGCACGGGCGAGGCTGCGGTGCAGATCCGAGCCGCGCGCCAGGCCTCGGCGCAGGTGCGCACGCTCGCCCTCGCCGTCCTCACGCTCGAGAAGAACCTCCGCGAGGCCTCCGCCGGGCTCGCCGCCGCGGTCGCCGATGCCGAGTCCGACCTCGCGGCCGCCGCGCAGCTCGAGGCGAGCCGCCCCGGCACCGGCATCGCCGGGCTCTCGGCCGCGGTGGGCGTCGAGCTCGAACGGGCGCGCACCACCGGCGCCCGCGATCCGCTGAACGCCCGGCAGTCCCTCGAGCGTGCCGACGCGCCGCTCGATCAGGCGCTGGCCGCCGAACGCACCGAGCGCGAGCGTCAGGCGCGCATCCTGAGCCAGCGCGACCGGGCCATCAGCTCGGCCGAGAGCCAGGTGGCGTCGACGGCGCAGTTCCTCGAGACGCGCCGCGGCGCGGTGGGGCCGGATGCCCGGACCCGCCTCTCGGAGGCCCAGCGCCACCTCGACCAGGCGCACGCCCTCGCCACGACCGACCCCGAGGGCTCGCTCCGCGAGGCGACCACCGCGGCCGAACTCGCGACCCGCGCGGCCGCGTCGGCCCAGCAGGACGTCTCGTGGGCGCAGTCCGACCAGAGCAGCTGGGGCGGCGGCGGCAGCTGGACGTCCAGCGGCAGCCGGCGCAGCGGCGGTGGCGACGACTTCGGCGGGGCCCTGCTCGGTGGCATCATCGGCAGCATGCTCGGCGGGGGCGGCGGAGGCGGATCCTCGTACCGCGGCGGTTTCGGCGGCGGCTCGTCGCGGCGCGGTGGCTTCGGGGGTGGCGGCTTCGGTGGCGGCAGCCGGCGCTCGAGCGGCGGCAGCTTCGGCGGCGGAGGCCGGCGCGGCGGCGGCGGTCGCTTCTAGCTCGTGCAGTATCAGAATCCATCGGCACCACCAGAAGGAGACAGGATGTCCAAGCAGTCGATTTTCGGACGCATCGCGCAGCTCGCCAAGGCGAACATCAACGCGCTGATCGATCAGGCCGAAGACCCCCAGCTCATGCTCGACCAGCTCGTGCGCGACTACACCACGAACATCGCCGACGCCGAGAGCGCCATCGCCCAGACCATCGGCAACCTGCGCCTGCTCGAGGACGACCACCGCGAAGACGTGGCGGCCGCCTCCGACTGGGGCCGCAAGGCCCTCGCCGCGAGCCAGAAGGCCGACGAGTTCCGCAGCTCGGGCAACACCGTCGACGCCGACAAGTTCGACGCGCTCGCCAAGGTCGCCCTGACCCGCCAGCTGCAGTCCGAGAACGAGGCGAAGGACGCCGAGCCCTCGATCGCCAGCCAGACCGAGTCGGTCGAGAAGCTGAAGTCGGGCCTCACCGCGATGAAGGAGAAGCTCAACCAGCTGAAGTCCAAGCGCGACAACCTCGTCGCCCGGGCCAAGACCGCCGAGGCGCAGGGCCAGGTGCAGGCGGCGCTGAAGAACATCGACGTGCTCGACCCCACCAGCGACCTGGGCCGCTTCGAGGAGAAGATCCGTCGCGAAGAGGCCCGCGTGCGCGGCCAGGAGGAGCTGAACGCCTCCAGCGTCGACGCCCAGTTCGAGAGCCTCGACGACCTCGGCGAGCTGACCGAGGTCGAGGCGCGGCTCGCCGCGCTGAAGGCCGGCTCGGGCAGCGGGTCGCGCGCCGTCACGAGCGGCGAGTAGGCACGGCGATCGCGGTGAGCACGCGGGCTGGGTGGCGGTCATGAGCGCGACCTTCGTGGTCGTGCCGAGCTGGCAGGGCTCCGGCTCGAGCCGGGCCATGCGGCTGATCGACGGCGCGGAGGCGGTGCGCGGCGATCTGCCCGCCGCCGCCACCCGCGTCGTCGAGGTGCCGCAGGGCGCGGGCGAGTCGCTCGACACCGGCGTACAGCGCTTCTCGTCGATCGCCGCGATCGCCCAGGCCACCGAGGCCGTGCTCGCCGATGCGCCTGGAACGCCGATCCTCGTCGGCGGCGACTGCGGCGTGGAGTTCGCCGGCATCCGTCACGCCGCGGCGGTCGCCGCCCGGAGGTCACCCGACGCCCGGCTCGCCGTGGTCTGGTTCGACGCGCACGCCGACCTCAACACCCCGCAGAGCTCGCCGTCGGGCGCGTTCCACGGCATGGTGCTGCGCGCGCTCCTCGGGGGCGGCCCGGCCGAGCTCTCCGACCCGTCCGGCACGGGCGCCGTCGCAGCGGTGCTCGAATCCGCGCAGGTAGTGCTCGCGGGGGCCCGCGCCCTCGACGACGCCGAGGCGGACTACGTGGCCGAGGCGGGCATCCGGATGCTCGGGCCCACCGAGCTCGCCGACCCCGCCGCGCTCGTCGAGACCCTCGTGGCCTCCGGTGCCACCGAGGTGTACCTGCACGTCGACCTCGATGTGATCGACCCGGGCGAGATCGGGGGCGTGCAGTTCCCGGAGCCGTTCGGACTGCCCGTCGCGGAGCTCGTGGCGGCCATCCGGGCGGTGCGCGAGCGGTTCCCGCTCACGGGCGCCGGGATCACCGAGTTCGCGCCCTCGACCCCGGAGGCGGCGGTCGACGACCTGCCGGCCATCCTCCGCATCGTCTCGGCGCTGGTGCGCTGAGCCGCATCGGCGCAGGCACCATCCCGCCGCACCCTCCGCCCCCACCCTCCGCGCCATACCCGAACCACGAACCGCACGACCCGAGAAGCACCAGGAGCAGCTGTGACCCAGGAATACGACCTCATCGTCATCGGAGCCGGCGCCGTCGGCGAGAACGTCGCCGACCGCGCCGCCCGGGGCGGCCTCTCGGTCGCCCTCGTCGAGGCCGAGCTGGTCGGCGGCGAGTGCTCCTACTGGGCCTGCATGCCGTCAAAGGCCCTGCTGCGCGCCGGCGAGGTCGTGCGCGCCGCCCGGGCCGTCGGCGGAGCGAAGGAGGCCGTGACCGGCGAGGTCGACGCCGCCGCCGTACTGGCCCGGCGCAACTCGTTCACGAGCGACTGGAACGACAGCGGTCAGGTCGACTGGGTGAAGGGCGCCGGCATCGACCTGGTGCGCGGTCACGCCGTCTTCACCGGTGTCAAGACGCTCACCGTGACGGCCGGCGACGGCAGCACCACCGAGCTGCGCGCCCGTCATGCCGTGACGGTCTCGACCGGCTCGGTCGCGCTGCTGCCCGACATCCCCGGGCTCGCGGAGGCCGCGCCGTGGACGAGCCGCGAGGCCACCAGCGCCCAGACGATCCCGCCCCGCCTCGCGATCGTCGGCGGCGGCGTGGTCACGGTCGAGATGGCCACGGCCTACGCGACACTCGGCTCGACCGTCACCCTCGTCGCCCGCAGCGGCCTGCTGGCCAACCAGGAGCCCTTCGCGGGCGAGCTGGTGGCGGATGCGCTGAAGGAGCTCGGCGTCGACCTCCGTCTCGGCGACTCCCCCGAGCGCATCGAGCGCGACGAGGACGGCGTCGTCCGCACAACGCTCTCCGACGGCAGCACGATCGAGTCGGAGGAGATCCTGATCGCGACCGGGCGACTGCCCCGCACCGGTGACCTCGGTCTCGAGACGATCGGGCTCACCCCCGACGAGTGGCTCGACGTCGACGACACGATGCTCGTGCTCGGCGCCGACGGCTCGCCCCTCGAGGGTGAGTGGCTCTACGCCACCGGCGACGTGAACCACCGGGCACTGCTGACCCACCAGGGCAAGTACCAGGCCCGCGCCGCCGGCGACGTGATCGTCGCGCGTGCGAAGGGCGAGACCGTCGACGACGCCCCCTGGGGCCGGCACGTCGCCACCGCCGACCACCGCGCGGTGCCGCAGGTGACCTTCACCGATCCGGCGGTCGCCTCGATCGGGCTCACCGCGAAGGCCGCCGAGGAGGCGGGCCTCGCCACGACCGTCGTCGACTACGAGATCGGCAGCGTCGCGGGCGCCGCGGTGCACACCGACGGCTACAAGGGCACCGCGCGCATCGTCGTCGACGACGACCGCCAGGTGATCGTCGGCGCCACCTTCGTGGGCCCCGACGTGCAGGAGCTGCTGCACTCGGCGACCGTCGCGGTCGTCGGTGAGGTGCCGCTGAAGCGGCTCTGGCACGCGGTTCCCTCGTACCCGACGATCAGCGAGGTCTGGCTGCGTCTGCTCGAGGGCTACGGACGGAAGAGCGCATGACGACGCGCGAGAGCGCCCCGGGGCCCGCCACGCCCGCCCCCGGTGGGCCGCTCATGGAGCGCGTGCGGAGCATCCTGTACTACCCGCCGCTCGCCCGGGCCGGCTACCTCTACGCCACCGCGGTCGCCGCGACCTACGGCACCGTGCTCGGCACCGGGCGCGTGCGCCGGGTCGAGGACGGCCTGATCGTCTGCACCGGGCTGCCGAAGTGGGCCTTCAAGCGCGGCGGAACCTGCGTCGGCGGCGTCTACCTCACCGACCGCAACGACGCCCCGCACGTGCTGCGGCACGAGGCGGTGCACCGCCACCAGTGGAAGAAGTACGGTCTGATGTTCCCGCTGCTCTACGCGCTGGCCGGCAGCGACCCGCTGCACAACCACTTCGAGATCGAAGCCGGCCTCGAAGACGGCAACTACCTGCCCCGCCCCAAGAAGGGCTGAGGAGAAGGGCTCAGCAGAACGGCTAAACCGCGAGGTGCTCGGCCGGCACGGCCTGGCCGAGCCAGACGCAGATCTCGTCGCCGTCGAGCTCGAGTTCGCCCGTCGACATCTCGCCGATCCACGCGGTGACCGCGCGGCCGAGGGCCTGACCGGGAGCGCAGGCGAGACCCGTGCCCATGGCACCGCTGCGCACGTCGCGCGGCAGCCAGGTGACGGTGACGCGCTCGGGCGTCGCGATCGGGTCGATCTCGGCGGCGGTGGGCACCTCCACGAAGACCTGCCCGCGGGCGCGGTGGCCGAGGGTGGCGACGAGGGCCCGGAGGGCGTCGAGGTCGGCCTCGGTTCCGGCGAGGAGCACGCGGCCGGAGGCACGGGAGACGAGGGTGGCGTCAGAGGCGATCGAGTACATGTCCTGATGAGTATAGGCATGCCTTACTTAGGATTGCCACACCTACGGCGATCCTTCAGGATGCGGGTGCCGGAGCACCCCGCTACCACTGGGGCGGATGGATCCGACCCCAGCGCAGCCGGCGCTCGAGCTGCGCTCCGAGGGCCAGCAGCGTCGCCTCTCCCCCGGGCCGGCCGATCAGCTGCGCCCCCATCGGGATGCCGCCCTCCGTGCGGTGCACGGGCAGTGTGATCGCCGGCAGCCCCGCCACGTTCACGTAGGAGGTGAAGGGCGCGTACTCGACCTGCTGCGCGAAGTTGCGCTCCCCCTCCTCCCGGTCGTACCAGCCGACCGGCCGGGGCGTGAGCGCGAGCGTCGGCGTGAGCACCGCGTCGAAGCGGTCGAACTGGCGCACGATCGAGCGCTCGAAGCGCGAAAGCGTGGCCAGGGCCGCCACGAGCTCCGACGCGGGCAGGGCGCGCCCGCGATGCATCAGCCAGCGCGTGAGCGGTTCGAGCAGGTGCTCCGTGCTGTCGTCGGCCGGCAGGGTCGAGGCCCCGGCCTGCCAGATCGTGCGGAACGCGGGCCCGTACTCCGGGGCCGGTTCGAGCGCGAACTCCTCGACGCCGTGGCCGAGCGAGGCCAGCGTGTCGCGGGCGACGGCGAGAGCATCCGTCGCCGCCGGATCGAGCCGGATCTCCTGCACGAGCTCCCAGGGGGTGCTCGTCGTCACGCCGATGCTGAAGCGGCCCTCGCCCCGCACGGCGGCGCCGAGGAACAGGCCGTCGTCGTAGGCCGGTGGGCGCAGCGTGTGGGTGTGGCGGATGCGGTCGCCGGTGCGGGCGATCATGCCGTCCAGGAGCAGGGCGGCGTCGACCACGGTGCGGGCGATCGGACCGGCGACCGGCAGCCCGGCCAGCGAGTCCTGCCCCGAGCCCGCGGGCACGAGGCCGCGAGAGGGCTTCAGCCCGACCAGCCCGCAGGCCGCCGCCGGGATGCGGATCGAGCCGCCGCCGTCGGAGCCCGGCGCGAACGGCAGCAGGCCGGCCGCGACCGCGACGGCCGCTCCCCCGCTCGATCCGCCCGCGCCGAGCGCCAGGTCGTAGGGATCGCGGGCGGGCGGCGCCACGCTGCTCTCGGTGTAGCCCGTCAGCCCGAACTCGGGCGTCGCGGTCTTGCCGAGGCTCACCGTGCCGGCGGCGTCGAGCTGCAGGGCGAGCTCGTCCGATTCCTCGGGCACGAACTGCTCGAACAGGCGCGAGCCGAAGGTCGTGCGCACACCGGCGCGGCGCACCAGATCCTTGTCGGCCACGGCGAGCCCCCAGAGCAGCGCGGTGCGGTCGTCGGAGGAGTCGAGCATCCGGGCCCGCTCGCGCGCAGCCTCGACCGTGACGGTATGGAAGGCGCCGAGCGACGGGTTCAGGCGCTCGATGCGCTCGAGGTAGTGGTCGACGGCCTCGAGCACCCCGAGCTCGCGGCGCTGCAGCAGCCGGTACTGCTGCAGTGCGCCGAGCTCATGGATCTGCGTGGGCAAGACTTCCCCTACTTCAGCGACTTCTGCAGCAGCACGGTGCCGAGCCAGTGCTCGAATTTGAAGCCGACCCGGCCGAGCCGCCCGACCTCCTTGAAGCCGAAGCGCTCGTGCAGCGCGATCGACGCCTCGGCGCCCTGGTCGGCGATGACCGCGAGCATCTCCTTGATGCCGGCCTTCTTCGAGCGGTCGATCAGCTCACCGAGCAGCACCTTCCCGAGGCCCTTACCGGTGGCGGCCGGCCCCAGGTAGATCGAGTCCTCGACCGTGCGGCGGTAGGCCGCCTTCTGCTTCCAGGCCGAGACGTAGGCGAAGCCGAGCAGGGTGCCGCTGGGTGAGACCGCCACGATGAAGGGGTAGTTCGCCTTCTGCGTCCAGGCGAACTTGTGCCGCCACTCCTTCAGGGTCATCGCGTCCTCGTCGAAGGTCACGACCGTGTTGGCGACGTAGTGGTTGTAGATCTCGCGGATGTACGGCAGATCGCCGGCCACCGCATCCCGCAGCTCGTACTCGAACGGCACCTCGAGCGGGGGCTTCTCGGTGGGGGCGGGGCGCAGCGCGCGGGGCAGCTGACGGCGCGGCTGGTACTCCTCTTCCAACATGCGTTCAGCCTACCGAGCGCCGGATGCGGAGCGGGTCAGCGCACCGTCCAGTCGACGGGCACGGCGCCCTGCTGCTCGAGCAGCGCGTTCACCCGGCTGAACGGCTTCGAGCCGAAGAAGCCGCGCGAGGCCGACAGGGGGCTCGGATGCGCGGACGAGACCACGGGCACGCCCTCGAGCATCGGCTCCAGCCGCGCCGCGTCCTTGCCCCAGAGCACGGCGACGAGCGGCGTGCCCCGCTCGGCCAGCACCCGGATGGCGTGCTCGGTCACCTCTTCCCACCCCTTGCCGCGGTGCGACGCGGGCTCCCCCGGCCGCACGGTCAGCACGCGGTTCAGCAGCATCACGCCGGCCTCGCCCCACGAGGAGAGGTCGCCGTGCTCGGCGGGCCGCAGCCCGAGGTCGTCGTCGAGCTCGCGGTAGATGTTCGCGAGGCTCCGGGGCACGGGGCGCACGTGGCGCTCGACGGCGAAGGAGAGCCCGATCGGATGCCCGGGCGTCGGGTACGGGTCCTGCCCCACGATGAGCACCCGCACCCCGGCGAGCGGCGCGCGGAAGGCCCGCAGCACGTCGTCGCCGGCCGGGAGGTAGGGCCGCCCGGCCGCCACCTCGGCGCGCAGGAAGTCGCCCATGGCGGCGATCCTCGGTGCGACGGGCGCGAGGGCCTCGGCCCAGCCCGCGTCGATCAACCCGTGCTCGGCCAGCTCGCCGAGTGACTGCCCCGTGGCGCTCACGCCCGGTCGGCGCCGGCCGTCGAGACGCGCACGCTGCCCGAGTCGGGCGTGACCTTCCAGACGCTGCCACGGCCGACGACCCACAGGGGGCCCTCGCCGATGACCAGTCCGGTGTGCTCGTCGATCGCCACGCCGCCGTCGACCAGGCCCGCCTCGGTCGCGGCGATCAGGCGCGAGACCGAGCCCCACTGGGCGGCGTGCACGTCGACCGCGAGATCGATCAGGCCGAGGCCCTCGGCGACGGTGAGCTGCTCGAGGTCTTCGGACGCCTCTTCGGCGCCGATCTCGACCTCGTCGATCTTCCAGCCGCCCACGATCGCGCGCTCGGCGACAATCGCGGCACCGGCCGAGAAGCCGAGGTAGGGCACGCCGGAGGCGACGAGGCGCCGCAGCTCGAGGAAGGAGGGCTCGAGCGACTGGCGGTAGGCGGGGGTGAGGCCGCCCCAGACGACGATTCCGTCGACGTCGGCGAAGGCCGCCGGCGCGATCGGCGCGTTCTCAGGAGCCAGCACGGCCACCGGCTCGATCTTGCCGAGCAGCTCGAAGGCGGACACGAGCTCGGCGTACTTCTCGGGGGCGTCGCCGTCGCGCACCAGCACGATCGCGAGCCGGGCGCCCTCGAGCTTGCCGGCGGCCTCGGCGTGCGCCGCGAGCTCGTCGAAGAAGGGGCGGTAGACCGCGCCCTCGTCCTCGACCGGCCAGCCGCCGCCGATCAGGTGGATGCTCACGCCTCGAGCGACCGCTCGTCGCCCACCGGAGGGTGTGCCGACCAGGGGAACACGATCCAGCGGTCGGTCGTCTTCCAGTGGAAGTCGGGGGCGATCACGGAGCGCGGCTTGATGTACAGGGTGGCCGACTTCACGGTGATGTCGACCTTCTCGAGCAGCTCCACCACGAGGGCCAGGGTGCGGCCCGAGTCGGCGACGTCGTCGACGAGCAGCACGTTCTTGCCGATCAGCGGCTCGTTGTCGAGCAGCGGCGGCAGGATGATCGGCTCGGGCAGCGTCTCCTCGACGTCGGAGTAGAACTCGACGTTCAGGCTGCCGCAGCTCTTCACGCCGAGCGCGTAGGCGAGGGCGCCGCCGGGGATCAGCCCGCCGCGGGCGATGGCGATCACGAAGTCGGGCTCGAAGCCGCTCTCGACGATGTCGCGGGCGAGCGAGCGGGATGCGTCACCGAACTCGAGCCAGCCGAGCACCTCGCGCTCGGAAGCGGCCGGGGCCTCCTCGGCGGCCGGGGCGGCCGGGACGGCCACCGATTCGTCGAGGGTCACGTCGTCTGAGGCCGAATTCATGGAGGCAACGCTATCGGTAATCCGCCCACCGGGACGACCCGGCCGCTAGCATCCGTTCATGACCAGCGCCGTCACTCCCGCCGCCCCCTCCGCCCGCGGCGTGCTGGGCGTCTCGGCCTCGCTGATCGGCTTCCTGTTCGCGGTCGAGCTGACCAGCGGCATCCTGCAGGGCTACTACGTGCCGCTGATCTCAGACCTGGTGCAGCATCTCGGCATCCGCGACGCCGACTTCAACTGGTTCGAGGCGGCGCAGCTGCTGCTGTCGGCCCTCGTGGTGCCGGTGCTGGCGAAGCTCGGCGACATGACGGGCCACAAGCGGATGCTGCTGGTCGCGACCGTGGTGACGGCCGGCGCCAGCTGGTGGCTCGTCGTCGCGAACGACTTCACGAGCTTCCTCGTCGCCTGGGCGCTGCAGGGCTTCTACGTGGTGTGGCTGCCGCTCGAGGTGGCGCTGATCTTCGACCGCGGACGCCGCTCCGGCCGGGCGGCCTCGCAGACCCGCCGGGCCGCCGGCCTCCTCGTGGTCGCCCTCGAGACCGGTGCCATCGTCGGTGCGCTGGCGGGCGGCGTCGTGTTCACCGCCCTCGGAGGCGACGTCGGCCTGACCCTGACGATCCCGGCGATCGCGGTGACCCTGGTGTTCTTCGTCATCCTGTTCGGGGTGCCCGAGTCGACGCCGGAGCCCGGGAAGCGCACCCTCGACGTGGTGGGCTTCACCCTGCTCACGATCGGGCTGCTGCTGATCACGAGTGGACTGACCTTCCTCCGGGTGAACGGGCCGGGAACCTGGTGGGTGTGGGTGCTGATGCTCGTGGGGGTGCTGGCGTTCATCCCGTTCGGGCGCTGGGAGCTGCGGCAGAGGGATCCGGCGATCGACCTGCGGGTGCTCCGCCAGCCGTCGATGTGGCCCGTGCAGCTCACCGCCGGACTCGTGGGCATCAGCCTGCTGGGCGCCCAGGCGCCGCTCAGCACCTTCGCCGGCACCGATCCGGCGAACGGCTACGGTCTGGGGCTCGCCGCGACGAGCCGCTCGATCCTGATCGGCGCCTACCTGCTCTCGATGATCGTCGGCGCGCTGCTGTTCCCGCTGGTGTCGAGGCGGTCGAGCCCCCGGGTCGCGCTGATCGCGGCGACGTTCCTGGTGGCCATCGCCTATGCCCTGTTCCTTCCGTTCCACCAGGAGACCTGGCAGGTGGTGACGAACATGGTGATCGCCGGGCTCGGCTCGGGCGCGCTCGTGGGGGCCCTGCCCGCCGCGGCCGCCGCCGCCGCACCCGCCGGGCAGACGGGGATCGCGGCCGGGCTGACGAACACGACCAAGACGATCGGCGGATCGTTCGCCTCGGCCGTGTTCGCGGTGGTGCTGTTCCACGGGGCGTCGACCGCGGTGGGGGCCACCGCGTCCAGCCTGTCGGGCTACCTCGTGGTCTGGGCGATCTGCGCCGGTGGGGCGCTGGCGGCCGCGGTGCTGCTGTTCTTCGTGCCGAAGCTCGCGTTCGCCGATCCGGCTCCGGATGCGCGGCCGGCGCCGTCCCCGGTCAGCTCTCCGTGAGCCTCAGCTCTCCTTGACCTTCAGCTCGCCGCGCGCGATCTTGTGCACCGCCGACTGGGCGACCGGCTTCACGATCACGAGGTCGAGGCTGACGTGCGCGGGCATCCCGAGCATCATCGCAATGGTCGCCGCCACGTCGTCCGCGCTCAGCGGGTCGGGAACGTTGTCGTAGACCGAGTCGGCCCGCTCCTGGTCGCCGCGGAAACGGTTCAGCGAGAACTCCTCGGTCTTCACCATGCCGGGCGCGACCTCGAGCACGCGGATCGGCTCCCCGCTGAGCTCCAGCCGCAGCACGTCGACCATCGAGTGCACCGCGAACTTGGAGGCGTTGTACCCGCCACCGCCCTCGTAGGAGAAGTGGCCGGCGGTCGAGGAGACCATCAGGACGTCGGCGGAGCCGCCCGGCTCGACGGATGCCCGCAGGAGCGGCAGCAGAGCGGCCGTGACACGCTTGACCGCGAGCACGTTGATCTCGAACATCCATCGCCAGTCGTCGGCGTCGCTCTTCTCGACGCTGTCGAGGCCCATGGCGCCGCCGGCGTTGTTCACGAGCGCGTTCACGCCCCCGGTCGCGGCGAGGAAGTCCCGCAGGGCGTCGACGTCGGCGGCCCGCGTCAGGTCGGCGACGAACACCTCGCAGCCGGTCTCGACCGCCAGCTCCTCGAGCCGGTCGGCCCGGCGGGCCACGCCCACGACGCTCCAGCCGTCCCGACGCAGCCGGCGCACCGTCGCCGCCCCGATGCCCGAACTCGCCCCTGTCACTACCGCGCGCTTCATCAGCGAACCTCTCCGACCGGGACCGCCCCGGTCCCTTCCGTGCCTACAAAGGTAGTGTGAAGAGGGTGACTCTTCCTGCCACCCCTGCTGAGCGGGCCCCCTCCCGGCCCAAGCGCGAGCCGCTCTGGGACAACGCCCGCTTCGTCGCGATCCTGCTGGTGGTCACCGGTCACGCGATCCTCAAGCTGATCGCCGAGTCGGATACGGCCTACGGCGTCTACCTCTTCATCTACGCCTTCCACGTGCCCGTCTTCGTGGCCGTGGCCGGCTATTTCGCCAAGTCGGATGCTCCGGGCCCGAAGCAGCTGCGCCGCATCGTCACCGACCTCGTGCTGCCGTACCTGATCTTCGAGACCATCTGGTCGGTCGTCCACTCGATCATCTCCGGCTCGCTCTCGTTCGACTACGCCGTGCCCTCGTGGACGCTGTGGTTCCTGCTGGCACTGATCATCTGGCGCGTCTCGTTGCCCTATCTCGCGCTGCTGAAGCATCCGCTGCTGATCGCGATCGCCATCTCGGTGGCCTCGGGCTACCTGCCGGGCATCGGCGGCGTCTTCGCGCTCGATCGCACCCTCACGCTGCTGCCCTTCTTCGTGCTGGGCTGGCGGCTGCGGCAGCTGCCGCTGACCGCGATCTGGCTGCGGGCGTCCGTCGGCACCGTGCGGCTGGTGCGGGCGGGGGCGATCCTCGTCTTCGCCGTGCTGGCGCTGGTGATCGCACTGAACGTGCCGCTCCTCCGCGAGATCAAGCTGCGGCGCTTCCTGCTGTTCGAGGAGGCCTACCCCGCCTTCGGCTACGACGAGTGGTGGGCCGGGGCCGTGCGGCTCGGCGTGATCGCGCTGGCGGGCATCCTGGTCTTCGCCTTCCTCGTGCTGATGCCCCGCAGTGCCACCTGGTTCTCGCCGCTCGGCCAGGCGACCATGTACGTGTACCTGCTGCACTCGTTCGTGCTCTACCCCATCCGCGAGTCGGGTGTGCTGAGCGGGCCGCAGAACGACCTGCTGCTGGTCGGGATGATCGTGTTCAGTGTGCTCCTCACCCTCCTGCTGGCCTCGAAGCCCGTGCGCCGGGTCACCCGGCCGCTCGTCGAGCCGCGGGCACGCTGGCTGTTCGTTACGCCCCGCGTCGCGCGCGATTGATCGCCGGTCGCGGCGGCCCTACTCTCCAAGACATGAGCGATTCCGCAGCGAACTGGAAGTTCGAGACCAAGCAGATCCACACCGGCGCGCAGCCCGACCCGACGACGAACGCACGGGCGACGCCGATCTACCAGACCACCTCGTACGTCTTCAACGATGCCGACCACGCGAAGAACCTGTTCGCCCTGGCCGAGTTCGGCAACATCTACACGCGCATCCACAACCCCACGCAGGACGTGGTGGAGCAGCGGGTGGCGGCCCTCGAGGGAGGCACGGCAGCGCTGCTGGTGGCCTCGGGTCAAGCCGCCGAGACCTTCGCCGTGCTGAACATCGCGCAGGCGGGCGACCACATCGTCTCGTCGTCGTCGATCTACGGCGGCACCTACAACCTGTTCAAGTACACGCTTGCGAAGCTCGGTATCGAGACCACCTTCGTCGAGGACCAGGACGACGCCGAGGAGTGGCGCCGCGCCGTGCGCCCGAACACGAAGCTGTTCTTCGCCGAGACCATCGGCAACCCGAAGATCAACATCCTCGACATCGAGCTCGTCTCGGGCGTCGCCCACGAGAGCGGCGTGCCGCTGATCGTCGACAACACGATCGCCACCCCGTACCTCATCCGCCCGTTCGAGCACGGTGCCGACATCGTCGTACACTCGGCCACGAAGTTCCTCGGCGGTCACGGCACCGTCATCGGCGGCATCATCGTCGACGGCGGCCGCTTCGAGTGGTCGAAGAACACCGAGAAGTTCCCGGGGCTCACCGAGCCCGACCCCTCGTACCACGGCGTCAGCTACACCGGCGCCCTGGGTGACCCGATCGCGTACATCATCAAGGCGCGCGTGCAGCTCCTGCGCGACCTCGGCGCCTCGATCGCGCCGGCCAGCGCGTGGCAGCTGATCCAGGGCATCGAGACCCTGTCGCTGCGCATCGAGCGGCACGTGCAGAACGCCCAGGAGATCGCGGAGTGGCTCGACGCCCACCCCGACGTGGCCACCGTGTACTACGCCGGACTGCCGTCGAGCCCCTGGTACGCGGCGGCCAACAGGTACGCCCCGAAGGGCGTGGGCGCGGTGCTCAGCTTCGAGCTGAAGGGCGGCGTCGACGCCGGCGCCCGCTTCGTGGAGAGCCTGTCGCTGTTCAGCCACCTGGCGAACATCGGCGACGTGCGGTCGCTGGTCATCCACCCCGCCTCCACAACGCACTCGCAGCTGACGCCGGAGCAGCAGCTGACCGCGGGCGTGACCCCGGGCCTCGTGCGGCTGTCGGTCGGCCTGGAGAACATCGACGACCTGAAGACCGACCTCGAGTCGGGTCTCGAGGCCGCCCGCCAGGTGGTCGCGGCCAACGCCGTCTGATCGTCATCTCCCCGAGGGGGCCCGGCGCGCGTAACAATCGCGCAGCGGGCCCCCTTCTCGTGCAGAATCGACAACGACATGGACTGGCAGACGAACGAGGACACGGTTCCGAGCGGCTTCGTCACCGACGCCCAGATCCGTTCGGTGCTCGGCAAGCCGCCCGCCTCCGGAGCCTGGCGGGTCGGTGATCCCGTGGGCCGGCGCTCGTTCGCGGCGATCGGCGACGTGGTCTTCGAGACCGGCGAGACCGTGCCGAACGTGCAGATCGCGTACCAGAGCTACGGCACCCTGTCCCCCGCGCGGGACAACGCGGTGCTCGTGCTGCACGCCCTCACGGGCGACAGCAACCTGAACCATCCGGCCGAGCCCGGGCATCCGACCGACGGCTGGTGGCCGGGGCTCGTGGGGCCGGGCCTGCCGATCGACACCGACCGCTGGTTCGTGGTCGCCCCCAACATGCTGGGCGGCTGCCAGGGCACCACCGGGCCCTCGTCGATGGCGCCCGACGGGGCGGAGTGGGGCGCCCGCTTCCCGTTCACCACCATCGTCGACCAGGTGCGGGCGCAGCACGCGCTCTCCGAGGTGCTCGGCATCGACCGCTGGGCGGCCGTCGTGGGCGGCTCGATGGGCGGCATGCAGGTGCTCGAGTGGGCGGTGCGCTACCCCGAGGCGATGGAGCGGATCGCCGTGATCGCGGCGCCCGCCTTCAGCTCGGCCGACCAGATCGGGCTGAACTCGGTGCAGGTGCAGGCCATCCGCGCCGACCCGGCCTTCAACGGCGGCGACTACTACGACGCCGCCGACGGCGACGGGCCGCACCACGGGCTGGCGCTCGCCAGACGGATGGCGCTGCTGAACTACCGGAGCCCGAGCGAGCTGAACGACCGGTTCCGGCGCAGCTGGCAGAGCGGTCTCGACCCGCTGGGCGGCGGCGGCCGGTTCGCGGTCGAGTCCTACCTCGACTTCCACGGCAACAAGTTCACCCGGCGGTTCGACGCCAACAGCTACATCACGCTGGTCGAGGCGATGAACTCGCACGACCTCGCACGCGGCCGGGCGGGTGTGCAGGCGGCCCTCGAGTCGGTGCGGGCGACGGCGCTCGTGGTCGGCATCGACAGCGACCGGCTGTTCCCCGTCGCCGATCAGGAGCTGATCGCCCGGCACCTGCCGAACACGCTCGACGGCGACCGGCCCGTGGTGATCGAGTCGAAGTTCGGCCACGACGGGTTCCTGATCGAGTTCGACGTCGTCGGGCGGGAGATCGCCAGGCTGCTGGCGACATGAGAAAACCGGGGGCCGCCTCGACGACCCCCTGAGCATGAGAAAACCGGGGGCCGCCTCGACGACCCCCGGTGCATTTCCCCCCGGAACTGCTTCCATGTTAGCGACAAGTGTCGAGTTGGTCGACGCCCCCGTTGTGGGGAGGCCCGCCTGTACTATTCAGACTGTGCCCAGGACCGACCGTGAACGGCGAAAGCTCCTCACCCGGTCGGCGCGCGATCTCGGCATCCTGTTCACCGGCGCCTCGCTCGGATCGGTGGTGCTGGCGAACCTCGGCCGGCTCGAGCAGATCGCCGTGCCGGTGGTGCTGTTCGCCCTCACCGGCCTCGGGTTCTACCTCGTCGGCAGCGCCCGTTCCCTGCTCTGGCCCGGCATCGTCTACGCCCTCAGCCTCCTCACCCTCGCGAGCTTCGCCCTCTCCGACACCCTGATCCCCGACGTGGCCACGACGGGCGCCGTGACGTTCTTCGCGTCCACGGCGATCCCCACGCTCATCCTCACCGTCGCGACAACGCGGCGCCTGCTCTGGATCGTCGTGCCGGCCTACCTCCCCGTGCTGGCGATCACCACCGTCATCACCTGGCCGACCGGGCGGGCGCCGTTCGTGATCGTGTCGATCGTCGCCGGCTGGGTGGCCCTGTTCATCACCGCGACCTGGCTGTCGGCGAGCCTGCGTCGGGCCTTCGGCGGCATGGCCCGCCTCGGCCGGGCCCACGCCGTGGAGCGCCAGGCGAGCGAGTTCGAGGCGCAGCGCCGGCGCAGCGCCCGCCTGCTGCACGACACCGTGCTCGCGACCCTGACGCTGCTCGCGCACTCGGGCATCGGCGTGAAGCCCGAGGCCCTGCGCAAGCAGGCCGGCGAGGACGCCCGGCTGCTGCGCCAGCTCCGTCTCGGCGGCACGCCGATGCCCCGCTCCTCGGGCGGCTACACGCTCGAGCACGTCGAGACGGGTGACCTCGGCCACACGCTCGAGTCGGTCAAGCAGCGCTTCGGGCGGATGGGTCTGCAGGTCGCCTGGCACGGCAGCGGCCAGATCCTGCTGCCGTCGCACGTGCTCGACGCCTTCCTGCTCTCGCTCTCCGAGTGCCTCGAGAACGTGCGCCGGCACGCCCAGGTGGGCTCCGCCGACGTCACCATCTCCGAGGACGACACCTCGGTGCGGGCCATGGTGACGGATGCGGGGGTCGGCTTCGACCTCGACACCGTCGACATCGAGCGGCTGGGCCTCGCCGAATCGGTGATGGCTCGGGTACGCGACGTGGGCGGCAAGGTGCGGCTGTTCTCCTCCCCCGGCGCCGGCACGACGGTCGTGCTGGAGGTGCCGAAGTGACGGAGCAGGATCGGCAGCAGCCGGCACAGCCGACCCCCGTCACCTTCACGCCCGGCGCCGGCACGCGCAGCCGCATGCGCAGTGCCGACCCCGACGGAGCGCTCACCCAGCTCGTGCGGGCGAGGCGGCTCGGCCCCGACGCGGTCGACGCCGTGCGACAGGGCATCGCCCGCGACTCCCGCCTGGGCATCGGCTACCTCGGCATCGGGGCCGTGATCATCGGCGCTCTGCTCGTGCTGCGCGGCCTGTTCTCGCTCGGCTGGACCTACGACCGCAACGAGCTCGTCGGGTTCAGCATCGCGGGGTGGCTGATCGTGATCGGCTCGTTCGCGGCGTCCGTGATGATCGCGCGGCGCACCCGGGGCAGCCTGCCGTCGGCGGCCTGGATCGGGCTGCTCGCGGCCGGTGCGGTCGCCCTCACCCTCGACCACGTGGCCGTCTGGAACTCCCCGGGCACGAACTACGTCTCGGTGCCGATCGGGGTCGGCGCGACCCTCCTCGCCTGCTCCACCTTCCGCCCGGTGAACCAGGTGCTGTTCGCCGCCGTCGGCCTCACGGTCGTCGAGCTCAGCAACATCGTGGTGGTCGCCCTGATCGACCCCGACGGCGTCGCGTACACCGGCCAGCAGGTGTCCCTCGCCGTCGCCCCGCTCTTCGCCGGCGTGATCGTGGTGCGCTCCTTCGGCCGCCTGGTGCAGCGCGAACTCGACCGCACCGTGGCCGAGAGCACGATCACCGCCCCCCGCTACGGACTGGGGCTCCTCGCCTCGGCGGAGCTGGCCCGCCTCGACCTCGCCGCCGAGGAACTGCTGCAGGACGTCGCCAGCGGCCGCACCACCCTGCCGCTGGACCGCTCGGAGGCGGCCACCGCATCCGGTCTCGCCACCGACCTGCGCCGGCTGCTCGTCGCCGGGCGGCGCGAGACCTGGCTGCACCACGCCGTCGCCGACTCCGAGTACCTCGCCTCCGCCGTGCGGCTGATCGACCCCGACGGCCTCGCCGGCTACCTCGAGGCCGGCCAGCGCGACGGACTGCTCTCGACGGTCTGGCTGATCGTCGACGAATCCGGCCGCTACACCCCCACCATCGATGTCGAGATCGGACGGCCCGGCTCCCTCAGCGGGCCCGACGCTCTGGATAGGATGGTGCTCCCGATAGTCATGTCGGTCGGCGGCATCCCCCGGCGCCGCATCGACCCGGCTGTCTGGTCGGCACTTTCCCGAGTCGGCCAGTACTCCGTCGACGGCCGCACCGGCCGCCTCCGGGTCAGTGTCGACGCCCACGTTGTCGTGCCGGACGCCTCACGGTGAGCCGGACAGAAGGAGACCTGTGGTGACGATCACACGCGAACCGATCCGACTGGCCATCGTCGACGACCACCGGATGCTCCTCGGCGCCCTGACCGAGTGGATCCGCGGCGCCGCCGACGACATCTCCATGGTCGCGGCCGTGACCACCTGGCCCGACCTGCTCACCCACCCGGAGTTCCCGGTCGACGTCGTGCTGCTCGACCTCGACCTGAAGGACAACCTGCCGGTCTCGGTGAAGCTGCGGGCACTGAAGTCGGCCGGCGTGAAGACCGTGCTGATGAGCACCTACTCCGAGCCCGTCGTGGTGCGCGAGGCCATCGCGGCCGGCGCGCTCGGCTACCTGGTGAAGAGCGAGGAGGCCGACATGATCGTCGAGGCCATCCGCGCCGCCTCGGCCGGCGACAGCTTCATCTCCACCGAGCTCGACCTGGCCCTGGCGGCCGACGACCTCGACTCCTCGCCGCGCCTCTCGGCCCAGGAGCGCCGCGTGATGGCTCTGTACGGCGGCGGCGAACCCGTGAAGCAGGTCGCGAAGGCGCTCGACATCTCGGAGGAGACGGCGAAGTCGTACCTCAAGCGCATCCGCGAGAAGTACCGCCTCGTGGGCATCGACGTGGGCACCAAGGTGGCACTGCGGAAGCGCGCGATCCAGGACGGACTGCTGCCCCGCGACGAGTACCTCGGCAACCAGACGGCCGACGACTTCGAGGACGACGTGCTGCCGAGCTAGGCGTGCTGCCGAGCTAGCTGCGGCGCTCCAGCGCCGCTTCGAGGCGCTCGACCTTGCCGGTCAGCTCTCCCGAGTGCCCGGGCCGGATGTCGGCCTTCAGCACGAGCGAGACCCGCGAGCCGTAGGCACCGACGGCCTCGGTCGCGCGCTTGACGACGTCGAACACCTCGTCCCACTCGCCCTCGATCGTCGTGAACATCGAGTCGGTCGAGTTCGGCAGTCCGGATGCCCGCACCACCTCGACCGCGGCGGCGACGGCGTCGTGCACGCTCGCCCCGTCGCCCTCACCCGCGGGGAAGGCCCCGCCCGACGGTGCCACCGAAAACGCCACGAGCATGCTGATCCGCCTTTCCCGATCCGCGTCTACTCTGCCACAGCATCGCCACCGCGATCACGAGCATCGTGATGCTCAGCAGGTTGCGCAGGGTGAGCACCGCGAGCATCACCGGGTCGAGCCCGAGGATCGCGTCGTAGGCGACCGGGTAGATCACCTGGGTCAGCCCGGCCATCACGAACGCGAGCACGGCGGGCCAGAAGAACCGCCGTCCCTGGGTGACGACGCCCAGGATGATCGGGGCCGACAGCCACACCATGAACTGCGGCGAGCCCACCTTGTTGAACACGATCAGCGCCATCACGAGTGCCAGGGCGAGGGGTGGCAGCACGTGCGTCGCGGGAGCGCCCTTCCGCACCACGTAGACGGCGAACAGCAGCACCGCGGCGACCGCGACCACGAGCAGCGGGGTCATCAGCATCGCGGCGACGTCGCTGCCCGGGCCGGTGACCTGGAAGGTCAGGATCTCCATGTCGTAGTAGACCTCGGAGCTGCCGCCCGCGTAGGCCGACCAGAGCCAGAACACCGAGGCCGGGGCCTCGACCTGCATCCCTCGGCCGGTCTGCTCGGAGACGAAGCTGAAGGCGTTCAGGCCGGCGCCGAGTGCGAGGGCGACGGCCAGCACCGCGACGAGGGTGACGGCCGCGGCGACGGCCGCGCGCATCCGTCGACGCAGTGTGATGACGACGGCGGCGATCATGGCCGCGGGCCAGACCTTCACCCAGGTGGCGATCGCGAGCAGCACGCCCGCGAGCACCGGACGGTTGCGGGCGACGAGCAGCCCGGCGATCACGATGTCGACGGTGACGATGTCGATGCGCCCGACGGCGACGGGCCCGAGCAGCAGCAGGAAGAGCAGCCACCACCACGCGGCGGCGAGGCGCAGCCGCTCCCCCGTCTCGAGGGGTCGCGCGGCCGCACCGTGGCCGGCCCGGCGGCGGGTGGTGAGGTAGGCGAAGATCGCCGCGTTCGCGATGCCCACCACGATCATCCAGCCGATGCCGTAGAGGCCGGGGCCGAGCGCCATCGCCGCGAGCATCGGCACGAAGGCGAGGATCGGGTAGACCCACGGGCCGTCGATGCCGAGCCGGTAGCCGTCGAGCGATTGCTCCACCCAGCCCTTGTAGACGCTGGTGACGTCGCCGAAGGGCTGGTTCGGGTGCGTGAGACCGTCGTAGCCGAGCCAGACGTGGAGGGCGAGGAAGGCCGCCCAGAGCACGAGGGGGTTGGCCGCGAGGCGGTGGAGGCGTGTCAGCACGAGGGTCATCCTAGGGTGTGCCCCGTGGGTGGCCCGTGTGCGTGGGCCGTGCGGCCGGGCCGGGAACCGCGGCCCAGGGCGCGCACCGGTCGTTCTCAGCCCGCAACCACCTTTCCTTGGTTCACTGGAGTCACTCCCACCGAACCGGAAGTCCTTCGTGAACAGATCCGCCAAGACCGCCGTCGCCCTGATGGCCTCGGTCGCCGCCATCGGCGCCGTCGCCCTGGTCGCCGTGCCGATCCTCGCGCGCAGCATGACGCTCGATCAGAGCGCCACGGTGCAGGCCGTCATGCCGACCGTCTTCGGCACCCCCGACGACCAGCTCGACGGCGCCGACGAGTCGACGAGCTTCTCGATCGACCGCTCCTCCTCCATCGGCTACCGCATGGAGAGCGCCTCGGGAGACGACCTCGTCTCGGCCGAGACCGACGAGATCTCGGGCGTCATCGCCCGCACCGGCGACACCATCACCACGGCCGAGTTCATGGTCGACCTCGCCACGCTGGCGGGCGACGGCGGGCCGCGCAACGCGGTGCTGAGCGCCCTGCTCGCGGCCACCGGCGGCAACTCGACGGCCTCGTTCGTGCTCTCCGACCCGGTGGCCCTGCCCGAGGCGGGCGGCGACCCGGTCGAGACGACCATCACCGGCACGCTCACGGTGCGCGGCATCAGCCATGAGGTGCAGGCGCAGGCCGAGATCGGCTTCGACGGCGAGTCGGGAACGCTCACCGGCAGCATCCCGATCGCGCTCTCCGACTACGGCTTCTCGAGCACGGCCCTGGCCGTGGTGGGGGCCTCCGACACGGCGCACATCGACATCGACCTGGTGGCGGCGCCCGCGTCCTGACGGGCTGGACCGGTTCTCGCTGCCGAGGTCAGTCGGCGACGCCGCTGACCAGGCGGGCGATCACGCGGGGCACGGCCTCGGCGATGTCGAGGGCCGCGATGGGTCCGCGATCGGATGCGCGCTCCGCCGCCCAGGCGTGCACGAACGCTCCCGTGGCCGCCAGGGCGACCAGCAGCTCGGGGTCGGCGAGCACCTCGTCCGAGTGCGTCGCGACGAGGGATCCGACGATCCCCCCCAGCACGTCCCCGCTGCCCGCGGTGGCCGCCCAGCTCGACGGCGCCTGCACCCGCGCCCCGACCCGGGGGCTGGCGCCGGCCAGCGGCGCACAGACGTGTGTCGTGCGCCCCTTGAGCAGCACGACGTGCCCGGTGGCGTCGGCCGCGCGGGCGGCCCAGCGCTCCGGGTCGGCGCTGACGGTGGCGCGGTCGATCCGGGTGCCGATCCTCTTCAGCAGGGTGACCAGCTCGCCCGCGTGCGGGGTGAGCACGGCCGGCGCCCCGAGGCGGTCGACGAGGTCGAGGGCGCCGGCGTCGACGACGAGCGGCACTCCGTCGGCGATCGCGTGATCGAGGGCGGCGGTCGTCTCCTCGTCCCGCGTGTCGGAGCTCTGGCCCGAGCCGATCAGCCACGCCTGCACCCGGCCAGGGGCCGTCACGATCTCGGGCCGGCGCCGCAGCACGAGGTCGGCCGCGCGGGCCGCACCGAGGTAGCGCACCATGCCGACGCCGGTGCGCACCGCGGCGTCCACGCCGAGCACCGCGGCGCCCGGGAACTCGTCGCTGCCGGTGACCACGCCGAGCACCCCGCGGCTGTACTTGTCGTCGTCGGGTCCGGGCACCGCGATGCTCCCGGAGGCGGCGAGCTCGGTCCAGTCGCGCCACTGGACGGGTGCGTCGGCGCGGGCGTCGGGAATAGCGGCGGGGTCGGACATGGTTCCACGATACGTGCCCCAGACCGCTCTGTTCCGTCCGTTCACCCTGCGCTCCGTCACCACCCGCAACCGGGTCTGGGTGGCGCCGATGTGCCAGTACTCGGTGGAGGCGCGCGACGGCGTGCCCACCGACTGGCACCTGATGCATCTCGGCCAGTTCGCGGCCGGCGGCGCGGGCCTCGTGATGACCGAGGCCACGGCGGTCGTGCCCGAGGGACGGATCAGCCCCCAGGACCTCGGCCTCTGGAACGACGGCCAGCGTGACGCCCTCGCGCGTATCGCCGCCTTCATCCGCGCCCAGGGGGCGGTTCCGGCCATCCAGCTCGCCCACGCCGGCCGAAAGGCCTCGACGTTCCGCCCGTGGGACGCCCGGCGCGGCACCGTGCCCGCCGAGGACGGCGGCTGGCCGACCGTCGCGCCGTCCGCGATCGCGTTCGGCGACTACGCCGAGCCCCGCGCGCTCGACGCCGCCGAACTGCCCGCGCTCGTCGCCGCCTTCGGTGACGCGGCCCGCCGCGCCCGGGAGGCCGGCTTCGAGGTGTTCGAGGTGCACGCCGCCCACGGCTACCTGCTGCACCAGTTCCTCTCCCCTCTCTCGAACACGCGCACCGACGCCTACGGCGGCTCGTTGGAGAACCGGGCGCGCCTCGTGCTCGAGGTCGTCCGCGCCGTGCGGGCCGCGGTCGGCGACGAGCTGGTGGTGTTCGTTCGGTTGTCCGCGACGGACTGGGCCGAGGGCGGCTGGAACGAGGAGGAGACCACGATCGTCTCGGGGTGGGTGCGCGACGCCGGCGGAGACCTGGTCGACGTGTCCAGCGGCGGGAACGTGCGGCATCAGAGCATCCCGGTCGGCCCGCTCTACCAGGTGCCGCTCGCCGAGACCGTCAAGGACGGCTCAGGGGTGCCCGTCTCGGCCGTCGGTCTCATCACGACGCCGCAGCAGGCCGAGGACGTGGTCGCGTCGGGGCGCGCCGACGCCGTGATGCTGGCGCGCGAGCTGCTGCGTGACCCGCACTTCGCCCTGCGCGCCGCCGAGGAGCTCGGCGAGGACATCGACTACTGGGCGCCGCAGTACGTGCGGGCCCGCCCGGCCCGCTAGCCGACCGACCCACAGCCACGGCAGGAGATCGGCTAACGCACCCGCCGAGTGGCGTCGTGCACCTCGCCGACGAGCTCCTCGATGATGTCCTCGAGGAACAGCACGCCCGTGGTCACGCCCGACTCGGTGAACGAGCGGGCGAGATGGGCACCTGATTTGCGCATGCTCGCCAGGGCGTCCTCCAGCTCGGTCTTCTCGAACAGGGAGGGCAGCTGGCGCACGCGCTTCGCGGGGATCGGGTCGTCGAACTCGTCGTCGTCGAGGTCGATCACGTCCTTGAGATGCACGTAGCCGGCGGGCATCCCCTCGTCGTCGAGCAGCACGTAGCGCGAGAAGCCGTACTTTGCCACGGCCCGTTCGACGTCGGCGGGCGTCGCGTCGGGCGGCAGGCTGACGAGCGAGTCGAGGGGGACGGCCACGTCGGCGACCGTCTTGGCCGTGAACTCGAACGCCGCGGTGAGCGTGCCCGCCGTGTCGGAGAGCACGCCCTCCTTCTGAGACTGCGCGACGATCGTCGACACCTCGTCGAGGGTGAAGGCGCTGGCGGCCTCGCTCTTCGGCTCGACCCGGAACAGCCGGAGCACTCCGTTGGCGGTGGCGTTCAGGGCGACGATGGCGAACTTCAGCACCCGGGCGATCGCGACGAGCGGCGTCGCGAGGAGGAGCACCGCGCGGTCGGGCACCGAGAACGAGATGTTCTTCGGCACCATCTCCCCCAGCACGACGTGCAGGAACGACACGAGCACGAGCGTGATGACGAAGGCGACCGCGCCGCTGGCCTCCTCGGGCAGCCCCACCAGGTGCAGCGGGCCCTCGAGCAGGTGGTGGATGGCGGGCTCGGAGACGTTGAGGATGAGCAGCGAGCACACCGTGATGCCGAGCTGCGTGGTGGCGAGCATGAGCGTCGCGTGCTCCATGGCCCAGAGCGCCGTCTTCGCGCTCGCCTTGCCCTGCTCGGCCAGCGGCTCGATCTGCGAGCGGCGGGCGGAGATGACGGCGAACTCGGCCGCGACGAAGAAGGCGTTGCCGGCCAGCAGCACGACGAGCCAGACGATCCCGAGCCAGTCAGCCACGGGGCACCTCTGTCTTGGTGCTCGTGGCGCCACTCGTGCCCGCGGCGCCGTCGGACGTCTCCTGTTCAGGGGCCTCGGGGTCGACGGCGGGCGAGGGCACGAAGCGCAGCCGGTCGATGCGTCGGCCGTCGAGCCGTTCGACCCGCAGGGCGCCGTCGGGCAGGGCGACCGTGTCGCCCACCACGGGCATCCGGCCGAGCACGCTCATCACGAAGCCGGCGACGGTCTCGTAGGGCCCGTCCTCGGGAACGTCGATGCCGGCCTGGTCGGCCAGCTCGTCGGGCCGGAGCATGCCGGGGAAGGTGGTGCCGGCCCGGGTGCGCACGACGCCGGCACGGGAGCGGTCGTGCTCGTCGACGAGCTCGCCCACCAGCTCCTCCACGAGGTCCTCGAGCGTGACGACCCCGGCCGTGCCGCCGTACTCGTCGATCACGACGGCCATCTGGTAGCCCTGCCCGCGGAGCTCCCCGAGCAGCAGGTCGAGGGTCATCGTCTCGGGCACGCGCACCGTCTCGGTCATGATCGCCACGGCGGGCACGTCGCCGCGCCGGTCGCGGGGAATGGAGACCGCCTGCTTCACGTGCACCAGCCCGACGATGTCGTCGATGTCGTCGTCGACGACCGGGAAGCGCGAGTGGCCGGTGGTGCGGGCGAGCTCGAGCACGGCCCACGCCGACTCGTCGCGCTTGACGCTCACGATGCGCGGCCGCGGGGTCATCACGTCGGAGGCGTCGTGCGAGGAGAAGAGGAGCGTGCGGTTCAGCAGCGTCGCCGTGTCGACGTCGAGGCTGCCCTGCACCGCAGAGCGGCGCACGAGCGAGGAGAGCTCCTCGGCGGTGCGCGCGCCCGACAGCTCCTCCTTCGGCTCGATGCCGATCAGCCGCAGCAGAGCGTTCGCGCTGTTGTTCAGAAGTGCCACCGCCGGGCGGAACACCATCGTGAACGCGAGCTGGAACGGCACCACGATGCGCGCCGTCTTGAGCGGCAGCGCCAGCGCGAAGTTCTTCGGCACGAGCTCGCCGACGATCATCGAGAGCAGCGTGGCGAACAGGATGCCCACGGTGGCGCTGATGGCGGGCACGACGCCCTCGGGGATGCCGATCCCGGTGAGCGGGGCCTCGAGCAGGCTCGAGACGGCGGGCTCCATGGTGTAGCCCGTGAGCAGCGTGGTCAGGGTGATGCCGAGCTGGGCGCTGGAGAGGTGCGTCGAGGTGTGCCGGAGCGCGGTGATGGCCGGCTGGAGGCCCTTCTCACCGCGGGCGGAGCGCGCCTCGAGATCGGAGCGGTCGAGGTTGACGAGCGAGAACTCGCTGGCCACGAAGAACCCCGTGCCGACCGTGAGCAGCAGCCCGACACCGAGCAAGATCCATTCGAGAGCCATTGTCTCCCTGACTCTACAGCCGCCCGAACGGCACCGGGAAAGGTTTAGGGTTGAAGGTGCACGTGTCCGCGCGTGAACACGCAGCGAAGCAGACACCGGCACGTGCCATCACGAGGCAACGGGAAGTGGGCGATCGGCTTTGGCTAGCCAATTGACGGGTACGAATACAGACGAGGGCGCGTCGGGCGAGTTCGGCGCGAACGAATGGCTCGTCGACGAGCTGTACGAGCAGTACCTCGCCGACAAGGACTCGGTCGACAAGTCGTGGTGGCCGGTGCTCGAGAGCTACCGCTCGCACCAGCAGGCGAAGTCGGGCGCAGCCGCACCGGCGGCGGGCCAGGGCAGCACGCCCGCCGCTGCGCCCACCGAGCAGGGCACCGCGCCCGCCGCCGACCAGGGCGCAGCCCCGGCCGAGACCGCCGCGCCCGTGCCGCAGACCGAGTCGGCCCAGGTCGCCGAGGCCTCCGGTGCCCGCGCCGCGACCCAGCCGGTCGCGAAGACCACCAGCATCGAGGCGAAGCCGCAGCCCATCCCGGCCGAGGCGCCCTCGACCCGCAAGAGCACCGCCGAGGAGGCCGCAGACCAGGCCGCCGCCGACGCCGAGAAGGACGTCGTCAGCCCGCTCCGCGGCATGGCCAAGTCCCTCGCCACGAACATGGATGCCAGCCTCACGGTGCCCACCGCCACGAGCGTCCGCTCGATCCCGGCCAAGCTGCTGATCGACAACCGCATCGTGATCAACAACCACCTGCGCCGCGCCCGCGGCGGCAAGGTCTCCTTCACCCACCTCATCGGCTGGGCGCTCGTGCAGGCGCTGAAGGAGTTCCCGAGCCAGAACGTCTACTACGACGAGGTCGACGGCAAGCCCTCGGTCGTCGCCCCCGCCCACGTGGGCCTCGGCATCGCGATCGACATCCCCAAGCCCGACGGCACCCGCGCCCTCCTGGTGCCCGGTATCAAGCGCGCCGACACGATGTCGTTCAACGAGTTCCTCGCCGCCTACGAAGACCTCGTGCGCCGCGCCCGCGGCAACAAGCTCACCGCCACCGACTTCCAGGGCACCACGATCTCGCTCACGAACCCGGGCGGCATCGGCACGGTGCACTCGGTGCCGCGCCTCATGAAGGGCCAGGGTGCGATCATCGGCGCCGGCGCCCTCGAGTACCCGGCCGAGTTCCAGGGCGCCTCGCCCCGCGTGCTCTCCGACCTCGGCATCGGCAAGATCATCACGCTCACCAGCACCTACGACCACCGCGTCATCCAGGGTGCCGGCTCGGGCGAGTTCCTGAAGAAGGTGCACGAGCTCCTCCTCGGGGAGCGCGGCTTCTACGAGAACATCTTCGCCGAGCTGCGCATCCCCTACGAGCCCATCCACTGGGCCGCAGACATCTCCGTCGACGAGGCCAGCGCCATCGACAAGACGGCCCGCGTGCAGGAGCTGATCAACGCCTACCGGGTGCGCGGCCACCTGATGGCCGACATCGACCCGCTGGAGTACCGACAGCGCACGCACCCCGACCTCGACATCGCGACCCACGGTCTGACCTTCTGGGATCTCGACCGCGAGTTCGTCACCGGCGAGTTCGGGCTGACCCGCCAGGCCTACCTGCGCGACATCCTCGGTGTGCTGCGCGACTCCTACTGCCGCAAGATCGGCATCGAGTACATGCACATCCAGGACCCGGCGCAGCGTCGGTGGATCCAGGAGAAGATCGAGCGCCCCTACGCCAAGCCCGGCCACGACGAGCAGATGCGCATCCTGGAGAAGCTGAACGAGGCCGAGGCCTTCGAGACGTTCCTGCAGACCAAGTACGTCGGACAGAAGCGCTTCTCGCTCGAGGGCGGCGAGTCGACCATCGCGCTGCTCGACGCGATCATCCAGGGCGCCGCCGAGGAGGGCCTCGACGAGGTCGCCATCGGCATGGCGCACCGTGGCCGCCTGAACGTGCTGACGAACATCGCCGGCAAGACCTACGGCCAGATCTTCCGCGAGTTCGAGGGCACTCAAGACCCGCGCACCGTGCAGGGCTCGGGCGACGTGAAGTACCACCTCGGCACCGAGGGCACGTTCACCGCCTCCGACGGCAAGGAGATCCCGGTCTACCTCGCCGCGAACCCCTCGCACCTCGAGGCCGCCGACGGTGTGCTCGAGGGCATCGTGCGCGCCAAGCAAGACCGGAAGCCGATCGGCACCTTCTCCACCCTGCCGATCCTGATCCACGGCGACGCGGCCCTCGCGGGCCAGGGCGTCGTGGTCGAGACGCTGCAGATGTCGCAGCTGCGGGGCTACCGCACCGGCGGCACCATCCACGTCAACATCAACAACCAGGTCGGCTTCACCACCCCGCCCAGCGAGTCGCGCAGCTCGGTGTACTCCACCGACGTGGCGAAGACGATCCAGGCGCCGATCTTCCACGTGAACGGCGACGACCCCGAGTCGGTCGTGCGGGTGGCGCAGCTCGCGTTCGAGTACCGCCAGAAGTTCCACCGCGACGTCTTCATCGACCTGATCTGCTACCGCCGCCGAGGGCACAACGAGGGCGACGACCCCTCGATGACCCAGCCGCTGATGTACAACCTGATCGAGGCGAAGCGCTCCGTGCGCAAGCTGTACACCGAGGCCCTCGTCGGCCGCGGCGACATCACCGAAGAGGAGTACGAGGCCGCGCACCGCGACTTCCAGGACCGCCTCGAGCGCGCCTTCGCCGAGACGCACGCGGCGCAGACCGCGTCGATCCCGGTGATCACGGCCGACACCCAGGCGGTGTCCGACCTCGAGCGCCCCGAGGCGCAGCGCGACGACAGCACCACGGCACCCTTCGAGACGGCCGTGTCGCTCGACGCCCTGCACTCCATCGGCGACGCCTTCGACAACAAGCCCGCGGGCTTCACGGTGCACCCGAAGCTGCAGCAGCTGCTCACCAAGCGCGTCGACATGAGCCGGAACGGCGGCATCGACTGGGCCTTCGGCGAGCTGCTCGCGCTGGGCTCCCTGCTGAACGAGGGCACCCCGGTGCGCCTCGCCGGTCAGGATGCGCGTCGCGGAACGTTCGTGCAGCGCCACGCCGTGCTGCACGACCGCGAGAACGGCCAGGAGTGGCTGCCGCTCGCGAACCTCAGCGACAAGCAGGCCCGGTTCTGGATCTACGACTCGCTGCTGAGCGAGTACGCGGCCATGGGCTTCGAGTACGGCTACTCGGTCGAGCGCCCCGACGCGCTCGTGCTCTGGGAGGCCCAGTTCGGCGACTTCGCCAACGGCGCCCAGATCATCATCGACGAGTTCATCTCCTCGGCCGAGCAGAAGTGGGGCCAGCGCTCGTCGCTCGTGCTCCTGCTGCCGCACGGCTACGAGGGCCAGGGCCCCGACCACTCCTCCGCCCGCATCGAGCGCTACCTGCAGATGTGCGCCGAGGACAACATGACGGTCGCCCGCCCCTCGACCCCCGCGTCGTACTTCCACCTCCTGCGCCGCCAGGCCTACGCCCGGCCCCGCAAGCCCCTGATCGTCTTCACCCCGAAGGCGATGCTGCGCCTGCGCGGTGCGACGAGCTCGGTCGAGGACTTGACGACGGGTCGCTTCCAGCCGGTAATCGACGACGGCCGCATCACCGACAAGGGCGCCGTCACCAAGGTGCTGCTGCACTCGGGCAAGATCCACTACGACCTCGCCAGCGAGCTGCAGAAGAACCCGAACGAGGCCATCGCCCTGGTTCGGCTCGAGCAGTACTACCCGCTGCCGATCGAGGAGATCACGGCCACGCTCTCCGGCTACCCGAACGCCGAGCTGGTCTGGGTGCAGGACGAGCCCCAGAACCAGGGCGCCTGGCCGTTCATCCTGACCGAGCTGGCCCGTCACCTCGAGGGCCGCACCGTCTCGGTGGTGTCGCGCCCCGCCGCGGCCTCCCCCGCCGCCGGAAGCGCGAAGCGCCACGCCACCGAGCAGGCGGCGCTGATCGCCCGAGCGCTCAGCTAGGTCGAGCAACGAAGAAGGGCCCCGCCGGCAGCTGCCGAGCGGGGCCCTTTTCGGTGAGCGGATGCGACGGCTAGTACGTCTGAACCTCGCGGAGGCGGGCCAGCAGCTGGTCGCGCAGCTCCTCGGGAGCGGTCTCCTTGCAGGCCCGCTGCACCGTCTGCGTCAGCACCACGCCGATGTGCAGCTCCGACTGGCAGCCCTCGCAGGTCGCGAGATGGTCGCGGATGTCCTTCGCGTCGGTCGTGCAGATCTCGTTGCGCAGATACTCCTCGAGTTCGGCGCGGGCCTTGTCGCAGCCGCAGTCACTCATTTCTTGCTCCCTTTGGCAGTGGCGGTGGCGACCTCGAGGCCGCGCGACCGCGCGTAATCGGTCAGTAGTCCGCGAAGCAGCCGCCGGCCTCGGTGCAGGCGGCTCATCACGGTTCCTACGGGGGTCTTCATGATGTCGGCGATCTCCTGGTAGGAGAACCCCTCGACGTCGGCCAGGTACACGGCCAGGCGGAAGTCCTCGGGGATCGACTGCAGCGCCTCCTTGACGTCGCTGTCGGGCAGGTGGTCGATCGCCTCGGCCTCGGCGGAGCGACTCGACATGCTCGCGGTCACCGACTCCGCGGTGCCCAGCTGCCAGTCCTCCATCTCACTGGTGGAGCCCTGGTAGGGGTCGCGCTGCTTCTTGCGGTAGGTGTTGATGAAGGTGTTCGTCAGGATGCGGTAGAGCCACGCCTTGAGGTTCGTGCCCTGCTCGAACTGCCCGAACGCGGCGTAGGCCTTGACGAAGGTCTCCTGCACGAGGTCTTGGGCGTCGCTCGGGTTTCGCGTCATGCGCAGCGCAGCGCCGTAGAGCTGATCGAGGAACGGGATGGCCTGCTCTTCGAAAAGGGCGCGCGGATCAGGGGTGGTATCACTCATCACCGGCCAGTCTACGACCGGGCGGTCCAACACGGCGGTCGCGGTCAAATCGCTCCTCCAGAGGGCTCTGCTGCACCGGCAGCGGATGCTGCGGGCGACTATTCTGATAACCGATGCCTGTCCAGAGATATTCCGCTCCGCAGTTCAACCCCTACGGCGACGACTCCCCGCAGGCGGTCGACGAGCACTGGCCCGCGCCGCGCGCGAGCGGCCCCGTCTCGGCCGTCCTCTTCCTCCCCGGCTCGAAGTCGCTGACCAACCGCGAGCTCGTGCTCTCGGCCCTGGCCGACGGCCCGTCGCGGCTGCGCGCCCCCCTGCACTCCCGTGACAGCTCCCTGATGACGGATGCGCTGCGAGCCCTCGGCACCACCATCGTCGAGACACCGGGCGACGGCGCCTTCGGCCCCGACCTCCTCGTCACCCCCGCCGCGGAGCTCGTCGGCAGCACCACGATCGACTGCGGACTCGCCGGAACCGTCATGCGCTTCCTGCCGCCGGTCGCCGCCCTGGCCCTCGGCCCCGTGACCTTCGACGGCGACGAGGGCGCCCGCCGTCGCCCGATGTCCACCACGATCAGCTCGCTCCGGGCCCTCGGCGCCGACATCGCCGACGACGGCCGCGCGGCCCTCCCCTTCACCCTGCACGGCTCCGGCCGCATCGAGGGCGGCCCGCTCACCATCGACGCGTCCGCCTCGAGCCAGTTCGTCAGCGGGCTGCTGCTGGCGGCCGCCCGCTTCGAGAACGGTCTCGAGCTGCAGCACGAGGGCTCCCGGCTGCCGAGCCAGCCGCACATCGACATGACGGTCGCGGCGCTGGTGCGCCGCGGCGTCGACGCCGAGTCGGAGGAGGGCGGTCGCTGGCGCGTCGCGCCCGGCCCCATCGCCGGCATCGAGATCGACATCGAGCCCGACCTGTCGAACGCCGCACCGTTCCTCGCAGCCGCGCTCGTCACGGGCGGCAGCGTCACGATCACCGGCTGGCCCGAGTCGACCACGCAGGTCGGGGCCGACCTGGAGCAGCTGCTGCCGCTGTTCGGCGCCACCGTCGTGCGGGACGGAGACCGGCTGACGGTCACCGGGGGCCCGAGCATCCGGGGCGTGTCGATCGACCTGTCGACCGGGGGCGAGCTGGCGCCACCGCTGGTCGCCCTCGCCGCGCTGGCCGACGAACCCAGCCGCATCACGGGGATCGGCCACATCCGGCACCACGAGACCGACCGCCTCGCCGCGCTCGCCACCGAGATCAACAACCTCGGCGGCGACGTGAGAGAGCTGGAGGACGGCCTCGAGATCACGCCGAGGCCGCTGCACGGCGGCCTCTGGTCGAGCTACGAAGACCACCGCATGGCGACGGCCGGTGCCCTGATCGGCCTCGCCGTCGACGGAGTGCTCGTCGACGACATCGCGACCACCGCCAAGACGCTGCCGCAGTTCCCCGAGCTCTGGGCGTCGATGCTGGCCGGTTCCGCACCCGACGGCACGGCGGCCGGCCTGCCCGGGGCGGCCCGATGAGCTGGTGGGACTCCGCCGACGACGATGACGACGAGGGCGACTTCGACGAGTCGACCGTGCGCATCCGCCCGAACCCGAAGGGCAACCGCCCGCGCACGAAGCAGCGCCCCGACCACAAGGACGCGGTCACCGGCCGCGTCATGACCGTCGACCGCGGGCGCTTCGCCGTGCTGATCGGCGAGGACACCCCCGAGGAGCACGAGATCACCGCCTCGCGCGCCCGGGAGCTCGGCCGCACGCCGATCGTCACCGGAGACCGGGTCGACCTGGTCGGCGACGTCAGCGGCGAACCGGGCAGCCTGGCGCGCGTCGTGCGGGTGCAGGAGCGCTCGACGCTGCTCCGCCGCAGCGCCGACGACTCCGACGCGGTCGAGCGGGTGATCGTCGCGAACGCCGATCAGATGCTGATCGTCGTAGCCGCCGCGAACCCCGAACCTCGGGCACGACTGATCGACCGCTACCTGGTGGCGGCGTTCGATGCGGGCATCACCCCCATCCTCTGCATCACCAAGACCGACCTCGCCGACCCGGGCGAGCTGCTGTCGGAGTTCGCCTGTCTCGACATCCGGGTGATCACGCTGTCGCGCGACGAGGTGCCGCTGGAGGAGCTGACCGACCTGCTGGTCGGCCACACCACGGTGACCGTGGGCCACTCCGGCGTCGGCAAGTCGACGCTGGTGAACGAGCTGGTGCCGGGGGCCGACCGTGCGACCGGAGTCGTCAACACCGTCACCGGCCGCGGCCGGCACACCTCCTCCTCGACGCTGTGCCTGCGGCTCCGGGCCGCCGACGGACGCACGGGGTGGATCATCGACACGCCGGGCGTGCGCTCCTTCGGCCTCGGCCACGTCGACCCGGCGAACATCCTGCGGTCGTTCGCGCAGACCGCGCGGGTGCCCGAGGGCGAGCCGCCCGGGGGCATCCCGCTGACGGAGGCGCACGACTGGGAGATCGTCGACCGGGTCGCGGCCGGCGAGCTCGGCGAGAGCGGGCGGGCGCGGCTCGAGTCGCTGCAGAAGCTGCTGCAGACCACCGCCTGACCCGGGCTCGTGCATCTCCTGGGTCGCTGACGGAGCCGGCTCGCGAACCGCTCGAGCGTCGCTCCCGCTAGCCTGGTCGCGTGAGCTCCGCGACGTCCCGCCCCGAGTCCCTGACCGACCTCTCCGACGACCTGGCCCTCGCCCTGGCGCTGGCCGACGCCGCCGACACGCTGTCGCAGCAGCGCTTCCGCGCGCACGACCTGCACGTCACGACGAAGCCCGACCGCACGCCCGTGACGGATGCCGATCAGGCCGTCGAGCGGGCGATCCGCGACGGGCTCGCGAACGCGCGCCCGGGCGACGCCGTCCTCGGCGAGGAGTACGGGGAGACCGAGGGCGAGCCCGAGCCCGACGCGACCGCGGACGAGGGCGGCGCACCGGGAGCCCCCGACGCCGGAGCGGTGGGCCGGGCATCCCGAGCCCACCCCCACCGCCAATGGATCGTCGACCCGATCGACGGCACCGCGAACTTCCTGCGCGGGGTGCCCGTCTGGGCCACGCTGATCGCGCTCGCGATTGACGGCGTGCCCGTGGTGGGCGTGGTGTCGGCGCCCGCCCTCGGCCGCCGCTGGTGGGCCGCCACGGGGCTCGGCGCCTTCACGACCGACCGGTTGGATGCTCGGGGCGACGGGCCCCGGGCGATCCGCAGCTCGGGCATCTCCGCGCTCGAGGACGCGTCGCTCAGCTACAACAGCCTCAAGGGCTGGGACGAGGAGGGCCGGCTCGACGAGCTCGTCGCCCTCTCGCGGTCGGTCTGGCGCACCCGGGCCTACGGCGAGATGTGGTCGTACATGATGGTGGCCGAGGGTCAGCTCGAGCTGGCGGCGGAGTTCGACCTCAAGCCGTACGACATGGCGGCGCTCGCCCCGATCGTCGAGGAGGCGGGAGGGCGGTTCACCTCGGTGGACGGTGTGGACGGGCCGTGGAGCGGCAGCGCCCTCGCGAGCAACGGGCTGCTGCACGACGCCGCCCTGGCGCTGGTGGGGCGACCTCTCCCGGCGTGACCCTCGCGGAGCGGTCGTGACCCTCGCGGAGCGGGCGTGACCCTCGCGGAGCGGGCGTGACCCTCGCGGAGCGCGCCCCCGAAATGGGCACACTCGGGCCATAATGGTGAGGCGGGGGCCTGCACAGCCGTTTCCCAGGTGCTGTTGCCGGGGGCGGTGCCCTCGGCGTTCCATCCCTACCTCGGAGGCCTCCATGGCGATTTCCCCGTCCAGACTCTCGTTCGCTGCTGCCGCGCTGCTCGTCACCGGCCTGTCCCTCACGGGCTGCACCGCGCTGTTCCCGAGCTCGGCCCCGCCGGCCACCGACTCCTCCACGGGCGAGGAGATCGAGCAGACCGACACCGACGTCTTCGCCCTCAGCGTCGGCCAGTGCCTGAACGACACCGACGGCACCGAGGTCAGCGAGGTGCCCCTCGTCGACTGCGCCGACGAGCACGACTTCGAGGTCTACTCCGACTTCGAGCTCACGGGCGACGAGTTCCCCGGCACCGACGAGATCAACACGCAGGCCGACGCGCAGTGCCTGAGCGATTTCGAGAGCTTCGTGGGCATCTCCTACGACGACTCGACGCTCGGCTACACCTACTTCACCCCCACCGAGGGCTCGTGGACCGACGGCGACGACCGCCTGGTCTCGTGCCTCATCGGCGACCCGAACGGCAAGGTCTCGGGCACGCTGAAGGGCGCGGCCAAGTAGCCGCCGCCCCCAGCACGAGGATCAGCGGGGCATGACGGCGCGGGCTCTCGTCGGCATCTCCGGCTGGCGCTACCCCCGCTGGCGCGGGGACTACTACCCGACGGGGCTCGCGCAGCGCCGTGAGCTGTCCTACGTCGCCGAGCGGATGGACAGCGTCGAGCTGAACGGCTCGTTCTACTCCCTCCAGCGACCCGGGAGCTACCGCCGCTGGCGGTCGGAGGCGCCGCCCGGGTTCGTCTTCGCCGTGAAGGGCGGCCGCTTCATCACGCACATGAAGCGGCTCGCCGGCGTCGAGACGGCGCTGGCGAACTTCTTCGCCTCGGGGGTGCTCGCGCTCGGGCCGCAGCTCGGGCCGGTGCTCTGGCAGCTGCCCGAGCGCCAGGAGTTCGACGAGGCGCTGCTCGAGCACTTCTTCGAGCAGCTGCCGCGCAGCACGAGCCAGGCGCTCGCCCTGGCGAAGAGGCACGACGAGCGGCTCGAGGGCCGGGCGCACCTCGAGATCGAGGGCGACACCCCGATCCGGCACAGCCTCGAGGTGCGGCACGCGTCGTTCCTCGGCGACCGGCCGGCCGCGCTGCTGCGGGCGCACGGCATCGGGCTGGTGATCGCCGACACGGCCGGACGGTGGGTGGAGCCGCAGGCGATCACCTCGAGCCTCGTCTACGTGCGGCTGCACGGCTCGCGCGAGCTGTACACGAGCGGCTACACCGACGAGGAGCTCGACGACTGGGCCCGGCGCATCGGCCGCTGGCTCGACGGCACCGGCACCCCCGACGGCGACCCCCGTGACGTGGTGGTGTACTTCGACAACGACGCCGCCGGCCATGCGCCCTTCGACGCCGAGCGCCTGCGGGAGCGGGTGCGGGGGCTGCCGGCCGGTCGGCCGTAGGAGGTGCGGGCGCTGCCGGCCGGTCGGCCGTAGGCTGGTGGGGATGCGACTCCTCCTGATCAGACACGGCCAGACCATCGACAACGTCAAGGGCGAGATCGGCACGGTCGTGCCCGGCCCCGGGCTCACCGAGCTCGGCCGGCAGCAGGCCGCCGCCGTGCCCGCCGCCCTCGTGTCCGAGTCGATCGACGCGATCGCGGTCTCGACCATGCGCCGCACCCAGGAGACCGCCGCCCCGCTCGCCGCGGCCCTCGGCCTCGACCCCGTGGTGCTCGAGGGCCTCCAGGAGATCTCCGCCGGCGACCTCGAGGGCCGGGGCGACCGCGAGTCCGTCACCACGTACATGCGCACGCTGCTGTCGTGGTGGACCGACATCGACGCGCGGATCCCCGGCGGCGAGAACGGCGCCGAGTTCGTCGAACGCTACTCAGCGGCGATCGCCGAGCTGTGGGCCGCGCATCCGGAGGGCACCGTCGCGGTGGTCAGCCACGGCGCGGCCATCCGCACCTGGGCGGCCTGGTTCTCGCAGAACATCGACGAGTCGACGACCCTCGCGCTCGAGCTGCACAACACCGCGGTGGTGGTGCTGGAGGGCTCCCCCGAGGGCGGCTGGGTGTGCGTCGAATGGGCGGGCGAACCGCTCGGCGGCGCGGCGCTCGACGACCCCACGGCCCCCGACCCCACGGGCGAAGCGAGTTTCTAGCTGAATCCACCCTCTGGCTGAATCCACGCACTGGCTGAATCCACGCACTGGCGGATGAGGGGCAACAGCGTACGACAACGGCGCTGGTGGAGATGGGGGGAATTGAACCCCCGTCCACTACTGTGATTCCGCGCCTTCTACGGGCGTAGCCTGTGCAGGCGTTCTGCTCGGCCCCGACCTTTGCCACAGGCATCCAGGTCGACGGGCCCAGTCACAGTGCAAGTCCCACGTGACCCTGAGACACAGTCACGCAGCAATCTCTCTAGATAATGCCGGAACCCGGGTAGAGAGCATTCCCGGACCGACAGTTGCTATTTAGCTAGGAAGGAAGACCTAGGCCGCGAGGGCGAAGGTGGCCTTCTTGGCCGCAACAGTGCTGTTTGAATTGGCACTTATGTTTTGCGGAGGGCGTTAACGAGATAACCCCGCATCCTCGGCCCGCTTCTCGCAGTTTCGCAGGCAGTGTCGAAACCGATCATCCCCGCGATGGGCCGTTGTCGTACGCTGTTGAGTTTCCAAATGCACCGGATGCTCATCCGCTGCAGCCCTCTAGTATACGTCAGCGGCGGCTCGGTGCGCCACCAGGGTCATGGGCTAGCGTGAAGGCATGCCAGAGACCATCATCACCGTCGCCGGCACCGGCCGGCTGCGCCGCACCCCCGAACGCGCGAAGGTGCGCATCGGCATCGGCTTCGAGGGGTCCAAGCGCGACAGCGTGCTCGCCGCCACCCGCGCCGCCCACGAATCCGTGACGGGCTCACTCGTCACCCTGCTGCACCCCGACGGCGGCCCCGTCATCGACTGGGCCTCCGAGGACATCCGCGTCTGGGGCCAGCGCCCCTACAGCCCCGACGGCTCGCGCCTGCCGGTCGAGTTCCACAGCGCCGTGTTCGTCGACGCCGAGTTCGGCGACTTCGAGGCGCTCTCCGAGTGGATCGACGTGGTCTCGGCCGGCGACGGCATCGCGGTCGACGGCATCGAGTGGCGCCTCGCCCCCGACACCGAGGCCGTGCTGCAGCGCGAGGTGCGCCAGGCGGCGATCCAGGATGCCCTGACCAAGGCCCGCGAGTACGCCGACGCCCTGGGGCTCGGCACGGTCACGGCGCTCTCGCTGAGCGACCCGGGGCTGCTCGACGACTCCGGATCGGGCTCGCCGGGCGGTCAGCCACGGATGCTCGCCATGGCCAAGTCCTCGGGCGGCGGCGGCATCGAGCTGCGGCCGAACGCGATCGTGATCGAAGCCTCGGTGCACGCGCGCTTCAGCGCCGCTCCCCCGGCCGCCCGATGAGCGAGTCCACGGCCGGCTCTCGCGCCGGCGGGGCGCGCGACGAGCTGCGTGGCCGCCACGTCGTCGTCACCGGAGGCACGGGCGGGCTCGGCTACTGGGCGAGCGAGCAGCTGGCCGCCCGCGGCGCCTCCGTCGTGATCGCGGCCCGCTCCCCCGAGAAGGGCGCAGCCGCGCTGGCCTCACTCGCCCAGCACGTGCCCGGTGCCGACGCCCGCTTCGTGCGACTCGACCTCGCCGACCTCGCCTCGGTCGAGGCCGCCGCGATCGAACTGGCCGGACTGCCGCCGATCGACGCCCTGATCGCCAACGCCGGCGTGCTCTCGAGCGACGGCCGTCAGGTCACCGCCGACGGCTTCGAGTCGATGATCGGCACGAACCTCCTCGGCCACGCCGCCCTGATCGGGCGCCTGCTGCCCCGGATGCTCGAGCCGGGCCGTGCACCCGGGCGCGCTGGTCCCCGCATCGTGAGCCTCGGCTCGATCAGCCACGAGTTCTTCCGGATCGACCTCGACGATCTGCAGAGCGAACGCGGACGGTTCCGCGAGTTCCGCACCTACGGACGGTCGAAGCTCGCCGTAATGACGTTCGCGTTCGAGCTCGACCGGCGGCTGCGGGCGGCGGGGGCCGACGTGGCGAGCCTGGTCGCGCATCCGGGCTTCGCTGTCGACGAGCTCACGCCCCCGCGCGACATCCTGCCGACCCCGAAGACGGCCGGCGCCCTCGTGCGCGCCGGCTACCGCCTCGGCGCCCAGGGCAAGGACGCGGGGGCTCTGCCGCTCGTGGTCGCCGCCGTCGATCCGCGCTCCGCGGGCGGGCAGTACTGGGGCCCAAGCGGCTGGCGCCAGCTGAAGGGCCGCCCCGCTATCGTGGCCGCGAAGCCCTACGCGCGGGATCGCGCCGTCGCCGAACGGTTGTGGGCCGCCATCGAGGAGCTCACGGGCATCCGCTACCCGGTCTGAATCAGGCAGGCCGCAGAGGCGACCGAGTGAGCAGGAACGGCGACCAGTGAGCAGGAGCCGCCGACCCGGCCGGGGAGCCCTCAGTCGCCGAGGTTGCGGCGGCCGGCCATGGCGCGATCAGCCTCGCGCTTGTCCTGCCGCTCGCGCAGCGTCTGGCGCTTGTCGTACTCGCGCTTTCCCTTGGCGACCGCGATCTCGACCTTGGCCCGTCCGTCGAGGAAGTAGAGCCGCAGCGGCACCAGTGTGTAGCCGCCCTCTTTGGTCTTGTGCGAGATTTTGATGATCTGCTCCTTGTGCAGGAGCATCTTGCGCTTGCGCCGGGGCGGGTGATTGTTCCAGGTGCCCTCGTTGTACTCGGGGATGTGCACGGCGTCGAGCCAGGCCTCTCCCCCGTCGATGAAGGCGTAGCCGTCGACGAGCGAGGCGCGGCCGGCGCGCAACGACTTGACCTCGGTGCCGGTGAGCACGAGGCCGGCCTCGTAGGTGTCTTCGATGGTGTAGTCGTGGCGCGCCTTGCGGTTGGTCGCGACGACCTTCTCTCCGCGTTCGCGGGGCACGGGCTTCTCCTGGGGTTCGATGACTGTGACGGCGTCGCCGGAGCGGTGACCGTGACGGGCCGCCGGATGCGGCAGCCCACCAGTCTATCCGGTCGGACGGTCGGGGGTGGTCAGACCTTCAGGTAGCGGGTGATCGCGAACTTCGCCGAGAAGGCCGCCAGCACGGCGCCCACCACCAGCAGGATCGGTGCCACCAGCAGGGCGTCTCCGATGCTCACGAACGAGGTGAACGGGAGCGCGGGCACGAGGAAGTCGCGCACGAAGAACTGCACGATCGCCACGATCGCGCCGCCCGCGAGGATCGATCCGATCAACGCGGCGATCACCCCCTCGAGGATGAACGGCGTCTGGATGAACCTGTTCGAGGCACCCACGAGCCGCATGATGCCGATCTCGCGGCGTCTCGAGAACGCGGAGAGCCGGATCGTGGTGGCGATCAGCAGCACGGCAGCCACGAGCATCAGGGCAGCGATGCCGATCGCGGTGTAGCTCGCGGCGTTCAGGATCGAAAAGATCTGCTCGAGGTAGCTGCGCTGGTCGGTGACGCTGTCGACACCGGCGAGGCCCGAGAGGCTCTCGACCAGAACGTCGGACTGGGTCGGGTCGACGAGGTTCACCCAGTAGGTCTGGTTCAGCAGGTCGGGGGTGACGTACTCGGTGACCGGGTTGCCGGCGAACTGCTTCTGGAAGTTCTCGTAGGCCTGGTCGTGGTCCTCGAAGTAGAACCGGTCGATGAACGGCGCGAGGGTGGGCGACTCGAGCTGCCCCTGCACGGCCGCGATCTGGTCGGGCGTCGCCTCGCCTCCGGCGCAGTTGTCGCCGCCGGAGGTCGCGGTGCACATGTACACGGCGACCTGGGCCTTGTCGTACCAGAAGTTCTTCATCTGGCCGATCTGCATCTGCAGCAGGATGGCCGTTCCCACGAAGGTGAGGGAGATGAAGGTCACGAGCACGACGGAGACGACCATCGAGACGTTGCGGCGGAGGCCGGTGCCGACCTCGCCCAGGATGAGTGCGAATCTCACGTCGTCGGCCCCACGTTCTGGTCGTTCGCCGGGTCGGCGGCGGCGCCGGGAGCCCGGAGGCCGAGCTTCTCGGCCAGGGTGAGCGACTCGGTGGCCGGGTCGCGGGGATCGTGCGGGGCGCCCTGCGGCGGCATCGGCGGCGCTGCGGCTGCGGCTGCGGCGGCCCGGTTCTGCTGCACCTGCTGGAGGGCTGCCGCCTGCTGCGCGGCGGCCTGCTGCTGGGCGGTGGCGCGCTGCTGGCGGGCGGCCTGCTCCTGGGCATCCGTCGTCTGCTCGGGGGCAGGAGGCACCGTGACGCGCTCACGCTCGGGCTCGGCCGGGCGCACGAAGGGCGTCGCCGCGGTCGCGGGAGGCATGGGGGGAACCTGGCGCACGGGCGCCGTGTGCGGCTGGGCGGGACCGGTCGGCCGCACGAGACCCTCGGAGAGGGCGATCTCGGCGGTGAGGCCCGAGTCCTGCAGAGCGATCTCGGCGGTCATGCCGTAGCCGCCCTGGTCTTCGTCACGCACGATCTGGCCGGTCACGAGCTCGACGACGCGGCGCTTCATGTGGTCGACGATCGCGTTGTCGTGGGTGGCCATCACGACGGTGGTGCCCCCGGCGTTGATGCGCTCGAGCACGGTCATGATGCCGGCACTGGTGGAGGGGTCGAGGTTTCCGGTCGGCTCGTCGGCCAGCAGGATGGCGGGCTTGTTGACGACCGCGCGGGCGATGGCCACGCGCTGCTGCTCACCGCCCGACAGCTCGTGCGGCAATCGGTTCGCCTTCTCGGCGAGACCGACCATCTGCAGCACGTCGGGCACGGCCTCCTGGATGAAGCCTCGGGACTTGCCGATGACCTGGAGGGTGAACGCGACGTTGTCGAAGACGTTCTTGCCGGGCAGCAGGCGGAAGTCCTGGAAGACGACACCGAGGTTGCGCCGGAAGTAGGGCACCTTGCGGTTGGAGATCGCGTTCAGGTCCTGCCCGAGCACGTGGATGTTTCCGCCCGTGGGGCGGTCCTCCTTGAGCACGAGGCGGAGGAAGCTGGACTTGCCCGAACCGGAGGCGCCGACGAGGAACACGAACTCGCCCCGGAGGATTTCGAGGTCGATCGAGTCGAGTGCCGGCCGCTTGGTGCCCCGGTAGGTTTTGGATACGTGATCAAACCGAATCATGACGTGATGACTCTAAGCAGAGCCCCCGGCGATCCCAGCGCGCGACTCGCTGGACACGCCGATTCATAGGATCCACATGAAGCGGCCGAGGAGGCCGGCATCTCCGGTCGCTAGTCCTGCTTGCGCTTGCGCCAGCGGATGCCCGCGTTGATGAAGCCGTCGAGGTCGCCGTCGAACACCGCGGAGGGGTTGTTGACCTCGTGGTCGGTGCGCAGGTCTTTAACCATCTGGTAAGGCGCCAGCACGTAGCTGCGCATCTGGTCGCCCCAGCTCGCGGTGATGGTGCCGGCGAGCTCCTTCTTCTGGGCCGCCTCCTGCTCGCGCTGGAGCAGCATCAGGCGCGACTGCAGCACCCGCATCGCCGCGGCGCGGTTCTGGATCTGGCTCTTCTCGTTCTGCATCGACACGACGGTGCCCGTCGGGAGGTGGGTGATGCGCACCGCCGAGTCGGTGGTGTTCACCGACTGGCCGCCGGGGCCGGAGGAGCGGAAGACGTCGACGCGGATGTCGTTCTCGGGGATCTCGATCACGGCGGCCTCTTCCAGCAGCGGGATGACCTCGACCGCGGCGAAGCTCGTCTGGCGCTTGCCGGCCGCGCCGAACGGGCTCATCCGCACGAGGCGGTGCGTGCCCGCCTCGACCGAGAGCGTGCCGAAGGCGTAGGGCGCGTCGATCTCGAAGGTGGCCGACTTGATGCCGGCCTCCTCGGCGTAGCTCGTCTCCATCACGGTGCTGGAGTAGCCGTGCTTCTCGGCCCAGCGCAGGTACATGCGCATCAGCATCTCGGAGAAGTCGGACGCATCGACGCCACCGGCCCCCGCACGGATCGTGATGACCGCCGGCCGCGCGTCGAACTCGCCGTTCAGCAGCGTCTGCACCTCGAGGTCGCCGAGCACCTTCTGCAGCGAGACGAGCTCGACGCGGGCCTCCTCGGCCGACTCCTCGTCGCCCGCCTCGTTGGCGAGCTCGATCAGCACCTCGAGGTCGTCCAGCCGCGACTCGATCGACTCGATCTTCGCCAGCTCGCCCTGCCGGTGGCTGAGGGCGCTCGTGATCTTCTGCGCCTTCTCGGTGTCGTCCCACAGATCGGGCACACCGGCCTCCTCGCTGAGGCGGGCGATCTCGGCCCGGAGGCCGTCGACGTCGACCACCGTCCGGATGTCGGCGAAGGTGCTTCGCAGCTGGGCGATCTGGTCACTGAGGTCTAAGTCGAGCATTATGCGAGAAGTCTACCGGGCGGGCCAATCGTTAGCGGGGGTAAACTAATCGGTGATGAGCGACGCACAGACCGACACCTTCCGGTTCCGCTCGATCGCGCTCCCGGCCCTCCTGCCCTCCCTGCTGTTCGCGATCGGCGAGGGCGCGGTGATCCCGATCATCCCGGGCATCGCCCACTCCCTCGGCGCCGGGCTCGCGGGCGCCGGCCTGATCGCCGCGATGATCGTGGTGGGGCAGCTCGTCGGCGACATCCCGAGCGGCTGGCTGGTGTCGAGGATCGGCGAGCGACGCTCGATGATCGCGGCGGGCATCCTCTCCCTCTTCTCCGTCGTGCTGGCGATGCTCGCGCCGAACGCCGTGCTGTTCGGCGTCGGCATCTTCCTGCTCGGGCTCTCGGCCGCGGTGTTCGCGCTCGCCCGGCAGGCGTTCATGACGAGCTTCGTGCCGGTGCGCATCCGGGCCCGTGCCCTGTCGACGCTCGGTGGCGCATTCCGGGCGGGCTGGTTCGTCGGGCCGTTCCTCGGCAGCGCGGTGATCACCCTGACCGGCAGCGTCTGGACCGCGTTCGGGGTGCACATCATCTGCCTCGTGGCCGTCGTGATCATCCTGCTCCGGATGCCCGACCCGACCGCCCGCCTCACGCAGCCCGATGCCGGACGGACGCTCGTCGAGGCCGAGGCGAAGGGTCTGTTCCGCACCATCGCCGACAACCGCGGCGTGCTGCTGCGCGTCGGATCCGGAGCCGGCGTCGTGGGCGCCCTCCGCGCCAGCCGGATGGCCATCCTGCCGCTCTGGGCCGTGAGCATCGGCCTCTCGCCCTCGACCACCGCGCTCGTGATCGGCCTCGGCGGTGCCGCCGACTTCGCCCTGTTCTACACCAGCGGCTGGATCATGGACCGCTTCGGCCGGCTCTGGAGCGTCGTGCCCTCGATGGTCGGCATGGGCGCCGCGCTGATCACGCTCTCGTTCACCCACGACCTCGGCGGCGCGGAGCAGTGGTTCGTCGTGATCGCGATCGTGATGGGAGTGGCGAACGGCGTGGGCAGCGGCATCATCATGACGCTCAGCGCCGATCTCGCGCCGCGCGAGAACCCGGCGCCCTTCCTCGGCGCCTTCCGCTTCACCGCCGACGCGGGGGCGGCGCTCGCCCCGCTCGGCGTCTCGGCCGTGGTGGCGGTCGCGTCGCTGCCGCTGGCGACCGGACTGGTCGGCGTCGTCGGCATCGTCGGTGCGGGCATCCTGATCCGGGCCATCCCCCGCTACCTGCCGCGGCCGGGCCGCGCGGCGGCGCTCGAGACCGCCCCGCCGGCTCGCTGACAAGCCGCCGACGACCCACCCCCTACACTGGATTTGCGTCTGCGGGAGTGGTGGAATTGGCAGACACGCAGGATTTAGGTTCCTGTGCTTTCGAGCGTGAGGGTTCAAGTCCCTTCTCCCGCACTCTCATCGATTTGCCGCCGGGCGGACGACCGCCCCGACGACTGGAGAACCGACCGTGATCGCCGCCGCACCTGCCGCCCTCATCCCCTGGCTCGATCCGAACACGCTTCTCAGCGGTGTCTTCGGCCCCGTGGCCCTGCTCGTCGTCTGCGCGATCGTGTTCGCCGAGACCGGCCTGCTGGTCGGCTTCCTGCTGCCGGGCGACACGCTGCTGTTCTTCACCGGCGTGCTCGCCGTCGGGGGCAAGTTCGGCATCGACATCTGGTGGGTCTGCCTCGCCATCTCGCTCGCGGCGTTCCTCGGCGGCGAGGTGGGGTATCTGATCGGCCACAAGCTCGGCCCGCGGGTGTTCGAGCGCAAGGAGTCGGGGCTGTTCAGTGTGCGCAACGTCGAGCGCACCAACGCCTTCTTCGAGCGCTTCGGCGCACTCGCCGTGATCATGGCCCGCTTCGTGCCGATCGTCCGCACCTTCGCGCCGATCGCCGCAGGCGTCGGGCACATGAATTACAAGAGATACTCGCTCTACAACGCCATCGGCGCCCTGATCTGGGGCTCGGGCATCGTGCTGCTCGGCTTCGCCCTCGGCCAGATCGAGCCGGTGCGCGAGTTCACCGAGAAGTACCTCGACATCGTGCTGATCGCCGTGGTGGTGCTCACGGTCATCCCGACCGTGTTCCACTACATCCGCGAGTCCCGCAAGGCCAAGCGCGACGTGCTCGAGGCCGAGGCCGAAGAGGTCGAGATCACCGGTGCGGCCGAGCGGCTGACGCTCGAGCCGGAGGTGTTCGGCGGAGACGTCGACACGAAGCCCAAGGGCTAGCTGGACTGTCGGCCCGACCCCGCGCCCTAGCGGTGCGGGTTCTCCTCGTGCCGCGCGTGCTCGACCGGTTCCAGCTGGAACGTCGAGTGCTGGACGTCGAAGTGCCCCTCGAGGCACTCCCCCAGCGAGTCCAGCAGCAGCCCGGTCTCGCCGCGCTCGAACACGAGCGGCTCCACCACGACGTGGGCCGAGAACACGTAGCGGCCCGAGGTGATGGCCCAGACGTGCACGTCGTGCACCTCGACCACTCCGGGCTCCGCCATGATGTGCGAGCGGATGCCCGAAACGTCCATGCTCGGCGGTGTCGCCTGACTCAGCACCTGCACGACGTCGCGGAGGAGCGACACCGCGCGGGGGACGATCATCGCGGCGATCGCGAGTGACGCGATGGCGTCGGCCTTCTCGAAGCCGGTGGTCAGGATGACGACGGCCGCCACGATGACGGCGATCGAGCCGAGCAGGTCGCCGAGCACCTCGAGGTAGGCGCCGCGCATGTTGATCGAGGATTTCGCGCCCCCGCGCAGCACCATCAGCGAGGCGAAGTTCGCCACGAGGCCCACGGCCGCGACGCCCAGCATGAGCGCGCCCTGCACCTCGGCGGCCTCGCTGGAGAGCAGCCGGCCGACGGCCTCGATCGTGACGAACACCGCGACGACGATGAGGATCAGGCTGTTGATCAGCGCCCCGAACACCTCGGCGCGCTGATAGCCGTAGCTGTGCCGCTCGTTCGGCGGCCGCGCCGCCACGACGGTGGCGATCAGCGCGACGATCAGCCCGATCAGGTCGGACAGCATGTGCCCGGCGTCGGCGAAGAGCGACAGCGATCCGGAGAGCACGGCACCGACGGCCTCGACCACGAGCACGGTAGAGACGATCGCGATGGCGACGGTCAGACGGCGGCGGTTCGCGCCGGCGCCGTGCGAATGACCGTGGGAGTGGCCCTCGGCAGTGCCCCGTGCATCCGTCATACCGACCACCGTAACCGCCCGTGGGTGCCTCACGGGCGCGTTTCGGCTAGTCGGGAATGACGTTCATTCTCAACACCGGGATGGCGGCCTCGAAGGCCCGCGCGCGGTGGCTGATCGCGTTCTTCTCGGCGGGGCTCAGCTCGGCGGCCGAGACCTCGAGACCCTCGGGCACGAACACCGGGTCGTAGCCGAAGCCGCCCGCACCCGCCGCCTCGCGCGCGAGCCGCCCGGGCCAGCGGCCCGAGACGACCTGCTCGAAGCCGGTCGCCGGCACGACGATCGCGATGTGGCAGGCGAAGCTCGCCGCGCGGTGCTCGTCGCGCACGTCGGAGAGCTGGTCGAGCAGCAGCTCGACGTTCGCGCGGTCGCCCTTGCCGTGGCCGGCCCAGCGCGCCGAGAAGATGCCGGGCGCGCCGCCCAGCACGTCGACGCAGATGCCGGAGTCGTCGGCGAGGGCCGGCAGGCCGGAGTGCTCGGCCGCCGTGCGCGCCTTGATCAGAGCGTTCTCGGCGAAGCTCACACCGTCCTCGACGGGCTCGGGGCCGTCGTAGGCGACGATCTCGAGCTCGGGAAGGGCCTGGCCGAGGATGTTCTGGAACTCCTCGACCTTGTGCGCGTTGTGGGTCGCGAGCACGACGCGCATCAGGCGGTCTCCCCGGCGTCGTCCGTCAGCACCGCGGTCTGCAGCGTCGCGAGCTCGGCGGTGCCGTGCAGGGCCAGGTCGAGCAGGGCGTTCAGCTCGGTGCGGTCGAAGGGTGCGCCCTCGGCGGTGCCCTGCACCTCGACGAAGAGGCCCCGGCCGGTGACGACGACGTTCATGTCGGTCTCGGCCCGCACGTCCTCGACGTAGGCGAGGTCGAGCATCGGCGTACCGTCGATGATGCCCACCGAGACGGCCGAGACCGAGTCGATCAGCGGCTGGGACTTCTGGCCGATGAACTTCTTCTGGCGGGCCCACTCGATGGCATCGACCATCGCGACGTAGGCGCCGGTGATCGCGGCGGTGCGGGTGCCGCCGTCGGCCTGCAGCACGTCGCAGTCGATCACGATCGTGTTCTCGCCGAGTGCCTTCATGTCGACGACGGCGCGGAGCGAGCGGCCGATCAGGCGGGAGATCTCGTGGGTGCGGCCGCCGATGCGGCCCTTCACCGACTCGCGGTCGGTGCGCGAGTTCGTGGCGCGGGGCAGCATCGAGTACTCCGCCGTCACCCAGCCCTTGCCCGAGCCCGACTTCCAGCGCGGCACGCCGTTGGTGAAGGATGCGGTGCAGAGCACTTTGGTCTTGCCGAACGACACCAGGGCCGAGCCCTCCGCCTGGTCGCTCCAACCGCGCTCGATCGTGACGCGACGCAGCTGGTCGGCCGTGCGGCCGTCTTTTCGGGGGCCGGTGGTCGGGGAATCGGTCACGGTGCTCTCCTTGCGGGATGGGGGATGGGGATGACGCCGGTCTCCACGAGCTCGACCCGCGAGACCTCGGGGCCGAGGAACATCTCGGCCAGGCGCAGGAACTCCTGCGCGCTCGTGCCGGTGGCCTCGTAGCGGTACTCGGGAGGTTCGGTGCTCGTGCGCTCCATTCCGGTGCGGACGAGGGTGCGGTAGACGTCGTTGGCGGTCTCGGTGTCGCTCGAGACGAGCCGCACGCCCTCCCCCACGACGTAGGAGATGGCGCCCTTCAGGAACGGGTAGTGGGTGCAGCCGAGCACGAGGGTGTCGATGCCCTGCTCGACGAGCGGCGTCAGGTAGTGCTCGGCCAGGGCGACGAGCTCGCGGCTGGTGGTGTCGCCGGCCTCGACGTGCTCGACGAACTCAGGGCAGGCCTGGGTGAACAGCTCGAGGTGCGGGGCTGCCGCGAAGGCGTCGTTGTAGGCGCGGGAGGTGATCGTCGCCTCGGTGCCGATGACGCCGACGCGGTCGTTGCGGGTGACGGTGACCGCCGTGCGGACGGCCGGCTGGATGACCTCGATCACCGGCACGTCGTAGCGCTCCCGGGCGTCGCGGAGCATGGCGGCGGACGCCGTGTTGCACGCGATCACGAGCATCTTCACGTCCTGGGCGACGAGGTCGTCGAGCACGTCGAGCGCGTAGCGGCGCACGTCGGCGAGGGGCTTCGGCCCGTAGGGCGAGTGGGCGGTGTCGCCGACGTAGAGGATGGACTCGCGCGGGAGCTGGTCGCGCACCGAGCGGGCGACCGTCAGCCCGCCGACTCCGGAGTCGAAGATCCCGATCGGCGCGTCACTCACGGTAGACCAGCCTAGCCCCGCCCGTTCTAAGCTCGAGCCGTGACCTCCTCCGCTGCCTCTCCCGCTGCTTCCCCTGCGGCCTCCCCCGCCGCCTCGACCGCGCTCCTGACCGACCGCTACGAGCTCACGATGGTCGACGCCGCGCTGCGGGCCGGCACCCACGACCGCCCGAGCGTGTTCGAGGCCTTCGGCCGCTCGCTCCCCCGGGGCCGGCGGTACGGGGTCGTCGCGGGCACCGGGCGGCTGCTCGAACTGATCGAGCGGTTCCGCTTCGGCGACGACGAGCTCGACTGGCTGCGCGCGAACGAGGTCGTCAGCGCCCCGACGCTCGACTGGCTGGCCGACTACCGCTTCACCGGCACGATCACGGGCTACCGGGAGGGCGAGGTCTACTTCCCCGGCTCGCCGCTGCTCGTCGTGGAGTCGAGCTTCGCCGAGGGCGTCGTGCTCGAGACGCTGATCCTCAGCGTGCTGAACTACGACTCCTCGGTGGCGGGCGCCGCGGCGCGGATGGTGTCTGCCGCGCGGGGACGGCCACTCGCCGAGATGGGATCGCGCCGCACCGGGGAGCGCTCGGCCGTCGCCGCCGCGCGCGCCGCGTACATCGCCGGGTTCGGGGCCAGCTCGAACCTCGAGGCGGGGCGCAGCTGGGGGGTGCCGACGATGGGCACCGCCGCCCACGCGTTCACGATGCTGCACGACTCCGAGGAGGAGGCGTTCCGGGCGCAGGTCGACGCGCTCGGACCCTCGACGACGCTGCTCGTCGACACCTACGACGTGCCGGCCGGCGTCGCCACCGCCGTGCGCGTCGCGGGGACCTCGCTCGGCGCCGTGCGGCTCGACTCGGGCGACCTGCTGACGCTGGTGCACGAGGTGCGCGAGCAGCTCGACTCGCTCGGTGCCGCCTCGACGAAGATCACCGTCACGAACGACCTCGACGAGTACGCCATCGCGGCGCTGGCGGCCACGCCGGTCGACTCCTACGGGGTCGGCACCTCGCTGGTGACGGGCTCCGGCCATCCGGCGGCGGGGATGGTCTACAAGCTGGTGGCGCGGCAGGGGGCGGACGGGGCATGGGTGTCGGTCGCCAAGAAGTCGGCCGACAAGGCCACGCACGGGGGGCGTAAGCATCCGGTGAGGCTCCTCGGAGCATCCGGGACCGCGGTGTCGGAGACGATCTACGTGGGCGACGCGGCACCGGCCTCGGCGCTCGGAGCGGGGCGGGCCCTGCACGTGACTCTCGTCGTGGACGGACTGGTGCAGGACGGGTTCACGGGTGCCGAGGGCGTGCGGGCCGCACGCTCGCACCACGCCTCGGCCGTCGCGGAGCTGCCGGGTGAGGCGTTCCGGCTGGCGGCCGGCGAGCCGGTCGTGCCGACCGTGTACGAGACCGTCTGAGCAGCTGCTCCGGTACGGGCCGAGCACCCCGCGACGCGTTCTAGAATCGTCTCCATGTCCGATCCTCTCGCGCGCACCTCCGAACCCGGCGACCTCCCCGACGGCGGTGGCGGAACCACGACGCTCGATCGCGAGCTCGAGGAGCTGCTCAACACCGAGAACATCGATCCGGGCGATCACGAGCGCTTCTCGCACTACGTCGAGAAGGACAAGATCCTCGAGTCGGCGATGACCGGCAAGCCCGTCAAGGCGCTCTGCGGCAAGAAGTGGACCCCGGGCCGCGACCCGGAGAAGTTCCCGATCTGCCCCACCTGCAAGGAGATCTACGAGCGCCTGCTCGACGAGTGATCGTCCGGCGCTAGTTGCGCTGGGCCGCGGCGAGGATCTCGGGGCCGCGACGGTCGAAGATGCGGGCGCCGGCGATGACGCCGACGACGAGCACCACGACGCCGACGCCGAGGCCGGTCCAGAGCGAGACCCAGAGGTACATCGGGTCGACGAACACGCCGAGCACGCCGTAGACGAGCGCCGGGGTCGACAGCGCGATGGTGCCGAAGAGCGAGAACAGCTGCGCCAGCACCGAGGTGGGCCCGGTGGACTGGGGCTGCGTGAAGGCGCTGTCGCCCGGGCGCGTGGCCGCGTAGGGGAAGCGGGCCGAGAAGATGCTGCCGAGACCGAGGCCGGTCAGCACGAGGCAGGTGCAGACGCCCAGCACGGCGGGCAGCGCATCCAGATCGTCGGCGAAGAGCACGCTGAGGAACGAGCCGATGCCGATCAGCGGAACGGCGATCAGCACGATCGGGATCATGCGGCCGATGCGGTCGGCGAGACCGACCTTGCCGGCCACCAGGTGCAGCCAGACGGCGGTGTTGTCGAAGGCCGTGTCGTTGTGCACGACCCAGCCGAGGAAGACGCACATCATCGGCAGGGGCAGCAGGGCCAGGTACTCGATCGGCACGCCGACGAACGCGAAGACGAGCACGGCGAGCACGGCGGGAGCCGGCACGATGACGAGCTGGGCGAAGTAGCGGGGGTCGCGGGCCCAGTAGGTGAGCACGCGGGCCGCGATGGCGCCCGTGGGGGTCGACGGGGTGCGACCGAACCAGCCGAGACCCGCCTCGTCACGGGTCTCGTCGTCGCGGGTGCCGGGTGAGACCAGCATCAGGCCGACGAGGCCGCGCCAGGCGAGCCAGAGCAGGCCCACGGTCGCGACCGCGATCAGGAGCTTCAGCACCGCGTAGACCCACTGGCCGTTCACGGCGTCGGCGGGGACGGCCCAGGCGGCGCCGAGCGGCGTCCAGCCGAGGGCACCCGCGAGGGCCGGCAGCACGCCGTCGCCGGCGGAGGCGTTGCCGCCCCAGCTGGTGATCATGAGCAGCAGGAGGCCGGGCACGAGCACCACGACGGCGAGCACGCCGACCACGGCGCCCACCTCGCGGGCGCGCCGGCTGGTGAAGGCGAAGGAGCCGAGCGAGATCGAGATGCGGGCACCGAGCACGCAGGTGATCGCGCCGATCAGGCCCGAGACGATCGCGAGCAAGGTCGACCCGGGCGATTGCGACCACGTGATGGCGGTGGCGAGGCCGACGATCGTGACGACCAGGGCGGGGACGCCGAGGAAGGCGGCGACCAGCAGGCCGATCGCGAGGCGCCCGTCGGTGACGCCGAACAGGGCGAAGGAGCGCGGGTCGAGGCGGTCGGTCAGGCCGAACACCACGGGCACCAGCCAGAAGGCGGCGACCACGACGCTGCCCGAGATGACGACGATCGTGCGGGCGAGCTCGGGATCGGCGTCACGCAGGGTGACGAGGCCGGCCACCAGCGCGATCGTCATGACCGCCGCGTAGGCGAGGCCGATCAGCACCCCCACCAGCTGCGACGCCGGACGCCGCCCGGCGTTTCCGAGCAGTCGCAGTCTCAGTCGGAGGAACTCAGCAACCATTCCATGCCTTCCGCGCTCTTGCGGCCGCCGGCCAGCTCGATGAAGCGCTCCTCGAGCGTGCCGCCCTCGCGCACCTCGTCGACCGTGCCCTTGGCGAGCACCCGGCCCTCGACGATGATCGCGACCCGGTCGCAGACGCGCTGGATCATGTCCATGCTGTGGCTGGAGAGCACGACCGTGCCGCCTCCGGCCACGTAGCGCTCCAGGATCTCGACGACGTTCGACGCCGACACCGGGTCGACCGACTCGAACGGCTCGTCGAGCACCAGGATGCGCGGCGAGTGGATCATCGAGCTCGCCAGGGCGATCTTCTTGGTCATGCCCACCGAGTAGTCGGAGACCAGGCGGTTGATCGCGTCCTCGAGGCCGAAGGCCACCGTAAGGTCGTCGGCGCGCTGACGCACCGTCGCCGAGTCGAGTCCGCGGAGCGTGCCGGAGTAGTGCAGCAGCTGACGGCCGGTGAGGCGGTCGAACAGACGGAGGCGGTCGGGCAGCACGCCGATCAGCCGCTTCGCCGCGGCCGGGTCGCGCCAGACGTCGTGGCCGAAGACCGTGATGGAGCCGCCACCCGGACGGAGGAGGCCCGTGGCCATCGAGAGCGTCGTGGTCTTGCCGGCGCCGTTCGGGCCGACGATGCCGTAGAAGGAGCCCTGGGGCACGTCGATGTCGATGCCCGCGACGGCCGTGGTGCTGCCGAACTTCTTCGTCAGGCCCGAGATGGAGAGGCTGATGCGGTTCGGGTCGAGGTCGCGCACGACGGATGCCGGAGCGGAGCGCTGGGCCGGGCGGCGCGCCGGGGTGCGGGGCTTCGAGGGGGTGCGGGGGGCGGCCGGGGTCGTGGCGCCGGAAGCGGGCTTGCGCTGCACCGGCTTGCGGGGGCTGGCGGGCTTCTTGGCCGGTGCCTTCGCGGCAGGCGCGGTGGTGGCGGCCTCGGGGGGCCGGGTCGCCTCGGGGGGCTGGGTCGCCTCGGGGGCGGCCTGAGCATCCGGAACCGTCGTCGGGTCGGCGGCCTTGGCGGTCGCCGCACGGGCTGCCGCGGTCTTCGCCGCGGTCGTCTTGGGCGCGGTGGTGCGCGCGGCAGTCGTCTTGGCGGCGGCGGGCGTGCGCTTCACCGGCTTGCGGGGCGCTGCGGAGCTCGTGGCGGCCGCCGAGGTGGCCGGTGCCTTTCGAGGTGCGCGCTGATCGCCCGAGCGCGCTCCTCCAGCATCTGGAGTGTCTGACTCTGAGCTCACCGCACCAACCTATCAATCCCGTCGAGACGCCGCACCGGCCCCAGGCGCACGTTCACGAAGCCCCCAGTCTGACACTCCCGGCCCCCGCCGACGCATCACGAAAGAGAAACGATACACGGGTTTCCCCTTGCCCGAAAAAGGGCTCATAGTACGCTGTCAGGAGGCATGAAGACGTGTCTGGATCATGACCATGAGGTTAACCAGGCCTGAGAACTGGCCGAACCCATCGACCAGAGGAGAAAACATGACAACGCAGGTCGTCATTCTCGCCGCCGGCATGGGCAGCCGCTTGGGCCGCTCACTTCCGAAGCCGCTCACCGAGCTGAGCGACGGGCGCACCATCATGGGGCAGCAGTTCGACAACATCCGCCACACCTTCGGCAGCGCCGCCAAGGTCACCGTGGTCGTCGGCTACAAGCTCGAGCACATCATCGAGGCGTTCCCCGACGCGTCCTTCGTCTACAACGAGGAGTACGACCAGACGAACACCTCGAAGAGCCTGCTGCGCGCCCTCCAGGCGTCAACCTCGGGCGGGGTGCTGTGGATGAACGGTGACGTCGTCTTCTCTCCCAGCGTGCTCGACCGCACCGTGCCTCTGATCGCGCGCGACCAGTCCTTCGTCACGGTCAACACCGCCAAGGTGTCCGACGAGGAGGTCAAGTACACGACCACCGCCGAGGGCTACATCGACGAGCTGTCGAAGACCGTCGTCGGCGGGCTCGGCGAGGCCGTAGGCATCAACTACATCTCCTCCCGCGACAAGGCGGCGTTCATCCGCCACCTGCAGCGCGTCAACGATCAGGACTACTTCGAGCGCGGCCTCGAGCTCGCCATCGAGAAGGACGGCGTGCTCGTCGAGCCGATCGACATCAGCGACCTGTACGCGGTCGAGGTCGACTTCGCGGAAGACCTGGAGCGCGCGAACCTGTTCGTGTGACCTGTGATTCCGGCGTCCTCGCCGCCGGAATCGCCTCGGCGAACCTGACTGGCGGTGCTGATTGCCTTCACCCGGGGGCGGGGCGTTAGGCTGAGCCCTCAGGCGACGAAAGGGCACCATCCGTGAGCGCAGCGACACAGCTGCCGCCGGCGCGCAAGGGCGGCGGATGGTCGCGGTACCGTCACTCACTCTGGCTCCTGACCCGCCGCGACCTGCGGGTGCGCTATTCCACCTCGGCGCTCGGCTACGTCTGGTCGATCCTCGATCCGCTCGTCATGGCGGGCATCTACTGGTTCGTCTTCACCCAGGTGTTCCAGCGACCCGTCGGCGCCGAGCCGTACATCGTCTTCCTGCTCTCGGCGCTGCTGCCGTGGATGTGGTTCAACGGCTCGGTGTCCGACTCGACCCGTGCCTTCCTGCGGGAGGCGAAGCTCATCCGCTCGACGAAGATCCCGCGCACGATCTGGGTGAACCGCCTCGTGCTCTCCAAGGGCATCGAGTTCGTGGCGAGCATCCCGGTGCTGGCCTTCTTCGCGATCTTCTCGGGCGCGGCCGTCAACGTCGACCTCGTCTGGTTCCCGCTCGGCATCCTGCTGCAGGCCGTGCTGACCGTCGGAGTGACGCTCATCGTCGCGCCGCTCGTGGTGTTCTTCCGTGACCTCGAGCGGGCCGTGAAGCTCGCGCTGCGGTTCCTGTTCTACGCCTCGCCCATCATCTACGGCACCCACGACCTGCCCTCCGAGCTGCAGAGCTGGGCGGCCTTCAATCCATTGAGCGGCATCTTCTCGCTCTACCGGGCCGGGTTCTTCCCCGATCAGCTGGACTGGTACCAGGTCGGCATCGGTGGCCTGATGTCGCTCGTGCTGCTGGCGATCGGCGTGCTCGTCTTCCAGCGCTCGGAGCGCTCGGTGCTGAAGGAGATCTGATGGCGTCGGGATCTGATCGGACGGTCGGCGCGGGTCACGACGTGATCGCGGTCGAGAAGGTGGGCATCCGCTTCAAACGCAACCGCCGCGCCCGCCGCAGCTTCAAGGACCTGTTCGCCGGCAGCACCCGCCGCTCGCGCCCCGACGAGTTCTGGGCGCTCCGCGACGTGAGCTTCACGGTCGAGCAGGGCGAGGCGATCGGGGTGATCGGCCGCAACGGCCAGGGCAAGTCGACGCTGCTCAAGCTCGTCGCCGAGGTCGTGCTGCCCGACGAGGGCCGCGTCGGTGTGTTCGAAGGCGTGGCGCCGCTGATCGAGATCACCGGCGGCTTCGTCGACGACCTCTCGGTGCGCGACAACGTGTACCTGACCGCGGGCCTGCACGGCATGACGCGCAAGGAGGTCGACGCCCGCTTCGACTCGATCATCGAGTTCGCCGAGATCGGCGACTTCCTCGACACCCCGTACAAGCATCTGTCGAGCGGGATGCGCGTGCGCATCGCCTTCTCGGTCATCGCGCAGCTCGAGGAGCCGATCATCCTGGTCGACGAGGTGCTGGCCGTGGGCGACAAGGGCTTCCGGGAGAAATGCTACCGGCGGATCGAGGAGCTGCTAGCCGGTGGCCGCACGCTGTTCTTCGTGTCGCACAACGAGCGTGACCTGCGGCGCTTCTGCACCCGGGGGCTGTACCTCGACAAGGGGCGGCTGGTGTTCGACGGGCCGATCGACGAGGCGCTGGCGAGGTACGCGGCCGACACGGCCTGAGGGGCGACTCCTCCCGCAATTGCCTGTGCACTTCCGCGTTCTCTCCACAAGCACGCCCCCACGGCCCCCGACCGCCCCCACCGTCAGTGGCACCCGGTGGGGTGGAGCCATGACCACCACACCCATCACCCGCCCCAGAACCGGCACCCTCGCCTACCAGGTCCCGCTCCGCCTCGACCGCCGCGGCGCCCCCGACCGCTACCTCCTCCGCAACGTCGGCGACGAGCCGCTCCGGGGGCTCTCGTTCAGCCTGCTCGGGGCCGGCCTCATGCGGGCCACCGCCCCGCTCCTGCTCGCGCCGGGCCAGGAGGTGCGGCTGGGCATCCGCGGCGCCACGCTGCCGCTCACGGCGGTGCTGGTCGTGCGGTGGTTCCGGCCGAACGGCGATGAGTACCTCTGGCGGGTGAGCTTCTGAGCGGGCTCGCCCGCCGGGGGCGTGCTGCGTCTCCGGCTAGGAAGTGCCGCCGGTCTCGCGGGCGCGGATGAGGTCGGCGACGGTGACCTTGTGCGGCCGCTCGGGCAGCATGTCGGGCGTCATCCCGTCGATCAGCACGGCGGGGTTGAGGTTCAGGGCCCCGGCGATCCGCAGGATGGTGTGCAGCGACGGGTTCGCCTGCCCGCGCTCGATCTTGCCCAGGTTCGTGAAGTGCAGCCCCGCGAGCTCGGCGAGTTCCATCTGGTTGATCGCGAAGCGCTGGCGCTCCTCCCGGATGCGGGTGCCCAGCAGCCGGGCCGCATCGGAGTTCGAAGTCACACCCCATGCCTACCTGCCCCATGCTCAGGCAACCAGAGCGAGCGAAGCACATGCGTTCCCGACCAACGCGTTCCGACCGCTCAGCTCACAGTCCCTCGCGTGCGAGGAGCGGCACCGCCACCCGCGTCAGCACGACCTCGAGCACGCCCCAGGCGAGGCGGCGGCGCCACGGCAGGTGCCGCACGAAGACGGCGGTGTACTCGAGTTCGGCCTCGCCTCCGCGGTAGCGCTTGAAGTCGGCGACCCCGCTCGAGGCGTGCAGCTCTGCGCCCTGGTCGTGGGCGCGGCGGGCGACGAGCCAGCTGAGCATCCGGTACAGCCCCGTCTCGGGCGGGAGAGCGGTGTCGTAGCCGAAGACGGGCGCGGCGAGGAAGCCGTGCGCGGTGCGCGTGCCCATCACGCCGTCGATGCGCCCGAAGGCGGTGCCGATCTCGGGGTCGGGGTGGTTCTCGGGGTCGGGGTGGTTCTCGGGGTCGGGGCCGCCCCGCTTCACCAGGAGTGTGAAGTCGAGGAAGCCGCTGCGCTGCGCCGCCGCGACGAACTCGGGCGTGTAGGCGGGGTTCAGCGGCGAGTACTTGTCGAGGTAGAGCATCCGGTACAGCTCGACGATGCGCTCGCGGGTCGGCCGGTCGGACGCGCCGGTTCGGGGGTCGATAGGCGCCGGCACGGCCTCGTAGCCGGAGGCCTCGAACAGCTGCCGGTCGCGACGCACGTCGCGCAGCGCGAGCCACTCCCGCCCGCGCGTCGGAACGAAGAACACGCTGCGCGACGGCAGCAGGCGGTAGCCGCTCCGTCGCAGCACCTCGGGCAGCAGCATCCCGCGACCGTGCACGCTTCGGAACCCGATCGCGCGGTCCGGATGCTCGCGCCGCAGCCGCACGGTCACCTCCGTCACTTCCCGCTGCCCCAGATCGGGCAGCAGATTCGTCGACACGAGCCCGTTCCCGATCAGCACCACGTCGTCGGCCCGTCCCGCGTCGAGCACTGCGCCGAGGCCCCGCAGCAGCAGAGTCGCGGCGCGCCGCATCCCGGCGGACCGCAGCTCGCCGAGCTCCTCGCGGGCGTAGTCGACGTAGTGGGTGAAGGGCGAGACGACGTAGCTCTCGGTCGGTGCATCGGCGGAGGTGATGGCGCCACCGTGTCGACGTCCTCGGCGGTCGTCCTCGCGCGTGGCGTGCCTCGATCGCGAGCGGTGCGTGGACACCGTCAGCGGCAGCTCGTACCGCCCCACCCGCACCGTCTCGAGTCCGGCGGTCGCGTTCGTCACCGCGGCGGTGACCCCGCCTTCGTCTGCGATCGCGGCCGCGAAGGCTCGTGCCCACCCGCGGCTCCCCTGCTCGTCGCCGGCACCGAGCAGTGACAGCGGCTCGGCCGGCGGGCCGCCCGACGACGGACCCGGGACGATGGGCTCGCCGTTCCACTCCAGGTCGTGGGTCGATGCCGCCAGCAGATCGACGTGGGCGCGACGGCTCTCGCGCAGCTGCACCGCGAGCGACCGCGCCAGGGACGCGAGAGGGAGGCGATCCTCGGGCGGACGCAGAGCATCCGGGTATCGCAGTTGCTCGGCGTAGACCTTGAGCCGCTTCAGTCGATTGCTGCCGGCTTCAGCGGGGGCGCCAGTGAGTGGCGGGTACATCGCGTGGGGCAGGCCCAGGCGACTGGTGGCGCGGGAGGCTGCGATCGCCGGCAGGCGAGCATCCGGTGCCGACGCCGACGCCGGCGCAGACACAGACCCAGACGCCGACGCGGACGAGGACGCGGACGTGGCTGTGACCGGCGATTGCGGGAAACCGAGCACGGACTGCGGGAGGAACGCGCGGGCGAGGTGGTCGGCGGGAGCGAAGAGGTGGATGCCGCTCGTCGCACGCGGGTTGCACTCGAGCACGACGACGGACGCGGCGGCGTGGCCGGGGCGGTGCATCAGGTCGAGGCCGAACTGTCCGGTGAGGGTGAGGGCCTCCGCCAGGCGCTCGGAGATGCGGCGGGCCTCTCTCGCCGGTGCGGTCGACGGGTCGAGCTGCTCGAAGGCGACACCCGCGCCCGTGTCGCCGCCGCGGCCCGCCCGCCAGACCGGGCGGTAGGCCACGAATGCCGTGAGGCGACCCTCGAGCGCGACCGCGTAGGTGCAGAACTCGGTGCCGCTGACGTGCTCCTGCAGCACCCATCGCTCGTCGAGCGTGACGCGCGGGAGGGTCGGGAGGGGCTGGTGCGGCGCGATCATCTGCGTCCGGGTGCCGAAGCGCGAGAAGGCCGGTTTGAGTACCAGGCCTGCGGGACCCTCGGCGCCGTCACGACCCCGTGCGCGCTCGCGGGACCGGGCGCGGTGACGCCAGTCGATCGCGGAATCGACGACCTCGGTCGCCGGGTGCGGTAACCCCAGCTCGGCCAGCAGGGCGGCGAAGTCCGCCTTGTCGTGCAGGCGGCGCAGCACGTCGATCGGGGGCGCGAACAGCATCCGCCCGAGCGCGGACGCCGATCGCGTCGCAGCTCCTGACGTCTCCGCATCGACCGCTGCAGCGAGCCAGAACGTCTCCTCGCAGGTGGGGATGACCAGATCGACGACGTGGCGGCGGGCGATGCCCGCGACGGCCTCGGCGAACTCCACGGGCCGGAACCGCGGCGACGGAACGCGGTAGGCCGCCGAGACGGCCCTCGACGCCGAGCTGATCGAGGTCTGGCTGTCGGCGACGATCACCCTCACGCCCTCGTCGGCGAACCGCCGGGCGAGGTCGAGCGTGGCGGGGGCCCGCGCCCCCGTCAGCAGCACCGTCGTCATGGTGCCGGGCGCGGGCCGCCCGTGGGGTCAGCGCCGTCACCGCTCGGCGCGGCGGGGGGTTCGTAGCCGTCGGTGCCGTGGGCCGCCGCGACGCAGACCGCCATGCTGCGGCGCATGGAGGCGCGCCAGACGGGGCCGATGAGGTGGGCCACGGCGAAGCGGCGGCCGGGCAGGGGGCGGAAGCCGTAGGTCCAGCGGATGCGCGAGCGCTCTCCCGCAGGACCGGCCGGCTCGAAGCGCCAGCGCGCCTCGGCGTCGGAGACGAGGTGCGCGAGGGTCTTCGTGTAGTCGGTTACGGTGTAGTCGAAGCGGCCCACCGCATCCGGAACCAGGGGCGGGTGGTGGACGTCGAGGTGCTCGCGGAAGCGGCTGCCGTCGGACAGGTGGACGGTGCGGGCGCGGCCCGGGGTGTCCCACGGGCCGGTCGCGTCGGTGACGCCCGTCACCCCGGGGAGCACGAGGAAGCGGTGGAAGAGGGTGCTGTCGTCGCGCGGAACGACCCGGGCGAAGGCGACCGCGGCGGGCACCGCCGTCTCGCCGACGGTCTCGAAGAGCACGAGCTGCTGCATGTGCTCACCGTAGCGCGGGACGGCGGATGCTCCCCGGATGGCACGGGTGGCGGGACCGGTCGCTCCGCGGATGTCGTGGGTGGAGGGACCGGTCGCTCCGCGGATGTCGTGAGTGGGCGAGACCCGAGCCCTCCCCTACGCTGTGGGCATGCCTTCGTACCGCGTGACCATGATCGTCGGATCGCTCGAGCTCGGCGTGCGCCCCGAGGAGGTGCTGCCGACGCTGACGCAGGCGATCGCCGACTTCACCACCGTCGAGGCGTCGGACGTGACCGTCGTGAAGGGCGCGCCACGTGTCGTCGTGCGGTTCACCGCCGACACCGACGAGGCCGCTTACCTCATCGCCGAGCAGGGCGTCGACGGCTCCCGCGTGTCGGTCGAGCCGATCGCCTGGCAGCTGACGCGCCGGGTCGGCGGGACCTGGGAGCTCGTGCAGTAGTCGCGTCCCCGCTCGCTCGATCGCCGCACCGTCCCGTTCGTCGGTGACGGGCGGATGCTCGGCACCCGCGGAGGACCGCTCGTCCTCGGTGGTGGGCTGATGCTCGGCCGCGCCAGCGGCCCGGGTCTACGACGTCGGCGGGTGGGTGAGGCGGAGGAACGCCGAGAGGGTCGCCAGCTCGGACGGGTTCAGAGGCAGGTGGTCGGTGAGCGCCGGCGAGTAGACGAGGTGGGCCGCCCACTTGGCGCGGGAGATCGCCACGTTGAGGCGGTTCTTCATGAGGAGGAAGGCGATCCCGCGGGGGACGTCGGCCGCCGAGGACGCGGCGAGGGAGACGATCGCCACCGGAGCCTCCTGGCCCTGGAACTTGTCGACCGTGCCGACCCGGACGCCCGGGAAGCCCGCCGCCGTGAGGTGCGCTCGGAGGCGCTCGACCTGGGCGTTGTAGGGCGCCACCACGATGATGTCCTCGGGCAGCAGCGGGCGGCCGGTGGCGTGGTCTGAGAGTGCAGGCTCGGCGGGGTCGTACCAGGGGCGGCCGACGGCGTCGCGGACGAGGGCGACGACGCGGTCGGCCTCCTCGGGGGAATCCGTCGAGTTGCCGTGGTGGAGCACCGGGTGCAGGTGCAGGCCCGGGGCGACGCCGACGAGGGAGCGGGCCGTGGTCGCCGTGGGCTCCGCGTGCAGCTCGCCCTCGTAGGAGAGGGCGCTGACCGGAGCGCAGACCGCGGGGTGCATGCGCCAGCTGACCGCCAGGAAGTAGCCGAGCTCCGGCGGCAGCACGTCGTGGCCCTCGGTCAGCCAGCCGAGCGCCGAGGAGTCGACCGGCTCGGGGTGGGTGCCCTGGGTGACCTGCGGGAGCTGCTGCGGGTCGCCGAGGAGGAGCAGGTTTCGGGCCGCGACACTGACGGCGATGGTGTTCGCGAGCGAGTACTGGCCGGCCTCGTCGACCACGAGGAGGTCGAGCTCCCGGCGGTCGATTCGGGTGGGATTGGTGAAGTCCCAGGCGGTGCCGCCGATGACCGCACCGGTGCCGTTCGCGGAGGCGGCGTCGAGGAAGCGGCGGTGGGCGTTCTTGGCCAGGGGGGTGAACCGGGCATCCGGATTCTCGCTGACCTTGCCGACGAGCGAGGGGTCGACGCCGGCGCCCACGATGGCCGTGAGCATGTTCTCGACGACGGCGTGGGACTGGGCGACGACCCCGACGCGCCAGCCGTGGTCGCGCACGAGGTCGGCGACGACTCGGGCGCCGGTGTAGGTCTTGCCGGTTCCGGGTGGGCCCTGCACGGCGAGGTAGGAGTCGTCGAGGGCGAGGAGGGAGTCGAGGATGGCGTCGATGGCGCCTCGCGGATGCTCGGCCACCGGTTCGAGTGGGCGACCGTCATGGCGTCGGGGGGCCCGACGGCGGAGGATGTCGACGGCCGCGTCGTTCGGGAATGCCGGGAGGGAGTCGGCGAGGGTGCGGCCCCACTCGGCGATGGCGTCCTGCAGGGAGGCCGTCTTGGGCGGGGCGGCCGGGGCGACGGCGACCGGGAGGGCGTCGTAGGGGTCGGCGCCGACGGTGAGGGCCTCCTCGAAGACGTACTGGGTGACTCCGTTCGGGAGTTCGCGCACCTCTCGCAGAACGGTGCGGGCGTGGGCGACGCGGTCGGCGGGGCGGGTACGCGGGGCGGGCCACGGATGCGGGGGGTCGTACACGAAGAAGCGCCCGTTCGCGCCCGGCTCGAGCCGGCTGCCGGGAGCGAGCGTGCCGCGGAGGCGGAGTTCGCGGCGGTCGGCGCGCTGGCCGGCGTTGCGGTACCAGGGGCGGTCGACGACGGCGGTCTCGACGGCGAGCACGTCGCGGGTGTCGGCCCACTCGTCGAGGGGCTGCTCGAGGCGGTCGAAGTGCTCCCACCAGAAGGACTTGTCCTCGCGGCGGTGGTAGTCGATGGCGGCGGCCGCCACGGCGACGGCCAGCTCGTCGGCGCTGCGGCCTGCGGCGGCCGGATGCGCGGGGTCGCGCTTCTCGGATGTCGGGGCCGTGGCGGCGAGGGCTGCGGCGTGGGCCATCAGGTCGCGGTGGAGGGGGCTCTCCTCGAACTCGAAGGACGCGGGGTCGTCGGGGTCGGGGACGCGGCCGGCGGACGCGGCCGGGTCGACGAGGGATGCCGCGTCGAGGAGGGTGGCGGGGTCGTGGGAGGCGGACTCGCCGAAGGCAGAGGCGCCGGAGGGGTAGGCGCCGGAGGGGTAGGCGCCGGAAGCGGCGGCGGCTGAGGCGGCGGCGAGGCGGGAGGGGGCGAGCGGGCCCGTGTCGAGGGCTGCGGCGCGGGCGAGGAGCCAGTCGCGGAGGCGGAGGGTCGAGAGGCAGTCGTACTCGTTGTAGTCGGCGATCTCGGCGAGCTGACGATCCGCCGCGAGAGCCGCGGCGGGGTCGGTGCGGCCCGCGTCGCGGAGCTCGGTGTAGTGCACGTAGGCCGTGATCGAGTCGGCGCCGTTGGTGACCTCGCTCTGGCGCAGCTGCTCCCCCATGTACAGCGGTTCGAGCTTCTTCAGGCTGTACGAGCGGGAACTCACGCGCACGCTCTTCTTCACGACCGGGTAGAGGTCGACCAGCACGTTGCCGCGGAGGAGCTCGTCGAGCTGCTCCTCCCCCACGCCGTGGCGGGCGCAGAGCATCTGCAGGTGGGCGCGCTCGTAGTTGGCGTAGTGGTAGACGTGCAGGCCGGGGTGGTCGCGCAGGCGCGAGGTGACGTGGTCGAGGAACGCGCGCAGCGCCTCCTTCTCCTCGGCGTAGGAGTGCGCCCAGTACGGGAGGAAGACCGTCTCGCCGGGGCCGTCGGGGTCGTGCTCGATGAGGCCGAAGAGATAGTCGAGGCCCCAGTCGGCCCCGTCGCCCTCGGAGTAGAGGGGGTCGCCCTCGAAGTCGAAGAAGATGTCGCCCGGGTCGGGCTCGGGCAGGCCGTCGAGCGCCGTGGTGTCGTAGACGCGGGCCGCCAGGCCGTGGCGGCCGTCGCGCTGCATGCGTGCCTGGTCGCGGAGGTTCTCGAGGGTCGTGGCCGGCAGGCCCTCGACCGGGCCCTCGGACAGGGCGAGCTCGTCGAGCGTCGCGACGCCGGACGCCAGCAGCTTGGCACGCTGAGCCACTCGGATACCCGCGACCAGCAGCAGGTCGTCGTGCGCCTCGACCTCGGGCGCGCAGACCTCGCAGCGGCCGCAGATGGTGTAGCGGGGGTCGCCCCACTGGACGGCGGGCTCGTGCATCCGCTCGTCGAGGAGGGCCTCGAGGCGCCGCCGCCGATCGAGGTAGACCGGGAGGATATCGCGCAGCTGGTGGGTGGAGCGGCTGCCGTCGCCGAGCAGCAGGTGCACCTCGTCGCCGAGAGGCACGTCGAGGCGGTCGAGCTGGTCGGCGTAGGCGGCGAGCTGCAGCAGCGCCGTGATCTTCGCGTGGCGCGCGAGCTTGGTGTCGTAGACCTCGTAGCGGTGGGGGGCGGATGCGGTGGGCGAGTCGGGCTGGGCGGGCGCCCTGACCAGGAAGTCGGCGAAGCCGAGGAAGCGGCCGTCGAAGAAGGTGGCCTGGAAGACGACGTCGGCACCCGCCCGCAGCGCGTCGAGCGTGTAGCGCTGGTGCTCGAGCAGGGCCTCGGGGGTGGGGCGCTCGGGCCGCGGGATCTCGGCGACTCCGCGCGGGTTCACCCCGTCGAAGGGGCCGTAGAGCTCGCGGAAGGCCTCGAGGGTGCGCAGCTCGTGGGCGTCGCCGAGGCGGGCGGTGCGCTCGAGCATCTCGTCGACCACCTCGGGCACGGGCTCGATGCGGCCGAGCTTGGCGTCGAGGCGACGCACCAGGGCGAACTCGCAGACCGCCGCGGCCGTGAGGTCGGTGGCGCTGTAGAGCACGCGGTCGCCGGCGACGATCATGGGGCCTCCCTGGGGTCGGGTTCAGGGTAGTGCGAGCCTCCGACAGCGAGGCGCTGACGGCGGGCCGATGACAGCGGCCCGGGATAGGGTGCGGAAGGATCGCCGGAAGAGGCGACGGGACGAGGAGCAGGCGCATGGCGGGCAAGATCATCGTGATCACGGGTGCGAGCGACGGCATCGGGGCGGCGGCGACGCGGGCCCTGAGCGAGCGGCACACCGTGGTCGTCGTGGGGCGGTCGGCCGAGAAGACGCGGGCGGTCGCCGAGTCGGTGGGGGCCGAGTGGCTGCTGAGTGACTTCTCCCGCCTCGACGAGGTGCGGGAGCTCGGCGCCACCCTGCTCGAGCGCTACGAGCGCATCGACGTGCTGGCGAACAACGCCGGTGGCATCATGGGCCCGCGCACCGAGACCGTCGACGGACACGAGCTGACGCTTCAGGTGAACCACCTCGCGCCGTTCCTGCTGACGCAGCTGCTGATGCCGCGGCTGCTCGATAGCCGTGCGAGCGTGATCGCCACCTCGAGCATCGCGCACCGCTACGGGTCCTTCGACTTCGACGACCTCGAGGCGCGACAGGGCTACCGGCCCGAGCGCGCCTACGGCACGGCCAAGCTCGCGAACCTGCTGTTCGTGCGGGAGCTGCACCGGCGGTTCCACGACGAGGGCCTGTCGGCGGCGGCGTTCCACCCGGGCGTCGTGTCGACGAGCTTCGCCGGGCAGACCAACAGCGCGCTGCGGCTGGTCTACACCTCCGTGCTGAAGCGGCTGCTGCGCACCCCCGAGCAGGGCGCCGAGACCCTCGTCTGGCTCGCCGCGGGCACCCCGGGCATCGACTGGGAGAGCGGCGCCTACTACGTCAAGCGCGCGCCGGCGGCGATCCGCAGCGGGGCCGACGACCCGGCTGTGGCCCGCGCGCTGTGGGAGCACACCGAGGCGCTGCTCGCCGAATAGCGGGCGAGCGGATGCGCGGCGGCGGTCGCTGCTCGCTCAGGCGCGGGAGGCCGAGAGACCGACCGCCGGCAGCACGACGCCGTCGATGATCGACAGCAGGTACTCGCGGTCGACCGGGCGCTGCGTGACGAGCAGGCGGTAGGCCGTCATCGACGGGGCGACCAGGGCGATGGTGGGGATGTCGACGTCGGCCGAGATCTCGCCGCGGGCGACGGCCCGCTCGAGCAGCCGGCGGTTGACCTCGGCGCGGGGCGCGACGATGGCCGAGTTGATGGCGTCGACCAGCTCGGGCGAGCGGGAGAGCACCGACATCAGCCCGGCCATGACCTGCATCTTGCGGTCGGCCTCCTCGAGCGTGCGCGGCTTGATCATCGCCACCAGGTCGCCGCGGAGAGTGCCCGTGTCGGGGAGGTTGTCGAGATCGAGGTCGCGCGACTTCATGCACGCCACCGCGTCGACCACGAGCTCGCCCTTGGACGGCCAGCGGCGGTAGAGCGTCGCCTTGCCCGCCTTGGCCCGGGCGGCGACCATCTCCATGGTCATACCGTCGTAGCCCTCCTCGGCGAGCACCTCGATGGCCGCGTCGAGGATCTCAGGGTCGCGCGAGTGGTCGCGGCGACGGCCGGGGCGGCCAGGAGCGGGCGCAGGGGTGGGCGTGGAGTCGATCAGGTCGAGCGGCATCGTCGCAGCTCCTCCTTCGGGTGTCGGATTGGACACTCTGATTGTTTCACGACATTTACAGAACTGATGGTATCCGAAACTGATTGGTTCCGTATATAGTCCCTCCATGCCTGAAAATTCTTCGCGCCGCTGGCTCACCCTCACCACGGTCGCCCTCGCCCAGCTGATGGTCGTGCTCGACGCCACCGTCGTCAACATCGCCCTGCCCTCCACGCAGGCCGACCTCGGCTTCTCCGACGGCGACCGCCAGTGGATCGTCACCGCCTACTCCCTCGCCTTCGGCAGCCTGCTGCTGCTCGGCGGCCGCCTCTCCGACCTGATGGGCCGGAAGCGCGCCTTCATCATCGGCCTGATCGGCTTCGCCGCGGCCAGCGCCCTGGGCGGTGCCGCCGACAGCTTCGGCCTGCTCGTCGCGGCCCGCGCCCTGCAGGGCGTGTTCGGCGCGCTGCTCGCCCCGACCGCCCTCGCGGTGCTCACCACGACGTTCACGATCCCCAAGGAGCGGGCGCGCGCGTTCGGCATCTTCGGCGCGATCGCGGGCGCCGGGGGTGCCGTGGGCCTCCTGCTCGGCGGACTGCTGACCGAGAACTTCAGCTGGCGCTGGAACCTCTACATCAACGTCGTGATCGCCGTCATCGCGATCGTAGGCGCCGTGATCTTCGTGAGCACGCCGAAGCGCGAGGGTGCCCGGCCGAAGCTCGACCTGCCGGGCACCGTGCTCGTCTCGGCGGCGCTGTTCGCCCTGGTCTACGGCTTCTCCAGCGCCGAGACGAACGACTGGGACTCGCCCTTGACCTGGGGCATGCTCGGCGCGAGCGTCGTGCTGCTGGTGGCGTTCGTGCTGTGGCAGCGGCGGGCCGCGCATCCGCTCCTCCCCCTCTCGATCGTGCTCGACCGCAACCGGGGGGCCGCCTACAGCTCGGTGCTGATCGCCGGTGCGGGCATGTTCGGCATCTTCCTGTTCGTCACGTACTACCTGCAGACGACGCTCGGGTACACGCCCATTCAGACGGGGCTGTCGTTCCTGCCGATGATCCTGCTGCTGATCACGGCGGCGCAGCTGTCGACGAACATCTTCGTGCCGCGGTTCGGTCCGAAGGTGATGGTGCCGATCGGCATGGCGCTGGCCGCGCTCGGGATGGCCTGGCTGACGCACCTCGACGTGACCGCCGTGTACGCGCTCGACGTGATGCCGCCGCTGATGCTGCTCGGGCTAGCGATGGGCACGATCATGCCGGCGTCGATCCAGACCGCGACGCTCGGGGTCGACCGGCAGTTCGCCGGGGTGGCCTCGGCCATGGTGAACACCTCGCAGCAGGTCGGCGGGTCGATCGGCACGGCGCTGCTCAACACCCTCGCCGCGACCGCCGCCGCGAACTACTTGGCCGACAACCTGCCGGCGACCGCCGAGGTGGCCGCGCAGGCCGCCGTGCACAGCTACGCCACCGCCTACTGGTGGGGCGCGGGATTCTTCGCCGTCGGTGCCGTGATCGCGGCGCTGCTGTTCCGGCGCAAGGGGCAGGGCGTGACCGTGGGGGTAGCGGTGCCCGAGGAGCGGGCCGACGAAGCCGTGGCCGAGCCGGCGCCCGCGATGGGTCACTGAGTTTCGGAGCCGCCCGAACCGGAGCCCCCCGCCGCGGCGTCACACGTCGCGGGTGCGGGGCTCCGCGCGTCCGGGGCCGAGCGCCTCGGCGTCACACGTCGAGAGTGCGGGGCTCCGCGGCTGCGGTGCGGCCGCCCACCTCGACGTCGCCACCCGGGAGCACCCGGGTGAGCAGGCGCGAGCCGAGGCCCTGGTCGATCGCGAGGTCGCGGCCGAGACGGGCCGTCAGCGCGACGGCCGCCGAGCCGGTCGCCTGATCCTCCGGCACGCCGAGCGCGGGGGCGAACATCCGCGATCGCAGGTGGCCGGCGGCTTCGTCGATGAAGGCCCAGGCGTAGTGCCGCCCGTTCGGGAAGCCGGACGGGTCGAGAGCGTCGACCTCGGCGGGCGAGGCCAGTCGGGTGAAGGCGAAGTCGGGTGCCCAGGCGGCACGGCCGGTGATCCAGACGAGGTCGCCGGTGTCGCGCACCGCCACCGGGCCGGCCGGGGTGTCCAGGGCGACGACGGGGGTGCCCTGCCGCGCCAGCAACCACGCCGTTCCGACGCAGGGGTGGCCCGCGAACGGCAGCTCGGTCGCCGGTGTGAAGATGCGGATGCGCGCCCGGCGGCCACCCGCAGCCGCAGTCGCGGCCCCGGCCACCGTCGACACCCCGTCCGAACCCGTTCCCCCGGCCGCACCCGCTCCCCCGGCCGTGCCCGACCCGCCGCCGCGCTCGATCAGCTCGTCGAGGAAGACCGTCTCGCTGAACCCGAGGCCGGTCGCGATCCGCTGCTCGGCACCCCGCGTGCGCTCGCTCGAGCGGATGATGCCGAGCGGGTTGCCGTGGCCGCCGCTCTCGTCGGTGAACACGGTGACGACGTCGACGGAAAGGCTGGTGCTCATCCTTCGAGTGTGGTCGGGCAGAGGCGGTGGCTCAAGGTGCCACCGCAGGGCTCGTGGCCTGGCACTCGCGAGACCGGGCGATCAGGCCTTGACCGCGATGTTCTGCGCGATCGGCACCCAGCCGGTGCCGACCGTCATGTACTCGGTGTGCAACCACACGCGGGTGCCCTCCGCGCCGAGGCGGAGAGTGGCGCCGTGCGAGCCGAAGGAGTCGGGCGAGAGGCACACCGCCTCGGGCTGCGACACGCTGAGCGAGGGCACCGGCAGGGTGGGCGCCGCGGTGGTCGGCGGCCCGAAGCCCTGCGAGACGGCTGCCGGGGTGGAGGCCGCCGCAGAAGCCGCCGCCGAGGCCGAGGGCGTCGGGGTCGCACCCGGAGCGGCGGTGCCCGCACCGGCCGGCGACGGTGTGGGCGACGGGGTCGCGAGCAGATCGGCCGGTGCCGGTGCCGCGATGAAGCAGATGTCGTCGGCCGAGGTGGCTCCGACCCAGAACGCGGTGCCGTCCTGCTCGGCGAGCAGGCGCACGCTGGAGTCGACGAGGTCGGCGTCGACATCCGGCACGACCGGCGGCACGATGTGGCCGGAGACGGGGGTGCCCCGGTCGAGATGCGCCATGCGCGACAGGGCCGCCGTGGGGCTCGCCGCGCATCCGCTCAGCAGCACCGGCACCAGCGCGACGACCGTCAGCCCCAGGGCGATCGACGCGCCCGCCCCTCGCCCGTGCATCCGCTCCCTCTCCGGTCCGCCGCTCGGCGGATCGCTCCGACCCACGACCGTAGCCCACGAAACCGACCGTCAGCTTCACGCGGGCCGCCGGGCGAACGCCGCGCTCTGCCGTCGGCAGACAGGCTGGATCGGGGCGGCCGGAGAGGGTTGACTCGCAGCATGGTCGAACGGGTGCTGGTGCTGGGTGGGTCCGAGTTCGTGGGGCGGGCGGTCGTCGAGGCCGCGCTGGCCCGCGGCTCCGAGGTGACGGTCGTGAACCGGGGGCGGCAGCCGGCGCCGGCGGGGGCGAGGTCGCTCGTGGCCGACCGGCGGGTTCCGGATGCTCTCGCCCGCGCCTTGGGCGACGAGCTCGCCGCTCCCGCCTCCGAGGGCTACCGCTACGATCTCGTCGTCGACACCTGGTCGTGGGAGCCGGAGGTCGTGCGGGAGAGCGCCCGGCTGCTCGAGCCCGTCGCGGAACGGTACTGCTACGTCTCGTCGCGCTCGGTGTACGCCGAGCCGGGCGCGGGGGCGGACGAGACCGCGGCGCTGGTGCCGGTGCCCGAGGAGGACGACGGCGACTACGCGGGGCGGAAGGCGGGCGGCGAGCGGGCGGTGGAGGAGGCGTTCGGCGCGCGGGGGCTGCTGGTGCGGCCCGGGCTGATCCTCGGGCCGTGGGAGAACGTGGGACGTCTGCCGTGGTGGCTCGGGCGGATGGCGCGGGGCGGGGAGGTGCTGGCGCCGGGTGAGGCCGGGGCGGGCATCCAGTACGTCGATGCGCGGGATCTGGCGTGGTGGCTGCTGGGGCTGCCGGCGGCGGTGCCGGTGCCGGTGGCGGGGGCTGCTGTGCCGGTGGCAGGGGTGGCGGGCGCTACGGCGCCGAGGGCCACGGACTCGGGAGTGACTGGAGCAGGTGCGAGGCGGAGTCTCGCGTTCGACGCGGTGAGCCCCGTCGGCCGGCACACGATGGGCGAGCTGCTCGAGGCCTGCGCCGCCGTGGCGGGATCGGGCCCGGCCGTGCAGCTGACCTGGGCGCCCGAGGACGTGCTGCTCGCCGAAGGCGTGGAGCCGTGGATCGAGCTGCCGGTGTGGCTGCCCGCCGGCCCCGACCACGACGCCCTGCACGGGTCCGACGTGTCGAGGGCGCTCGCCACGGGGCTGACGTTCCGGCCGCTGGCCGAGACGGTCGCCGACACCTGGGCGTGGCTCGGCGAGCGGGGTGGTGTGCCGCCGCAGCGGGCCGACCGGCCGGCGCTCGGCCTCTCGCCCGAGAAGGAGCGCCGCGTGCTGCAGCGGCTGCGGCACTGACCCCGGGTGGTTGGATGGGGGGATGATCGACACCGCCACGCACATCGACGACTTCGCCGCCTTCATCCGGGAGTCGCCGTCGTCGTACCACGCGGCCGCCGAGACGAGGCGGCGCCTGATCGAGGCCGGCTTCACAGCCCTGGACGAGGCGGACGAGTGGCCGCGGGAGCCCGGCCGCTACGTCGTGGTGCGCGACGGCGCCGTGATCGCCTGGGTGGTGCCGGAGGGCGCGACGGCGCTCAGCGCGTTCCGGGTGCTCGGCGCGCACACCGACTCCCCCGGCTTCAAGCTGAAGCCGAAGCCCACGACGGGCTCGAACGGCTGGCTGCAGGCCGGCGTCGAGGTCTACGGCGGCCCGCTGCTGAACTCCTGGCTCGACCGGGAGCTCGAACTCGCCGGGCGTCTCGTCACCCGCGACGGCGTCGAGCACCTCACCCGCACGGGTCCGTTCCTGCGCATCCCGCAGCTCGCCATCCACCTCGACCGCGACGCCAACACCGGGCTCACCCTCGACCGGCAGCGGCACACGGCGCCGGTCTTCGGGGTGGGCGACGCGAGCCAGGCCGACCTGCTCGGAATCCTCGCGCGGGCGGCCGGTGTCGAGGTCGAGGAGGTCGCGGGCTACGACATCCTGACCGCCGACACCGCCTCGCCGGCCCGCTTCGGGCTCGACGCCGCCCTGTTCGCCGCCGGGCGGATGGACAACCTCAGCTCCGTGCACGCGGGCCTGGCGGCCCTCCTGACGGTGGGGCTCGAGGGCGACACGGTCTCGGTGCTCGCCGCCTTCGACCACGAGGAGCTCGGCTCCGAGTCACGTTCCGGCGCGAGCGGTCCGCTGCTCGCCGAGGTGCTCGGGCGGGTGCAGAACGGTCTCGGCGCGAGCGAGGAGGAGCGGGCGCGGGCGTTCGCCGCCTCGTGGTGCCTGTCGTCCGATGCGGGGCACTCCGTGCATCCGAACTACCCCGAGAAGCACGACCCGGTGAACCGGCCGGTCGCGGGCGGCGGCCCGCTGCTGAAGATCAACGCGAACCAGCGCTACGCGACGGATGCGCACGGCGCCGCGCTCTGGCGCCGGGCGTGCGAGCGGGCCGGGGTCGACTACCAGGAGTTCGTGTCGAACAACACGGTCCCGTGCGGGTCGACGATCGGGCCGCTCACGGCGACGCGGCTCGGCATCCGCACGGTCGACGTCGGGGTGCCGCTGCTGTCGATGCACTCCGCGCGCGAGCTCGCGCACGTCGACGACCTCGTGGCGCTGTCGGCGGCGATCGGGGCGTTCTTCGCCGGAGCCTGAGGGTCAGGCCGTGCTGCCGGCCTCGTCGCGCGGGCCGCGGCACCCCAGGCTCTGACGCGCGGGGGCGTGAGGCTCAGGCCGTGCCGCAGCGCGAGATGCTGCGCAGCGTCACCGTCGTGCCGTCGTCGCCGGGCGAGACGATGGCGGTGAGTGGCACGAGGTTCAGCCCGATCAGACGGATGCTCGTTCCGCCGTCGTCCCCCTGCGCCTCCGTGACGACGCTCCACCCCTTCGCCCCGTACGAGTCGGAGACACTCGCCGCCCACGCCGCCGGGTCGAACCCCGGAGCCATGGTCAGCACCCGCTCGAGCTCGTACTGCCGGCGGTCGCTCTCGTCGACGCACGGTTCGACGACCGAGGAGTCCTGAACCGAGACCGGCGGCGCCGGCAGGGTGGCCGTCAGCTCGTCGGCCTGGGCCGTCGCCTCGGCGGTCGCCCCTTCGAGGGTCGTGGGGGCGGATGACCGCGAGGTCGTGAGGCCGATGACGACGGCCACCACGAGCACGATGCCGATGCCGAGCCAGACGAGCGTCGCCGGCCGGAGCAGCCCGGCCCATGGCTCGCCCTTCGGCGGGATGACGGGCAGCTTCCGGCGCGGCAGCAGCCGGAACCCGTCGAGGGCCGAGGCGGCGGTGGGCTCCCGGCTCGGCAGCTGGGGGTCGCGGGGCGCGCGGTCCTCGGGCATCGGGCCCCTTCCGTTCTCGACGGCCCGATGCTACCGGAGCGCCATCGGAGCCGGCTGAGCGGTGCCCGCGGGCCGCCCAGGCGGGGCCGGGGCCGGCCCCAGGGTAGGGGCTAGCGGCAAGGTCGGGCCTAGCCGTCGAGCGTGCCCGAGTCGTCGCTCGAGGTGGGGGCGGGCGTCGGGAAGTCCGACTCGGCCGGCGCCGGCGTCGAGGACTGGAACGGCGACGGCGTGATGTCGTCGTCGGGGGCCACGGGCGTTCCGGACGAGGTGCGCTCGGGATACGGCGTCTGCGCGTCGGCATCGCAGCCGGTGAGCCCGACGACGGCCCCGCTCGCGAGCAGGGCGGCGGCGGAGAGGGAGAGGATGCGGTGGCGGAGGGTGGTCATGGGTCGTCCTTCCAGGGCGGGGTCTCCTCCCAGCAAACCCCCCGGAACGGGGGCTCGCCAGGAGGCTGGACAAACCCGGCCGGTCGCCATGACCGCGAGCGCGACCAGGTAGCGGGTCACGGCCGGGCCGCCGCCTCGACCGTCACCGCCAGCGTCGTGGCGTGCCGGAGCACCCGGAAGTGCCCGCCCACCCGCACCTTCACGTTCTCGGCCCCGGGCAGCACGCTCGACTCGGGGATGATCGGGTCGTACTCGCCGAAGACCGAGGTGATGCGGTCGTTCACCCGGTCCTCTTTGTTGAGCAGCACGGTCAGCGGGTCGCTGGCACGGAAGGCGCGGAGGGTGCGGTTCGGCGCGAAGTCGGCGTAGCGGGAGCCCGAGAAGGGAGTCGCGATCGCGACCATCCGCACGAGGCGACGGTCGGGGTCGAGCTCGAGCATCGCGTACTTGCCGATCAGCCCGCCCTTGCTGTGCGCGGCGATGAAGACGTCGTCCAGGCCGTTCTGCCGCACGAAATCGGCGACCACGCCGGCGCTGTCGATCACGGGCCGGCGGTTGTGGCGCAGGGCCTCGATCACGAACACCGGATGCCCGCGCCCGTGCAGCGCCTCGATGACCGGCGCCATGAAGTGCCAGGTCTCGTACACCCCGGGGATGACGATGCACGGACGCTCGGTGCCGGTCTGGAAGTCGGCCGGGTCGGAGCGGGAGGCCATCCCGGCGAGCTGGAGGCCGGCGGCGGTGGCGTAGTCCTCGACGAACCAGCGGGCACGGGCGACGAGGCCCGTCACCCGTGCACCCCGGCCGCGCGCTCGGGCCGGTGCGCCTGCGCAGGCCCGTGCACGGGCGCCTGCCCGTGCGGGTGCTCGTACTCGGCCGCGAACTGCTCGATCGAGGCCGCCACCGTGCGGGCGGCCGAACGCTGCACGACGTGGCCATGGCCCCGCACCTCCAGCAGGCGTCCGTCGGCCGCGACCGCGGCCAGCTCCCGGCACCACGGTGCCCGGGCGATCGGATCACGGCTGCCGCGCACGACCAGGACGGGCGCCTGCACGGCGGCGACCGCCTCCGTGGTGGGGTACGTGAGCATCGGCCCCAGTTCGGTGAAGAACCAGCGCACCCCTGTGCGGAGGTAGTCGGTCACGACGATCGCGTTCGTGCCGAGCGGCTCGCAGAAGGTGTCCGCCGCCAGGTCGAGCGCCTGCTGCCACGCCGTGGGTCGCGCCGGATCGGTCACGGGCCCGATCAGCACCAGGGCGCCCACGAGGTCGGGTCGGCGGAGCGCCAGCTCCAGCGCGAACTGCACCCCCATGGAGTGCCCGACGACGGTGCACCCCGACAGGCCCCGGGCGTCGAGGGCGGCGGCCACGACCTCGGAGTGGTCGGCGACCGAGAAGGGCCGGGGCGGGCGCGGGGTGCCCGCGAAGCCGGGCAGGTCGAACGAGAGGGTCAGGCGGCTGTCGGAGAGCTCCTCCTGCAGCCGGTCGCTGTAGCGGTGCGAGACGCCGATACCGTGCAGGATGACGACCGCCGACGGCTCACCGGGCGTGCCGGCGGAGGGGCCGGATCGCGGCGCGGTCGTGCCGGCCATGTCAGCCGACAACGACGGTGCCTGCCGCCGACTCCCTGCCGCTGGTCACCGGGGTCATCCTGGCGGGAGGATTCACGAGGACTTCCGCTTCTTCGCCGCTGCGGCGGCGAGCGCCTTGAACGACCCGTCGAAGGCGCGCTTCGGGTGGCGCACCGCCGGAAGGGCGACGAGCTCGCGGCCGGCCACGGCCTCCGCGATCCAGCCGAGCAGCACGCGGGTCTTGCGGCCGAGGGTGGGCAGGGCGAGCAGGTGGTAGCTGCGGTGGGCCAGCCACGCCGGCAGGCCGTTCAGGCGCACTCCCTTGATGTTCGCGGCGCCGTCGCCGATGCCGTAGCTCGCCACGGTGCCGAGCGAGACGTGGCGGTACTCCTCGGGCTCCCGGCCGGCCAGGTCGGCGAGCACGTTGCGGGCCGCCACGGGACCCTGCCGCATCGCGTTCTGCGCGTTCGGCGGGTAGTAGGCGGGCTGCGATTCGGCGGTGAGGTCGGGGATCTGGGCGATGTCACCGACGGCCCAGACGCCCGGAACCGGCGTGCCGTCCTCGCGCACCACGCGCAGCGAGGCGTCGGCCATCAGGTGGCCCTTCGGCCCGCGCGGCAGGTCGGTGGCGTCGAGCACGGGATTCGGCTGCACCCCGGCCGTCCAGATCACGGTGCCGGCGGCGAAGCTCTCCCCCGTGCTCAACTCGACGACCGCGTCCTCGACGCTCTTCACCGTCGTCTCCAGCCGCACGTCGATGCCCTTCTCGCGCAGGTGACCGAGGGTCCAGCGGGAGAGCTCCGGGCCCACCTCGGGAGCCACCCGGTCGAGGGCCTCGACCAGCACCCAGCGGATGTCCTTACGGGACAGATGGTCGTGCTGGGCGACGGCCTTCACGCTCAGGTCGGCCAGTTCGGACAGCCCCTCGACCCCGGTGTAGCCCCCGCCTACGACGAGGAAGGTGAGCGCCTTCGCGCGCTCGGCCGGGTCGTCGGTGCCCGCCGCGCGTTCGACCTGCTCGATCACGTGGTCGTGCAGGAAGGCCGCCTCCTCCACCGTCTTGAAGCCGATGCCGTGCTCCTGAAGCCCAGGCGTCGGGAAGACCCGTGAGATGGCTCCCATCGCGACGATCAGCTCGTCGTAGCCGAGCGTGGACTCGGAGCCGTCGGCCGCGCGGAGCGACACGCTCCTCGAGCCGGAGTCGACACCAGTGACCGAGGCCTGCAGCACCCGGCAGCGGCGGAGTGTGCGGCCGAGCGGCACCGTGACGTCGCGCGGGGCGACGTGCCCGCCCGCGACCTCGGGGAGCAGCGGCTGGTAGGTCATGTAGGTGTTCGGGTCGACGACGGTGACCTCGAGGTCACGGTCGACGTGCCGCTGCAGCAGCCGGGCCGCCATCAGGCCGCCGTAGCCGCCGCCGAGGATCAGCACTCGGGCGATTCCGCCTGTTCTCATGGTCGTCTCCTTCGCGTGATCGGGTCGTGGAGTCCTGGGCGTGACCATACTCGCGGGCGCCTCCGTCCGCAGGGGCCGGGCGGGAGACGGTTCCGCAGAGTACGGTGACGACTCGTAGCGCCACATCGACTTCCCCGGCGGCACCCGGCCCCACGCCGGAACTCCGTGCCGTGGAGAAGGCCGCCCAGGTCGAGAAGGACATGATCAGCACCACGTGACGAACCATCGACGAGACACCGCCGGAGACCCCGACCGCCCCGCCGCCGCCCGCGACACCCCGCCCACGATCTCGGTCGTGATCCCGGTGCGCGACGACGCCGACGGGCTCCGGCGGTGTCTCCGCTCGCTGGCCGCCCAGACCCTCGCGCCCCTGGAGATCGTGGTCGTCGACAACGGGTCGAGCGACGACAGCGCGGCCGTGGCCCGGGCCGCGGGCGCCCGGGTCGTGACGGAGGACGAGGAGGGCATCCCGGCCGCCTCCGCCCGCGGCTTCGACGAGGCCAGGGGTGACATCGTGGCGCGGCTGGACGCGGACTGCGTGCCGCCCGTGGAGTGGATCGCCGGCATCGCCCGCGCCTTCCGCGAGCGCCCGGGGCTCGTCGCCGTGACGGGCGACGCACGGTTCTCCGACGGGCCGCGGCTGCTGCGCCGGCCCCTCGCCGTCGTGTACCTGGGCGCCTACGCCCTGTTCTCGGCGCCCGCCCTCGGCCATCCGCCTCTGTTCGGCTCGAACTGCGCCGTGCGGCGCGAGGCCTGGCTCGCCGTGCGGGACGAGGTGCACCGGCACGACCTGCTCGTGCACGACGACCTCGACCTGTCGGTGCACCTCGGCGCCCTGCCGGCGGCCGCGCACGGTGCCCGTGGCCGGTGGCGCCGGCCGGGCATCCGTCTCGACCGCCGCATCGGCATGGGCATCTCGATGCGGCCCTTCGCCGACCCGCGGGCCTTCCTGCTGCGGGTGCGGCGCGGAGTGCACAGCCTGACGGTGCACGGCGGGCAGGAACTGCCCCGGCCGCTGCTACCCCGGCCGATGCTGCGCCGGACCCCGCTGCCCCGCTCGCCGCGGCCCCGCACCCCGCTGCCCCCCGGCCGGTGAGAGGAGCACGGTGATCCCCTGGATCGCTCGCCGAGCGGCTACGCCTGACCGCCGTCGTCAACGGGCAGCAGCGCGAGGGCCACGCCGGGCGTGATCAGAAGTCGCGCCTGCTGCGGCACGCCCTCACCGTGATTGACGATGAGCCAGCCCGGCTCGCCGCTGCGCACGATGGTCTCGATCTCCTTCTGGAGCTCGTCGACGTCCCGGCCGCCCACCGAGTAGTGGTTGCCGGCGTAGTCGATGTTGATTCTCTTCATGTCACGCTTCCCTCGAATGCTCCAGACTGAGCCTCCGGCACCGGTTTGGCAATGGCCCGGCCGAAACCGGCCGCAGTTGATACGGTTCTGTTCATGGCCGATGCATTCTCCGACGCTCTGCAGGAGCTCCGAGAGTTCAGTGGAGCCGATGCCACCCGCCTGGCCGAGCCCATCGCCCGCAGCTTCCCGGTGTCGGGCGCCTCGATCTCCACCCTCGGTGAGATCCTCACGTCCGAGACGGTCTCGGCGAGCGACCCGCTGGCCGCGCGCCTCGACGAACTGCAGCTCGACCTGGGCGAGGGCCCCTGCTGGGACGCGCTGCGCACGTTCGCCCCCGTCTTGGAACCCGACATCCGCCACCGCCCGCGCGGCTCGTGGCCGGTGTTCCTGCCGGCCGTCGCCCAGGAGGGGATCGGAGCGGTGTTCGCGTTCCCGCTCGCCGTCGGCCACCTGCGGCTGGGAGCCGTCGACCTCTACTCCGTCGACCCGACGACCCTCACGCCCCGGCAGGCCCGGCAGGCGTCGGCGATGGCCGCCGTGGTGAGCCGGCTGGTCCTGCGACGCGCCCTCGAGGCGGCCTCCGACGATGAACCGGTCTCGGCGCCGATCGACCGCTACTCCCGGCGCGCCATCCACCAGGCCACCGGGATGGTGATCGCCCAGCTCGGGGTGTCGGTCGACGACGCGGAGATGCTCGTGCGCGGTCACGCCTACGCCGAGAGCCGCACCATGGCCGAGGTGGCCGACGACATCCTGAACGGCCGCCTGCGCTTCTCGGTCGACGGGGACCTCATCGAGGACCGCGCGTGAACGGCGAGCTGCGGGAGACCCGCCTGATCGAGGGCTTCGCCACCCTCGCCGACACACTGGTCGAAGGCTACGACGTGGTGGATCTGCTGCAGACCCTCGTCGAGATCTGCCAGGACGTGCTGGCGGTCGAGGCCGTCGGCCTGCTGCTCGCCGACGAGAGCGGCGAGCTCGACGTGGTGGCGTCCACCAGCGAAGATCCCCGGCTCGTGCACACCATGCAGCTCGGTGCCGAGGCCGGCCCCTGTCATCGCAGCTTCGAGACCGGGGAACAGGTCAGCCTCGGGCGGTTGGACGACACCCCCGACGAGTGGGGCCCCTTCCGGAAGGCGGCCGAGCAGCTCGGCTTCGGGGCGGTCGCAGCGGTGCCGATGCGCCTCCGCGAGACCCGGATCGGGGTGCTCAGCCTGTACCGGCTCGAGCAGACGCCCCTGTCCTCCGCCGACCTCCGTGCCGCCCAGGCACTGGCCGACGTCGCGACCATCGGCATCCTGCACGAGCGTGTGTTCCGCGAGACCGACGCCGTGCGCACCCAGCTGCAGCGCGCCCTGAACACCCGGGTCGTGATCGAGCAGGCCAAGGGGGTGCTCGCGCACACCCACGGCGTGTCGACCGAGCAGGCGTTCGACCTGCTGCGCGGCTACGCCCGCTCCAACCGGCTGGGCCTGCACGACGTGGCCCAGCGCCTCGTCGGGCGCACCCTGATCTTCTAGCGGTCCGCGCCCGGCGCCCCGGTCGCGCCCGGCGTCGTGGTGCGACTCTCGGTCGCGTCGTTCTTCGGCCGGTTCTCGGCGATCCAGGCCAGGCGGCGGAGCGTCTCCACGTTGCGCACGTAGAGCGGCACGTCGAGCACCAGGGAGGGCACGAACGCACCAGGGCCCTTCACCGCGCGTTCCCGGATGCGCACGAGCGAGCCGTCGCCGCGGGGCTTCACGTCGACGGTCACGCGCGCTTCACCGATCGGCCAGCCGGCCGGCTGGATGACCATCCGGTGCGGCGGGTCCCACTCCAGCACGGTCGTCTCGTCGTCGATGACCGTCGGCCAGACGCCGAAGGAGTGCTGCAGCTTCGACCCCACTCGGGGCCAGTCGTCGTCGACCTCGCGCATGCGGGACGCGCCGACGACCCAGACGGGGAACAGCCAGCCGTCGGCGAGCACGTCGAAGACCTGCTCCGGGGTGGCTCTGACGAAGCGGACGTTGGTCGACATGGTGGTCACCTTTCCGGTGGAGGGGGCGATGACGCCCGGCGAGGAGTTCAGCGAGTGAGGAGTTCAGTGAGCGAGGAGTTCAGCGAAGCGAGGGCGGGGAATCGATCCCGAAGTCGGCGGCGAGTGACCGGCGGGCGGCGTACCAGCCCGCCAGTCCGTGCACCCCCGGCCCGGGCGGGGTGGACGAGGAGCAGAGGTAGACCCCCTTCGCGGGAGTCGCCCACGGGTTCAGCGAGAACCGCGGCCGGGCGGCGAGCTGCACGAAATCGGCCGCACCGGCGGCGATGTCCCCGCCGATGTAGTTCGGGTCGTAGCTCTCCAGCTGCACGGCCGAGCGGGCCGACGAAGCCAGCACCAGGTCGCGGAAGCCCGGTGCGAAACGTTCGATCTGCCGGGTGATCGCCTCGGTCGGGTCGACGGTCGACCCCCGGGGCACGTGCGTGTAGGTCCAGAGCACGTGCTTGCCCTCGGGGGCGCGGGACGGGTCGGCGATCGAGGGCTGGGCGGCGAGCACGTACGGCGAGTCGGCGTGCCGGCCCTCGGCGACGGCCCGCTCGGCGGCGGCGATCTCGGCCCGGGTGCCCCCCACGTGCACGGTGCCCGCCTGCCGCAGCAGCTCGTTCGTCCAGGGCACCGGGCCGTCGAGCGCGAAGTCGACCTTGGCGGCCGCGTTGCCGTAGCGGAACCGCTCGAGCCGCGCGCGGAACCGCGCGGTCAGCCGGTCTCCCGCGATCCGGGCCAGGGCCCGCGGCGTGACGTCGAGCAGAACGGCCCGCGCCGCCGGCAGCTCGTCGAGGCTCGTCACCTCGGAGTCGGTGACGATCTCTCCACCGTGCGCGACGAGGTCGGCCGCCATCGCGTCGACGATCGCCTGGCTGCCCCCGATCGGGATGGGCCAGCCGCGCCCGTGCGCGTAGGCGCCGAGCGACAGCGCCGCCCCGGCCGTGGCGAGCCCGGGCATCGGGAGGATCGAGTGGGCCGCGACTCCGGTCAGCATCGCCGGCGCGACCTCGCCCCGGAAGCGCGCGTTCCAGAGCGGCGAGCCCTGCTCGAGCGCCCGCAGGCCGAAGCGCGCGGCGACCAGCGGATGCGCGGGGATGCGCAGGAGCGGGGAGCCGGCGAACTGGGCGACCCGGTCGGCCTCCTCGGCGAGCGGCCCCATCAACCGCATCCAGGCCGGGCCGTCGGCACCGAGGTGCTCGGCCGTCCGCCGGATGTCCCGGAACGCGATACCGGCCTCTCCCCCGTCGAGCGGATGCCCGTACGACACCTCGGGCACAACCAGGTCGATCCGGCGCGCGAGCCCGAAGCTGCGGAAGAAGCCCGACGCGAGGGCCATCGGATGCACGGCCGAGCACAGATCGTGCAGGAAGCCGGGAAGGGTCACCTCCGCCGAGCGCGCACCGCCGCCGACGGTGCTGTCGCGCTCGTGCACCTGCACCGACAGCCCCGCCCGGGCGAGCGTCACGGCGGCGGCGAGACCGTTCGGCCCCGCCCCCACGACGATCGCGTCGGGCGTGGAGGTCATCGGCGGCCGCTCAGGACCGACCGTGCGGCGATGCCCAGGGCCCCGATTCCGGCCGCGGCGCCGGCTCCCGCGATCGAGAGGGCGAGCGGCCGGTGCAGGATGTACCAGACCTCGAGCGAGCGTGTCTTCGCCTGGTCGCTGAAGATGCCGCGGGCACCCTGGTCGCCGGGGGTCGGCTCGTACAGGTTCGTGGGCAGCATCGGCTCGGTCTTCTCGGGCGCCTGCTGACCGTCGTAGCCGGTCTTGGCGAGGTACCAGTCGAGGAAGCCCGCGACGAAGCGGTTGCCGATGACGGTCTTCGCGGTCGGGCCGCCCACCCAGGTGCGCCGGCGCGGATGCTCGGCGACGTGCGCGATCACGCTGGCCCCCACCTCCGGCTCGAAGATCACGTCCATGGGCTGCGGGTGGTGCGGCAGCGCCGACTTGACCCAGTTGAACTGGATCGTGTTCATGGCGGGCATGTCGACCGTCGAGATGCGCACCGGGCTCTCCCGGTGGATCAGCTCGGTCGTCACCGACTCGGTGAAGCCCTGCACCGCGTGCTTCGCGCCGCAGTACGCCGCCTGCAGCGGGATGCCGCGGTGGGCCAGGGCCGAGCCGACCTGGATGACGTGCCCGCGCTCCCGCGGGATCATCCGCGTCAGCGCCGCCCGGGTGCCGTTGACGAAGCCGAGGTAGTTCACGGCGGTCGCCCGCTCGAAGTCCTCCGGGTCGGTCTCGACGAACTCCGCGAAGGAACCCACCATCGCGTCGTTGACCCAGAGGTCGATCGGGCCGAGCTCCCGCTCGACCTGGTCGGCGGCCCGCTCGACGGCCTCGCGGTCGGCGACGTCGGTCACGATGCCGAGGCCCCGACGGCGGTACGCCTCGATCTCCTCGACGACCCCGTCCAGTCCGTCGGTGCCGCGCGCGAGCACGGCCACGTCCCAGCCCCGGCCCGCCAGCGCGCGGACGGTGGCCCGCCCCAGTCCGGCCGTGCCTCCGGTGACGACGGCGACTCCCCTGCTCATGCTGCTCCTCTGGTGTCCGGCGGAGTGCTCCGGCCAGGTGGCCGGCCCGGTGGACTGTGCTCGTCAACGTACCCCGGGCCGATCCTGCCCGCTCGCATCAGGCGATCAGGTGCTGTTCGGCGATCACCGAGCGTGAGAGCACGGTGTAGCCCTCGCCGTCGAAGAACACGGTGATGCGGTCGGGGTCGACGCTCACCACGGTGCCCTCCCCGAGGCTCCGGTGGCGGATGCGCTGCTCCACCGCGAAGTCGCCGGGGCCCTCCGCCGTGTCGGCGAGTGCCGTTCCGGAGGCGTCGGGACGTGCATCCGGAACCGCCGCCCGCGCCTCGCAGAGGTCGCAGTGCCCGCAGAAGGTCTCAGCGTCGTCGACGGGGGTGGCGCCGTCGACCGGGCTGGTGTCGCCGAAGTAGTCGAGCAGGAAGCGGCGGCGGCAGCCGAGCGTCTCGGCGTAGCCCCGCATCATGTCGATGCGCGAGTGCTCGATGCGGGTACGACGCTCGTGCGCCTCGACCGCCCCGCGCACGGCCTTCTTCGCATCGATTCCGCGGACGAGCCGGAGCCCGGCGCGCCGGTCGATCACGGCCCCCGCCTCGGCGAGGAGGTTCACCTGCTGGGTCACCGAGCGGGCGGGCACGCCGGAGGCCTTCGCCAGGGCCGCCCGGGTCAGCGCGCGGTCGGCCGAGGCGAGCGCGGAGACGATCGACCGCAGCCGCGACTCGTCGGGCGAGGAAGAGGCGAAGAAGCTGCGGAGCCCGAGGTCCTCGGGCCGGTAGTGCAGGGTCGTCTCGGCCGGCTCGCCGTCGCGGCCCGCCCGGCCGATCTCCTGGTAATAGCTGTCGACCGAGTCGGGTACGTCGGCGTGCACCACGAAGCGGATGTCGGCCTTGTCGATGCCCATGCCGAAGGCCGAGGTGGCCACCACGATCTCGTGCTCGCCCGCGTGGAACGCGGCGTACACCTCCTCCTTGACCCGGGCCGGGAGACCGCCGTGGAAGGCCGCCGCCCGCCGGCCCCGCTCTCGGAGCGCCTCGGCGTACTCCTCGGTGGCCCGCCGGGTGGCGACGTAGAGCAGCCCGGGCACCTCGAGCGAGGCGAGCTGCTCGAGGACGGCACGCCGCTTCTCGTCGGGGCTCTCGTGACGCACGACCGCCAGGTGCAGATTCGGGCGGTCGAAGCCGCTGACCAGCACCCGTGGATCACGGAGGTGCAGCTTCTCGAGGACGTCCTCCCGCACGGGGGCCGAGCCGGTGGCGGTGAGCGCGACGATCGGCGGATGCCCGAGCCGGTCGGCGATCTCACCGAGCCGGAGGTAGTCGGGCCGGAAGTCGTGCCCCCACGCCGACACGCAGTGCGCCTCGTCGACGACGAACTGCACCACCCCGACCGCCCGCAGCCGGTCGACCGTCTCGTCATTGGCGAGCTGCTCCGGAGCGAGATGGAGCGTGCGCGCTCCCGTGCCGTGCTCGGCCAGCTCCCACGCCGCGTCGTTCTCGGCCGCCGACTGCGCCGAGTTCACCGCCGCCGCCCGGAGCGGCCCGCCGTCCTCGTCGACGTGCCGCACCTGGTCCCACTGCAGGGCGATCAGCGGCGTGACCACGACCGTGAGCCCGCCGAGCGCGAGGGCGGCGAGCTGGTGGATGGCCGACTTGCCGTGGCCGGTCGGCATGACGGCCAGCAGGTCCCGGCCCGCGAGCACGGTCTGCACCGCAGCCTCCTGGCCCTCCCTGAGGGTGTCGTAGCCCAGACGGGCGGCGAGCAGGGAGAGGTCGGGGGTGGTGGTCAACGGGTTCCTTCCGGCACGCGCGCGGTCAGCGCATCCGGAACCGTACGCGCGCCGAAAAGCGCCGGCACGGGGTTGACAGCAGTGCCCGATCAGGCGGGTTCGTCACCCGCGGCGATCGTGGTAGGGAGCGGCTCGCCGGGGAGCCCGAACACGTCGTAGTCGTCGTAGACGTCGGTCCAGCCGGCACTCGTGGGCCCCGGCCGGGCGAGCGAGCGGAGTTCGCCGAGCGCGTCGGCGTCGGCCGGATCCGGGTGCTCCGAGTCGGCGCTCAGCGCGACGATCGGCGCGCCGGGCCCGAGGAGCAGACGGGCCGGCCGCACGCAGCCGTCGGGGCCGACGACGGGGATCGTGGCGACGCCGGTGGCCCCCGCCCGGCCGAGCAGCACCGCGTAGTCGAGCAGGGCGTCGGAGAAGGCGTCTCCGGTCAGGAGATCGGCCGCGCCGATCAGGATGCGCTTCAGGGCCGCACGACCCTCGTCTGGCGTACGATCTTCGACCGGCTGGACATAGCTACCCCTTTTGCGTTCGTGTCGTCGAACACCGGGGTCTGGGGCGTCCCTCTCAGAGTACGCCCTCCGGGGACAAGGCGGCGATGGCCGCCAGGACGTCCTCGACGGACACGGCGAGGATGGCCGGGTCGGGGGTGTCGGCGAACGCGTCGCCCCGGCGCTGCGCGGCGTCGGTCAGCACGATGTGGGGGCCCGGGGGCGGACCCCAGATCTCGGGCGCCGCCGGGCCGAACAGCACGACCGAGGGCCGGCGGTAGGCCGACGCGAGGTGGGCCGCCCCGGTGTCGGCCGAGACCACGAGCCGGGCGTGGGCGATCACGCCGGCGAACTCGGCCAGCCCCAGCTCGCCGGCCAGCACCCGGCCGGGTCCGAGCCCGGCCGCCCCCGCGACGGCGAGCGCCCGCTCCCGTTCGGCCGCGCTGCCGGTGAACACGACGTGGTGGCCGCCCTGCTCCAGCTGACGGGCGACGGCGGCGAAGCGGTCGGCGGGCCACAGCCGGGAGCCGTAGAAGGCGCCCACGTGCACGACGGTCGGCGCCGTCGTCAGCGGATCGGCGCCGAGCCGCCGCGCATCCGGAGCCGGGGCCGCGATCTCGAGCGTGGTGTCGCCCGGGTCGGCCGGCACGCCGTACGCACCGACCAGTCGCACCCAGCGCTCGCGCTCGTTCATCTCGTCGATCCACTCGGGCGCCGGTGCCGGAGCAGCGGGCAGACCGGGCACCTGGTGCACCATCGCCTGGCGGGCGCCGAGCGCGTCGACGATCAGGCGGCTCTCCGGCCCGCTGCCGTGCAGGTTCACCGCGACGTCGATGCGCCCCGGTGCGATCGGCAGCGGGTCGTTCAGGCCGGGGGTGGGGAGCAGCGCGTCGATCCCTCCGACGAGGTCGACGATCGGCTCGAGCCAGCCGGGCACCGCCAGCACCAGCCGGTGGCCGGGGTGCGCCCGTCGCAAGCCGTGCAACGCCGGCACGGCCACCAGCAGGTCGCCGAGCTTCAGGGCGCGGAGGGCCAGCAGCACGGGGCGGTCGTCGTCGCGGGGATCGAAGTGCAGCATGCCCCCATGCAACCCGCATGCCGCGCCGTGCGCCACCGGCAGGCGGCGGAGAACAGCGGAATGCAGCGGATTCCGGCGAGGGGCTTGACTCCGGGCAGGAGAAGAAGAGAAGACGGTGTTTAGTTCTCCGGGGAGCGGGGAACTCCTCCAGCATGCAAGCCAACGCCTCCCCCTCCGCCTGGCCGGCCGCCGTGCTGTTCGACCGCGACGGCACGATCGTGGTCGACGTGCCGTACAACGGCGATCCGTCGCTGGTCGAGCCGGTCGCCGGCGCGGCGGCGGCACTGCAGCGGGTGCGCGACGCCGGGCTGGCCGTCGGAATCGTCACCAACCAGTCGGGCATCGCCCGCGGGCTGGTGAGCGCCGAGCAGGTGGCCGCCGTGAACGCCGAGGTCGAGCGGCGACTCGGCCCGATCGACGTCTGGCGGCTCTGCCCGCACGCACCGGGCGACGGATGCCCGTGCCGGAAGCCCGCACCCGGGATGGTGCTCGACGCCGCCCGCTCGCTCGGAGTGCCGCCCGCCCGCGTGGTGCTGATCGGGGACATCGGCGCCGACGTCGAGGCCGCCCGCGCGGCCGGTGCGACGGGCATCCTAGTGCCCACGTCCGTGACGAGGCCCGAGGAGATCGCGGCGGCACAGCTCGTGGCGGGCGACCTCGCCGAGGCGGTCGACCTGGCGCTCACGGCCCTCGACGATCGGGTGCCCGCGTGATCCGCCGCGCTCTGGTCGCGCGGCTCGACAACGCCGGCGACGTGCTGCTGGCCGGTCCCGCGGTGCGGGCCGTCGCCACGTCGCCCGGTGTCGACGAGGTCTGGATGCTCGTCAGCCGCCAGGGCGAGGCCGCGGCCGCCCTGCTGCCGGGAGTCGATCGCGTGCTCACCTGGGACTGCCCCTGGATCACCTCCCCGCCGCCGGACGCCACCCGGGAGCAGCTCGCTCGGCTCGACGGGCTGCTCGACGAGGCCGCAGCCGGTGCGTCGCTCGACGTGGCCGTGCTGCTGACCTCGTTCCACCAGTCGCCGCTGCCGCTCGCCCTCCAGCTGCGGCTCGCGGGGATGCCCCGCATCGTCGGCGCCTCGGTGGACTACGCCGGCGCACTCCTCGACGTGCGCCTCCGCCCTGGGGAGGACCTCGACGAGGACCAGCCCGAGCCCGAGCGCGCCCTCGCCATCGCGGCGGCGGGCGGCTTCGTGCCGCTCCCGGGAGACGACGGGCGGCTCGCGGTGCGGATCGGCGCGGAGGACCGCGCGTCGGCACAGGCTCTCGCGCCCGATGCCCCATACGTCGTGCTGCACCCGGGAGCCACAGCGTCGTCGCGGCGCTGGCCGGCGGAGCGCTACCGCGAGGCGGTGCGCCTGCTGGCCGCACGGGGGATCCGGCCCGTGGTGACGGGAGGCGCCGGGGAGCGCGAGCTCACCGCCGCCGTCGCGGGCGGCGAGGGACTCGATCTCGTCGGCCGCACCGGGCTCGGTGCCCTGGCCGCCCTGATGGAGGGCGCCGAGGCGGTCGTCACGGGCAACACCGGACCGGCGCACTTGGCGGCGGCGGTGGGCACCCCGGTGGTGAGCCTGTTCTCCCCCGTCGTGCCGGCCGTGCGCTGGGCACCCTACCGGGTCGATCACGAGCTGCTCGGCGACCAGCACGCACCCTGCCGGGGCACCCGGGCCGTCGAGTGCCCGGTGCCCGGGCATCCGTGCCTGGCATCCGTGACGGCGACGGAGGTGCTCGAGGCCCTCCAGCGCCTCGTGCCGCTCGCCGAGCGGGCGGGGGCGGCCCGATGAGGATCCTGGTGTGGCACGTGCACGGTGGCTGGATGGACTCCTTCGTGCGCGGCGGCCACGACTACCTGCTGCCGACCGGCGAACCCGAGCGGGGCGGCGGCATCGGCCGGGGCGGCCGCGACTGGCCGGCGACGGCGGTCGAGGTTCCGTTCGCGGAGCTCCGGGACGCGGAGGTCGACGCCGTCGTCCTGCAGCGGCCGGTGGAGCTAAACCACGTCGAACGGCTGCTCGGCCGACGGCCGGGCCGGGACCTGCCCGCGGTGTTCGTGGAGCACAACACCCCGAAGGGCGAGGTGCCCTCGACCGTGCATCCGCTCGCCGATCAGAGCGCCGTGCCGATCGTGCACGTCACCCACTTCAACGCCTTGATGTGGGACTCGGGCCGCGCGCCGAGTCTCGTCGTCGAGCACGGCGTGCCCGACCCCGGCCCGCTCTACACGGGCAGCCTCGACCGGATCGGCGTGGTGGTCAACGAGCCGGTGCGTCGCGCGCGGGTGACCGGCACCGACCTGCTTCCCGCGTTCGCCGCCGTGGCCCCGCTCGACGTGTACGGCATGAAGACGGATGCCCTGCCCGGCGCCCTGGGCCTCGCCGACGGCCTCGTCACCGCCGCCGGTGACCTCCCGACCGCACTCCTGCACCCCGCTCTCGCGGAGCGCCGGCTCTACCTGCACCCGAACCGCTGGACCTCGCTCGGGCTCTCGCTGCTGGAGGCGATGCACCTCGGCATGCCGGTCGTCGCGCTCGCGGCGACCGAGGTGCCCCGGGCCGTGCCGCCCGAGGCGGGGGCCGTCTCGAGCGACGTCGCCGAGCTCGTCGCCGCCGCCCGACTGCTCGTCACCGACCCCGACGAGGCCCGGAGCCGCGGCCGGATCGCCCGGGAGTTCGCGCTCGAGCGCCACGGCCTGTCCACCTTCCTCGACCGCTGGGACGGCGTGCTCGCCGAGCTCGTGCGCGGTCGACCGACAGTAGGGAGCACCCGGTGAAGATCTCCATGGTGTCCGAACACGCCAGCCCCCTCGCCACCCTCGGCGGGGTCGACGCGGGCGGCCAGAACGTGCACGTCGCGGCCCTGTCCACGGCCCTCGCCGAGCGCGGGCACGAGGTGACGGTGTACACCCGGCGCGACTCGGCGACGCTGCCCGAGCGGGTGACGCTCAGGCCGGGCGTCGAGGTCATGCACCTCGACGCCGGACCCGCCGAGCCCGTGCCGAAGGACGAGCTGCTGCCGCTGATGGCCGACTTCGGCGCGCGGCTCGCGGAGCACTGGGAACCGGGCCCGCCGGACATCGTGCACAGCCACTTCTGGATGTCGGGGCTCGCCGCCCTCGACGCCGCCGGCCGCGACGGGATCGGGGTGCCGGTGGTGCACACCTTCCACGCCCTCGGCACCGTGAAGAAGCGGCACCAGGGGCGCGACGACACGAGCCCGCCCGAGCGCACGGTGCTCGAGCCGATGGTGGGGCGCGGCGCCGACCGCATCGTCGCGACCTGCTCCGACGAGGCCTTCGAGCTGAAGGCCATGGGCGTGCCCGCCGGACGCATCTCGGTGGTGCCGTGCGGGGTCGACGTCGAGCTGTTCAGGCCCGACGGGGAGGTCGCCCCGCGGGGCGCTCGCCGGCGCATCATGACGGTCGGCCGGCTCGTGCCCCGGAAGGGCGTGGGCTCGACGATCTCGGCGCTCGCCCGGCTCGTGGCCGAGGGCCGCGACGACGTCGAGCTCGTGATCGTCGGCGGCTCGACCGGGCCGGACGCGGTGCTCGAGGATCCCGACGTGCGGCGGCTCCGTGCCCACGCCGAGCGCCTCGGCGTGCTCGACCGGGTGACCTTCCACGGGCAGCTCCGCCAGGCCGAGCTGCCCGCGATGATGCGCTCGGCCGACGTCGTCGTGTGCGCGCCCTGGTACGAGCCCTTCGGCATCGTGCCGCTGGAGACGATGGCGTCGGGCGTGCCGCTGGTCGCCGCCGCGGTCGGCGGCCTGACCGACAGCGTCGTCGACGGCGTCACCGGCCTGCACGTGCCCCCGCGGGACGACCGGGCGATCGCCTCGGCGGTCGGCTCGATCCTCGACGACCCGGCTCTCGCCGCCGCGCTGGGAGCCGCCGGGCGCCGGCGCACCGAGCGGCGCTACGCCTGGTCGAGGGTCGCCGCCGAGACCGAACGCGCCTACCGGCAGGCCGCCCAGGCCCGCCCATCCGAGAGAGCACGCCGAGGGAGCGTCACGCTATGACGACGAGCAGCAGCACGACGAGCAGCAGCACCACGAGCACCACGACAACCTCGACGCGGCGCGCACCCGCCTCGGTGCCCCTCGGCACCGCCGACCGGGCGCTGCTGGGGCTGCACCTGCGCGACCACGCCCGGGCGATGGCCGAGCTCGAGGCGCAGGTGCCCGTGATCGAGCGCTGGGGCCGTGAACTCGCCAACCGCCTCGGCCGTGGCCAGCGACTGCTGGTCGCGGGCAACGGCGGATCGGCGGCGGAGGCCCAGCACCTGTCCTCCGAGATCGTCGGGCGCTTCGACGGCGAGCGGGCGCCCTTCTCGGCGCTGGCCCTGAACGCCGAGAGCTCGAGCGTCACCGCCATCGGCAACGACTACGGCTTCGAGCAGGTCTTCGCCCGGCAGGTCACGGCCCACGCCCGATCGGGCGACGTGGTGGTGCTGCTGTCCACCAGCGGGCGGAGCCCCAACCTCGTGGCGGCGGCCCGCGCGGGAGTGCGAGCGGGCGCCGCGACCTGGGCGCTCACGGGCGAGGGGCCGAACCCGCTCACCCGGGCGAGCGCGGAGTCGCTCGCCCTTCCGGGCACGGCGGCGAGCGTGCAGGAGGCGCAGCTCGTGGCGATCCACCTGCTCTGCCGGGTGTTCGACCACGCCATCGCCACGGCCGGGCGGTCGTCGTGATCGTCACCGTGGTGGGCGACGTGCTGCTCGACGTCGACCTCGACGGCCGCACCACGAAGCTGAGCCCGGATGCCCCGGTGCCCGTCGTCGGCGTCACCCACCGGCGGGCGCGAGCGGGCGGCGCCGGCCTCGTCGCGGCCATGCTCGCGGGCGACGGCGACGGCGGCGGCGGCGGCGGACGCGGCGACGGCGGCGTTCGCGGCTACGGCAGTGGCGACGGCGGCGGTCACAGGGGCGGCCTCCGGGTCGAGCTCGTCACGGCGCTCGGGGACGACGAGGGCGCCGGGGAGCTGCGGTCGCTGCTCGAGGAGCGGGCGGGCATCCGTCTCGTCGCCGGCCCCTCCGGCGCCCCGACGCCGGTGAAGACCCGGGTGCGCACCGACGGGCACGCGGTCGCGCGGCTCGACGAGGGCTGCGATCCCCCGCCGGCCCCCGTCGTGACCGAGCAGATGCTCTCCGCCGTGGCCGCCGCCGAGGTGATCGTCGTGGCCGACTACGGCCGCGGTCTCACGGCCGTGCCGGCCCTCAGAGAAGCACTCGCCCGACGGGCCGCCGTCGTGCCCGTGATCTGGGACCCGCACCCGGCCGGCACCGAGCCGGTTCCGGGCACCGCCGTCGTCACGCCCAATCTGAGCGAGGCGCTCGCCCTGTCGGGAGCGTCGGGTCGCGGCATCGCCGGAGCAGCCCGCGCGGCCTCGGCGCTGGCTGGGAGCTGGGGCGCTCAGACGGTCGTCGTCACGCTCGGCCACGAGGGCGCCCTGCTGCACCGGGCGGGGTCGGGCCCGCTGGTCGTGCCGGCACCGCGGGTCGAGACCCTCGATCCGTGCGGTGCGGGCGACCGCTTCGCCGCCACGCTGGCCCGGAGCCTCGGCGAGCGACTCCCCCTCCCCGACGCGGTGCAGCGGGCCATCGACGAGGCGGCCGCCTTCCTGGGCGCCGGCGGCGTGGCCGGGCTCCGGGCGGCCACCGATCCCGAGGAGCGGGCCGAGTCGGCGGTGCTCGTCGGCGGGGGCCGTGAGGCCGTCGCCGTGGCCGCCCGGGTCAGGGCCGCGGGCGGCACCGTCGTGGCGACGGGCGGCTGCTTCGACCTTCTGCACGCGGGGCACGCCCGCACTCTGGCGGCGGCACGCGCCCTCGGTGACTGCCTGATCGTGTGTCTCAACTCCGACGACTCGGTGCGCCGGCTGAAGGGCGCCGACCGGCCGATCATGAGCCAGGACGACCGCGTGGCGCTGCTGTCCGCGCTCGAGTGCGTCGACGCCGTGCTCGTCTTCGACGAGGACACCCCGGAGCAGGCGATCCGCCGGCTCGAGCCCGAGCTCTGGGTGAAGGGCGGCGACTACGTCGCAGCGGCCCTGCCCGAGACGGCGGTGCTCGCGGAGTGGGGCGGGCAGACCGTCACCGTGCCCTACCACCCCGGCCGCTCGACCACCCGGCTGGCCTCCGCGCTCGCGAAGGTCGGCTGACGCGCCTCCCGCTTCCTCTTCCACTCTCCCCGCACCACTCTCTCCGCTCCACCGGCTGCAGCCGCAGCACCGACGAAAGGAACACCTTGACCGAACGACGACCACTCGGACGCGTGCTGATCACCGGAGGGGCCTCCGGCCTCGGGGCGGCCGTCGCCGACGCGGTGGCCGCCGCGGGCGGCACCCCCGTCGTGCTCGACCTCGACGTGAGCCGGGTCGAGGGCCACGAGGCGGTGCAGGCCGACGTGTCGGACACGCGGGCCGTCGAGCAGACCGTCCGCGAGCTCGTCGAGCGCCTCGGCCCGCTCGACGCCGTCGTGACGGCGGCCGGGATCGACCGCTGCGGCCGGCTGCTCGACGTCGACGCCGCGGAGTGGGAGCGGGTGATCGGGGTGAACCTCCTCGGCACGGTCGCCGTGGTGCGCGCCGCCCTGCCCTCGCTCACCGAGCGGCACGGCCGGGTCGTCACGGTGGCGTCCTCGCTCGCCCTGCGCGCGGTCAGCGACGCCACCGCCTACTGCGCCTCGAAGTTCGGCGTGCTCGGGTTCAGCCGCGCCCTCGCCGCCGAGACCCGGGGCGAGATCGGCGTCACCACGCTCATCCCGGCCGGCATGCAGACCCGCTTCTTCGACGACCGGTCCGACCAGTACCGACCGGGCGCCGACGCGAAGCTGAACGACCCGGCGAACGTTGCGAACGCGGTGCTGTTCGCCCTGCAGCAGCCGGAGGGCTGCGAGGTGCGCGAGCTCGTGATCGCGCACGAGGAGGAGCCGTCCTGGCCGTGAGGATCCGGCCCGTCGGGCCGTGGCGGGCAGCGGGGCGGGGCCGGCCGTGGTGCGGCCGGCCCCGTGCTCAGCGGCGGCGACCGTGCGCCAGCACCTGGCGCACGTCGTCGAAGACCGGCCCGACCTCGACCTCGGCGACGAACGAGTCGTCGTGCTCGCAGCGCTCGGCCGTCCAGCCCGGCTGCCGCGAGTCCTGCCCGCAGACGGGGCAGGCCGTCGTCCACGAGAGATGCACGCGGTGCTCCCGCCGGGTCAGCGGCCCGCCGTTGATCAGGTTGCCCACCCAGTAGACCGACACGGTCGGCGTTCCGACGGCCTGGGCGAGGTGCCGCGGTCCGCTGTCGTTGCCGACCAGCACGTCGGCCGACGCCAGCACCCCGACGAGCTCGGGCAGGGTCAGGGCTCCGGCTAGAGAGACGAGTCGGCCGCGCATCCGCTCGCCCCCGGCCAGGGCCACGATGCGCTCGGCCGTCGGCACGTCGCTCGCGTCGCCCACCACCACGACCCGGTGGTCGTCGTTGAGCGCGCGCCGGGCGAGCTCGGCGAACGACTCGGCGGGCCAGCGCCGGCGCGGGTCGGTGGCTCCCGGATGCACGACCACGACCCCTCGGGACGCTCCGGTGCCCCGGCCCCCGCCGAGCAGCTCCTCGCCGCGCCGCCGCTCCTCGTCGAGCACCCGGACGACCGGTTCCATCGTCACCGGCGCGGCGCCCGCCTGGGCCACCGTCTCGAGCCACCGCACCACCTCGTGCTGGTAGTAGAGGTACGGGACGGTGCGCTCCAGCGGCGCGGCGTCACCGGTCATGGTGCCGACCGTGTGCCGGGCCCCGAGGGCCAACAGGAAGGGGTTGGAGTAGCGGCCGCCGCCGTGCAGCTGCACCGCCAGGTCGAAGCCCTCGGCGCGCATCCGGACGTGGAACCGGGCGGTCGCGAGCGGATCGGCGGCGTCGTCGGCACCGCGCACCCCGCGGGCCGCGGGCAGCAGCTCGACCCCGTGGACCGGGCCCGGGCGCCCCTCGAGCAGCGCCCCGTGCAGCGGGGTGCCGAGCAGGGTGATGCGGGCGTCGGGATAGGCGGCGGCGAGCGCCTCGACGGCGGGCATCGCGAACAGCAGGTCACCGAGGCCGCCACCTCGCAGCACGGCGATGCGGTGGACGCCGTCGAAGCGATCGCGGAGCGGCGCCAGCACAGGGCCCGGTGTCTGTCCCGGGAGGTCGGTCAGGGTCATCGTCATCCGGCGTCCTCGTCTCTCGTGCTGTTCCTCTTGAGTGCCCCGACGAGCCGCGCGGGAAACATCGGATGCCGCACCGGGTGTGTAAGCGGCGGCGCCGGTGGGTACAGCACGGGTGACCGCGCCGCAGGCATGGCACCGCGCGGCACCGAGACGGCTCCGCGCGGCATCAGCCCTGCGGCACCGGCCCCCGCGGCACCGAGGAGGACGCATGCAGTTCGACAGCGACACCGTCACCCCGCTCACGACGCCGGCCACGGTGCCAGCCGCCGGATCGGCTGCCGCCGGATCAGCCGCAGCCGGCGGCGAGGTCGCCATCACCGACCCGCGCACCGGTGCCCTCGTCGGCTGGGTCGACTTCACCACCGACGAGGAGCTGACGGCCGCCGTCGACCGGGTGGCGGCCGCCCTGCCGGGCTGGCGCCGGATCTCCCCCGCCGACCGGGGGCGCACGCTGGCCAACGCCGCGGAACTGCTCGCCGAGAGCGAGCTCGAGCTGGCCGAACTGAACCACCGCGAGACGGGCCGCCCGCTCGAGCAGGCGCTCGAGGGCGTGCGAGCCGGGGTGTCGACGCTCGTGCAGTACGCCGAGCTCGGCCCGCTGCACACCGGCCGCACCCTGCGCGGCGGATCGGGCGCCATCGACTACACGGTGCCCGAGCCCCGGGGCGTCGTCGCGGTGCTCACCCCGTGGAACGATCCGGTGGCGGTCGCCGTCGGCCTGATCGGCGCCGCACTGGTGACCGGCAACACCGTGGTGCACAAGCCGAGCGAGCGGTGCCCGCACCTCGGCAGCCGGCTCGGGGAGGTGCTGGCCTCGGCGTTCCCCCGCGACGTGCTGGTGTCGGTGTCGGGCGACGGCTCGACCGGGGCCCGGCTGATCGCGCATCCGGCCGTCTCGACCGTGGCCCACGTGGGATCGAGCGCCACCGGGGAGCGGATCGCCCGGGCCGCCGCCCTGACCGGCGCCCACGTCGTGCGGGAGAACGGCGGCAACGACGCCCTGATCGTCGACGAGGGCGTCGACCCGCGCTGGGCCGCCGAGCGGGCCGCCATCGCCGCCTTCACGAACACCGGCCAGCTCTGCACCGCCGTGGAGCGCATCTACGTGCACGAGGCCGTCGCCGAGACGTTCGTGACAGCACTGGTCGAGCGGGCGGGCGAACTGAACCGCTCGGGCGCGCTCGGCCCCCTGGTCGACGAGCGGATGCGGCAGGCCGTGCACGAGCAGGTCGTCGACGCCGTGCAGACCGGTGCGACGGCCCTGGTGGGCGGCGAGGTGCCGGCCGGCCCCGGCTCGTTCTACCCGGCCACCGTGCTGACGGGCTGCCGCCCCGGCATGACGGTGATGCAGGAGGAGACCTTCGGGCCGGTGGCCCCGGTTCAGATCGTCCGGTCCTTCGCCGAGGGCCTGCGGCTCGCCGACGACGACCGTTACGGACTCTCGGCCGTGGTGCTGACGCCGTCGATGGAGCACGCGCAGCAGGCGGCCGAGCAGCTCACCGTCGGCACGGTCAAGGTCAACGACGTGTTCGGCGGCGCCCCCGGAGGCTCCGCCGAGCCGCGCAAGGCGAGCGGCAGCGGCTTCGGCTACGGCCCCGGACTGCTCGACGAGCTCACCCTGACGAAGGTCGTGCACATCGGGACGCCGCGATGACGGCCGCGGCCGAGCGCGGGGCGCGGGTCGGGGCTGGAGTCGGGGCCGGGGCTGGAGTCGGGCACGGAGTCGGGCCCGGGCTCGCCCTCGCCGAGCTGCCGGCCCTCATCCGGGCTCGCGCGCCGCGGGTGACGGTGGTGGGCGAGGTCATCCTCGACCGGTGGTGGCGCGGCCCCGCCCGGCGGATGAGCCGTGAGGCCCCCGTGCCCGTGGTCGACGTCGACGAGACCCGCTCCTGCCCGGGTGGGGCGGCGAACACCGCCGTCAACCTCGCGGCCCTCGGTGCCCGGGTGCGGCTGGTGACCGTGCTGGGCGACGACGAGGCGGGGCGGGAGCTCGCACTCCTTCTGCAGCAGGCGGGTGTCGACACGAGCGGACTGATCGAGCATCCGGGCGCCACCACCACGACGAAGACCCGGGTGGTCGGCAGCGACCAGATCCTCGTGCGGAGCGACCGGCACGCCCCGCTGCCGACGCCCGAGGTTCTCGAGCGGTTCGTGGCGGCCGTGCGGGCGGCGACGGATGCGCGCTCCGGCGCCGAGGCCGAGATCGTCTGCGACTACGGAACAGGCCTCCTCGGCGACCGCGTGCGCTCGGCCCTCGTCGGGCGGGACAGCCGGCCCGCGCTCACGGTCGTGGATGCCCATGACATCGCGGCCTGGGCCGGTCTCGGCGCCGACGTCGTCACCCCGAACGCCGCGGAGGCCGTGCGCGCCCTGGCGGCAGCGGGACGGCGGCCGGAGTCGGCCGAGCAGCTGCGCGCCCTCGGCGACCCCGACTCCGACCGGCTGGAGGCGGCGACCGCGCTGGCCGCGGAGCTCTTCGCCGCCTCCGGCGCCGGGGCGGTCGTCACGACCCTCGACCGCGACGGCGCCGTGCTGCTCCAGCCCGGCGCGCCCGTGCACCGCACGACCGCCCGGCCGAGCCTCGAGCAGCAGGCCTCCGGTGCCGGCGACACCTTCGCGGCGGCCCTCACCCTGGCGGTCGTCTGCGGCGCACCGCTCGCCCTGGCCACCGACCTCGCCCAGGCGGCCGCGGACATCGTGGTGCAGCAGTACGGCACCTCGGTCTGCGACTCCCAAGAGCTCGAGCGCTCGGTCGCCCGCAGCTCGCCCGAGCTGCTGGACGCGCGCGGTCTCGTGCGGGCACTGGCGGCCGATCGGGCCGCCGGGCGGCGCATCGTCTTCACCAACGGCTGCTTCGACGTGCTGCACCGGGGGCACACCAGCTACCTGCGTCAGGCCGCCCAGCGCGGCGACGTGCTCGTCGTCGCGCTGAACGACGACGACTCGGTGCGCCGGCTGAAGGGCGAGGGCCGACCGGTCAATCCGCTCGCCGACCGGGCGGCCGTGCTCGCCGCGCTCGGCAGCGTCGACCACGTCGTCGCCTTCTCGGAGGACACCCCGGCGGCGCTGCTCGAGGCCGTGCATCCCGACGTCTACGCCAAGGGCGGCGACTACACCCCCGAGATGCTCGAGGAGGCCGCAATCGTGCGGGCCTACGGCGGCCAGGTGGTGATGCTCGACTACGTTCCCGAGCACTCCACGACGGCCCTGGTCGACCGCATCCGCACCGGCACCGGCCCGGCGGTGCCCTCGTGAGCGGCGGCAGCCGCCGGGGCTCGGCGCGCTGGGGCCGGCCGGCGGAACCGCCCGCCCCCGAGATCGACGTGCTCATCCCGACGGTCGGCCGCGTGGCCGAGCTCGCGGTGACCCTCGCCGGGCTCGCCGCCCAGGACGACCCGCCGTTCGGCGTGGTGGTCAGCGACCAGTCCGACGACTTCAGCTCCGCGCGGGCGCCGGCCGTGCAGGCGATGGTGCGGGTGCTCGCCGCGCAGGGACGCCCGGTGCGGCTCGAGCACCACGTCCCCCGGCGCGGCATGGCGGAGCAGCGGCAGTTCCTCCTCGACGCCGCCCGGGCGCCGGCCGTCCTCTTCCTCGACGACGACGTCTGGCTCGAGCCCGGCCAGCTGGCGCGACTGCACGGGGCGCTTTGGGCGAGCGGTGCCGGGTTCGTCGGTGCGGCACCCCAGGGCCTGTCGTACCTGGCGGATGCGCGGCCGCACGAGCGGGCCTCGTTCGAGCCGTGGCGGGGGGCGGTGCATCCGGAGACCATGCGGCGCGGGGCCGTGGGCTTCGACCGCCTCTCGCTGCACAACGCGGCGAACCTCGCCCACCTGGCCGCCGACCTGGATCTGGACGACGAGGACGTCGTGCTCTACCGGATCGCCTGGCTGGGCGGCTGCGTGCTCTACGACACCGCCCGGCTGCGGGAGGCGGGGGGCTTCGACTTCTGGCGCGACGCCCCGCCGGTGCACTCCGGCGAGGACGTCGCGGCGGAGTGGCGGGTGATGGAGCGCTGGGGCGGGGCGGGCGTGCTGCCGTCGGGCGCCGTGCACCTCGAGGCGCCGACGACCATCCCGCACCGGCCGGTCGACCTGTTCGACGTGGTCTTCGCGCCCGCCGATCCCGAGGGATGACCGACCCCGTGGGATGACAGACCCCGAGAGATGACAGACCCAGAGAGATGACAGACCCCGAGAGATGACAGAACAGATGAGAGAAGGAGACACCATGTCCGACACCCCCAACCCGATCCAGGTGCAGAAGCACCTCGGCGGCCTCGACTACCCCGCCTCGAAGGACGACATCGTGGCGAAGGCCGAGCAGTCCGGAGCCGACGACACCGTGCTCGAGGCGCTGCGCGGGCTGCCCGACCGGGAGTACGACGCGCCGACCGCGGTGAGCGAGGCGCTGTCGGGCTCGTAGCCGGCGGGCTCTTAGAGCAGTGGGGAGAAGGAGTCAAGGGTGTTCTCGGGCCCACGGTGCGGCCGTAGACCGAGTTCATGACACGACTCCGACTCTCCCCGGCTCCGGCCTCGCCGACCCTCGACGCGCCGACCCTCGACGCGCCGGCCGTCGAGCAGCTGGTCCTCGGCCATCTCGCGCTGGCCCAGGCCGTCGCCCGCCGGTACTTCCGGCCGAGCGCCGGAGCGAACCAGAACGAGGACCTGCTGCAGGTCGCCTACGTCGGTCTGGTGAAGGCGGCGCAGCGTTTCGACCCGGAGCGAGGCGAGAACTTCGCCTCGTTCGCCGTGCCCACCGTCGCGGGCGAGATCAAGCGGCACCTGCGCGACAACGGCTGGATCATCCGGCCGCCGCGCCGCATCCAGGAGCTGCACGGGCGCGTGCGGGAGGCGGTGCCGCGGCTGACCCAGCGGCTCGGCCGGGCCCCGGGGCCCGCCGAGCTCGCCCAGGAGCTCGACTGCGGCGTCGACGAGGTGCTCGAAGCGCTGGCGTCCAGCACGACCCTGTTCCCGGCGTCGCTCGACCGCGCGGTGGGCGACGACGAGGGCGTGCGGCTCTCCGACGTCATCCCCTCCGCAGGCGACGAGATCGGCCACGCCGAGACGGCCGCCACGATCGCGTACGCCTGCCGGGAGCTCCCGGAGCAGCAGCGGCGGATCATCTACCTGCGCTTCTTCGAGGACCTGACCCAGCAGGAGATCGCCTCCGAGCTGGGTGTCACGCAGATGCAGGTGTCGCGGCTGCTCGCCCGCGCGCTGGACGGACTGCGACAGCGGATCGCCCGCGGACCGTCGGTGCGCTGGCGGGCGGCGGGACGCGCATCCGCTCATCTCGCCCGCACCCGTCTGGTCGCGTGATCAGGAGTTCCACCCGCTTGCAGAATGCCCGGGACCAGAGGAGAGTGGACAGCCAGGGAGGTTGCCGGGCATGGGAAAGATCGTGTACGACTCGACCTTCACGGTCGACTTCGAAGACCGGGTGCTGGCCCACCTCCAGCTCGTCATCGGTGCGAAGCTGCGCCGCGGCGAGGCGTTCTTCTTCTCATGGAAGGACGACCCGAGCAACGGCGACGGCCGCACCGTGATCTGGTTGCACCCCCACATCCCGCTGACGTTCAAGTTCTACGGCGGGCGCCAGCCGGCCGTCAACCGGGCCTGGGTCGAGGCACTGATGGTCACCGCCAACTCGCCCCAGGGGCTGCAGCTCGTCGGAGAGCCCCACGACCCGGGCGTGCCGGGCGATCACCTGCACGACTGAGGGCGGGGCGGCTGCTCCGGCCTGAGCGTCAGGCGCGCTAGACGCGCTCGGCGTTCGCGGGCGGCGGGTCGTCGCGGTCGACCGACTTGATGGTCACGTGCGATCGACCCTTGGGGCCCCCGGTCGAGACGAGGTGCTTCGCGTAGGAGCGGAGCGCCGAGGCGATCACCCGGGCGTCGATGCCCACGGTCGCGGCGGCGCGCTCGGCGGCGGTGTGCGGCTCCCAGGAGACCGAGAGCGTCACGCGCGTCGAGTCGTCGTCGACCGCGGCGAAGTCGGCCCGGCCGGTGAAGGCCAGGTCTCCGCCGATGGTGCGCCAGGAGAGGTGGTCGTCGGGGATCTGCTCGAGGATCTCGGCGTCGAACTCGCGCGTGATGCGGCCGACCGAGAGCACCCAGTGGCTGTAGGTCTCGGAGGTCACCGCGACCGAGGACACCGGCTCGAGGAAGTCGGGGAAGGACTCCAGGTCGACCCACTGCTTGTAGGCGGCCGAGAGCGGGGCCTTCACCACGATCGAACGGGTGGCCTTGCGGAGGGGCCGGGGGGTGCTGCTATCTGCCATTGCCGTTTCCGTTGCCGTTGTTGTTGCCGGGGCCGCTGTTGCCGTTGCCGTTGCTGTTGCCGGGGCCGCTGTTGCCGTTGCCGTTTCCGTTGCCATTGCTGTTGCCCGGGCCGCTGTTGCCGTTCCCGTTGCCGGGCTGGGGCTCCTCGACCGGGGCGGGCTCCTGCTCGACCGGCGCGGGCTCCTCCACCGGGGCCGGCTCCTCGACGACCGGAGTCGTGTCGCCGCCGGTGTCGGACTCGGTGACGGGCTCCACCGGGGTCTGCTCTGCGGGCGTTTCCTCGACCGTGGCCGGAGTGGACGACTCCACCACGGGAGGCGCCGTGGGGGCGACCGAACCGCCGGCCGCGCCGAGCCCGATCAGCACGGCGAGCACGCCGATCGCCAGGGCGCCCGGCACCGCGATCGCCAGGGCCACGACCTTCGGGCGCCGACGCTCGGCGCGGCGCTGGATGCGCCGGGTCGGCAGCTCCATCGCCACGGTGCGGTCGAGTGCGGACTCCACGTCGAGCTCGGCGAGGGAGACGACGGGTGCGGCCACGGGGGGCGCCGCGTCCATGGGCGCGGCGATGAGGGGCGCGGTCGCGATTCCCGCCTCCGTCGCCGCGGCCGGCAGCTCGATCACGCCGGTCGCCGCGAGCGGGTCGTCGTCCGAGGCGGCGGCGGGCACGAGCAGCGCGAGCTGCAGCTCCCGCGCGGCGACGGCCACGTCGAGGGCGGTGGGACGGTCATCCGGTCGCGGTGCCGTCATCGCGCTGAGGAGCGACTTCCAGCCGTAGCCGAGGTCGCCCGGGATCTCGGGGGTCTGGGTGACCCGGGCCATCAGCGACTCGTGCGTGCCGGTCTGCGGGAACGCCCGGCGGCCGGTCAGCGACTCGATCAGCAGCAGCCCGAGCGAGTAGATGTCGGCCGCAGGCGCGGGCGGTGCCCCACGCACCTGCTCGGGGCTGAGGTACGCGGCGGTGCCCATGATGGTGCCCGGCAGCGTCACCCGGGTGCTGTCGATGAGGTAGGCGATGCCGAAATCGGCGAGCTTCGCGCGGAAGGCGGGCCCCGGCGTCGAGCTCGGGCGGAGCAGCACGTTGGAGGGCTTGATGTCGCGGTGCACGACGCCGCGCTCGTGCACGACGTGCAGCGCCTCGGCGAGGTCGAAGGCCATCGCGGCCGCGTCGGCGGGAGCCAGGGGCCCGTCGGCGAGCCGGCCGCGCAGGGTGGGGCCTTCGACGAACTCCATCGCGAGGTAGCTGAGGCCGCCCTCCTCCACGCGTGCGTCGAAGAGGGTCACCAGCGCGTGGTGGTTGAGCGAAGCGAGCACCCGTGTCTCGGAGACCGTGCGGCCCGACTCGGAGGGCTCGGTCGCGCCCGGGCGGAAGACCTTGATGGCGACGGTGCGCCCGAGCAGCTCGTCGTTCGCGCGGTACACGGTGGCCATGCCACCCTCGCCGGCGGCGGCCTCCAGACGGTAGCGGCCATCGAGGATCTCGCCGGTGCGAGGGACGTCGTCGGTCACGAGCTCGCGCATCACCGATCCTTCCCGCGGGGGAATCCGCTGCTACTTGCCTACCACGATCAGGTCAACAGCGATTGACCTAAAAGGGTGGAATTCGAGGGGGGTGCGGGTGAGGCGAGCGAGCGGATGCGCGCGCGCTCAGCCGACCGGAGGGCCGGCCACCAGGGCCACCGTCGTGAGCACCGCCACGACGACCACCAGCACGACCGCGAACATCCACGGGTGCCGCAGGAACCAGCGCAGCAGGCGGTCGATCGGCGTCCGATCGCGGGGATCGGAGCCCGCCTCCGTGCGCCAGTCGCCCTCGAGCCGGCGGCGGCGCTCAAGTACCGCGTCCATCACCAGCGTGCCGTAGGGCGGCACCGCCGTCAGCCCGGCGACGACGATCAGCCACCACGGCCAGCGCTGGTTCAGCCCCACCACGACCGTCGTCACGACGAAGGCGATGAACACGGTGCCGTGCGCGAGCCCGATCGCGAAGAAGAACGGCACCTCGGCGCCGGCGGCGTAGCGAGCCACCATGGCGGCGATCAGGGCCGTCCAGGTGACGGCTTCGGCGATGGACACGGCGCGGTACAGCAGGCGGGGAGACATCCCCTCCAGCCTAGCCAGCGCCGATGCCGTGCCGCGGCCGCGCATCGGCCTTGGCCTGTGTGCCTGCGACGATCGTCGGACGGCGCTTCGACGGCCGGACTTCCGCACGGGCGGCCGGGTGGCGTAGCGTCATGCCGACGAAGGGAGCCGTCATGGCCGAAGCGGTGCAGGCGATCGATCCCTCGGTGCCGCCGAGTGGTACCGGGTGCGTGGAGTGCGAGGCGACGGGCAGCTGGTGGCTGCACCTGCGGCGCTGCGCCGCCTGCGGTCACGTGGGATGCTGCGACGACTCGCTGAACAAGCATGCGACGGCCCACTACCGGCAGACCGGGCATCCGGTGATGCAGAGCTTCGAGCCGGGCGAGGACTGGTTCTGGGACTACTCGACGGAGGACTACACCGACGGGCCGCGGCTGGCCGACCCGCAGAGCCACCCCGTGTCGCAGACGGTGCCGGGGCCGGCGGAGCGCGTGCCCGCCGACTGGGAGTCGCTGCTCGGCTGAGTGGTAGCGGGCTGAGTGGTAGCGGAAGGGCCACGCGCCCGCCCGGGCTGTTTCCTAGCCTGAGGGCATGAACCTCCAAGACGTCGTCGACGAACTCGCCGAATCGCTCGGCCGCTCCGTGGTGGTGAACGATCTCGCCTACCGTCCGCTCGCCGCGAGCGCGCAGGGCGACGAGATCGACCGGATCCGGACGGTGAGCCTCCTGCAGCGCGCCACCCCCCAGCCCTATCAGGCCTACCTCGACGAGCTGCAGGTCAACACGGCCCGCCAGCCGATGCTGATCGGGCTCGAGGAGTTCGGCGGGCGGGAGCGGCTGGCCGTGCCGATCCGCGACGAGTCGGGCACGGTGGCCATCCTGTGGCTGATCACCGGCGACCTGCCGCCCCTCACCGCCGCCGACTACGCCGCCATCGAGGCCGCGGGCTCGCTGCTGCGGGCCCTGCTGTCGGCCGACGGCGAGGGGGCGGGCGAGGGCACCAGCCGCCCTGCCGTGCTGCGGCGCCTGCTCTCGGCCGACCCGGCCACGCGCCGTCGCGCCTTCTCGGACGCGGTCACGAAGCGCTTCCTGGAGCGCGGCCCCGGCACCGTCGTGCGGGCCGTGATGGTGGGCCCCGACCGCTCGCACGTCGAGCGCGTCGCCTTCGGCCGGCACCTCGGCGCCCTGCGCTCCCCCGGCTTCGCCTTCCTCGGCGAGTGCGGCGACGCGCTGATCGTCGTCGGCCGCGCCGGCGACCGGGAGGCCCTCGACGAGACGGTGCGCCGCGAGGCGGAGCGCTACGGCATGGCCGTCGCCGCGATCGGCTCGGCGCACCACGACCGCGCCGACGACGACCTGCAGAACGCCGTCGATCAGGCCTGCACCGCCGCCGCGATCGTCTCGGCCCTGCCGCACCTCGGCCCCGGCGCCGACATCGGCGAGCTCGGCGCCTGGGCGATGCTGTCCGCCGTGGTGGGCGACCGGCGGCAGCTGGCGATCTTCTCGCCGGCCGCCCATCGGCTCTGCGTCGAGGGCGACCCGCTGCAGCGCACCACGGTCGAGACCTACCTCGACGTCTGCGGCCAGGTGCGCGACGCCTGCGAGCTGCTGCACATCCACCGCACGACGCTGTACTACCGGCTCGAGAACATGCCCGAGGTCGTGAAGGCGGCGCTCGACGACGGCATGCAGCGGAGCACCCTGCACCTCTGCCTCAAGCTGATCCGGCTCTGGGAAGCGACCGGCCGGGCCTAGGCCCGGCCCGCGAGAGGAGAGGCCGCCGTGACCGAGCAGACCCCGACCGCCCCCCGCATCGTGCACCTGTACGGCGAGCGCCGCAGCCGCGACGCCTACGCCATCCGGGACTTCCTGACCCGCAGCGTGGTCGACTTCACCTGGACGACGCTCGCCACCGACGAGCAGTGCCGCAGCATCCTCGGCGTGCCGCTCGCCGGGGCGCAGCTGCCGGTCGTCGACCTGCCCGACGGCACCCGGCTGAGCGACCCCAGCCTCGCCGAGATCGCCACCCGCCTCGGCTGGGTCGAGGCCCCCAAGCTCGCCGAGTACGACCTGTCGATCTACGGTGCCGGCCCCGCGGGGCTGTCGGCCGCCGTCTACGCCGCGTCGGAGGGCCTGCGGGTCGTCGTGGTCGAGCGCGAGGCGGTCGGCGGTCAGGCCGGCTGCAGCAGCCTGATCGAGAACTACCTCGGCTTCCCGCACGGCATCGCGGGCGCCGACCTCGCCGAGCGCGCCCGGCAGCAGGCCGTCGAGTTCGGTGCCGAGCTGCTGATGATGCGGGCCGGGGTGCAGGGCGAGTTCCACGACGGCCGCATCCACGCCCGGCTCGCCGACGGCAGCACCCTCATCGCCCGGTCCAACATCTGCGCCACCGGCGTGGAGTGGCGGCGCCTCGGCCTCGACCGGGAGGACGAGCTGCTCGGCCTCGGCCTCTACTACGGCGCCGGCACGAGCGAGGCTCCGGAGTGCGCGGGAGAGCAGGTCTTCGTGGTGGGCGGCGGGAACTCCGCCGGCCAGGCCGTGATGAACCTCGCCGCCCACGCCGCCCGGGTGACGATGCTCGTGCGCGGTGCGGATCTCAGCGCCACGCTCTCCAGCTACCTCGCGACGCGGGTGATGGCGCAGCCGAACGTCGACATCCGTCTCGACACCCGCATCACCGAGCTGCACGGCGACGACGCGCTGACCGGGCTGACGCTCGAGGACAGCCGCACCGGCGCGAGCGAGGAGGTCGCCGCCTCGCGGGTCTTCGTCTGCATGGGCGGCGCACCCGACACGGCCTGGGCGGCGGCCACGCCGATCGTGCGCGACCGGCTCGGCTACCTCGTGACCGGGCCCGACCTCAGTGCGGCCGACCTGGCGGGATGGCCCCTCGAGCGGCACCCGTTCTTCCTCGAGACGAGCGTGCCCGGATCGTTCGCGGCCGGCGACGTGCGGCAGAACTCGGTCAAGCGCGTCGCGTCGGCCGTCGGCGAGGGCGCGATGGCCGTCACCTTCGCGCACCGCTACCTCTCGGAGACCTTCGGATGAGCACCTCCCCTGCGCCGCGCCGCTTCTCGGTCTCGCACGGGCCGGCCTTCTGGATCGTCGCGGTCACCTTCCTGCTGGTGATGGCGTACTCGACCGTGCCGACGCCCCTCTATCCGCTGTACGAGCAGCGGGACGGCTTCCCGCCGTTCGTGGTGACCATGATCTTCGCCGCCTACGCCGTGGGCGTGATGGTGAGCCTCTACCTCGCCGGGCACGTCAGCGACTGGCTCGGGCGACGCCGCGTGCTCCTCGTGGCCGTGCTCGTGTCGGCGCTGTCGGCCGTGCTGTTCCTGTTCTTCACCGAGGTGCCGGGGCTCCTGGTCGCCCGCTTCGTGAACGGGGCGAGCATCGGCATCCTGACCGCGACCGCGACCGCCCACCTCGGCGAGCTGCGGGCCCGGGCCAAGCCCGACGAGAACACGATCGTGGCGGCCTCGGTGTCGGGAGCGGCCAACCTGGGCGGGCTCGCGCTCGGCCCGCTGATCGGCGGGCTGTTCGCCGAGTTCCTGCCCGACCCGCTGATGCTGCCGCACCTGGTGTTCCTCGTCGTGCTGATCGTCGCGGCCCTCGCCCTGCTGCTCGTGCCCGAGACGGTCGACGTGCCCACCGGCGACGACCGCCCCCGGTACCGACCCCAGCGCCTCTCGGTGCCGGCCGGCTCGGGCCGGGCCTTCGCCGTCGCCGCGTTCGGCGCCTTCTCGGGGTTCGCCGTGTTCGGGCTGTTCTCCTCACTCGCGCCGACCTTCCTGGTGGTCACCTTCGACTCCCCCGACCACCTGCTGGCCGGCGCCGTCTCGTTCTCGGTGTTCGCTGCCGCGGCCCTCGGTCAGCTGGCCCTGGTCAAGCTCCGGATGCGCACCCAGCTCACCATCGCCCTCCTCGGCTGCACGTCCGGCCTCGTGCTCGTCGCGGCCGGGGCGCTGCTGCCCGCGCTGGCGCTGTTCCTGATCGGCGGCGTGGTGGCGGGGCTCGGCGTGGGGCTGCTGTTCAAGGGAGCACTCGGCACGGCCATCGGACTCGCCGAGCCCGCGCGGCGGGGCGAGACGCTGGCGCTGGTGTTCCTGATCGCGTACGCGGGGCTCGCGGTGCCGGCGCTCGGGGTGGGGGCGGCGCTGGCGTTCGTGCCGGCGATCGTGGCGCTGGTGGTGTTCGTGGGGCTGGTGCTCGTGGCGATGACGGTGGCGACGGTGCTGATGCGGCGGCGGGCGGCGCGGTAGGGGGCGCGGGCGGCGCGTCGGGCGTCGGCGGGTCAGTGGCCGGCCAGGGCGGCGGCCTCGCTGAGCCAGCGGCGGTGCTGGTCCCAGGGGTCGGTCGCGCCGGCGCGCAGCACGTCGATGTGCGCCAGCAGCGCGTCGTGCTCGTCGAACCACTCCCGCCCCGCGCGGTGGGCCGCGAACTGCTGGTGCCGCCGCTGCTCCAGCCGCCGGTCGCCGCGCTCGAACGCGAGGAGCTCCTCGTAGTGCAGCTGCGAGAGCCGTGAGCGCGGATTGGCCGAGGTGCCGATCTTGATCCGGCCCCGTGAGCGGATGTAGTACACGACGTCGACCCGCACCGGCCGCGCATCCGGGTCAGGATGCTCGTGCAGCCGCCACTCGCACACCGCGCAGAGCCACCCCGACGGCCACTTCACACCGAGCCGCGACCCGCAGGCCGGACACGGCGACGGCAGCACGTCGGTGACCCCCGCCTCTCCCGCCACCCACTCGGCTGCCCGCACCAGATGCTCCTCGCAGAGCCCGAGCCCGGCCTCGACCACGACGGGCCCCGCGCACCGGCCGCTCCCGCCGCGCGGGTCGGCCGCGCCGCAGCCGGCGCTCGGATCCTCCATGCCCGCACGGTACCGCGTGCCTCCGACACCGGCGAGCGGTGCGGTGGGCCCGGTGTTGTGCGTGCGACGAGCTTTTCCGCGTGCCGCGTGCCGCGTGCCGTGGCCGGTGCGATGTGCGGTGCGACGCGGCTCAGGCGGCGACGAGCTCGATCTCGATGCGGGCGCCGAGCGGCAGACCGGCCACGGCGACGGTGGTGCGGGCGGGATACGGTGCGTCGAGCATCCGCTCGTAGACCCCGTTCATCGCCGCGAAGTCCTCCATGGAGGTGAGGTAGACGTTGACCTTCACGGCGTCGGCCAGCGTGCGACCGGCAGCGGTCAGCACGAGTTCGAGGTTGGCGAACACGCGCTCGGTCTGCGCGACGGCGTCACCGTCGACGAGGCGTCCGGTCGCCGGGTCGATCGGGGTCTGACCCGAGAGGTAGAGCAGCTCGCGCCCCCGCCCCGTCGCAGCGTGCGAGTAGGGGCCGACGGCGGCGGGGGCGTCGTTCGCGTGGACGGTTTGTCTGGGCATGCCCCGATCCTGCCACGGCGGGCCCGCCGCCGGCCTGGCCAGATCCGCGCCACAGGTGTCGACTGCGGGCGGGGGCGGACATGGTGACGTGCCGGGTGCGCTCTCGGCGGTCGGAAAGCGAACCGGCGCAGTCGAGCCCCGCCCCGTGTCGGAGCGGCATGGCAGGACACGAGAACCTGGGACAGACGCGCCGGCGAGCGGGCCGCGAAAGGACACCCGCGGGCAAGCTCATCTCCGACTCGTCGTTGACGGTCGGCTTCGACGATCGGGTGATCGCGCACCTCCAGGTCGGGATCGGCGCGAAGCTGCGGCGCGGAGAGTCGTTCACGGTCTCGTGGAAAGACGACGGTCAGCTGGGCGACGGGCGCACCTCCATCAGGATCCACCCGGCCGTTCCGCTCGTGTTCAAGTCGTTCGGCTGTTCAAGTCGTTCGGCGGGCGGCCTCAGGCGATCAACCGCCGCTGGGTCGAGGCGCTGGCGTCGGATGTCGGTGGTCGCTCGTAGGGTCGGAGCGGCCGCAGCGCACGGCGGCCGGAGAGGAGCGCGGGCGTGCCCGAGAGCATCGACGCCTGGTGGTCGCGACGCCAGCGCTCGAAGGGCAGCGACGTGCCCTACGCCGTCGGCACCTACCGCGACGACTGGGCGCGCTACCCCGTGCTCGTGCGCCAGTACCACCCCGATCTGAACCGCATGATCACGCTCACCCAGGTGCCGCCGGGGGCGGACGTCTATCTGACGTGGCAGTGCGAGTCGGGCCATGTCTTCATCGCGACCCCCGCGGAGCAGCGCTCCCGCCCCGGCGGCGGCCAGCGGCGCCGCTCGGTCTGGTGCCCCACCTGCTCCGACCTCGCGGCTCCCCGCCGCCCGCCCAAGCCGTTCCCGGGCCCGGCGGTCCCCCTCGACGGGCCGGCGGCCGCCGCGCCCCCGGCACGGTATCCCCTCTCTGGTGTCGATCCGGGGCCACTGCCGCGGGCGCAGCATTCCGGCAGGCGGGTGACGGATACCGGAGGTGGGGCGACGGGCGCTGGAGGAGCCGCAACGGGTGCCGGGGGTGGGGCTCGGATGGCACTCCGGGACGGGCGGGCCAGCGGGGCCACGGCGTATCGGGCGGCGGCGCGGTCGGAGCGGGCGGCCGATCCGCTGCCGCCGGCGGGGCCGGGGGTCGGGGCGGCCGCCCGCCGCGCCAGGGCGGGGATCGTGCGGCTGGCGGTGGCGCCTTTCGTGGTGCCGCCGCTGCCGGAATCGCCTGCGGAGAGCGTCGGGCCCGCGCATCCGCCCCCACCCGCCATGCCGGGAGCGGAGGTGCGGAGCGAGGACGTGCGCACCGACCCCCGCCACCGGGCCGGCGACGCGTTCCACAGCACGCGGGCCCCGCGCACGGCGTCGGCCGCCGAGGCCGAGCTGCGGAGCCGCCTCGCCGAGCGGTTCGACCTCGACCTCTCCCCCGAGCGGGCCAACGCCGTCGCCGTGACCCGGCCGTTCTTCGGGCGCACGGAGGTGTGGCCGGACATCGTCATCCCCGAGCTGCGGGTGGCGATCGAGTACGACACCGTCGGCCGCTTCGGCCTCGAGCACGTCGGCCCCCGCGAGGACACCGACCGCCGCAAGGACCGCATGCTCCGCGCCGTCGACTGGGAGGTCGTGCGGGTGCGCTGCGGCAAGCTGCAGCCCCTCGGCCCGCACGACATCGTGGCCTCGGGCGTCACCGCCCGTCTGGTCGACTCGCTGGTCGATGCGCTCCGCACCATCCGTGGCGATCTGTTCGTGAACGCGTACCTCCGCTGACGCCGGGCCCGTCGGCGGCTCCCCGATCGTGGTGGGGCGCGGGCGGTAGCCTGAGGGCATGGAGTGGGTCGACCGCATCGGCGTGGCGTTCTGGGTGATCGTGCTCGTCGCGGTGCTGGTCGTCTTCGCGGTGGTGGCGTGGCGCCTGATCCGGATGGCCGCAGCCGCCCGACGCGGCGACTTCTCGACGGGCCGCGCCCGCGGCCGTGCACCCGGCACCGCATCCTCGCGCTCACCTTCGGCGCGAGGCAGCAGCCTCCGCCCCGACACCACCCCCGGCGCCTACCTCCTCGACGACACCACCCCGCCCGCCGACGCGCCGTCAGTGGCCACCCCGCCCACCGCCGACCAGGACGACGAAGCGCGCTGAAGCGAACACTCAGTGACAACCGTCACGCGGCGCAGGGCGCCGATCGGGTGATGGCGGAAAGGAGCGTCAGGCGGCGCGGCCGGCCGATCCGACGGCGGCAGCGGTGAGGGCCGCGTCGAGTTCGTCGAGTGCCAGCGTGAGGAGCTCGGCGTCGAGGACGCCGGTGTCGGCCTCGTGGGTCACGGTGTAGAGCGCCAGGCGCAGGCGCGCCGCGGCGGCCGGGGACGGGCCGGCGATGGTGTCGATGCGGGCGTGCAGGCGCCGGCGGTGGTCGATGTGCTGCGTCGTCCACACGCGGTTCGTCATGGGGTTCTCCTCGTGGTCGGGGGCCGCCCTCGTCGGCCCGTGCTGGTCACCGTAGGCGAGTGGGTGGCACGAGCATCCGGTGTGACGTCTCTTCGTCGTCATGTGTCGCTCTGTGACGACGATGACCGGGCGGCCGTGCGGGTGCATCCGTGCTCATGGAGCGATGCTGGCGGCTGGGCGGCGGCCATGGGGGTCGCGACCGAGAAATGGGGAATCGTTCTACGCTGGAACGAGTGGTGCAGGACAGGTCGAAGCGAGATGACGGGCGGGTCGCCGATCCGCGGCTGAAGGCCGCCCGCTACCGCACGGGCACCGGTGACACGGACGAGTCCGAGGCCGACGACGCCGGGCGACCGACGATGGAGCAGCGGGCGCAGTACGTCGAGATCCAGATCGCCCAGGCGATGCGCCGGGGCGACTTCGACGATCTGCCCGGTGCCGGGAAGCCGCTGACCGGGCTCGGGGGGACGTACGATCCGGACTGGTGGATCCGGCAGAAGATCGAGCGGGAACGCCTGACCGGGCTCGGCCCGCCCGCGCTCACCCTCCGCACCGAGGACGCCGAGCTCGACGCCCGCCTGGACGCCACACACGGCGAGCACGCCGTGCGCGAGCTGCTCGGGGACTTCAACCGGCGTGTGATCGAAGCGCGGCGGCAGCTGCAGGGCGGACCGCCGGTGGTGACGGCGACGCGCGACGTCGACGCCGAGGTCGCGGCGTGGCGCGAACGTCGGGAGGAGCGAGGTCGCGTCGCCCGCGAAGCCCGCGAGCGGGAGGACGCGGAGATCGCAGCACTCCCCTGGCGGGAACGCCGCCGCGCCCTCCGCGCCCGTCGCCTGCGCGACGGCTGGTGACGCGGTCTCACCGACTCCGACATCGTCGGGCGCGGTGGGGCGACTGCCTGGGAGATCAGGCGCCGGGGGCGTCCTGGGCCTCGGATCCCGACGCCGAACCCTTCTTCAGCCGCTTCTTCGTCGACCGCTCCACGAGGATAGCGAGGTAGTCCCGCACGGGCCTCCCCGCCAGCTCGGTGAACTCGGCCCGCGTCGCCTGCTCGATGTCGGCGCGCGGGCGATCCGGGAACCGCTGCTGCAGGCGGTCGACGATCTGCTCGATGGTCTCTTCGTCCGTCACTTCTCTGGCCATGAGCCGCAGTCTGGCATCCGCGGGTTAACGGCCGGGGTCGACTGACCCTCCCCGAAGGTTCCGGACGGCGGACGTCACCACCCAGCCGAGCACTGACGCGACCCCCGCGGCCACGGCGTTCTGCGCCACCACTCCGAGTGAGGAGGGCCACGTCGCGTTGCCCGACGCCAGCACCAGCATCCCGCAGACCCCCGCGCCGATGACGGCGCCCAGCACCGCGAACAGTCCCAGCACCGCGAACAGAACGACGTGCAGCCCCGGCGGCCGCTGCGGCAGGCGACGAGAGACCCACGCGGCGGCGGGCACCCAGAGGAGCAGTCCGCAGAGCGCATACGCCGCCGCAGCGCCCACCAGCACCCCGGCCACCGACGGCCCGGACATGTCCCACTCCTCGACCGTCAGCATCAACCCCAGCACGCCGACGATCGGCCACACCACGACCCCAGAGAGTTGGCTCCGCACGGCCTCATCATCGCGTGCCCGGGTTGACCGGAGATGAACGACGTGCGGCGACGGAGACCCTAGCCGCACCAGTCCGGCTGGAACCCCGGCACCCCGCGCTCCACGGCGCCGCTCGTGACCTCGACGAAGTACGTCGTCATCTCCGAATAGCCCGGCAGCGCGTACCCGTCCCCGACCGCGCCGCCCGCGATCGTCTCCACCGCCAAGTACTGCCCGTTCGGCGAGAGACAGAAGCTCCGGATGCGCGAGCCGGCCGCCGCGGGACGGTAGAGCTCGCCCGTCCCCGCCGCATCGGCGTAGAGGATCACCGACGACTGCGCCGCCGATCCCGACGAGTAGTCGACCGCGTCGTACTGGCGCACCGTGGCGCCGTTCGGGAGGGTGGCGATGGCGCCCGGGTAGAGGGCGGGATCCGCATCCGGAACCGCCTGGTCGAGCGGCTCGACGGTGCCGTCGGCGAGGTCGATCGTGGACGTGCCCGCCGGATCGGCGACCACGAGCTTCAGCCCGCCCGCGAGGAAGTCGCGCATCTCGACGTGCCGGCCGAGCGGGGTGGGCCCGCCGCTGCCGAGCGGTTCGATGAGGTAGAGCTGCTGGTCGGTGCTCTGGGCGACGAGCGCCGAGCTTCCCGGCACGAACTGCCAGTCGACCACGCGCAGCGGCGAGCCGTCGAAGCCGGTCACCTCTTTCGGGCGCCCGGAGGCGTCGAGGGGGTCGAAGGTGAACAGGGCGTTCTGGTAGACGCGGCCCTGCGCATCCTGACCCCCGTTCACCGTGTAGCCGAACAGGCCGGCCGTCGCCGAGGCGTGCAGGTTCTGGATGCGCGAGCCCGTCGGCGTGAACACGGTCGCCGGCGTCGCCCCGGCCTGGGCGACCGCGAGCGTGCTGCCGCCCTCGGCGTCGAGGAGGATGACCGCGAGGGCGTCTCCGGCGACGGCGTACTGCTGGATGCGCGGGGCCTCGAGCACCACGTCGGTCGACGAATCCGCGCCCGACGCGAGGCTCGACCGCAGGATCTGGTCGTCGGGCTTGTCGGCCCCGGCCGCCGCCCCGCCGCGCCGGAGCAGGCTGTAGACGTCGATGTCGGGGGTGCGGAAGGAGTAGTCGATGGTGCCGGTGAGGCCGGTGCCGTCACCGGTCACCCCGTCGACCCGCACCGCGTAGTCGGTGGCGTAGTCGAGGACCGCCCCGAACGTGAGCGTCACGTCGGCGCCCGAGGAGTCGAGGGTGAAGGGTGCTGCCGGAGTCACCGTCACCTGCGAGGCGTCGACCGCCTCGAGCGGCTGGTCGGCGTGCAGTACGAGCTTCTGGTCAGGGCGGGTGATGGTGGCGGCGGGATTGACCGAGCCGGCCTGCAGGGTCGGACCGCGCAGCACGGCTGCGGTGCCGAGGCCGGCCGCCGCCAGGGCGAGCACCACGAGGGTGACGGCGCTGGTGCGGCGGAAGCGGCGCAGCTGGGAGCGTTCGGCGCGCTCGTGCGAGGGGGCGGAGGCGGCCCGAGCACGGGCCATCAGGCGGCGGGCCATCAGTAGACGTAGGGCTCGGCAGGCTGGTCGACGGGGGTGATGTCGGCCGGCTCGAAGACGATGGGCTGGCTGCTCGAGGTGCTGGGGTTGGTGCCGAAGGTTCCGGATGCCTCGACCCACGTGTCGACCGCGTAGCTGTCCTGCCATCCCGGCAGGTAGACGGGCACGCCGACGGGCTGGGCGTCGACCGCGCAGCAGGTGACGACGAAGCGGGCGACGTAGAAGACGTCGTCGGGGTCGGTGGGATCGGGGGTGACGAAGCCGGTGAGGGTGGCGGACTTGCCGGCGAAGTAGTCCTCGCCGGCGCCCTGACGCAGGAGCGAGGCCCAGTCCTTGATGGTGAAGGCGGCGGTGTCGCTGCCGACGAGGGTCTCGGTCGCGCTCGTGTCGGTGACGGCGGCGGAGGCGTTCAGGTCGCGCTGATCGACGGTGGCGGTGGTGAGGGTCGACGGCGGAACGATCAAGAGGGCGCCGACGGTCGCGGCGATCACGACGCCGGCGGCGACGGCCCAGACGGTATCGCGGCGGCGGAGAGGACGCGGCGGCACGGCGGCTCCGAGGTCGGAGGAATCATGGCCGTCGTGCCCGCCATGGTCGGCGTCGACATGGTCGTGGTCGCTCGCCGGCGCCGTCGGCACGATCGCGAAGGCCGCCAGCACCACGACCCCCGCGAGCACCGCCATGATCACCGTGAACTCGTAGTAGCGCGGGTGGATGTACAGACCCAGCTGGCCGGTCACGGCGAGCCAGATGATGGCGACGATCCCGACGAGCGAGAGGAGGATGCCGCGCCAGCGGGTGAGCAGTCGGTCACGCAAGAAGGTTCACTCCGAATCCGAGGGCGAGGGAGGCGAGGGCCACCACGGCGACGAGCCGCACGAGGGCGCCGGTGGTGAAGGTGGTGCGCAGCAGCGTGATCATCTTCACGTCGACCATCGCCCCGAACACGAGGAACGCGACCACCCCGCCCGGCAGGAAGGTCGAGCCGAAGGCGAGGATGAAGAAGGCGTCGACGTTGGAGCAGATCGCGATCACGAACGCCAGCAGCATCAGGGCGAGCACCGACCAGATCGGGTTGCTGCCGAGCGCCGTGAGCACGTCGCGCGAGAGCCCGACCTGGATGGCACCCGCGATCGCCGAGCCGACGATCAGCGCGGGCAGCATGGTGGACGTCTCGTCGGCGAACGCGACGACCCCGCGCCGCAGCTTCGCCAGCTGCCCGGCCCGTCCGTGCTCGTGTTCGTGGTCGCCGTCGCCGATGCGGCAGGCCTCCTCGAACGCGGGCGTCAGCAGCAGCTCGGGCCGCGGGTGCCGGCTGAACAGCCAGCCGACCAGGTTCGCGATCACGAAGCCGCCGGCGATGCGCCCGATCAGGATGCCGTCGTTCCAGCCGAAGGCCTGGTAGGTCGTGACGATGGTGACCGGGTTCAGGATGGGCGCCGCGAGCAGGAACGTCATCGCCTCCGGCACGCTGAAGCCCTTCATCATGAAGCCGCGGGCGAGCGGCACGTTGCCGCACTCGCACACCGGCAGCAGCACGCCGACGAGCGAGATCACCACGCGCCGGAGCGCCGGGTTCCGGGGCATGATGCGGTGGATGACCTGGTCGGGCACCCAGAACCGCACCACGACCGAGATCAGGATGCCGAGGAACACGAACGGCAGCGACTCGATCACGACGCTCACCGAGAGGGTGACGAAATCGCGGAGGCGGTCGGGAAGAGCATCCGCCCCCCACGTCGCCGAGACGGCCCGGAGCACGAGCAGCGCCACCCCGAGCACGGCGCCGACGACGAGACCGCGGAGCGCGGTTCGGGATCGGGGGGCCCGGGTGCGGGGCGGCAGCACGTCGCTCGTCACAGGGAACCAGCGTAGGGCAGCCCCGTCGCACGATCCTGGGAGAGCCGTGCCGAGGCGGCAGGCCTCAGACGAGGCTCGCGATGAGCCCCTCGACCCGCCCGCGGATGTCGTCGCGCACGTCCCTCACGACCGAGATCGGCTGCCCGGCGGGATCGGTGAGCTCCCAGTCCTCGTACCGCTTGCCGGGGAAGATCGGGCAGGCGTCACCGCAGCCCATCGTGATGACGACGTCGGCCTGCCGCACGGCATCGGTCGTGAGGATCTGCGGCACGGCCCCCGCGAGGTCGATGCCCTCCTCGGCCATCACGGCGACGGCCGCGGGGTTGACGGCGTCGCCCGGCTCGCTGCCGGCCGAGAACACGTCGATGCGGTCACCGGCGAGGGCCCGCAGGTACCCGGCGGCCATCTGGGAGCGGCCCGCGTTGTGCACGCAGACGAACAGCACGGCGGGGCGGGCGTCGGTCACGATGGAGCTCCTCGGGGTCGGTAGCGACATCTTAGACAGCGCGGGTGAACGACGGATCCCCGCCCCGACCGGCTTCGGTAGACTGGCTGCTGGTGTGCCGGGAAGTCTGGTCGGCGGGCGGTCGAACGACCGCTCTCGATGCCCCACCGAGCCACCACCCGTGGCAGCAAGGACACCGCATGGCCGTCATCCGCTCCGAGCGCGTCGCCGCGTTCCTCCTCCTGATCGCCGCCGCGCTCGGCCTGATCGCCGCGAACACGCCGATCGGCCCCGCGCTGATGGAGGTGCAGGACGCCCACTTCGCCATCCCGGGCACACCCCTCGACCTCTCCGTCGGCCACTGGATCAGCGACGGCCTCCTCGCGATCTTCTTCTTCGTCGTGGCCGTCGAGCTGAAGAACGAGTTCGCGGTCGGTCAGTTGAACTCCGTCTCCAAGGCGGTGCGCCCGGCGATCGCGGCGCTCGGCGGCGTGATCGTGCCGGCCCTGATCTTCCTCCTGATCACCGCCGGCTCGGGCTACGAGGGCGGCTGGCCGATCCCCACCGCCACCGACATCGCCTTCGCGCTCGGGGTGCTGGCCGTGTTCGGCAAGGGCATCCCGTCGCGGCTCCGCATCTTCATCCTCGCCCTGGCGATCCTCGACGACATCGTCGCGATCCTGATCATCGCGGTCTTCTTCACCGCCGACCCGAACCTGCTGCTGATCGTCCTGGGTGCGGTCGGTGTCGTGGTGTTCGGTCTGCTGAGCCGGCTGCTGGGCACCAGGTTCCGGATGCTCGTGGCCGCCGCCATGGTCGTCACCGCCGCCCTGACGTGGTCGCTCGTCTACCTGTCGGGCGTGCACGCCACGATCGCCGGTGTCGCCCTCGGCCTCGCCATGGTGCGGAAGCCCGCCATGAAGCTCCGGCACCACCTCGAGCCGGTCACGAACGGGGCGATCCTGCCGCTGTTCGCGTTCTCGGCGGCCCTCGTCGCGATCCCCCAGGTCGCGCCGAGCGAGCTGGCTGCGCCGTTCTGGGGCATCCTGATCGCGCTGCCGGTGGGCAAGCTGATCGGCATCAGCCTCGGCGGATGGCTGTCGAGCTTCGTCGGGCCGCGTGAGAAGCGACCGCACCTCACCCTGCACGGGCTGCTCGCCGCGGGGGCTCTCGGCGGCGTCGGCTTCACCGTGTCGCTGCTGATGAACGAGCTCGCGTTCGCCGCCCAGCCGGAGGTCGCCGACGAGGGCACCCTCGCCGTGCTGCTGGGATCGAGCATCTCGATCGTGATGGCGGCGATCCTCGTCTCGACCCTCGCGGGCACCTACCGGCGGCTCCGCCGCCTGCGCCTCGAGGCCGAACGCCGCATCGCCGCCGCCTGACCCGGCCGCGCATCCGGTGAGCTACATGACGCCCTGGGCGGCCAGCTCCCAGCGGATCGACTCGGCCACCCGCACCGCGTACTCGGGCGTCATGTGCACCTGGTCGTAGCGCGTCGGGACGGTGCCCGCGAAGGCCGGGCAGAAGCCCTGGGCGCAGGTGAAGCCGAGCGAGCTGACGACGTGGTCGCCGGTGCCCTCTGCCGCGACCCCCGCCTCGAAGGACTTCTGGAAGTCGTACCAGGTGCCGTCGACGCCGGCCGTGCAGTCCTGGGGGCTCTTCACGGGCGAGTAGCAGGCGCCGAGGTTCGCCCCGAGCGGCGGCGGCGCGAGGTAGACGACGTGCCCCGGGGTGTCGAAGCGCGACGCCAGCGAGATGGTCGAGCCCACCAGCTGGGCGACGGTGAGCGGCTGCCGGTCGGCCGCGTTGCCGAGGGCGTAGGCGTTCGACACGACCACGAGCTGCGGGGCGTCGGCGGCGATCTGGGCGGCGACGTCGGCCTTCCGCTGCGGGCACGAGTCCATCACGCCGTCGCCGTCGTTCTGCACCAGCACGTCGGTGAAGCGGCAGCCGTAGAGGCCCACGGTCGTGACCTTCCACTGGCCACCGCTGCGGTCGGCGATCTCGCGGAACGCCGGCGCGTAGGCCAGCGCCGTCGAGTCGCCGACGAGGTACATGTGGTTCGGCGCGTCGCCGCTCCCCCAGGTGCAGCGCCCGAAGTCGGGGGTACCGCCGAGGTCGAAGCAGCCCTTGGCGGGGTTGCGGCTGGAGGTCTCCGAGATGGCGGCGTCCATCGAGGGCGAGAGGTTCGAGGGCCACTCGGTGGCCGAGGCGGCGTTCCAGAGCTCGGCCTGCAGCTCGTCCTCGGGGTTGACCGGGGCGGCGGGGTCGGCGCCGACGTCGGTCTGGCCACCGTCGGTGGCGCCCGGTTCCGGATGCGCGTCCCCGCCCAGCCCCGCCGCGGGAACGCCGCTCGGCACCGCGAGGGCGAGCGGCCCCTCCCCCTTGACCGAGAGCTGAACGGTCACAGCGACCACCACGACGATCACGACCACCCCGAGGCCGGCGCCGAGGAACTGCCCGCTGAAGCGCTCGCGCCAGCCCTGCCACGCGGTGCGGCGCGCGTCGCGGAGGCGGGCGCGCTCGCCCTCGGTCCCACTCTCGAGGGCGCCACCCTCCCGGTCGGTGCCGGACGCTGCCGACGACTTCGCCGCGACTCGCGCCGGAGTGGCCGCGGGTGCGGAGGTCGACGCGGCCAGCTCGGCGCGCAGCCTCGCCCGTTCCGCCTCCGCGGCCAGGGCCCGGGCGCGGACGCGGTCGGACACCGGGGAACCCGCGCGACCGGCGGCTGTCGCGGAGCGGGGCGGCACCGGGGCGGGGGCGGGTGCCGGTTCGGGCGTCGTGGTGGTCGGCTCGACGGGATCGGGCGTCCGCGCATCCGGACCCTGCTGCACCGGCTCGGGCTCGGGCGCGCGCACGGGCTCGGGCTCGGGCTCAGCCGCCTGCGGCTTCTCGAGCAGCTCGCGCCCCCGCAGCCAGGGCGAGCGGTGCAGCGGCTGCTCGATCAGGAAGTAGGCCACGAGCGACACCGCGAGCGTCAGCCCGAGCACCGCGATCGTGACGGCGAGCGACTGCTCGGGCACGAGCAGCAGCACGAACACGAGCACCGGGAAGTGCCAGAGGTAGAGCGAGTAGGAGATGTCGCCGAGGAATCCGCTGACGGGGTTCTCGAGCGGGAACAGCCAGCGCTGCCGGCCGCCGATGCCCGCCACGATGACGGCCGCGGTGGCGATCACGGCAGGCGCAGCCCACGGCCCCGGGAACGCCATCGTCGAGTCGACGAGCAGCAGCGACGCGACGATGCCGGCGAGGCCCAGCCAGCCGAGCACTGCGCGCACCGCCGTGGGCAGGCGCGCGAACAGCGGCGCGGACACCGCGAGCAGCCCGCCGAAGGCGAGCTCCCAGACCCGCGTCAGGGTCGAGAAGTACGCGACCGTCGGGTTCGCGGTGCTCTGCCAGAGCGCCACGGCGAACGACGCCGCCGCGAGCAGCGCCAGCACGATCCCGAGCACCCATCGCTGCCGCTGCACCGGGCGAGCGGATGCGCGTGCCGCAGCGTCCCCGGTCGCCGCCGCCTCACCGTCCTCCCCGGCACCGGCCTTCGCCGAGACGCGGCGGCCGATCAGGGCGACGAGCAGCACGACGAGCACGGGCCAGACGAGGTAGAACTGCTCCTCGACCGAGAGCGACCAGAAGTGCTGCAGCGGCGAGACCGCGTCGCCCTGCCGGAAGTAGTCGGTGCCCTGGGCGGCGAAGCGCCAGTTCGAGACGAAGAACAGGGCCGAGACCGCGTCCCACGCGGTCGACCAGAAGCGGGGCTGATTGAACAGGAGCCACGCGAGCGCCGTGGTGACGACGAGCACGGTGACCGCGGCGGGGGCGATGCGGCGCATCCGCTTCGCGTAGAACCGGCGGAGCGACAGCGTGCCGGCCGCGGCGTCGCGCAGCAGGAGGCCGGTGATGAGGAAGCCCGAGATGACGAAGAACACGTCGACACCGGCGAAACCGCCGAGCGGCCAGCCGATCACGTGGTCGAGGATGACCGCGATCACGGCGAGGGCGCGAAGGCCCTGGATGTCGTGACGGCGCGAGTTCATGGCGTGAGAATCCTAGCGGGGAGGAGAGCGCTCTCCTTCCGCCGCCGGTCGAGCGCCCCGCCGGCCGGGCTGCGCCGGCGGGGCGTCATCCTCAGAGCAGGCGGCGGAGCGCCTTGCGGGCGGCATCAGCCGCGTCGAGGGCCTGCCGGGCCTGGTCGAGCGAACGCTGATAGAGCACGCCGTAGGTGAACGAGCCCTCCCCCGCCGCCTCGGCCCGGCGCGAGGTGAGCAGCACGAACTCGGCGAAGAGCGAGGCGTCGCGGTGCCGGCCGAGGGCGTCCTGCAGGTCTTCGGCCGACTCGCCGACGGTAGCGACCGAGGAGCCGAGCACGGCCGCGGCGCCGTCGGTCGAGAACTCGGCGGCGTGACGCAGCCGGCGGGCGGCCTTGCGCGAGTCGTGCAGGGCCCCGATCGCCTCGGCCTCGGCGACCAGCTCGGGGCCGTCGGCGTCGGAGTCGCGGTCGCCGGCGCCGTCGCTCGGCACCGGCAGCGCCTCCCGGATGCGCGCGGCTCTGATGAGCGCCCGGCGACCGGTGCGCTTCACGGCCTTCTTCGCCTCCTTCTTCGGCGAGGTGGTCGCGGCCCTTCCGACGGCGCCATCCGCGCCGCTCGCGTCCGCGCCCGCCCCGACGCCGGCGAACTCCTCCAGGTCCTCCAGCAGTCGGAAGTAGGGCCCCTGCCCGAGCACCCGCACGAGGCGCTGGTGCGCCTCCGCGTGCTCGGCCCGGGTGTCCTCGACCAGCCGGCGCACCGCATCCGGGTCGTCGATGCCGCGCTCCCGGGCGAAGGCGTCCAGCTCGTGGGCGGCCCAGTCCGCCCGCACCTCGAGGTCGCGCACCTCACCGAGCACCGCGCCGAGCCGGGAGAGCCGGTCGCGGAGCCCCGCCACGACCGCGTCGTCGAACAGTCCCCGATGGATGGCGAGCACGTTGCGGAGGCGCCGCACCGTCGTGCGGAAGCGGTGCACAGCGTCCTCGTCGTCGCGCCTGACCGCCGGGTCGAGCTCGACGAGCCGCTGCACGAGCTCGGCGACTCCCGCGCGCACCACGTCGGCCGCCGTGGGCTTCGCGGCCGCGGATGAGGACGACTGTGCCGGTTCGTCCGATCCGAGCCCGGTGCGCCCCAGCGCCTGCGCGAGCTTCGAGACGCTCGGCGAGACGGTGGCTCCGGCCGCGAGCAGGTGCCGCTCGATCTCGTCGAGCAGCGTCGCGCGCCCGGCGGCGGTGGCGGGCCCGGCGGGGCCGAGTTCGGCCTCCCACTCGTGCCAGACGCGGGCCGTGCCCTGCCGAGCATCCGTCGCCTGCACCGTGTCGTCGGCGATCTCGGCCACCAGCCCGCCCTCGGCGTCGCGCAGCTCGGTGACATGACGGATGGTGACGATCCGCGCCAGCGGGGTGAGCCCGTGGTCGCGCACGTGCACCCGCACGGTGTCGGCGACCTCGTCCGGCACCTCGGACGGGTCACCCGAGCCGAGCGGCCACTGCAGCTCGGTGCGGCCCTCCGCGGCCGGCAGCTTCACGTGCCAGCCCGCGTCGTGCCCGCCCTCCCTCCGCCGCAGGGCGATCCGCGCCCGGGCCAGCGCATGCTCGGCCGTGTCGAAGTAGACCGCCACGAGGGTGAACGGCTCGAGCGTCGTGACCTCGGCGACGCCGGCCGTCTGCCCGATCCCGTCGAGCGACGGCAGGGCCCGCTCGCCCTCGACGGCGTACTTGCGTTCGATCTCTGTCTGACTGGTGTGAGCCATTGCTCCGGTCTACCCCTTCACGGCGAGTTCCGCTTTCACGGCCGGGAATGCGGAGCACACTGAAGGCGTGTCCGTCCCTGTACTCATTCTGGTCACCCGGCCCCTCGACGACGAGTCCGAGGGGTCGACGGATGCGCGTCCTGCCCCGTTCTCCCAGGCCGATCCCGCCCTCCCCCACCTCAGCGTGCTCGACCTCGGTGCCACGCGCGGCGACGGGGTGTTCGAGACCGTGATGGTCGCGGAAGGAGCGGCCCCGGCGATCGACGCCCACCTCGACCGCTTCGCGGCCTCGGCGAAGCTGCTCGATCTGCCCGAACCGAACCGGGAGGTGTGGCGGGCGGCCTTCGATGCGGCGGTGGCCGCGCATCCGCCCGTCGAGCTGCTCGCGGTGAAGCTCGTGCTGACCCGCGGCATCGAGGGGCAGGACGCCCCGACGGGCTGGATCCTCGCGCAGCCCGGCCGCGACTTCAGCCGCGAGCGGGTCGAGGGCGTGCGCGTGGTGACGCTCGACCGCGGCTACCGGCACGACGTCGCCGCCACCTCGCCGTGGCTGCTGCAGGGCGCGAAGACGCTGTCGTACGCGGTCAACACGGCCGCCATCCGCGAGGCGAAGCGGCGGGGTGCCCACGACGTGATCTTCACCAGCTCCGACGGCTTCGTGCTCGAGGCGCCGACCGCGAGCGTGCTGCTGCGGGAGGGCGACCGGTTCACGACCCCGTCGGCGGAGCTCGGCATCCTGCCCGGCACGACGCAGCGCCGGGCCTTCGCTCTGCTCGAGGAGCTCGGCTACGAGACCGGGTCGGTGCGACTGCGCAGCAGCGAGCTGGGGAGGGCTGACGCGCTGTGGCTGGTGTCGAGCATCCGTCGCGCCGTGCCGGTGGTCGAGCTCGACGGCGTCGCCAAGGCGGTCGACCGGGAGCTGACAGCGCGGCTGAACGAGTACCTCGGGGAGCACTGAGGCGGGGCTCGGGCCGGGCCGGAGCAGGTGGTCGCGCCGGCCGTGCTGGCGCTATGCCGTCTCGGCGAGGCCCTGCGCGAGGGAGGTGCGCTGCACGTTGTCGCCCACCCAGCGCACCAGCGGGATGAGGAGTGCGGCGAGCTCGTCGCCGAGTGGCGTGAGGCTGTAGTCGACGCGGGGCGGCACCGTGCCCGCCGACTGCCGCAGCACGAAGCCGTCGCTCTCGAGCTGACGGAGCGTCTGGGCGAGCATCTTCTCGCTGATGCCCTCGACATAGCGGTGCAGCTGCCCCCAGCGCATGGGCTCACTGGCGAGGGCGGCCAGCACGAGCACGCCCCACTTGCTGGTGACGTGATCGAGCACGACCCGGCTGAGGCAGCCGGAGGCGAACGGGTTGCCCGGGATCGACGGGGTGTCGGAGTGGATCTCGTCCCAGATGCTGTCGGCCATCTTGCCACTCTAGGGTACTTACCGGTAAGTGGGTACAGCGATCCGGGAAGTATCCTCGGGGGGACGCAGTTCACCCTCAGGACAACGGCCCCGAGCGGGGCCCCGAAAGGATCATCATGACCATCGTCGTCTCCGGAGCCACCGGCCACCTCGGCCGCCTCACCGTCGAGCACCTGCTCGCCCGCGGCGTCGCCGCCTCCGACATCGTGGCCGCCGGCCGCACGCCCGAGAAGCTCGCCGCCCTCGCCGAGGCCACCGGTGTGCGCACCGCCGTGATCGACTTCACCGACCCCGCGACCCTCGACGCAGCTCTCGCCGGCGCCGAGAAGTTCGTGCTCGTCTCCAGCAGCGAGGTCGGGCAGCGCGCCGCCCAGCACCAGAACGCCATCGACGCGGCCGCCCGGGCCGGCGTGGCCCAGCTCGTCTACACGAGCGCGCCGAAGGCCACCGACACCACGCTCATCCTGGCCCCCGAGCACAAGGCGACCGAGGAGGCCATCGCCGCCTCGGGCGTGCCCGCCACGGTGCTCCGCAACGGCTGGTACCACGAGAACTACGACGGCTCCTACGCCCAGGCCGTGCAGTCGGGCGTCTACCTCGCGAGCACCGGCGACGGCCGGGTCGCCAGTGCACCGCGCACCGACTACGCGGAGGCGATCGCCGCCGTGCTCACGGAGGACGGCCACCTCGGCGCCGTCTACGAGCTCTCGGGCGACGTGGCCTGGACGGGCGACGACTTCGCCGCGGCAGCCTCGGCGGCGAGTGGTCGTTCGGTCGTCTACCGGTCCGTCTCGCCCGAGGAGCACCTCGCGGCACTCAAGGACGCGGGCCTCGACGACGGCACGGCCGGTTTCGTGGTCGCCCTCGACGGCAACATCCGCGACGGGCTGCTCGGCGAGACCTCGGGCGACCTCGCGCGCCTCATCGGTCACGCCACCCAGCCCCTCGAGACCTACCTCACGGCCCTGGCTGCGAAGTAGCCCGCCTCACCCTCCCTGCGCCCCGTCGACAAGTGCGATCCGGCCGCCGCAGGGAGGGTGGAACCTCCCCATTTAACGAGCTTTCATCAGGCTTTTCTGATAGAATCTCAGCATGGAAATCGACGTCTCGCTCAAGGAGATCGCCAGCGATCTTCAAGGCGTTCTGGGTGCGGCGCGCAGCAGGCTGGCGGGGCTTTCCGACGAGGCGCTGCTGGAGTTGATGGCCGACTTCGAGGCGGTTGCACGGCTGGCGTCGGCCGGGGGCGTGCTCACCGCTGGCGAGGTCGCGGTGAGGTCACGCACCGAGCTCGGCGACGAGGGGCTCAGCCGGTCGCAGAACTTCACCAGCCCGGTCGCGCTGGTCGCGAAGGTCACCGGGGCGTCGGCGCGGGCGTGCAAGGCGCGGCTCGACCTCGGACGCAAACTGCGGGGTGCGATGCTGCTCGGTGGTGGCGAAGGGCCGGCGCCGTTCCGGGTGGTCGCCCGTGTTCTCGATGAGGGCGTTCTCGGGGTCGAGGCGGCGTCGGCGATCGTGAAGCAGTGTGGGGTGCTCGCCGACCGTGGATGCTCCCCCGAGGTTGTGAGCCTCGCCGAGGAGACCCTCGTCGACCAGACCATCTCGTGCCGACTCACCGCCGACGAGACCTTCCGGGCCGCCATCCACCTCCGCGAGGTGATCGACCCCGACGGTGCCGAACCCCGTGACGAGGTGCTGCAGATGCAGCGGTCACTGACCATCGCGCTGGCCCCGGATGGGATGTACCGGGGGAAGTTCGCGCTCACCCCCGAGCAGGGCGGGATCTGGCATGCCAGCATCCGAGCGTTGCAGAGCCCGCGCGTGACCGGACCGCGATTCGTCGACGGAGACGAGTACGCGACCGCGGATGGCCGCACGCAAGCGCAGAAGAACGCCGACACGGTGACCGAACTCATCGCCCGCGCCGCAGGTGCCGACGACATGCCGCGCATCAACGGCGCCATCGCCACCGTCAACGTGCACATGACCCTCGACGACCTCGAGAAGGGCCGCGGAGTCGGGTGGATCGACGGCCTCGACCAGCCCATCCCCGCCTCCACCGTCGAACAGCTGCGGTGCACCTCCCCCACCGCCACCACCCTGTTCGGCGACAAGGGCGAGGTGCTCTACCACGGCAAGACCAAGCGCCTCTTCACCCCAGCGCAGAACCGGGCACTCGCGGCGAGGGATGGCGGGTGCGTGTGGCCCAGCTGCGACCGACCGCCCTCATACTGCGAGACACATCATGCAAACGAGTGGGTCTCGGACGATCATCCGCCCGGCCGCACCGACATCGACAACGGCGTTCTGCTCTGCCACTTCCATCACTCCCACCTGCACAAATCACCGTGGAAGCTGACCATGCAAGGCGGCATGCCCCATCTCATTCCGCCGAGATGGGTCGACACGGAACAGACACCGATCCCGACCACTCGGCGACGCACCATCCAGCGACCCGCCGCCTAGCCAGCCACCGCATCCGAGGGCGCGGCAGCACCGACGGCTGCCGCGCGCTCACGCGCTTGCCCGAGATGGGCATGGCCGGGTTGAGAGGACGCTACAGAGCGCGCAGTTTCTCCAGGAGAGGGCCGGCTGCCGTCGCCAAGAACTCGTCCTGACCCTCGTCCCCCACCTGCACCAGGGCGATGTCGGTGAACCCCGCCTCGATGTACGGCCGGAAGCTCTCCGCGATCTCGTCGAGGTCGGGCCCGCACGCGATCGAGCCGGCCACGTCGTCAGGTCGCACGAACTGGCTGGCCGCCGCGAAGCCTGCAGGCGTCGGCAGGTCGGCGTTCACGGCCCAGCCGCCGCCGAACCAGCGGAACTGCTCGTGCGCCTTCTCGATCGCCGCCTCCTTGTCGGTGCCCCAGCAGATCGGGATCTGCCCGATCGATCGCGACGGCTTGCCGGCGGTCTCGGTCCAGCCCTTCACCAGCTCGGCGTCGGGCTCGACCGCCACGAGGTGATCGCCCAGCGGCGCGAACCGCGCCACCGACTTCTCGCCCGACACGGCGAGCGCCAACGGCACGCCCTCATCGGGCAGATCCCAGATGCGTGCCGAGTCGACACGGAAGTACTCGCCCTCCCACGTCGTCAGCTCGCCCGTGTGCAGCTCGCGGATGATGTGGATCGCCTCCTCGAGCATGTCCTGCCGCGCCGAGACGGCCGGCCAGCCCTCGCCCACGACGTGCTCGTTGAGGTTCTCCCCCGAACCGAGCCCGAGGATGAAGCGCCCGTCCGAGAGCAGCTGCAGCGTCGCAGCCTTCTGCGCGACGACGGCCGGGTGGTAGCGCACGGTGGGGCAGGTCACGTAGGTGGCCAGCTCGACGCGCGAGGTCGCCTGGGCGACGGCGCCCAGCACCGTCCAGGCGTACGAGGCGTGCCCCTGCTCGGTCAGCCACGGCGAGTAGTGGTCGCTCGACACCTCGAAGTCGAAGCCCACCTCCTCGGCGGCGACGGCGTAGCGCACGAGGTCTTTCGGACCGCTCTGCTCGGTCATCAGGGTGTAGCCGAAGCGCACCATGGGAATCTCCTGTTCTGCCGGGTGATACCCCCACGCTGGCACCACCGGCCAGAACCCGCACTAGGCGAGCGGTGGCTGCACGAGCTCCGGCCGGCGGGCGACGGATGCGCGACTGCGCAGCACCGCAGACCCCACCCTCAGCGTCCCGCTCGACAGCGGCTCCACCCGCACCCCACCGCGCCCGCGCAGCGCCTTGTGCGCCCCCTCGGCCAGCACCACGTTCATCCACCCGCACGGGCTCGCCGGACGGTGCCCCTGGAACAGCACCTCCCCCTCCCCCGAGTCGAGGCTGAACTCCTGGCCGCGCAGCGCATCGACGTCGACCCCGCGCAGCAGGATGTTGCGCCGCGGCGCCGCGAGCGGGAAGGGCGAAGCCACCCCGAGCGCCTGCTGCACCCACTCCAGCGACTCGACCGCCATCACGGTCACGGCCGCCGTGCGGTGCGCCGCGCTCCGCCCGAAGAAGCGGTCGCCGACGATTCCGAGTCCGGCACGTACCTCGATCGACTCCCGGCTCTCGTCGACCCCCGCCGGTGCGGGCAGCGGTCCGTCGGCCGGCCTGCCCTCGTACCGATGCAGCGGCGACGCCAGCAGGTGCACGATCTCGACGTCATATACCGTCACGCCCGCGGTCACCGCTGGTGGTCGCTCTCGGCGTGCCGGATCGCCGCATCCACCTCGGCACCCCCCTCGAGGTCGGCATCGAGGTAGGCCGCCGAATGCGGCAGACGGATGCTCACGCCGAAGTACGTCTCGATCGCGAGCTCCCCCGTCGCCGCCGTGAGGCCCAGCACGTGGCCGCCGACGCCGCCCGAGGCGTCGACGAAGTGCAGGTGTGTGCCCGCGACGCTCACGCCCTGGAAGAAGGACGGGGCGACGAAGCCCACGAGCGTGCCCACCGCATCCGTCACCGAGACCTCGCGCTGGTCGTGCACGGCCTCGGCGAGCGGGAGGTAGGGCTTCGACTGCCGGCGCGCCTCGCGGAGCGCCAGCATGCCGAAGCGCCCCTCGAAGCGCACGGCGTGGAAGACGTTCTCGCTCACCGTGCGGGCGTGCACCTCGCCGACCAGTGATTCCAGGTCGGCGACGGCTTCGAGCGGCTCGGAGGAGTCGGCCCGGAAGGGCACCACCTCGGCGAACGCCAGGGTCTCCGACGGCGGCAGCACCGTGACCGTGCCGTCGCCGTGGAAGAGCCGGAACACGCCGTCGAGCACGACCAGCTCGCCGTCCATGTGGTCGCCGCAGCCGAGCCCGAAGTCGCCGCCCCGCGCCACCTCGGCCACCGTGAACTCACCGTCGAAGAGGCCGGCGACGAGGGCATCGACGACGGAGTACTGCTGCACGGCCTTCTCGGCCCGGAATCGGCGCATGAGGGGCATTCTCGCGCACATCTCAGCAGAACGCACCAGAGTAGAGGCATGCCCACACGTCTCGAGCGCAACATCGACCTCCTGCTGAGCGTCCACCGCCCGGCCGTGCTCGCGCATCTGCGCAGCATCCGCCGGCTGCACCCGAACGCCACGCCCGAGCAGCTGCTCGCCATCCTCGAGCGCCGCTACGTGACCGCAGTGACGAGCGGTGGCGCGGCCGTCGGGGCGAGCGCCATGTTCCCCTTCGTCGGCACCGGGGTCTCGCTCGGCCTGTCGGCGGTCGAGACCGCCGGCTTCCTCGAGACCACCGCACTGTTCGCCCAGTCGGTCACCGAGGTGCACGGCATCGCGGTCGACGACCCCGACCGGGCGCGGGCCCTCGTGATGACGCTGATCATGGGCAAGGCGGGCAGCGACCTGCTCAAGCAGATCGCCGGCCAGGCCACCGGAGGCCTCGGCCGGAACGCCTACTGGGGCCAGGTCGTCACCTCGAGCCTGCCGCAGTTCGTGGTCGGGCCGGTGGCCGATCAGCTGAAGAAGGTGTTCCTCCGGCGCTTCGCCATCGGGCAGGGCACCAACGCGGTCGGCCGCGCCATCCCGTTCGGGGTCGGGGCCGCGATCGGCGGAGTGGGCAACCTGATGCTCGGCCGAACGGTCATCCAGTCGGCGCGCTCGGCGTTCGGCGCTCCGCCCATCACCTTCCCCGAGGCCCTCGCCATCACCATCAAGGCCCCGAAGGGCGCGAAGCCGGTCGAGGTGGCCCCGCCGAAGAAGGGCGGGATGCGCATCCTGCCCCGTCGTCGTCAGGCCTCCATCGAGGCGCCGGGCCCCCGGGGCGAGGGGCCGCAGAACGACACGGCCGTGCCGGAGATCCGCATCTGAACTCCTGTGCTCCACCTGGCAGTGGTAGCCTGGTGATCGACCGAGGGTATATAAGCGCAATCAGGGGTTCGAACAAGGAGGGGGTCGTCATGAAGTATCGTGTCGCCGCCGCCGTGCTCGTCACCTTCGCGTTCCTCGGCCTCGGCTCGGCCGCCGCGTTCGCCGGCGACGATCACGAGGCACGCCCCGTGCTCGCCGAGACCGGCTACGACTTCACGCCGATGCTCGTCACGGCCGCCGTGTTCCTGCTGATCGCGGGAGTCGCTGTCATCGTGGCGAAGTACTTCGTCGCCCGCACCGGCGCGCGCTAGCCCAGCCGGCACGCGCCGCCGCCAGCAGCAGCAGCCGGCACAGCCGGATCAGTCCTTCTCGTCGGCCTCGGCCTCGGTGTCGCCCAGCGCCACCGGCTCGTCCCGCGCGTGCAGCACGGCGTTCCGCTCCCATTCGGCGAGCAGCTGCTCGATCGCGCCGTGGAACCGCGCCGTCGCCGCTCCGGGCGTCGTGTCGCCGAAGTAGTGCCGCACCCAGCGCCCGAGCCGCACGCCGGCGGCCGAGTCGTGCGAGAGCTCGTCGATCCGCGCGCGAACCTGCGGCGCCTGCTCGACGGTGAGCCACTCGCAGTCCGAGAGGTAGCCGCCCATGTCGATCTGCGCCTCGGGCGCCACGGGCCGCGTGATGAGAAGAGGCTTGCCCGTGGCCAGCCGGTCGTAGACCATCGCCGAGACGTCGACGATCGCGATGTCGGCGGCGGCGAGCTGCCAGCCGAGTTCGGCACCCGTGTCGTGCACGTGCTGCGCCGACGGATCGGCCCGGTTCGCCGCGGCGATGGCCTGGACGATCTCGCGGTCGGCCGCGGCGTAGGCCGGGTCGAACACGCCGCTGCGCGGGTGCGGACGGTAGATCAGACGGTGCGAGGGCGAGGCGAGCACGTCGCGCACGAGCGCCACGCCGTGCGAGGCGATCGAGCCGTAGGCGGCCGCCGCGCGATCGCCCTCCCAGGTCGGCGCGTAGAGCACGACGGTGCGCTCGTCGGGCGTGAACGGCGTGCGGCCCGAGTAGTGGTCGGCCTGGGGCCGCCCGATCGGGATGGCGCGCTTGTCGAAGTCGAAATCCCAGAGCACCCGCTGCAGCCGCGCGACGGCGGCGTCGCCGGCCACGAGGCTGTAGTCGTAGGCCTTGAACTGGTTCGTCGTCATGTACATCTTGTCGCTCTCACCATGATTGATGAACACGTGCCACCGTCGGCCGTAGCGCATCATCTGGAAGTTGCGAGCGTTCTGATTGACGTACAGCACGATCTTGAGCTCGTGCTCACCGAGGAAGTCCTCGAGGTCGCGCACCGTGCGCACGTAGGCCACCGGAACCGGCGACTCCTCGAGCAGCGCACTGGTGCCCGCCGGGTTGCGGCTGAGGATCACGACCGGGTGCGTCTTCGCCAGCTCGGCGAGCGGGGCGTACCACTGGCGCAGCTGGTACAGGTTCACCGGGCCGTCGGCGAAGTAGACGCCGATCTCGAAACGACGGGTCGGCAACGGCGCCCGCGAGGCGAGCTGCCCGGCCAGCCGGCGGCGCACCGAGCGCGCCTTGACGAGGTCGCGGACGACGTTCCACCCGAGCTTCGCATCGTTCAGCAATCCCACCCGACAAGGCTAACCAGGGCGTTCGGGGCCACCCCCCGAATCGGGGCCGTCCGGGGTGTTCTTTAGGCAATCGTGACCTTCGTCACCTGTCGAGCGAGCGGATGCGCGTCGCACCCCCGAGGCGCTCAGACGATCGGCGGCCGCCAGGCCCGCGCCATCCGCAGCACGGTGCGCCACGACATCGGCCGCCGCTCCCCCGCGTCGCTCCGCCAGCCCTCGGCCCAGCCGCCGAACCAGGCCTTCAGCGCCGCCGGACGCCGCGCCCAGCGCAGCAGCTGGATGCCCGTCCAGCTGCCCACGTACAGCGGAACGAGCACGGCCGGGAGGTTGCGCTTCGCGAGCCACACCCGGTTCCGCGCGTTCAGCCGGTAGTAGTACGAGTGCCGCGTCGGCTCGATCGCCGGGTGGTTCGCCACGAGCTCCCCGTCGTACCAGGTGCGGAGCCCCTGGTCCCAGACCCGCCAGGCGAGCTCGATGCCCTCGTGGGCGTAGAAGAACGGTGCGGCCCAGCCGCCCGTGCGGTCGAAGACGGCGCGGGGCAGCATCGTGGCGCCCTCCCAGACCGAGAACACGGGGCCCGACTCCTCGGGCGAGCCCTTGCGGATGCGCGGCACCCAGCGGCGCGGGTTCTCGCGCCCCTCGGGGTCGACCACCCGCGGCTGCAGCAGCCCGATCGACGGGTCGGCCCGCAGCCGGGCGACCGCGTCGGCGAGGAACGTGGGCGACGGCAGCGAGGCGTCGTCGTCGAGGAAGAAGACGTACTCGCCCGTGACGACAGCCGCCCCGGCGTTGCGGCCGGCGGGGATGCCGACGTTCTCGGGCAGGGCGAGGGTCTGCAGAGCATCCGGGAGCCCGGTGGGAGCCCAGCCGTTGCCGACGCAGACGATGTCGAGGTCGACGCCCTGCTGGGCGAGCAGCGACTCGGCGCCGCGCAGCAGGTCTGCCGGGCGCGTGCCCTGGGTGAGCAGCACCACGCCGATGGTGGGCCGGGGCCCGCCCGCACCACCCGCCGCGGTCGCCTCGCTCAGGAGCGCACCCGCTTGGACGCCATGATCGCCACGAAGTGCCCCACCAGCGCGAGCATCGACAGCGGCACCAGGGCGATGAGCAGGATGCGGTCGGCGAGCACCCCGCCGATGAACAGCCCCACGACGGCGAAGGCGAAGATCAGCATCGTCAGCTCGACCGAGTGGTAGAGCCGGTGGAAGGGCAGGAAGCGCGCAGCGCGACGCAGGCGGGCGACGAGGGCCTGGGAGGGCTCGGACTCGCCCTTCTTGTCGGCCAGCTTGTCGAGCCCGGCGTTCGCCCGGGCGACGTGCACCATGTCGTTCAGCGCCTTGTTCAGCACGATCACGAGGGCGAGCAGGAGGCCGAGGGTCGTCCAGAGGAAGTCCTCGGGCGCGTCGAACGGGTAGCCGGCGGCCCGGATGCCGAGCGCGATCGGGATGAGCGACTCGGTCGTGTAGTGCCCGACCTTGTCGAGGAACACCCCGGCGGGTGAGGACGTTCGGCGCCAGCGGGCGACCTCGCCGTCGCAGCAGTCGACGAGCATCTGCAGCTGGCCGAGCACGAGCGCGAGTGCGGCACCGCCGAGGCCCGGGACGAGCAGCGCGGCAGCGGTGGCCCAGCCCGTGAGGATCATCAGGCCGGTGACGCCGTTGGCCGAGATGGAGGTCTTGAGGAGCATCCACGTCACGTAGGGCGAGAGCCGGCGCAGATACAGCGACGCCGTCCAGTGCTCGGCGTTGCGGCGGCCGCGCACCTCGGGGGGCTGCGCGACGGCCTTGAGCTCGGCGATCGAGGTCGGCCGGGCGGAGGGGGCGTGGGGCACGGTCACCTTCCCGTGTGCGCGGTGATGTTCTTCGTGAGCTTCAGGAATCCGAGGATGAAACCGAGGCCCCAGCTGAAATGGATGCACGGCAAGACTACGAGAAACCAGGCTCCTGCGCGTGCGCCCTGGCTGCGCGCCGCGCCGAGGGCCGCGACCGCGACGAAGACGAGGTAGACGAGCGGCACGACGAAGCCCGCGGTCAGGATCGCGCCGGTGGTGCGAGCCGCGTCGTCGCCCGCGACCGCGAGCGTGACGAGCCCGGAGACGCCGAGCAGGAAGCCGAGCGCCGCGGCCGTGACCATGACGGGCGGCACGAAGTACTTCAAGGCGTTCGCCGTGAAGAAGCGGCGGGCGAGCTCGCCGCGCCAGAGCCCGGTCGAGAAGAACTGCCGGGCGAGGCGCTCGAGCGAGGGGCGGGGCCGGTAGGTCACCACGAGCCGGGGCGTGAACCAGACCGTGCCGCCCGCCTCGCGGAGGCGCCGGTTGAGCTCCCAGTCCTGGCCGCGGCGGATGTCCTCGTTGAAGAGGCCGACCTTCGTCAGCCAGGCGCGCTGGAACACCCCGAGGTAGACGGTCTCGGCCGGCCCCTCGACGCCGCCGACGTGATGCGCGCCCCCGCCGAGGCCGGCCTTGGAGCCGTAGGCGTGGGCCACCGCGCGCTCGAAGGCGGTGGTGCCCTCGGCCTGCATGATGCCGCCGACGTTCGCCGCATCGGTGCGCACGAGCGCCTCGACCGCGATCCGGGTGTAGTCGCGCGGCAGCAGCGAGTGGGCGTCGACGCGCACCACGACGGGGTAGCGCGAGGCGCCGATGGCGACGTTCAGCCCGCTGGGGGTCGACCCGGTGGGGTTCTCGATCACCCGGATGCGCGGGTCGACCGCGGAGAGCCGCTCCACCAGCTCGGTCGTCCCGTCGATCGAGGGGCCGAGGGCGACGATGACGTCGAAAGGCCCGGTGTAGTCCTGGTCGAGCAGGCTCGCGATGGCGGCCTCCACGTGGGTGACCTCGTTCAGCACGGGCATGACGTAGGAGACGCCCGGCAGCCCGGGGTCGGCGTGCTCGGGCGCTGGCGGGCCAGAGAGGTCGGTCATCGCATCCGCTCGTCGATCGTGGTGCTGGTCGTGCCGCCCGGGACGACGGAAGGCCCGCCGCCGCTGGAGTGCGACGACGAGCCTATCAGCCGGGTGATCCCGGGCTCGGGACGGTGCAGGGGATGCCCTAGCCGGCGAGTTCGCCGAGGGTGACGTCGACCGTCTGCGACTTGCCGTCGCGGAGGAAGGTCAGCTCGGCGCTGCCGCCCGCGGGCTGCGTGCGCACCAGCGCCGTGAGGTCGATGGAGTCGGTGACCGGCTGGCCGTTGAACGCGGTGACGATGTCGCCCGCCTTCAAGCCCGCGGCCTCGGCGGCCCCACCGGAGCTGACGGAGTCGATGTAGGCGCCGCCCTGCGTGCTGTTCGGCTGCGAGGCCGCGTCGGCGACGGAGGCGCCGAGCAGGCCGTGGGTGGCCTTGCCGTTGTCGATGATCTCACCGGTGACGCGCTTGACGAGATTCGCCGGGATGGAGAAGCCCACGCCGATGTTGCCCGACTGGCCGCCGCTCTCGCTGCCGGAGCCGGCACTCGCGATCGCCACGTTGATGCCGATCAGCTCGCCCTTGTCGTTCAGCAGCGCGCCGCCGGAGTTGCCGGGGTTGATCGCCGCGTCGGTCTGGATGACCGAGAGCGAGATGGACTGCTGCTGGGTGGGGGCCTGCTGCTCCTGCTGCGGGTCCTGGCCCGGCAGGTCGAAGTTCCAGAAGTCGTACGGGCCCTGCTCGCCCTGGTCGGGGCTCGGGTTCGTCTCGGTGTCCTCGGGAGCGGCGGAGGAGGCGACCGTGATGCTGCGGTTCAGCGCGCTCACGATGCCGTTGGTGACGGTGCCGTTCAGCCCCAGCGGGGAGCCGATGGCCACGGTCTGGTCGCCGACCTCGAGCTCGGACGAGTCGGCGAACTCGATCGGGGTGAGGTTCTTCGCGTCGGTGAGCTTGATCACGGCGAGGTCGGCGACCGGGTCGGTGCCGACGACGGTGGCATTGTAGATCGTGCCGTCGTTCGCCTGCGCCTTGATCTCGGCGCTGCCGGTCGCGCCGTCGAGCGTGACCACGTGGGTGTTCGTCACGACGTAGCCGTCGGCGGTGAGCACGACGCCCGAGCCGGTTCCCGCAGCGCTGTCGCCCGAGGCCGAGATCGTGACGACCGAGGGCGAGGCCTTGGCCGCGACCGCGGTGACGAGGTTCGCGTCGTCGGGGTCGTTCACCGTGATGCTGGTGGGGCTCGAGGCCGAGTTCGACGAGGTGCCGTCGTTCTGGCTGACGACGAGGGCGGTGACGCCGGCGCCCGAGGCGCCGCCGATCAGGGCGCCGATGGCGAGGGCCGCGATCAGTGCGGGGCCGCCGCGGCGCTTCTTCGGTGCCTTGGTCGCCTTGTTCTGGTCGGCGTAGGCGCCGGAGGCGGCGTACATCGCCGAGTTGAAGTTCGGGTCGTGCGGAGCCGTGGCGTAGGGCTGCGTGCCGTTCGGCGGGGTTCCGAAGGAGCCGTTGCCGTAGTGGGCGGGCTGCACGGGCTGGCCCTGGGGGGCCGGGTAGGCGGGGCCGGCGGGCGGCGTGAAGGCGGTGGGCTGCTGCTGCGGGGCCGGGTGCTGCTGGGGAGCCTGCTGGTGCGGGGCCTGGTGCTGCTGCGCGTCGTACGGCGGGAGCGGGGTGGTGGCCTGCGTCGGGTTCGGCGACTGTGCTGGGGTGATGGGAGGGACGACGGCTGTCGTGTCGTCGTGGTGCGCGGGCGCCGTCTCCGAGGCCGGAGCGTCGTGCTTCGGCTGCTGGTCGTCGGCCGGAATGCCCTCGGGGTTCTCGGTGCTCTCTGACATGTGGGGTGCTCCTTCCAAGCACTAGCTAGCATCCTCACCCAAACTGGGCGTTCTCTATGACCAGGCTGTACGCAGACTGCCGTGTGCTTATGACGACCCTAGGAAGCCCGTCCGGCCGCTGATCGAGCATCCCCCTCCCGGCCCGGAACGGCATCCCCGTGACGGTAGGTTCTAAGGATGACCCTCACCGGATCCTGGCAGCGCACCGCCCGAGGTGCCGGACTCCTGGCCCCCGACGGCCGGATCGCCTCGACCATCTTCGCCGAGATGAGCGCCCTCGCCGCCTCGACCGGCGCGATCAACCTGGGCCAGGGCTTCCCCGACGAGGACGGCCCGGCCGACGTGCTCGAGGCCGCCCGCCGCGCCATCGCCGACGGGGTGAACCAGTACCCGCCGGGGCCCGGGATGCCGGTGCTGCGCGAGGCGGTCGCCGCCCACCAGGAGCGCTTCTACGGGCTGCCGGTCGACCCCGCCGAGGTGCTCGTCACCGCGGGGGCGACCGAGGGCCTGGCCGCGACCATCCTGGCGCTCGTCGACGACGGCGACGAAGTCGTCACGCTCGAGCCCTTCTACGACGCCTACGGAGGCCTGATCGCCCTGGCCCGCGGCCGCCACGTCACGGTGCCGCTGCGTGGACACGACTTCCTGCCCGACCACGACGAGCTGCGGGCGGCCGTGACAGACCGCACCAAGGTCATCCTGATCAACAACCCGCACAACCCCACCGGCACCGTGCTGCCGCTCGAGACGCTCGAGCTGATCGTCGAGCTGGCGCACGAGCACGACGCGATCATCGTCACCGACGAGGTCTACGAGCACCTCGTCTTCGACGCCCCGCACCTTCCCGTGGCGTCGCTGCCGGGCGCGCGCGAGCGCACCGTCACCATCTCCTCGGCCGGCAAGACCTTCAGCGTCACCGGGTGGAAGATCGGCTGGATCGTCGCCCCGCGCGAGATCGTCACCGCGATCCTCGCCGTGAAGCAGTTCCTCACCTTCGTCAACGGCGCCCCGTTCCAGCCGGCGGTCGCGGTCGGGCTCGGGCTCGGCGACGACTTCTTCACGGGCATCGCCTCGACGCTGAAGACCAAGCGCGACCTGCTCTCCCAGGGCCTCGTCAAGGCCGGCTTCGACGTCTCCTCGCCGCGCGGCACCTACTTCGTCGTCGCCGACGCGGCCCCGCTCGGCTACGCCGACGCGCGGGTGCTGTGCCGCGAGCTCCCGTCGCTCGCCGGCGTGGTCGGCGTGCCGATCAGCGCGTTCTGCCACGAGGAGCTCGCGGGCGAGTACGCCTCGCTCGTGCGCTTCGCGTTCTGCAAGAAGACCGAGGTGCTCGAGCGCGCTGCGGCGCAACTGGCCCGGCTGGGGCGGTAACCTGCTAGGCCTTCGGCACGACGCTGAAGCGCCGCAGCGCCAGCGCCGGGTTCACCCGCCGAACCTCGTCGATGCGGGCCGGGTCGACCCACGCCACCGCCACGTCCTCGCGCTCGCCGAGCGAGGCGATCGTGACGCCCATCGGGTCGACCACGAGGCTGGCCCCCACGCCGATCGGCGGTGTCTGGTCGGCGGCCGCGACGTAAATCGTGTTCTCGAGGGCCCGTGCCGTGACGAGGCTGCGCCAGTGCTGCTCCTTCAGTGGCCCGCGCACCCACTCGGCCGGCACGGCCACGAGGTCGGCCCCGGCGTCGACGAGCCGTCGCGTCACCTCGGGGAAACGGATGTCGTAGCAGGTCTGCAGCCCGATCGTCACGCCCTGGATGGAGAAGGTCTCGGGCTCGGCGATCTCGCCGATCTCGACCCAATCGCTCTCCCGGGCGCCGAAGGCGTCGTAGAGGTGCAGCTTGCTGTACGTCGCCACGAGTCCGTCGACGGGGTCGATGGCGACGAGGCGGTTGGCGAAGCGCTCCGGATGCGCGGACGTCGCCACGAGACCGGCCACCACGTGCACGTCCAGCTCGCGGGCGAGATCGGCGAGGGCCGCCACGAAGGGTCCGTCGACGGGCTGGGCGTGCTCGAGCATCCGCTCGCCGAGGGGGTCGACGAAGAAGGAGGAGTACTCGGGGAAGACGACGAGCGACGCGCCTCGGTCGGCAGCGCGCCGGGCGAGCCGGGCGATGGTCGCGAGGTTGGCGTCGACGTCGTCTCCGGGGGCGAACTGCGCGACCGCGACGCCGAAACCGGGCGGGGTCATGCTCCGGCCGCCTCGACGCATCGGGCAAGGAGACCGGGCTTCAGGGCTGCACGCATGCCTCGACCCTACCGCCGGGTGCGTGTGCCCGTCCGGGTGGCGAGGGTGAGGGTGCGGTAGGCCGGGATCAGGGCGCCGCGCTGGGCCCGGCGGCCCGTGACGGCCAGCGGGGCCTGGGCGTGGGCGTCGAGCACGGCGCCGATGGTGCGCTGGATCTGCGCCATCGCGAGCGGAGCGCCGAGACAGAAGTGCGCCCCTGCGCCGAACCAGAGCTGCTTGAGCGACGCGGCCGGGTTGCCCACCGGGTCGAAGCGTCCCGCACCCCGGTTCGCGAGGAAGGTCGCCAGAACGAGGCGGTCTCCCGGATGCACGGCCTCCTCCCCCACGCGCGCCTCCCGTTCGACGCTCCGGAGCATCACCGGCGACGGCGTCGTGACCCGCAGGCCCTCGCCGATCGCGGCGTCGAGCAGGCTGCGGTCGTGGGCGAGCACGTCGAGCCAGCCGGTGTCGGCGAGGATCGCGACGAGCCGCGGTAGGTAGGAGACGAGCGTCTCGGTGCCGGTGAGCACGAAGGCGCCGACCGCGCCCATGGCCTCCTCCTCCGAGAGGCCGAGGCCGCGCATCCGGCCGGGGAGGGTCTCGTGCGGGGTCGGGCGGGAGTCGCCGGCGGTGGTCGCCTCGAGGCCGACGCCGGCCGGCGCCTCACGGTAGGCGCGGCGGGCATGACGGGTCAGCTCGTCGAGCACCTCGCGCGCCTCGGCGATCTGCGATGGTGTGAAGCGCGGCCGGGCGAGCGAGACGAAGCCGGTGATCGCGGAGACCCGGGCGAAGAGCTCTTCGCCCATCACGCCGCGGTCGAGGCCCACCAGGCGGCTGATCACCTGCCCGGCGTACTCGCGCACCTCGGCCACGAGGTCGACCTGTCCGCCGGCGACGAGGCGCTCGGTCAGACGGTCGGCGCCCTCCCCGATGGTCTCCTCGGTCAGCGCGCCCACGAAGGCGGGCGCGAACAGAGGCGCCAGGCGCCGGCGCAGGGCGGCGTGGTCGGCGCCCTCCATGTTGAGCAGCACCGAGGGGCCGAGCACGGGCGTCCAGAGCTCGGCGGACGATCCGGGGCCGGTCTTGCTGAAGCTCTCGGTGTCGAGCAGCACGGCCCGCAGCAGGGCGGCGTCGGCGACGATCACGCCGATCCGGGGCACCCGCAGCGTGGGGCGCCTGACCCTCGCGAGCAGCGGGTAGGCGAGCGGATGCGCGGTGCGCTGCACCCGTTCCTCCCAGCGTCGCTCGGCTCCCGGTGTGACTCCGGGCACGACCGCGGCGAGGTCGGCGATCAGGCGCAGTTCGCGCTCGGGTTCGGCCGCGTTCACGGCGACTCCCGGACGATGCGGCGCACCTTGACGGCCGGGTCGCGCGGCGTCCACGGGTCGTGGACGATCTCGGCCGAGCATCCGGCCGCCTCGAACAGCGCGTGCAGCGCCCGGTCGACACTCTGTCGCGCGGCGGCGGCAGCCGGCTCGGTCTTCGCCCCGGGTTCGAGGGCGAGGGCGACGTGCACCGCGGTGCCGCGCTGGGTGACGCGCCAGTCCGCGAAGTCGGCCGACTCGAGTGCCAGGGCTTGCCGCAGCACGTCGGGGAACACGTCGACGAGTCGCGAGCCGTCGCTCGACGGCAGGCGCAGCACGGCGTCGGCCCGGCCGTCGATCCCGGCCACGACGGTGGTGACCCGCCCGCAGGCGCAGCGTTCCGGCGCGCGCGGATCGACCCGCACGACGTCGTCGAGCCGGTACCGCGCGATGATCTGCGTACGCCGCTCGAGGTCGGTGACCACGGGCACGAACCGCGTGCGCTCGGCGTCGAGCCACTCCCGGTCGAACCGCACGGTCTCCTCGGCGAGATGGAGCGCGCCCGCCTCGCACGGCAGGCCGAGCATCCCCTCGGTCGCCTGGTAGACCTGCCGCGGCCGCACGCCCCACGCCGCCTCGATGCGCTCTGCGCTCTCGGGGTCGAGCACCTCGGCCACTGACACGACGAGTCGTGGCGCCCCGATGCCCGCGTCGGCCGACGCCCGGGCGAGCGCCTCGAGAACGGATGCCGGCCCCACCAGCACCGTCACCTCCCCCGCACCGGCCAGACGCCGCACGAGCCCGTCGAACGGCTCCGTGAGGTCGAAGAACGCGAACCGCACCCGCGAGCTCGCCACGGACTCGTAGAGTCCGCCGCCCGCCCGCAGGAAGAACGCGATGGTGACGGGAGGCCGCCACGGCGTGAGGAGCTGCCGCACGGCGGCCCGGTCGAGGACGCGGGCGAGCACGGTGCCGGCCCAGAGCATCCGTTCGCGGGGGCTGACGAGGAAGGCACCACGCCGCCCCGAGGTGCCGCTGGACAGCCCGACGGTGAGGTCGCCTGCGACCGTCGGCGTGAAGTCGCGCGAGCGCTCGGCGGCCTGCGCCGCGGCGAGCGCCTCGGTCAGCCGGACCCCGCGGGTGTTCATCGCGTCGAAGTGCTCGAGCAGAACGGCCTTGTCGGTGATCGGGAAGTCGCGGGCTCGGCGGCCGGCCCAGTACGGGGCATGGCGGGCACGGCGGATGAATGCGTGCATCCGCCGTCGCTGCCAGGCCTCGAGTTGGCGCCGGCTGCGGAAGCGGTACCCCCACCGCGCCCGCACGAAGCGCGCGACGAGGAGTGCTCGCAGCATCCCCTCGCTCATCGACCCTCCCATCCCGACAGGATACGCAGGCCCCCGCCGGCCGACCCGGCGCCGCACTCGGTGCGGTGGAACCGAAGGGCGGTGCTGCTCCTAGACTGGCCGCATGGCGGCGATCATCGGGCATCTTCTGCCGCTCGCGCTCGGGGTGGCGCTCAGCTCGGTGCCGATCGTGGTGATGGTGCTGATCCTGCTGTCACCGCGCAGCCGCTGGTCGGCACTGGCCTACCTGATCGGCGCCGTCGTCGGGCTCGCCGGGCTGACGACGCTGTTCGCGGTGGTCGCGTCGCTCTTGCCGCCGGTGCAGCCGGCCGAGCCGAACCCGCTGATCGCGACCATCGAGCTCGTGATCGGCGCGGCGCTGCTCGCCCTGGCGGCCCTGCGCTTCGGCCGCGCGCGCTCCCGCGCCAGGGCCCGCCGCGCCGCCGCCCCCGTCGCAGCCGGTGCCGAAGCCGCCGTCGCCGCTGACGCCATCGCCGACGCGGCCGCTCCGCCCGCCTGGATGACCCGCCTCACCTCGCTCGGCCCGCTGCCCTCCCTCGGGGTCGGCTTCGTGCTGATGCTGCGGCCGAAGAACCTCCTGCTCACCCTCGCCGCGGGCGTCGCCATCGCAGCAGGCGGGGCCCCGCTCGCCGACGAGGTCGGGGCGGGCGCCGTGTTCGTGGTGCTCGGCATCTCGACGCTGGCGGTGCCGATCCTGTTCGCACTGATCGACCCCTCCCGCACCCTCGGCCCGCTGCGCGAGCTCCGCGACTGGATCGCCAGGAACAGCTCCACCGTGACCACCGTCGTCCTCGTGGTGCTCGGCACCGTCGTCGTCGGAAGCGGCCTCGCCCGCTTCTGAGACGGGCTCAGGCCAGCTCGACCACCACGAGGGCCCGCCCGGTGCCGAGATCGATCGTGTGCCGGCCGAGGCGGGTGAACAGCGGCCACACGGCCGGGTCGATCGCACGGCGGTGAGTACCCGCGAGCGCGAACGCGATGGCCGGCGGCGCCCCGGCCCCCGGCCGCGACGGCACGAGGGTGAGGTCGAGCGCCGGAGCCGACGGCGGGGCGGTCGCCACCAGCAGCCACACCAGCGCCAGCACGAGCTGCCGCTGCTCCGTGCCGAGGCGTGCGGCCAGCAGCGAGGGGTCGACGATGCGCACGACGTCGCCGAGGTGCTCCGACTCCGAGACGGCGAGTTGCAGCCAGGTCTGCTCGTGGTCGGCCAGCAGCGCGAGGCGCAGCCCGTCGCCGAGCTGAGCTGCGGATGCGGCCGTCTGCGCGTCGATCGCCCGGCCCGCCGGCAGGGCCGCGACCCCGGCCAGCAGGCGCTCGGCGTCACCGTCGAGGCGCCGCAGCTCTGAGGCCGCGAGCACCCCGTGCCCGAGCGCGGGGGCGGTGACGAGACTGCCCGTGACCGCCTGGTCGATGGTGCGGCCTAGATAGCGGTCGGCCGCCTGGATCATCGACACCCCCGCCAGGACGGGCGCCAGCCCGAGCAGCACCCCGGTGACCCCCGTCGAGAGGCTCTGCGGGTCGTTCGCCCAGCCCAGCAGCACCGTGCCCGTGCCGGTGACGGCGAGAACCGCCGTGCCGACGACGCTCCAGCGCAGCGGCTGCCGCGGCAGGCAGGCGATCAGGCACGCGCCGAAGCCGATCGTCGCCGTCGGATAGACGCCCCGGCCGCCGTCGAGCAGGAACGCGCCGAGGTCGAGCAGCATCGCGGCGAAGCCCGACCCGATGACGAGCAGCGACAGCCGTGCCGGCAGGATGCCCCCGCGCAGCCGGGCGGCGAGGAACGACGCCGCGAACGTGACGATCAGCAGCCCCCACGCCACGAGCGACAGCCAGCGCCACTCCCCGTCGCCCCACGACCAGCCGAGCGACGCCAGCCCGCGGATGAGCAGCAGCACCGCGAACAGGTTGAAGCCGAGCCCGAGGTACCCGGCGCTGAGGTTCCGGTCACGACGGATGCGCGCCCGCAGCCGCCCCCGGGCCTCCGGCCCCCCGCGCATCCCGGCCAGCAGCTGAGCGAGCGACCCGGCCCGCCCCGCGACGGCCTCCTCGCCACCGCCACCGCCGAGGGCCGCCGTTCGCGGGCTCGGGCGGACGGGCGTCACCGGGGCACCTCGATCAGCACCGTCGTGCCGCGACCCGGCGAGGAGAAGACGCGCAGCGAGCCGCCGGCCTCGGCGAGGCGGCGGTGGACGGCGTCGATGGCGGCCTCGGCCGCCGACGGGCGCGCCGGCGGGACCGCTGCCGCGAAGCCGTCGCCACTGTCGGTGACCACCGCGCGCAGCCTCGTGTCGTCGCCGCTCAGGGTGACGTCGGCCGCCCGGACTCCCCCGTGGCGCCGCACCACCTCGAGGGAGTCGGCGACCGCGCCGACCAGTGCGGCCCGGCTCGCGGGAGTCACGTCTCCGGTCTCCTCCCCGTGCCAGGTCGCATCCATCCCGTGCACCTGGCACCAGGCCCGGACGGTCGCCCAGGGGTCGGCCGTGGCGGCGGCGAGCGGCAGCGCATCCGCCGGCAGTCCGTGTGGTCCCGGCTGGCCGCGCTGGCCGCGCTGGCCGCCGAGCGTGCCCTCGGTGCGCAGCTGTTCGAGCAGGGCGCTGTCGTTCGCCGCCTGCGCCCGCAGGGTCTCGGGCGGGACGCCCTGGCCGGAGTGCGCGATCAGCGTGAGGGTCGCCAGCACGGTGTCGTGCATCATCCGGGCGCCGTAGCGCAGCTCGGCCTCCGCCTCGGTCGAACGGCGTTCGGCGGCGTAGCTCTCCCGCAGCCGCGCCTGGCCGATCTCGGCCTGCCGGGCACTGCGCGCGAGCCACAGCCCGGCGCCGAGCATCGCGGTCCAGCCCCCGACGATCGCGAGCACGACGAACGGTGCCCGCCCGGTGGACACGGTGCCCGCCCACGCCAGCACGGACACCGGCAGCACCGTCACCGCCACGATCAGGCCGAGCGCGCGCAGCTCGGCCACAGCGACGAAGAGCGACGGCACCGCCATCGACGCCAGCGCCGTGATGGTGGCCAGGGTGGGGTTGTCGTCGACGCCGGCCCCGGGCAGCAGGAAGGTGCCGAGCGTGGCCAGGGCGGCGCAGTAGGTCAGCGTGACCACGAGCCGGCCGTTCCGCGGCGTCAGGGCGAGGAACCCGATCGTCATCAGCAGCATGCCGACGAGCGTCGGGACGAACGCCGCGATGCTCGCGTGCTCGGGAACGGCGAGGTTCACGGCGGCGCAGACGGTGGCGACCACCCCGAAGCGGCGGGCGCAGATGATGCCGAGCCTCAGCTGCTCGCCCGAACCCGGCGCCCCCGGCACGGAGGGCGCTTCCGGTGCCGGGAGGTGGGTCGCCATCTGTCGAAGATAGCGCGGCCGGCCGGCGCCTCCGACGATTGCCCCGGAAGGGGGGACCGTGCAGCCCGGGGCGGCATGGGAGGCTTGCGCCTATGGCCAGGGACGTTGTTCGCATCGCGATCGTCGACGACCACCGGATGCTCCTGACCGCCCTGACCGAGTGGATCAAGAGCGCGGCCGACGACATCGTCTGCGTCGCGGCGGTGACGACGTGGCCCGAGCTGCTCGCGCATCCGGAGTTCCCCGTCGACGTGGTGCTGCTCGACCTCGATCTGAAGGACGACCTGCCGGTCTCGATCAAGCTCCGCGCGCTCGACACCGCCGGGGTCAAGACCGTCATGATGAGCACCTACTCCGAGCCAGCGGTGGTGCGGGAGGCCCTCGCGGCCGGCGCCCACGGCTACATCGTCAAGAGCGAGGGCGCCGAGACGATCGTCGAGGCCATCCGCCTGGCACTGGCCGGCAACCGCTTCGTGTCGCCGCTCGTGGGGCTGCAGCTCGACGCCGCTCCGGCGATGGCGAAGCTGAGTGCGCAGGAGCGGCGGGTGATGGCGCTGTACGGCTCGGGCGAGTCGGCCAAGCGGATCGCGACCGTGCTGCAGATCACCGAGCAGACGGCCAAGTCGCACCTGAAGCGGCTGCGGGCGAAGTACCGGCTGGCGGGCATCGACGTCGGCTCGAAGGTGGCGCTGCGCAACCAGGCCATCCGCGACGGCCTCATCCTGCTCGACGACACGGGCCGCACGCCCGCGGCGGCCACCGAAGACGCCTGACGGCGTCCGGGGCTGCGAACCCCGGGGCTGCGAGCCCCGGGCCTCCGGTCACCTCGTTGCGCAGCCCCGGGCCTCCGCTCAATGGAAGTCGCGCAGGAAGCGCTCGAACTCGCTGCGGCCCGGCGCGCCCGGCCGCGACACGTCGGAGATGCGCAGCACCGTCAGCCCGCGGTAGGCGGTCGGCCACCCGCTGAAGGCGTCGCGGATGTGCGACCAGCCGACCGTCGAGGGCGACCCCGCACTGCCGAGGCTGCCCGCGAGCGCGTTCTCGCCCTTCAGGGTGACGTTCGCCCGCGAGGCCGCCGCACCGACCCAGGTCACGAGCGACGCGGCGTCGGAGTAGGCATGATCTGCGCCGTCCCACTCCCGCCCGTCGGGCATCTCGAGCGCCGTGAAGTGCAGCGTGATCGGGTGGGTGGGCGCCGACGCACCGTCGCCACGGGTCTCGAGATCGTGCACGAGCCCCATCACCCCGTCGTAGCCGTGCCCCGTTGAGACGTCGTTGTACGCCTGGTCGGTGTGCACGAGCCCGGCCGCGATCTCGGGCACCCGCCGCACCGGGCTGGTCGCCATGGTCTGCCAGTGCACCCCGGGCACCTTGAGCCCGAGCGGCACGGCGGCGAACGGCCCGTCGAAGGCGCGGATGGCCTGCACCATGACGTCATGCCCGTGCGAGAGCAGGCTCTCGCTGTACCAGCGGGTGAAGTCGCGCCCGTACTGCAACGACGCGTACGACCCCGAGGTGATGAAGCGGTCGTGGTCGGTGGGCGGCGTGATGGCCGCGTAGCCGAGGCCCGGGATCGACCAGGCGGTGCCCACCCCGGCCACCGAACCGTACTTCGCGACGGCCCAGTCGGCGAAGTCGCGCACCGCGGTGTCGGTGTAGCTCTGGAACGTGCCGCGATTCGGGTAGGCCGCGGGGCTGCCCGGCGCCGTGTCGTCGTGGTGGGCGTAGGAGGGGTAGCGAAGTTCACCGGCCGGACCGGTGCCGATGGTGATCTCCTGGATGCGGCCCCGGTAGTCGGTGGTGCCGCTGCTGTAATGGTCTTCGAACGCGTTCATGAAGTCGCGCATGTCGACCAGCGCCCGGTCGACGCCGACGCCCCACGGAGCCACCGCCTCGCGGTTCTGGTTGCCGTACTCGCTGCGGTAGAAGTCGTCGACCGGGGCGCTCGCGCACGGGCCGTAGATGCCGCAGATCTGGTAGGGCTCCCACACCCACGACGGGATGGGGATCGTCTTGCACTCGTCTCCGACGTTGCCGCCGCACTGGTGGAACGACATCATCGGCACCAGATCGAGCCCGGCGGAGGTGGCCGCCTTGAAGAGCTTGTCGTAGTAGCCCCAGTCGAAGCCGCCCCGCGTCGGTTCGGCCTTGCCCCACCAGACGTCGACGGCGAGCGCGTCGACCCCCTGCGAGTCGGCGACCGCGAGCGAGGCGGTGAATGCCCGCCAGTCGGGCCCGTCGCTCGCCCAGTCCTCGACGAAGAGGGGGGCCATGACGTTGACCGTCGACGCGGCCCCCGGCGCGGCCGAGGCCGGCGCAGCGGGGGCCGTCGAGGTGAGACCGGCGGTCAGGAGGGCGGTGGCCGCGACTGCGACCCCCACGCGGGAGAGGATGCGAGATGACATCCCCCCACGCTAGGGACGCGGAGCCACCGCCCTACCTGAGTACTTTCCACCTACTCCTGGTCGCGGGACGCGGGCGAAGAAGCCGACGACACCGACGACGCCGGCGTGACCGACGGCCGGCGCATCCGCACCGCCACCAGCACGATGCCCGCACCCAGCGCCAGCACGGCGAGCGGGATCGCGGCGAGCGCCCCCGACACGTCGGCACCGGTCGCCGCGAGCGAGCCCTTGCCCGACCCGGGCGCCGGAGCGGCCGTGGGAGCGGCCGTCGGGGGCGCCGCGGTGGCCGTCGGCGTCGGGGTCGGCGTCGGGGTCGGGGTCGGCGTGGGGTCGACACCCGGGCGGATCGCCGAGAGGTCGTTCGACAGCGACGCCGTCACCGACGCGATGGCGCCGAGGTTGATGCCGAGCGCCTCCGTGCTGATGTTGTCGATGTCGTCGCCCGCGGCGTGGTAGTTCGGGTCGTACGCCTCACCGGCGGTGCCACCGAAGCGCTCGGCCTCGGCCGCGGTCTTGATGTCCTCGGCACCGGTGAACAGGCCGGAAGCCGGCACGCCGTTGTCGATGAACGCCTGGTAGTCGCTGCGCCCGTCGAAGTTCGTGCCCTGGTGCGCCTGGCCGATGCCGTCGAAGTAGTCCGTCAGTGCCTTCTCGGTCGCGATCGAGCCCTCAGGGATGTTGACCGCCGGGTCGACCTCCGTGTCGGAGCCGTCGGCGTCGTAGACCCCGATGATGTAGTTCGGCGAGCCGACCATGTCGAAGTTGAGGTAGGTCGCGATCTTGCCGAGCTCCTCCTCCGGCAGGCTGTAGACGTACTCGGTCGAGCCGACCAGGCCGACCTCCTCCGCACCCCACCAGCCGAAGCGCACGGCGTGGTCGAGCTGCCCCGACCCGGCCAGCTGCACGGCGGCCTCGAGGATCGAGGCCGAGCCGCTGCCGTTGTCGTTGATCCCGGGGCCCGCGGGCACCGAGTCGAGGTGCGCCCCGAGCATGACGACGTTCTCGTGGTCGTCGGCGTTCGGCGTCTCGGCCACGATGTTGAAGGTGTCGACGGTGGTGGTCGTCTGCTCGATCGTGAGGTCGACCAGGGTCGGGCCCTCGGCGATGGCGGCGAGCGCGTCGGCGCCCTCCTCGGGGGTGAGGCCGACACCGGGCACGAGCCCGTCGACCGGCTCGCCGTAGGTGCCGTTCAGGGCTCCCGGCTCGTTGTTGTAGACGAGGATCGCGACGGCCCCCGCGGCTCCGGCCGCGAGCGACTTCTGCGAGAAGGCGCACTCGCCGCGGCTGACCACGGCGACCTTGCCGGTGGCGTCGACGCCGTCCCAGGCCGCGGCGTCGCAGCCGAGCGGCGTGGCCGGGGCCACCAGCTCGGCGTCGACGATGCCGTCGACCGGTGTGCTGGGGGTGAACTCCATCAGCACGCGCTCGGGCGTGGCCGGGTCGATCGCGCCGGTGGCGGGGTCGTAGGTGGTGGCGGTTCCGAGCAGATCGATCGAGAAGGCCTCCACCGACTGCGTCGTCGCCTGGAAGTCCTGCCGCACCGGCTCGTAGCCCGCCTCGCGCAGAACGCCCTCGATGTACTGCCCACTCTCTTCGTAGCCGGGCGTTCCGATGGCGCGGGTGCCGTCGTTGGCATCCGCGATGTCCTGCAGGGCCTGCAGGTGGCCCATCACTGCTTCGACCGTGACCCGCTCCTCGAGATCGACGGGGTCGACGGCGTACGCGGCCGAGGCTCCGAAACCGGCGACCCCCGCGACCATCACCCCCGTTCCGATCCCGATCGCTGCGAGTCTCCGATGACGTCTGATCACGTGGTTCTCCCCTTGAGTGGCGTGAAGTGTTTCCGGAAGGCTACCCCCGTGGAGGGGGCATCGAGCAAGGGGTAACCTGATCGAAACATCAGGAGGCAGCCGGCCATGAGCGACGACCCGACGAAGATGGGCAACCAGCCCTCCCTGACCACCTCCACCGGCACGATCTGGCTCGTGGTGGGCGGCATCATGGCGGCCATCTCGGTGGTGCTCCTGCTCGCCCTGCAGCAGGTCGACTCGAGCGGCGTCGCCCTGCTCGGAGTGGTGCTCATCGTGCTCTCCTACCTCGTCATGGTCGAGGCGCGCCTGCTGATGCGCAACCTGCACCGGCGCCTGATCGTGCTCGCCACCTTCTTCGGCATCATCGCCGTGCTCGCTCTCGTCTTCGTCGTGCTGATCGGCATCTCCGCCGTCGACTGAGCGGGCGCGGCGCGACAGCTGGCGGCCGCCTCAGCATTGTGTAACAATCAGGCATGCTCCCCGCCCTGGCCGTGCTCCTGGCCGCCGTCTGCTTCGGCACGACCGGCACGGCCCAGGCCTTCGCCCCCGGGGGCGCCGAGCCGCTCTCGGTCGGAGCCGCGCGCATCCTCGTCGGGGGCACCCTGCTGGCCCTGATCGCCGTCGGCTCCCGGATGCGCGGCCACACCCCGAGGTCGCAGCCCATCCCGAGACGTCCGACCCGCGGCCGACTCCCCTCCTGGTCCCTCGTCGCGGTCGGCGCCGCCGGCGTCGTCGCCTACCAGCCCGCGTTCTTCGCCGGGACGAGCGCCAACGGCGTCGCGATCGGCACCGTGGTGGCCCTCGGCTCGGCCCCGGTCGTCACAGGACTCCTCGCCTGGCCACTAACCCGCCGGGCACCGAGAGCCCGGTGGAGCATTGCCACCGTCATCGCTCTGGCGGGGGTCGTGCTGATCAGCGGCGTCCTCACGCCGCCGGGAGCAGGCAGCGCATCCGGAGTCGACCTGCCCGGCCTGCTGGCCTCGCTCGGTGCCGGCCTCTCGTACGCGGTCTACACGCTCGCGAGCAAGGCGCTGCTCGACCGGGGTGCGACCCCGAGCGGGACGATGGGGGCCGTCTTCGGGGTCGCCGCGGCCGCCAGCCTGCCCCTGCTGCTCACGACCGACTGGAGCTGGCTGCTCACGCCCGGAGGACTCGCCGCCGCGCTCTGGCTCGGCGTCGTGACGACCGCTCTGGCCTACGTGCTCTTCGGCTGGGGGCTCGCCCGCCTGCCCGCCGCGACGGTCGCGACCCTCACCCTCGCCGAGCCGCTCACCGCGGCCCTGCTCGGCACCCTGCTGCTCGGCGAGGTGCTCGCGCCCGTGGCCGCGGTGGGGCTGGCGGTGCTCGCAGCGGGCATCCTTCTGCTCACCCTGCCGACGAGGAACCGGGCCGGGCTCAGCCCTGAGCCGGGGCGCCCACATTCAGCCGTGAGCCAGGACGTTTCAGCTCAGCCGTGAAGCAGGACGTTTCAGCTCAGCCGTGAGCCGAGGCGGCCGGGCTCAGCCCTGCACCAGGGCGTGCTCGAGCGCCACCCACGGCAGCATGGCGCACTTGATGCGGGTGACGTAGCGCGAGACGCCGCCGAGGGCGACCGCGTCGCCGAGCAGCTCCTCGTCGCCCTCCACGGCGCCCTTGGACTGCATCAGCTCGCGGAAGGCGTCGATCCGCCGCGTGAGCTCGTCGGCCGGCAGCTCGTGGGCGAGGTCGCTCAGCAGCGAGGCCGAGGCGGTCGAGATGGAGCAGCCCTGCCCCTCCCAGCTCAGCGAGTCGACGACGCCGTCGGCACCGCGGTGCACGTTCAGCGTCACCTCGTCGCCGCAGGTCGGGTTGATCTGGTGCGAGGAGCCCGCGGCCCCGTCGCGCAGGCCGTAGCCGTGCTTCTCCTTCGAGTGGTCGAGGATGACCTGCTGATACATGCTCTCGAGCTCGCGCGAGGCCATCACGCCACCCGGAAGAACTCGCGCGAGTCGGCGACGGCCTGGACGGCCGCGTCGATCTCGTCGGCGGTCGTGTAGAGGTAGCCGCTCGCGCGCGTCGTGGCGGTGACCCCGAAGCGCCGGTGGATCGGCTGCGCGCAGTGGTGGCCCACCCGCACGGCGATGCCCCGGTCGTCGAGGAACTGCCCGACGTCATGCGAGTGGATGCCCTCGACCACGAAGCTCGCGAGGCCCACCCGCTCGGCGTCGGCGCCGGGCCCCAGCACCCGCACGCCGGGAACGGCACGGAGCCCCTCGGCGAGCCGGCGGCCGAGCTCGGCCTCGTGCACGGCGATGCGGTCGAGACCCACGCCTTGGAGGTACTCGACGGCCCGGGCCAGCGCGATCACCTGTGCGACGCGCTGCGTGCCCGCCTCGAAGCGCATCGGCGCGGGCAGGAACGACGACTCGGTGAGGCCGACGGTGGTGATCATCGACCCGCCCGTCAGGAACGGCGGCAGCGCGTTCAGCAGCTCGGAGCGGCCGTAGAGCACGCCGATCCCCGTCGGGGCGAGCATCTTGTGCCCCGAGAAGACCGCGAAGTCGACGTCGAGCGCCGTCAGGTCGAGCGGCAGGTGCGGCGCCGACTGGCAGGCGTCGAGCACGGTCAGCGCGCCGACGGCCTTCGCGAGGGCCACGAGCTCGGCGACCGGGTTGACCCCGCCCAGCACGTTCGAGACGTGGCTGAAGGCCACGAGCTTCGTCTGCGGGCCGATCAGCGCGGCGGCCTCGTCGAGCCGAAGGGCGCCGTCATCGTCGACCCCGATGACCTTGAGGGTCGCGCCCGTGCGGAACGCGAGCTCCTGCCAGGGCACGAGGTTCGCGTGGTGCTCCAGCTCGGTGGTGACGATTTCGTCGCCCGGTCCGATGCGGAATCGCTCGGCCTCCGCTCCCCCGCGCCCGAGGGAGGCGTTGGAGATGCCGTAGGCGATGAGGTTGATGCCCTCGGTGGCGTTCGAGGTCCAGACGATCTCGTCGTCGGCGACGTTCACGAAGCGGGCCACGGTCGCCCGGGCCTCCTCGAACAGCTCGGTCGCCTCGCCGGCCAGCGTGTGCGCCCCGCGGTGCACGGCGGCGTTGGTGTGCTCGTAGTAGTGGCTCTCGGCGTCGATGACCGCCTGCGGCTTCTGCGAGGTGGCGCCCGAGTCGAGGTAGACGAGCGGATGCCCGTTCACGCTGCGACCCAGGATCGGGAAGTCGGCGCGCAGCAGCCGCACCTCGGCGTCGCTCAGTCCGGAGCTGGTCGCGGTGCTCGCGCTGTCGAGCGCGCTCTGGGTGCTCTGGGTGCTCACGTTGATAGTCACAGATGCCTCGGGGTGCTCGGATTCCGTCTGTCGTTCACTGAGTCCAAGTGCTGCGGCGGACACTTCATTCCGCCGCCGCCGCACGCCCAGCCACTACGCAGAAGAGGCCCGGTCAGATGACCGGGCCTCTTCGTCTTGTTGCGGGGACAGGATTTGAACCTGCGACCTCTGGGTTATGAGCCCAGCGAGCTACCGAACTGCTCCACCCCGCGGCACAAGAAGAAACTCTAGCACACGTTCGGAGTGGTCGTCACCACCGGCCCGCTACTGCGAGGCGGCGATGGCCCGGTCGACGGCCTCCTTCAGGCGGGCGTCGGCCTCGCCGTAGGCGGTCCAGTCGGCGGCCTTCAGCGCGGCGTCGCGGTCGGCCAGAGCCTGCTGCGCGTCGGCCAGGGCCTGGGTGAGGGCGGCGTCACCGGTCAGGGTGGGCGCCGGCGTCGCCGTGCTCGGGTCGGTGGTGCCCGTGCCGGGGTCGGTCGTGCCGGTACCGGGGTCGGTGGTACCGCCGTCGGTCGGGATCTCGGAGGTTCCTCCGCCACCCGTGTCGTCGGTCGGGATCACGTTCTCGTCGCCCGCGTTCGCTCCCGAGTCGCCGCCGAACAGCGAGTCGAGCGCGCCGTCGAGCGTGTTCTCGAACGCGATCTTGTTGCCGAAGGAGACCAGCACCTTCTGCAGCAGCGGGAAGCTCGTCTCACCGCGGGACTGCACGTAGACCGGCTGCACGTAGAGCAGACCGCCGCCGACCGGCAGGGTGAGCAGGTTCCCGCTGATCACCTGGCTCTCGCCCTGACGCAGCAGGTTCAGCGCCGAGCTGACCGCCGGGTCGGACGAGAAGCTGTTCTGCACCTGGCCCGGGCCGGGGATCGTGTCGTCCTTCGGCAGCGTCAGGAGCCTCAGCTTGCCGTAGTCGCCGGACTTCTCCCCGTCGGTGCTGCCGGCATTCGCGTCGACCGCGAGATAGCCGGTGAGCACGTTCCGGGAGGACTCGGCGGACTGCTGGGTCGCCGGGATGAACGTCGAGTAGAGCGAGTACGACGGATCGTCCTGCGTCGGCATCTGCAGCGTCAGGTAGTACGGCGGCTGCAGCGTCGGGCTGGTCGAGGAGGACGTCGGGTCGTTCGGCGTCGTCCAGGCGTCCTCCTGCGAGTAGAAGGAGCCCGCGTCGGTGACGTGGTACTGACCGAGGATCGAACGCTGCACCTTGAACAGGTCGGCCGGGTAGCGCACGTGGCTCATCAGCTCGCCGCTCATGTCGCTGATCGGCTTCACGGTCGACGGGTAGATCTTCTGCCAGGTCTGCAGCAGCGGGTCGTTCTCGTCCCACGCGTAGAGCGTGACCGAGCCGTCGTAGGCGTCGACCGTGGCCTTCACCGAGTTGCGGATGTAGTTGATGTCATCGACCGGGTAGGCGGGCGTCGGCGTGTAGGTGTCGGCGATCGACGAGCTCAGCGACTGCACCCGCGAGTACGGGTAGTTCGCCGAGGTCGTGTAGCCGTCGACGACCCAGACGACCTTGCCGTCGACGACCGACGGGTAGGGGTCGGAGTCGATCGTGAGGTACGGCGCGACCTTCGAGACGCGCTCGGCCGGGTCGCGGTCGTAGAGGATCTGCGAGTCGTCGTTCACGGCGTCGGAGAGGAAGATCTGCTCCGACTGGAACTTCAGCGCGTAGACGAGCCGCTTGAAGATGTTGTCGAGCTTCGGACCGCCGTCGCCCTCGAAGGTCGTGTACGTCTGCGACGCTCCGTCTTCGCCCGAGGGGTAGTCGAGCTCGATCTGGTCCGAGCCCTCCGGGCCGCCCACGATCGAGTAGGCGGGCGAGTTCTCGCCGAAGTAGATGCGCGGCTCGAAGTCGCCGAGCTGTCCGACCGAAGGGATGCCCGACTCGATGAAGACCGGCTGGCCGTCGCCCGAGCGCTGGTTGCCGAAGGCCGCGACGACGCCGTAGCCGTGGGTGTAGACGACCGTCTGGTTGTACCAGGTGGCGGATGACCCGAGCGCGTCGATGTCGATGTCGCGCACGGTGACCACCGCATCCTGAACCTGGCCGTCGATGTCGTAGCGGTCGACGTCGAGGTGGTCGGGGAACTGGTAGTACTGCCGGAACTGCTGCAGCTGCTGGAACGACTTGGTGACCAGGGCGGGGTCGAGGATGCGGATGTTCGCGGTCGTCGCCGCGTCGTTGCGCAGCGCGCCCGGCTCGGCGGTGGTGGTCGCCTCGTAGGGCGTCTCCTCGACGTCGGCGACCCCGTAGGCGTCGCGGGTCATGTCGATGTTGCGCTGGATGAACTCCTGCTCGAGGGTGCGCTCGCTCGGGTCGACCTGGAAACGCTGCACGACCCAGGGGGCGAGCGACCCGAGGATGAGCGCGCTCACGATGAGCAGCGCGGTGCCGATGATCGGCAGGCGCCAGCGGCCGATGACCGCGGCGACGATGAAGAGCACGGCGACGAGCACCGCGATGCCTGCCAGGATCTGGAGACCGGGGATCGTCGCGTTGACGTCGGCGTAGGACGCGCCCGTGATCAGGCCCGAGCTGTTGGCGAGCGTGGCGAACTGGTCGAGCCAGATGCTGACGGCCTGCAGCAGCAGGTAGATGGTGGCGGTGACGGCCATCTGGATGCGCGCGATCTTCGAGATGCGCACCTCCCGCTGCGAGAAGCGGATGGCCCCGTAGAGGTAGCTCGTGGCGATGGCCGCGAGGCCGGCCACGATGACGACGGCCGAGGCGAAGCCGACGGCTCCGCGCCAGAACGGCAGGTCGTAGATGTAGAAGGAGATGTCGAGCCCGAACTGCGGGTCGGTCTGACCGAACGCCGTGCGGTTCAGGTACTGCAGCGTCAGCTGCCAGCGGGAGGCGGTGGCGACACCGGCGAAGAGGCCAAGCACGGCAGGGACGCCGAAGGTGGCGAGCCGGCGGAGGGGCTCGATGACCTGCTGGTAGCGGTCGAGCTGCGAGTTGAGCTTCGCGTAGACGGGCCGCCAGCGGAAGGCGATCTCGATCGAGGCCCAGACGGGCACGGCCATGGCGACGAAGCCCACCAGGAACATCACACCGCCGGCGAGCCACTGCGTCGTCAGGACGCTGAGGAATCCCAGCTGGTCGTACCAGAGGATCTCGGTGTAGAGGGTGGAGAAGACGAAGAAGAGTATGGCGAGCACGACCACGATCGCTATGGCGATCGCGAGAGTGACTCTCGAACGTCGTGCGGGCTTCTCTGCTGTTTGGGAAGTCACGTATGCCTCTGGCTCGCTGTGCGGTGTCCACTGATTCTAGACAATGGAATCCTAGGGAGAGCTGGCTGAGGGTATGCCCGACGTCGCTGGCATTCCGCTGGAGGCGAAGTCGGTGCGGGGGTCGGGTTCGGCGGGCTGCGGGTCTCAGCTGCAGGTCGGCAGCGCCGAGGTGTCCCCGCCCGTCGAGACGGCGTCGAGCACCGCGAGCGAGTCGTCGAGGGTCGCCACGGCGAAGACCTGCAGGCCGTCGGGCACGTGGCCCACCACCTCGTCGCAGTTGGAGGCCGGTGCGAGGAAGTACTCGGCCCCGGCGTCCTTCGCGCCGACCATCTTCTGGCGGATGCCGCCGATGGCGCCCACCTCGCCCGCCTGGTCGATCGTGCCCGTTCCCGCGATGTCCTTGCCGCCGTTCAGCTCGCCCGGGGTCAGCTTGTCGATGATCCCGAGCGCGAACATCATGCCCGCGCTGGGGCCGCCGACGTCGTTCAGCTGGATGTCGACCGTGAAGGGGAACTCGAAGTCGTACCCGGCGCTGATGCCGAGTGCCGGAGCATCCGTCTGCTCGGAGATGACCGGGGTGATGGCGACGGTCTTCTCGGTGCCGCCGTCGCCGGCCTTGACGGTCAGCTCGGCCGGGGTCGAGGTGCCGTTCGTCGCGAGCGCCTCGCGCAGGGCGTCGACGTCGGAGACCGCCTGGCCGTTCACGGCGAGGATGGCGTCGCCCGCGTCGAGCTGACCGGCGGCGGGGCCGTCGGGGTCGAGGCCGGCCACGGTGACCTCGGTGGTGTAGGCGATGCCGAGGTTCGACAGGGCGGCGGCGACGGCCTCCTTCTGGCTGTCGACCATGAGGGCGGCGTTCTGCTCGTCGCGCTGCTCGGTGGTGACGGTCGGCGGGTAGACGGCGTCGATCGGGATGACCGCCCGCGAGCTGTCGAACCACGCGGAGAGGATCTCGGCCCAGGACGGGCGCTGCTCGGGCGTCCCCCGCACCGAGACGGTCAGCATGTCGAGCGTGCCGGCCGTGGGATAGGTGTCGGCGCCCTCGATGGAGATGAGCGGAACGTCCTCGCCGTCCTGCTCCTGGCTGCCGAGGGTGTCGAAGACGGGGCCCGGCTGCTCGATCACGTAGGGGGCCGGCAGGAAGCTCATCACGAGGCCGAGCACGAGGGCGATCAGCAGGACGGTCCAGCCGGTGCGGACGCGGCGCGACGGGCGCGGCCGCGCGTCGTCGGGTTCGAACAGACTCACGGCATCCTCTCGCTGTCGGCACTCGGGTGGCTGTTCGCCACGGGCGCACGCAGCAGCGCTCAAGCTTATGGGAAAACCCAGCCTGGGCGGTGGGCCACCGGTTAGCGTAGGAGCACTATCTGACAGCCCGCATGGAGGACACCGTGAGCGACGAGAACCGCGACCATCCGGAGGACGAGTTCCGCGACATGCTTCGGCAGTTCCTCTCGGGCAACTCCGACATCGACCCCTCGAAGCTCGCCTCCGCGGCCGGCCTGCCGTCCGATCCGGCGGCCGTGTCGCAGCTCATGGCGCAGCTGCAGAACGCCATGCAGGCCTCGGGCGACGGGGTCGACTGGAGCGTCGCCACGAAGCAGGCGCAGGAGATCTCGGCCGCCGGCAGCCTCGCCGTCACCGACCAGACGAAGGCGCAGCTCGACCAGGCCCTGCACATCGCGACCCTCTGGCTCGACGAGGTCACCGGCCTCTCCGACTCGGCCGTCGCCCCCCGCCTGATGACCCGGCAGGAGTGGGCAACCACCACGGTTCCCGTCTGGACCCAGCTCGCCGAACCGGTGGCCGAGTCGATCGCCGACGCCCTCACCGACGTGCTGCAGAACCAGGCGCCGGAGGAGATGGCCGGCATGATCGCGGGCGCCAGCCAGCTCATGCGCAATCTCGGCGGCACCCTCTTCGCGATGCAGCTCGGCCAGATCGTCGGCCAGCTCTCGAAGGAGGTCGTCTCGGGCGGCGACGTCGGCATCCCCCTGCTCGAGGAGGGCCAGGCGGCGCTCGTGCCGCAGAACATGGCCGAGTTCGGCGAGGGCCTCGACATCCCCGACGATGAGGTGCAGCTCTACCTCGCCATCCGCGAGCTCGCCCATGCCCGCCTGTTCCGGCACGCGCGCTGGCTGCGGTTGCACGTCATCTCCTCGATCACGGAGTTCGCCAAGGGCATCTCGATCGACACCGAGCGACTCGAGGAGCTGGCCGGCAGCTTCGACCCCTCCAACCCCGAGGAGCTCAAGCAGGCCATGGCGAGCGGGGCGCTCATCCCGCCGAAGACCGAGCAGCAACAGCACGCCCTCGCGCGCCTCGAGACCACCCTCGCCCTGATCGAGGGCTGGGTCGACACCGTCACCGCGCAGGCCTCGGTGCGGCTGCCGCGCTGGAACTCGGTGGCCGAGACGGTTCGCCGGCGCCGCGCGTCGGGCGGCCCGGCCGAGTCGGCGTTCGGCGCCCTGATCGGCCTCGAGCTGCGGCCCCGCCGCCTCCGCGAGGCGGCGGCCCTGTGGCAGCAGGTGACGGATGCGGTGGGCCAGGAGCAGCGCGACGCCCTGTGGTCCCACCCCGACCTGGTGCCCACGATGGCCGACATCGACGACCCGGCGGCGTTCATCGCCCGACTGCAGGCCGGCGAGCCCGAGCCAGACGAGATGGACCAGGCGCTGGAGGATCTGCTGCGCGAGGAGGAGACGCGGGGGGACGAGCAGCCGCCGGTGGTCTGAGACCACTCCTGCACCGGTCGGGTTCGCCGACCGCTTCGGCGGTCGAGCTGTTGATAACCGCCCTCGGGGCTGACCCAGGCGACAGGATGCCCGCATGGCACTCCGACTCTCCCCGTCCCATCCGCTGGTCTGGCGCACCCCCGACGAGGTGCAGTTCGGGGTCGAGCATCCGCTGCTGAGGCTGCGGGGGCTCGACGCCGGCCAGCACTTCCTGCTCGGACTGCTGCAGAAGGGCGTGTCCCGGCCGGTGCTCGGCGCCCTCGCGTCGTCGCAGGGCATCGCTCCCCCGTCGGTCGACGCGCTGCTCGCCTCGGTCACCCCGGCGCTCGAACGGTCGCCGCCGTCTCGGGCGGCCGGTCTCGACGGGGTGGCGGTGGAGGTGCGCGGGCACGGAGCACCAGTGCCGGTGATCTCCGCACTGCTGCGTCGATGCGGGGCTGTCGCCGCCGTGCCCGGTGTCGCACCGGCGTTCGGTGTGCTGGTCTCGCACTACGCGACGGCGCCACGCCGGGCATCCGCGTGGCTGCGCGACGACGTGACGCACCTGCTGGTGGAGTTCGGCGACCGCTCGGTGCGCGTCGGGCCGATGGTCGTCGGCGGCACCTCGGCGTGCGCCGCGTGCCTCGAGTTCGCGCGCGCCGAGGCCGACCCCTGCTGGCCGGCACTCGCCTCGCAGCTGGCGAGCCGTCAGGCTCCGACGGCGGATGCGGTGGGCGCCTCGATCGCGGCCGGCCTCGCCGTCGACGCCCTGCTCGAGCACCGCTCCCTCACCACGCGCGGCTCACCGAGCCCCTGGCCGGGCCGGGCGCTGCGGGTGCGACCCTCGGCGCTGCTCGAGCCCGACGGCGTGACGGTCGAGTCGGTCAGTCCGCATCCACGCTGCGGATGCCGGTCTCTGCCAGGAAGCGCGACGCCGTCCTCGCCGCCCCACGCCGGATCCCGGCCGCCGCCCACGAGAGCTGCAGCCGTTCCCGGGCCCGGGTGATGCCGACGTAGAGCAGTCTCCGCTCCTCGTCGACCCCCTCGAGGCCCGAGGCGTAGCTGATCGGCAGCAGACCCTCGGAGACTCCGACGATGAAGACCGCCGGCCACTCCAGGCCCTTGGCCGAGTGCAGGGTGGCGAGCGTCACGGCGCGCACCGTGGGCTCGTGCTGGGACGACTGACGCTCCATCAGCTCGTCGGTGAACTGCCGGAAGGTCGTGCCGGCGGGCATGCTCTCGGCGAGCCCGATCAGCGCGTTGAGCGACTCCCAGCGGTCGCGCACCGCTCCGACGCCCTCGGGCGGCACCTGGGTCCAGCCGCGGGAGCGGAGCACGTCGCTGACCGACTTGAAGAGGGGCTCGTCCGAGATCGACACCGAGGCGGCGCGCAGCTCCATCACCGCACGCTTCACGTCGGGCTGGTCGAAGAATCGGGTGGCGCCGCGCAGCTGATAGCTGACGCCGGCGGCGGTGAGGGCCTGCTCGAGCGGGGCCGACTGGGCGTTGATGCGGTAGAGCACCGCGATGTCCTGCGGAGGAGTGCCCGACTCGACGAGGCGGGCGATCTCGGCGGCGACGCCGGCGGCCTCGTCGAGGTCGTGGCGGTAGGCGGTGACGGTGGGCTCGGGCGGGGTGTCGGCCACAGCGTCCGAATCACTCGCTGCCGAGTGCAGCGTCAGGGCGCCGGGGCGGCCGCGCATCAGGCGGTTGGCCGAGGCGACGATCGGCGGGGTCGAGCGGTAGTTCTGCTCGAGCGTCACCACGGTGGCGCTCTCGTGCCGGCGGGGGAAGTCGAGCAGGAAGTCCGCGCTCGCCCCGGCGAAGGAGTAGATCGTCTGGCTCGCGTCGCCGACCACGCAGAGGTCGCGGCGGTCACCGAGCCAGAGCTGGAGGAGGTGGTGCTGCAGCGGGGAGACGTCCTGGTACTCGTCGACCACGAAGAACCGGTACTGCTCCCGCACCTGGATGGCCACCGACGGCTCGATCTCGATCATCCCCGCGGTGGCGAGCAGCACGTCCTCGAAATCGAGCTGCCGGCGCTCGTCCTTCAGCGCCTCGTAGCGCTCCTGCAGCTCGATCATCTGCTCGACCGAGAGGTTCGAGGGCATCGTGCGCACGGTGCGCGCCTTCAGCTCGTAGTCCGCGAGCGAGAGGTTCGAGACCTTCCGCCACTCGATCTCGGCGGCGACGTCGCGGAGGGTCGCCGTGTCGACCCGCAGGCGCAGCGTCTCGGCCGCGTGGGCGATCGCCCGCGCCTTGTTCTCGACGATGCGGGGAGCCTCTCCCCCGATCACCTGCGGCCAGAAGTAGTTGAGCTGCGACAGCGCGGCGGCGTGGAAGGTGCGCGCGGCGACCCCTCCCGCGCCCAGCGGACGCAGTCGCGAGCGCAGCTCGGCCGCGGCGCGGGAGGTGAAGGTCAGCGCCATCACGCGGCCAGGCGAGTACACCCCGGTGGCGACGCCGTAGGCGATCCGGTGCGTGATGGCCCGGGTCTTGCCCGTGCCGGCTCCGGCGAGGATGCAGACCGGGCCGAGCAGCGCCCGCGCCGCGATCCGCTGCTGCGGATCGAGGGCCTCCAGCAGCTCCTCCGACGAGGTGCCGATCATCCCTCTCCCGAACCGCTCGGCACCGGTCGCTCATCGGCCGCGGCGTCGGCGGGCAGCACCACGTCGGACGGGGTGTTGCGCGGCAGCAGCGGTCCGCCGTACCAGCGCTCGATGATCGCGCGCGCGATCGAGGAAGGGCCGGGCAGCAGGATGCCGTTGTCCGGGTCGACGATCTCCTCGCGGCTGAACCACCGCAGGTCGACGATCTCGTCGCCGTCGGGGCGCTCGCCCGCCGCTCCGTCGTCGGCGACCCGGGCCATGAAGCCCACCATGAGCGATGCCGGGAACGGCCACGGCTGCGAGCCCACGTACTCGGGGTCGGCGATGACCACTCCCGACTCCTCGGCGATCTCGCGGATCGCCGCCGCCTCGAGCGACTCCCCCGGCTCCACGAAGCCGGCCAGCAGCGAGTAGCGATTCTTCTCCCAGAGCGCGTTCGACCCGAGCAGCAGCCGCTCCTCGGCGTCGACGATGCCGACGATCACGGCCGCGTCGGTGCGCGGGAAGAGCTCGACGCCCTCGACGGTGCACCGCCGCACCCAGCCGCCGGTCTCGACCGTGGTGGTCGCACCGCAGCGCGGGCAGTGGCTGCTGACGGCGTGCCAGTTCATCATCGCCAGGGCCTCGGTGAAGACTCCGGCGGCGCTGTCGTCGAGCTCGGTCGCCACGAGACGGAGGTTGACCCAGGAGGCGCCCGGGCGTTCGGCGACGAGGGCGTCAGCGCGGGCATCCGGAACCGTGACCGCGAACACCGGGGCACCCGTCGGCCGGTCGTCGGCGTCGAGCAGGATGCCGAGGTAGAGGCGGACCTGGCCGGCGGCGGTGTCGGCGGTGTGAGTGTCGGCGGAGTCGTTGTCAGCGGACTCGCTGTCGGCGGAGTCGCTGTCGGCGGAGTCGCTGTCGGCGCCGAGCTCGTCGGGGCGGAGGAGGGCGAGCTCGGTGCGGCGGTCGGCCGGCGGCTCGCCGAAGCCGTCCCAGCCCTCGGGGTCGGAGCCGGTCGAGGCGAGTGCGAGGCCGCGGTGCAGCACGAGCACGCGGGCGCGCTCGGAGGACCAGAGCCGGTCGAGGGCGGCGGGGTCGGAACGGGTGTCGTGGTCCCGATCGATGCGGTGCCGCGAGAGGGGCAGCGAAGACGGGAAAGCGCGGGACATGGTTGACCAATCGTGCGTGGCGAAAGCCGGTGCGGGAGCCTGCCCGCCGTACCCTGGAAGGCATGGCGAGATCCCACTTCACTCTAGCCGCGCTCGCGACCTCGGCCGTCGCCGGGGCGGACATCGTCGCGACCCGCCCGCTCTCCACGAACACCGTGGGCCGCTTCGACTCGGCGGTCGTCACGCTGCGCTCGGGCGACGAACTGGTGGTGCGGGTACCGCGCGACGACGACGCCGGCTCGGAGCAGTCGCGCGACCTCGTCGCTCTGAACGCGCTGACGCCCGGCGTGCGCTCGCGTCTGCTCTTCCACGTGCCGGCCTTCCTCGGCCAGACGCCGGTCGGCGACACCCGGGCCGTGGTCTACGACTACATCCCCGGCCGCCCCGGGTCGCTCGGCGACGTCGGGGGCGAGGAGAGCGGGTCCGACTCGATCGGGCGGGCGATCGCGGGCATCCACTCGCTGCCCACCTCGGTGGTGTCGGATGCGGGGCTGCCCTCCAACTCGGCCGGCCAGATCGCCGCCACCTCCCGCAAGCTCACCGACCGTGCCGCCGCGTCGGGCCGGGTGCCCAAGGAGCTGCTGACCCGCTGGTCGCTGGCGCTGGAGGACAGCGCGCTCTGGCAGTTCCAGCCGACGGTGGTGCACGGGGCGCTCGCGCCGGAGTCGTTCCTGATCGCGGCCGACCAGGTCACGGGCATCCTGAACTGGCACAACCTGCGGGTCGGCGACCCGGCTCTCGACCTGTTCTGGCTCAACTCGGCGACCCACATCGAGAGCGCCGACCGCGTCTACGCCGCCTACGCGCGCGCCGTGACGAAGCCGGCCGACCACCAGCTGCGCAAGCGCGCCCGCCTCTACGCGGAGCTCGAGATCGCGCGCTGGCTGCTGCACGGGGTCGACAGCCGCGACGAGGCCATCATCGCCGACGCCGAGAACATGCTCGCGGGCCTGCACGCAACCGTGCAGAACGACCTGCTCAACCCACTGTCGACCGACACCGGCCAGATCATGGGGCTCGAGGACGTCGAGGCGCTGCTCGACCGCACCCCCGTCTCGGGCGGGGTCGCCGCGGGCGCTGCGCGCGCCGGCTCGGGGCTCGGCCCGCTCTCGACCGACCACGCGAACCGCATCGCGGAGGACTGAGCGGCTTCACGCGTGCCGTCGGCGCTCGCTCGGACGCGGCCGACATTCAGCCCGGATCAGAGCGCGGCGTCCCGAAGCAGCGCCTCGAGCTCGGTCTCGGAGTAGAGCCGCTCCGGGCGGATGACCGTGTCGTCGGCCACGAAGTAGAACGACGCGTCGACGAGGTCGACGTCGATACCCTTCCAGCGTGCGTAGGCGAGGCGGTACAGCGCGAGCTGCAGCTGCTTCAGCTCGAGGTCGGCGGCGTCGACCGGCGCGCGGCCGGTCTTCCAGTCGACGACCTCGAAGCGCCCGCCCTCGGCGAAGATCGCGTCGATCTTGCACACCACGATGCGCCCGCCGAGCACCAGGTGGATCTCGACCTCGACCTCCTCGGGCCGTCTTGCCGCGAACGGCGACCGCTGGAACGTCTCGATCAGCTCGGCGAAGCGCGCATCCTCGGCCGACGCTGCGGACGGCTCGCGGTTCGAACCACCCACGCCGCGCCCAGCCTCGTCGTGAGACCCCTCAGCCGTCGCTGCCCCGGCCAGGTCGTCCAGATCACCCGGACCGCCGAGGTCGTCGAGCTCGTCCAGGTCGACGAGGGCGTCGAGCTCGTCGAGGTCGCCGAGGGTGGGGAGGTCGTCCAGCTCGTCGAGGTCGTTCAGGTCGTCGAAGAGGTCGTAGCCGGGGAGGCCGTCGACGTGGTCGGCACCGAGGGTGGGCAGGTCGACCAGCGCGTCGGCGCCGTCGCGGCGGAACATCTCCTCCACCCAGCTGTGGAAGCGCGTGCCGAGCCGCGTCTGCCGGTAGGGCCGCTCGGGCATCGGCCGCTGCAAGGCGCGCACGACGGCCTGCGGGTCGGACACGTAGTCCTTGAAGCGCGACGCCGGGATGCGCACCGGCACGTCGAGCGGCACGTCGGCGCGGAGCCGCGCCCGCTCGGCCAGCAGCAGCTCGATGTCGTGGTCCCAAGGGGTGGACGCGGCCGGGTCGGCGGCCCGCACTGAGGCCGCCGCCGACTCGACCCGCGAGCGCCGGCCGCCGAGGGGGTCGCGCGGCCAGCTGACCCAGCTCTCCGCTTCTGCCAGCGGGTTGTCTTCGTGCTCGGGCGCATCCTGCAGCACGCCCTCGGCGATCAGCCCGATCGACTCGAGCTCGCGGAGGTAGAGGCCGGGGCCGCGGGGGCGCTTGACGCCGGTCGTCCAGAAGGAGCCGGTGAGCAGGAGCATCTCGCGCGCGCGGGTGACCGCGACGTAGATGAGGCGGCGCTGCTCGGCGGCGTACTGCGACGCGTTGTCGGCCTGGAAGGAGTCGAGGGCCGGCTTGAAGTCGCTCTGCGTGTCGAGCCCCTGCCAGGCGAGCTTGGGCAGCTCGGCGCTGTCGCCCCGGAAATCGAACGGCAGCTCGCCGAAGCTCAGCCAGCCGCGGCTCGAACGCGGGTCACCGGGCAGCTCGCCCTCGACCATCCGCGGGATGGCGACGACGTCCCACTCGAGACCTTTCGCGCCGTGGATGGTGAGGATCTGGACCGTGCCGGGCTCGGCCTCCTCGCTGCGCGGCTCGAGGCGGTCGCGCTTCTCCGCCTCCTCGAGCCAGGACAGGAAGTCGCCGAGGCCCGCGGTCGGATCGAGCGCGAGGAACGACGTCAGCTGCTCGGTGAAGGCGTCGAGGCTGGCGCGGCCGAGGGTGTGGTGGGGGCTGGCGAGCACCTCGATATCGAGGAGGAGCTCCTGCTGCACGAGGTCGACGAAGTCGACCAGACCGAGGCCCGCGCGGGTGCGGAGGTGGGCGAACTGCCCGGCGGCGCGGCGGAGCCGGTCGAGGCCGGCCTCGCTGAAGGGCTCGAGAGCGCGATGGTCGGGCCGCGCGGTGGCGAGGAAGTCGAGGGCGTCGACGATGGACCTGTCCTCGTCGTCGACGACCGAACCGCGGAGCCGGCCGGAGACCTCGGGCTCGAGCTTCTGGAAGCGGTGGTCGCGTTCGGCGATCCAGGAGGCGAGGGCGCGGAGGGCCATCAAGTCTTTCGTGCCGATGCGCCAGCGGGCGCCGGCGAGCACGCGCAGGAGGTCGGACCCCGCGGTCGGGTAGTAGAGGACGCGGAGCGTCGACACGAGGTCGGCGACGGCGGGCTGGCCGAGCAGACCGCCGATGCCGAGCACGTGGTATCGGACGCCCCGCGCCTCGAGCGCGGCCGTGAACGGCTCGATCTTCTTCACCGAGCGGCAGAGCAGCGCCGCCGACGGGCGCGTGCCGTCGGGGCGGGGGCGCAGCTGCTCCTGCAGCCACGCCGCGACCTGCTCGGCCTCCTCGCGCACGGTCTCGCTGAAGCCGACGTCGAGCCGCCCTGCGACCACGCCCGGGCGCGGCCCCAACTCCTCGACCGGGATGCCCGAGGTGGCGGTCAGCGGCCGCACCAGTGCGTTGGCCGCCTGGAGCACCACCTCGGGGTTCCGCCAGCTTGTCGACAAGGCGAACGGCGCCACACCGGACGTCGCGGTCGCGGCGGACCCCTCGGCAGCGGCAGCTGGAGACACGGCGATCGCCCCGGACGTCGCGGTCGCGGCGGACCCCTCGGCAGCGGCAGCTGGAGACACGGCGATCGCCTCGGCCGCCGCACCCGCACCCGCACCCGCACCCGCACCCGCACCCGCACCCGCGGAGAGCATGGCACCAGCCGGCTCCGGCGCAACCGCCGCCAGGCCCGGCCCACGCCGGGTGTCGCCGAAGTCGGCCCGGAACCGCGCCAGGTTCGCCGCGCTCGCCCCGCGCCAGCCGTAGATCGACTGATGCGGGTCCCCCACCGCCATCACCGCGTGCTCGCGGAACAAAGCCGAGAGCAGGCGCGTCTGCACGACGCTCGTGTCCTGGTACTCATCCAGCAGCACGACGCGGAAGCGGTCCCGGTAGTCCGCCACCACCCGCGGCGTGCTCTCCACGATCTCCAACGCGAGCGCGATCTGGTCGGAGAACTCGACGTACCCGCGCCGCACCTTCTCGGCCGCGTACTCGTCGGCCAGGTCGAGCAGCAGCGGCAGCGACGCCACCGGCGCGATCGCCGACTCGAGGTAGCCGAACACGGCGCCACCCCGGGAGCTCTTTCCCTTCGGCAGCTCGGCCAGCGCCTGGAACCTCTCGGCATAGCGCGACACCGGCCCCGACCCGGTCACGTTCTCGCTCAGCGCGCGGCTGAGGTTCAGCACCGCCGACGTCACCACGTCGACCGACCGGTCGATGCCGAGCAGCCGCTCGTCGCGACTCGTCACCACGACCGACCGCGCCAGCTGCCAGGCCGACGCCTCGCTCAGCACGGCCGCCTCGCCCTCGCGGCCGATCAGCACGGCGTTCTCCCGGAAGATGCTGTTCGCGAACGCGTTGTAGGTCGCGATCTCGGGCGCATCGAACGGGTCGGGCTCCCGCTCGGTGACCCGCGCCTCGGCCAGCTGCGCGAGACGCTTGCGGATGCGCTCCGCCAGCTCCCCCGCCGCCTTGCGTGTGAAGGTCAGCCCGAGCACCTCGGGCACCTCCACCAGCCCGTTCGCGATCAGCCAGACCACACGGTTCGCCATGGTCTCGGTCTTGCCGCTGCCCGCCCCGGCGACGACGATGCGCGGGTCGAGCGGCGCCTCGATCACCGCACGCTGCTGCTCGGTCGGCCGCGGCAGCCCCAGCCGGTCGGCGATCTCGACGGCCGGGATGAGGCCGCCGGGCGTGCGGGTGAGGGGATGCGCATCCGCTGACCCGTGCACCGATGCCTGCCCTGATGCCGGCCCCGACCCGCCACCCGATTCAGGCGCCGGATGCCCGGCCCCCGCGCCCCGCGGCGCGACGAAGGCCTGCGGATCGTCGAGGTCGGCGAGGTCGAACAGCGCGTCGCTCATTCGCTCACCGCCTTGATCAGCTGGATGCGGTACTCGTACCGGTTCTGGTTGTCGCGCTCCTCGGGAGCCACGACGCCCGGGAACTCGGCGGCGGCCATGCCCTCGGCGACCGCCTCGATGCGCCGGGCGATCTCGGCGAGGGCCTCGTCGTCGAGCGGATCCTGCACGCGGAGGGTGAACCGCGCCTCACGGTCGCCCTTCGCGACGTACAGCAGCGCCGCGCCCCGGTGCGAGGGCCCCTCGGCGAGGCCCCTCAGGGTTGGCTCCGAATCCGCATCCGGAGCGCCGAGCCCGTCGACCGTGCCCCGGGCGAGCGCCAGCTGGTACGCCGCCATCTGGGCGTGCCCCGGCATGTCGGCCGCGCGCACCGGGTACTTGCCCGTCTTGAGGTCGATGACCAGCAGCGTGCCCTCGCCGTCGCGCTCGACGCGGTCGATCGACCCGTTCACCTGCGCGCGCCCTTGCCGGAACGAGAAGCCGGCCTCCGCGCCCACGAGCTCGTGGCCGTCGCGGTTCTCGAAGCGGCGGAGGTAGTCGGCCAGGCCGTCGAGCTTCGTCTCGAGGGCACGTCGCTCGCGCTGCTCGATCCAGGGGGCCTCGAAGCGCAGCTCCTTCCAGCGCTCCTCCGAGACGCGGGCCAGCGCCTCGACCGTCGGCTCGGCCTCGGGGTCGGTCGACACCGACTCCATCGCAGCGTGCACGATCGTGCCGATGCCGGCGGCCAGGCTCTTGGACCCGCCCGCGACCTGGTCGACGAACCAGATCAGCGGCGACTGCTCGAACGCCTCGATGCGCGACGGCGACACCCGCACCACGGCATCCACGTCAGCGGGGTCGATGACGGGCTCGTCGGTCGAGGCGGTGAGCAGTCCGTACCACTCGGCGGGGTCGGCTCCGGGCGCACCCTCCTGCGCGAGCCGGGCCAGCGCGGCGGCCGCGCGGGCGTCACCGTCCTCGGCGACCCGGCGGCGGAGGTAGCCCGTCAGGCCGCGCAGAGTGAGGGGGTGCCGCGCCTGGGCCATCGGCTCGGCGTCGGGGGCGAAGCCGAAGAACGGCGAGGGCTGCTCGTCGTCGTTCGCGACGCAGCTCAGCACGGTCAGCGACCGCGACCGCGACACGGCCAGCGCGAACATCCGCAGCTCGTCGCCGAGCACCTCGGCCCGCTGGGCGGCAGCGGCCGCCCCCGCAGCAGCCTCCTCCAGAGCGGCACCCTCAGCGTGCGCGAGACCCGCAGCAGGCGCACCATCGTCATCGGCATGTGCCGGCGGCGTCTCGTCGACAACCGGGCCGGCGGATGCTCGGCCCGACGCCGCGCCCGACAGCGCCGCCGAGAGCTCAGCCCCCGACAGCGCCGCCCCCGACAGCTCCCCCGCCTCGGCGAGCGCCGTCAGCCGCTGCGCGTGCAGCAGAGACCCCCGCAGCCGGAGGTTCGGCCAGACCGACTCCTGCAACCCCGCCACCACGACGACGTCGACCTCGACTCCCACCGCACCTGTGGGCGTCGTGACGAGCACGGCGTCGCTGCGGGAGCGCGGCGAGAGCGTGTCCTCGGGCACCTCAGCCGTCAGGAACTCGTCGAGGAACAGCTCGGCCGGCCGTTCCGGGTCGCGCTCGACCGACCGCCGGGCCGCCGTGAAGAGGGCCACCGCGCCGTCGAGGTTGCGGTTCGCCTCATCGGCGACGATGCCGGTGCCGGCAGCGAGGTCGCCCCAGCGCTTGGCGAGACCGGTGCGCTGCCAGAGCTCCCAGAGCAGTTCTTCGACGCTCGCCCCGGCCTCGTGACTCGCTCGCACCGCCGCGAGGGTCGTGCCGAGCGCCGCGACCCGCCGCGCCGGTGCCGAGTCGATCGTCGCGAGGACGCCGGGGATGCGCACCGCCTCCTCGAGCAGCTCGTCGGAGTGCCGGCTGCCGCCGCTCGCGAGCTCCTCGTGCCGCAGCGCCAGCCGTAGCCGGCGCAGCCCCACCGCGTCGACGCCTCCGAGCGGCCCGAGGACGAGCGACGACACCGCCGACGACGTCAGCTCCAGCCGCCCGATGGCGAGCGCCACCCCCTCGGCGAGGTGCCGCGCCGCGTAGTCGTCGCGCAGCGCCTGCACGGCCGAGAGCGTGCGCGTCGGCACCTCGGCGAGCCCCAGCCCGCGCGCCATCGCCGGCACGAGCGCACCCGATCGCACGATCACCGCCATCTGCGACCACTCGGTGCCGTGGAGCAGGTACTGCTCGCGCAGCAGCCGCGCCACGGTCGCGATCTCGCCGGCCCGCGTATCGGCCTGAATGCGCAGCACCCGCCCAGCGCCGGCACCTCCACCGGCCGCAGAAGCAGCGCCGGCACCGGACTCCACCGTGTCGCGCTGCCGCCCCGCGGCCGCCGCCCCGATCCTCTCCGTCACCCTCCGCGTCAGCCCCCGCAGCACCCCGCGCTGCCGGTGCGACTCCCGCAGCAGCACGGGCGGCAGCGTCGGAACCCCCAGCGCCCGCGACAGCTGCCCCAGCGCCCGTACGTCCGACCCGCGGAACCCCGTCGTCGCCGTATCGGGGTCGCCGAACGCCACCACCGCGGCCCCCTGCCGGGCGAACTCCCGCACCAGGTTGACCGCCCCGATCGCCAGGTCGGGGAAGTCGTCGACCACCACGAGCCGCAGCCCCGCGGGCAGCCCGGCGTCGCGAACGATCCGCCGCGCCTCGGCCAGCAGCTCCGCCGAGTCGAGGTGCGCCACCTCGTACGCCTCGAGCGTCGTCTGGTACTCGGCCAGGAAGGCGGCCGCGCCCTCCCACTCCGCCAGACCCTGCGCGACCCCGAGGCGCGCCAGCGCCGCGGGCGACACCCCGTTCTCGGTCGCCCGCATCATCAGCTCCCGCAGTTCCGTGCGGAACTCCTTCAGCCTCCGCACCTCCGGCGGCAGCGACGCCGGCCAGGCGACGGCCCCCCGCCCCGCCAGCTCGTCCTCGATGCCGCCCTGCACGAGCTCCGCCACGATCCTGTCCTGCTCGGCACCGGTCAGCAGCGCCACCGCACGCGACGGGGCAGCGGATGCCCGAGCCGCCCCCGCGACCGGGGCCGCCCCCGCGCCGGCCGCCGTGCGATCTCCTCCCGTGCGCACGATCCCGAACGCCGCCGAACTGGGCGTGCGCGCGAGCGGACCGCTGCTCGGCACCCCCAGCCGCAGCGCCACCCGGTCGCGCAGCCGCGTCGCGCTCTGGCGCGTCGACGCCAGCACCAGCACGCTCTCGGGCGCGAGCCCGTGTCGCTCGACACGGTCGGCGACGAACTCCACGAGCGCCGTCGTCTTGCCCGTGCCGGGAGCGCCGATCACCGCGAACGACGCCCCGATCGGCCGATCCAGCAGCTCGGGCGGCACGCCCGGGCGAGAGCGCGACGCAGCCTGCGTCGGCGCCTTAGGGGGCGTCGCGCGGGAGGCGTCGGACGGTGCATCGATCACGGCCACCACGGTACCGGCCGCCTCCGACATCGCCGGCCGCGCATCCGCTCGCCCTCGTCGGCGAGCAGCAGAACGCGCACCGCAGAGGCGAGACGGGCCCCTGTTCGCTCTGGGCTGGTGCCCGCGCGCCCCATTCGGCGGGTGCTGTCGGGGGTGTGCCGTAATCTGAACTCGTGGCCGGTCGAATCGGTCACGTGACGTGAAAGGCACACCTGATGGACATCCGTATCGGCATCGCCAACTCGCCCCGTGAGCTCAACTTCGAGTCGAGCCAGTCCCCCGCCGAGATCGAGGCGATCGTCTCCGACGCCCTCACCAACGGCAGCACCCACGTCTCGCTGAAAGACGACAAGGGCAAGCAGTACCTCGTTCCCGTCGCCTCGCTCAGCTACGTCGAGATCGGCAGCGAAGAGTCGCGCCGCGTCGGCTTCGTCGCCTAACCTCTGGTCATGGAACTGCTGTTCATCACCCTCGGTGGCGTGATCCTCGGGCTGATCGCCCGCTACGCGCTGCCGAACCGCGATCGGCACGGCGTCGTGGTGGTCCCCGCCATCGGCGCTGCGGTCGCAGCGGTCGTCTGGGTCGTGCTCACCTGGGCCGGCCTCCCGTGGGACGGGGGGTGGATCTGGGCGATCAGCCTGGTCGTCACGGCCGTCGCGGTCGTGGTCGCCGACGTGCTGATCGGTCGCCGCCGCAAGGAGCGCGACGAGGTTCGCCTCCAGCAGCTGCTCACGGGCCGCGTCGCCGCCTGAGCCGCGTGCTCGACGGCGACGTCGTCGCCTGAGAATCTCCGCGCCGAGCGGCCGGGTGGAGGCACGGCCCGCGTAGCACGCACCGCCCACGCTGCACCCCCGCGAGCAGCCGGGCGGATGCGCGGTGGCCGCCTACGCCGTGAGCCCCAGCCGATCCATCCGCCGCGTGTGCGACGCGATCATCTCGGTGAACACCGGCTCGATGCGCTGCTCGTCCGACTCCTGGTTGCCCGAGAGGTGGATGGCCGAGCGGCACACGAGCAACGTGTCGCCCACGACCCGCCGCCCCCACATCGCGAGCCGCGGCCCGAGCACCGGGTCGGCGGCGATCCCGTCGGCCAGCAGGTCGGCGATCGCCCGCCGGCCCGTCTCGGCGTCGAGGATGGCGACGCAGCGCGGCGCGATGTCGCCCGGCAGCCCCGCGGCCAGCAGCGTGAAGAAGTCGTCGAGGATGCCCGCGGTCAGGTACACGCTCGCGAGCTGCTCGAACCAGTCGCCTCCGCGCACCAGCGAGCGGTAGCGGTCGATGCCCGCCGTGAACGGCTCGATCACCTCGGCCGGCACGTCGACCCGGCGGCGGATCTCGGCGACCAGCCGTTCGTGCTTGTCGAGCGCCTGACTGGCCGCGGGGGCCAGCACCTGCTTGGCGGCCACCGAAGGGGCGGCGGCGATCGCATCCGACACCTCTTCGAACACGGCCAGCTGCACATAGGCGGCCTGGCCGAGATAGGGCAGCACCTCGGGCGTCAGCTCGGCCAGGTTGACCTTCGGGTAGCTCGCCGAATCGTCCCGGGGTTTCAGCCGCGGGATGTCGATGCGCACCTTCGGGCGGCGGAGAAAACCGAACACGACGCCAATCCTAACGGGGCCCGCCACGGCGCCCCGACCCACGGCCGACCCGTCCCCGACGCCTCCCCGACCCGCCGCCGCGGCCCTTCCGGCCTGCGTGCAGGCCCCGTCCACTAAACTCGACCCGGGCCCTGACGCAAATCGGGGCAATCCGCCGCCGCCCGGCGCCATCGCCGGTCATCGCTCAGAGCATCCGAGCGCCGTTCCTCACTACGGCGGCACCGCTTCCACGACAGGTATCCACGTGAATTTTTCAGACCTCAAGGTCGACCAGGACATGGTCGACGCCCTCGCCGCGAAGGGCATCCTCGAACCGTTCCCCATCCAGGAGCAGACGATCCCCCTCGCCCTCGACGGGCAGGACATCATCGGCCAGGCCAAGACCGGCACCGGCAAGACCTTCGGCTTCGGCCTCCCCCTCATCCAGCGTCTGGGCCTCGACCCCGAGCCGGGCGTCAAGGCGCTCGTCGTCGTGCCGACCCGCGAGCTGTGCGTGCAGGTCACGGAAGACCTCGAGATCGCCGCCGGCAACCGCCCCACGAAGATCGTGTCGATCTACGGTGGCAAGGCCTACGAGGGTCAGATCGAGCAGATCAAGGCCGGCGCGCAGATCGTCGTCGGCACCCCGGGCCGCCTCCTCGACCTCGCCGGCCAGCGACTGCTGAACCTCGGCGCGGTGAGCGAGATGGTGCTCGACGAGGCCGACAAGATGCTCGACCTCGGCTTCCTCGCCGACATCGAGAAGCTGTTCGCCCAGACCCCCGCGAACCGCCACACCATGCTCTTCTCGGCCACGATGCCCGGCCCGATCGTCGCGCTCGCGCGCCGCTTCATGAACCGGCCCATCCACATCCGCGCCACCGACCCCGACGAGGGCCTGACGCAGGCGAACATCAAGCACCTCGTCTACCGCGCCCACAACATGGACAAGGACGAGGTCATCGCCCGCATCCTGCAGGCCGAGGGCCGCGGCAAGACCGTCGTCTTCACCCGCACCAAGCGCGCCGCCGCGAAGCTGGTCGAGGAGCTCAACGACCGGGGCTTCAACGCCGCCGCCGTGCACGGCGACCTCAACCAGGAGCAGCGCGAGCGCGCGATGGCCGCCTTCAAGGCCGGCAAGAAGGACATCCTGATCGCCACCGACGTGGCCGCCCGCGGCATCGACGTCGACGACGTGACGCACGTGATCAACCACACCATCCCCGACGACGACAAGACCTACCTGCACCGCGCCGGCCGCACCGGCCGTGCGGGCAAGACCGGCATCGCCGTCACCTTCGTCGACTGGGACGACCTGCACAAGTGGGCGCTGATCAACCGCGCCCTCGAGTTCGGCCAGCCCGAGCCGACCGAGACCTACTCGTCGTCGCCGCACCTGTTCTCCGACCTGAACATCCCGGCGGGCACGCGCGGTCGCCTCAAGGCCACCTCGCGGTCGGCCGAGGCCGGCACCGCGCCCCGCTCCGACCGGGGCGAGCGCAGCGGAGACCGTGGGGGCGACCGCGGTTCGCGCACCGGCGAGCGGAGTGACCGCGGTGCTCGTGGAAGCGACCGCGGCGAACGCGGTGACCGCGGACCCCGCACCGGCACCCGCGCCGCCCAGGGCACCGTCTCGGCCCCGGCGACCGAGGCGACCGGCACCGAGTCCGACGCGCCGGTGACCGCAGCCGTCGCGGCCAGCGCCACCGCCGGCGGCGAGAACGCGGGCGCACCGCGCAACCGCAACCGCAACCGCTCGCGCGGCTCCGCCCCGACCTCCGTGCTCGACAACGACACCTCGCGGAAGCTCGCCCCCGGCTCGCTCGCCTCGGGCACGCTGCCCGCCGCCATCAAGGAGTCGAGCGCCGGCGCGACCGAGTCCACCTCGGCCGGCTCCGGCAGCGAGCACCACGACGGCAACAGCGCCCCGCGCCGCCGCAGCCGCTCGCGCCGCCGCGGCCCCCGCCCCGCGGGCGAGTAGCGCTCGACAGCTGAACGCCGAAGACGGTCGCGCCCCTCGGGGCCGGCCGTCTTCGGCATTCCGGGGGTTCGGCCGGCTCGACGGATGCTCGCGCCCGACCCCCGGCCGGGCAGCCGCTCATCGTGGTCGCCGTGACGGCAGCCACCGCTCGACACGGGCGGGGCATCCGCTCATCGTGCTCGCCGTGACGGGAGCCACCGCTCGACGCGGGCCGGGCATCCGCTCATCGACCCCGGAGGTGGACGTGCACCCAGCGGCAGCGCGGGCCGAGGCGGAAACGAACGCTACGCGTAGACCGGGCTCCAGCCGGTGGCGCGTGCTATCAAGCGGTCGAGCACCTCGGGCCTCGTGGTGTTCTCGCCGAGGCGGTTGGGCTTGCCCTCGCCGTGGTAATCGCTCGAGCCGGTGAGCGCGAGGCCGTAGCGGTCGGCGAGGCGCAGCAGCCGCGCGCGACCCTCGACGGTGTTCTCTCGGTGATCGACCTCGAGGCCGAAGAGTCCGGCGTCGACGAGGTCGCCCATGCGGTCGTCGAGGGCGACATCCGCCCGGCTGACGGTGGCCGGATGCGCGATGACGGGCACTCCCCCGGCCGCGACCACGAGCTCGACGGCGAGCAGCGGGTCGGGGGCGTAGTGCGGCTGGTAGTAGCCGGCGCGCCAGTGCAGGATGCCCGCGAACGCCTCGCTGCGCGTCTCCGCGAGGCCGCGTGCGACGAGGGCGTCGGCGATGTGCGGGCGTCCGACGGTGGCACCGGGGGTGGTCTGAGCGAGCACGTCGTCCCAGCCGACGTCGTAGTCGCGGCCGATCCGGGCGACCATCTCCTCGGCGCGGTGCAGCCTGGCTTCGCGGATGCGGGCCGTCTCGGCCACGAGCTTGGCGTTGTTCGGGTCGAAGAGGTAGGCCAGCATGTGCACGCTCGACCAGTCGAGCCGGGTGCTGAGCTCCATGCCCGGGATGAGCGTCACACCGTTCTCGACGGCCGCACCACTGGCCTCCGACCAGCCCGCGGTGGAGTCGTGGTCGGTCAGCGCGACGGTGCCGAGGCCCGCCTCGGCCGCGGCCCGCACCAGGATGGCCGGCGACTCGGTGCCGTCGCTCACGCGGCTGTGCGTGTGCAGGTCGATCGGCGCGCGGAACAGCCGATCGGGAGACATTCCCCAATGCTAACCACTCCACGATCCCTCCACAGACCGCCGCATCCGTCCACAGGCGGTGGCGCTCCCCGCGCGCGCCCGGCCGCCGGGTGGAGAATGGAGGAATGGCAGACACCACCGCACCCAGCACCGCCGACCACTCCGTCACCGAGGCGCCGAAGCCGCGCGCCACGAGCAACCGGTCGACGACCCCGGCGTCCGACACGTTCCGCGACTACATCGGCAGCCAGTGGGCCGACCGCGAGGAGGTGCTGCCGCCCGCGCGCGAGCAGGCGCCGTTCGCGGCCGAGCGCCGCCGCCGCCTCTCCGAGGCCTACACCGGCAAGCGCCTCGTCGTCGCCTCGGGTGCCGCCAAGCAGCGCTCGAACGACACCGACTACCCCTACCGGGCGCACTCCGCGTTCTCCTACCTCGCGGGCTGGGGCTCCGACAGCGAGCCGGGCTCGTTCCTCGTCTTCGAGCCGGCGGATGCGGGTCACGACGTCACCCTCTACTTCCGTGAGCGCGCGGGCCGCGACTCCGACGAGTTCTACGCCAACCCCGAGATCGGGGAGTTCTGGATCGGGCCGCGCCCCTCGCTCGCCCAGGTCGCGAGCGACCTCGGCGTGGCCACCGCGGGCATCGCCGGGTTCGAGGACGTGCTGTTCGACGCCTCCACGCTGGTGGTGCGCGAAGCGGCCCCCGAGCTGCCGGCGGGTGCCGGCGAGGAGGCCGACGCCGACTTCCACCGCTTCCTCTCCGAGATGCGCCTGGTGAAGGACGAGTACGAGATCGAGCAGATGCGGCTCGCCATCGCCGCCACCGCCCGGGGCTTCGACGACGTCATCGCCGACTTCCCGCGCAGCTCGCAGCACGAGCGCGGCGAGCGCCTGGTCGAGGGCGTGTTCAACACCCGCGCGCGGCTCGACGGCAACACCGTGGGCTACGACACGATCGCCGCCTCGGGTCCGCACGCCTGCATCCTGCACTGGACACGCAACGACGGGCCGGTGCTGCCGGGTGACCTCATCCTGCTCGACGCGGGGGTCGAGCTCGACAGCTACTACACGGCCGACATCACCCGCACCATCCCGGTCGACGGGCGCTTCACCGAGGTGCAGCGGAAGGTCTACGAGGCGGTGCGCGAGGCGGCCGACGCCGCGTTCGCGATCGTGCGGCCGGGCATCAGGTTCCGCGAGATCCACGCGACGGCGATGGGGGTCATCGCCCGGCGCACCGCCGAGTGGGGGCTGCTGCCGGTCAGCGCCGAGGAGGCGCTGGAGGCCGACAACCAGCAGCACCGCCGCTACATGGTGCACGGCACGAGCCACCACCTGGGCATCGACGTGCACGACTGCGCGAAGGCCCGCCGCGAGATGTACCTCGACGGCGTGCTCGAGCCGGGAATGGTCTTCACCATCGAGCCGGGTCTCTACTTCCAGCCCGACGACCTCACGGTGCCCGAGGAGTTCCGCGGCATCGGCGTGCGCATCGAGGACGACATCCTGGTCACGGCCGACGGCGCCGAGAACCTCTCGATCGGGCTCCCCCGCACGGCCGACGAGGTCGAGGCCTGGTACGCGCGCCAGAACCCGTCGGCCTGACGGGCACCGCCGCCGCTAGTCCTGGCCGAGGAGGTTGCGGGCGCGGTTCGCCAGCTCGCCCGTCGTGAGCACCGAGTACGACGTCGCGACCACCTGCATCACCGAGGTGAAGTCGCGGCGGCGGCGGTTCAGGCTGTAGACGGCGATGTTGAAGAACATGCCGAAGCCGGCGCCGATGAGGGCCGCGGCGCCGATGAACAGCAGTGTCGAGGCGCTCGGGGACAGCAGGGTCAGCAGCAGACCGAAGAACAGCCCGATCCACAGGCCCGACAGGGCGCCCGTGCCCGCGGCGCGCCCGTAGCTCAGCGTGCCCGTCACCCGCTCGACGCTCACCAGGTCGTTGCCGATGATCGACACCTCCTTCACCGGGAACTCCGCCTTCGAGAGCGTGTCCACCGCCTTCTGCGCGTCGTCGTAGCTGTCGAAGGTGGCGACCACCTCCCCGCGCGGGATCGACGGGAAGCGCGGCAGCCCGCGGCCGGTGGACGAGGATCGATCACTCACCCCCAGATCATCCCACGGGCGCATCGGAGCGACCCGAGTGACGCCGACCCCGCAGCGGCCGAGCGACCCGAGCGGCGCCGACCCGGCAGCGGCCAAGCGACCCCAGTGACGCCGACCGCGCGGCTCGAGCATCCGGAGCCCCACCGCCCCGGCCGCCGCCCGGCTGACGTGCATGCAGGGGGTCTAAGTTAGTAGTCGTGAGTGCCACCAGAGTCTTCGTCGCCCGGTTGGCGGGGTGCACCGTCTTCGACCCCGCCGGCGACCGTCTCGGCAAGGTGCGGGACGTGCTCGTGGTGTACCGCAAGAGCGATCCGCCGCGGGTTGTCGGGCTGATCGTCGAGATCCCCGGCCGGCGCCACGTCTTCGTCTCGATCGGCCGCGTCACGAGCATCTCGAGCGGCCAGATCATCACCACCGGGCTGATCAACGTGCGCCGCTTCGAGCAGCGCGGCGGCGAGGTGCGCGTCATCGCCGAGATGCTCGGCCGCACCGTCGTCTTCGCCGACGGCACCGGGCAGGCCACCGTCGAGGACGTCGCGATCGAGGAGCACGGCCCCGGCGAGTGGGCGATCGTTCAGCTCTTCGTGCGCCGACCGAAGACGAGCGCCAGCCTCTTCGCCAAGGGCGCCACCGTCTACGCCAGCTGGAACGACGTGCGCGAGAAGACCTCCCTGGGCCAGCCGCAGTCGGCGGAGCAGCTGATCGCGACCTACAGCGAGCTGAAGCCCGCCGACCTCGCCAGCACCCTGCTCGACTTGCCGCAGGCGCGCATGCTCGAGGTCGCCGAGGAGCTCTCCGACGACCGCCTCGCGGACGTGCTCGAGGAGATGCCCGAGAGCGAGCAGGTCGAGATCCTCGCCCAGCTCGACGACGACCGCGCCGCCGACGTGCTCGACCAGATGCAGCCCGACGACGCGGCCGACCTGATCGCGCAGCTCTCCGAGGAGCGCGGCGAGCACCTGCTCGAGCTCATGCAGCCCGAGGAGGCCGACGACGTGCGCATGCTGCTCGCCTACGCCCCCGACACCGCCGGTGGCCTGATGACCACCGAGCCCATCATCGTCAGCGCCGACGCCACGGTGGCCGAGGGCCTCGCGCTGATCCGCCGGCACGAGCTCGCGCCGGCGCTCGGTGCCGCCATCTGCGTCACCCTGCCGCCCTATGAGCCGCCGACCGGCCGCTTCCTCGGCGTCGTGCACTTCCAGCGCATGCTGCGCTACCCGCCGCACGAGCGCCTCGGCACCATCCTCGACCAGGGGCTCGAGCCCGTCACGGCCGACACCAGCGCGGCCGTCGTGTCGCGCATCCTGGCCAGCTACAACCTGGTCTCCGTTCCGGTTGTCGACGACAACCACCGCCTGGTCGGGGTGGTGACCATTGACGACGTCCTCGACTACCTCTTGCCCGACGACTGGCGAAGTAACGACAGCGACCCCGACACCCCCCGGGTGCCGGATCGCACACTCTCGCGAGCGCAGGCCATAGCCCCGCGCTTGACCACCCGCGGAAGGAGGACCTCGTATGGCCGGTCGTAACAGCAAGCCCCAGAACCCGCTCGACGCACCCAAGGGCCGTCGCACGAGCGTCATCCCCCGCCGCCCGGTGGCCTCCCGCGACCGCTTCGGCCGCGCCACCGAGGCGATCGCGCGCGCGATGGGCACCCCGTTCTTCCTGATCGGACTGACGCTGTTCTGCGTCGTCTGGATCGTGTTCAACTCCATCGGCCCCGAAGACCTGCGGTTCGACTCGGCGGCCATCGGCTTCACGGCCCTGACCCTCATCCTGTCGCTGCAGGCCTCGTACGCCGCCCCGCTCATCCTGCTCGCGCAGAACCGGCAGGACGACCGCGACCGCGTGCAGTTCGAGCAGGACCGTCAGCGCGCCGAGCGCAACCTCGCCGACACCGAGTACCTGGCCCGCGAGGTCGTGGCCCTGCGCCTCGCGATGCAGGACATGGCGAGCAAGGAGTTCATCCGCGCCGAGCTGCGCTCGCTGCTGGAGGAGCTCGATCGGGGTCGTGACGATGTTCCGGATGCTCCCCCCGCCGGCTCGGCCCGCAGCCGTTCGGGCCGCGGCACCCCGACCGGCTCGCTGCCGGTCGTCAAGCCGTGAGCGACGTTCTGCCCGAGCCGGGCGAGGATGCTCGCGCCGCCGCCGCGCGCGGCGACACCGGGCTGGCGACCGCCGTGCGCACCGCCCTCGCCCGCGTCATCGACCCGGAGATCCGCAAGCCCATCACCGAGCTCGACATGGTCGGCGGTGTGCAGGTCGACGCGGCCGGCCTCGCCTCGGTCGACCTGAAGCTCACGATCGTCGGATGCCCGGCCGCTTCCACCATCGAACGCGACGTCCGCCAGGCCGCCGCCGGCGTGCCCGGCGTCCGGGCGGTCGACGTGGCGGTCTCGGTCATGACCAAGGAGGAGCGACAGGCCCTCACCGAGAAGCTCCGCGGACCCGGCGGCCCGCGCACCATGCCCTTCGGCCCCGGCTCGCTCACCCGCGTCTACGCCGTCACGAGCGGCAAGGGCGGCGTCGGCAAGTCGACGCTGACCGCCAATCTCGCGGTCGCCCTCGCCGCGCGCGGGCTGGCGGTGGGGCTGGTCGACGCCGACGTGTACGGGTTCTCGATCCCGGGCATCCTGGGCCTCGTCGACGAGCACGGGGTCGCGGCCCGGCCGACGCGGGTCGACGACATGATCCTGCCGCCGGTCGCGCACGGCGTGAAGGTCATCTCCATCGGGATGTTCATCGACCCCGAGCAGAGCTCGGCCACGGGCGGCGCCGTCGCCTGGCGGGGGCCGATGCTGCACCGCACGATCACGCAGTTCCTCACCGACGTCTACTTCGGCGACCTCGACGTGCTGCTGCTCGACCTGCCGCCCGGCACCGGCGACGTCGCCATCTCGATCGGACAGCTGCTGCCGAACGCCGAGGTGATCGTGCTGACGACCCCGCAGCCGGCCGCCGCCGACGTGGCCGAGCGCTCGGGCCTCGTGGCGATGCAGACCGGGCAGCACGTCTACGGCGTGATCGAGAACATGGCGGGCTACGCCGCACCCGACGGCACCGTCGTCGACCTCTTCGGCGCGGGCGGCGGCGCCGAGGTCGCCCGCCGCCTCTCCGACCGCCAGCAGGCGGCCACGGCGGCCCGCACCGCCGCTGGCGCCACCGGCGCACACGCCACCCACGACGGGGCCGTGCCCCTGCTGGCGTCGGTGCCGATCAGCGTCGCCCTCCGCTCCGGCGGAGACGCCGGGGCGCCGGTGGTGCTGGCGCATCCCACCGACCCGGCCGCCGTGGCGATCGCGTCGGTCGCCGACCGCATCGCCCGCCGCGGCCGCGGTCTCGCGGGCCGCAAGCTGGGGCTCGCCCCGGCATGACCGCCCGGGCCGCCGTCCTCGCCGCGCTGACCGCGCTGGCACTGGTCGCGGTCTCCGGATGCTCGAGCCCGCCCTCCCTCGCCCCGAGCACCGCTGCACCCACCGACGTCGGCACCGGCAGCGCGTCCGGCACCCCCACGCCCGCGGCCACACCCGCCGAACCGGTCGTCATCGACGGCCTCGGCCTGGCGATCCTGCAGAACCGCCCCGACTACGGCGCCCGCCGCCTGCAGCTCTCGATCACCAACGAGACCGACGCTCCCGTCACGGTCACCGCCGCCCGTTTCAGCTCCCCGCAGTTCGTCGCCCCGGTCGAGACCGCGAAGGCCACCGACGTGCCGGCCGGCCTCACCCGCTTCCTCCCCGTCCCGCTGCCCGAGGCGGACTGCCCGGCCCCGGCCACCACCCCCGAGCTGACGGTCACCATGATCGACGCCGACGGAACCGCCCGCGAGGTCACCGGCCGCCCCGCCGACCCCTTCGGCGTGCTCGACCGCATCGCCACCGAGGACTGCCTCGACGAGGCGGTCGCCGCGGTGGCCACCCTCCGCCTCTCCGACACCCTGCGGATCACGGGCGACGGCCCCGACGCCGTCGCCCACCTCGACCTCATCGTCGAGCCCCGCCCGATGGGCGTGACCACCGACACCGGCGGCTCCAGCGTCGTCGCACCCGCCGCACCCTCCGGCGACGGCCCTGCCACACTCCACCTCGACCACGCCGCATCGACGGTCCTCCTCGAGCCCGCCGACGGCGCCGACTGGTCGCTCGACCTCGCGGTCACCCCGGGCGACTCCCCCACCACGATCACCCTCGACGCCATCCCGGCCCGCTGCGATCCGCACGCCATCGCCGAGGACAAGCGCGGCACCTTCGTCCCCGTCACCCTCGAGCTGTCCGACGGGCTCGCCGGCACCGTCTCGATCCCGTCAGCCGACCCGCTCCGCCTGGCGATCTACGACTACGTGGCGAGCGCCTGCGGTTTCGCCGTCCCCGAGGGCTGAGAACCCGGATGCTCGTCTCAGGTCGCCTCGGAGTCGTATGCCGTGGCAACCGGCCGCGGAACCCCGCCGCCGTCATCCGCCACCACGCCCTCACCCGCGCCACCGGTGGAAGCCCCACCGTCACCGGCAGCGCCCGCAGCAGCACCGGCAGCCCCGACCACTCCCACCGCAGCCGCACCGGCGGCAGCACCCGCCCCACCGGCATCGCCCGGAAGATCGACCGGCACCGGCCCCCCGGCCGACTTCGCCTTGTGCTGCAGATACGCCGGCTCGGGTCGCGGCCGGTTCGGCGGACGGACCGCCGAGGTCGTGGCGGCCGCACCGTCGGCGGGCCCGTCGTCGAGCAGCGCCTCGCGGATGATGCGCCGCGGGTCGTACTGCCTGGGGTCGAGCTTCTTCCAGTCGACGTCGTCGAACTCGGGGCCCATCTCGTCGCGCATCCGGCTCTTCGCACCGTTCGCCATGTCGCGGAGGCTGCGCACGAACTGCGCCAGCTTCGCCGTGTACCCGGGCAGGCGCTCCGGGCCGAGCAGGAACACCGCGATGATCCCGATCAGGAGCAGCTTCTCGAAGGTCAGCCCGAACATTCTTGAATCATAGCCGCGCCGGGCGACGCCCAGGTCGGGTGTTCCCCGGGAACCGGGCGGTAGCATCCGCAGAACGTCAAATCCCCCCGAGCGACGGGCCAGCTCGGCCGGCGCGGGCTCGGAGCCGAACGCCGCACGGTCCCGCGCCGCGTGGCACCCCGGCACCCGCGCCGCCACTGCCTAAGCTGAACCCGGAGGCCATCAGTGACTAAAGAAGCCAGCTGGAAGTTCGCCGACGACATCGTCGTCGAGACGACGCAGATCGTCGCCGCGCGCACGCACGCGGCCGAGGTGGGGGTCGAATCCGTCTCCCCGGCGATCGGCAGCCAGCTGGCCGTGATCGCCGCGGCGGCCCGCGCGAAGTCGATCGTCGAGATCGGCACGGGGCTCGGCGTGTCCGCCCTGTGGATGCTCCGCGGAGCCCCCGACGCCACCATCACCTCGATCGACACCGAGCTCGAGCACCAGCAGGTGGCCCGGGCGGCGCTGCTCGACGCGAAGGTACCGGCCAACCGCATCCGTCTCATCACCGGCACGGCGGGTGACGTGCTGCCCCGCCTGAACGAGAGCTCCTACGACCTCGTGCTCGTCGACGCCGACCCGGCCTCGGTGATCGAGTACGTCGAGCACGGACTGCGCCTGGTGCGCCAGGGCGGCACGGTGCTCGTGCCGCACGCGCTCTGGAAGGACAAGGTCGCCGACCCCGCCCAGCGCGGCGACACGGTGGGCGACTTCCGCACGCTGATCGCCGAGCTCTCGGGCTCGGACGCCGTGCTCGTGGCGCTCTCGCCCGCCGGCGACGGCCTGCTCCAGGTCACGAAGATCGTCGAGTAGCAGCCGGTTAACTGCCGACGACCTCGGTGCCCGCTCCGAGGAACGGTGCGCCGAGGTCGTCGCGAGCCTGTCGGCTAGGCGGGATTGACCACGCCAGCAAGTGCGTCGTGGAGCTCCTTCGCTTCCGCGTCGTTGACGGAGACGACCAGGCGACCCCCGCCCTCCAGCGGCACTCGCACGATGATGAGGCGTCCTTCTTTCACTGCCTCCATAGGCCCGTCTCCGGTCCTCGGTTTCATGGCGGCCATTCGGCTCCCCTTTCCTGGTGTGATCTCCATTATCTCCGATAGTGACGCGTGCTCGGAACCAGTGGCCCGAAAGCATGCGTGACGACGGCCCGGATGCGCGTCCTGACGACGGCGCGACGCGGCCCCGCGGACCGCCGGCCGATCACGGCGGCGTCCAGTCCCGCCCGTCGACGCCCCAGCCGATCGCCATCCAGCCGACCTGCCCCGCGATCGCCACGAGCACGATCAGCACCCGGTACACGGGCGAGCGCGGCAGCGCGAGCGCCCCGAGCGCCGGGAACAGCGGCATGAGCAGCCGGAACGTGCTCGACTGCGGGAAGAACACCGCCAGCAGGTACAGCGCGTAGCTCGCCAGCCAGAACCGCAGGTCGACCCCGAGCCGCTTCACCGGCGGCAGGAACAGGAACACCGCGAATCCCACGATCAGCAGCACCACGACGATCGGCCCCCACGGCGCGCCGAGCCACCAGACACCGCTCTCGAACCACGCGGTGAACGGCACGAGCTCGCCGTAGCCGATGTACGCGGCCCGCCACGCCAGCTCGGTGTCGGTGTACGCGGTCGGCGACCCGGTGACGACGCCCGCGATCACGAGCCAGGCCAGCCCCATCACCCCGCTGAACACGGCGAGAGCGGATGCCGTCACCCGCTCGCGGAGCGGGAACGGCTCGCGCCCGCGGGTCAGGAACCGGTACCCGACGTGCAGCACGACGAACAGCGCGAACGCGAGCCCCGAGGGCCGCGTCAGCGCCATCAGGGCGACGATCGGGAACACCCAGCCGTACCTCCGGGTGACCACGAGGTACAGGGCGCTGACGAGGAGCAGCAGGCTCATCGACTCGGCGTAGGCGAACTGCAGCAGCGGCGAGAGCGGAGCCACGCAGAACAGCACGACCGCGAAGAGGGCCGCTCGCGCATCCTGGAGCACGTGGTTCATCAGGCGGTAGAAGACCACGGCGGTGGCCGCGGCGCAGAGCACCGAGACGGTGACGGCGACGAACTCCCAGGTGGTGCCGGTCAGCGCGCGCAGGCCCGAGACGAGGAAGGGGTAGCCCGGCATGAACGCCCAGGCGCTCTCGCCCACGTGGCCGTCGGCGGTGACGGGCAGCACCGAGGGGTAGCCGTAGAACGAGATGATCTTGTACCAGTTGCCGTCCCAGATGGCGGCGTAGCTGAGGTAGGGCGGGTTCGCGCCCGTCCACGGGTTGGGGCCCTGGGCCCGCGCGAACAGCAGCACGATGATCGTGGTGACGACCCGCGACAGCGCGAACACCCCGAGCACCTTCGCCCACCACGGGGTTCTGGCCCAGAGGGTGCGGCGGCGGGCATCCGTCATCTGCTCGTCGTCGACGCACACGACGAGCGGAGCGGGCTCGGAGCTCACCCGCGGCCGGACAGCCACGACCGCAGCCCCGCCTCGCAGTCCTCGATCTGCGACACGCGCACGCGCTCGTCGTCGGCGTGCGCCTTCATCGGGTCGCCGGGCCCGTAGTTGACGGCCGGAACGCCCATGGCCGAGAATCGCGCCACATCGGTCCACCCGTACTTCGGCTTCGCCTCCCCGCCCACGGCGGCCAGGAAGCGCTGCGCCAGCGGAGCGTCCAGCCCGGGCCGCGCCCCGACCGCGAGGTCGACGATCTTCACGTCGTACCCCGCGAACAGTTCACGGATGTGCGCCACCGCCTCGTCCCCACTGCGCGACGGCGCGAACCGGTAATTCACGTGCACCATCACCTCGTCGGGGATGATGTTCCCCGCCACCCCGCCCGAGATGCCCACCGCGTTCAGCCCCTCGCGGTAGACCAGCCCGTCGACCTCGACCTCGGGTGCCTCGTAGGAGTCGAGGATCGCCAGGATCGCCGCCGCCTTGTGGATCGCGTTGTCGCCCACCCAGCTGCGCGCCGAGTGCGCCCGCAGCCCGTACGCGCGGATCTCCGCCCGCAGGTTGCCGTTGCACCCGCCCTCGATCTGCGAGTTCGTCGGCTCCCCCAGGATGGCGAAGTCGCCCGCGAAGAGGTCGGGCCGGTTCGCGGCGAGCCGAGTCAGCCCGTTGAGCTCGTTCGAGACCTCCTCGTGGTCGTACCACATCCAGGTGATGTCGACGACGGGCTCGGTCAGCTCGGCCGCGAGCTTCAGCTGCACCGCGACGCCGGCCTTCATGTCGACCGTGCCGCGGCCCCAGAGGTACTCCTCGCCGTCGAGGGTCTCGTAGCGGGTCGGCAGGTTGTCGTTCAGCGGCACCGTGTCGATGTGCCCCGCGATCACGACCCGCTGCGCCCGCCCGAGGTTCGTGCGTGCGACGATCGTGTCGCCGTCCCGGATGATCTCCAGGTGGTCGGCACCGGCGAGCGACGCGACGATCGCGTCGGCGAGCAGCGTCTCGTCACCCGACACCGATTCGACGTCGCAGATCTGCTGCGTCAGCACGGTCGATGATTCGGAGAGGTCGAAGACCGGATGCGCGGGGTCGAAACGAGACATTGTCCAAGTTTAGGGTTCTCGGCCCCATACGCTTGAGTCATGCCTGAAGAAGTACTGAACCCCACCCACGCCTGGGGCCACGGACTCGCCACCATCGCGGCCGACGGCACCGTGCTCGACACCTGGTACCCGTCGCCCGCCCTGGGCTCCCCGCCCGAGGCCGCCACGCTGCACGCGCCCGCCGATCTGGTCGCGCACGCGGTTCCGGATGCCCGCCGCGACGTCTCGGTCGAGATCGTCGCCGAGGTCATCGAACTCGACGCCCCGCCCCGCTCGACGCCGGACGCCTACCTCCGCCTCCACCTGCTCTCGCACCTGCTCGTCGCGCCGAACACGATCAACCTCGACGGCATCTTCGGCCATCTGCCGATCGTCGTGTGGACGAACGCCGGCCCCGTGCATCCCGACGCCTTCGACCGGCTGCGGCCCGCCCTGCAGCGCGCGGGCATCCAGGCCTACGGCGTCGACAAGTTCCCGCGGATGCTCGACTACGTCACCCCGCCCAAGGTGCGCATCGCCGACGCCTCGCGGGTGCGCCTCGGCGCGCACCTCGCGCCGGGCACCACCGTGATGCACGAGGGCTTCGTGAACTTCAACGCCGGAACCGTCGGCACCTCCATGGTGGAGGGCCGCATCTCGCAGGGCGTCGTCGTGGGCGACGGCTCGGACATCGGCGGCGGCGCCTCGATCATGGGCACGCTCTCGGGCGGGGGCACCCAGCGCGTCTCGATCGGACGGCGCGCCCTCCTCGGCGCGAACGCCGGCATCGGCATCTCGATCGGCGACGACTCGGTCGTGGAGGCCGGTCTCTACGTCACGGCCGGCACCAAGGTGGTGCTGATCGACGGCGACGACGAGAACCGCATCGTGAAGGCGGTCGCGCTCTCGGGCGTCCCCAACCTGCTCTTCCGCCGCAACTCCCTCACGGGCGCCGTCGAGGCGACCGCCCGCTCGGGCTCCGGAGTGACCCTCAACCCCACCCTCCACGCCTAGCCCTCGACCGAGCGCCAGGGGCGGGCGGGCTAGGGGCGCGGGGGCAGGTCGCGGGCCGGGGCGCCCAAGTAGAGCTGCTGCGGGCGGCCGATCTTGGTCTGGGGGTCGGTCGCCATCTCGCGCCAGTGCGCGATCCAGCCCGGCAGCCGGCCGATCGCGAAGAGCACGGTGAACATGCGCGTCGGGAAGCCCATCGCCTTGTAGATGACGCCGGTGTAGAAGTCGACGTTGGGGTAGAGGCGCCGCGAGATGAAGTACTCGTCCGACAGGGCGACCTGCTCGAGCTCCTTCGCGATGTCGAGCAGCGGGTCCTGCACGCCGAGCGCGAGCAGCACCTCGTCGGCCGACTCCTTCACGAGCTTCGCGCGCGGGTCGTAGTTCTTGTAGACGCGGTGGCCGAAGCCCATCAGGCGCACGCCCGACTCCTTGTTCTTCACGCGCTCCACGAACTTCGCCACGCCCTCGCCCGAGTCGCGGATCTGCGCGAGCATCGTGAGCACGGCCTCGTTCGCCCCGCCGTGCAGCGGGCCGAAGAGCGCGTTGATGCCGGCCGAGATCGATGCGAACATGTTCGCCTCGGTCGAGCCGACGAGCCGCACGGTCGAGGTCGAGGCGTTCTGCTCATGGTCTTCATGAAGGATGAGCAGCCGCTCCAGCGCCTTCGACAGCACCGGGTTCACCTCGTACGGCTCCGCCATGGTGCCGAAGTTCAGGCGCAGGAAGTTGTCGACGAACGACAGCGAGTTGTCGGGGTAGAGGAACGCCTGCCCGAGGCTCTTCTTGTGCGCGTACGCCGCCATCACGGGCAGCTTCGCCAGCAGGCGGATGGTCGAGATCTCGACGTCCTCCGGCTTGTGCGGGTTCAGCGAGTCCTGGTAGTACGTCGACAGCGCCGAGACGCCCGACGACAGCACCGACATCGGGTGCGCGTTGTGCGGCAGCGCGTCGAAGAAGCGCTTGAGGTCCTCGTGCAGCAGGGTGTGACGACGGATGCGCTCGTCGAACTCCGACAGCTCCGACGCCGAGGGCAGCTCGCCGTAGATGAGCAGCCACGCCGTCTCGAGGTAGGTCAGCGACGTCGCGACCTGCTCGATGGGGTAGCCGCGGTAGCGCAGGATGCCCTGGTCGCCGTCGATGTAGGTTATCGCCGACTTGGTGGCGGCGGTGTTCACGAAGCCGTAGTCGACGGTCGTCAGGCCGGTCTGCTTCGTGAACGTCGAGATGTCGAGCGAGGATGCCCCGTCGACGCTCTTCAGGATCGGGAACTCGGCCGTTCCACCGGGATAGGTCAGAGTGGCCTTCTGTTCGACGTCCGTCACGGAGCCTCCTTGAGTGATCCTGCCTGAGTGGTTTCTGTGGCGGGACGCAGGCTGCATCTGTAGACCGTGACCGCGTTGACCCGTATACAGCCTAATGTCCGCGCGAACGCAAACGCGACGCGGCGGCGTCGATGCGCTCGTCGGTGGCCGTCAGCGAGAACCGCACGTGCTCGGGGAAGTGCTCTCCGTAGAAGTGCCCGGGCCCCGCGAGGATGCCGAGCGATGCGAGGTCGGAGATCGTCGACCAGGCGTCGCGCCCCTCGGTCGCCCAGAGGTAGAGCCCGGCCACGCTCTCGTCGATGCGCAGCCCCGCGGCCTCGATCGCCGGTCGCAGCACGGCCCGCCGAGCGGCGTACAGCGCCTTCTGCGCGGCGACGTGGGCGTCGTCGCCGAGAGCGACCTCCATCGCGGCCTGCACGGGTGCCGGCGGGATCATGCCCGCGTGCTTCCGCACCGTGACGAGCCGCGCGATCAGCGCCGGGTCTCCGGCCACGAAGGCGGCGCGGTAGCCCGCGAGGTTCGACTGCTTGCTCAGCGAGTACGCGCCGAGCACGCCGGTGAGGTCTCCCCCGGTCACCCGCGGGTCGAGGATCGACGGCACGGGCTCGGTGGCCCAGCGCCCGTCCCAGCCGAGCTCGGCGTAGCACTCGTCGCCGACGATGACGGTGCCCAGGGCACGGGCCCGCGCGACGGCCGCCTGCAGGGCCGGCACGTCGAGCACCCGGCCATCCGGGTTGCCGGGGCTGTTCAGCCAGACGAGCTTCGTCGTCGACGGCCACGAGTCGGGGTCGTCGGCCGCGAGCGGGGTCGCGCCGGCGAGCCGGGCCCCCATCTCGTAGGTGGGGTACGCGGCGAGCGGATGCGCGACCACATCGCCCTCGCCGAGCCCCAGCATGAACGGCAGCCACGCCACGAACTCCTTCGAGCCGATCGTGGGCAGCACGCTGTCGTCGCCCAGCCCGGGCACGCCACGGCGTCGCTCGAACCAGGACGCGATGGCGCTCCGCAGGGCGGGGGTGCCGGCCGTCTGCGGGTAGGAATGCGCATCCGTCGCCGCTTTCAGGGCGTCGGCGACGAGAGCGGGGGTCGGGTCGACCGGCGAGCCGATCGAGAGGTCGACGATGCCGTCGGGGTGGGCCCGTGCGCGAGCGGCGTACGGCGCCATCTCGTCCCACGGGTAGTCGGGCAGGGCGCCCAGTGCCATCAGCGCAGCGCCATCAGTACAGTGCCATCAGAACAGTGCCATCAGGTCGGTGCCGTCAGTGCGCCTGCGGCGGGAGCACCGCGATGACGGGGTGATCCTTCTTGATCACGCCGACCTTCGCGGCACCGCCGGGCGAGCCGATCTCGTCGAAGAACTCGACGTTGGCCTTGTAGTAGTCGGCCCACTCCTCGGGCAGATCGTCTTCGTAGTAGATCGCCTCGACGGGGCACACGGGCTCGCAGGCGCCGCAGTCGACGCACTCGTCGGGGTGGATGTAGAGGGAGCGTTCACCCTCGTAGATGCAGTCGACGGGGCACTCGTCGATACACGCGCGGTCTTTAACATCGACGCACGGCAGGGCGATGACATAGGTCACAGGCGTTCAGGCTCCTTCGGGATTACCGGCTCAAGTCTACGGCGTCGGGGCGGGCTCCCGGATGCGCGGGGCCATCGGTTCCGGCGGGCCGACGTCGCGCACCGAGCTTCGGCCAGGCGATCACGACGACCGCGATCAGCGTGCTGCCGAACAGCCAGACGAGCCCGGTCGGCCCGGCCGGCACGAGGATGGACCCACCGGGGCTCTCCAGCGTGAGCAGCGCGACCATGCCGATCAGGGCGGCCGCGGCGAGCGCCGACGCCAGACGGCTGGGCGCGATCATGCGCAGGCCGGTGAGCAGCAGGGCGATCGCGACCAGCGCGATGATCAGCCCGATCGGCAGGTCGAACAGCCCGAACACGCTGATGTCGATCTGGTGCACGACCGTGCCGATGGCTCCGAACAGCGCGCCGAGCAGCAGGGCGACGACGTAGCCCAGGATGCGCGACCCGCGACTGGAGCCGATGACGTCGCCCGGAGCCGGGGTGGGCGCGGGAGCGCCGTACGCGGGGGCACCGTACGCGGGGCTGCCTGGCGCAGTGGCGCCGTACGCGGGCTGGTCGGGGAGCACCGGATCAGTCTAGGCGCGCGATCCTGTACGCCACGGGTGCGCGCCGGGCTGCCGAGATATCTCCGAGCGGCGGTGCCGCCGGACACCGGGCGCCGTCTCAGCGGCGCCGGCGGCGGGTGCCGAAGACGCCCTCCAGAACCCCGCGCAGGATCGTCTGCGTCGTGCGCGATCGCAGCACGTCCGAGAGGATGTCGGTGTCGGACGTCGTGCTGCGCGGCCGGGTCCTCGGGCGCGGCGACGGTTCCCGCCGTGAACGCGAACGCTCGTCGGCGCGACGGTCGCGCTCCAGCTGCGCGTCCATCTCCTTCTGCTGGCGGGCGTACTCCGCGGCGGCCTCCCGCTCCGACGCCGCCCGGGCGGCCTCCGCCGCGGCCGCCTCCTCGGCGGCGAGCGCCGCGTTCAGCCGGACGGTCAGGATCTCCCGGGCCGACTCACGATCGATCGGCGTGCCGTACTGCGCCAGGAGCGGCGACGCGGCGACCGCCGCCTCGACCTCGGCGGCGGGCGTGGGCGCCATCGACCCCTGCGGTGCCCGCACCCGTGTCCACGCGACGGGAGTCGGCGCACCGTTCTCGTTCATCACGGTCACGACGGCCTCGCCGATGCCGAGCGCGGGGAGCACCTCCTCGAGGTCGTAGCCCGACTTCGGATAGGTCGACACGGTCGCCCGCAGCGCCTTGGCGTCGTTCGGCGTGTAGGCGCGCAGGGCGTGCTGCACCCTCGAACCGAGCTGGGCGAGCACGTCGCCCGGCACGTCCTTCGGCGTCTGGGTGACGAAGAAGATGCCGACCCCCTTCGAGCGGATCAACCGCACCGTCTGCACGATCGCCGCCGTGAAGTCCTTCGACGCGTCCGAGAACAGCAGGTGCGCCTCGTCGAAGAAGAACACCAGCTTCGGCTTGTCGAGGTCACCGACCTCGGGCAGGTCGTTGTACAGGTCGGCGAGCAGCCACATCAGGAAGGTCGAGAACAGCGCCGGCTTGTCGGCCACCCGGGGCAGCTCGAGCAGGCTGATCACACCCGAGCCGTCGGGGGCGGTGCGGAGGAACAGAGACGTGTCGATCTCGGGCTCTCCGAAGAACGCGTCGGCCCCCTGCGCCGAGAAGGCGATCAGCTCGCGGAGGATGACTCCGACCGTCGCCGTCGACAGCCCGCCCATCGCCTTCAGCTCGACCCGCCCCTCGTCGCTCGTCAGGTGGGTCAGCACCGCGCGCAGGTCGCTCAGGTCGACGAGCGGCAGCCCGGCCTGCTCGGCGTAGTGGAAGACGAGCCCGAGGCTCGACTCCTGCGTGTCGTTCAGGCCCAGCACCTTGCTCAGCAGCAGCGGGCCGAACGCGGTGAGCGTGGCGCGCACCGGAACGCCCGTTCCCCGCCCACCGAGGCTGAAGTACTCGACCGTCGCCGCGCGCGGCGTCCAGTCCTGCCCGATGCCGCGCGTGCGGGCGAGGAGCTTGTCGCTGCTCTCCCCCGGCGTGGCGACACCGGTCAGGTCGCCCTTCATGTCGGCGGCGAACACCGGCACCCCCGCGGCGGCCAGCTGCTCGGCGAGCACCTGCAGCGTGCGGGTCTTGCCCGTGCCGGTCGCCCCCGCGACGAGGCCGTGCCGGTTGGTCATGGCGAGCGGGATGCGCACCGGCACCCCGGGCACCGCCTCCCCGTTGACGAGCGCACCGATCTCGAGCGCCGGCCCGTCGAAGTCGTACCCCGCCCGAACCGCCTCGACCGCGGCCTCGTCGAGCGGGCCGGCCACCGTGCGAACCTCGTCATCCGTCATGGCGCCAGCTTAGGCACGCCCTGCGCCCGTGAGGCCGCGCGAGTGGACAAAGCGCGGCCCGCGGGGCTACGCTCATTTGGTAAGGCTAGGCTTACCCAAGTTAGGCAGCCCACACCTCCCGGCGCGCTGCGTCCCCACACCCGTTCCCCCGAAGTCAGGTATCCGTGCTCGCGAACTATCTGATCGGCCTGCGCGAGGGCCTCGAGGCCGCGCTGGTCGTGAGCATCCTCATCGCCTACGTGTCGAAGATCGGCCGCCGCGACGTTCTCGCCCGCCTTTGGGTCGGAGTCGGTCTCGCCGTGCTCGTCGCCCTCACGCTCGGCGCGGTGCTCACCTTCGGCGCCTACGGCCTGAGCTTCGAGGCCCAGGAGGCCATCGGCGGCTCGCTCTCGATCATCGCGACCGGCTTCGTCACCTGGATGGTGTTCTGGATGCTCCGCACCTCCCAGAATCTCAAGGGCGCCCTGCAGTCCGACGTCGACAAGGCGCTGATCGGCGCCGGCTGGGGCCTCGTGCTGGTGGCCTTCCTGGCCGTCGGGCGCGAGGGCATCGAGACGGCGCTGTTCATCTGGGCCGCCGCACAGGCCACCGGAGAGACGACGCTGCCGCTCCTCGGAGCACTGCTGGGCATCCTGACCGCCGTCGTGCTCGGCTACCTCATCTCGAAGGGCCTCGTGCGCATCAACCTGTCGGCGTTCTTCGCCTGGTCGGGCGCCGCGCTGATCGTGGTCGCGGCGGGCGTGCTCTCCTATGGGGTGCACGACCTGCAGGAGGCGGGCATCCTGCCCGGCCTGAAGAGCCTCGCCTTCGACGTCAGCGGCGTCATCCCGCCCGACAGCTGGCTCGGCACCTTCCTCAAGGGCACCGTGAACTTCTCCCCCGCCACCACCTGGCTCGAACTCGGCGCCTGGCTCGCCTACTTCGTGCCGACGATGTTCCTCTTCCTCCGCGCGGTGCGTCGCGGCCGGCAGCAGAAGGCGGCTCCGGCCGTCGCGCCCGCGCCCGCCGTCGCATCCGCATCCTGACCGAAGCGTCCTGACCCCCGCGTCCTGATCACCGCCATCCTCCAAGGAGCCCCCACGTGAAGACCAAGCCCCTCCTCGCCGCCGCCGGCGCCGCCGTCACCCTGCTCGCGCTCGCAGGCTGCGTCCCGAACAGCTCCGCGTCCTCGACGGACGCGGCCGGTGCGATCACCGTCGACTCCAGCTCCGACGACTGCTCGGTGAGCGCCTCGTCGGCCACGAGCGGCACGCTGACCTTCTCGGTGACGAACTCCGGCGACCAGGTGACCGAGTTCTACCTGCTCGCCGACGACGGCCTGCGCATCGTCGGCGAGGTCGAGAACGTCGGCCCCGGCATCTCCCGCGACCTCGTCGTGCAGGCGCAGCCAGGAGACTACTTCACCGTCTGCAAGCCGGGCATGGTCGGCGAGGGCATCGGCCGGGCCGCCTTCACCGTCTCGGGCGACAAGGTGCAGCTCGCGGGCGACCAGCAGGAGCAGGTCGACCAGGCCGCCACCAACTACGTGGCGTACATCAAGGACCAGGTCGGCCAGCTCGTCACGGGCACCGACACCTTCCTCGAGACCTACCTGGCCGGCGACGACGAGGCCGCGCGCGGCCTCTACGCGACGACCCGTGCGAACTACGAGCGCATCGAGCCCGTCGCCGAGTCGTTCGGCGACCTCGACCCGATGATCGACTTCCGCGAGGCCGACGTCGCCGAGGGCGACGAGTGGACCGGCTGGCACCGCATCGAGAAGGACCTCTTCCCGCCGACCGCCGAGGAGAACGGCGGCACCGCCTACACGCCCCTCACCGCCGACGAGCGCAGCTACTACGCCGACAAGCTGAAGGCCGACACCCAGTCGCTCTACGAGGCCGTGAACGCCGACGACTACACCGTCTCGATCGACGCCATCTCGAACGGCGCCATCGGTCTGCTCGAGGAGGTCGCGAGCGGCAAGATCACCGGCGAGGAGGAGATCTGGTCGCACACCGACCTCTGGGACTTCCAGGCCAACCTCGAGGGCGCCCGCGTCGCCTACGAGGGCGTGCGCGACATCGTCGAGGCGAAGGACCCCGAGCTGGTGACGACGATCGACGAGCGCTTCGACTCGCTCGAGAAGACCCTCGCCGAGTACGGCAGCCTCGACTCCGGGTTCGTCTACTACGACGAGCTGACCACCGATCAGGTCAAGCAGCTGGCCGACGGCGTGAGCGCGCTCAGCGAGCCGCTCAGCCGCCTCACGGCGACGCTGGTGGGCTGAGCCGTAGGCTTCTGGGCATGACCGATCACGATCCGACGCCGGCGAGGCCGGGCATCTCCCGACGGGGGCTGCTCGGCCTCGCCGGCGCCGGCGTGCTCGGAGCCGGAGCCGGCCTCGCCGGCGGTATCGCGGTCGACCGCTTCGCCCTCCCCCAGTCGGCTTCCGCCGCGCCCGGCGCGGGCACGGTCTACCCGTTCTTCGGCGAGCACCAGGCCGGTATCGTCACCCCGGCTCAAGACCGGCTGCACTTCGCGAGCTTCGACGTCGCCGACATCACCCGCGACGAGCTCGTCGGACTGCTTCAGGACTGGAGCGCCGCCGCCGTCCTGATGACCGCCGGCACCCCGGTCGGCACCTACGGCGCCGTCAACGGCCCCTACACCGCTCCGCCCGACGACACCGGAGAGGCGCTCGACCTGCCCGCCGCGGGCCTCACGATCACCTTCGGCTTCGGCTCGACCCTCTTCACCGCCGCCGACGGCGCCGACCGCTTCGGCCTGGCCGGCCAGCGCCCCTCCGCGCTCGTCGAGCTGCCCCACTTCCCGGGCGACATGCTCACCGAGGCGCTCACCGGCGGCGACCTCTGCATCCAGGCCTGCAGCGACGACCCGCAGGTCGCGGTGCACGCCATCCGCAACCTCTCCCGCATCGCCTTCGGCCGGGCGTCGCTGCGCTGGTCGCAGCTCGGCTTCGGCCGCACCAGCTCGACGACCACGGCGCAGGTGACCCCGCGCAACCTGTTCGGCTTCAAGGACGGCACGGCGAACATCAAGGCCGAGCAGTCCGACGTCGTGGCCGATCAGGTCTGGGCCACCCGCGACGACGGGGCCGCGTGGATGCACGGCGGCTCGTACCTCGTCGCGCGCAAGATCCGCATGACCATCGAGACCTGGGACCGCACCTCCCTGAAAGACCAGGAGGCGATCGTCGGACGCACCAAGGGCGAGGGAGCCCCGTACTCCGGCGGCACCGAGTTCAGCGAGCCCGACTTCGACGCCACGGGGCAGGGCGGTGCCCCGCTGATCGCGGCCGACTCGCACGTGCGCCTCGCGCATCCGACCCAGAACTCCGGCGCGCAGCTGCTGCGCCGCGGCTACAACTTCGTCGACGGCAACGACGAGCTCGGGCGGCTGAACGCCGGACTGTTCTTCATCTCCTACCAGCGCGACGCAGCGAAGCAGTTCGTGCCGATCCAGATGAACCTCGCCAAGAACGACGCGATGAACGAGTACCTCCGCCACGTGGGCTCGGGGCTCTGGGCCGTGCCGCCCGGCGCCTCGACCGGCGGCTGGGTCGGCGAGACGCTGCTCGGGTGACCCCCGAGGGGCCCTTCTCGGCCCGCTTCCGCCTGATCACCCTCGGCACGGTCGTGCTCGTGTTCGTCGCCGCATTCGAGAACCTGGCCGTCACCACGGTGATGCCCGTGATCAGCGCCGAGCTCGACGGCTCCGCCCTCTATGCCGTCGCGTTCGCGGCTCCGCTCGCCGTGTCGGTGGTCGGGATGGTCGCGGCCGGTCAGTGGTGCGACACCAGTGGGCCCCGGGTGCCGCTCTGCGCATCCGTCGCCCTGTTCATCGCGGGACTCGTCGTCGCGGGCCTGGCCGGCAGCATGGAGCAGGTGGTCGTCGGCCGCCTCGTGCAGGGGCTCGGCTCGGGCGGGGTGACCGTGACGCTCTACGTGATCGTGGCGCGGGTGTTCCCCGGGGCGCTGCAGCCGCGGGTGTTCGGGCTGATGTCGGCGGCGTGGGTGATACCGGCCCTGGTCGGCCCGTTCATCGCCGGTGTCCTCGGCGAGACGGTCGGGTGGCGCTGGGTGTTCCTCGGCGTCGCGTTCATCTGCGTGCCGGCGCTGGGGCTGCTGCTGCCCGTGATGCGCACGCTCCGGCGGGCGCAGACCGGCACGGCGTCGGGCTTCCGCATCCCCCGGCTGCTCTGGTCGGGGCTGCTCGCGGCGGGCATCCTGGCGCTCAGCGTCTCGGCCGAGTTCGGCGGTGCCGTCGCACTCGTGGTCGCCGTCGCCGCGGTCGTGGTGGCGGTCGTCGCGATCCGGCCGCTCGTGCCGCGCGGCACGCTCACCGGCCGCACCGGGCTTCCCCGCATCGTGCTCACCCGGCTCGTGCTCGCCGGCGGGTTCTTCGCCACGGAGACGTATCTGCCCTACTTGCTCACCCGCGACTACGACTTCTCCCCCGGCCAGGCCGGCCTCGCCCTGTCGGTCAGCGGGGTCGCCTGGGGTGCGGCGTCGCTGCTCCAGGGCCGCTACGCCGCGCGCCTGCGCGACCGGGCCGTGCTCACCGCGGGCACGGCGCTGGTGGCCGCCGCCGTGGCCGTCACCCTCGCGACCGCCGCGCTCGGCCTGCCCGGCTGGATCGCGATCGCCGGCTGGGCCCTCTCGGGCACGGGCATGGGGCTCGCCTACCCGAGGCTCTCGGTGCTGCTGCTCTCGGGTTCGTCGCACGACGACCAGGGCTTCAACAGCAGTGCCCTGAACATCGCGGATGCCGCCGGCCCCGCGGTGGCGCTGTCGGTCGCCGGGCTCGCCTTCCAGGCCCTCCCGGGCGCGGGCGCCGACGGCTTCGCCAGGGTGTTCGGGCTGGGGCTGCTGCTGGCCCTCGGGGCGGTGGCGCTGGCGCGGGGTGCGGCGCCGCGGACGGCTCCCTCGGCGGTGTCCGGCGCGCGGGGCTGACCGCGCATCCGGAGCCCGACCCGCTACGAGGTGGTGCCGCCCACGATGTAGGTGGCGGTGCTCTGGCCCGAGCCGTCGTCGGCCACGCTGACGATCACCGAGTACTCGGCGTCGCTGTAGGCCCCGCTGCCGACGCCCTCGACGAAGCCGGAGTAGCTCGCCTCGAAGCCGGCCCCCTTCAACTGGGAGTCGATGGACTGGAACGCGGGCTCGCGTTCCTCGTCGACCTTGACGATGACGGTCCAGCCACCGCCGGAGTCGACCGTGCCGGCGCCCATGCCGCCGATCACCTCGCCGTCGTAGAGCGGCACCTCGTTCGCGGGGAAGCCGTCGGGCAGGCCGCCGTCGGAGTTGAGGTCGACGTCGCCGCCGCCCGCCTGCTCGACCGCGCCCTCGACGATCTGCTCGACCGGGTTGGCGCAGGAGCTGAGCGCGGGGGTGAGCACGGCCGCCAGGGCGAGCGCGAGGATGAGGGCCGGCTTCTTCGTCATGCCCCCGATCATCCCAGACGGGATGCGCCGGGCACCAGACGCAGAACGGCCGGCACCCACGAGGGATGCCGGCCGTTCTGAGCGGTGCTGCTACTGGTTGGCGCGCTTGAGGTTCGCGGTGCGGCGGGCACGCGCGTTCGCGTCGAGCTCGACCTTGCGGATGCGCACGATCTCGGGGGTGACCTCGACGCACTCGTCCTCACGGGCGAACTCGAGGCACTCCTCGAGCGAGAGCTGACGCGACGGCGTCATCGACTCGAAGGTGTCGGAGGTCGACTGACGCATGTTGGTCAGCTTCTTCTCCTTGGTGATGTTCACGTCCATGTCGTCGGCGCGCGAGTTCTCGCCGATGACCATGCCCTCGTAGACCTCTTCGGTCGGGTTCACGAAGAACGTCATGCGCTCCTGCAGGGCGATGATCGCGAACGGGGTGACGACACCGGAGCGGTCGGCGACGATCGAGCCGTTGTTGCGGGTGACGATCGAGCCGGCCCACTCGCCGTAGCCGTGCGAGATCGCGTTGGCGATGCCGGTGCCGCGGGTGATGGTGAGGAACTCGGTGCGGAAGCCGATCAGGCCGCGCGACGGGACGATGAACTCCATGCGCACCCAGCCGGTGCCGTGGTTCGCCATGTTATCCATGCGGCCCTTGCGGGCGGCGAGCAGCTGCGTGATCGCGCCGAGGTACTCCTCGGGGGCGTCGATCGTCAGGTGCTCGTAGGGCTCGTGGGTCTTGCCGTCGACCTGCTTGGTGACCACCTGCGGCTTGCCGACGGTGAGCTCGTAGCCCTCGCGGCGCATGTTCTCGACCAGGATGGCGAGCGCGAGCTCTCCACGGCCCTGCACCTCCCAGGCGGCGGGGTTTCCGATGTCGACGACGCGCAGCGAGACGTTGCCGATCAGTTCGCGGTCGAGGCGGTCCTTCACCATGCGGGCGGTGAGCTTGTGGCCCTTGACCTTGCCGACGAGCGGCGAGGTGTTGGTGCCGATGGTCATCGAGATGGCCGGGTCGTCGACCGTGATGGCCGGCAGGGGGCGAACGTCGTCGGGGTCGGCGATTGTCTCGCCGATCGTGATGTCCTCGATGCCGGCGATGGCGACGATGTCGCCGGGGCCGGCCGACTCGGTCGGGAAGCGGGTGAGCGCCACCGTCTTGAGCAGCTCGCTGATGCGCTGGTTCGTGACGGTGCCGTCATGCTTGACCCAGGCGACCTGCTGGCCCTTCTTGATCGTGCCGTTGAAGACACGGAGCAGGGCGAGGCGGCCGAGGAAGGGCGAGGAGTCGAGGTTCGTGACGTGGGCCTGGAGGGGCGCCTCGTCGTCGTAGGTCGGCGCCGGGATGTGCTCGAGGATGGCGCCGAAGAGGGGCTCGAGGTCGTCGTTGTCGGGCAGCGTGCCGTTCTCGGGCTTGTTCAGGCTCGCGGCGCCGTTGCGGCCCGACGCGTAGACGACGGGCACGTCGAGGATGGCGTCGAGGTCGAGGTCGGGCACGTCGTCGGACATGTCGCTGGCGAGGCCGAGCAGCAGGTCCTGCGACTCGCCCACGACCTCGTCGATGCGCGCGTCGGGGCGGTCGGTCTTGTTGACCAGGAGGATGACGGGGAGCTTCGCCTCGAGCGCCTTGCGCAGCACGAATCGGGTCTGCGGCAGCGGGCCCTCGCTCGCGTCGACGAGCAGCACGACGCCGTCGACCATGGACAGGCCGCGCTCGACCTCGCCGCCGAAGTCGGCGTGGCCGGGGGTGTCGATCACGTTGATGGTGATCGGCTTGTCGCCGGCGTGCTTGCCGTTGTAGGAGATCGCCGTGTTCTTGGCGAGGATCGTGATGCCCTTCTCACGCTCCAGGTCGTTCGAGTCCATCATCCGGTCGTCGGCGTCGAAGTGCGCGTCGAAGGAGTTGGTCTGCGTGAGCATGGCGTCGACCAGCGTGGTCTTGCCGTGGTCGACGTGGGCGACGATCGCGACATTGCGCAGGTCGTCGCGGGTGGCTTGTGCCATGGGGAGTCCTCAGGTCTCTTGAACCCGGGACTGATGGCAGAAGCCACCCGCGGGCTCGAATAACGGGGTGTGGGTGGGCGTCGTGGCCCGGACCGCTAAACGCCCAGGGTGATTCCAGCGCCCGGAATAGCGTTCAGCAACTCCCTAGTGTACTGCTCCTTGGGGTCGTCGAAGACGGCATCCGTCGAAGCGGCCTCCACGATGCGTCCCTGCTGCATCACACAGACGTTGTCGGCGATCACGCGGACCACCGCCAGGTCGTGCGTGATGAACAGGTAGGTCAGCTCCAGCTCGTTCTGCAGCTCGGCGAGAAGCTGCAGGATCTGGGCCTGCACCAGCACGTCGAGCGCCGAGACCGCCTCGTCGAGCACGACGATGTCGGGCTTCAGCGCGAGCGCCCGGGCGATGGCCACGCGCTGGCGCTGGCCGCCCGACAGCTCGTTCGGGTAGCGGGTGATCAGCGACTGCGGCAGCGAGACCTGGTCGAGCAGCTCGAGCACGCGGTCGCGGCGCGCGGTGCGGTCGCCGACGTTGTGCACCTGCAGCGGCTCGGCGATGGTGTTGCCGATGTTGCGCAGCGGATCGAGCGAGCCGTAAGGATCTTGGAAGACGGGCTGCATGCGGCGGCGGAGGCCGAGCAGCTCCTTGCCCTTCAGCGGGGCCACGTCGGTGCCGTCGATGAGGATGGAGCCCGACGTCGGGTTCTCCAGGCGGAGGATCATCTTCGCGACGGTCGACTTGCCCGAGCCCGACTCGCCGACGAGCGCGGTGGTCGTGCCCTTCTCCACGGCGAACGAGACCTTGTCGGCGGCGATGAGCTCGCCCGACGAGCCCTTGCCCTGGCCGCGGATCTTGTAGACCTTCGTCAGGTCCTTCACCACGATCGCGTCGGGGCGCTTGGTCGCGGCGCGGTGCTCGACGCGCTCCTCGGCGGCCGCGATCAGGTCGAGACCCTCGGTGACCTTCGTGGGCGCGTAGTCGAGGTCGCTCAGGGCGTGCGTCTCCGACTCGGCGGTCGCCCTCTGGATGCGCCGCGAGGCGAGGCTCGGTGCCGCGGCGACGAGGCGCTGCGTGTACGGGTGCACCGGGTTCTGCAGGATCTCCTTCGAGGGCCCGGCCTCGACGATACGGCCCTTGTACATCACGACGAGCTGCTCGGCGCGCTCGGCGGCGAGGCCGAGGTCGTGCGTGATGAACAGCACCGCGGTGCCGATGTCGCGGGTCAGCGTCTCGAGGTGGTCCAGGATGCGCCGCTGCACGGTCACGTCGAGCGCCGACGTGGGCTCGTCGGCGATCAGCAGCTTCGGGCGCGACGACAGGCCGATGCCGATCAGCACGCGCTGGCGCATGCCGCCCGAGAACTGGTGCGGGAACTGCTTCAGGCGCTTGTCGGCGTCGGCGAGGCCGGCCTCCTTCAGCACCTGGATGGCGTGGGCCCGCACCTCCTTGCGACCCGACGCGATGCCGTTGGCCCGGATGGTCTCCTCGACCTGGAAGCCGACGCTCCACACGGGGTTGAGGTTCGACATCGGGTCCTGCGGCACGAAGCCGATCTCGCGGCCCCGGATGTCCTCCATCTGCTTCTCGGAGTAGGAGCTGAGCTCCTTGCCGTCGAACATGATGGTGCCGCCGGTGATGCGGCCGGCGCCCGGGAGCAGGTTGATGATCGCGTGCGCGGTCGTCGACTTGCCCGAGCCGGACTCGCCGACGATGGCCAGGGTCTGGCCGGGCATCAGCGTCAGGTCGACGCCGCGCACGGCCGGCACGATGCCGTTGGTCGACTGGAAGCCGACCTCGAGGTTCTTGATCTCCAGCAGCGGCGTGGTGCCGGCGGAACGGGGTGTCGGGTCGCTCATCGCTGGGCCCTCGCCTTCGGGTCGAGTGCGTCGCGAACCACTTCGCCCATCATGATGAAGGCGAGCACGGTGATCGAGAGCGCGAGTGAGGGGTAGATCAGGGTCTGCGGCGCGTTGCGCAGGTCGACCTGAGCGGCGCTGATGTCGTTGCCCCAGGACATGGTGGAGTTCGGCAGACCGACACCGAGGAACGACAGGGTCGCCTCCGCGACGATGGCGGCGCCGAGCGAGATCGTGGTGACGACGATCACCGGGGCGATCGAGTTCGGCAGCACGTGGCGCATCAGGATCTTGAAGTTCGAGACGCCGACGGCCTGCGCGGCCATCACGTAGTCGCTCTGCTTCACCCGCAGGATCTCGGCTCTCAGCACGCGCGCCGTGGAGGGCCACGCGAAGATGCCGATCGCCAGCGAGATCACGAACACGTTCCGGTAGGCCGAGAACACCGACATGATGACCACGGCGGCCAGGATGTAGGGGATCGAGAAGAAGATGTCGCCCGCACGGGAGAGCACCGCGTCGAGCCAGCCGCCGTAGAAGCCGGCGAAGGCGCCGAACAGGATGCCGAGCACCGTCGTGAGGATCGTCACGATGATGCCGACCGACAGCGACGTCGAGGTGCCGTGCACGATGCGCGAGAACACGTCGCAGCCCTGCTTGGTGAAGCCGAGGATGTGCTCGCCGGTCGGGCCGTCGTTGCTGTTGGACAGCTGGCAGTCGGAGTTCGGCGCCACCGGCGTGAACAGGCCGGGGAACAGGGCGACGACGACCACGAGCAGGATGATGACCGCCGAGATCCAGAACATGGGCCGGCGGCGCATGTCGCGCCAGGCGTCGATCCAGAGATTGCTCTTGCGTTCGCCGACGTTGACGGCGTCGATCGCGACGAGAGGGGTCTCCTCCAGCGGTGCGACGAAGTGCGTCGGGGAGAGTGGCTTATTTGACATAGCGGATCCTCGGGTCGAGAAGGCCGTACAGGAGGTCGACGACGAGGTTGACCACCAGGTAGATGAGCACCATGACGGTCACGAACGAGACGACGGTGGGCCCCTCGCCTCGGATGATCGCCTGGTAGAGCGTGCGGCCGACGCCGGGCACGTTGAAGATTCCCTCGGTGACTGTCGCGCCGACCAGCAGCACACCGAAGTCGGTCGCCGCGTAGGTGACCACCGGGATGAGCGAGTTGCGGAGGATGTGCACCGGGATGATGCGCCGCCGGCTGAGGCCCTTGCCGTACGCCGTGCGCACGAAGTCGAGGCCCGCGGTCTCGATGACGGAGGCCCGGGTGAGCCGGATCAGCTGCGCCAGCGAGATGCTCGCCAGCACGAAGGCAGGCAGGATCAGGTCTTGGATCGGGGCACCGCTGGACACCGTCGTCCTGGCCCAGCCGAGTTGGATGCCGAACACGTACTGCCCCACGAAGGCGATCACGAAGATCGGCAGCGAGATGAACACCAGGCTCACGATCAGGGCGGTGCCGTCGAACAGCTTGCCCTTGCGAAGGCCCGAGTACAGGCCGATCAGCACGCCGCCGACGAACTCGATGATGAGCGCCAGGATGGCGAGGCGGATGGTCACCGGGAACGTGCGGGCGAGGATGTCGGACACCGCTTCACCGGAGAAGGAGGTGCCGAAGTCACCGCGGAGGATGCCGCCGAGGTACAGGAAGTACTGCACGATGAACGGCTGGTCGAGGTTGTACTCCTGACGGAGCCGCTCGAGGAGTGCCGGGTTGGGCGTCTTGTCGCCGAAGAGGGCGAGAAGGGGGTCTCCGGGCATCGCGAAGACCATGAAGTAGATGAGGAACGTCGTACCCAGCAGGACGGGGATCGCCTGGAGCAGACGCCTGAGGATGTAACCGGCCACGAATCAGACCGAACCAATCGAAACTAAGGGGCGAGAGCCGCCACGCGAATCACAGACAACATGATACGGGGGCGGCAGCGCATGGCTGCCGCCCCCGTAGATGCGGGAACTAGCTCTTGGTGATCTCGTAGTAGAGCGGCACCGAGTTCCAGCCGAACTCCACGTCCTGCACGGTCTCGCCGTAGCCACCGACCACGTTCGAGTACCACAGCGGGATGGCGGGGAGGTCCTTCAGCAGGATCTCCTGAGCCTTCTGGAAGTCGGTGTTCGCCTCGTCCGCGTCAGCGGTCGACGAGCCTTCCTGGAGCAGCGCGTCGAACTCGGGGTTCGAGTAGTCGCCGTCGTTCGAGGACGCGTTGGTCGCGTACAGCGGGCCGAGGAAGTTGAACAGACCGGGGTAGTCGGCCTGCCATCCGGTGCGGAACGCCGTCTGGATGCTGCGGTCGGTGATCGCGGTGCGCGCCTCGGCGAAGGTCGGGTACGGAGCACCCGACGCGTCGATGCCGAGCGTGTTCTTGACGCTGTTCGAGACCGCGTCGACCCAGTCGGCGTGGCCGCCGTCGGCGTTGTAGGCGATCTGGAACGAGCCCGACCACGGCGAGATGGCGTCGGCCTGGGCCCACAGCTTCTTCGCCTCGTCGGGGTTGTACGCCAGCACGTCGGCGCCCTCGAGCGAGTCGCTCCAGCCGTCGATCACCGGGGAGGTGAAGTCGGAGGCCGGGGTGCGGGTGCCCGAGAAGATCACGTCGGTGATCTCGTCGCGGTTGATGGCCATCGAGATGGCCTGGCGGCGCAGCTTGCCCTCTTCGTCGTTGCCGAAGTGCGCGAGGCGCTCCGGGATCGTGAACGATTGGAAGATGGCGGCCGGCTGGTTGACCGCACGGTCGCCCAGGTCGGACTCGTAGTTGCCGAAGGCGCTCGAGGGAACGGCGTCGAGCACGTCGAGGTTGCCACCGAGCAGGTCGGCGTAGGCCGCGTCCTCAGACGCGTAGAAGACGATGGACAGGCCACCGTTCTTCGCCTGACGGCCGCCCCGGTAGCTCTCGTTCGGGACGAGGTCGATCTTCTCGTTGTGCGCCCACGCGGTGTCGCTGGCCAGCTTGTACGGGCCGTTGCCGACGGGGTTCTGGCCGAAGGCCTCCATGTCGTCGAACGCCGACTTGGGCAGCGGGTAGAACGCCGAGTAGCCCAGACGCAGCGGGAAGTCCGAGCGCGCCTCGTTCAGGGTCACGGTGAAGGTCAGGTCGTCGACCTTCTTCAGACCGGTGAGGGGGCTGTCGGCGTCGTAGCTGAAGCCTTCGATGTCCTCGAAGAAGTAGCTGTTCAGCTGCTCGTTCGACAGGAGGGCGCCGTACTGCCACGCGTTGATGAAGCTGTCCGCGTCGACCGGGTCGCCGTTGCTGAAGGTCTGGTCGGCCTTCACCTTGATGGTGAACGTCTTGGAGTCGTCGGTGTCGATCGACTCGGCCATGTCGAGCTGCGGCGCACCGGTGGCGTCGTAGTACTCCAGGCCGGCGAAGATCGAGTCGAGGATCTTTCCACCACCGGTCTCGTTCGTGTTGGTGGGGATCAACGGGTTCTGCGGCTCGGAGCCGTTCGCCGTGATGACCGCCGAGGTGTCGCCCGACGAGCTGTCGTCCGAACCGCCGCTGGCGCAGCCGGACAGTGCGAGCGCGCTCGCGGCGATCAGCGCGATAGCGCCGATGCCATACCGTCTCTTCTTCAATTTTCCTCCTGTGCAGAATAGGGGCAGGCGACGATCCCCTTGTGAGGGCCGAGACCTAAGGAAGTACCCTAAGTGGGGGTAAACACGAGATCAAATGCGGGCCGAAAAAGTTACATACACGAAACTATCTCCGCAGGATCTTTGTGCACATTCGACAGTACCCGCTCGAAAACCGCGCCTTGCGCAAGAAAGCGAAATGATGGTGCGAGCCGAATCCTGGTTCCCGATCCGGCGGCGCAGACTCCGCACGGAGATCCTCCTGGTGCTCGGGCTGTCGCTCGGGGCGTCCGCCGTCTACTCCGTCGTGAGCCTCCTGGCGAAGGCCACGTCGGGCACCGCCCTGGCCGATCAGACGGCCACCATCAACGGCTCGCTGAGCGACCGGCCGTGGCTGGACCTCACCTACCAGCTGCTCGCGATCGGCTTCGACCTGGTGCCGGTGGCGCTCGTGCTCTACCTGCTCGCGATCTCCGGCGGCAACCCGTTCCGCCGCATCGGCTTCGACCTCACCCGGCCGGGCCAGGACCTCGGCCGCGGAGCTCTGCTGGTGCTCGTCGTGGGCGTGCCGGGCATCGTCCTCTACGTCGTCTGGCGCCTGCTCGGCTTCAGCGCCGCGGTCGTCGCCGCACCGCTCGACGGCCAGTGGTACACGGTGCCCGTGCTGGTGCTCGCCGCCCTGCGCGCAGCACTGCAGGAGGAGGTCATCGTCGTCGGCTACCTCTTCACCCGCCTGCGTCAGCTGGGCTGGCGGAAGTGGCAGATCATCGTCGGCGCCGCCGTGCTGCGCGGCAGCTACCACCTCTACCAGGGGCCCGGTCCGTTCGTCGGCAACGTGGCGATGGGCGTGATCTTCGGCTGGTGCTATTGGCGCTGGGGCCGCGTGATGCCGCTCGTCGTGGCGCACTGGATCATCGACATCATCTCGTTCGTCGGCTACCCGCTCGCGCTCGGCCTCGCGCCCGCGCTCTTCGGCTAGACCGACCGGCGGGGCCGCCTGCGCGACCCGCCGCCCCGCACCGCGGTGACGACCATCAGGGCCGCTCCCCCGACGAGCACGGCGACGGATGCCCAGCCGCCGATCGCGATCCAGTCCGCTCCCCCACCCGAACCGCCCCCGGTGGCCGCCGGCTCGGGCGTGAACAGCGGCTCCGTCGTGGGCGTGGCCGTGGCGGACGCGGTGACGTTCACCGTCAGCCGCGCCGAGGCCGTGCCCTGGAACGAGCTCGAGATGGTGCAGAGGATGGTCGAGGTGCCGATCGGGAAGGCCTGACCCGACTCGACCGGCGTGCCCGCGATGGCGCAGCCGTCGAGGGTGAGGCCTGGGGGCAGCGCCGCCTCGATCGGCACCGCCGCACTGCCGCTCGCGTCGGCCTCCAGGTCGAGCTGGCCGGGCAGGATGCTCGACCCGGTGAAGTCGGCGCCCACGATGCGCGTGCCGTTGAAGTCGGCTCCGTCGAGCACCGCTCCCTCGAACACCGCCCCTTGCACGTCGCCGCCCGCGAAGGACGCTCCCGTGAGGTTCGCGGTGCGGAAGTCGCCCTCGCCGAAGCGGGTGCCGCTCAGGTCGACGCCCGGGCACTGGGCGCCGCCGGGGCCACCGTCGCTGATCGGCGAGATGACGCAGTCCCCCTCGGCGAACAACGGGTCGGCGTGCGCCGGCGCGAACGAGGCCAGAGCGAGCACGGCGCCGAGCAGCACGCCGGCACCGGCGATGGCCCTCCCCCGGGGTCGACGAGAACGGGTGTCGAGCAGGGCGGGCATGACCCGAACCCTACCTCACCACCCCGTCGTGTGCTCTTCCCGACCGGGCCGGGGCGCCGCTCAGGCGAACGCCTCCGGCGGCGGGCACGCGCAGACCAGGTTGCGGTCGCCGTAGGCCTGGTCGATGCGCCGCACCGGGGGCCAGTACTTGCCCCGGATCAGGCTTCTCACGGGGTACACCGCGCGCTCCCGGTCGTAGGGGTGCGACCACTCGCCCTCGATCACCGACTGCGCCGTGTGGGGCGCGTTCCGGAGCGGGTTGTCCTCCACCGGCCACTCCCCCGCGGCGACCGCGTCGATCTCGGCCTTGATGCCGATCATCGCGTCGACGAAGCGGTCGATCTCGGCGAGGTCCTCGCTCTCGGTCGGCTCGACCATCAGCGTGCCGGCCACCGGGAAGCTCATCGTCGGGGCGTGGAAGCCGTAGTCGACGAGCCGCTTGGCGACGTCGTCGACCGAGACGCCCGAGGCCGCGGTGATGCCCCGCAGATCGAGGATGCACTCGTGAGCCACCAGGCCGTTGTCGCCCGTGTACAGCACCGGGAAGTGCGGTGCCAGGCGGGCGGCGACGTAGTTGGCGGCGAGCACCGCCGACGCCGTGGCGTCGGCCAGTCCCTCGAGGCCCATCATGCGCACGTAGGCCCAGCTGATCGGGAGGATGCTCGGGCTGCCGTAGGGCGCGGCCGAGATCGGCCCGCCGCCGTGCACCACCGGGGCGCCGTCGGCCTGGAGGTGCTCGACCTGCTGAGCGAACACATGCCCCGGAAGGAATGGAGCGAGGTGGGCCTTCGCGGCCACCGGTCCGACGCCGGGACCGCCGCCGCCGTGCGGGATGCAGAAGGTCTTGTGCAGGTTCAGGTGCGAGACGTCTCCGCCGAAGTCGCCGAAGCGGGCGAAGCCGAGCAGGGCGTTGAGGTTCGCGCCGTCGACGTACACCTGGCCGCCCGAGGCGTGCACGAGCCGGCAGATCTCGGCGACCTCGTGCTCGTAGACGCCGTGGGTCGACGGATAGGTGATCATCAGCGCGGCGAGGTCGGCGGCGTGCGCCTCGATCTTCGCGCGCAGGTCGTCGAGGTCGACGTTGCCGAGCTCGTCGCAGGCGACCACGACGACCTTCATGCCGGCGAGCACCGCGGAGGCCGCGTTCGTGCCGTGCGCGCTCGACGGGATCAGGCACACCGTGCGGTCGACGTCGCCGCGCGAGCGGTGATAGCCGCGGATGGCCAGGAGCCCCGCGAGCTCGCCCTGGCTGCCCGCGTTCGGCTGCAGCGAGACCGAGTCGTAGCCGGTCACGTCGGCGAGCCAGCGCTCCAGCTGTGCGATCAGCTCGAGGTAGCCGCCCACGTCCTCCTTGGGCGCGAAGGGGTGGACGCCCGAGAACTCGCGCCAGGTCACCGCCTCCATCTCGCTCGCCGCGTTGAGCTTCATCGTGCAGGACCCCAGCGGGATCATGCCGCGGTCGAGCGCGTAGTCGGCGTCGGCGAGGCGCTTGAGGTAGCGCATCATGCTCGTCTCCGAGCGGTGGGCGCTGAACACGGGGTGCGTCAGGTAGCCCGAGGTGCGGAGCAGGGCATCCGGGATGCTCGCGGCGGGGGCCGAGCCGACGGCCTGCGGCGAGGCGTCGAACACGCGCACCAGCTCGAGCAGCTCGCGGTCGCGGGTCGTCTCGTCGACCGCGATGCTCACCGTGTCGTCGTCGACGACGTGCAGAAGGATGCCCCGCGAGTGCGCGTGCCCGGCGAGACCCCGGGCGCGGCCCGGCACCCGCACCTGCACGGTGTCGAAGTAGTCGGCGTGCACGATCTCGAGGCCCGCCGCCGAGAGCGCGGCCCCGAGGGAACGTGCGGTGGCGTTCACCTGCTCGGCGATCGCCCGCAGCCCCTCGGGGCCGTGGTAGACCGCGTACATGCCCGCCATGACGGCGAGCAGCACCTGAGCGGTGCAGATGTTCGAGGTCGCCTTCTCGCGGCGGATGTGCTGCTCGCGCGCCTGCAGGCTGAGCCGGTAGGCCGGGTGACCTGCGGCGTCGACGCTCACGCCGACGAGCCGGCCGGGGAGCTGGCGCTCGAGCCCGGCGCGCACGGCCATGTAGCCCGCGTGCGGACCGCCGAAGCCCATCGGCACGCCGAAGCGCTGACTGGTGCCGACGGCCACGTCGGCGCCGAGCTCGCCCGGGGAGGCGACGATCGTGAGGGCGAGCAGGTCGCCAGCCACGACCGCGATGCCACCCGAGGCGTGCACGCGCGCGATCACGTCGCTCGGGTTCCACAGCCGGCCCGACGCGCCCGGGTACTGCACGAATACGCCGAAGGCGTCGACGTCGTCACCGGTGAGCGGATGCGCGGGGTGGTCGACCGCGTCGAGCACCGTCTCGACGATCTCGATGCCGACGGCCTCGGCGCGCGCCTTCAGCAGCGACGTCGTCTGCGGGAACGCGTCGGCGTCGACCAGGAAACGGTGGGACTTCGACTTCGAGGCGCGGCGCGCGAGCAGCATGCCCTCGACGGCGGCGGTCGACTCGTCGAGCATCGAGGCGTTCGCCGTGGCGAGCCCCGTGAGATCGGCCACCATGGTCTGGAAGTTGATCAGCGCCTCGAGCCGGCCCTGCGAGATCTCGGGCTGGTAGGGCGTGTACGCGGTGTACCAGCTCGGGTTCTCGAGCACGTTGCGAGTGATCACGGCGGGCGTGACCGTGCCGTAGTAGCCGAGCCCCAGGTAGGAGGTGGAGACGGTGTTGCGTCCGGCGAGGGCGCGCAGTTCGTCGATCGCCTCGCGCTCGGTGGCGGCCGGCGGCACGAGAGAGTCGGCGAGCGAGCGGTCGAACTGGATGGCGGTCGGCACGGCCGCCCGCATCAGCTCGGCGACGCTGGAGTACCCGACGGCCTCCAGCATGCGGGCCTGGGCGGCGGCGTCGGTGCCGATGTGGCGGGCCGAGAACAGGCCGGAGGCGGCGGGACGGTCGGTCAGGGTGCCGCCGGGTGAGGTGGCCGCGACGGGCTCGAGGAGGTCGGTCATCCGTCAGCCCCCGATCAGCGCGGTGTACTCGTCGAAGGAGAGCAGCTCGGGCAGCTCGGTGAACTCCACCTTGAGCAGCCAGCCCTCTCCGAGGGGGTCGCTGTTGACGAGCTCGGGCGAGCTCTCGACGGCCTCGTTCTTCTCGACGACGGTGCCGTCGACGGGAGCGAAGAGCTCGCCGACCGACTTGGTCGACTCGATCTCGCCGACGATGCTGCCGCCCGCGACCTCGGTGCCCGCATCGGGCAGGTCGAGGTAGACGATGTCGCCCAGCTGGGCCGCCGCGTAGGCGGTGATGCCGATCGTCGCGACCGAGCCCTCGACGAGCACCCACTCGTGCTCGGCGGTGTAACGGAGTTCGGTGTTCTCAGGCATGTCAGTCCTTCTTCCGGCGGTAGAACGGCAGGGTCGTGGTGCGGAACGCGAGGCGGGTGCCCCGGATGTCGACGGTGACCTCCGTGCCCTCGGCCGCGAGGCGGGGGTCGACGTAGGCGAGGGCGATGGGATGCCCGAGCGTGGGCGAGAGCGCACCGCTCGTGACGAGACCGGCGGGAGGCGCATCCGCACCCCCGTCGATCGGGAAGACCTGGTAGCCGGCACGAGCGGCGCGGCGGCCCTCGGCGACGAGGCCGACGAGCACGGGGGCGTTCTCGTCCGGGCCGGCCACCAGGGCCTCGCGGCCGACGAAGGACTCCTTGCCGAGCGCCGGCACGCGGCCGAGGCCAGCCTGCACGGGCAGCGTCTCGAGCGACAGCTCGTGGCCGTAGAGCGGCATGCCGGCCTCGAGGCGCAGCGTGTCGCGGCTGGCGAGCCCGGCCGGCACGAGGCCGAGCGGGCCGCCCGCCGCCTCGAGGGCTCGCCAGAGGGCCTCGGCGCGATCGGGGGCGAGGTAGAGCTCGTAGCCGTCCTCGCCCGTGTAGCCCGTGCGGGCGAGCAGCACGGGCTCTCCGCGGAATCGGGCGGGGGTGGAGCGGTAGTAGCGCAGCTCGTCGAGCCCGGGGGCCTCGAAGCCCTCGGTGCTTTCGAGGATCTCGCGGGACGCCGGGCCCTGCACGGCCACGAGCGCCGTCTCGTCGCTCTCGTCGGTCAGGACGAGGTCGAAGCCGGCGGTGCGCTCCTCGAGCGCGGCGGCGACCGGCTCCCGGTTGGAGGCATTGGCCACGACGAGGAACTCCTCGTCGCCGAGCCGGTAGACGACGACGTCGTCGATCACCCCGCCCTCCTCGGCGAGCAGCAGGGAGTACTTGGCCTGGCCGATCGTGGTCGCCGACAGCAGCCCCGCCAGGGCGTGGTCGAGGAAGGCGGCGGCGTCAGGGCCGCTCACGCGGAACTCGGCCATGTGCGAGAGGTCGAAGAGGCCGGCGGCCGAGCGCACGGCGTGGTGCTCGGCGAGGTCGCTGGAGTAGCGCACCGGCATCTGCCAGCCGGCGAAGTCGGTGAAGCCGGCGCCGGCGGCGCGGTGCACCGCGTCGAGCGGCGAGAACCGCGAGGGCGGTGAGATGGGGGATGCTGGTGCGTCGGTCACGAGTGGAGTTCTCCGTTCGGCGAAGCGGGGCTTCGCGAGAGGAGGGCGCGGTGGCGCCCTGCGAGAACTCCCCCTCTGTCATCGTGCCTGAGAGTTTCACACCCGTGAACGGGTGCTTTCACCATGGGCGAGCCGCCGTCGATGCCGCGGACTGCTTTCCAGAGTGGCCAGTTCGACGCGGTACGAGGACCTGAGAGATTATCGGGGAGGATTGCTCCTTCGGTGCCCGGTCGCGCCGGGCTCTCCCGCGTCGGCCTGATGGCCAGCGGTATTCAGTTGAAGGCGCTGCCCGGGGGCTGAGCCGTGAGGTGCTGCCCGTGGGCGGCGCCGTGAGGTGCTCGGGCCAGCATAGCGCGGGCTCAGCTGCCGCCGAAGCCCCCACCGCGGCTCCGTCGGATGGTGAGCACCACGATGGCGGCGATCGCGCCGAGCCCCACGAGCACGATCAGCACAATGACCGGCCACGGCAGCATCGCCCCGGCCTGCTGCAGCTCGCCCGACACCGGCCCGGCCGTCTCGGTGGCCTGGAGGGTGGCGGGGGCCTCATCGGCGGCGGGAGCATCCGTCGCCGCCGCCTCGGTCGGAACAGCCGCCGCGTCGGACGGGGTGGTCACGGCCGGGGTTCCCTCGTCGGGCTCACCCGCCCAGGGTGCGCCACAGGTGGGCGGGTTCGTCAGCCCGTCGTGGGCGCCCTCGAGCGAGGCCGGCTCGTAGTCGAAGCCGTACTGGCCGCTGGTCGGGTGGCCGTCGGAGGACACGACCTGCCAGAGCACCTGGTAGCCGCCCGCGTCGCCCAGGGCGATGGGTGCCGAGACGCTGCTGCCGTCGAGGGTGACGCAGCCCGACTCGTAGTGCAGGCCCTCGCTGTCGACGATCTGCACCGCGAAGCCGTCGGTCGTGCCGCCTGGCTGCACGAGCAGCTCATCGCTGAAGCCGAGCACCACCGAGCCGGGGTCGGCCGTGATGGAGTCGCCGTCGCCGGGCGTCGCGCTGGCCAGCGAGTCGTGGGCGGACGCCGAAGCGACCGCCCCGCCGAACCCGGCCCAGAGGAGGGCCGTGCCGGCGAACGCGGTCGCTACGAGGAGGGTCAGGGGGCGGTGGGTGCGGCTCACGCCTTCACGATAGCCGCGGCCCCTGACAGCGGGCCCGCCTAGCTGCGGCGCACCCGGTACTGATTGACCAGCGGGCAGTCGAACGGGTCGGGAGCCGACAGGCCCACCTTGTTCATGTAGACGACGACCGCCTTGTGCGCCGCGAGCAGCGACACCTGGGTGTAGGGGATGTTGTGCGTCGCGCAGTACTCCTGCACGACCGGGCGAGCCTTCACGAGGTTCGGGCGGGCCATGTTCGGGAACAGGTGGTGCTCGGTCTGCAGGTCGAGCCCGCCCATGCCGATGGTCATGGCCCAGCCGCCGCCGATGTTCCGCGAGGAGAGCACCTGCTTCGACAGGAAGTCGATGCGCGAACCGGCCGGGAAGATCGTCATGCCGATGTGGTTCGGCGCGAACGAGGCACCCATGTAGAAGCCGAAGACGGCGACCTGCACGCCGACGAAGGCGAAGGCCATGCCGAGCGGCAGGAAGTAGAAGACCACGGCGAGGTAGGCGATCAGGCGGATGCCGATGAAGGTCAGCTCGAGCGCACGGCCCTCGACGGGCTTGCGGCTGAACAGGGTCTTGAACGAGTGGAAGTGCAGGTTGAAGCCCTCGAGCAGCAGCAGCGGGTAGAGCAGGATGCCCTGCTTCCGCGTGATCAGGGCGGCGACGCCCTTCGTGGCCGCTGCGTCCTTCTCGAGGAAGGAGACTGTGTCGCGGTCGATGTCGGGGTCCTTGCCGACGGTGTTCGGGTTGCCGTGGTGGCGGGTGTGCTTCGACATCCACCACGTGTAGCTCATGCCCACGAAGGCGGTTGCGAGCGTGCGGCCCGCGCGGTCGTTGGCCTTGTTCGACGCGAAGACCTGGCGGTGCGAGGCCTCGTGGGCGAGGAAGGCGAACTGGGTGAAGATGATGCCGAGCGCGCCCGCGATCAGCAGCTGGTACCAGGTGTCGCCGAGCAGCACGAAGCCGGTCACGGCTCCGCCCAGGGCGAGCATGAGGGCCGCGAACATTCCGATGTAGAAGCCCTGGCGCTTGCGCAGCAGGCCCATGTCGCGGACGGTCGACAGCAGCTCGGAATAGGCGGCGGTGGGGTGCGCGGCACCGGCTTTACGGGGAGTCGTCGCGCGGGGGGAGGGGTTGCTCGTGATGGTCACAAGGCCTCGTCACTGAATTCGGGTTCGGCTTCACAACCGCGGTGTTCGAGCAGATGCCCTGTAGATGTTCTCAACCTAGGGGCCGAACCTGCGTAACCCCCGGCAGGGGACGAAAAAAGAACCCGCGTCCTTGTCAGGACACGGGTTCTCGTTCATCGCCGAGGGCGATGGGGGTGAGGCGAGATCAGCCCAGGGGGGTGATGTTCTCGGCCTGCAGGCCCTTGCGGCCCTGCGTCACGTCGAACTCGACGCGCTGGTTCTCTTCGAGGTTCTTGTAGCCGGAGCCGTTGATGCCCGAGTGGTGGGCGAAGACGTCTTCTCCACCGTCATCGGGGGAGATGAAGCCGAAGCCCTTTTCGGAGTTGAACCACTTCACGGTGCCTTGAGCCATTATTTTTCTCTTTTCGAGGTAAGCGGTTCCGCTTGTCGGAACCTACCGTCGCGGTGCACTTTGTTCCGCTCCTCAGAAAAGCAAGCCGCTCGCCGCGAGAAAAGCGGCGAATGACCCTATTCAAGATTCATGGGTAACACAACAACTGAGACCAGCTTAGCCGCTAACCCGGCCCCACGGCTACAAGGTTCTGTTTCTCGTGTCGCGAAGCTTTAGAATTCAGCGTGCCTTCTCTCAGCCCGCTCAGCATTCCCAGCCCTCCCCTGGAGTTCTCGCAGTTCCAGATCGGGCCCCTGACGATCCACATCTACGCGCTCTTCATCCTCGCGGGCATCGTCGCCGCCATGCTCATGGTGAACCACCGGCTCACCAAGCGCGGCGGCGAGCCGGGCGTCGTGATCGACATCGTGCTCTGGGCGGTGCCGCTCGGCATCGTCGGCGCCCGCATCTACCACGTGCTCACGCACGGGAGCGACTACTTCTACGAGGGCGCCGACCTCTGGCGGGTCGTGCAGATCTGGGACGGGGGCAACGCGCTCTACGGCTCGCTGATCGGCGGTGCCGTGGGGGCGGCGATCGGCTGCCGCTTCGCGGGCATCCGGCTCTGGTCGTTCGCCGACACGCTCGCGCCGGCGATGCTCGTGGCCCAGGCCATCGGACGCCTCGGCAACTGGTTCAACCACGAGCTGTTCGGCCTGCCGACCACGCTGCCGTGGGGCCTCGAGATCGAGTCGACCAACGGCGCGTTCCCGGTGGGCCTGCCCGAGGGCACGCTGTTCCACCCGCTGTTCGCCTACGAGATCATCTGGAACCTCGTCGGCGTCGTGCTGCTGCTCGCCCTCGAACGCCGCTTCCGCCTGCGCTGGGGCAAGCTGTTCGCCCTCTACCTCGTCTGGTACGGCCTCGGCCGCGCCTGGCTCGAGTCGATCCGCATCGATCCGTCCAGCGACGGCTTCCTCGGCGTGCCGGCCAACGTGTGGGCGTCGTTCGCGGCCGTGCTGCTCGGCATCATCCTGTTCGTGGTGCAGACCCGCCGTCACCCGGGCCTCGAGACCTCGGTGTACCGCGCCGGACGCGGGCCGCGTCCGGTCGTGAACAAGAAGAAGAAGGGCGCCGACGACGAGGTGTCGACCGGGCTCGAATCGGTGGACGAGTCGGCCGCATCCGGCGAGGGCTCGGGCGAGCGATGGACCGACGACGAGCTCAAGGCGGCCTCCGGCACCTCGGCGCCGCTGCGCTGACCCGCGCTGCTTGCGCGGCGTCGCTGCCTCTCGCCCGCCCCGCCCCGCCTCAGTCGAGCGCGGCGCGTACGTCGGGCGAGAGGTGCTCGAGCCGCCGCCGGTCGCGGATGGCGACGATCCCCACGCAGGTAACCCAGACCAGCCACGGGAACGTCGCCAGCATCGCGGTCGCCGCTCCCCCGGCAGCGAAGAAGCTGTCGGGGCTCGTGCCTCCGAACATCATCGGCACGGTGAGCACGTTCAGCACCGCCACGGCGTAGGCGATGTAGCCCGTCCACTTGGGCAGGGCACCGGAGGCGAGGGTCACGTAGCCGGCGGCGGCCGCCACGAGGGCGTTGAGCGTGCATCCGATCGACCCGAACATGAGGGTGTGGCCCACGGTCAACGCCCGGAGCGACGAGGCGTCGGGCCGCAGGTCGGTGGTGTCGAGCGCGGTCGCGCCCTCGAGCCCGTCGCCGACGAGCGTCACCGCGATGAAGAGCACCCCGGCGCCGTAGGCGATGTTCGCCACCCACTGCAGGTCGGGCCGGGTGTGCGTGATGAGCTGCCGGAACCCCGAGAGGAAGACGAGCAGCGCCGCCATCAGAAAGGTGTCGATCAGGATCGTGAACAGCGTCTGATTGGCCGTTCGGGCCATGAACTCGACCAGCGCCGCGTCGTCGTCGAGGGCGGGGCGCGCGCCCACCAGCAGCACCTGCACGAGGAACTCGCTCGCGGTGAGCACGGCGACGCTGATCGCAGCGATGCCCGTCCACAGCCGCACGTCGGGGTTGAGCTTGCCGTTCTTCACGACGGTGATCATGTGGTTGTGATGGCTGACGTGCGTCTGCATGGCGCTGCTCCCCCGGGCCGGGGCCGCCCTCCGCGGCCCTCGCGCCTCCGAGAGTAGCGGGTGGCGGGGTCGCGCCGGGGCCTATCCCGCCGGTGCCTATCCCACCGGCGCCGTCTCGGGGAAGCCGTGGAAGAGCGTGTCGGGGTCGAAGCGGGCGATGAGGTCGCGGATGCGCGGCCAGTCCTCGTCGCGGAACGAGCGCGCGATGCGCTCCGGGTGCTCGCGGATGTCGGCCTCGCTCAGCACGTGCCCCGTGCACGTCGGCAGCAGCGCGGCGGCGACCTCGTCGAGCCAGGCGCGGTTCGCGGCGTCGTCGGCCGGGTCGTCCCAGATCACGTACACGATGAGGACTGTCGTGTCGTGCAGCCCGTAGGCCGCCTCTCCCACGGGCAGCAGCTCGGCGCCGCGGCCGTTCGCGGGCATCCCGGTCAGCACGTAGCTCTTGCCCGACGGCGCGCAGGCCATCAGCGCCTCGAGCGGTGCCATCGCCTCGTCGAGGGGCAGGTGCGTCCAGAAGGTGTCGGCGAGGTACCGCGCCCCCTCGGGGTAGGTGGCGTCGACGGGCACGTGCAGCTCGCTCAGACGCGCGGGCCCCTCGAACCGCCCGAGCGGCACGAGCCCGGGCGCGCCGTCGCCGAGCGGCGCGAGCGCGTCGGTCACGCCGTCGCCGTCGCCGTCGCCGTGCGCCTCGATGACGGCCGTGGCAGCCACTCCGACGACCAGCGGATGCTCGGCGGTCCCTCCCGGCCGCCCCACTCCCTGCGTCACCACCGCCACCTCGACATTCGGCTCCAGCCCCGCCGAGGCCTCGGTCACCCACCTCGTGACGGCGGCCAGCTCGTCCAGCGGATACGTCCACGTGCTCACCCGCACCTCCGCCGGCGCCGGCCGGAGCTGCACCTCGAACGACGTCACGACGCCCGGGAACCCGGGCCCGACACCCCGCGCCAGCCAGAACAGGTCCTGGTTCTCGTCGACGGACGCCGTCCGCAGCTCGCCGTCCGCCGTCACCACCCGGAGGCTCCGGATCGAGAAGCACGACGGAAGCCACGCCCCCCAGTTCACCCCGAGCCCTCCCCCGAGGAGGAACCCACCCACCCCGGGATCGCCGCAGTGCCCCACCGGAAACGCCAGCCCCTTGGCCTCGAGCGCCGCCGACAACGCCTTCCCCCGAACCCCCGGCCCGATCGTCGCGACCATCGCCTCGGCGTCGACCGCGATCCCGTCGAGCTCACCCAGATCGATCAGCACCCCGCCCTCGCGCACCGACGCCGCAACCCAGCTGTGCCCGCCCGAGCGCACGGCGACCCGCTGCCCCACCGCGGCGGCATCCCGCACGGCCTGCACGACCTCGGCCTCGTTGCGCGGCCGCACCACCGCCACCGGCCGCCCGCCGGCCACCATCGCGTTGAACACGCCCTCGACGACGGCTCCCTCGAACCTCTCGTCCCCGGCACAGATGGTCTCGGGTCTCAGCTCAGCGATCACGGCCTCACGCTATCCACCGCTCCCCCGCCCCGCTCGCCCCAGAACGGGGCCGCCGTTGCCGCGCCTCGCCCGCCCCAGCACGGGGCCGCCGTTGCCGCCCCGCCGTCGCAGTCCTAGGTTGAGGTCACGATCCCGGCCCTCGGGCCTGCCGCCTCGACCGAGCTGCGAAGGAGTCCCTCATGACCGACGCCGACACCCCTGCCCCCGACACCGCCCCCGACGGAACCGAGCCCGACGAGCATCCGGAACTCGCCGCCGGCACCGCCGTGCCCGACCAGCTCACCGACGAGCCCACGATCACCCCACCCGTCGGCGCCCCGGGCGCCGCCGACGGCTCCGGCGCCGACGCCTGAGCCGCGGCTCACGGCAGCGGACCAGTCGCGGCACCGGCCCGGTGCACGCGATGTCGGCGCCGCTGCCCGATCACCGGATCCGGACTCGACGAGGTGGTGCCTCACTCGGCCGACCAGAGCACCTCCGCCTCGAGGACCAGGCCGATCAGCCGACGCAGAAGATCCTCCATCGAGGTGGACTTCACGAGCGTGTACCGGTCGTACTCTCCGAGCGGAGCGATCGCCGCCAGTTGCCACACGGCAGTGCCGGGATCCTCCGACAGCTCGATGTCGTCCTCCGACTGCGACCCCGACTCCGACCCCGACTCCGACTCCGTGACGCGGGCGATCGCACGCCGGACGACCGCTTCAGCCTCGGCCCGCAGAGCTGCGAGCTCCTCCGACCACTCCAGATCCGGCAGCATCGAGAGCTCGGCCCGGGGGTACGGGTCCTCGTCGATCCAGCGCTCGACCGTGAACCGCCGGGTGCCCAGGCCGACGATCAGAAGGCCGTCGGCACCCGCGGCGACGCTCACGAGCCGCGCCATCGTGCCGACCGAGGCGCGCTCGTCGCCACCCCCGGCCTCCGGTCCGCGCTCGATGAGGACGACACCGAACTCGAACCCCGGCTCGTCCTCGTCGAGCAACCGCCCGACCATCGTGAGATATCGGGGCTCGAACACCCGCAGAGGAATGGGCATGAAGGGGAACAGCACTGACCCGAGCGGGAACATCGGCGAGGCGGCCATGCTCCAGTGAAGCACTGCTGACACGGTGTGACGCTGACATAGAGTGAAGAGGTGCACCGACCGCGTCCGGAGATCCCCGCGTCAGGGCAGGAGTCTGTCTGGGACTACCCGCGGCCGCCGCGAGTCGAGCGCGTCACCGCGCCTGTCACGGTCCGGCTGGGCGGACAGCTCGTCGTCGAGACCCGAGACGCCGTGCGGGTGCTCGAGACCAGCCATCCGCCGGTCTACTACCTCCCGATCACCGACTTCGCACCCGGCGCACTGACCCCCGCCGACGGTTCGTCGTTCTGCGAGTTCAAGGGCGCCGCCCGGTATCTCGACGTGCGCGGCGGTGACGAGGTGCGGCCGGCGAGTGCATGGAACTACCCGCAGCCGTCTCCCGGGTTCGAGCAGCTCCGAGACCGCGTCGCCGTCTACGCCCAGCAGATGGACGAGTGCACGGTCGACGGCGAGGTCGTGACGCCGCAACCCGGAGGCTTCTACGGGGGCTGGGTCACTCGCGCTGTCGTCGGGCCCTTCAAAGGCACGCCCGGGTCACAGGGCTGGTAGTGCCCGGGCGAGACGCGAGTGCTAGTTGTTGAAGCGGAACTCGACCACGTCGCCGTCCTGCATGACGTAGTCCTTGCCCTCGATGCGGGCCTTGCCGCGCGAGCGGGCCTCCGCGATCGAGCCCGTCTCGACGAGGTCGTCGAACGAGATGACCTCCGCCTTGATGAAGCCCTTCTGGAAGTCGGTGTGGATGACGCCGGCCGCCTGCGGGGCCGTCCAGCCCTTGCCGATCGTCCAGGCGCGCGACTCCTTGGGGCCCGCGGTGAGGTAGGTCTGCAGACCCAGCGTGTCGAAGCCGATGCGGGCGAGCTGGTCGAGGCCGCTCTCCTCCTGGCCGGTCGATTCGAGCAGCTCGGCGGCGTCGGCGGGGTCGAGGTCGATCAGCTCCGACTCGAGCTTCGCGTCGAGGAAGATCGCCTTGGCCGGGGCCACGAGGTCGGCGAGCGCGCCCTTGCGGGCCGGGTCGTTCAGGATGCCCTCGTCGACGTTGAAGACGTAGATGAAGGGCTTGGCCGTCAGAAGCCCGAGCTCCTTGATCGGCGCGAGGTCGATCGACGACGCCGAGAGCGGCTTGCCGGTGTCGAGCCAGGCGCGGGCCTCCTGCGCGGTGGCGAGCACGACGGGCTCGAGCTTCTTGCCCTTGACCTCCTTCTCGAAGCGCGCTTCCGCCTTCTCGAGGGTCTGCAGGTCGGCGAGCACGAGCTCGGTGTTGATGGTCTCCATGTCGCTCGCGGCGTCGACCTTGCCGTCGACATGCACGACGTCGTCGTCGACGAAGCCGCGGATGACCTGAGCGATGGCATCGGCCTCGCGGATGTTCGCCAGGAACTTGTTCCCCAGCCCCTCGCCCTCGCTCGCACCCTTCACGATTCCCGCGATGTCGACGAACGACACCGGCGCCGGCAGGATGCGCTCGCTGCTGAAGATCTCGGCCAGCTTGTCCAGCCGCGGGTCGGGAAGGTTCACGACCCCGACGTTCGGCTCGATGGTGGCGAACGGGTAGTTCGCCGCCAGGACCTGGTTCTTGGTGAGGGCGTTGAACAGGGTGGACTTGCCGACATTGGGCAGTCCGACGATCGCGATAGTAAGAGCCACGAGCGTCAAGCTTAGCTTCCGGATGCGCGCGCCGAGCTTCGGGGTGCGCGGGGCCTGCCCGCCCGGAGCAGCGCCCCGCGCATCCGGAGCTCTTCGCTAGTTCTGGGGGAAGCCCAGGTTGATGCCGCCGTGCGAGGGGTCGAGCCAGCGCGAGGTGATCGCCTTCTCCTGGGTGAAGAAGCGGAAGCCCGCGAGGCCGTACGCCTTCGAGTCGCCGAAGATCGAGTCTTTGACGCCGCCGAAGGAGTGGTAGGCGACCGGCACGGGGATGGGCACGTTGATGCCGATCATGCCGACCTCGACCTCGTTCTGGAAGCGGCGGGCCGCCCCGCCGTCGTTGGTGAAGATGGCCGTGCCGTTGCCGTAGGCGCCGTTGTTGATCAGGTCGACGCCCTCCTCGTAGGAGTGCACGCGCACCACCGAGAGCACCGGGCCGAAGATCTCGTCGAGGTAGACCTTGCTCGTGGTCGGCACGTCGTCGATCAGCGTCGGGCCGAGCCAGAAGCCGTCGGCGTCGCCGTCGACCTCGATGCCGCGGCCGTCGACGACCACGGTGGCGCCGTCGGTCGCCGCGATGTCGATGTAGGAGGCCACCTTGTCGCGGTGAACCTCGGTGACGAGCGGGCCCATGTCGCAGTTGCGGCGGCCGTCGCCGATCTTCAGACCGGACATCCGCTGCTGGATCTTGGCGACCAGCTCGTCGGCGATGGTATCGACGGCGACGAGCACCGAGATGGCCATGCAGCGCTCACCCGCCGAGCCGAAGCCCGCGTTGATGGCGGCGTCGGCGGCCAGGTCGAGATCGGCGTCGGGGAGCACCAGCATGTGGTTCTTCGCCCCGCCGAGGGCCTGCACGCGCTTGCCGTTGCGGGCCGCGGTCTCGTAGATGTAGTGCGCGATGGGGGTGGAGCCGACGAAGGAGATGCTCTTGACGTCACTGTGGTTCAGCAGGCCGTCGACGGCCTCCTTGTCGCCGTGCAGCACGTTGAACACGCCGTCGGGCAGTCCGGCCTCCTTGAAGAGCTCGGCGAGCCAGTTCGCGGCCGACGGGTCTTTCTCGGAGGGCTTCAGCACGACCGTGTTGCCGGCCGCGATGGCGATCGGGAAGAACCACATCGGCACCATCGCCGGGAAGTTGAACGGGCTGATGATGCCCACGACGCCGAGCGGCTGCTTGGTGGAGTAGACGTCGACACCGGTCGAGACGTTCTCGGAGTACTCGCCCTTCAGCAGGTGCGGGAAGCCCGTGGCCAGCTCGACGACCTCGAGGCCGCGGGTGATCTCGCCGGCGGCGTCGGAGAGCACCTTGCCGTGCTCGGCGGTGAGGATCTCGGCGAGCTCGCCCTTGCGCGCGTTCAGCAGCTCGCGGAACGCGAACATGACCTGCTGGCGCTTCGTGATGCTCGTGTCGCGCCAGCCGGGGAAGGCGGCCTTCGCGGCGGCGACGGCGGCATCGATCTCGGCGGCGTTCGCGAGTGCGACGCTCTTGGACTGGCGACCGAGGGCCGGATCGAACACGGGGGCGGTGCGGCCGCTCGTCGACACGAGCTCGGCCCCGCCGACCCAGTGGTTCACGACGGGCAGCTGGCCGGTGGAGACATCGTCTGACATGATTCCTGACTTCTTCGGTGGGAACGGGCTTGTTCGATGGGAACGGGAGTACTTCATCGATGGAGCTGAATCACGCCAGCCTAGGGCTTCGGGCCGACGTTGGGACGGCGTGTCGACGTGGCGATCCGCCGTTGTCGGTGGCCGCTGACACACTGGGGGCATGGACGCACTCCTCCCCCTCGTCATCGGTCTCCTGCTGGGCCTCGCCCTCGGTGTGGCCGGCGGGTGGCTGCTCGCTCGCAGTCGGCGGGCGGATGCTCGTTCCGCGGCAGACCCGGCCGTCGACGCGGCGCTGGCCGAACGCACCGCCGACCTCACCGAGGTGCGCGGTCGCGTCGAGCAGCTCGTCGACGAGCGGGCGGCGCTGCAGAGCCGCCTGGCCGCGGTCGACGCCACGGCCACCGCGCTGCGCGAGCAGGTCGACATCGGCTCGCTCGCCCATCGGGAGCAGATCGAGTCGGCGTCGCGCGCCCACCGCGAGCAGGCCGCCGCTGCAGCCGCACAGTTCGAGGCGCAGCTCGAGTTCGCCAAGGAGCAGGCGCGCGAGCGCCTCGCCCAGCAGGATGCGCAGTACAAGGCGCAGATCCGCGGTCTCGAGGAGCGCCTCACCGACTTCCAGCGCCGGCTCACCGAGCTGAAGGAGGCCGAGGCCGCCCGCATCGACGAAGACAGCAAGGTGCTCGTGGCGCTCAGCCCGGTGCAGGAGAGCCTGAAGGCCGTTCAGGCGAAGGTCGTCGAGCTCGAGACCCAGCGCCAGCAGCAGTACGGCGAGCTCTCGCAGCAGCTCAAGTCGGCCACGGAGTCCGAGGAGCGCCTGCGCTCGACGGCCGAGTCTCTCGCGTCGGCCCTCCGGTCCAACAGCACGCGCGGCGTCTGGGGCGAGACGCAGCTGCGCAGCGTCGTCGAGGCGGCCGGGCTGATCGAGCGCGTCGACTTCGACGTGCAGACGAGCATCCAGAGCGACTCGGGCGTGGGCCGGCCCGACATGGTCGTGCACCTTCCGGGCGGCAAGAACATCGCCGTCGACGCGAAGGTGCCGTTCGATGCCTACCTTGAGGCCTCGTCGATCCCGGCGTCGGCCACCGGCGCCGAGAGCGACCGCCGCACGCAGCTGATGAAGAAGCACGTCGCCGCGTTGCGCAGCCACATCACGGCGCTCGGCACGAAGGGCTACTGGAACGGGCTCGAGGCCTCCCCCGAGCTCGTGATCGCGTTCATCCCGAGCGAGTCGCTGGTGTCGAGCGCACTCGAGGCCGACCCGTCGATCATGGAGTTCGCGTTCGGCAAGCGCGTGGCCCTCGCGTCCCCGGTCACCCTGTGGTCGGTGCTCAAGACCGTCGCGTTCAGCTGGCAGCAAGACGTACTGACCCAGGAGGCGCGTCAGCTCTTCGACCTCAGCCAGCAGCTCTACACGCGCCTCGGCAAGACGGCCTCGCACATCGACAAGCTCGGCCGCACGATCGACCGCACGGTGAAGGACTACAACGCCTTCATCGGCTCCTTCGAGCGCCAGGTCTTCCCCACGGCCCGCAAGCTCGGCGCCCTCTCCTCCGAGAGCCTCTTCCCCGAGCTCGCCCCCCTCGAAGAGACCCCCCGCGAGCTCTCGGGCCACGAACTCCTGGCCGAACTCGAGGCGGCCGCCCCCGCCGACCCATCCCCCGCCGAGTCCGCGCCGGCCGACGGCACCCCGACCCACGACGTTCGCACCGAACTCGAGGCTGCCTCGCCCCACACCGATGCGAAGCGAGACGCCGACTACCTCGACCACGAGTCGTCTCACCCCACGACCCCGTCCACGGTGGTCACCCTCGACTTCGGCGACGACAAAGCCGCCAACGCCTAACTCAATCCCACCCAGAACACCGGTCGCTGGGCCGGGTGATGTTCCGCCTCAGCCGCCTTTGAGCTCCGCTCAACCCTTAGGCTGAGGTGGAATATCACCCGGCCCAGCGACCGGAAGCCCGCCTACAGCCACTTCTCCAAAAGGTGATCAGCTTCGATCCGCCGAATAGTCCCCGAGTGCGACCGCAGCACGATCGATTCAGTCCGGATGATCGGCCCCAGCCGCTTCACCCCCGCCACGAGCCCCCCGTCGGTCACCCCCGTGGCCACGAAGAACGTGTTGTCGCTCCGCACCAGATCGTCAGCCCCGTAGATCATGTCGAGATCGAGCCCCGCGTCGATCCCCTTCTGCCGCTCCTCGTCGTCCTTCGGAGCGAGCCGCGTCTGGATGAACCCGCCCAGCGCCTTGATCGCGCACGCCGTCGCCACGCCTTCAGGGCTCCCGCCGATGCCGACGCACATGTCGATGCGCGTTCCGTACCGGGCCGCGTTGATCCCGCCGGCGACGTCGCCGTCGAGCATCAGCCGGGTGCCGGCGCCGGTCGCGCGGATGTCCTCGATCAGTTGCGCGTGCCGCGGCCGGTCGAGCACGGCGACGCGGATGTCGCCGACGTCCTTGCCCTTCGCCGCAGCCAGCGCCCGGATGTTGTCGCCGATCGGCCGGTCGATGTCGATCACGCCGATGCCGTCCGCATCCGTCACGATCTTGTTCATGTAGAACACGCTGGAGGCGTCGAGCATCGACCCGCGGTCGGAGGCGGCCAGCATCGAGATGGCGTTCTGGCGGCCGGCGGCGGTGAGCGAGGTGCCGTCGATGGGGTCGACCGCGATGTCGCAGGAGGGCCCGCGGCCGGTGCCGACGTGCTCGCCGTTGAAGAGCATCGGCGCCTCGTCCTTCTCGCCCTCGCCGATGACGATCACCCCGGCGAAGTCGACCGTTCCGAGGAACTTGCGCATCGCATCCACGGCAGCACCGTCGGCGGCGTTCTTGTCACCCTTGCCGATGAAGGGCTGAGCCCGGATGGCGGCGGCCTCGGTGGCCCTCACCAGCTCCATCGCCAGGTTGCGGTCGGGATTCTCATAGAGAGGTGCGCTGTCGTTCATCGACGTTCCTTCCGAGGGTTCCCCGCCAGCCTATCCGGGTGGGCCGTGGCGGGAACCGCCGCCCACGCGCATCCGCCTGGCCAGAGCCCGGTGGCTGGCTAGACTCGTCGTTGACACGGCACCGGCTGGAGCGCACGGCTTCGCTCGCCGGCCGCTCTGCCCACCAAAGGAGATGACATGCCCATTGCAACCCCCGACCAGTACGCCGAGATGCTCGACAAGGCCAAGGCCGGAGCCTTCGCCTACCCCGCCGTCAACGTCTCGTCGTCGCAGACGCTGAACGCCGTGCTGCAGGGCCTGAGCGAGGCCGGGTCGGACGGCATCATCCAGGTCACCACCGGTGGCGCCGACTACTTCGCCGGCCAGACGGTCAAGGCCCGAGCCACCGGCGCCCTCGCCTTCGCCGCGTTCGCGCACGAGGTGGCCAAGAACTATCCCGTCACGGTCGCGCTGCACACCGACCACTGCCCCGAGCCCGCCCTCGCCGACTTCGTGCTGCCGCTGATCGCGGCTTCCGAGGAGGAGGTCAAGGCCGGCCGCGACCCGATCTTCCAGTCGCACATGTGGGACGGCTCGGCCGTGCCGCTCGGTGAGAACCTCCGCATCGCCGAGGACATGCTGAAGCGCACCAAGGCCATCAACGCCATCCTCGAGGTCGAGATCGGCGTCGTCGGCGGCGAGGAGGACGGTGTCAGCCACGACATCAACGAGCACCTCTACACCACGCTCGACGACGCGATCGCGACCGTCGAGGCGCTCGGCCTCGGCGAGAACGGCCGCTACATGGCCGCCCTCACCTTCGGCAACGTGCACGGCGTGTACAAGCCCGGCAACGTCAAGCTCAAGCCCGAGCTGCTGAAGGAGATCCAGGACGGACTGACCGCCAAGTACGGCCACGGCCCGAAGCCCCTCGACCTCGTCTTCCACGGCGGATCGGGATCGACCGACGCCGAGATCCACGAGGCGGTGCAGAACGGCGTCGTGAAGATGAACATCGACACCGACACCCAGTACGCCTTCACCCGCTCGATCGCGGACACCATGTTCAAGAACTACGACGGCGTGCTGAAGGTCGACGGCGAGGTCGGCAACAAGAAGGTCTACGACCCCCGCGCCTGGGGCAAGATCGCCGAGACCGCCATGGCCGCTCGCGTGGTCGAGGCCACCCAGCAGCTGGGCTCCGCCGGCCACTCCGGCAAGTAACCCGCGGCGGCCCCCCGAGGAGCCGCCGTCCAGCACCGAACCACCGAGCAGGGAACCGCGTGACCGACGAGCGACCGAAGCCCAAGTACGGAGAACTGGCCCCCGAGGGCTGGGTCTGGCAGCCGCCGAAAGAGGCGACCCCCGACCCCGTCCCCGAGGCCGAGACCTCTCCGGCACCGGCTCCGGTCGCTCGTCCGTCGGGCCGGCCCCCGGTCGATCCGCGCTGGCCGGCTCCGGATGCTCGTGCCGCGCGCTCCTCGACGGGTGCTCCCGAGGGCGACCCGGCGCCGGGTGCCGAACCGGTCCCGGCCCCGCGACGCGGCCTCGCCGTCGACGTCAACATCACGATCGTGCTGCTCGTTCTCGGCACCCTCTCGGTGGGATCGAGCGTCGCCACGCTGCTCGACCTGAACGGCTACATGACGACGGCCGGAGCCGCTTTCGGGCTCGGCGGCTATCCCGCGAACGAGGTCACGCGCGTCACGGGCGTGACCGGCGCCGTGCTGCACGTGCTGCTGATCGCGGGAACGGTGTGGCTGTCGATCCGGCGGATCAAGCGGCAGAAGCTCGCGTTCTGGGTACCGCTGACGGCGGCCGTGGTGTCGTTCCTGATCACCTGCATCTGCGTGGCGATCGCGTTCTCGCAGGCGCCGGAGCTGCTCGACTCACTGACGACGCTGCCGGCGGTCGTGACGATCACGCCGACGCCTTAGCGGCCCGGCCCAGCAGCCGCAGCCGCTACGCGCTGTGGCGGCCGCCCAGCGCGCGGGCGTCGCGGTTGCCCGCGGTGTCGCGGCGCAGCTCCTTCGGCAGCGAGAACACGAGGTCCTCCTCCGCCGTCTGCACGGTCTCGATGTCGCCGTAGCCGGCCGCTGCGAGGTCGTCGAGCAGCTCCTGCACGAGCACCTCGGGCACCGAGGCGCCGGAGGTCACGCCGACCGTCTCGACGCCGTCGAGCCACTCCTGCTTGACCTCGTGGGCGTAGTCGACCCGGTAGGCGGCCTTCGCGCCGTACTCGAGGGCGACCTCGACGAGACGCACCGAGTTGGAGGAGTTGGCCGAACCGACCACGATCACGAGGTCGGCGCCCTGCGCGACCTTCTTGATGGCGACCTGGCGGTTCTGGGTGGCGTAGCAGATGTCGTCCGACGGCGGGTCCTGGAGGTTCGGGAACTTCTCCCGCAGCCGGCGCACCGTCTCCATGGTCTCGTCGACGGACAGCGTCGTCTGCGAGAGCCAGACCACCTTGTCGGGGTCTTTGACCTCGATGTCGGCCACCGCATCCGGACTGCCGACCAGGGTGATGTGCTCGGGGGCCTCGCCCGCCGTGCCCTCGACCTCCTCGTGGCCCTCGTGGCCGATGAGGAGGATCTCGAAGTCGTCGCGGGCGAAGCGCACGGCCTCGCGGTGCACCTTCGTGACCAGCGGGCAGGTGGCGTCGATGGCCTGGAGGCCGCGGTCGGCGGCGCCCTGCACGACCGCCGGCGAGACGCCGTGGGCCGAGAACACGATGTGGGCGCCCTCGGGCACCTCGTCGATCTCCTCGACGAAGATGGCGCCGCGCTTCTCGAGGGTCGAGACGACGTGCACGTTGTGCACGATCTGCTTGCGCACGTAGACCGGGGCGCCGTAGTTCTCGAGCGCCTTCTCGACGGCCACGACCGCCCTGTCCACTCCTGCACAATAGCCACGTGGGGCTGCCAGCAGCACACGCTTGTGACCGGTCACCGGGTTATCCTTTAGCCTGTTGCGAAGGCCGGGAATCCTCGGCATCGGCAGGCTGATGGTCGTCGCGTTGCTCACCCTTCGATTCTACGTGAGCACAACTGGGTGAAGGCCTGAAGGAGAGAACCAGACGTGTCCGACGCTCCCGCCCCCTCGTTCTCGTCGGGGCCGCCGACGCTCGAGAACCCCTGGCCCGTGGGCGAGCTGGCGCAGAAGATCCGCGGCTACATCGAGCGCCTCGGCACCGCGTGGGTCGAGGGCGAGATCACGCAGTGGGGCGTGTCGGGCGGCAACGTCTACGGAAAGCTGAAAGACCTGTCGGGCGACGCCACCGTGAGCTTCACCATCTGGTCGTCGGTCAAGGCGAAGCTGCCGGCCGACCTCAAGCAGGGCGACCGGGTGATCGCGCTGATCAAGCCGAGCTACTGGGTGCGCGGCGGCTCGCTCTCGATGCAGGTGTTCGAGATGCGGCACGTCGGGCTCGGCGACCTGCTCGAACGGCTCGAGCGGCTGCGCGCGCAGCTCGCCTCCGAGGGGCTGTTCGACCGCGGCCGCAAGCGCTCGCTGCCCTTCCTGCCGGGCACCGTCGGCCTCGTCACGGGCAAAGACAGCGACGCCGAGAAGGACGTGCTCCGCAACGCCCAGCTGCGCTGGCCCTCTGTGCGGTTCCGCGTCGTGCACGCGGCCGTGCAGGGCGACCGCACGGCCCGCGAGGTCGTGGCGGCCATCGAGCTGCTCGACGCCGATCCGGCGGTCGAGGTCATCATCGTCGCCCGCGGCGGCGGCGACTTCCAGAACCTGCTCGGCTTCAGCGACGAGGCCGTGGTGCGCGCGGCCGCGGCGGCGACCACCCCCATCGTCAGCGCCATCGGCCACGAGGCGGATGCTCCGCTGCTCGACCTCGTCGCCGACCTCCGCGCCTCCACCCCCACCGATGCCGCGAAGCGGGTCGTGCCCGACGTCACCGAGGAACTGATGCGGGTCGATCAGGCCCGCACGCGCATCCGCACCCGGGTCGCTGCCACCGTCTCGATCGAGGTCGACCGGCTGACGCAGATCCGCTCGCGCCCGGCGCTGTCGAACCCGGCCTGGATCATCGACTCCCGTTCGGAAGACCTCACCCGCTTCGTCGCCCGCGGCGAGGAGCTGGTCAGCCGCGTGCTCGAACGCGAGGGCAACCGGGTGCGGGAGCTGGTGGCGCACGTGCGGGCCCTGTCGCCGCAGCGCACGCTCGACCGCGGGTACGCCATCGTGCAGTCGGTCTCCGGGCCGAACGCGGGGCACATCGTGCGGGCGGCGACGGATGCTCCGCAGGGCTCCCTCGTCACGGTGACGGTCGCCGACGGCGCGCTCGACGCGGTCTCCTCGGGTCCCTCCTCCTCGGGTGCGGCCGCCGCGGCCCGCGTCCCCTCCTCCACAGGTTCGGGTGATGTGGAGCACGACGCCGGGACCGGCGGCACCGCCGATCCCTCCGTCTCCGATCGATAGGATTGAGCCATGGCCTCCTCGCCCTCCCCCGACGTGCAAGCCCTCTCCTACGAGGAGGCTCGCGACGAGCTGATCCGCGTGGTCGGCGAGCTCGAGCAGGGCTCCGCCACCCTCGAGCAGTCGCTCGCGCTCTGGGAGCGCGGCGAGTCCCTCGCGGCCCGCTGCGAGCAGTGGCTGATCGGCGCCCGGGAGCGGCTCGACGCCGCCCGCAGCGGCGCGGCAGGCGAGTAGTCGTGGCCAAGAGCACCGAACCCCGCGTCGTCGCCGAGCTCGGCCGGCCCGAGACCGCTGAAGAGACGGCGGCCCGCAAGGCCGAGCAGTCCCGCCTCTACCGCGACCGAAAGACGCTGCGCAATCTGCTCTACGCGCTGCTGGTGTCGGTGGGGCTCGTCGCGGCGATCATCTTCCTGGTGCCGCGCCCCGAGGAGTCGCTGCTCGAGAGCGTCGACTACCAGGACGTCGCCGCGAGCGCGCAGGCCTCGATGCCCGTGCCGCTGGCCGCGCCCGAGCTGCCCGAGGGCTGGACGTCGAACGCCGCCGAGGTGCGCTCCGGCACGGCCGACGGCGTGCTCTCCTGGTACGTCGGCCTGATCACGCCGCAGAAGCAGTACATCGGGCTGACCCAGGCGGTGGATGCGAACCCCACCTGGCTCGCCGACCAGGTCGGCCGCGGGCTCGCCTCCGGAACGGTCTCGCTCGACGGCGTCGACTGGACCGTCTACGACAACCGCGACCGCGCCGGCTCGTCCGACGAGGTCGGCAACGCCGAGTACGCCCTGACCACCGAGTCGGGCGCCACCACCTACGTCGTGTTCGGCACCGCCGACCCCGACGAGATCGAGCAGGTCGCGGCGGCCCTCGCGGCCAACGTGCAGGAGCAGCCCGCGGAGGCAACCCGATGACCCACGACAGCATCCCCACCGCCGACGCGGTCGACGAGCCCGCCACGGCGGGCACCACCGACGAGGTGACCACCGGTGCCGCGACCATCGCCGACGCGGTCGAGCCCATCGGCGAGGCCACGACGCCGGCGCGGGTATGGGCCACGATGTCGCGCGGCAACGAGCGGTTCGTCGCCGGCACCCCGAAGCACCCGCGTCAAGACGTCGAGACCCGCGCCGAGCTCGCCCACCTGCAGACGCCGCGCGCGGCCCTGTTCGGCTGCAGCGACTCCCGGCTGGCCGCCGAGATCATCTTCGACCTCGGCCTCGGCGACCTCTTCGTCGTGCGGAACGCCGGCCAGGTCATCTCCGAATCGGTGCTCGGCAGCCTCGAGTACGCCGTCGAGGTGCTCGGCGTGTCGCTGGTCGTCGTGCTCGGCCACGACGAGTGCGGCGCCGTGCGCGCGGCCATCGACTCGCAGCTCCCCGACGCCGCTCCCCTCCCGCCGCACATCCAGTCGCTCGTCTCGCAGATCGTCCCCGCCATCGCCGAGGTGCCGACCGATCGTGCCGACGACGGCACGCTGCTCTCGGCCCCGGATGCGGGTCTGGTGGGCAAGGCCCATCTCCGTGACACCGTGCGCCAGCTCCTGGAGTCCTCCGAGATCATCACCGAGGCGGTGGCCGAGGGTAGATTGGCCGTCGTCGGCGCGAACTACCGCCTGGCCGAGGGCCGGGCCGTGCCCGACGTGGTGGTCGGCCAGATCTGATCCCGGGCGTCTCCGAGATCACGCGGATGCGCCCCTCCCGCTTCACACCAGAAATCACCGACTCCGGCGCCCGGCGCGTCGTGGTCACGTAGAAAGGACGACCACACAGTGGTGGACAACGCCTCCGGAGTCGACAGCTCGGCCTCCGACAGCTCGACCTCCGGCTCCTCGACCGAGTACCGCATCGAGCACGACACCATGGGCGAGGTGCGGGTTCCCGCGTCGGCGCTCTACGGTGCGCAGACCCAGCGCGCGGTCGAGAACTTCCCCGTCTCGGGCAGCGTGCTCGAGCCGGCCCAGATCGCGGCGCTCGCCCGCATCAAGAAGGCCGCGGCCATCGCCAACGCCCGCCTCGGTGTGCTCGACCAGCCGATCTCCGACGCCATCGCCGGCGCGGCCGACCGCGTCGCCGCGGGCGAGTTCGACGGCGACTTCCCGATCGACGTCTACCAGACCGGTTCCGGCACCTCGTCGAACATGAACATGAACGAGGTGCTCGCCTCGCTCGCCAGCACGGCGCTCGGTTCGAAGGTGCACCCGAACGACCACGTCAACGCCTCGCAGTCCTCCAACGACGTCTTCCCCACCTCGGTGCACGTCGCCGTGACCGGCGCGCTGATCCACGACCTCATCCCCTCCCTCGAGCACCTCGCCGAGGCGCTGGAGGAGAAGGCGGTGCTCTGGAAGACCGCCGTGAAGTCGGGCCGCACCCACCTGATGGACGCCACGCCCGTCACCCTCGGTCAGGAGTTCGGCGGCTACGCCTCGCAGATCCGACTCGGCATCGAGCGCGTGCAGAGCGCCCTCCCCCGCGTGGCCGAGGTGCCGCTCGGCGGCACCGCCGTCGGCACCGGCATCAACACCCCGGCCGGCTTCCCCCAGCTCGTCATCTCGCTGCTCGCCGAGGAGACCGGCCTGCCGATCACCGAGGCCCGCGACCACTTCGAGGCGCAGGGCGCCCGCGACTCGCTCGTCGAGGCCTCCGGCGCCCTCCGCGTGCTCGCCGTCTCGCTGACCAAGATCTGCAACGACCTCCGCTGGATGGGCTCCGGTCCGAACACCGGGATCGGCGAGCTGCACATCCCCGACCTGCAGCCCGGCTCGTCGATCATGCCCGGCAAGGTCAACCCGGTCATCCCCGAGGCCGTGCTGATGGTCTGCTCGCGGGTCATCGGCAACGACGCCTCGATCGCCTGGTCGGGCGCTTCCGGAGCGTTCGAGCTGAACGTCGCCATCCCGGTGATGGGCACGGCGCTGCTGGAGTCGATCCGGCTGCTGTCGAACTCGGCGGTGCTGCTGGCCGACAAGACGGTCACGGGCCTCCAGGCGAACCTCGAGCGCGCCCGTGCCCTCGCCGAGTCGTCGCCGTCGATCGTCACCCCTCTGAACCGCGTGATCGGCTACGAGGCGGCGGCGAAGATCGCGAAGCACTCGGTGGCCAAGGGCATCACGGTGCGCGAGGCCGTCATCGACCTCGGCTTCGTCGAGCGCGGCGAGGTCACCCTCGAGCAGCTCGACACCGCGCTCGACGTGCTCTCGATGACGGCACCCCCCGCCGCCAAGTAGCCTCAGGCGGCGAGAAGCGCGAGCGAGGGCAGCAGCCCGAGCCAGAACCCTCCGAGAAGGGCCGGTCCCACTGGGATCCGGCCCTTCTCGCCGTCTACGCGATTGCCACCGCCACCGCCACCGCCCACAGTGGCGCCGACCAGATTCACCAGCACCAGAGAGGCGACGCAGAACGCGACTCGCACGGGCGCACCCCCGTCAGCCCCCTGCACGAGGCTGAGCAGCCCCGCTAGGAGCAGCAGCAGCTTCGCATCGCCCATGCCGAGCACGCCGAGCGCCCACAGCGCCGCCGCGACCGCGCCGACCGCGAGGGCGGCAGCGGCGGCTCCGAGCGCCGAGGGCGGGTCGTGCACCCCGACCGCCAGCAACGCCCAGGCCAGCAGCAGCAGCCCCGGCACCACGTAGGCGTTCGGGAGCCGCCCGGCACGAGCATCCGTCATCGCCAGCGGCACGCTGACGAGAGCGAGGTAGACGAACGGCACCGAGACGGGCACGAGCTGCATGCCGCCACGGTAGGCGCCGGGAAAGCGGCGTGGGCGGCGGCTCCGCAGACTGTGCAGGGCCACCGCCCCCGGCGGGATGGTGCAGGAGAAGCCGGATTACGCCAGCTCGTTCGACTCCAGCATCTCGGTGACGAGCGCCGCGATGGCTGAGCGCTCCGAACGGGTCAGCGTGATGTGACCGAAGAGCGAGTGGCCCTTCAGCGTCTCGATCACGCTGGCGACGCCGTCGTGCCGGCCCACGCGCAGGTTGTCGCGCTGGGCGACGTCGTGGGTGAGCACGACCCGCGAGTTCTGGCCGATGCGCGAGAGCACGGTCAGCAGCACGTTGCGCTCCAGCGACTGCGCCTCGTCGACGATCACGAAGGCGTCGTGCAGTGAGCGGCCGCGGATGTGCGTGAGCGGCAGCACCTCGAGCATCCCGCGGTCGATCACCTCGTCGAGCACGTTCTGCGACACGAGCGAGCCCAGGGTGTCGAAGACCGCCTGCGCCCAGGGGTTCATCTTCTCGGCCGCGTCGCCCGGCAGGAAGCCGAGCTCCTGGCCGCCGACCGCGTAGAGCGGACGGAACACCATGATCTTCTTGTGCTGCTGCTTCTCGAGCACCGCCTCCAGGCCGGCGCAGAGGGCGAGCGCCGACTTCCCCGTCCCCGCTCGACCCCCCAGTGACACGATGCCGACCTCGGGGTCGAGCAGCAGGTCGATCGCCACGCGCTGCTCGGCCGAGCGGCCGTGCAGCCCGAACACGTCGCGGTCGCCCCGCACGAGCTGGAACGTGTCCCGCCCGGTGACGCGGCCGAGGGCCGAGCCGCGGTCGGAGTGGATGACGAGGCCCGTGTTGATCGGCATGTCCCGCACGAGCGGAGTGGTGAGGCGTTCGTCGTCGTAGAGCGTCGACATCGCATCCGCCGAGAGCGTGATGTCGTCGAGCCCGGTCCAGCCGGAGTCGACGGCGAGCTCGGCCCGGTACTCCTCTGCGGCCAGGCCGATCGAGGCGGCCTTGACGCGGAGCGGAAGGTCTTTCGAGACCACCGTGACGTTGAGGCCGTCGTTCGACAGGTTCTGCGCCACGGCCAGGATGCGTGTGTCGTTGTCGCCCAGCTGGAGCCCCGACGGCAGCACCGAGGTGTTGGAGTGGTTCAGCTCGACACGGAGGCTTCCCCCCTCCGTGCCCACCGAGATGGGGAAGTCGAGCCGCTCGTGCTTGACGCGCAGCTCGTCGAGGTTGCGCAGCGCCTGGCGGGCGAAGTAGCCGATCTCGGGGTCGTTCCGCTTGGACTCGAGTTCGGTGATCACGATCACCGGGAGGACCACGGCGTGCTCGGCGAACCGGAAGATCGCCTTCGGATCAGACAGAAGAACCGAGGTGTCCAGTACGTAGGTCACCTCGGCGGTCTTGGTCGAACTCGGTGCGGTGGTGCTGGGTGCTGCGTCCTCTCCGGTGCTGGTCCCGCTGGTCTTGTGAGTCATGGGCTCGGCCACATCCACTCCAACCCCGAGCGCTCGGCGCTCGGATCATCAGGCGATTCGGCCACGGTGGAGATCGTCGAAACGTACTTATGTGGCCGTCTCGATCAGGCGCCATGCCTGATGAGATGAACCTACGTCCGATGGCGGATCGGCAGGTTACGACACGCATCACAATTGATTAACGTCGTGTTACACCGGTGTAATTCAGCTGCCGAAGCGCCGCTGCCGCCGCGAGTAGTCCCGCAGCGCCCGCAGGAAGTCCACCTCGCGCACATCGGGCCCGAGCGCCTCCATGAAGTAGAACTCGCTGTGCGCCGACTGCCAGAGCATGAAGTCGCTCAGGCGCTGCTCGCCCGAGGTGCGGATGACCAGGTCGGGGTCGGGCTGGCCGCCTGTGTAGAGGTGCTCGGCGATGATGTCCTGGTCGATGGCCGCCTCGAGCTCGTCCAGCCCGTGGCCGAGACCGCGGTGCTTCTGGATGATGCTGCGGATCGCGTCGGCGATCTCCGAGCGCCCCCCGTAGCCGACCGCGAGGTTGACGTGCAGACCCTTCCGCGAGGCGGTGCGCGCCTCCGCGCCGTCGAGCGCGGCGATCAGCGGCTCGGGCAGGCCCTCGTTCGTGCCCACGTGCTTGACCCGCCAGTCGCGGTAGCGCGAGATGTCGTCGGCGAGATCGGCGATGATCTCGATCAGCTCGGTGAGCTCCGCGCCGGAACGGTTGCTCAGGTTGTCCGTCGAGAGGAGGTAGAGCGTGACGACCTCGATGCCCAGGTCGTCGCACCAGACGAGGAACTCGCGGATCTTCGCCGCGCCGGCGCGGTGTCCGTGAGCGGCGGTCTCGAGCATCCGCTGCTTGGCCCACCGGCGATTGCCGTCGAGGATCATGGCGACGTGCTTCGGCAGCACCGCGCCGCTGTCGAGACGCTTGCGGATGCGCCGCTGGTAGAGACGGTAGAGGAGGCCCTTCGCGACCCGCTTCTGTCCATTCGGCACATCGATACGTTACCCGCTCGCGCGACCCACCGCCTGCCGCCGCTCCCAGCCGGCGGACCCGCGGGCTGGCGTACTCTGAGCATCATGCCCGAGCTCGACTCCGTACCGCCCACCGGCCCCCGCCGCGACGACCCGGCCGACGGCGGGCCCGACCTGCCCAACATCCCGCTGCTCGACGACGCGCTCGAGCACCCGCCGGTCGAGCGGAAGCCGAGCTGGCGCGGCTGGATCCACGCGGGCACCTTCCCGGTCACCATCGTCGCGGGAATCGTGCTGATCTCGCTCGCCGAGGGTGCCGCGGCGAAGTGGGCGAGCGCGGTGTTCATGCTCACCTCGATGCTGCTCTTCGGCAACTCGGCGCTCTACCACCGCATCGACTGGAAGCCGAAGACGAAGCTGCTGTTCAAGCGGATCGACCACGCCAACATCTTCCTGCTGATCGCCGGCACCTACACGCCCATCGCCGTGCTCGCCCTGCCGCCGGCGAAGGGCACGCTGCTGCTCGTGATCGTGTGGGCCGGGGCCCTCCTCGGCATCGGCTTCCGCGTGTTCTGGATCGGGGCGCCGCGCTGGCTCTACGTCATCCTCTACCTGGCGCTCGGCTGGGCCGCGGTGGCGTACCTCGGCGACATCTTCGCGGTGAACCCCGCCACCATGATCCTCGTGGCCGCCGGCGGGCTCGCCTACACGGTCGGGGCGCTCGCCTACGCGCTGAAGCGGCCGAACCTCGTGCCGGGGCACTTCGGGTTCCACGAGCTCTTCCACACGCTGACCGTCGTGGCGTTCCTCTGCCACTGGACGGCCATCCTGCTGCTGGCGATCGACCCGCCGTTCAACGGCTAGGCGGCGCGGCCTCCGGACCGGGTTCCGGAACGGTGCCCTCGGGCCCGCCGGCCGACGCGTCGCGCGCCGCGATCTCGGCCTCGAGCTCCTCGCGCACCTGGGCACGGAGGTTGACCCGCCGCACCCGCCGCACCATGTCGATGACGAGCAGCAGCGTGACGATCGCGATGCCGAAGGTCACGATGAAGCCGATGATGCCCGGGGTGACGCTGTCGGGGTCGGGGATGCGCTCGTCGGCGATCACCGCGCCCACCGTCGTCGTGAGGAGCGAGAGCGTCATTCGGAGTCCTCGATCCCGTCGAACAGGTCGGTCTCCTCGGCCGGGCCGTCGACCCGCGACTCAATCAGCTGGAAGTCCTCATACGGCCAGGCGCGGCGCTGGATGTCGTTCGGCCAGAAGAAGAAGGGGTGGTCGGGAGCGACCTGGCTGGCGTGCGCCCGCAGCGCGCGGTCGCGCACGTCGAAGAAGTCGCCCGCGGGGATCTGCACGACCGTGTAGCTCGGCCGGTCTTTCATGCGCTCGCGCATCTCGGCGACCTGGGCGAGGAAGGGATGCTCGGGCTCCTCCTCCTCGAGCGCCTTCGCCACGGCCTCGAACTTCTCGGGGTTCATGATGCGGTCGTAGTAGAGCTTCGAGATCTGCCAGGCCGGGCCGGCCTCGGGGTAGGCGGCCGGGTCGCCGGCGGTCTCCCACGCGCGCATCGAGATCTCGTGGCAGCGGATGTGGTCGGCGTGCGGGTAGCCGCCGATCTCGTCGTAGGTGATGAGCACGTGCGGGCGGAACTCGCGCACGGCCTTCACGAGCGGCGCGGTCTCGATGTCGATCGGGAGCACGCCGAAGGAGTTGACGGGCAACGAGTCGCCCGAGCCGGGCTCGACGTAGCCGGAGTCGGCGTAGCCCAGCCAGCGGTGCTGGAAGCCCACCGCATCCTGAGCCGCGGCCATCTCGACCCGGCGGAGGCCGGCCATGTCGCGCTCGGCCCAGAGGCGCGGCTCGAGGCCCTCGTTCAGCACCGAGCCCCGCTCGCCGCCGGTGCAGCTGACCACCATCACCTCGACACCGCGGTCGAGGTAGTAGGCGTAGGTGGCGGCGCCCTTGCTCGACTCGTCGTCGGGATGCGCGTGCACGGCCATGAGGCGAAGCGTCAGTGGTCTCAACTCCTCGTCGATTGCGATTAGCCTGGAATGAGGCAGAAGCCTGGGAGACCAGGCCAGATCAAGACTAATCGGTCCATCCGACAGTGGGCCCCAGGGAGGGCGCGTGAGCAGGCGAGCGGCCAGCGACGAGGAGCGTGAGGACGGAGCATCCGTCGCCCCCTCGCCGGTTCCCTCTGCGGCCGCCGCCGACTCCCCCGCCCTCGCCGAGCGCTACGGACGCACGAAGGCCCGACGTGCCGGTAGCCGGCTGCTCGCCTGGATCGCCGGCGGCGCCGTCGCCGTGGTGCTCGTGGTCTGGGTGGTCTGGGCCGGGCTCGACGGCACCAACGCGACGATCGCCACCCAGGACACCGCGCACGAGGTGCTCGACGACCGCAGCGTGCGGGTCGAGTTCGACGTCACGGTGCCCACCGGCACGACCGCCGGGTGCGTGGTGCAGGCACTGAACGACCGCTTCGCGGTGGTGGGCTGGAAGGTCATCGAGCTGCCCGCCTCCGAGAACCCGACGCGGTCGTTCACCGAGGTCGTGCGCACCAGTGAGATGGCCTCGACGGGTTTGATTTCCAGCTGCTGGCTCACATAGTCTTTCCTGATCGTCCGGGCCGGGTGGCTCGGGCGTCCGCATGTTCGAGGAAGGCACTCCATGGCTGACGACACGCAGGTCACCTGGCTGACGCAGGAGGCGTTCGACCGCCTCACGAACGAGCTCGAGGAGCTCAGCGGACCGGGCCGGATCGAGATCGCCAAGCGCATCGAGCAGGCGCGCGAAGAGGGCGACCTCAAGGAGAACGGCGGCTACCACGCCGCGAAGGACGAGCAGGGCAAGATGGAGGCGCGCATCCGCCAGCTCACGCAGCTGCTGCGCACCGCCCAGGTCGGCGAGAAGCGCGAGAGCCACGGCGAGGTCGAGCCGGGCGTCGTCGTCACCGCGCTGGTCGCGGGCGGCGAGGAGCGCTTCCTCCTCGGCAGCCGCGAGATCGCGGGCAACGCCGACCTCGACGTCTACAGCGAGCAGAGCCCGCTCGGCGCGGCCATCATCGGCCTGAAGATCGGCGAGAAGACCACCTACACGGCCCCCAACGGCCGCGACATCACGGTCGAGATCACCGACGTCGAGACCTTCAACGGCTGACCTGCAGCACGGCGCCAGGCCCGCGGGCCACAGTCGACGCCTCGTACGACCAGCGGCGCCCGAGCACGGTGGCGCGACCGGCATCGACCCCTACTCGTCGACGCGCACCTCGTAGCCCGCGTCGCGGAGCTTCGCCACGACCTGGTCGCGGTGCTCCGGGCCCCGGGTCTCGATGTGCAGCTCGAGCTCGACCTGGCTGATCTGCAGGCCCTTGCCGTGCCGGGTGTGCTGCACCTCGACCACGTTCGCGTTCGCCTCGGCGACGAGCTCGGCCGTGCGGGCCAGCTGGCCGGGGCGGTCGGGCAGCATGATGCGGAGCTTCAGGTAGCGGTCGCTCGCCGCGAGGCCGTGGCTGATCACGCGCTGCATCAGCAGCGGGTCGATGTTGCCGCCCGAGAGCACGGTGACCGTGGTGCCTGCGTTCTTCACCTTGCCCGCGAGGATGGCCGCGACACCGACGGCACCGGCGGGCTCCACGACCTGCTTGGCGCGCTCGAGCAGCAGCAGCAGCGCGCGGGCGGTGTCGGCCTCCGACACGGTGACGACCTCGTCGACGAGCTCGCGGATGATCGTGAAATTCAGAAGGCCCGGGCGGGCGACCTGGATGCCGTCGGCGATCGTCGGCATCGTGACGATCGAGACGGCCTCCCCCGCGGCGAGCGAGGGCGGGTAGGCGGCGGCGTTCTCGGCCTGCACGCCCACGATGCGGATGCTGCGGCCGAGCGCCGCGGCCTGCTGCTTGGCGGCGGCCGCGATGCCGGCGATCAGCCCGCCGCCCCCGATGGGCACGACCAGGGTGTCGGCATCCGGAACCTGGTCGAGGATCTCGAGCCCGAGCGTCGCCTGTCCCATCACGACGTCGAAGTGGTCGAACGGCGGGATGATCACCGCGCCCGTCGCCTGCGAGAACTCGGCGGCGGCGCCGAGCGCCTCCTCGACCGAGTGGCCGCGCAGGATGACCTCGGCGCCGTAGGCCCGGGTGGCCTGGAGCTTCGGCAGGGGCACGCCGATCGGCATGAAGATCGTGGCGGCGATGCCGAGCTCGCGCGCCGCGAAGGCGACGCCCTGGGCGTGGTTTCCGGCCGAGGCCGCCACGACGCCGCGCGACTTCTCGGCGTCGCTGAGCGCCGAGATGCGGTTGTAGGCGCCGCGGATCTTGTACGACCCCGTGCGCTGCAGGTTCTCGCACTTGAGGTACACCGGCGAGCCGATGATCTCGGCGAGGAACCGCGAGCTCTCCATCGGCGTCACCTGGGCGACCTGCGAGACGCGGATGCGCGCCTCCTCGATCTCGAGAAGCGACGGGTAGGCGAGCCGCGTGGGGGAATCAGTCATGGGCGGGTGGGTCCTTCGGTTCAGGATGCGCGGCTTCAGGATGCGCGGGAGAAGGTGTCGCGGTAGCAGCTGCGGCGCCGCCGCCCGCCGGCGAGCCGCCCTCGGGCAGCGCGACCGCCGGCGTGAGGTCTGCGGCACGGTCGTCCCGCCAGCTCCCCCCGGCGATGTAGTTCACCATCACGTTCAGCGTCGCGACCACGGGAACCGCGAAGAACGCCCCCGCGATCCCGGCGACCATCGACCCGCCCGCCACCGACAGCACGACGGCCAGCGGGTGGATGCGCACCGCCGTGCCCATGATGAACGGCTGCAGCACGTGCCCCTCGATCTGCTGCACGAGCAGCACCACACCGAGCATGATCAGCGCGATCACCCACCCGTTGTAGACCAGCGCGATGAACACGGCGACGGCGCCGGTCAGCACCGCGCCGATGATCGGGATGAACGACCCCAGGAACACCAGCACCGCGATCGGGATCGCGAGGGGCACCTGCAGGATGGCCGCCCCGATGCCGATACCGAGCGCGTCGATCGACGCCACCAGGATCTGCACCTTCACGAAGTTCTGCAGCGTCTGCCACCCGGTGCGCCCCGCCCCGTCGGTGGCCGCGCGCGCCTTGCGCGGGAACAGGCGCACGACCCAGCGCCAGATGCGTTCTCCGTCGATCAGGATGAACAGCGTCGCGAACAGCGTCAGCAGCACGCCCGTGAGCACGTGCCCGATGCTCGAGCCGACGGCGGCCGCACCCGAGATGAGCATGCCGCTGTCCTGCTGCACCGCGTCCCAGATCTGGGTGACGTAGCCGTTGAAGTCGCTCTCCGAGATCTGCAGCGGCGACGAGGCCAGCCAGGACTTGAGGTCGTTGTACGAGGTCATCGACTGCGAGCGCAGGTCGGCGAAGCCCGACGAGACCTGGGTCGCGACGAGGAAGATGAGGGCCGCGACCACCACGAGGGTGCCCACCTCGGCAGTGAAGATCGCGAGCCACGAGGGCCAGCGGTGCCGCACCAGGAAGTTCTTGAACGGCACCAGCAGCGCCGAGAGCACCACCGCGAGCATCACCGGGATGATCAGCAGCCGCAGCTGGATGATCAGGAAGACGAGCACCGCGAGCACGCCCAGCACCACGAGGATGCGCCACGACCAGGCGCCCGCGATCTGCATGCCGGCGGGCACGGAGTCCAGCGCGTCCCGACGGGTCCTGCCCGGTTCCTTCTCGGCCATAGGGGTCAGTCTAGAAGCGGTCGTATGCGTTCGCCCGCATGCGCGGCACTACTCCCAGCGGGAGACCGCCACGGGTGCTCCGTCGAACTCCAGCACGACCCGCTCGTCGGCCGCGCAGACGAGGTTCGCGGGGTGCTGCACCGTGAGCACGGTGCCGTCCTCGAGGGCCACCGTGGTGCGGCGGTACGAGCCGAGGAAGCTCGTCGAGACGACCTCGGCGGGCACGGCTCCAGCCGCGGAGAGGGTTCCGGATGCTCCGCCCGACGCCCGGCCCAGCCGGATGTCCTCGGGCCGCACGAACGCCACGACCTCACCGTCGGGCTGCGAGGGGTCGATCAGCGGCAGCCGCACCGTGCCGAGCTGCACCGTCCCGCCGGACACCGAGCCGCGCATCCGGTTGCTCGACCCCACGAACTCGGCCACGAAGGGCGTCGCCGCGCGGGAGTAGATCTCGTCGGGCGCGCCGATCTGCTCGATCTGCCCGGAGCGCATCACCGCGACCCGGTCGGCGGCCGCGAGGGCCTCCTCCTGGTCGTGGGTGACGAAGACGGTGGTGATGCCGAACTCCTGCTGGATGCGGCGGATCTCGTCGCGGAGCTGCACCCGCACCCGGGCGTCCAGCGCCGAGAGCGGCTCGTCGAGCAGCAGCACGCGGGGCTCGGTGACGAGCGCGCGGGCGAGGGCCACGCGCTGCTGCTGGCCGCCCGAGAGCTCGTGGGCGTAGCGCCCGCCGAAGCCACCGAGGCCGACCATCTCGAGGGCGTCACCCGCTCGGAGGCGTCGCTCGTCGGCGGGCACGCGGCGCATCCGCAGACCGAACTCGACGTTGGCGAGCGCCGTCATGTGCGGGAAGAGGGAGTACGACTGGAACACCATACCGATGTCGCGGGAGCGCGCGGGCAGGCCGGAGACGTCGGTGCCGTCGATCAGCACGGTGCCCGCCGTGGCGTTCTCGAGGCCGGCGAGCACGCGCAGGGCGGTCGTCTTGCCGCAGCCGGAGGGGCCGAGCAGGGCGACCAGCTCACCGGGCTCGATCACCAGGTCGATGCCGTCGAGGGCGCGGGCGCCGCCGGCGAACTCCTTGACGATGCCGCGGAGCTCGACACGGGAGCCGGTGGCGCGGGGGTCGTCGACGACCGGGGTGGTGGGGCGCGGAGGCGAGAGGGTCATCGAAGGGCTGCTTCCTGGGTCGAGGGCTCGGCGGCGCCGGTGGCCGGAGCGAGCGGAGTGGTGGGCGCCGCCGGGGCGGCCGGAGGGGCGGTGCGGCGACGCCGGGAACCCGGGCCGCCGCCGATGCGCCCGATGGCGACGAGCAGCACGAAGGCGAACAGGAGCGCCAGTAGCGCGATGATCACGGCGATGTACGGGTCGGCCTTCGAGACGACGACGAGCGCGGTCTGCAGGTTCACCCGGTTCAGCAGGGCCGCGATCGTGTATTCGCCGAGCACCACGGCGACGGCGATGAACGCGGCGGCGAGGAGTCCGCGGCGGATGTTCGGCACCACGATCCGGAACAGGATCGTCGGCCAGCCCGCTCCGAGCGATCGCGCGGCCTCGCCGAGGGTCACGACGTCGACGGCCTGGAGGTTCGCCTGGATGGAGCGGTAGGCGTAGGGCAGCACGATGACGCCGTAGGCGAAGGCCAGGGTCCAGACACTGCTGCCGAACATCCGCGCGACCACCGAGTAGACGGGGGCGAGCCCCACGACCAGCACGATCGCCGGGATGGTGATGGGCAGCAGGCAGACGAACTCGAGCACCCGCTGGAGTTTCGGGAAGCGAATGCGCACCAGCACCATCGTCGGCACCAGCAGCACGAGCATCACCGCCACCGTCACGACGGCGAGCAGCAGCGAGTTCGTGAGCCCGGTGACGATGGGCTTGTACTCCCCCGTCAGGCCGCCGCCGAACACCGCGGCCCAGCGGTCGAGGGTGTAGCCGCCGCCGAGTCCGCCGCGCAGGGTGAACTCGATCATCGAGGCGATGGGCACGAGGAAGATCAGGCCGATGGCCGTGACGATGATCCAGCGCGTCGCGGTCGAGGGGCCCGGATGCACGCCCGAGACGTCGCGGCGGCTCACCGCTCGGGTGCCGGGGGTGTCGCGGGCGCTCATCGCACCCACCGCGCGGTGCGCCGCATCAGCAGCGCGTAGAGGGTCATCACGACGACCATCACCACGATCATCCCGAGCGCCAGGGAGCCGGCGAGGTTCTCGTGCCCGAGCACGGTCTCACTGGTCAGGGCGCTGCGGATCTGCAGGGGCACGATCTGCGAGCCCTGGCTGGTGAGCGCGGCGGCCGTGGCGAACGACGAGAAGGCGTTGGCGAACAGCAGCAGCAGGCTGCCGAGGAAGGAGGGCAGCAGCACCGGCAGGCCGATGTGCCGCCAGTAGCTGCCGATGCCGCCGCCGAGCATCGCGGTGGCCTCGGCCCACTGGGGCTTCAGGCTCTCGAGCGCGGGCGAGAAGGTGATGATCATCAGGGGCACCTGGAAGTAGATGTACGGCAGGATCAGGCCCGGCACGTCGTAGAGCCAGACGCCGTTCGCGAAGATGTCGACGCCGAGGCGGTCACGGAGCAGCACGGTGATCATGCCCTGGATGCCGATGGTCGCGACGAAGGCGAAGGCGAGCATCACGCCACCGAACTGGGCGAGCACCCCGCTCGCGGCGTCGACGACCGAGCGCAGGACGCCCGTGGGCTTCGCCCCGATCAGCGCGTAGCAGAACAGGGCGCCGACGAGGGCGCCGACCACGGCCGTCAGGGCCGAGAGCCAGAGCGAGTTGCCGAAGGTGGCGAGCAGCACGGGGTCGCCGAGGGCGGTGATGTTGTCGAAGGTCAGCGCGCCGTCGCCGTCGAAGAAGCCGGTGCCGACCGCGATGACGGTGGGGAGGGCGAGGAAGAGCAGGATGTAGGCCGTGAACGGCACGAGCCCGAGCACGCTCCCGCTCCCGGCGAACCGGGAACGGGAGCGTGCTCGGGGCAGGGTGGTCGAGGTCACTGGACCGCCGACGCCCACTTCTCGCCGAGCAGGGTCGAGGCGGCCTCGGCCTGGTCGGCGTCGGGCACGACGGTCTCGCCCGGGACGGTCGGCAGGGCCTTGAACAGGTCCTCGTCGATCGTGCCGGCCTCGGCCATGGCCTCGGCACGCACGGGGCGGGCGCCGCCGGCGAGCCAGAGGTTCTGGGCGTCGTCGCTGTAGAGGAACTCCTGCCAGAGGCGCGCGGCCGCCGGGTGCGGGGCGTCGACGTTCACGGCCTGGTTGTAGTAGCCCGCGTAGCCGGTGCCCGGGAGGATGGTGACCTTCCAGTTGCGCTGGCCCTCGAGGTCCTTGCCGTAGCCGACGTTGAGGTAGTCCCAGTCGAAGACGACGGGGGTCTCGCCGCTGGCGATGGTGGCCGGGGTCGGGTCGATCTTCACGAAGTTGCCGGCCTTCTGCAGCTCGCCGAAGAAGTCGATGCCGGGCTGGAAGTCGTCGACCGAGCCGCCGTTCTGCACCGCGGCGAGGCCGACGGCGGCGAAGGCCGCACCGGCCTGGGTCGGGTCGCCGTTGATCGCGACCTTGCCCTTGTAGTCGGCGCCGAGCAGGTCGTCGAGGCTCGTCGGCTCGGGAACCGCGTCGGGGTCGTAGCCGATCGCCATGTATCCGCCGTAGTCGCCGGTCCAGAGGCCGGACTGCTCCTTGAGGGCCTCGGGGATCTCGTCCCAGGTGGCGACCTGGTAGGGCGCGAACTGGTCGGTGCTGGCGAGGGCCACCGCGGCGCCCACGTCGAAGACGTCGGGGGCGGTGTCCTGGCCGGCCAGGTTCTCGGCGGCCTGGATCTCCTCGGCGCTGGACGCGTCGGGGGTGGCCTCGTTGATCGTGATCTCGGGGTACTTCTCGGCGAAGGCGTCGAGCACGGCGCCGTAGTTCGCCCAGTCGCGGGGCAGTGCGATGACGTTCAGCGCGCCCTCCGCCTTGGCGGCCTCCTGGAGGCCCTCCAGGCCGCCGAAGGCGTCGAGGTTCGTGGCGGTGGCGGCGTCGACCGAGCCGCCGTCGGTGCTGGATCCTCCGGAGGCGGAGGCGTCGGCGGAGCAGCCGGCGAGGCCGAGGGCGAGGGCTGCGGCGACGGCGGTGCCGGCGAGCGCGAGGCGCTTGGTGAGCAAGGGTTCTCCTTCATCGGGTGTTCGTGCTTCGGGTGTTCGTGTCTTCTTGGTGACCTCTGGACAGTAGGAGCGCCGGACGACCCCGCGCCGTCGCCGCCGTGAACCGATGGTGAACGACTGATGTCGGTGGCGATGGGTAGGGTTCTGATGTGGCCGATGACCTGTCCCCCGCACTCGCCCGGCGAGTCGCTCTCGCCGCCCAGGGCTTCGGCGGAGCATCCGTCGCCGTGCCCGGCACCAGGCAGTTCAACCTGCTGCTGCAGCGCCTCGCCCTGCTGCAGATCGACTCGGTGAACGTCTACGAGCGCAGCCACTACCAGCCCGTGTTCGCGCGGCTCGGCGGCTACGACAAGGCGGTGCTCGACAAGGTCACCTACGGGCGCGGGGTCACCGAGTACTGGGCGCACGAGGCGTCGTTCCTTCCGGTGGCGACGCTGCCGCTGCTGCAGTGGCGCAAAGACGAGTACCGCGACTACTACGCCGCCCGGCCCGACTCGTGGGCGGCGTCGAACGGGGCGACGCTCGACTGGCTGCGGGACGAGCTGGCCGCGCGCGGGCCGCTCCGGGCGAGCGAGATCGAGCACGAGAGCTCCGCGCGGCGGGGGCCGTGGTGGGGCTGGTCCGACGTCAAGCGCGGGCTCGAGACGCTGTTCCGGCAGGGCGACGTGGTGTCGGCGGGGCGGCAGCGGTTCGAGCGGGTCTACGCGCTGCCGTCGCAGGTGCTGCCGCCGGCCATCCTCGATGCTGCCGCCTCGGTCTCGCGGGGCGATGCCGTCGCGTCGCTGGTGTCGCAGTCGGCGCGGGCGCTCGGGGTCGGCACGCTCGGTGACATCGCCGACTACTTCCGGTTGAAGCAGGCGGATGCGCGTTCCGCCGTCTCCCGCCTGGTCGACACGGGCGAGCTGCGGCCGGTCACGGTTCCGGGCTGGAACCGTGAGGCCTGGCTGCACCGCGACGCCCGGCTCCCGCGGCGGATGGAGGCGGCCGCCCTCCTCTCCCCCTTCGACCCCGTGGTGTGGCGACGGGAGCGGGCGCTCCGCATGTTCGACTTCCACTACCGCATCGAGATCTACACGCCGCAGCCGCAGCGCATCCACGGCTACTACGTGCTGCCCGTACTGATCGACGACCGCATCCCAGCGCGCCTCGACCTCAAGAGCGACCGCCAGGCGGGCGTCCTCCGCGTGCAGGCGGCCTGGGCCGAGCCGAACCTCGCCCCGTCCGACGTGCCGCGCATCGCCGCCCTCCTCCGTGCGGCGGCCGCCTGGCAGAACCTCCCCGCCATCGCGGTGGCCCCCCGCGGCACCCTGGCCCCCGCCCTGGATGCCGAGTTGTCTTCCGCTTCGTCGTAGTACCGGCTATAACTGAGGATGTGTCAGCTGCTCATCGTCTCGTCCTGGTCCTCGTGGTCGCCGCGGGGCTGCTCGCCCCGCTGGCCGTGGTGGCGCCGGCGTCGGCCCTTCCCGGGGAGTGCCGGCTCGAGACACGGTGGCAGAGCGACGGCGGCCACTACGACGACGCCGGGAGCTACGTCGAGACGGGCATCCGGCCGGTCAGCAGCGTCGTCTGCGATGTGATCGAAGACCGGTGGACGGGTGGCGGCGGGGGCGAGCATCCGGGAGGTGGCGGGAGTGACCCCGGTGTCCCCGCGCCACCCGAACCGCCCGGGCCGCTGTTCCCGGCCCCACCTCCGTCGTCGCCCGCCGCGGCCGCTCCGCCCTGCGTGGCCGGCTCGAACAACTCCTCCGACCCGGGCCGGGGCGGCTCGGGTCAGACGGGCTCGGGTGAGAACCTCCTCGCCACCCTCGAGCCCATGCTCGAACGCGGCGATCTCACGATCGACCGCACCTCCCCCAGTCGCATCGTCTCGATCGACGTCAACCTCGGACCGAGCGTCGGTGGCGCGACGGAGGTCAATCCGCTCGAGGGCATGTCGCCCGAGGAGGCGGCCCGGGCGATGTACTGGCCCGGCGCCTACGACCCCACGTACACCGAGGTCGGTGCGCGGGGCAGGCTGATCGTGCAGGCGGTGAAGTTCCTCTTCCGGTCGACGATGGGCGACCGCTCCGCGCTCCGCGGTTTCCACATCATCATGCGCAACTCCTCGCCCGAGATCCGGATGGGCGTGTGGGACATGGTGCAGAAGCAGGCCGTCCACCTGAACGAGCAGTACAAGGGGAACATCCCGCCGAACATCCGGAGCATGCTCGAGGAGGCGGTGGGGGTGCTCTTCGACCTGCTCGAGTCAGGGCCGATCGGTGGGCCGGACCCGTCGGGCGCATCGGACTACCTCCGGGCCTCGACCGAGGGGGCCGCACTCGGGGCGGGTGCGACGGGAGGCGTTCGGGGCTACGGGGCGAACAAGGGCGTCTGCGGGCAGATCGCCCAGACCACTGTGAGCCCGTCGGCCACTCTGGTCGCGGGCGGGCCGTGGGTGCGCATCACGCTGCGGAGCGCCGCCTACGGCACACTCGTCGACCGCATCAAGGCGCTGCGGGCGCCGACCGTGCACTGCGCCCCGGTCCACGCCACCGTCACCGCGGGCCAGGCGACGATGGTCGACGCGACCGGCGGATGCTCGGGGCCCGTGTCGTCGCGCCGGGTGCTCACCCGCTTCGAGATCTCCCGCCTGCCGCGCGCCGTTCAGACACGGCTGCTCGACTCGAGCGACGCCGACCCGACCGCGGGCTCGATCTTCCAGTTCGACTGGTCGCGGTGGGATCATCCGGAACCCTGGCCGACCCCGTCCTCGACCGCGACATTCGCCGACGGGCACGTCGGGTTCACCGGCTTCGGCGGAGCGATGAACTACCAGGCGCCTCTCGCCGCGGGCGGCCGCGACGACCATGTCGTCGTCGGCGCGACCGACGCCTCCGGCGTCGAGCACGTCTTCCTGGTGACGGTCACGATCGTGGCGCAGCCCGCCTGCTCGGGAACTGACCGGCCGGCCGGCCCGGAGCGCGCCGGGTTCCGTCCCGTCGTGCAGGACGGGAGCCTGCAGCTGATCCGCAACCGGCCTTTCACCCTCGATCCCAGCGTCTTCTGCACGGCCGACCCCCGCACCTCCTATCGTGTGACGGTCGCGGGTGCTGTGCCGGGCACGATCGCGACCGCCCGCCCCGACGGTTCGATCGACGTCGACTGGACCGACCCCGACGTCGTCGGCGCCGAGGTCGCCGGTCTGACCTTCACCGCGTGGGACGAGTCGACCGGGGTCCCGAGCGCGCCCGTCACGATCCCGGTGACCGTCCGTGACGTGCCTCCTGCCTGTGCCGACGTCTCGGTCGTCTACGACCGTTCCGACAACCGCGGCGAACCCCTGCTGATCCCGACCTCGTGCGGCATGCTGGGCGGCTTGGCCGTCCTCGATCCGCCGTTCCTGGCACTGAGCGGCGGATCCTCCGCGCCGCTCGCCGCCGATGTCGCGGGCGGCGTCGTCCGCTCCGACGGACGTGTGCTCACCTTCACCCCCGACGGCACCACCCCGGCCGACGGCACGGCGATGGTCGTGCCGTGGACTGTCGACCCGCGCAGCTACACGCCCTACCGCGTGCACGGCGCGGCCTTCACCGTCCGCATCACCCTCGCCGACTAGCCCCGCCCTCCGCCCCGCCCCGCCCCCGCGGCCACGAGTGGTCACTTTCGGCACGAGTGGTCACTCCTAGCGCGAAACTCCCACCCCTTCGCGCCAAGACTGACCACTCGCGAGGGTGCGGGAGGGGCGGGATGGGGTGGGGACGGGCTGCCCGACACGTCGCGCCCCGGGGTCGGGCGGGTGCGGGCCCCGAGGTCGGGCGGGCGCAAGCCCCGAGGTCGGGCGGGCGCGCCCCGGGGTCGGGCGGGCGCGCCCCCGGGGTCGGGCGGGCGCGGCGGCCTCGACGGCGCGCTCGCCGGTCGGAGCCGCCAGCACGGAGGATCCCGGTCGTCACCGGCCAGGTGCGCCGCAGGGGCGGCGGCGCACAGCCGGCGGCTGCGACGCAGGGCGCGAAGCGCCCGGAGTCGGCCCGGTGCAGTGGGCGGAGCTCACGGAGCCGGGCCGATGGAGTGGGCGGAGCCCACGGAGTCGTAGCTGCCGGCGCAGCTAGAAGGCCCCGCCCATGGCGCGCAGGCGCTCGACGCGCTCGGGGATGGGCGGGTGGGTGGAGAAGAGCTTGTCGATGACGCCCGGCTTGTTGGGGTCGGCGATCCACATGTGCGACATCGACGAGGACTGGCGCTGCACGGGGCGGCCGTAGGCGGCGAGCTTCTGGAGGGCGCTGGCCAGCGCATCCGGGTGGCGGGTGGTGAGCGCGCCGGTGGCGTCGGCGAGGTACTCGCGCTGCCGGGAGACGGCGAGCTGCACGACGGTGGCGACGAGCGGCGCGATCAGGATCGCGACGAGCCCGAAGACCATGACGATCGGGTTGCCGTTGTTGTTGTTGCGTCCGAAGAACGCCATGCGCAGGAACATGTCGGCGATGAACCCGACGGCCACCACCAGCCCGAACACGATCATCGACACCCGGATGTCGTAGTTGCGCACGTGCCCGAGCTCGTGGGCCATGACGCCTTCGAGCTCCGCGTCGTCCATGATGTCGAGCAGGCCCGTGGTCGCCGCCACGATGGCGTGCTCGGGGTCACGGCCGGTCGCGAAGGCGTTCGGGGCCGGGTCGTCGATGACGTAGACCTTCGGCATCGGTGTGCCCGTGGTGATCGACAGGTTCTCGACGACGCGCCACAGCCGCGGGTTGTCGCGCTTCTCGATCTGGTGCGCGCCGCTCATCGCGAGTGCCTGACCCGACGCGGCGAAGTACTGGATGAGCGCGTAGCCGATGGCCACCACCAGCGTGATGACGACGATCGAGACGTTGCCGTAGATGTACGACGCCAACCAGCCGAGCCCGCCGATGATCAGCAGGAACAGCAGGATGATGACGACGGTGTTGCGCTTGTTCTTGGCTATCGCGGAATACATGGATTCCTATCGCGGGCAGGCCGGCGGGGCCGGGCTAGAGGGGCAGGGCTAGAACTGCACGCGCGGCGGCTCGGCGATCGCCGCGACGTCGCTGACCTCGAAGAACTCGCGCTCCGAGAAGCCGAGGCGGCGGGCGAAGATCGTGTTGGGGAACTTCTTGATCTTGGTGTTGAGCTCGCGCACGCCACCGTTGTAGAAGCGGCGCGACGCCTGAACCTTGTCTTCCGTGTCGACGATCTCGGCCTGCAGCTGCAGGAAGTTCTGGCTGGCCTGGAGCTGAGGGTAGGCCTCGGCCACCGCGAAGATGCTCTTCAGCGCGTTCTGCATGTGGTTCTCGGCCTGGGACGCCTCGGCGGGGCCCTGGGCCGACAGCGTCTCGGCGCGGGCGCGCGTGACGTTCTCGAACACGGCCTTCTCGTGCGCCGCGTAGCCCTTGACCGATTCGATCAGGTTGGGCAGAAGGTCGGCGCGGCGCTTCAGCTGCACCGTGATGTCGCTCCACGCCTCGTCGACGCGCACGTTCAGGGTGACGAGCGAGTTGTACGTGGCCCAGAGGTAGATGCCGGCGATGACGACCAGGGCGACGACGACGATGAGCGGGATCAGCCATTCCATGCCAGCAGTATATCGGCCGGGGAGCGCGCTCTCAGGGGGAAAGCGGCGCTCTCCCAGCTACCCCCGGCGCGACGTCGACGGGCCCCGCTCCGGACGTCAGCGCGATTCGGCGAGCAGCCGAAACCACTGGTACGAGTCCTTGGGCGTGCGCGTGAAGTCCTCGATGTCGACGTGCACCAGCCCGAAGCGCTGCGTGTACCCGGCGGCCCACTCGAAGTTGTCGATGAGTGACCAGACGTAGTAGCCGCGCAGGTCGATCGCCGACGCCGACCCGCCACCTGTGACCGCCGACAGGGCCGCCTCGAGGTGGCCCGCCAGGTAGTCGATGCGGGCGCCGTCCCGCACATGGGGCGTTCCGTCGTGCTCGTCGAGCTCCCGCGCATCCGGGAACGAGGCCCCGTTCTCGGTGATGAACACCGGCGGCAGCGCCTCGCCATAGCGCTCGGCCAGCTCGTCGAGGGCGACGCCGAGGTACTCGGGCGCGATCGGCCAGCCGAAGCCGGTGCTGCGGTACTCGGGCCAGGGCGCGAGGTGGAAGGGCAGCGACCCCATGGCGGTCGAACTGCCGTCGGGGGTGGCCGGGCCTCCCGAACCGGCTGCGATGCGGGTGGGCAGGTAGTAGTTCAGCCCGTAGAAGTCGAGCTTCTGGCCGATCAGGGCGAGGTCGGCCGGGTCGGCCTCGCCGAGGGCCGAGAAGAGCGGCTCGAAGCCCTCGGGGAACTCGGGGTAGCGGCCGAGCAGCACCGGGTCGGCGAAGACCCGGTTGTGCAGCACGTCGAACAGCTCGGCGAACGCCACGTCGGCGTCGGAATCGGTGGCCGGCACGACGGGCGAATGCACGTTGACGATGCCGATCCCGCCGCGCACGTCGGCCGCCCGCAGCGCCTGCACGGCGAGGCCGTGACCGAGCAGCTGGTGGTGCGCGGCCGGCAGGGCGTTGAAGAGGCGGGTCGCGCCGGGCGCGTGCACGCCGAGGCCGTAGCCGTTCAGCGTCACGGTGGCGGGCTCGTTCACGGTGGCCCAGCGGCCGATCCGCTCGCCGAAGCGCTCTCCCAGCGCGAAGGCGAGATCGCCGAAGCGCAGTGCGGTGTCACGCCGCATCCAGCCGCCGGCGAGCTCGTTCGGGGTGTCCCAGTGGAAGATCGTCGCCATGGTGTCGATGCCCGCCTCGTCGAGGCGGTCGAGCATCCGCTCGTAGAAGTCGACGCCCTCGCGCCGCAGCGGTCCCCTGCCCTCGGGCTGCAGGCGCGGCCAGGCGAACGAGAAGCGGTACGAGTCGGCGCCGAGGTCGTGCAGCAGCTGAACGTCCTCCTCCACCCGGTGGTAGAAGTCGGATGCGCGGTCGGCGGTCGAGCCGTCGACGATGCGGCCCGGCTGGCTCGTGAACGCGTCCCACACCGACTGGCCTCGCCCGCCCTCGTGGGTGGCGCCCTCGATCTGGAAGGCGCTCGTCGCCGTGCCGAGCACGAAGCCGTCGGGCAGGCGGCCGCCGAGGTCGCGGGCGAACTCGCGGCGCTCCTCGGGCGTCATGCGGAGGGCGCCGCTCATGCGCCGGCCGCCCCGCCGGTGCCCGTCGCCGCCTCGGATGCGGCCGAGGCCGAGGCCGCGGCCGGCGCGCCGAGCACGCGGTCGAGATAGACGTTCGTGAACAGGCCGCGAGGGTCGAGGCGGTCGCGCAGGGCCACGAAGGCGCCGTGCTGCGGGTAGAGCTCCGAGAGATCGGCGGCGGTTCGGGTGTGCAGCTTGCCCCAGTGGGGGCGGCCGGCGTGGGCGGTCATGATCTCCTCGACCGCTTCGAAGTACGCGCGGTGGTCTTCGCGATAGTAGCGGTGAACGGCGATGTAGCCGCTGTCGCGTGCGGAGGCGGTCGAGAGCCAAAGCTGGTCGGCGGGGGCGAACCGCACCTCGATCGGGAAGGAGATGCGCCAGCCGCGCTCCTCGATCAGGGCGTCGATCGCGCGCAGCACCTCGGGCACGTCGGCAGCCGGCACCGCGTACTCCATCTCGCGGAAGCGCACCGTGCGGCGGGTGGCGAACACGCGGTGCGACCGGTCGGAGAACTCGCGGTTCGACCACAGCCGCTCGGCGAGGCCGTTCACCGTCGGGATGATCGCCGGCACCATCCGGCCCGCGGCGCAGGTCACCCCGTAGACGCCGTTCGCGAGCAGGGTGTCGTCGACGAACGAGCTCAGCCGCGAGAGGGGGCGCGTCGGGGCGCCGGCGTCGAGGCGGGTGTTCGTCTTGGTGACGGCCGAGCGGGTGTGCGGGAACCAGTAGAACTCGAAGTGGTCGCTCGTGTCGACGACGCCGTCAGGGCCGTGCAGCCCGGTGAGCACCTCGTCGAGGGGCAGCGGCCGCTCGACCGCGTGCAGCACGAACTCCGGCACGCACTGCAGCGTCACCTCGACGATGATGCCGAGCGCACCGAGCGACAAGGCGGCGGCCGGCAGCAGCTCGGCGTTCTCGTGCTCGTCGATGCGCAGCAGCTCGCCGTCGGCGGTGACCAGGGTGAGCCCGACGACCTGGGTGGCGAGGCCGCCGAAGCGCGCGCCGGTGCCGTGGGTGCCGGTGGAGATGGCGCCGCTGATCGACTGCCGGTCGATGTCACCCATGTTCGCCAGAGCGAGCTCGTGCGGGCCGAGCAGGGCGGGCAGCTGGTGCAGGCGGGTGCCGGCGAGCAGGGTGACGCGGGAGCGTTCCCGATCGACCGAGACGAGACCGGTCAGCTCGTCGAGCTCGAGCAGCACCCCGGTCGCCACCGCGATGCCCGTGAAGCTGTGGCCGGCGCCGACCGCCTTGATGCGCTGACCGCCGCGGGCCGCCGCACGCACGGCGCGCTGCACGGCGCCGATGCTCGTGGGGCGCTCGACCCGCTGGGGCTTCACCCTCTCGGTGCGCGCCCAGTTGCGCCAGGTGCCGTTCGCCGCCGTCATGCGTCCATCCTCTCCGCTGCCACCGACATGATCTTGCGCGCGAAGACGGGCCGGGCGAGCATCCGCGTCACAGGAACGCCTGCCCCTCGCCGCGATAGCTCGGCACCTCGTCGACCACCGCGCCGTCGTCGACCACCGAGAACCCGTTCACGTGCTCGGCCAGCTCCCCCGACTTGGTGTGCCGCAGCCAGACGCGGTCGCCCACGGCGAGCGCCGCCGCCGTGCGACCCGAGAGCGGCGTCTGCACTTCGCCCGCCATCTCGCGGGCCTGCATGCGGGTGCCGCGCGGCCAGACGACCTCGGGCAGCCGATCGGGCGCGGGCGGTCCCGACGCGATCCAGCCGCCGCCGAGCAGCGTCGCCATGTCGGGGCGCGGCTTCCGCACCACGGGCAGCGCGAACGCCGCAGCCGGCGCGGGCGTGAACCGCGAGTAGGTGTCGAAGAGGTGCCCCCCGAACAGTCCCGACCCGGCCGCCACCTCGGTGACCGAGGGGTCGGCGCTGGTGGTCTCGAGCGATCCGGTGCCGCCGCCGTTGACGAACTCGAGCGGGGCCACCGCGCGCACCGCCGCCACCACGGCGCCCCGGCGCTCGGCGAGCTCGGCGGCTGAGTTCCGCTGCATCCAGTCGATCACGTGCCCCTTCACGAGACGGTCGGCGATCCCTCCGCGGGGGCGGTTGCCGACGCCCGCGATCTGCGACTCGTAGGCCATCATCCCCACGAGGGCGAAGCCCGGTCGCCGCACGATCTCCTCGGCCAGCGCCCGCGCCTGGTCGACGCTGGCGACGGGCGAGCGCCAGACCCCCAGGCGGCCGAGCCCCGGGGCGGTGAACGAGGCGTCGAGCTCGATGGCCACGCGGATGTCCGGCCGCGCGCCCGGGGCGACGGCCGCGTCGATCAGGTCGAGGTGGGCGAGCGAGTCGACCATCAGCGTCACACCGGCCGCAGCGTGCTCGTCGGCGGCGAGGGCGGCGATCGCCATCCGGTCGGCGGTCGGGTAGCCCACCACGATGTCGGGCACCTCGTCGGGGCGGCGGGAGGCCAGCCAGAGCGCCTCGGGGAGCGTGTAGGCGAGGATGCCCGCGTATCCGGGCAGGGCGAGCACCGCATCCTGAACCGCCCGCACCCGGATGGACTTGCTCGCCACCCGGATCGGCATGCCACCGGCCCGTCGCAGCATCGAGTGGGCGTTGTGACGGAGGGCCTCGAGGCCGATCACCGCGACCGGCGGCTCGCGGTCGGCGGTGGTGGCGGTGAGGCCGCGCCAGTAGCGCTGGGCGTCGCGCCACGGCTGCCCGTCGGCGGGGTGGGGACTGAGGTCGAGGGTCATCGCACGCTCCTCGCGCCGGGGTTGGTCGGGTGGGCGGATGCGCGGCCCGCGCCGAGGGCCGGGGAGGGGTGGTTCATCGCACGCTCCTCACGCGGCTGACGGCGAGCGCGCCGGCGAAGCCGAACAGTGCCGACACGAGGAAGAGCATCGGGAACCCGCCGAGCAGCGTCACGATCGCCGCCCCCGCGAGCGGCGCGACGGCCTGGGGCACGGCGGTGGCGATGTTCATGATGCCGAGATCCTTGCCGCGGGACGCCGGGTCGGGCAGCACCTGCGTGGCGAGCGCCTGGTCGACCGAGAGGAAGCAGCCGTAGCCGAGGCCGAGCAGCGCCGCCCCGATCATCGTGGCCGTGAGCTCGGGCACGAACGCGAGCAGCAGCGCCGCCAGCGCCTGCAGCACCGCGGCGGCCAGCACGAACACGCGCCGTCGCCGCAGCCGGTCGCTCAGCGCCCCCGCCACCACCGAGGCGAGCACGACGAAGATCGTGTAGATCACGATCAGCACGAGCAGGTCGTCCTCGGCGTTCGGGTCGTTCAGCCCGAACATCAGGAAGTAGAGCAGCAGCGTCGTGCCGAGCGCGTTGCCGATGTTCACGAGGATGCGGCTGAGCAGGGTGAAGCCGAAGTCCGGATGCTCGCGCGGGCTCACCCACATGCCCTCCACCAGGGCGCGGAGGGTCAGCGGCGGTCGCTGCCCGGGGTGCAGCCGCGCATCCGGCACGAAGAGGCAGAACGGGGCCACGAGCAGCACCAGCAGCACCGCCATGGCCGCGTAGCCGAGCAGCTGGCCGGTGAACAGGAGGGTCGCCAGCAGCACGCCGAGGATGAGGCCGACCGCCTGGGGCGCGGAGATGAACGCCGAGACGAGGCCGCGCTGGTCGACCGGCACCTGGTCGCTGATGGCGGCGGTGAGGGCCGAGGAGAGGATGCAGAAGCCGATGATGGCGAGCGTCCAGAAGACGCCGATGCCGAGGAGCTCGGTCTGCAGGCCGAGGAGGAGCAGGGAGGCGGCGAAGAGGAGGGTGCCGCCGGCGATCCAGGGGCGGCGGCGGCCGAAGCGCGAGGTGGTGCGGTCGGAGAGGGCGCCGGTGACGGGGAAGGCGATCAAGGCGAAGACGCCGGCGATGGCCGAGATGACGCCGAAGGCGACGACGCTGTCGGTCCAGGCCGGGGTCGTGCTGCCGGCCTCCGCGGCCAGGCGCTGGTCGATCTGGAGCGGGAGGAGGAGCTGCACGGGGGTGAGCTGGGCCATCCAGATGCCGAGCCAGGCGGCGCCGAACAGGGCGACCCAGCGGCCGCCGACCCGGCGGGTGGGTTCGGCGAGCGCGTGCGGCGGGGCCGGGGGTGTCGGCGGGGGCGTCGGTGGGGTGGATGCGGCGGGCGGGATGGCGGTCATGCGGGCTCCCCGGGTCGGTCGGGTGGTGCGGGCGCAGTGCGAGTGGCGGGTGCGGTGTGGGGCGAGGGTGCCGGGTGGGCGGGCGACGCGGGGCGGGACTCCGGTGGAAGGGGGCGGGCCTCCGCCGCGAGGGCGCGGGCCGCGAAGGCCGCGGTGCGGTGGGCGCGGGCGTCGTCGGCGTCAGCGAGCCACGCGAGGGCGAGGCCGTCGGTGAGGGCGACCAGGTGCGCGGCGATCTCGTCGAGGGGGCGCTGCCACGCGCATCCGGTTCTCTCGGCGGCCTCGGTGAGCGACACCGCGGCGAGCGCCCGGTAGCCCTCGTACTGACGGGCGGCGAGGCGCTCGAGCCCGGGCGTGCGCATGGAGTACTGGGTCAGCTCGAACATGGCCCGCTCACGCTGCGGGGCCTCGCGCACGGTGTCGAGGTAGCGCAGCAGCCCGCGTTCGAGCAGCCGCTCGAGGCTCTCGCCCTCGGCCGGCGGCACCGTGAGCACGACCTCGGTGCGCCCGATCACGTCGGCGACGAGCTCGGCGAGCAGCTCCTCGCGGGAGGCGAAGGCGTAGTGGAAGCTCGCGAGCTTCATGCCGGCCTCGTCGACGACCGCGCGGGTGGTGGCCCCGGCGACGCCCGATCGCGAGATCACCGTGAAGGCCGCCACGAGCAGCCGGCGGCGGCGCTCGGCGACGGGCAGGCGGGCCATGCGCGCTCCTCGCGGTCGGCGGTTCCGGATGCGGTGAGTGGGTCAGATGACCCAGTTGCGCCAGTATGGCGTGGCGCGGGTGCCGGCGTCTACGGCTGTCGTGTGAATTCCATCCGAAACGCGGCGAGGGTGTTTTGCGCCCGCGGGCCCGTCTGGCTGAATGGTGCGTGGTGTCGGCATCGCGGAGCAGGTGGGAACGAACGCCGTCGCCCCGCCGCGACGGCGCCGGACGGGCGCGCGCGGCACGGACGCGCTCTGCGCTCGTCGTGGCCTCGGCGCTCGCCCTCGCGGGCTTCGCGGCCCTCGGCGCGCTGCCGGGCCTGGCCGCCTCGTCCGCCTCGGCGACACCGCTCCCCGCCTCGGCCGCACCTCCGGCCGCCTCGGCCACGCCCCTGCCCGCCTCGGCTGCGCCCCTGCCCGCCACGGCCGCTTCGTCCGGACCGCTGTCCGCCACCGCGCCGGGTGAGGTCGCCGAGCCGACCCCGACCCCCACACCGCCCCCGTCCGATTCCGTCGCGCCGTCGCCCGTGCCGTCGGCCGACCCCGATCCGGTGCCGGCCCCCGCCCCGCCCGGCGCCACCCCCGACCCGGGCGACACCGCTACGCCCACACCGCCGCCGGTCGTGAACGAGCAGCCGAGCATCCTGAGCCCGGTGGCCGGCGAACTCGTGACGAGCGGCGTTCTCGTGCAGGGAACCGCCACGCCGGGCGCCTCGGTGCAGCTGCTCACCGGTGGATCGTCCGAGCCGCTCTGCATCGTCACGGCCGACGCCGACGGTGCCTGGAGCTGCGCCGCGCCACTCGAGAGCTCGCCCACGACCTCGCTGCGCGCCATCGCCCTGCTCGCCGGGGCCGACCCGGCCGAGACCTCGATCGACGTCGCCGTGCTGAACGCCCCCGTCGTCACCGGCGGCCCGCGCGGACGCCTCACCAACGGCGTCGTCGCCGGCACGGCGTTCCCGGGCGCGACCGTCACCGCGACCGCCGGCGACGTGGCCTGCACCGGCACGGCCGACACCTCGGGCGCCTGGGTCTGCCCCCTCGCCGACGGGATCGCCGACGGAGAGTACTCGGTCACCGCCACGCAATCCACCGCCTGGAGCGGCAGCGCCTCGTCGCCCGCGAGCGACCCCGTCGCCATCACCGTCGACGTCACCGTGCCGGCGGCCCCCTCGCTCACCTCCCCGTCGTCGGGCGTGACCGTATCGCTCGCCGGGCAGGGCTTCACCGGCCGCGGTGAGCCCGCCGCGACCGTCTCGGTGTTCGCCGACGCCCAGGTGCTCTGCGAGACCACGGTCGGCCCCGACGGCAGCTGGTCGTGCGCGGCCGCAGCGGCACCGGCCGGCCGCCACCGGGTCGCGGTGCTGCAGCAGGATGCCGCCGGCAACGTCAGCGTGCAGTCCGGCCCGCTGACCCTGATGTTCCAGGATGCACCCGCCACCGCGACCCCGCCGGCCACCGCCCCCGGCACGCCGGCCTCGCCCGCGAGACCCGCGGCCGGCACCCCGGGAGCGGCTCCCTCCTCGCCCGGCGGCGCCGCGGGGGCGCCGGGTTCGCCCAGCTCGCCCGCCTCGCCCGCCGATCCCACCCCGGGCGACGCCGCGCCGTCCGCGCCCGGCACTCCCGCGGCGCCCGGCACCGGACAGACGCCCGCCGCCCCCGCGCCCGGCACTTGGTCGGACGCCACCCGCTTCACCTCCGCCCTCCAGCCCGCCCTCGGCCCGGCCACGTCGGGACTGTGGTGGCTGGCGCTGCTCGCCGGGGTACTGGCGCTGGTGCTGATCGCGCTGCCGACGCGGCTGCTCGCGGGGGCTCTGGGAACGCTGCGCGCGCTGGCGCCGGCCGCGACGCCGACAGCTGCGCCGACCGCTCGGGCGTCGGCCGGGCCGGGGCATCGCACGCCCTCCCACGCTGTCGCTCCTGTCCTGACGCCTGCGCCCGGAGGCGCTGCGGCCGCCGTCGCCGCCCGGCTCATCGCCGCCAGCGACCGCGTGCTCGGCCGCAACCGATCCCCCGTCGAGTACGAGCGAGCGCCGCAGCTCACCGTCGGCCCGGTCGCCCGCGGTCTGCTCGTGCTCGTCGCCTCGGCCGCGGCCGTGACCCTGTCAGCACCGGTCTCGGGCGAGCCCGCCTACCTCCGCCTGTTCCTCGCGGTGGCCGCCGCGCTCGCGGTCGTCAGCGCGGTCGCCACGGTGGTGCCGTCGGCGGTGGCGCGGGCGGCTTTCGGTGTCGCGAGCCGGGTGCACGTGCATCCGTCGTACCTGTTCGTGTCGGCCCTCGCGGCCCTCGTCACGCGGATGCTCGACCTGCAGCCCGCGCTCGTGTTCGGCCTCGTCGCGGGGCTCGTCGTCGCCGAGGGCGCCCGCCGCGCCGAACGCGGTGCGCTCGCGACGATTCAGGTCGTGGCGCTGCTCGTGCTCGGCGGGGCGGCCTGGCTCGTGTCGGGCGCCCTGCAGCCCGGAGCGGATCTCGTCGGGTCGTCGCTCGGCTCGACCTCGACGGCCGCCCTGCCCGGCGACCCGGTGCTGGCCGCTGTGGCCGAGTTCGTGCACGTGGTGGCGCTCGCGTCGTTCGGCTCGGCGGCCGTGCTGCTGGTGCCGCTCGGACGCTCGCTCGGGCGGCGGCTGCTCGACTGGTCGCCGGCGACGTGGGTGCTGCTCACGGTTCCGTCGTTCGCGGTGCTCGCGATGCTGTTCACGCCGTGGTTCGTGGAGCGGACGGCCGCGAACCCGGGGTCTGCGGTGCTGCTTCCGGTGCTCGCGGCGGGCTTCGCGGCGGTGTGCGTCGCGGTGTGGGCGTGGACGCGGTTCATCGCGACGGCCGACGCCGAGGACTAGGCCCCGCCCGTCGACGCGCCCGGCGGTTCTCGCGCCTTGCCCCGGCGTCCCTTGCATCCGCGACATCGCGGAATGTTACGCCCCCGGCGCCGCTCGCCCCGAGGCCGACTTAGGCTTGACGCGTGACGAACCCGCAGCACTCCCCCGGATCCGACGACCAGTCCGGCCGCCTCACCGCCGCAGCGCCCGGCCACGGCGACAGCGCGCGCGATCACCGGCTCGTCGCCCACCCGAGCGCCCCCACCGTCACACCCGACGAGTTCAAGGCGGCCTTCCGCAACCACCCGGCCGGTGTCGCCGTCATCACGGCCGACGCCGGGGACGGCCCCGTCGCCCTCACCGCGACCTCCGTCTTCTCGGTCAGCGTCGAGCCCCCGCTCCTCGTCTTCTCGATCTCGGAGCTGTCCTCCTCGACCCCCACGATCCGCCGCAGCGAGACCGTCGTGGTGCACCTGCTCGGCGCGGCCCAGCTCGACATCGCCAAGCTCGGCGCCACCAGCGGCATCGACCGCTTCGCCGACACCTCCATCTGGACGCGCCTGCCCACCGGCGAGCCCTACTTCCCCGCGGCGCACGCCTGGATCCGCGGCCGAGTCGTCAACACCATGGAGGCGGGCGGCTCGACCGTCGTCGCCGTCCAGGCCCTGGAGACGAAGGCCCCGCCCGCCGACGACCCGGCGGCCGACGCCTCCGCCGCCGAGCCGCTCGTCTACCACAACCGCACCTGGCACCGTCTCGGCGACCACTCCAAGATCCTCTGACCCGTCCGGCCTCCCTGGCCGGTCACCCGGCGTCAGAAGCAAGGCCGTCAGCCCTGCAGCCTGGCGATGAGTTCTGAGGTCACCTCGAGCGGCACTGCTTCTCCCAGCAACCCCGAATCGACGAGCACGGGGTGCAGTTCGAACGAGCCGGGCACGAGGGCGGCCCCCGAGGCCGTGATGACCCGCACCGGCACCAGCAGGCTGCCGCCTGACGGAACGGTGACGGTCTCGCCGAGCACGCCGTAGTCGCTGTACCCGAACGAGAACTCTGCGGTGCCCGGACCGGTGACCACCGCGAGGACCGCGAGCTCGCTCGACCAGAGCTCCACCGGCGCCGACCCCCGGTTGACGATCTCGATGGATGACGGGAAGCCGCTGGAGGGCCAGCGGAGCTCCAGTGCCCGCCGGCGCTCGGCGCGGGACGCCCGCACCGGATGAGGCTGCGGGTCCATCATCACGACGGGGCGCGGTGCCGCCGGTGGCCCATCGGGCTCCTGATCCAGGTAGGCGAGCTGCAACTGGCCCAGCCACCACCGCCGCTCGCCGTGCACAGTCTCCGGCGAGCCGACGACGACCGAGTCGGGCGAGTACCGGCGGAGCACCCGCCAGAATGGGCACGCGCCCATGATGCCACTCCCGAGCTCGCGCGGCGCGACTATCGTGGGGCCATGCGAATGCGTCGGATGGCGACGGCGGCGGCCCTGGCGGCGATGACCGCAGGTCTCATGAGCGGATGCGCGCTGCTCTCCGGCCCGAACCCGTGCCTTCCGGAGCTCGCCGTCACCCCGTCCCCGGCCGTCGCCGGCGAGACGGTCACCGTGACCGGCGGCGAGTGCGACGTCGCCGTGCCCGACGCGGGCTGGACGGTCGTGCTCGGACACGCCGAAGGCGCTCCGATCGTCACCGAGTCAACCTCGCAGGCCTTCGACGGGACGTTCGAGCTGACCGTCGAGCTGCCGTCCGACTTCCCCGAGGGCCCGGCCTACGTCGGCATCGCCAACTGGGTCTACGTGCCCTGCAATGACACCGGCAGCTGCGCCTCGGCCGACCGGCCGTTCGACGTCATCGCGCCCTAGCGAGCCCGCGCATCCGGAAGCCGGGCCGGCGGGTCAGGCGCCGTGCTGCGCGCGGAGGCGCGGGAGGATCTCGGCGCCGTAGAGCTCGATGAAGCGGCGCTGGTCGGCGCCCGGGCCGTGGAAGACGAGGTGCTTGAAGCCCATGTCGATGTACTCGTTGATGCGGGCGACGTGCTCGTCGGGGTCGGTCGAGACGATCCAGCGGGAGGCCGCGCGCTCGATCGGAAGGGCGTCGGCGAGGCGCTGCATCTCGATCGGGTCCTCGACGCCCATCTTCTCCTCGGGCGTGAGGGCGAGGGGCGCCCAGTAGCGGGTGTCCTGCAGGGCGCGCTCGCGGTCGTGGTCGAACGAGACCTTCATCTCCATCAGCGTGTCGACGTCGTCCGCCGTGCGGCCGCCCTTCTCGATGCCCTCCTCGAGCGCCGGCAGCAGCGTCTCGGTGTAGAGCTCGCGCTTCTTGCCCGAGGTGGTGATGAAGCCGCTCGCCATGCGCCCGGCGAGGCGGGTCGCGGCCGGGCCCGAGGCGCCGATGTAGATCGGCACCGGGGCCGCCGGCTTGTCGTAGATCGTCGCGTCCTGCGTGCGGAAGAACTGCCCCTCGTACGTCACCCGGTCCTCCGCCCAGAGGGTCTCGATGATCGTGATCGCCTCCTTGAGACGGGCGAAGCGCTCCTTCATCTCGGGCCAGGGCAGCCCGAGCACGACCTCGTTCAGCGCCTCGCCGCTGCCGACCCCGAGGATCACGCGCCCGGGGAAGAGCGCCCCGAGCGTGCCGAACGCCTGCGCGACGACACCCGGGTGGTAGCGGAACGACGGCGTCAGCACGCTCGTGCCCATGATGATCTTCTCGGTGCGCGCCCCGAGCGCCCCGAGCCACGGCATCGCGGCCGGAGCGTGCCCGCCCTCGTGGTTCCAGGGCTGGAAATGGTCGGAGACGAAGATCGAGTCGAAGCCGGCCTGCTCGGCGAGCACCCCGTACTCCAGCAGCTCGGCGGGGCCGAACTGCTCGGCCGAGGCCTTGTAGCCGAAGCGGAAGGGGATGGTCATGCGGTGCTCCTCGCTCGAGTGCGGGGCCGCGACGGCATCGAGGCCCGATCGTCAGTCTAAAGCGCGGGCGGTCAGTGACGGATGCGCGACAGCGCTTCCTCGAAGCTGAGGACGGGCGTCATCATCGCCCCGACATCGGGCTCGAACCGGCCGCCGTCGTCACGCTCACCGTCGGGGTCCGAGACGACGATCACCCGCGCATCCGCCAGCCGGCACACCCGGATCTTGTAGTTGACGCTCACCCGTTCGCCCGGCCGCTGCTCGACCACGACGACGTCGGGCGGGAAGCTCGGCGAGGTGAGCAGCTGCCCGAGCGAGCTCGCGGCGACCGTCACCTCGACGCCGTCGACCCGCGCGAGCCGCTCGATCTTGGCGGCGAGAGCGTCGGCGTCGGCGTCGAACAGCCCCACCTTCACCATCTGCGTCGCCACCCTCATCCCCCGGTCTGACCGGGCATCGTCGCTCGCCAGCACTCGCGTCTGCGCCGCTGCCGACCCTTTCGACGGTACACCCTTCGGCGCAGGGCGAGTCGCCCCCGGCCCGCCGGCGGCGGCCGAGGCCCGGGCCGGGCGGGCGGGGCGGCCCGACCACCAGACGTACAGGGCGGCGGCGGTCAGCACGGCGACGGCGATGAGCACCCACCACGGAAACGTGGGGATCTCGGGCCGCTCGCCGGCCCCGTCGACGTCGACCTGGGGTGTCGGGATGACCCGCTCACCGGTCACGAGGATGCGGTGGCTGTTCACCCCGAGCGGCGTGCAGGTGACGAGGGTGATCAGGTCGCGCCCGTCGACGGGCAGGAGGCTCTGGGTCTCGGTCGGCTCCACGACCCGGGTGTCGATGACGCGGTAGGTGAGCACCTCGCCGAAGACCTCGACGGTGAAGGTGTCGTCGAGCTCGACCCGGTCGAGGTGGGTGAAGAGCTCGGAGGTCGCGAGGCCGCGGTGCGCGGTGAGCACCGAGTGGGTGGTCACCCCGCCGACGGGGACGGCGGTGCCCTCGAGGTGGCCGACGCCGTGATCGAGCACGTCGGCACTCGTGCCGTGGTAGATCGGCAGGTCGACGTCGATGGCGGGGATCTTCAGCCGGGCCATCAGGCCGTTCGCATCGGCGCGGAGCACAGCGGCGTAGTCGCCTTCCTGCTCGGGCTGCTCGGCCAGCGGCAGGCGCTCGTTCGCCGCGATGCTGGCTCCACCGTCGACCAGCTCGGAGTTGTACCGGCGGGCCTCGCGCAGGCGTTCGGCCAGCGTCTCGGCGCTCAGGTCGGCGACGTCGTCGGTCAGTTCGGTGATGCGCTGGGACTGCTCGTACTGGCTGAACCACGAGACGATCGTGGGGAACAGCAGGAGCCCGGCCCCGATGACGCAGACGATGGCGATCGCGAGCGGCACGGTGGGGAGACGCCAGCGCCGGGCCAGGCGGAGCGCCCGGCGGGACGGCGTTCCCGCGACCGGCGCCGGGCCCGGAACCGGCGAAGGTGGAGCCCCCGACGGGGACCCCACCTTCGCCGGGCCCGGAACCGGCGAAGGTGGAGCCCCCGACGGGGACCCCACCTTCGCTGTCATCGCTTCAGCCTACGCAACCGTGTGGGTCACGACCGGCTCGGCCGCCACGGCGGACGAGCGGCGGCGGGCCACGACGATGGCGGCGCCCAGGGCCAGGACGACGAGCGCCCCTCCCCCGACACCGAACCACAGTCCGGCGTCACCACCGGTGAGCGGCAGCAGGAAGTTCGCCACCGACACCTGGGTGTGGTTGAACTCGACGTAGTTCTGCACCGGGGCGGTGGTCGAGGTGGGACCGGCGACCACGACGGTCTGCACCGGGTTGGACTGCGGCAGGTTGAATCCGGTCGGCGGCGTGATCTCGCGCACGTAGTAGTTGCCGGGCGTCACGATCGGGATGGCGACGAGGCCGTTGGCGCCCGTCGTCCAGTTCGTGATGCCGCCGATCGAGATCGGGTTCTGCTGCAGGTTGGCGTCGTTCTGGTTCAGGTAGACCTGGTAGACCGCACCGCCGAGCGCGACGCGGGGGCTGCCGTTGTTGCTCTCGTAGGCGAACACCGTCAGCTGGCCGATCGGGGTGGTGCCCGTCACGGTCTCGGTGGCGCCGTTGATGTTGGCCGTCGCGCTGTTCACGATCAGGCCGTTCGCGGGGATGGTCACGGCCCGGGTGAGCACGTTGAACGACACCACGCCGCCCTGCAGGGCGGTGAGGCGGGTCAGACCACCGGGCGTGAACGTGAGCGTCGACGTGCTGGCGGTGGTGACCACGTTGTAGTCGGTGCCGCTGACGAAGTTCTGCACGATGCCCGCGGCGCTCGTCACCGTGACCGTGGTCGGCGAGACGCCGGTCGGCGGGGTGGCGACGAACTGGAGGTCGGTCGGCACCTCGTCGACGAGCGTGAAGTTCGAGATCGCGTCACCCGCGGCCAGGGTGGGGATGCTCGACGCGATCGCCCACCGGATGAGGTCGGGGTTGCGCGCCTCGACCGAGTTCGCCGGAGCCGGGACGCGGGTCTTCGTGAGTTCGGTCACCGCGTTCTTCGGGTACACGTGCACGTCGTAGATCCACTGGTTCGCCGGAGCGCCGACGGGGCCGGTGGGCAGCGGCAGCGACACGAGGAAGGGGGCGGTCGGGTTGGTCGCGTCGGCGGGGAGCACCGTCTCCTGCACGTAGTACAGGCCGATGGGCATCCCGGTCGGGTACAGGGCCGGGTCGACCGTGAAGTTCGCCGTGCCGTTCGCCGCCGAGGGAGTCGAGGTGAACGACGTGGTGCCCAGTCGGGTCGATGCCGTCTGCGGGGTCAGGCCGGTCGCGAGTGCCCAGCCCTCCGGAGTGGTGAGGTCGACGCCGGCGACCTGGGTCGCCGTGAAGACCGCGCCGGGCAGCGGCGTGCCGAGGTTGGTCGAGGAGGGCAGCTCCTGGCCGGTGCCGGCGATCGCGCCGTTGTTCGGGCCGAGCGCGAACTTGTGCACGGTGAGCGTGCGCTGCTGCGTCGAGTCGATGTTGCCGGGCAGGATGACGGCCTGCGCCGGGGCGACGGCGACGATCGCCGCGCCGGCGGCCAGGGCGACGGCCCCGATCGCGGCGGTGACCCGCCTGAATGCGGTTCTGGACATGAGATTTCTCCGTTCGGTGAAGAGGTCGGGTGGTGCAGGGGTTGAGTGGGGATGGCTTCCGGTCACGAGGGGGCGGCGTCTCAGGCGGTGCTCCTTCGTCTCCGGCGACGCCCGTGCCAGACGGCGAGGGCGAGTGCGAGGGCGAGCACGGCGAACCCGGAGATCAGGTAGGCGTCGGTGCTCTGTCCGCCCGTGAGGGGCAGGGTCGTGGGGGCGACGGGGGCGTTGACGAAGCGGTACACCGCTGCCTGTCCGGCCGTGGGCGCGGTGATCGTCGCGGAGCTCACCGGGGTCCAGCTGCCGTTCGCCTGGCGCTGCTCGAGCCGTACCTGGCGGTAGGCGAGGCGCGTGCCCGACTTGGCCAGCGCCTCCGTCAGGGTGTACGCGTGGCCGGGGCGCACGTCGAAGGTGCTGGCGGCGTTGCCGGCGGCCTGGAAGTCGGCGCCCGCCACCGTCTGCGCGGCGAGACCGGCCAGGGTCGACGGGGTCGCGGTGAGGTTCCAGGTCGAGGGCACGAAGCCGGTCGAGGGGTTCTGCACGTTCTTCAGCAGGGTGAGGGATGCGGTGGCGTTCGTCACCGTGCAGGTCACGGCCGCCGCCCGCGAGAGCGTGATGTCACCGGCCGCCGTGACGGGCACGGTGGCGCCCGAGGCGGTGACGCACGACCAGGCCCCGACCTGCACGTAGGTGGCGGGCCCGCCGGTCTCGGAGAGCCGGTAGGGGGTGTCGGCCGAGACCGGCACCGCGTTGATCGTGCCGCTGCCGCCCGCACCCCTGGGCCCGGCGAGAGCCGTCGGCACGCTGCGCGCGGCCTCGAGCTGCCAGGCAGACGGGAGGGCGGACCCGAACGAGACCCTCTTGACGAGGGTGAGCGTCGCCACGGGACGGTTGGTGAAGGTGCAGTCGACGGTGTTGCCGGGGGCGACCGTGCCGGTGATCGCACGCACCGCGTAGCCGCCGGCATCCGTCGCCGAGTTCGCGTCGGTGAACGAGCTCGTCGCCGTGCCGCGGGTCACCGTGCAGGCGAGGCCGTCGAGTCGGTAACCGGCCTGCTGCCGCTCGAGCACCGAGACGGTCGCGGTGCCGGTGGCCGAGCCGTAGAGCACGAAGAACGAGGCGAGGCCGTTCGCGTCCGTGGTCACCTCCGAGCGACCGGCCGCCGCGCCCGTGCTGGAGGGGTCGACGGGCAGAACGACCGTGCCGCTGCCGGTGGAGGCGACCGAGGTGCCCACGGTCCAGCCGGCCGCCGGCCGGGGGTTCGCGCCGAGGCCATCGACCGTGCTCTTCCGTACGGTGATCTCGGCGACCGGTTGGGCCGTGTTGTAGATCGTGCAGGCGACGCCCACGCTGACCTGGTTCGGGATGGTCACCGTCGCGGTGCGGGTGGCGTCCATCCGGGCCGAGGCGATGCGGATGCCGTCGGCCCAGCACTCGTAGATGACCGTGTACGTCACGGGCACGGCCGCCGTGGTCGTCGTGCTCGTCTGCAGCAGCTCGGAGATGGTCATCACCGTGTTCACGGGCGCGGTGATCGGTCCGAGGCTCGCCGTGGTGCCGGTCGTGCCGGTCGTGGCCGCCGCGATCTCGGAACCCGCGGTCGCGACGGCGACGCGGAAGTTGTGCGCCTGCCCCGTCACCCGGCTGAGCACCGTCTTGCTCAACGAGAAGGTCGAGGGCGAGGCGCAGGTGGCGAGGTCGGTACTCGGCACCGCGTCGGTTCCGAGCACGATGGTGGGCGTGTTCGCCACCGCGGTCCAGGTCACCGGGTCGAACTGGTAGGCGTTGGTGCCGGTGCCGACGTACGCGGTGCCACGCGGCGAGAACGCGAGGCCGTTCAGCGGGCCCGCGCCGATGCCGGCCACCGTGCGCTGCGTCGTCGCCGTGGCCGGGATCTCTCCTCCGCCGGCCGTGGCGGCGAGCGTCGGCCCGGCCACGCTGAAGAACTGCACCTGCGTGCCCTCGCTGCGGAGGATGTGCAGGTTGCCCTTGGCGTCGAAGGCCATGTCGCCGTTGCCGGCCGAGTTCGCTCCGGTGTTCACGTAGCCGAGCAGGGTGAAGATCGGATTCGCGGCGGCACCGTCGAAACGCCAGAGGTTGATCCGGCCGACGTTGTTCACCACGCTCGTGGTGCCGACGACGAAGTCCCGTCCGACGGGGTCGAAGGCCCCCATCGTGATCGAGGCCGCGGTACTGAGGGTCTGCCCGGTAGCGAAGGGGGTGCGGGTCGCGGTGAGCGTGCCTGACGCCGACACCGCGTACGTGATGACGCCCGTGGCCGTGTTCGTGTTGGTCGAGGTGCTCCGCGTGATCGCGTAGGCCGTCTGGCCCTCGACGTCGATCGCGAGCGAGTTGGCGTTCACCGTGCCGGCCGGGCCGGCGGCGACGACCGTGGCGTTCAGCGCGGTCGACGAGCTGAGGGCGTTCGTCTGGGTCAGCGCGCCGTCGGAGCGCACGCTGTAGAGGTAGCTGCCGTCGCAGTAGAGGCTGGCGGCCGCCTGGGCGGTGTTCGTGAACGTGCAGACGATGCCGACGCCGGCCTCGTCGGGGATGGTCAGCGAACCCGAGACGGAGGTGCCGCGGGCGATCACGGTGCTGCCCCGCGCGCATTCGTAGCTCGTCGTGTACGTGCGCAGCTGGGCCGACGTCACGACGGTCTCACCGACGGTGTAGGTGGCGCCGCGCGTGACGTTCACCGGGCCGACCTGCTGCGTCTGCAGGCCGAGCGCCGAACCGCTCGTCGTGGCGCTCGCGACCTCGGTCGCGCCGGAGACCAGGGCGAGCCGGAACTGGTCGGCCGCCTGTGCCCGACTGACCACGTTCTTGCGGATGGTGACGGTCGTGGGCGGCTCCACGGTGAGCGTCGTCGCGTCGGGCGCGTTCAGGATCGAGGTGACGTTGGCGGGGCCGTTTGTGTACGTGCCCCCGCTGTTCGACAGCACGGCGACGGTGACCGTGCAGGAGGCGGAGCCCGCCACGAGGTCGCCTCCGGTGACGGTGATTGTGGACGAGCCCTCGGCGGCGGTGACGGCGTAGGCCGCGCCCGTCGTGCTCGTGCAGGTGCCCCCGACGGCCGGTGAGCCGGAGCTGCTCGGAGCGACGACGAGGCCGGCGGGCAGGGCGTCGGTGAAGCTCCAGTCGGACTTCGCCGCCAGCTCGGTGGTGTTCGTGACGGTGAAGGTCAGGGTCGACGCGATGCCCGCCGGCACGGTCGCCGGGCTGAACGCCTTGTCGAGGCTCGGCGTCGAGTCGAGCAGTCGCAGGTTGTCGAAGGAGAAGTCGTTTCCGGCGACGTCGGACTCCTGATTCGACAGCCGCACGCGGGCTGCAGCGACCTGAGCCGGTGTCAGGAGCGCGGACGCGTCGGTGAAGAAGCGGCCGGCCCGCGTCGAGGGGCTGCCGGTTCCCCACGGGTCGGTCTGGTTGTCGCCCGCGAAGACGTTGGAGGTGTAGCGGCCGTTGACGACGTTGCAGGCGACGATCGGGGCGGCCGTCAGCGGCCGGGTCGTGGTGCCGGTGATCAGCGCCAGATCGAGCCGGGAGTTGTTGTTCTGACCGCCCGGGCGGAGGGCGCAGGAGTCTTCCGAGACGTCGACCGACATCGAGTAGTAGCGGTCGGTGGTCGGCACGGGCGTGGCACCGACCGCTCCGATCGACTCGAGCACGACCTGGTTCGCGGCCTGGGTGCCCTGAGCGGCGCTCGTCATGGCCGTGACGGCATGGTTGGTGCGGGTGGCCGCCGTGGAGCCGTTCACCGGAGCGGTGTCGGATGCTCCGCCGGGGTTCGTCGCACCGGCGGCGACGGCGGCCTGCACCTGACCGAGCACGTCGGCCATGCGGGCGACCTTGAACCGCGACGCCGTGGCGTCACCGAGGGTGCAGAACGGTGTGGCGGGGAAGGTCGCGCTGTAGTTGACGACGACACCGTTGCAGTTGTTCACGTTCAGCCAGAACGCGGATCCCGTGTACCGGTTCGTCGCGTACTGGTCGACGCGGATCGGGGTCGTCGTGACACCTTGCTCGAAGGTCTCGATCCACGCCTGGGTGGGCGTCTCGGGGATGCCCGCGGCGAAGATCGACACGTCGGCGGCAGCCCTCAGGAGCTGCTCGGGAGGGTCGTTCGCCGACGGCTCGACCGTCTGCACGGGCGCGGCGGTCTCGGCCGGGGTCGGCGGGGCGGGCGCGGGCGGGGCATCGGGAACGTCCCCGCCGTCGGGGAGGATGACGTCGGGCTGGTCTAGCGTGAGGTCGGTCTCGTCCGGGGACGGCGGGACCGGATCGGCCTCGGGCGCCGGCGCCACCGTTTCCTCGGGTGCGGGCGCGGCCGTGTCCTCGGGTGCGGGCGTCGGATCGGGCTCAGCCGTGGCCTCGGGTGTCGGCGTCGGCGTCGGAGCAGCGGTGGATCCGACGGCCTCTTCGGGGAGAACGGAGGCACCGGCGACCGGAACGGCTCCGAACGTGAGGAGACCACCCACGAGCGAGATCGCGACCACGCCGGAGACGGCGCGGAACCTCGTGCGGTGGATCATCGGATCTCTCAGTGCTGTAACGGATGCGAGCGTCGGCAGCCCACAGCAGAGAGAAACGCGTCGAGCGTCGACGACGGTGGAACCCAGATCCCCGTCGCCGGCTCCCCCAAAGATTTGCCGACAGCACTCACCCTAAGAGACCGGATGCCCCAAAACCAACACAAGTCGAAGTGCCCCACTACTGACTTACTACTGATCCCCTCCGGACCCCTCTGCGCTCACCGCACGCACCCCACGACGCTCACCGCACAGGCCGCTGCACGCCGGCACCAGGACCGTGCTCCCGCTCGAGCGCGATCCGCCGCCGCCGCGATCGCGTGAGGGCCACGACCCCGGCGACCACCCACGCCGCGAACACCACGGCGCTGATCGGCACCCCCGGACCACGCGCGATCGACGACCACACCCCGAGCCCCGTGCCCAGCACCCCCAGGCACAGCAGCACGATGCCCACCACCCGCTGCCGATCGATCGAGATGCGCTGCTGGATTACCGACCGCCCCATCCCCCCACGCTAGCCCCCGCGCGCCTCCCGCGCGGCCCGGAGTAGTGTCGGCCCCATGGGGGACGCGACGGAGCCGCAACAGAAGCGGGACTGGCTCGACGTCGTAGCGCCGGTGAAACAGGATGCAGTGCGCGAGGCGGCCGGAGGCCTGTTCCTCTTCGCGAACCGGGCGTCTCGCAACGCGTCGGCCGTCATCGCCCTGGTGATCGCCGGTGTCGGATACGCGGCCAGATGGTTCGGGTGACACAACCCTTCGCGCCCTGGCCGATGCGCTCGGCAGCGCCGGGCTTTAAGGCCGTTGTACCCCCAGAGGGACTCGAACCCTCACTGAAACGATTTTAAGTCGTCTGCCTCTGCCGATTGGGCTATGGGGGCGGAAGCCTCAGCGTACCGGGCGCGGCCGTCGGAGCGGCGGGCGCGCGGGCCGTGGCGAGGCGGGAACGAGTGCGCCGCGCATCCGGAGCCCGTGCGGGGCAGCGGATGCGCGGCGCGCGTCGTGGCAGGCCGGAGGGCCCGGAACGGCTACTCGCCGGCCGGGGCCTTCGCGGCGGCCTTGGTGCGGGGCTTGGTGGCCTTCGCCTTGGGCGCCTCGGGCGAGGAGTCGGTGGCGGCCACGCCGTTGACCTCGGCGGTCGCCGCGGGCTCGGACGAGTAGGAACCGGGCAGCTCGGGGTTCGCGGGCTTCTCGGCGGCCACGGGCGGCACCGGCGCGGCGGCGGGGGCCGCCGGACGCGGACGCGAGGCGAACTCCTCGAACACGGCCCGGGGGTGCACGCGCGCCTCGAGCGAGACGTTGTCGCGGCCGAGGAAGAAGTTGTTCACCCAGCCCCAGATGACGCGCAGCTTGCGCTCCCACGACGGCATGGCCAGGCCGTGGTAGCCGCGGTGCGCGAACCAGGCCGGGAGGCCCTTGATCGCGAGCTTGCCCGACTGGAACACGCCGACGCCGAGGCCGAGGCCGGCGACCGCGCCCATGTTCTTGTGGAAGTACTCCTTGACGCCCTCGCCGCGCAGCGACGCGACGATGTTCTTCGCGAGCAGCTTGCCTTGACGCACGGCGTGCTGGGCGTTCGGCACGCAGAAGCCTCCGACGCCGCCACCGGTGAGGTCTGGCACGGCCGACACGTCGCCGGCGCCCCAGGCGCCCTCGACGATGCCGTCGTCGCCCTCGACCCGCAGGTCGGCGCGCACGCGGAGGCGGCCGCGCTCCTCGATCGGGAGGTCGGTGCCCTTCAGCATCGGCGAGGCCATGACGCCCGCGGTCCAGATGATGAGGTCGCTCTCGAAGCTCTCGCCGGTCGACAGCTCGACCACGCCGGCGACGGCGGACTTGAGCTGCGTGTCGAGGTGGATCTGCGCCCCGCGCTTGGCGAGGTTGTCGATCACCCAGAGGCTCGTCTTCAGGCTCACCTCGGGCATGATCCGGCCCATGGCCTCGATCAGGTGGAAGTGCGTGTCGTCGAACGAGATCTCGGGGTAGCTCGAGATGAGCGCGCTGACGAAGGAACGCAGCTCGGCGAACACCTCGATGCCCGCGAAGCCGCCGCCGACGACGACGACGGTGAGCAGGCGGTCGCGCTCGGGGCCGGGGGCCATCTGAGCGGCCTTGTCGAAGTTGACGAGGATGCGGTCGCGGATCGCGGTCGCCTCCTCGATGGTCTTGAGGCCGATGGCCTCGTCGGCCACACCGGGGATCGGGAAGGTGCGCGACACGGAACCGGCGGTGACGACGATCTGGTCGTACTCCTCTTCCCACGTGTCGCCCGCGTTCGAGGCGATGGTGGCGGTCTTCGAGGCGTGGCTGATGCCCGTCACCTTGCCCGCGATGATGCGGGTCTTCTTCAGGTGACGACGGATGCCGACCACGGCGTGACGGGGCTCGATCGAGCCGGCGGCCACCTCGGGGAGGAAGGGCTGGTACGTCATGTACGGCAGCGGGTCGACGACGGTGACGTCTGCCTCACCGGCACGAAGCCACTTCTCCAGCTTCCAAGCGGTGTAGAAACCGGCGTAGCCGCCGCCGACAATCAGGATCTTGGGCACAGTGAAACGATCTCCTCAGTACAGGGGCCTGCGAACAGGGTACTACTTGCGAAGCACGCCTCTGAAATGCGAGACGGCCCCCAGCGCGAAAGCCGCCATCAGCATGAGGAACCCGAGCAGGAGCCCCAGCGGCACCGCCCAGTGGCTCAGAGTGTACACCCCGCCCGCGGGCTCGATGGCTCCGGCTCCCGGGCTGCCGCCCTCCGTGTCGCGGCCGTCGGGGGCGGGGATGGTGAGGGTGTCGAGCGAGGTCTTCGCCGATGACGGCCGGTAGGTGGCGATCCAGGCATCGAGGTCGCCCATGGGGTTGGCGGCGACGGGGGCGACGGATGCGCTGACCGCCGCCTCGGCGTCGACCAGACCGTACCCGTAGATCGGCCCGGGCACCGGCTCGCCCTTGGGCACGGCCGTGGCGACGATGCGGTTGATCACGTCGTCGGCCGAGAGCTCCGGATGCGCGGACTTCACCAGCGCGGCCAGTCCGCTCACCAGCGGGGCGGCCGCGCTCGTCCCGTCCCAGATCACGTGGGTGCCGCCGGGGATGACCCCGACCAGCTGCTCGCTCGGTGCAGCGACCGCGATGGTGATGCCCTGCGAGGACGCGTCGAAGCTCGCCTCGCCCTGCTTGTCGACGCCGGCCACCGCGACGACCCCGGGGATGGTGGCGGGGGCGCCGACCTCGGTCGTGCCGCTCCCCCGGTTGCCGGCGGCCGCGACCACGACCACGTCGTTGTCGAAGGCGTAGGAGAAGGCCTCGTCCCAGCTCTCGGGCCAGTCGAGGCTGTTGCGGGTGAGCGACATGTTGATGACGTCGGCCCCGTGGTCGACGGCCCAGCGCACCGCCTCGGCGATCTGCTCGTCGGAGTCGACCGAGCCCTCGCCGAGCGCCACCGAGATGGACAGCAGGGAGGCCTTCGGGGCCACGCCGAGCACGCCGTCGCCGAAGCCGGTGCCGCGCCCGGCGATCAGCGACGCCACCATCGTGCCGTGCTCGGGGCTCGTGCCCACGGGCTTCTGGCCGTCGGGCGAGCCGATGCCCGAGACGTCGGTGCCGTCGACCACCGCGTCCCGGAGTTCGGGCACGCTGCCGTCGACTCCGGTGTCGATGACGGCGACGGTCGCGCCCTCACCCTCCGTGACGTCCCAGGCGGCGCGGTAGCCGTAGTCGCTCAGCCAGTACTCGGCGTCACGGATCGAGTCGGCCCGGGCCGGGGCAGCCGGGGCCGTCGCCGCGAGCGGGGCGGCCGCGAGGGCGCCGACGACGAGCAGCACCCAGCTCCTCCGCCGGGCGCGCATCACTCGCCGAGTTCGTAGTCGACGCACTCGCAGACGAGCGGCGACCAGTCGCCGCGCTCGAGCGCGAGGTCGCCCACCGGGTTGACCCCGGGGCCCGCCGCGAGGGCGTGGGCGGCGAGGGCGTGCAGGCACTTGACCCGCACCGGCATGCCGCCGGCCGAGATGCCGGCGATCTCGGGCACCTCGCCGTAGACGGCGCGGTCGGCGAGGTAGGCCTCGTGGGCGGCGAGGTAGGCGGCGTTCAGCTCGGGGTCGGCGAGAGCATCCTGGAACTCGACCATCACGTGCTCGGCCTCGAGGTCGCTCATCGCGGCCGTCGCGGCGGGGTGCGACAGGTAGTAGAGGGTGGGGAACGGCGAGCCGTCGGCCAGGCGCGGGGCGGTGGCGAGCACGGTCGGGTTGCCGCAGACGCAGCGGGCGGCGATGCCGAGCACGTTGCGCACGGGGCGGCCGAGCTGGGAGCCCGCGACCGCGAGGTCGTGCTCGGAGGCCGGCTCGAAGGGAGGCGTGCTCACGGCAGCACTCCGTTCTGCTCGAGTTCTTGAGGCGTAGAGGTGGACAGGCCGGCGGTGACGCCCGAGGCGAAGAGCGACGAGAGCCAGTCGACCCGGGTGGTGCTGATGGTGTCGCTCACGTCGGAGCCGGGCTCGGCCGGGGCGGGCACGTCGTCGACGACGAGGAAGCTCGTCTCACCGGGCATCACGTAGTAGAGCCGGTCGCGCGCCTCGGCCTTGATGTAGGCCGGGTCGCTCCAGCGGGCGATCTCGGAGGTGAGCGCGTCGTTCTCGGCGTCGCGGGCGTCGACGGCCGCGTGCAGGGCGGCGAGCTGCTGGCGCTGCTCGATGTAGACCCGGAGGCCCGGCGCGATGATGATCACGAACATCACGATGACGACGAACATCAGCACCGTGAATCCCGAGAAGCGGATGCTCCGGAGCCAACCGGCCCCGGCGGCACCCGCCCCCGAGGGCTGCGGCAGCGCCACCGGCATCCGTGCCGGACGTGATGCTGATGTGCGCTGCCGCATGAATCCCTCGGGTGGTGCTCGGGTGGTGCTCGGGCTGCTCCGGCTCTTAGGCGGAGAAGCGGGGGAACGCGCCGCGGCCGGCGTAGACGGCCGCCTCGGCGAGCTCCTCTTCGATCCTCAGGAGCTGATTGTACTTCGCGACGCGCTCGCTGCGGGCAGGCGCACCGGTCTTGATCTGGCCCGCGTCGGTGGCGACGGCGAGGTCGGCGATCGTGGTGTCCTCGGTCTCACCGGAGCGGTGCGAGAGGATCGCGGTCATGCCGGAGCGCTGCGCGAGCGAGACCGCGTCGAGCGTCTCGGTGAGCGTGCCGATCTGGTTGACCTTCACCAGGATCGAGTTGCCGGTGCCCTTGGCGATGCCCTCGGCCAGACGGGTGGGGTTGGTGACGAACAGGTCGTCGCCGACCAGCTGCACCTTCGAGCCGATCTCGGAGGTGAGGTGGGCCCAGCCCTCCCAGTCGTCCTCGTTCAGCGGGTCTTCGATGGAGACCAGCGGGTAGTTCGCGACGAGGTCGGCGAAGTAAGCCGACATCTCGACGTTCGAGCGCTGCTGCCCCTCGAAGGTGTACGAGCCGTTGTCGTAGAACTCCGACGCGGCGACGTCGAGCGCGAGCCCGATGTCTTTGCCGGGGGTGAAGCCGGCCTGGGTGATGGCCTCGAGGATGAAGTCGAGCGCCTCGCGGTTGTTCGGCAGCTCGGGGGCGAAGCCGCCCTCGTCGCCGAGGCCGGTCGAGAGGCCCTTCGACTTCAGCAGCGACTTCAGCGAGTGGTAGGTCTCGACTCCCCAGCGGAGGGCCTCGGAGAAGCTCTCGGCGCCGAGCGGCACCGCCATGAACTCCTGGATGTCGACGCCGGTGTCGGCGTGCGCGCCGCCGTTGACGATGTTCATCAGCGGGACGGGCAGCGTGTGCGCGTTCGGGCCGCCGATGTAGCGGAACAGGGGCAGGTCGGAGGAGTCGGCCGCCGCGCGGGCCACGGCGAGCGAGACGCCGAGGATCGAGTTGGCGCCGAGGCGCTTCTTGTTGTCGGTGCCGTCGAGCGAGATCATCGCGGCGTCGACGAGGCGCTGGTCGGTGGCGTCGAAGCCCTCGATCGCCGGGCCGATCTCGTCGATCACGGCGTCGACGGCCTTCTGCACGCCCTTGCCGAGGTAGCGGCCCTTGTCTCCGTCGCGGAGCTCATAGGCCTCGAAGGCGCCGGTGGAGGCTCCGGAGGGGACGGCGGCGCGCGAGACGATCCCGTCGTCGAGGAGCACCTCGACCTCGACGGTCGGGTTCCCTCGGGAATCCAGGATTTCGCGAGCGCCAACGGCTTCGATGAGTGCCACGGGTGGTTTCTCCTCTGTTTCAGGCAAAGGCCTGCTGTATCAGGCGATGGCTAGTCTAACGATTCGCGCGCGATGGCCTGCATGGTCATCACGGCGTCGAACAGCCAGGCGGAGAACTCCTCGTCGTAGGCCGCGTCGAGCGGGCGGTGCAGCGCCGAGTCGACGGCCGACATCACGAGGGTGACCGCGAGCCGGGCGCGCGCGGGCGTCGTGCGCTGCTCGGCCAGGGCGACGATCTCGTGCCGCAGCTCGGCGGCGAAGCGGATGACGTCGGGCGCGAGCTCCGGACGCCGGCCGAGCAGGTCGCGGATCGCCTCGCGGTCGACGCCGTCGCGCGCGGTGGCGTCCATCACCGAGCCGACGAGGGTGCAGAGGTCGCGGACGAGCCAGCGCTCACCGTCGCGCTCCAGGAAGCGCTGCCGCTGCGCATCCGTCACCGTGAACGCGGACAGGCCGACGATCGCCGAGACCTTGGAGGGGAAGTAGTTGAAGAAGGTGCGGCTCGACACGCCCGCCTCGGAGCAGATCGCGTCGACCGAGGCGTGGCCCGCGCCGTTCTCGGCGACCAGGCGCAGGGCCGCGTCGTGGATCGCGGCGCGCGTCTCCACCTTCTTGCGCTCCCGGAGGGGCAGCTCGTGGTCGGACTTCAGCGTCGTCATCGTCGCTCCGTTCTGTCGTTGAACTCGCCGAGCAGGCGCACGAACTCCTGCACGTCGGGGGTGGGCCACCCGTCGAGGGCGTCGGCGTAGAGCTCCTTCGTCTCTGCGCGCATGTCGTCGAGGCGGGCCAGGGTGAGGTCGGTGGGGGCGTAGAGCTGGGCGCGCCCGTCGCCCGGGTCGGGCACGCTCGAGACGAATCCGAGCTCCTTGAGGCTGCGGAGCTGGCGGCTGAGGGCGCTCTTGTCCATGCGGGTGGCCTGGATGATCGCCCCGGGCGCCGTGGGGTGGTGCTTGACGATGTACTGCAGCACCGAGTAGCCCGAGGGCTGGAGCTCCGGGGAGAACCGCTCGGCGTTCTGCAGCACCGCGCGGCGGAGGGTGCGCACGAGGCGGGACATCTCGCTCTCGATGGCGGAGACGGCCTCGCCGCGGGGGTCTGCCTGGGGGTCGTCGGTCACGACCCCCAGGCTAGCGTGGGTGATCACCGGCGCTCGGGCGCCTCCTCGGCGTGACGCGGGGCGTGCGGCCGCGCATCCTGACCATCGTCGTCGCGGTCGGCGCCGCCGAGTCGGCCGGTGCCGTCGCGGCGCTCACCGTTCTCGGTGCTCTCGCCCGCGATCTCCGCGGCCGAGACGTTCACGACGGTCTGCTCGAGGTCGGCGATCTGCTCCTGCGAGGTCTTCGTGCCGAGGGCACGGTTCGGCAGCAGCGCGATCGCGACGATCGACAGCAGCGCGAGCGGCACGGCCAGCAGGAAGATGTCGGCCACCGCCTCGCCGTAGGCCGACTCCACGAGGGTGCGGATCGGGGCGGGCAGAGTGGTGAGGTCGGGGATGCCGCCGCTCTCGAGGCCGCCCGTCTGCGAGGGGTCGACGCCGAGCTTCAGCAGCCCGTCGGCGATCAGCGAGGTGATGCGGTTGCCGAGCACGGCACCCATCACGGCGACGCCGATCGTGCCGCCGAGAGAACGGAAGAAGGCGACGGATGCGCTGGCCACGCCGATCTGACGCGGGTCGACCGCGTTCTGCACGATCAGCACCAGGTTCTGCATGACCATGCCGACACCGGAGCCCATGACGAACATGTAGAGGAACACCAGCCAGAAGCTCGTGTCGTAGCGGATGGTGCCCATCAGCGCGAGGCCGATGGTGAGCAGCACCGAGCCGATCACCATGTAGCGCTTCCAGATGCCGGTGCGGCTGATCACCTGACCGATCACGATGCTCGAGACGAGCACACCCGCGATCATCGGGATGGTGAGGAGGCCGGACTCGGTCGGTGTCTTTCCGCGGGCCAGCTGCATGTACTGGCTGAGGAAGATGCTCGTGCCGAACATGGCGACGCCCACCGAGATGCTCGCGATGACCGCGAGCCAGAAGGTGCGGTTCTTGAAGAGCGTCATCGGGATGATGGGCTCCTTCACCTTGAGCTCGGTGACGACCGCGGCGGCCAGCAGCAGCACGGCGCCGACGACCATGGCGATCGACTGCACGGAGCCCCACTCGAAGTCGTTGCCCGCGAGGGTCACCCAGATCAGCAGCAGCGAGACCCCGGCGGCGATGAGGGCCGCACCGAGGTAGTCGATGGTCACCTTGCGCTTCTGCGTGGGGATGTGCAGCGTGCGCTGCAGCACGATCAGCGCGGCGACGGCGAAGGGCACGGCGATGTAGAAGTTCCAGCGCCAGCCGGCGGAATCGGTGATGACACCGCCGAGCAGCGGGCCGCCGACGGTGGCCACGGCCATCACGGCGCCGAGCAGGCCCATGTACCGGCCGCGCTCGCGCGGCGGGATGATGTCGGCCATCGCGACCTGCACGAGGGCGGTCAGGCCACCCGCGCCGAGGCCCTGCAGCACGCGGAAGAAGATGAGCATCTCGGTGGACTGCGCGAGCCCGGCGAGACCGGAGCCGACGACGAAGATGATCAGCGAGAGCTGGATGAGGCGCTTGCGGTTGGTGAGGTCGGCGAGCTTGCCCCAGATGGGCGTCGAGACGGTGGTGGCGAGCAGGGTCGCCGTGACGACCCAGGTGTAGCCGGACTGCGTGCCACCGAGGTCGGAGATGATCTTGGGCAGCGAGCTCGAGACGACGGTGCTGGCGAGCATCGCGACGAACATGCCGAGCAAGAGTCCCGACAAGGGCACGAGCACCTGCCGGCGGGTCTTGGCGCCCTCCGCGGGCGCCGGGGCTTCGATGGTCTGTGAGGGCACGGTTCTCCTGTACGCAAAAAGTTGATCTGGATCAACGATATACCCGTTGTTGACCCAGATCAACTAATTACTGCAGAAAGTGCAAACTTTTATGCTGTGCACGGTTCCCGCCCGTGCGGCTCATCCGGCTCAGGATGCGCGGCTACTCCCCCGCCGTGATGGCCTCCGCCTCGACGAGCTCGTCCTCCTCCTCGTGGTCGATGTGCGCGATGGCACGATGACCGGCGATGACGATGATCGAGGCGATCACCACGGAACCCGCGGCGACGTAGAACGGGGTCGCGGCGGTGAACAGGCCGGCGATCAGCGAGGCGGCGGGCGGGGCGACCGCGCCGCCGATGAAGCGCACGGCCGAGTAGGCCGACGAGGCCACCGGGCGAGGCAGGTCGGTCGCGGCCATCACCGACTCCGTGAGCACGGTGTTCATGACGCCGAGCAGGGCTCCGCCGACGACCACGCAGGTGATCAGGCCGGGCACGCTGTCGACGAAGACGCCCGCGAGCACGAGGTCGACGCCGAGCAGGAGCAGCACGCTCCAGAGCACGCGGCTGCGCGGGATGCGGCGGGTCAGCCACGGCGCCACCCAGACCGAGGTGATCGCGACCGCGATCCCCCAGCCGAAGAAGGTGAGGCCGAGGCCCATCTCGTCGAGGCCGAGCGGGAACGGCGTGTAGGCCAGCAGGATGAAGAAGCCGATGTTGTAGAACAGGGCGGCGATCGCGAGGATCGACAGCGCCGGTTTCGCGAGCGCCTTGAACGGAGCCGACAGCGAGGTCGGTGTCGGCCTCACCGGCTCCTTCTTCATCAGCGTCGCGATGGCGATGAAGCCGATGGCCATCAGCACGCTGGTGCCGAAGAACGGCCCCCGCCAGCTGATCGAACCGAGCAGCCCGCCGAGCAGCGGACCGATCGCGATCCCGAGGCCGAGCGCGGCCTCGTACAGGATGATCGCCGAGCTCGCTCCCCCGCTCGCCGCGCCCACGATGGTGGCGAGGGCGGTCGAGATGAAGAGCGCGTTTCCGAGGCCCCAGCCGGCGCGGAAGCCGATGACCGACTCCACGTTCTGCGAGAGACCGGCAGCGAGGGCGAACGCGACGATCAGCGCGAGGCCGATCAGCAGCGTCGTGCGGGCGCCGATGCGGGTCGAGAGCCAGCTCGTGAAGAGCATGGCCACGCCCGTGATGAGCAGGTAGCTGGTGAACAGGAGCGAGGTCTGGGTCTGGGTGGCGTCGAGGCTCTCGGCGATGGCCGGGAGGATCGGGTCGACCAGGCCGATGCCCATGAAGGCGATGACGCAGGCGAAGGCCACGGCCCAGACGGCCTTGGGCTGGTGCAGGATCGAGTTCGTCGGGGCGGGCTTCCTGGCGGGGTGCTTGGTGGTGGTGGCGGTCGTCGCCGTGTCGGTGGCCGTCGGGATCACGCGGCTTTCACGACGTCGGCGGCGCGCACGTCGGTGCACTCGTGCAGCAGGTCGACCGCGCGCGAGATGACCTCGATCTCCTCGCGGTCGAGGTCGTCGAACAGCGGGGCGAGGGCGGCGCCGAGCTTCTCGCGCCAGTCGGCGAGGGCGCGGATGCCCTTCGGGGCGAGGGCGATCTGCCACGCACGGGCGTCGTCGACGTCGGCGATGCGGCGGATCCACTCCACCTCGTTGAGGTTCGCGACGATCTTCGTCATCGTCGGCTGGCTGACGCGGCTCTGCTTGGCGAGCTCGCCGAGGCGCATGGGGCCGAAGCTGCTGAGGACGCTCAGCGTGCGCCAGGTGGCGGGGGAGGTCTGTTCGCCGGTGGCCTGGGCGGCGATGCGGGTGAGGCGGTGCGTGACCGAGACGAGGTCGGAGAGCAGCGTCTGGAGTTCGGGGGTGGGATTTTCGTTAGTCACGGTTAATCATTATTGCATAGCCAAACTATGCAATGACGACTTCGCCGGATTCAGTACCTGGTAGTCGCTTGATGGGAAGTGTCGACGCATCAATGGTGTCCGGGTACACGACAGCGAACTCCGTGAAGCCGGCGGACGCCACTCGGTCCAATAGATTAGCCAAATTCTTCGTGCGACGCTCCAACCGCACTCGAACACCGTCAGCGACCAGTTGCCTTTTCAGGGAGAGCAGCTGCGTCGGATCAGCATTCTTCTCATGGACGAGAACGACTGACCGGACATTGCCGGCTGCCGGGTCGGCGACCAGGTCGATGATGCGCTCGAAGCCGATCGAGAAGCCGCAGGCCGGCACCGACTCGGTGAGGAACCGGCCGATCATGCCGTCGTAGCGGCCTCCGCCGCCGAGCGAGAAGGTGAAGTCGGGGTGCTCGATCTCGAAGATCGTGCCCGTGTAGTAGCCCATGCCCCGCACGAGGAACGGGTCGAAGACGAGGGCGCCGTCGACGCCGGCCGCGGCCAGGGCGGACTCGATGCGGGCGAGGTCGGCCACAGCATCCTGAGCCACCCCCTCGGGCAGCACGGGCGGGGACACCGCGAGGAAGCGCTCGATCGCCTCGACGGCCTCGGGGCGGGAGCCCTTCTCGCGCAGCTCGGCGACGACGCCTTCGGGGCCGACCTTGTCGAGCTTGTCGATCGTGATCAGCACGGAGTCGTTCTGCGACGCCTCGAAGCCGAAGTGCTCGAGGAGCCCGAGCAGGATGCGGCGGTCGTTGATGCGGATGCGGCAGTTCTCGAGCCCGAGCGCGTCGAGCGTGGCGAGGGTCGCCGTGAGCAGCTCGATCTCGGCGAGGATGCCCGCCTCGCCGATGATGTCGATGTCGCACTGCACGAACTGGCGGTAGCGGCCCTTCTGCGGGCGCTCGGCGCGCCAGACGGGAGCGATCTGCACGGAGCGGAACACCTGCGGCAGGCTCGCGCGGTGGCTGGCGTAGAACCGGGCGAGCGGCACGGTGAGGTCGAAGCGGAGGCCGAGGTCGGCGAGCGCGTCCGGGTCGTCGCTCTCGGCGGCCGCCCGGAGCGCCTCGGCGTCGAGGCCGCGGCGCATCACGTTGAAGGCGAGCTTCTCGTTGTCGCCGCCGAGGCCGGCGTGCAGGCGGCCGAAGTCCTCCATCACGGGCGTCTCGATCTCGTCGAACCCGTGCGCCGCGTACGTCTCCCGGATGACGCCGAGCACGCGCTCGCGCTTCGCCTTGTCGGCGGGCAGGAAGTCGCGCATGCCGCGCGGTGGGGTCACCGGAGAAGCCATCCCCCGATTCTATTGAACGGCGGCGGTCACTCCGTGCGGGCGGGGGCCTGGGTGTCCGACTCGGCGGCGGTGATGTCGGCGCGGAGGGCGCGGAGGGCTGTGCGGAGGGCGCGCTCGGCGTCGAGGCCCTGGGCCTTCGCGCCCGCGACGAGGGCGAGCAGCTCGGCGCCGAGCTCGTCCTCGGTGGCAGGCACGGGGGCCGCGGCAGGGGCGACGCCCAGCTTGGCCGCCTTGCCGAGCAGCTTGTCGGCCAGGGCGAGGGCCGGCATGCCGAGCGGCACCCCGTCGAGCACGCTGGTGCGCTCGGGCTTCTCGACGGCCTTGAAGGAGTCCCAGGCGTTCTCGACGTCGCCCGCCGTCGAGAGGTCGAGGTCGCCGAAGACGTGCGGGTGGCGGCCGACCATCTTCGCCGTCATGTGGGCGGCGACATCCTGGATCGTGAACTCCTCCCCCGGCGTGTGGGCGGCGATGTCGGCGTGGAAGACGACCTGGTAGAGAACGTCGCCGAGCTCCTCGATCAGTTCCTCGCGCGATCCGGCCTCGATGGCGTCGATCAGCTCGTGGGTCTCCTCGGTGAGGTACTGCACGAGGGAGGCGTGGGTCTGCTCCGCGTCCCACGGGCAGCCGCCGGGAGCCCTCAGCAGCGCCGTCACCGCCACGAGGCGGTCGAGCTCGGTTCGGGCATCCGGGATCTCAGGCATGCTGCAAGCCTAGGTCGCGGGGATCAGACGGCCGCCTTGGCCGGCGCGAAGATGGCTTCGAGCAGCTGGGCCACCCACGCGATGAGCTCGGCGTCGGCGAGCGGATGCCCGTCGACGACCGGCATCGGGACGGAGACCGCGTTGGTCTGCGCGAAGTACTTCGACCCCGGGTACATGCGCTGCAGCCGCACCTGGATGCTGTCGGCCAGGTCGGCGGGCGCGACGCGGAGGTTCGAGCCCATGGTGACGACCTCGCCGAGATTCGACTTCTGGGCCAGCCGACGCAGGCGCGAGACCGCGATGAGGTTCTGCAGCTCGGTGGGCGGTTCGCCGTAGCGGTCGGTGAGCTCCTCGATGACCCGGTCGATGGCGTCGTCGGAGGCCGTGGGCGAGGACGCGGTGGAAAGCTTCTGATAGGCCTCGAGGCGCAGCCGCTCGCTGTCGACGTACTCCTCGGGGATGTGCGCGTCGACCGGCAGCTCGAGCCGCAGCTCGGTCTGGCCCTCGGCGACGTCGCCGCGGAAGGTCGACACGGCCTCGCCGATCATGCGCAGGTAGAGGTCGAAGCCGACTCCCGCGATGTGCCCGGCCTGCTCGCCGCCGAGCAGGTTGCCGGCGCCTCTGATCTCGAGGTCCTTCAGCGCGACCTGGATGCCCGAGCCGAGCTCGTTGTTCGCGGCGAGGGTGCTGAGGCGGTCGTTCGCGGTCTCGGAGAGCGGCTTGTTCTCGTCGAACAGCAGGTAGGCGTAGGCGCGTTCGCGACCTCGGCCGACGCGGCCGCGCAGCTGGTGCAGCTGGGAGAGGCCGTACTTGTCGGCCCGGTCGACGATCAGCGTGTTCGCGTTCGCGATGTCGATGCCGGTCTCGATGATGGTCGTCGAGACGAGCACGTCGAACTTGCGCTCCCAGAAGTCGACGATGACCTGCTCGAGCACGTTCTCGTTCATCTGCCCGTGCGCCACGGCGACCCGGGCCTCGGGCACCAGCTCGGCGAGCTGCGCGGCGACCCGGTTGATCGACGAGACGCGGTTGTGCACGAAGAACACCTGGCCCTCGCGCAGCAGCTCGCGGCGGATGGCGGCCGCGATCTGCTTCTCGGAGTAGGGCCCGACGAAGGTGAGGATGGGGTGCCGGTCCTCGGGCGGGGTGGCGAGCGTCGACATCTCGCGGATGCCCGTGACCGCCATCTCGAGCGTGCGCGGGATGGGCGTGGCGCTCATCGCGAGGATGTCGACGTTGGTCTTCAGCTTCTTCAGCTGGTCTTTGTGCTCGACGCCGAAGCGCTGCTCCTCGTCGATGATGAGGAGGCCCAGGTCTTTGAAGGCGATGTTGTCGCTCAGGATGCGGTGGGTCGCGATCACGACGTCGACGGTGCCGTCGGCCAGCCCCGCGATGGTCTCCTTCATCTCCTTCTCGGTCTGGAAGCGGCTGAGCGCCTTCAGGTGAACCGGGAAGCCGGCGAACCGCTCCTGGAACGTCTCCATGTGCTGGCGCACGAGCAGGGTGGTGGGCACGAGCATCGCGACCTGCTTGCCGTCCTGCACCGCCTTGAAGGCGGCCCGGATGGCGATCTCGGTCTTGCCGAAGCCGACGTCGCCGCTGAGCAGCCGGTCCATCGGGATGGGCCGCTCCATGTCGGCCTTCACCTCGTCGATCACCGTCAGCTGGTCGGGCGTCTCCTGGAACGGGAACGCCTCCTCCAGCTCGTGCTGCCAGGGGGTGTCGGGGCCAAAGGCGTGACCCTTGGAGGCCATGCGGGCCGAGTAGAGCTTGACGAGCTCGACGGCGATGTCGCGCACCGCCTTGCGGGCCTTGCCCTTCGCGGCGGCCCAGTCGGAGCCGCCCATCTTGCTGAGCGTGGGCGCCTCGCCGCCGACGTAGCGGCTGAGCAGGTCGAGCTGGTCGGTGGGCACGTAGAGCTTGTCGCCCGGGTAGCCGCGCTTGGAGGGCGCGTACTCGATGACGAGATACTCGCGGGTGGTCTTCACCGCGTTGCGGCCACCGCTCGAGACCTCGCGCTGGGTCAGCTCGAGGAACTTGCCGATACCGTGCGTCTGGTGCACGACGAAGTCGCCGGTCTTCAGCTGCAGCGGGTCGACCACGTTCTTGCGGCGGCTCGCGAGCTTCTTCACTTGGCGGGTCTCGTAGCCTGCGGTGCGGCCGTAGAACTCGGTCTCGCCGATCAGGCTGAGCTTCAGCTCGGGCAGCTCGAAGCCGTGCTCGACGGCGGCGCGCACCAGGTAGGCGACGCCGGGCTCGGCGTCGGCCGGGAACTCCTCGACGAGCCGGGCCGGCACCTCGTGCTCGGCCAGCACGTCGGCGGCGCGCTCGACGAGGCCCTGGCCCTTGGCGGCGACCGCGACGGTCCAGCCGTCGGCCAGGCGGGATGCGACGTGGGCGATGGCGCCGTCGGCGTTGCCCTGGAAGCTCGGCACGCCGTCGGCCTTGAGGCGGAGGGTGAGGTGCTCCTCGATCTCGCGGTGCTCGGGCAGCACCTCGTCGTCGGCGGGGCCCTGCTGGAACTCGCTCAGCGTCCACCACGGCCGGTTCGTCCCCGCCGCGTGGCGCAGGTCGGTCAGCGTGATGAACTCTCCCGAGGCGAGGTCGATCGGGGCCTCGGCGCCGGCGGTCGCCGCTGTCCAGGCGGCGGCGAGGAACTCGCGGTTCGTCTCGCTCAGGTTCACGGCCCGGGTGGCCACGCGCTCGGGCGAGAGCACGGCGACGGCGGCGCCGTCGGGCAGGTAGTGGGCCACCGTCACGAGCTCGTCGAGCAGGGCCGGGGCGAGCGACTCCATGCCCTCGACCGGGATGCCCGCGCCGATCTTCTCGAGCATGCCGGCGAGGCTCGGGAACTCGTGCTGCATCTCCCGGGCACGCTGCCGCACCCCCTCGCTGAGCAGCAGCTCCCGGCTCGGCGGCAGATCGACGGCACCGACGGCGTCGGGCAGCGAGCGCTGGTCGGCGACCGAGAAGGCGCGGATCTCGTCGACCTCGTCACCGAAGAAGTCGACCCGGTAGGGGTGCTCGGCGATCGGCGGGAAGACGTCGAGGATGCCACCGCGCACCGCGTACTCGCCGCGGCGGGTGACCATGTCGACCCGCGAGTAGGCGAGCTCCACGAGCTGCAGCGAGAGCGCCGAGAGGTCGAAGCCGCGAGCGCCCTTCTCCAGGTGCACGGGCTCGAGGTCGGCGAGGTTCGAGGCGATGGGCTGGAGGGCGGCGCGGACGGAGGCGACGGCGACGATCGGGCGCCGTGGCGCCGCGTCGGCCTGCTGCCAGGTGCTCAGCCGGCGCAGGGCGTCGATGCGCTTGCCGACGATCTCGGCGCTCGGGCTGAGTCGCTCGTGCGGCAGGGTCTCCCACGCGGGGAACTCGATGATGTCGGCGTCGGGCATGAAGCTCGCGAGGCTCTCGCGCAGCTTCTCGGACTCGCGGCCGGTCGCGGTGACGACGAGCATCGCGGCGGGCAGTCCGCGCTCGATGCGGCGCCCCATCATCGCGGCGAGGAACGGCGCCCGGAGGCCTTCGGTCAGCGAGAAGTCGCTGTCCCGGCCCGCGTTGCCCAGGGCCTTTTCGACAGTGGAGGCGCGCGACAGCGCTTGCACAAGACCCTGAAGTATCACTGTGCTTATCTTACGCGCCGCCGCCTCTGCGGCGCGTCTGGCGGCGAGATCCGGTCGCCACCTCGTGGCCGCTCCGACCGCGGAATGCGCCGTCGAGGCCGCCGCATTCCGCCGATCGCGACTAGGAGGCCGTGTGGAACTTGAGCTGGGCGGTCGTCAGGCCCGAGCCGGCGATGAGCTCCACCGCATCCGCCGCCTCGTCGATGAGGTTGGGGAGCGTCTGCTTCTCGGTCGAGCTGAAGTCCTTCAGCACGAAGTCGGCCGCGTCCATGCGGCCCGGCGGGCGGCCGATACCGACCCGCACGCGGATGAAGTCGTTGCTGCCGGTGGCCGCGATGATGTCGCGCAGGCCGTTGTGACCGCCGTGGCCGCCGCCCTGTTTGAGCTTCAGGGTGTCGAACGGGATGTCGAGCTCGTCGTGCACGACGATGAGCTTCTGGGGCGTCAGCCCGTAGAACTTCAGCAGGCCGTTCACCGGCCCACCCGACACGTTCATGTAGATGTTCGGGTTCGCCACGACGAAGCGCGGGCCGCCGGGGACGATGCGTCCCTCGGCCACCCGCGCGTTCGCCTTGTGGCTCTTGAACGTCGCACGCAGACGGGCCGCCAGTTCGGCGGTGACCATCTGACCCACGTTGTGACGGTTCCCCGCGTAGCCGGGCCCGGGGTTGCCGAGCCCGACCACGAGGTGCAGATCGTCGTTCACTCGATCGGCCGTCGTCTCAGGAACTGAGGTTGCTACTCGGCGTCGGCCGGGGCCGGGCTGGTCGACTCGGCGGCGCCCTCGCCCTCGGCGGGCTCGTCGTCGGGCTCCTCGGTCGGGATGGTGACGCCGACGATGACCGTCTCCTCGTCGGTGATGAGGGTGGAGCCGGCGGGCAGCTCGATGTCGGCGGCACGCACGACCGCGCCGTCCTCGAGGCCCTCGATCGAGACGGTGACGCTCTCGGGGATGCTCGTGGCGAGCACCTCGAGCAGCACGGTCTGCGAGTCCTGCGTGGCCATGGTGCCGGGGGCCGACTCGCCCTCGAGGTGCACGTTGACCTCGACCTGGACCTTCTCACCCTTGCGGATGACGATGAGGTCGATGTGCTCGATGATCTGGGTCACCGGGTCCTTCTGCACGTCCTTGACCAGCGCGAGCGACTCGACGCCGTCGATGGTCAGCTCGAGCACCTGGTTCGACTTGCGCAGGATGAGCGCGGTCTGGTGGCCGGGCAGCGAGATATGCTGCGGCTCGGTGCCGTGGCCGTAGATGACGGCGGGGATCTTGCCGGCGGCACGGGTGCGGCGGGCGAAGCCCTTGCCGAACTCGGTGCGGGTCTCCGCGGTGACGCGAGTGTCTTCTGACATTGTTCTGCTCCTTCGCGGCCCGATCGGGCTCGCAGTTGTGTGAGGGGTTTCAACTCGACCGCATGAAGCGAGAGGAAAGACTGCTGAGGCCTGATCCACCGCGTCGATAACGGATGCGCGGCAGTCGCCCGCATCCCTCGCCGAAGTTCAGTGCCCGAGTCTAGCGCATCGCCTCCACTACTCTGGAGACGTTCGCTTTCTACGAGGAGTAACCGGCATGTCATCAGCTGCAACCGCCAACATCGGAGTCGTCGGGATGGCGGTGATGGGCTCCAATCTGGCCCGCAACCTCGCCAGCCGCGAGGGCAACACGGTGGCCGTCTACAACCGCTCCCCCGAGCGCACCCGCAAGCTCGTGTCCGAGCATCCCGAGGCCGGCTTCGTCGCGTCGGAGTCGATCGACGACTTCGTCGCGAGCCTGCAGAAGCCGCGCACGGCGATCATCATGGTGCAGGCCGGAGCCGGCACCGACGCCGTCATCTCCGAGCTGGCCCAGCGCTTCGAGCCGGGCGACATCATCGTCGACGGCGGAAACGCGAACTTCCACGACACGATCCGTCGCGAGAAGGACATCTCCTCCACCGGCATCCACTTCGTCGGTGCCGGCATCTCGGGCGGTGAGGAGGGTGCGCTGAACGGCCCTTCGATCATGCCCGGCGGAACCGCCGAGGCGTACGAGACGCTCGGCCCGATCCTCGCGTCGATCGCCGCGGTCGCCGAGGGCGAGCCCTGCGTCACCCACATCGGCACCGACGGCGCCGGCCACTTCGTGAAGATGGTGCACAACGGCATCGAGTACGCCGACATGCAGCTGATCGCCGAGGCCTACGACCTGCTCCGCACCGTCACCGGTCGCGAGCCGACCGAGATCGCCGAGGTCTTCGAGACCTGGAACTCGGGCGACCTCGAGTCGTACCTGATCGAGATCACCGCCGAGGTGCTGCGTCAGGTCGACGCCGACACCGGCAAGCCGTTCGTCGACGTCGTGCTCGACCAGGCCGGCGCCAAGGGCACCGGCTCGTGGACCGTGCAGAACGCCCTCGACCTGGGCGTGCCCGTCGGCGGCATCGCCGAGGCCGTGTTCGCCCGCTCGGTGTCGTCGAAGCCCGCGCAGCGCGCCGCGGTGCAGGCGACGATCACCTCGCGGCCCTCGGTCGTCGACGTGGACGTGGACTCGTTCGCCGACGACATCCGTGCCGCCCTCTACGCCTCGAAGGTCGTCGCGTACGCGCAGGGCTTCGACGAGATCATCGCCGGCGCGACGCAGTACGGCTGGGACATCGACAAGGGCGCGGTCGCGAAGATCTGGCGCGCGGGCTGCATCATCCGCGCGCAGTTCCTCAACCGCATCGTCGAGGCCTACGAGAACAACCCCGACATCGCGTCGCTGCTCGAGGACCCGTACTTCGCCAAGGCCGTCGCCGACGGCGAGGCCGCCTGGCGCCGCGTCGTGTCGACGGCCGCGCTCTCGGGCGTGCCGGTGCCCGGCTTCGGCTCGGCGCTGTCGTACTTCGACTCGCTCGCCGTGAAGCGCCTGCCCGCCGCCCTCGTGCAGGGTCAGCGCGACTTCTTCGGTGCGCACACCTACAAGCGCGTCGACAAGGAGGGCGTGTTCCACACCCTCTGGTCGGGCGACCGCACCGAGATCGAGACCGAGCCCTCGACTCACTAGTCCGGTCAGGTGGTGGGCTGGCCGACGCGCTGGCCCACCACCGCCGAGACGCCGTCCTGGCGCATCGAGACGCCGTAGAGCGCGTCGGCGATCTCCATCGTGCGCTTCTGGTGCGTGATGACGATGAGCTGGCTGGTCTGGCGCAGGTCCTCGAAGATCGTCAGCAGACGGCCGAGGTTGGCGTCGTCGAGCGCCGCCTCCACCTCGTCCATGATGTAGAACGGGCTCGGCCGCGCCTTGAAGATCGCGATCAGCAGCGCCACGGCCGCGAGCGACCGCTCCCCGCCCGAGAGCAGCGACAGCCGCTCGATCTTCTTGCCCGCCGGTTTCACGCTGACCTCGATGCCGGTCGTCAGCAGGTTGTCGGGGTCGGTCAGCGAGATCGATCCGGTGCCGCCCGGGAACAGCACGGGGAAGACCTTGGTGAACGCCTCCCGCGTGTCCTCGAAGGCGCTCTCGAAGATGATCTGCATGCGGTCGTCGATCTCCTCGATGATCGTCAGCAGGTCCTTCCGCGTGTTCGTCAGGTCGGTCAGCTGGTCGCTCAGGAACTTGTGGCGCTGCTCCAGCGCCGCGAACTCCTCGAGCGCGAGCGGGTTCACGCGGCCGAGCTCGGCGAGCTTCCGCTCCGCCTTCGCGAGGCGCTGCTGCTGCTCGGTGCGCACGAAGGGGCGACCCTGCGGCTCGGGCGACTCGTCGTCGGTGAGAGCAGCGGATGCGCGGGGCGCCGTCACGGCGTCGTCGTCGGGCACGAGCTGTGAGGGCCCGTACTCGGCCACGAGCACGTCCTCGACGAGGCCGAGCTCGGAGCCCGCCCGCTCGAGCAGGCTCGACAGGTGCAGCTTCTTCTCGTAGATCTGCAGCTCGAGACCGTGCATGTTCTCGGTGATCGACTGCAGCCGCTCGCGGAGCGCCGCCTCGTCGCGCCGCAGCGCCGTCAGCTCCTCGTTCTGCTCGGCGCGCTCCGCCTCGCGGCGCGCGAGCAGCACGGCGGCCTCGGCGACCGAGCGGTCGACCGACGCGAGCACCGCGGGCAGCGCCTCGGCGACCGCGGTGGCCGAAGCGATCTGCCTCCGCCGGATCACCGCCCGTCGTGCCGCCGCCTCCGCCGCCGCGCGATCGGCCTCGAGCTGTCGCTCGAGTGCCGCCGTGCGCGCCTGCTCGGCCCGCACCCGCTCCCGCGCCGTCTCGACGCCGAGCCGCGCCTCGACCTCGCGGTCGCGCGCCGCCTCGAGCTCGGTGAGCAGCCCGTCACGCGAGCTCACGTCGAGCACGGGGCGCGGCCGCTCCCGCGCCACCTCGAGTTCGCGCCGGGCGCGTTCCGCCCCCTGCTCGGCCTGCCCGACCGAGTCCTGGGCGATGGACAGGCTCTTCTGCAGTCGTTCCAGCTCGGCACCGCTCGCCTCGAGCTGCGCGCGCAGCCGGCCGAGCCGCTCGGTGCGCGAGGCGAGCTTCGAGTCGTGCTCGCGGAGCGCCGCCAGCGCCCTCTGCGACTGCTCCTTCGCGACCTGCACGATGCCGCGCTGCTCGGCGAGGGCGAAGCGGGCGCGCTCGATCACCGAGCCCTCCTCCTCCAGCAGCACGGCGGCGGAGTCGCGTTCGGCGACCAGCTCGATGCGCGACCGCGTCGCGCCCGAGCCGCCGCGCAGCACGTAGCGGGTGAGCACCTCGCCCTGTCTCGTCACGATGGTGAGTCCCGCGGATGCGGTGCCGTCCGCCTCCATCCGCTGCCAGGCCCGGCGTGCCGCGTCGAGGTCGTCGGCGATGGCGGTCGAGGCGAGCACGCCGAGGACGCCGGCCGGGCCGGTCACCACGCGGGCGGCCGGGGTGATGCCGTCGGTGTCGGCCAGGGCGGCGGGAAGCGCATCCGGAGCACCCCCCGGAGTATCGGCGATGACGAGCTCGACGCGACCCATGTCACCGGCGGCCGCGGCCTGCGCCGCGTTCACGGCGGAGTCGACGTCGGCGGCCAGCACCGCGTCGGCGAGCGTTCCGAGCGCCGCGGCGACAGCGGCCTCGAAGCCCGGGGTGACCTTGACGTGCTCGGCGACGAGCCCCCGGATGCCGTCGAGACGCGCGCCGACGAGCTCGGCCGAGCCGTCCTTCTGGTCGAGCGCCATCGTCAGGGCGCTGGTGCGCGCGGCCAGGGCGTCGCGCTCGCGCTCATGGGTGTGCAGCTCGTCGCGCAGGCGCTCGATCTCGGCCTCGGCCTCGAACACCGACGACTGGGCGAACTCGTAGCCCTCGTCGAGATCGGTCTCGTCGACCTGCACCTCGGCGGCCTCGGCCTCGGCGCGGGCGAACTCCGCCTGGGCGGTGTCGCGACGGGCGACGGCGGCGTCGAGCGCGTTCTGCTGCCGCAGCACCTCGCCCCGCACGGCGGCGAGCCGCGAGTTGGCCGACTCGAGCTGGCCGGCGAGCTTGGACAGCTCGAGGTCGTGCTTGGACACGAGCGAGCTCTGATAGGCGATCTGCTCGTCGAGGGCGTCGAGCGAGCCGCGGGCGGCGAGGGTGGCGCGCTTGGCGGCGTCCCAGGCGTCTTGCGCGCCCGCGACCTCGGCCTGCAGCCGCACCACCTCGTCGCGCGAGTCGGCGACCATCGATGGGGTGACGCTCGGCCCCGCGTCCGGGACCGCGTCCTCGCCACCGAGCAGGGCGAGCCGCTGGCTGGCGAGGTTGTACAGGTTGCGCAGCCGCTCCTGCACCGATTCGAGGCCGAAGGCGGTGCGGCGCGCGAGGTCGACGGCATCGCCCACCTGCGCCTGCTCGATGCGGGCGACCCGCAGCTGGTTCTGCTCGAGACGCTCCTGCAGCACGATGCGCTCGGTGTGCCTCTCGCTCTCACTGCGGGCCGCCGCGTCGAGGGCCGTGCGCAGGGTGACGACCTCGTCGGCGAGCAGCCGGGCCTTGGCGTCGCGCACGATCGCGGCGATCGACTGCGCCTCCTTGGCGATCTCGGCCTGGCGCCCGAGCGGCTTCAACTGCCGCCGGATCTCGCCCGCCAGGTCGGACAGCCGCGTGAGGTTCGCCTGCATCGCCTCGAGCTTGCGCTGCGTCTTCTCCTTGCGGCGACGATGCTTCAGGATGCCCGCGGCCTCCTCGATGAACCCGCGACGCCCCTCGGGGGTGGCGTGCAGCACCGCGTCGAGCTGACCCTGCCCGACGATGACGTGCATCTCGCGACCGAGCCCGGAGTCGCTGAGCAGCTCCTGCACGTCGAGCAGCCGGCAGTTCTCGCCGTTGATCGCGTACTCGCTGCCGCCGTTGCGGAACAGCGTGCGCCGGATCGTCACCTCGGAGTAGTCGATCGGCAGCGCCCCGTCGGCGTTGTCGATGGTGAGCGTGACCTCGGCCCGGCCGAGCGGGCCCTTGGTGCTCGTGCCGGCGAAGATGACGTCCTCCATCTTGCCGCCACGGAGGGTCTTGGCGCCCTGCTCCCCCATCACCCAGGCGAGGGCGTCGACCACGTTGCTCTTGCCGGAGCCGTTCGGCCCGACCACCGCGGTGACACCGGTCTCGAAGGCGAAGGTGGTGGGGTTGGCGAAGCTCTTGAAGCCCTTGAGGGTCAAGCTCTTCAGGTGCACGCGCGGCCTTCCGTTCTTCGGTGCACCCTACGGTAGCGGCTGGGGCGCCGTCGCTGCGGCGCTGCGGGGCCGTGGCGCGGTCACCGGGCGCGGAGCACGCAGAACTCGTTGCCCTCGGGGTCGGCCAGGACGACCCAGCTGACGTCGGTCTGGCCGATGTCGACGCGGGTGGCGCCGAGGGACTCGAGGCGGGCGACCTCGGTCGCCTGGGCGTCCGCCGCGCCCTCGGGGACGAAGTCGAGATGCAGGCGGTTCTTCGCCGTCTTCTTCTCGGGCACCGCGAGGAACAGCAGGCTCGGGTGGGTCTCGGCGTCGGGCGCGATCTCGTACTCGGCGTCCTCCCCGTCCTCGCTCTGGTAGGTGAGCTGCCAGTCCAGCGCCTCGCGCCACCAGTCGGCGAGGGCCTTGGGGTTCTCGGAGTCGACCACGATCTGTTCGAAGCGGAGTGCCATGGCGGTCAGGCTACGCCGTCGCGGCCGCCGCGGGGAAGGCGTCGAGCCGCTTCATCATGCAGATCACGAGCGGCTCGTCCTTCCAGTAGCCGTAGCAGTCGGTGCGCTGCCAGCCCTCGCTCGTGTAGAGGGCCACCGCCTCGGGCTGCATCTGGCCGACCTCGAGCTTCAGGATGCGCGTTCCGCCCTCCCGCGCGATCTCCTCCATCGCGGCCAGCAGCCGGCGCGCCACCTTCTGGCCCCGGGCGCTCTCGCGCACGTAGACGCGCTTGATCTCGGCCTCTCCATCGCGCCCTTCACCCAGAGGGCTCAGAGCGATGCAGCCGACCGGGATCCGGGCGTCTCCATCGCCCTGCGACTGCTCGGCCACCACCGCAGCCAGCCCACCGTGCACCGATGGGCCGGGGTCGTCGCTGGAGTACCGGCGCATGACATCGGCCACCTGCTCCGCTTCCAGCTCCCGGAAGGCCGGGTCGTCGGTGGTCGTGGTGCGCAGCGTGATCACGGCACCGATTCTCACACGGGCCACCGACAGCGACGGGAGCGGGGCGTGGGTGGTGCCGGGCGCCGGCCGAGCATCCGGAATCGCCCGTAGGCTGAGAGCATGCCGCTGCCCGCCCTCGTCTCACCCGGCCCCGAGCTCACCCGCGCGGAGCTGCTGCGGTACTCGCGGCAGATCTCGCTGCCGCACGTCGGCGTCGACGGCCAGCGCCGGCTGAAGGATGCGCACGTGCTCGTGCTCGGCGCCGGCGGCCTCGGCTCGCCCGTGCTGCAGTACCTCGCCGCCGCAGGCGTCGGCACCATCGGCATCGCCGACCACGACACGGTCGAGGTGTCGAACCTGCAGCGGCAGACCATCCACCCGGATGCGCGGGTCGGCGAACGCAAGGTCGCCTCCGCGGCCGCCACGGTGCATGCCCAGAACCCGCTGATCGAGGTGGTCGAGCACGACGCCGAGGTCACCCCCGCGACCGTGCTCGAGCTGGTGTCGGAGTACGACATCGTGGTCGACGGCACCGACAACTTCGAGGTGCAGTACGTCGTCGACGCCGCCTGCGCGCTCGTCGGAAAGCCGCTCGTCTGGGGTTCGGTGCTGCGTTTCGACGGGCAGGTGACGGTGTTCTGGGCCACCGCGGCCGAAGGCCTGGACCGCACCCTCGACGACCTCTACCCCGAGCAGCCCGACGCCGACCCCGGTGAGACCTGCTCGGTCGCCGGCGTGCTCGGCCCGGTCTGCGCCGCGATCGGCGCCGTCATGGCGACCGAGACGCTGAAGCTGCTCGGCGGCTACGGCGAGCCCCTGCTCGGCCGGCTGCTCGTGCACGACGCCCTCGACGCCTCCTGGCGCGAGGTGCCGTTCGGCAAGGCCGCGAACCGCGACAGCCCGGGCGCCCGGCGCACCCGCGGCGCCGCCAACATCGGCGAGCCGTACAGCTTCACCAAGCAGGGGTCCGGCTCGTCGGGCCCCGCCACCGCTCTCTTCGAAAGGCAGTCCACCGTGACGTCAGAGACCACCCCCACCCCGTCGATCACCGCTCCCGAGCTCAAGTCGCTGCTCGAGGCGCGCACGCGCGGCGAGGCCGACTTCGTGCTCGTGGACGTGCGCGAGATGTACGAGAACCAGCTCGTCGCCATCGAGGGCGCCGAGCTGGTGCCGCTCGGGCAGATCCTGAGCGACCAGGCGCGGGAGATCCTGCCGCCGCAGGAGAAGGTCATCCTGCACTGCCACCACGACGCGCGGTCGCAGCAGGCCGCGGCGCTGCTGCGGGCGAACGGCTGGGAGGACGTGACGTTCGTGCAGGGCGGCATCGACGCGTGGTCGCGTGAGGTCGACCCGTCGGCGCCGCGGTACTGAGCGCGGGGGCGCGTCGCACCTGGAGGCGCCGGCGCGTCACGGCGCGCAGGCGGGGTCAGCCGCCGGCGAAAGGCGGGAGGACGTCGAGGGTGTCGCCGTCCGCGAGCGCGGTGCGGCGGTCGGTCGTGGCGCGCCCGTTGTGCAGGTAGGAGCAGCGGTCGAAGACCGCCGCGGCGGCACGCGCATCCTGAGCTCTCGACGCGAGGGCGTCGACGAGCTCGCCGATCGTCGCGGGCGCGGGATCGACGCGTTCTTCCGCCCGGCCGACCGCAGCCTTGGCCGCGGCGAAGTACCTCACCTGGATGCTCACGTCAGCCTCCGATCGCGCTCATCGGGCGGTCGGGCTGCTCGAACCCGGCCGAATTCATGTTGTGCCCCGACGGCTTCGCCCACATCGCGCCGCGCCACAGGTCGGCGATCTCGCGGTCGTCGGCTCCGTCGCGGAGGGGCCCGAGCAGGTCGGTCTCGGTGTGCGAGAACAGGCAGCTGCGCACGGCGCCCTCGGCGGTGAGCCGCGTGCGCCGACAGTCGGAGCAGAACGGCTCGCTGACCGACGCGATGATCCCGACGAGCCCGAGCATCGGCCCGGCCGGTCCGGCAGTTCGCTCGCGCACCTGGAACAGCTCGGCCGGGGCGCCGTCGCGCGGCGCCTCGTCGGGGCTCAGCAGGTAGCGCACGCTCAACCGCTCGCGGATGCCGTCGGCCGTGATCATCGAATCCCGGTTCCAGACGTGGTCGGCGTCGAGCGGCATCTGCTCGATGAAGCGCAGCTGGTGGCCTCCGGCGAGCGCCCACTCCAGCAGCTCGACGGCCTGGTCGTCGTTGATGCCGGGCATCAGGACGGCGTTGATCTTGGTGGAGACGAGCCCCGCAGCGCCCACGGCGTCGATGCCCGCGAGCACCCGGCTGAGGAAGGGCCGACGCGTGATCTTCGCGAAGGTCTCGGGCTCGATGGAATCCAGCGACACGTTGATGCGGTCGAGTCCGGCCTCGGCGAGCGCCTCCGCCCGGCTCGAGAGACCGATGGCGTTGGTCGTCATCGAGATCTCGGGGCGCGGCTCGAGTGCGGCCACGGCGCGGATGATCTCGACCAGGTCCTTCCGCAGCAGCGGCTCTCCCCCGGTGAAGCGCACTTGGCGCACGCCGAACTCGGTCACGGCTATACGGGCGAAGCGGGTGATCTCGTCGATCGACATCAGCGACGGCGGTGCCAGGAACGGCAGGCCCTCGGCGGGCATGCAGTACGTGCAGCGGAGGTTGCAGCGGTCGGTGAGCGAGATGCGCAGGTCGGTGCCGCTGCGGCCGAAGCGGTCGATCAGCCTGGCGTCGTCGGGCCGGTCGCTCGGCAGCATGACGGCGCCGCGCGGCTCGGGCGCAGACCCCGCACTCGGCGCCTGCTTCACCACCGGGATGCCCAGACCGACGCTCATGCCTCCACCCTAAGCGCTTTGGATGCCCGCCCGGCCGTCCCTCCCGGTACCACCCGGCCCTCACCTTCCGCGCGCGATCGCGGCCGGATCGAGTGCAGAGGTGCTGCCTCGAGTGCGGCGACAGGGGATGAGCTCGAGAGCGCGGGCTGATAGGGCGGACGGAACATGCCCGGTATTCGGCACGAACGCCCGCACCGGTGGGTGAGGGTGGCAACACCGATCGTCGGAGAGTCACCAGGTGCCTCCAGCCGCGCGGTCGGCTCGGAGCGGGGTGACGGCGGGCACCGGGCCCACTGGCGGTCCAGTCGCGACGAGCTGGCGGCGGGCATGGGGCACACTGGGCGTATGCGAACCATCGAGGAGCATCGCCGCGAGATCATCGCGCTGCTGGGCGGCGTCGCCGCCACCGGCGAAGCGGAGGAGCTGAGCGTCTCCGCCACCGAGATGGCCGCCCATCCGGAGCGCTACGCGCAGCGGATCCTCGCAACCGATCTGATCGCCCCGTCGAGCCTCCCCGCCTTCGACAACTCGCAGATGGACGGGTACGCCGTGCTGTCGAGCGACCTCGCCACGGCGAGCACCGACGCTCCCGTCGCCCTGACCGTCGCACCGCGGATCGCCGCGGGCGACACCTTCGGCACCCACGCACCCGGCACGGCCACGCCGATCATGACCGGGGCGCCGGTGCCCGAGGGTGCTGACGCGGTGGTGCAGATCGAACGGGCCGACCCGCCGGCGTTCTTCGACGACGACGGCGTCACCCGGACGGTCGCGTTCGGCGAGGCGGTGCCCACGGGTCAGTTCGTGCGCGCGGCGGGCAGCGACGTGGGTGAGGGCGACGTGCTGCTGACCGTCGGGACCGTGCTCGGCCCGGCTCACTTCGGCGTCATCGCGGGCACCGGCGCGACCTCGGTTCCGGTGCGGCGGCGCGTGCGGGTGCTGCTCGTGTCGACGGGGCACGAGATCCGTGAGCCCGGCAGCGCGCTCGAGCCGGGCCAGATCTTCGACGCCAACTCGTCCGCCCTCACGGCGGCCCTCCTGGCCATCGGCTGCGCGGTGACACCCGTGCCCTGCCGCTCCGACGACGCCGAGGACCTTCTCGAGCTGCTGGCGCAGGAAGCGGCGGCCGTCGATCTGATCGTGACCGTCGGCGGGGTGAGCGCCGGCGCCCGCGAAGTCGTTCGGGACGCTCTCGGACCACTCGGAGTCGAGTTCATGAAGGTCGCGATGCAGCCGGGCGGGCCACAGGGGTTCGGGATCGCGTCCGTTCCGGGAGCGGGGGGACGAGCATCCGTCGACCGCCCCGTGATCAGCCTGCCGGGCAACCCGGTGAGTGCCCTGGTGTCGTTCGAGGCGTTCCTCCGCCCGGCGCTGCTCACCGCCTCCGGAGCACGGACGACGTCGCGCGAGCTGCGGCGCGGTGTGGTGGCCGAGGCGTTCGACTCGCCGCCGAACCATCACCAGCTGCGACGCGGCCTCGTACGCGGGGACGGCACACTGGAGCTCGTCGGCGGGCCGTCGAGCCATCTGCTGCACTCGTACGCGGGCTCGACCGTGCTCGTGCACGTTCCCGTCGGCGTCTCGTCGGTCTCCGCCGGCGACGAACTCGACTACTGGAGGATCGATGGCTGACGGTTCAGAGCTCACCCACGTCACGGCCGACGGCTCGGCCCACATGGTCGACGTGTCGGACAAGGCGATCACGAAGCGCATCGCGAGCGCGCAGGCCGTGCTGCACACTCGGCCGGACGTGATCAGGATGCTCGCGGACGGCTCACTCTCTAAGGGAGAGCCGCTGGCGGTCGCGCGCGTCGCCGGGATTATGGCGGCGAAGCAGACCTCCTCACTCATTCCGCTGTGCCATCCGCTGCCGATCTCGGGGGTGACGGTGGACTTCGAGATCGCCGAGTCCAGCGTGCGGATCACCACCTCCGTGAAGACCACCGGTGTCACCGGGGTGGAGATGGAGGCGCTCACCGCCGCCTCGGTCGCGGCGCTGACCGTGTACGACATGATCAAGGCCGTCGACCGCGCCGCGCGCGTGACGGACATCGAGGTGCTGTCGAAATCCGGCGGCGCGAGCGGCGATTGGAGCCGGCAATGACGCACCACGAGCATCCGCACGACCACGACCACGACCACGACCACGACCACGACCACAGCCACGCCGACGCTGCGGTGCCCGCCCGGGCGCACGGCGAGGACGACGCCGATCACCGTACCGCCCGCGTCGTAGTCGCCTCGAACCGAGCGGCCGCCGGGGTCTACGCCGACGCCACCGGGCCCGTGATCGAGCGCTGGCTGCAGGAGCGCGGGTGGACCGCCTCCGTCGACGTCGTGCCCGACGGAGAGCCCGTGGGCGCAGCGCTCCGCGACGCCGTCGGCGCGGGCGTCGACCTCGTCGTCACGACGGGCGGCACCGGCGCCTCCCCCACCGATCGCACGCCCGAGCAGACCCGTGCCGTGATCGACTTCGAGGTGCCGGGCATCGCCGAGGAGATCAGGCGGGTCGGCGCCCCTCACACCCCGAAAGCCGTTCTCTCGCGGGGCATCGCGGGCGTGGCCGGTCGGACCGTGATCGTCAACCTGCCCGGGTCGGGCGGCGGTGTGCGCGACGGCCTCGGGGTGCTGGACGGGGTGCTCGTTCATCTCATCGATCAGATCCATGGAGGCGATCATGCCCGCACCGACTGACATTCCTTCATCTTCGGGCGGATCTGTGGAGAACCGCGTCGTCATCGCCAGGATCGCGGAGAAGACGATCACGATCGACGAGTGCTCCGACGCCGTCGAGGACGCGACCTCGGGAGCGGTCGTGACCTTCGCCGGGGTGGTCAGAGACCACGACGAGGGCCGGGGAGTCACCGCGCTGAGCTACACCGCTCATCCGACGGCCGCCGAGGCGATCCGGGCGTCCGCTCTGCGCATCGCCGCCGCCCATCCGGAGACCCGCGTCGCCATCGTGCACCGCACGGGCGATCTCGTCGTGGGCGACCTCGCCCTCGCCTGCGCGGTCGCAGCGGCGCACCGGGGCGACGCCTTCGCCGCCTGCGCCGAGCTGGTGGACGACGTGAAGAAGACCGTGCCCATCTGGAAGGAGCAGGCCTTCGACGACGGCACGACGGAGTGGGTGGCCTCGCTCGGCTGATCGCCGCCCCGGCGGCCATCCACTCCTGCACAGGCGTGGGACGCCGTCCGACTTACCCCCAATTCGGGCCGTGTTACATCTCAGACACATTGCTGAGGTTCACTGAGTTCTGCAGCACCCTTCGAACGGAGCACCACGTGGACCTCAACACCGTCGCCGCCATCACCCCGGCCCGCTCGCGCGGCGATCTCGCCCTCCTCCGCAGCGACGTCGCGCCGCTCGCGGGCGGGTCGTGGCTCTTCTCCGAGCGGCAGGACGAGTTGACGGCCCTCGTGGACCTGATGACCCTGGAGTGGCCGTCGCTCACGGTGACCGCCGACGGGCTCGAGGTCGCCGCGACCTGCCGGCTGGCGGAGCTCGCCGAGTTGCCCGACGCGTGGGGCTGGGCCGCGCATCCGCTCTTCTTCCAGTGCTGCACCGCCCTGCTCGGCTCGTTCAAGGTGTGGAACGTCGCGACCGTGGGCGGCAACATCTGCGCCTCGCTGCCCGCCGGGCCGATGACCTCACTCTTCTCCGCGCTCGACGCCGAAGCCCTCGTCTGGCGGGCCGACGGCACAGACGAGCGGATGCCCGTGGCCGAGTTCGTGACGGGCAACGGGCGGAACGCCCTCGGTCCCGGCGATGTGCTGCGCTCCCTTCATGTACCGCGGCACGCTCTCGAGGGGCGAACCGCCTACCGCAAGATCGCGCTGTCGCCGGTCGGGCGATCGGGGGCCGTCATCGTGGGGCGGCTCGATCTCGACGGGTCGTTCGTGCTGACGGTGTCGGGGGCGACGGTTCATCCGGAGCAGGTGCGATTCGCGTCGATTCCCGGGAGCACGGAGCTGGCCGCGGCGGTCGGAGCGATCGACTCGTGGTTCACCGACCCGCACGGCGCGGCCGACTGGCGGCGGGGCGTGTCGCTGCTCCTGGCTGAGGAGATCCGCGAGGAGCTGAGTCTGCCACCGGGCGAGGCCGCGCCGAGCGACTACACGACGGTGCGTCCGGCGAGCGCGGCAACAGCGCCCGCGCCCTCGCCCGCTGAGGCGATCGTCGGCTCGGGGATCGACGACGACGGGACGACCACCAGCGACGGGACGACCACCAGCGACGAGACGACGAGCGGGGACGCGCGATGAGATTCATCATGAACGGCGAGCAGCACGAGGCCGAGCCGATCGCCGGGCAGTGCCTGCGCACCTTCATCCGCGACCAGGGGCACTTCGAGGTGAAGAAGGGCTGCGACTCGGGCGACTGCGGAGCCTGCTCGGTGATCGTCGACGGCACCCCCGTGCACTCGTGCGTGTATCCCGCTTACCGCGTCGAGGACCGCGTGGTGACGACCGTGGCCGGGCTCGGCGACCCCGACGACCTGAGCGCGATGCAGCAGAGCTTCGTCGATCACGCAGGCTTCCAGTGCGGGTACTGCACCGCGGGCATGGTCGTCACGGCGACGACGCTGAAGCCCGAGCAGCTCGACGACCTGCCGCGCCTGATGAAGGGCAACCTCTGCCGCTGCACCGGGTACCGGGCGGTGGAGGAGTCGATCCGTGCGGGTGTCTGCGCCGGCGCCGGTCTCGCCGACGGGGCGACGCCCGCTCCGGTGGAGGGGCGGCTGATCACGACGAAGTCCGGTCGTCACGCCCGCGCCGCCGGCGGCACCGACGCGGAGCCGGAGACGACGACGTCGGGGCCGGGTTCGACGCTGCCCGAGGGGACGCTGCCTGCCGCGACCGTGTCGGAGGCGGTCGAGGCTCCCGCCAGCATCGCCACGCCGCGGACGGTCGGAACCTCGGTGGGCGCGCCCGCCGGACGGCGGATCGTGACGGGGCGGGAGCCGTACACGCTCGACGTCGCCGTGCCCGGTGTCACGCACCTCAAGCTGCTGCAGTCGCCGCACGCCCACGCGCGCATCCTCTCGATGGACACCACTGCCGCCGAAGCCCTGCCGGGGGTGCATGCGGTTCTCACCGCGGCCGACTCCCCCGAGCGGCTGTATTCGACGGCCCGGCACCAGTTCCGCACCGACGACCCCGACGACACGACGCTCTTCGACACCGTGGTGCGGTACCGCGGGCAGCGCATCGCCGCGGTCGTGGCCGACAGCATCGCGATCGCCGAGGCGGCCTGCCGGCTGATCGAGGTCGAGTACGAGGTGCTCCCGGCCGTCTTCGACCCCGAGGAGGCCCGGCAGCCCGGGGCTCCCCTGCTGCACGGCGACCTCGACCCGGTCGTCGCCCGGGTGGCCGAGCCCGAGCGCAACGTGATCGCCTCGGTGCACACCGAGATCGGCTCGGTCGCCGAGGCGGTGGCCGGAGCATCCGCCCACGTCACCGGCACCTGGCAGACCCACCGCGTCTCGCACGCGGCGCTGGAGACGCACGGCTCGGTCGGCTGGCTCGACGAGGACGGCCGGCTCGTCGTGCGGACGAGTTCGCAGGTGCCGTTCCTGGTGCGCGACGAGCTCGCCTACATCTTCGGCCTCGAGCAGGACCGGGTGCGCGTCTTCACCGCCCGGGTCGGCGGCGGCTTCGGCGGCAAGCAGGAGATCCTGACCGAGGACGTCGTGTCGGCCGCCGTGCTGAAGACGGGGCTCCCCGTGCAGTTCGAGTTCACGCGGAACGACGAGTTCACGATCGCGCCCTGCCGGCATCCGATGCGGGTGTCGGTCGAGCTCGCGGCCGAGGTCGACGGCACGCTCACCGCCATCGCGGTCGACGTGCTGAGCGACACCGGCGCCTACGGCAACCACGGCCCCGGCGTGATGTTCCACAGTGTCGGCGAGACCGTCAGCCTCTACAACGCCCCGAACAAGAAGGTGGATGCGGAGGTCGTCTACACGAACAACATCCCCTCGGGTGCCTTCCGCGGCTACGGGCTCGGGCAGGTGTCGTTCGCGATCGAGTCGGCGATGGACGAGCTGGCGCACGAGCTGGGGATGGATCCGTTCGAGCTGCGCCGGCGCAACGTCGTGCGGCCCGGGCAGCAGCTCGTGGCCTCGCACGTCGAGGGCGACGACCTCGTCTTCGGCAGCTACGGCCTCGACCAGTGCCTCGACCTGACTCAGCAGGCGCTGCAACGCGGCAACGAGGCCGAGATCCCGACGGGCTCCGGCTGGCGCCTCGGCACCGGCGTCGCCGCGGCGATGATCGCGACCATGCCGCCTCGCGGGCACTTCTCGACCGTCTCCATGACCCTGGAGGCCGACGGAACGTACCTGGCCGCGGTCGGCACCGCCGAATTCGGCAACGGCACCACGACGGTGCACACCCAGATCGCGTCGAGCGTGCTCGGCACCTCGGTCGACCGCATCCGCATCCGGCAGTCGGACACGGACGGTGTGGGGTACGACACCGGCGCGTTCGGCTCGGCGGGTACCGTCGTGGCGGGCAAGGCGTTGCACTCGGCAGCCACCTCGCTGAAGGCGGCCGTGCTGCGCACCGCCTCCGAGATCGCCGGCGCCTGGAGTGAGGGCCACCTCGAGGGGGACGGCGTACGGATCGGCGAGACGTTCGTGCCGCTGACCGACATCGCCGCGCGGGCCGGCGGCAGCCTCACGGCCACGGGGCAGGAGGACGGGGCGAAGCGGTCGATCGCGTTCAACATCCACGGATTCCGGGTGGCGGTGAACGAGCTGACCGGCGAGGTGCGCATCCTGCAGTCGGTGCACGCCGCCGACGCCGGCTTCGTGCTGAACCCGGCGCAGCTGCGCGGGCAGATCGAGGGTGGCGTCGCCCAGGCCATCGGCTCGGCGTTGTACGAGGAGATGATCATGAAGGAGGGACTGGTGACGACTCAGGTGTTCCGGGCCTATCATCTGCCGCAGCTGGCCGATGTGCCGGTCACCGAGGTGTTCTTCGCCGACACCGACGACTCCGTGGGGCCGTTCGGAGCCAAGTCGATGAGCGAGGCGCCGTACAACCCGGTGGCTCCGGCGCTGGCGAACGCCGTGCGCGATGCGCTCGGCGTGCGACCCCACGAGCTGCCGCTCTCCCGAGACCGCGTCTGGCGCCTGGCCGCCGCAGCCCGCGAGCTCGTCGGGTAGCCGCCCTCCCCTGGTCCCGCCTGAAAGAACGACCTAGGGGCGCGCGGGGAGCGGGACGGGCGGGCGGAGCGCGCGTGCGGCGGCGGCGCGGATGGCGGCCGCCGCCTGGTCGAGCGCTCGGGTGCGCAGCTGCCACTGCTGCCAGTACAGCGGCACGTCGATGTACGCCCCGCGCGAGAGCTCGACCAGTCCCTCCGGCGGCCGCTGCAGGTCGGGGATCATCCCCCAGCCGAGCCCCAGCCGCACCGCCTCCACGAAGTCCGTCGAACCGGGCACGTAGTGCCGCGGCGGATCGAGCGAGGCCCCACCGGGCAGGGTGCGGAGGAAGCGGTGCTGCAGCTCGTCCCGGCGGTCGAAGACGACCATGGGCGCCTGGGAGAAGTCGCGCGGTGAGTCGCCGAACCAGCGCGACACGAAGGCGGGAGTGGCGAGCGGCTGGTAGCGCATGGCGCCGAGGAGCTCGGACGAGCATCCCTGCACCGGGGTGGCCGTCGCGCTGACCGCGGCCATCACGGCCCCGTCCCGCAGCAGTTCGGCCGTGTGGGACTCGTCCTCCCGTACCAGTTCGAAGACGATCGAGTCGGCCAACGGGGCGAGCGCGGGCAGCAGCCAGGTGGAGAGCGAGTCGGCGTTCACCGCCAGCGGAAGGCGTGCCGGCGACAGAGAGCCAGAGGTGTCGTCCCCGCCCAGCTCATCCGAGACATCCGCCGTGAGCGCCTCGAGCTGCCGGGCCAGCCGGAGCACCGCCCGACCGGACTCGGTGGGAGCGACCGGTCGACTGCGGCGCAGCAGCACCCGTCCGGTCTCGCTCTCGAGCGCCTTGATGCGCTGAGACACGGCCGACGGCGTGACCGAGAGCACGCGCGCCGCCGCGTCGAACGACCCCTCGTCGACGGCAGCCCGAAGAGCCTGCAGGTGAGCGGAATCGAAGTTCACATAAGCGATGCTAATGCAGCTTCAGGAACATTAGCTGGACCAGTGCGAGCAGCGCCGCATACCGTCGACCTGTGACCGACCTCCTCCCCGTCTTCGCCGGCCTCGGCTTCGGCCTCTCGCTGATCGTCGCGATCGGCGCCCAGAACGCGTTCGTGCTGCGGCAGGGGCTGCTGCGCCGGCACATCCTGCCGGTCGTGGCCGTGTGCGCACTGTCCGACGCCGTGCTGATCGCACTCGGCATCAGCGGTCTCGGCCTGGTGTTCGAGCGACTCCCGGTGCTCATGGTGATCGCGCGCATCGCGGGGGCGGCGTTCCTGATCGTCTACGGCTTCCTCGCCGCGCGCCGGGCGCTGCGGCCGGCCGCGCTCGGCGAGGAGGGGCCGAGATCGTCCGCGGGTCTCGCCGCCACGATCAGCACCGCTCTGGCTCTGACCTGGCTGAACCCGCACGTCTACCTCGACACCGTGGTGCTGCTCGGCTCGGTCGCGAACTCGCACGGCGACTCCCGATGGCTGTTCGGGCTGGGTGCGATGGCAGGCAGCGTCATCTGGTTCACCGCACTCGGCTTCGGCGCGCGACTGCTGCAGCCGATCTTCGCCCGGCCGGGCGCGTGGCGGGTGCTCGACGGCATCATCGCCCTCGTGATGCTCGCGATCGCGGCGTCGCTCCTCCTCGGGCTCTGACCCGGGCGGCGACAGCGCCGGCGCCGGCGCGGGCGACACCGACAGCGACAGCGACAGCGACAGCGACAGCGACAGCGACAGCGACAGCGACAGCGACAGCGACAGCGACAGCGACAGCGACAAGCTACCCCAGCAGCGCCGAGACCGCCCGCGAAACCCCCCGCGCGACCGACGCCGACGACACCCGCACCAGCGCCCCGTCCCGCACGACCTCCCGCCCGTTCACGAGCAGCAGCGCCAGCGGCGGCTGCGACCCCAGCGTCAGCGCCGCGACCGGGTCGACGATCCCCGCGTGGGCCACCCCGTCGACCTTCCACAGCGCCAGATCGGCCAGCTTCCCGACCTCGATCGACCCGATCTCCGCGTCACGCCCGAGCACCCGGGCCCCGCCCATGGTCGCGATCCGCAGCCCGTCCCGGCCGGTCATCGCGGTCGCTCCGCCGCGGAGGCGATTGACGAGCACCGACATCCGGATCTCGGTCCCGAGCTCCCCCGACTCGTTCGACGCCGATCCGTCCACACCGAGGCCGACCGGCACCCCGGCGGCGAGCAGCTGTGGAATGGGAGCGATCCCGGCGGCGAGCCGGGCATTCGACGAGGGGCAGTGCGCGACTCCGGTGCCGGTGGCCGCGAACCGGGCGATGGCGGGTTCGTCGAGGTGCACGCAGTGCGCCATCCAGACGTCCTCACCCAGCCAGCCGAGGTCCTCCAGGTACTGGGTGGGCGTGCGCCCGAAACGAGCGAGGCAGAACGCGTCCTCCTCCACCGTCTCGCTGCCGTGGGTGTGCAGCCGCACCGAACCGGGCAGGCTCCGCGCGAGCACCGCGGCCTCGCGCAGCAGGTCGCCCGTGACCGAGAACGGCGAGCACGGTGCGATCGCGATCCGCACCATCGACGAGCGCGACGGGTCGTGGAAGTCGGCCACCGCATCCGCACTCGCCTGGAGCGCGGCGGCGGTGGTCTCGACGGCGAAGTCGGGCGGCAGGCCGCCCTGCGAGGCCCCGAGGTCCATCGAGCCGCGCGTGCCGTGCAGACGCACGCCGATCGTGGCGGCCGCGTCGACGATCGAGCCGAGGATGTCGCCGCCACCCCGCGGGAAGACGTAGTGGTGGTCGGCCATCGTGGTGCAGCCCGAGAGCGCCCCGACAGCGAGCCCGCCGAGCGCACCGGGCCCGACGGTGTCGGCCGTGATCCGCGACCAGGTCGGGTACAGCGCGGTCAGCCAGTCGAACAGGATGGCGTCCTGCGCGATCCCCCGCGTCAGCCACTGGTACAGGTGATGGTGGGTGTTCACGAGCCCGGGCGTCAGCAGGTGCCCGCTCGCGTCGACGCGGGTGACGGATGCTCCCGCCGACCACGAGGCCGGCGCCGCCCCTGCCCCGACCGCCACGATGTCGGTGCCCTCGATCACCACGTGACCCGAGACGTGCTCGGTGCCGGCGGCGTCGACGGTGGCGACGTATGCGTTCTCGATGATCGTGCGGGCGGGTTCGGTCACGAGAGGCTCCGGATCTGGTCGGACGGGGACGGGACGGCGGACGGCGCGGGAACGGCAGACGGGACCGCGGAGTGGATGGCGCCTCGAGTCTCCCGCAGCGGGCTTCCCGAGGCGCGGCTGCGCGCCGCGATCACCTCCGCGAGGATCGACACGGCGGTCTCCTCGGGCGACGACGCCCCGAGATCGAGGCCGATCGGCGAGTGCAGCCGCGCCAGCGACTCCTCGGCGACGCCGTGCACACGCAGCGCGGCGAGCCGCCGCTCGTGCGTCGCACGCGAGCCCATCGCTCCGACGTAGGCCACGTCGAGCGCCAGCGCCGCCTCGATCAGGGGCACGTCGAACTTGTCGTCGTGGGTCAGGATGCACAGCACCGTGCGCTCGTCGACCTCGGTCTCGGCGAGGAAGTCGGTGGGCCACCGGCTCACGACCTCGGCGGACGGGAAGCGCTCGGGGGTCGCGAACACCGGTCGGGCGTCGCAGACGGTGACCCGGTAGCCGAGCAGGGCGGCGGCGTTCGACAGCGCGATCGAGAAGTCGACGGCGCCGAAGACGATCATCCGGGCCGGGGGCGCGCTGACGAGCAGCACCGTCTGCACGAGTTCGCCGTCGCAGTCGACCAGGCGGCGCGCCGAGCGGCCGCGGTGCACGGCCGCGACGAGCTCCGAGCGGATGCGCTGCCGCCGCGCATCCGGAGCCCCACCCGACCCGGCCGGAAGCTCACCCGACGCCGTCAGCACCTCGACGGTCCCCGAGGGCGACAGCATCAGCGCGAGCCCCGCAGCCCGCCCGTCGCGCGCGAGCCGCAGCTCGTCGAGGAGTGGAGCGTCGTCGGTGTCGAGCGGACGCACGACGACCGTGAGCCGCCCTCCGCACGACAGCCCGACCGCGAACGCGTCGTCGTCGGTGAACCCGAAGGTGCAGATCTCAGCGGTGCCCGACACGAGCGCCGAGGTGCAGGCGTCGTAGACCGCGCCCTCGACGCAGCCGCCCGAGATGCTGCCGATCACACGCCCGAGGTCGTCGACCGCCATCGAGGTGCCGAGGGCCCGCGGAGCACTGCCGTCGACCTCGATGACGGTGGCGACGGCGAGGCGCCGACCTTCGCCGAGGGCGTCGAGCAGAGCGGATGCCAGTTCGAGCATCAGTCCACCTCCATCGACGCCGCGGCTCCTGGTGCGCGCCGCGTCATCAGCCTGACACATGACTCTGTTAGACAATGCGCATGCTGATCATCACCGACGCCACGCGCATCCTGGTCGACGCCGAGACCGAGCTCGAGGGCGACGAAGCCCGCCGCTTCGTGGTAAGCGAGACCGTACCGACGAGCCGCACCGCGCCGAGCACCGACGCCACCCCGACCACCGCGGCCACCCCGGCCACCGCAACCACCGCAGCCACGAGCACCGAACACCTCGACGCCGCCGGCTGCGTCATCACCCCCGGCCTCGTGAACGCCCATCACCACCTCCTGCAGACCGCCTTCCGCACCTTCCCGGGCACCCGCGGCGTGCCGATGCACGTCTGGCTGCCCACCATGGCCGCCGCGTATGCCGCGATCGGCATAGACCCCGAGAGTGCCGGTGTCGCCGCCCGGGCTGGAGTCGCCGAGGGCCTGCTCAGCGGCGTCACGACCATCGCCGACCACCACCTGAACTGGCCGGCCGGCGCGAGCGTCGACGACACGGTGGCCATCGCCCGCAGCACCGCCGACGCGGCCCGCGGCCTCGGCGCCCGCCTCGCCTTCGTGCGCGGATCGGCCCGGGATGACCCCGAACAGGCCGCGGCCTCCGCCGACGCCATCGCGACCGCACTGCTGAGCGGGGCCGGCGACGGCGACGGGGTCACCGAGGACGGCCTCCTCCAGGTCGCCGTCGGCCCGGCCGGCGTGCACAGCGACTCCGAGGCCACCTTCCGCCTGCTCGGCGAGGTCGCGGCGGCCCACGGCCTCCGCCGCCGCACCCAGGCGAACGAGCAGGTCGACGTCGCCATCGCGCTCGAGAAGTACGGCCGCCGCCCGATCGCCCTGCTCGAGGAGTGGGGCTGGCTCGCCGACGACGTCACCGTCGCCCACCTCTGCGCCGTCACCGACGACGAGATCGCACTGCTCGCCGAGCGCGGCGTCACCGCGACCCACGCCCCCGGCTGCGACCTGCCGATGGGCTGGGGGATCGCCCCGGTCGCGGCCCTCCGCGCAGCCGGCATCACCGTCGGCCTGGGCACGAGCGGCGGCGGCAGCAACGACGCCGGTCACCTGCTGGCGGATGCGCGGCTCGCCCTGCAGGTCGCCCCCCTCGTCGGCCCCCCACTCGATGCGCGAACGGTGCTCGGCATGGCCACCGAGGGCTCGGCGACCGGCCTCGGGCGCGCCGAACTCGGCCACCTGCGCCCGGGCGCCGCCGCGGACCTCTGCGTCTGGGACGTCACGGGCGTCGCCGACGCGGGGGTGGCCGACCCGATCGCCGGCCTGCTCTGGACGAATCCCGGCCGCCGCCCCCGGCACGTCGTGGTGGCGGGCCGGGTGGTCGTGAAGGACTACGAGCTGGTCGGCCACGACGAGCGCGCGCTGGCCGCCGACGTGGCCGAGCTGCTGGCGGCGCGGGTGCGGTGACGAGGCCGCTGCCGACCGCGCATCCCTAGCTCGTCTACACATATGTCTAACTAGTGACCGTGCTCACTACACGACTGGCGAACGACCTCACAGCTCCAGCACCAGCCGGGGGCAGGCGGCGCGCGAGACGCAGATCATCATGACCTCGTTGTCCTCCTGCTCGGCCGGGGTGAGCACCGAGTCGCGGTGATCCACCTCGCCCGAGACGACGGGGGTCTCGCAGGTGCCGCAGGTGCCCTCGCGGCACGAGGAGAGCACCAGCACGCCCGCCTCCTCCACGACGTCGAGGATCGAGCGGTCGGGCGGCACCTCGAGGGTCATGCCCGACAGCTCGAGCTCGACCTCGAACGACTCCTGGCGCACCGGCTCGGTGACCTCGCGGGCCTCGAAGCGCTCGAGGTGCAGCGCGTCGGGCGGCCAGCCGGCGTCGAGGGCGACCTGCTCGAGCTCGGTGAGCATCCGGGCCGGGCCGCAGCAGTAGACGGCGACCGGCGCCGACGGGGTTCCGCCGCTCAGGGTCGACAGCGCGAAGCGGTGGCCGAGCTCGGAGGTGTAGACCGACACGCGGTCTCCGTACGCGGCGACGAGCTCGTCGACGAAGGGCATCCGCTCGAGCGACCGCCCCGCGTAGGCGAGTGTGAACGGGATGCCCGCGGCGTCGGCCGCCCTCATCATGGGCAGCAGCGGAGTGATGCCGATCCCGCCCGCGACGAAGGCGTACGAGCCGCCCGGCGGCACCGCGTGCAGCCCGAAGTGGTTCAGCGGACCCCGGACGCGGAGGCGGTCGCCCTCCCGAACGTGGGCGTGCAGGTGCTCGGAGCCGCCGCGTCCGTCGGGCTCGCGCAGCACCGCGACCTGGTAGACGCTGCGATCGGCCGGGTCGCCGCAGAGGGAGTACTGCCGCTCGACCCCGGGCTGCACCTCGACGTCGAGGTGGGCGCCGGGCTGCCACGGCGGCAGCTCCGATCCGTCGGCGGCCCGCAGGGTCAGCAGCACGACGTCGGTGGCGACCGGCCGGGCGGAGGCCACCACGGCGTCGATCTCGGGCAGGGTCAGGGCGCTCATCCGGCCCTCCGCTCTTTCACGATGAACAGGTGGTACTCGCCCACGACCGCCGAGCACCAGCGGTGCAGGGTGCCCCCGGCGTAGTGGATCGAGTCGCCAGGGCCGAGCTCGAAGGTGCCCTCCTCGGCGAGGTCGACGAGCACCCGGCCGCTGACCACGTGCAGGAACTCGTCCTCCTCGTGGGTGTAGAACTCCCCCACCGAGACGTTCGAGCCGCGGAACTCCATCGGCACGAACGGCACGTCGCCGTGCACCAGGATGCGCGCCTCGCCGCCCCCGAACGGACCCTGCGGTCCCTCCATCGAGCGCACCAGCGAGACCCGCTGGGTGGCACCGCCCGGCACGAGGTCGTCGGTCGCGGCCGCGATCAGCTCGATCTGGCTCGAGCCGAGTGCCCGCGCGATGCGCTCGAGCGACACCATCGACGGCCGGGCCTGCCCGCGCTCGAGCTGCGAGAGGAAGGGGTGCGAGAGCTCGGCGAGGCGCGCGAGCTCCACCAGCGTCAGGCCACGGGCCTGCCGGAACGAGCGGATGCGCGCACCCAGGCGCTCGGTCTGCTCGTCGAGGGCGACGCTTCCGGTGGAGATGGCTGGTCCTCTCGTCGAGTGGCGGGTGGTGGAGCGGGGCTGGGGACCGGGTGGTCACAGAGACAGTAATCACGAACGGCCGCCACAGCGAAATCGTGCGTGGACCCAATTAACATTCGGAAATGCTTGCGTTACCTGCCGGAAACGAGCCATCCGTAGCGTGGCCCCTGTTGAAGCCATCAACATTCCGAGCCGTGAGGAGCCCCCGATGTCCGTGCTCCCCCGCACCCTCCGGATGCTCCGCTCGGCGACGCTCCCCGACGGGCGCCTCGTCGACGTCGAGCTCGAGGGCGACACGGTCTCGGCCGTGCGGCCCGCCGGCAGCGCGGCGACGTTCGACGCCCCGTCGGCCGGCACGCTCGACCTCGACGGCTTCCTGCTGCTCCCGGCTCCGGCCGAGCCGCACGCGCACCTCGACAAGGCCCTCTCCTGGGACCTGATCGACCCGCCGATGGGCGACCTCGGCCTCGCGATCGAGTCGTGGAAGCGGTACGCCGCCACCATGACCACCGCGTCCATCGCCGACCGGGCCCGCCGCCAGGCTCTCGCGATGCTGCAGAACGGCACGACCGCCATCCGCTGCCACGTCGACCTGCTGCACGCCGAGGGCGATGAGGGCGACTCGATGCGCGGCGTCCGCGCCCTCGTCCAGGTGCGCGACGAGCTCGCCGGCCTCGTCGACCTCGAGCTCGTCGCCCTCGCGGGCCCGAACGCCACCGACGCCCAGGTGCACGAGGCGCTCGACCTCGGTGTCGACCTGGTCGGCGGCGCCCCGCACCTGGCCGACGAGCCCGACGCCGACCTCCGCCGCCTCCTCGCCATCGCGACCGACCGCGGTGTCGGTGTCGACATGCACACCGACGAGAGCCTCGGCGGCCCGATCACGATGGGCACCCTGACCGAGATCGTGCGCGACTGGCCCGCGAGCCGCCCGGCGACCGCCGGCCACTGCGTGCGCCTCGGCACCCTCGAGCCCGTCGAGCTCGACGTGCTGATCGAGGGCATCCTGGCCGCCGACCTCGGTATCGTGACCCTGCCGATCACGAACCTCTACCTGCAGGGCTGGCAGCATCCGGTGTCGACCCCACGCGGCCTCACCGCCGTGCGCGCCCTGCTCGACGCCGGGGTGCGACTCGGTGCCGGCGCCGACAACGTGCGCGACCCCTTCAACCCGGTCGGCCGAAGCGACGCGCTCGAGACCGCCTCGCTGCTGGTCACCGCCGGTCACCTCACCCTCGACGAGGCGTACGCCGCCGTGAGCACCGGCGCCCGCGACGTCATGCGGCTGCCGCGCTCCGGCGTCGAGGTGGGGGCGAAGGCCGAGCTGCTGGCGGTGCGCGCCGTCAACCTCTCGGATGCGATCGCCAACGCCTCGGCCGACCGCTACGTCATCCACGCCGGCCGCCTGGTCGCCGCGAGCTCGGTGAGCCGCAGCATCGCGCCGATCGCGCACCTGGCCGAAGTTCTTCCCGAACCATCCCCCGAGCCCCAGTACGAAACGAGGTGAGAAGCGCCATGACCATCGCACCCCCCGAGGTCGCCCCCGCGACCACGACCGGTCAGCTGCTGCACTTCGAGGACGTCGCCATGACGTTCCCGAACGGCACGACCGCCCTCTCAGGCGTCGACCTGACCGTCAACCGCGGCGAGTTCGTCACCGTCGTCGGTCCCTCCGGCTGCGGCAAGTCGACCCTGCTGCGCATCGCGTCCGGGCTGACCCCCGCCACCGAGGGCGTCACCCAGGTCGACACGAGCCGCATCGGCTACGTGTTCCAGGATGCGACCCTGCTGCCCTGGCGCGACGTGCAGTCGAACGTCGAACTGCTCGCCGAGCTCAACGGCGTGCCCAAGGCCAAGCGCCGGGCCACCGCGAAGGAGGCGATCGAGCTGGTCGGCCTCTCCGGATTCGAGAAGCACCTGCCGCGCACCCTCTCGGGCGGCATGAAGATGCGCACGAGCCTCGCCCGCAGTCTCACCCTCGACCCCGAGCTGTTCCTGTTCGACGAACCGTTCGGCGCTCTCGACGAGATCACCCGCGAGCGTCTCAACGACGAGCTGATCAAGCTCTTCACCGAGCAGCAGTTCGCCGGCCTGTTCATCACGCACTCGGTCTCCGAAGCCGTGTACCTCTCGACCAAGGTAGTCGTCATGTCGGGCCGCCCCGGCAAGATCGTCGACACCTTCCCCGTCGAGTTCCCCTTCCCCCGTGACCCCGAGATCCGGTTCACCGCCGAGTTCGCCGAACTCTGCGGCAAGGTCTCCCACGCCCTCCGAGAAGGCCACCACTGATGACCACGACGCCTCCCGCCCCGCCGAAGAACCGCACGCTGATGCGGCCCGCCACCGTGAAGAAGTCGCGGTCCAAGGCCATGACCTGGGTGCCGCCGATCGTGGTCTTCCTCGCCCTGCTCGGCATCTGGTACGCGATCACCTTCCTCGTGCTCGACGAGAAGCGCCGCTTCCTGATGCCCCCTCCGCACGAGGTCGTCGCCGCGTTCTTCGACCCGGCCACCTTCGGCGAGATCCTGGTCGCGCTCGGCCGCACCACGGCGGTCGCGCTGGTCGGCCTCGCGATCGCGATGGTCATCGGCATCGTCTGGGCGATCGCGATGAGCCAGGCGAAGTGGGTCGAGCGCTCGCTCTACCCCTACGCGGTGGTGCTGCAGTGCATCCCGATCCTCGCGCTCGTGCCGCTGATCGGCTTCTGGTTCGGCTTCGAGTACCCGGCCCGCATCATCGTCTGCGTGATGATCGCCCTGTTCCCGATGGTCTCGAACACCCTGTTCGGCCTGCAGTCGGTCGACCCGGGCCAGCGCGAGCTGTTCCAGCTGCAGCGCGCCAACCGCTGGACCGTGCTGACCAAGCTCGAGTTCCCCGCCGCCCTGCCCGCGATCTTCGCCGGCATGCGCATCTCGGCCGGTCTCGCCGTGGTCGGCGCGATCGTCGGCGACTTCTTCTTCCGCCGCGGCGAGCCGGGTCTCGGTTCGCTGCTCAGCACCTACACCGCCCGGCTGCGCTCGGCCGAGCTGTTCGCGACGATCTTCGTCGCGGCCCTGCTGGGAGTGGCGATCTTCGCCCTCTTCGGCTGGATCGGCAAGCGCGCGGTCGGCCGCTGGTACGACTTCTCGGCCTAGCTCCGGCTGCCCGTACCGCCTCCTCGACCCATCCGTCCCACCCCGCACCACAGCACCGTCACATTCCGCACCACCCCTAAGGAGATGTAATGCGCAGAACCCGATCCCGGCTCGTGCTCACGGCGGGCCTCGTGGCCGCCACGGCCGTCGCCCTCACCGCCTGTTCGAGCGGTGCCTCCAGCAGCGAGTCCACCCCCGCCTCCGACGCCGAGATCGGCTCGGTCGACCTGGCCGCCGCCGGCTGCCCCGCGAACGTCGTGCTGCAGACCGACTGGAACCCGGAGGCCGAGCACGGCCACCTGTACCAGCTGCTCGGCCCCGACCCCGAGATCGACGCCAGCAACAAGAGCGTCAGCGGCCCCCTCTACAGCGCGGGCGAGTACACCGGCGTCAACGTCGAGATCCGCTCCGGCGGCCCGGCGATCGGCTTCCAGAGCGTGACCTCGATCATGTACCAGGACCCGGACATCATGCTCGGCTACGTCTCGACCGACGAGCAGATCCAGAACTCGGCCGACTTCCCCACCACGGGCGTCTTCGCCCCGCTGGAGAAGAGCCCGCTGATGATCATGTGGGACCCGGCGACCTACCCCGATGCGAAGAGCATCAAGGACGTCACCAGCAAGGGCGCCGTCGTGCGCTACTTCGCCGACTCGACCTACATGGAGTACCTGAAGGAGTCGGGCCAGGTTCCCGAGGCCCAGGCCGACGGCAGCTACGACGGCACCCCGGCGAACTTCGTCGCCGACCAGGGCAAGGCGGCCCAGCAGGGCTTCGCCTCGGCCGAGCCGTACATCTACGAGAACGAGGTCACGGACTGGATGAAGCCGGTCGACTTCCAGCTCATCAACGACACCGGCTGGGACTACTACCAGTCGGTGATGGCCACCCGCACGGGTGACCTCGAGGCGAACTCCGAGTGCCTGAAGGCCCTGGTGCCCGTGCTGCAGCAGGCCGAGGTCGACTACTTCGCCGACCCCGCGCCGGTCAACTCGATGATCCTCGACCTGGTCGACCAGTTCGACACCGGCTGGGTCTACTCGCAGGGCGTGGCCGACTTCTCGGTCAAGCAGATGATCGACCTCGGGCTCGTCTCGAACGGCTCGAACGACGCCATCGGCGACCTGGACGAGGCCCGGATGGCCTCGTTCTTCGACAAGGCCGTGCCGATCCTCGAGAAGATCGGCGCGACGCCTGCCGACGGCCTGACCGTCGAGGACATCTACACCAACGAGTTCATCGACACCACGATCGGCCTGAAGTAGCACCATGACGCATCCTCCCGTGACCACGGTCCAGACCACCGGCACCGCCATCCCGAACCGGCTTCTCGGCAAGCGGATCGTGGTCACGGGAGGTGCGCGCGGCATCGGCGCCTCCATCGCCAGGCGCTCCGCCGCCGAAGGCGCCGAGGTCGTCATCCTCGACCGGCTCGTCGACGAGGGCGCCGCCTTCGCCGACGAGACCGGCTGCCGGTTCGCGCCGGTCGACCTCACCGACCACGTCGGCACCGCCGAGGCGATGGGCTCGGCCATCGCCGAGCTCGGCGGCGTGGACGTGCTGGTCAACAACGCCGGCATCCTCCGCTTCTCCCCCCTGCTCGACATCTCGGTCGAGGAGTGGGAGACCACGTTCACCATCAACACGACCGCCATGCTCGTCACGACGCAGATCGCGGCCAGGGCGATGATCGCCGGCCCCGACCCCGCCGGCCCCCGCCGCGGCACGATCATCAACCTCGCCAGCATGGCCGGCAAGACCGGCGGTGCGGGTCAGGGGCACTACGCGGCCTCGAAGGCCGCCGTGATCGCCCTCACCCGGGTGACCGCCCTCGAGCTCGGGCCATCCGGCATCACCGCCAACTGCCTCTGCCCGGGTTACGTGCTCACCGAGATGGGTGCGGCCACCCGCACCGAGGAGGACGTGGCCCTCTGGTCGACCTACTCGCCGCTCGGCCGGCTCGCCGACCCCGCCGACGTCGCGGGCGTCGCCACCTTCCTCGCCTCCGACGACGCCGCCTACATGACCGGCCAGGCGCTGAACGTCACCGGCGGCATGATCATGCACTGACCGGGCCCCCGGTCACCCATGCCTCACAGCACCGCACGCACGCACCGAAGGACCACCATGACCATCTCCCCCACCACCGCACCGACCGCCGGTGACATCGCCGGCCTCGCGAGCGAGCTCACCGCCCTGCTCGGCGAGCGCGGCGTCACCACCGAGCTGCGCGGACGCGAGAAGGCCTCGGTCGACGGCGCGAAGATGTCGCCGATCCTCGCCGCTCAGCTGCCGCTCGGGCTCGCCGACCTCGTCGCCTTCCCCACGAACGCCGAGCAGATCGCCGAGGTCGTCGCGGCCGCGGTGCGGCACGGCGTGGGCGTCACCCCGCGCGGCAAGGGCACCGGCAACTACGGCCAGGCCATCCCGCTGGAAGGCGGGCTCGTGCTCGACGTCTCGAAGGCCCGCGCCGTCGTGTCGGTCGAGGAGGGCCGCCTGACGGCCGAGGCCGGCGCCACGATGGTCGCGATCGAGCAGGCCGCGCGCGAGACCGGCCAGCAGATCCTGATGTACCCCTCGACCGCGCAGTCGTCGATCGGCGGCTTCCTCTCCGGCGGCTCGGGCGGCACCGGCTCGATCAAGCACGGCTCGAACATGAGCGGCGACTACGTGCTCGCCCTCGACGTGGTGCACGCCGCACCCGAGGCCGCACTCGTGCACGTCGAGGGGGCGGATGCTCAGCCCTACGTGCACACCTACGGAACCGCCGGCATCATCGCCCGCGCGACCATCGCGCTCGAACCCCTGCAGGAATGGGTCGGCTTCTACGCCAGCTTCCCGACCTTCGAGCAGGCGACCTCGGTCATCCGCCAGATCGGCTGGCTCGAGCCGACACCGCGCCTGGTCTCGGCCGACCTGCCCGAGATCGCCAACGCGCTGCCGGCGGATCCCGCCATCCCGCATGACCGCGCCTCGCTCCGTGCCATCCTCGATGTCGCCTCGCTCGACGCCGCCCGGGTGCTCGTCGAGGGCGCCGGCGGCACCGTCGAGGACGTGCGCGAGGGCCCGCAGGCCACCGTCAAGATCTCGATGCTCTCGTACAACCACCCGATCGAGTGGCTGCAGAAGTCCACCGACGAGCCCTACTTCCACGTCGAGGTCTCGGGCGCCGCGCTCGTCGAGCGGCTCGACGAGGTGCACCAGGTCTACCCCGGCGCCATGCTGCACATCGAGGCGCAGCGCGACCACCCGATCGGGATGCTCGCCGCCCCCTACATCAGCCCCGAGGCCGTCTACGCGGGCTTCGACCGCCTGCTCGCGATCGACGTCGGCTATCACTCGCCGCACCAGTGGTACGTCGACCACAAGGTCGACCGGGTGCGGGCCCTCGCCGCGAGGACCGACCCGCAGGGCCTGCTCAACCCGGGCAAGCTTCCGCCGGAAGGCGTCGTCACCGGCCCGGAGAAGCACTCGTGAGCATCCGTTCCCGCCGCCTGGTCGAGCTCTCGGGCACCGCGGCCGAAGCCGCCCTGTCAGAGGACTCGGTGATCGTGCTGCCCACCGGCGCGATCGAGTTCCACGGGCCGCACCTGCCGCTGATGACCGACTACCTGATCGCCGACGCGATCGCGAACGCCTCGGTCGACCGCGCCGCTGCCGACGGCCTCGACGTCTGGGTGCTGCCGACCCTCGCCTACACCAAGAGCGACGAGCACCACTGGGCGCCCGGCACGATGTGGATCAGCTGGGACACGCTGATGCAGACCGTCGTCGAGCTCGGCAACTCGATCGCCGCGACGCCGGCGAAGAAGCTGGTGTTCTTCAACGGGCACGGCGGCAACCTCGCCCTGCTGCAGGTCGCCTGCCGGGAACTGCGGCGCCGCTTCGGGCTGCAGACCTTCCTGATGGGAGCGACCGTGCCGGCCGGGGCGCACGACGGGCCCGAGGAGCTGGGGCTCGGCATCCACGCCGGGCACTCGGAGACCTCGCTCGTGCTGCACCTCCGGCCCGAGCTGGTCGACCTCTCGGTCGCCGAGCGGAGCGTTCCCGCGCACCTCGCCGACTACGAGCACATCGGCTTCAAGAAGCGGGTCACCTTCGGCTGGCTGTCGAACGACTTCTCGACCAACGGAACCCTCGGCGACCCGACCGGGGCGACCGCCGAGTACGGCGCCGAACTGTTCGAGGCGGCGGTGAGCGACTCGGTCGCGGCCTTCGCCGAGATCGCGCGGTTCGACGCCGCGGGGCCGTCGGCCTCCGTCGCCCCGGCCCCGCGGTCGTGACCGCGCTCGACCCGGTCGTCGCACCCCCGGGCACGGCCGGCCCCGACGAGCTGCTCTCCGTCTGGCTGCCGTCGAACGACGACCCGGTGCGCCCGCTCATGACGCTCTCCACCGTCTCCTCCAGCGGGTATCCGGATGCCCGCACCGTCCTGCTCTCGGAGTACGACGACACCGGGCTGTACTTCCACACCGACTCCCGCTCGCGCAAGGTCGCCGACGTCACGGCGAACCCCCGGGTCGCGCTCACCCTGCTGTGGCCGGGGCGCCAGCTGGTGGTGCAGGGCGATGCGTCGCGGTCCTCGGCCGAGGAGCAAGCGTGGGCCTACGAGCACCGCTCGCGCTACCTGCAGCAGCTGTCGTGGCTGAACACGGCGTCGTTCGCCGCCCTGGACGGCGCGGCTCGGCTCTCGCAGTGGGCGGAGTTCGGGCACGAGCATCCGTCGCTCACCCCGCCGCCCACCTGGACCGGCTTCGTGGTGCGGCCCGTGCGGCTGACCTTCTGGGAGGGCGACCCCGACACGGCGAGCCGGCGCACCGAGTACCGGCGCGACGCCGACGGCGCCTGGACGGCGTCGCTGCTGGCCGGCTGAGCCCGCTCTGGCCGGGTGGCCCGCCGGCGCGGACTTCGCCAAGCGTGCCTGCCACCGAGGCTCTGGAGCGGCCGGTCGGAGCCAGGCTTGGCGAAGTCCGCGCGCGGAGCGCGCTCAGCGGCGCTGGGCCGCGTGCGCGATCGCCTCGGTGAGCACCGTGAGCAGGCGCGGCGAGTCCATCGGCGGCAGCACGACCTCGATCAGCAGCGCCTTGTCGGTGGTGGCGTGTGCGAGCTCGAGAGCGGCGGCGAGCTCGTCCTGTGTCGTCGCCCGGGCCGTCACCACGCGGTCGGCGGCCCCGAAGGCGGCGGGGACGAGCGTCCAGTCCCAGGGCGCGATGTCCTGGTAGACCGCCGCCGGGCTCTGGATCTTGCGCTCGACCGTGTACCCGTCGTTGTTCAGCAGGAAGACCACGGGCGTCGCGCCGCGGTGCAGCACGGTCGACAGCTCCTGGATGGTCAGCTGCGCCGCCCCGTCACCCACGAACAGCACCGAGCGCCGCCCGGGCAGCGCCACCGAGGCGCCGAGCGTGGCCGGGATCGTGTACCCGATCGACGACCACACCGGCTGCCCGAGCAGGTCGCTCTCGTCCGGCAGCACCAGGTCGAGCGCCCCGTAGAACGAGGTGCCGGCGTCGGCGATCACCGTCGTCCGAGGCCGCAGCCAGCCCTGCACGGCGGCCCAGAAGTGCTCCTGGTCGAGCGGGGCGCCCGGCACGGGCGGGGCGGCGTCGGCGATCGGCGGATGCCCGACCGCGGTCACCGCGGGCCGCGACGTCTGCCCGAGCACGGCGTGCAGCGCGCGCAGCGAGTCCTCGAGCCGCACGCCGTAGAACGTGGTGTCGGCGATGCGGGCGGCGGTCAGGCCGAGCTCGACGGCCTGGTCCTCGTCGAAGCGCTGAGTGAAGAAGCCGGTCAGGAAGTCGCTCATCACGGTGCCGGCCAGCACCAGCAGCGGGGCTTCGTCGACCGCGGCGCGGGCCTCGTCGACGCGGGTGAAGGCGCCCATGTAGGTGCCGAGCGAGGCCGGGTGCGACTCGTCGAGCACGGCCTTCGACATGTTCTGCGAGGCCACGTAGACGCCGTCGTGGTCGGCGATCTCGCGCACCAGCGGTTCGAGGCTGCGGCGATGCACCTGGGGGCCGACGAGCATCGTCACCCGGGTCGCCGAGGCGACGGCCTCGGCGAGCTCGGTGGTGAAGCGGGCGAGCTCGCCGGCGTCGCTCGTGGCCGCGACGAGCGGGTGGCGGAGGTTCGCGGCGTGCACGGTCGCCACGGCGACGTCGGACGGGATGCCGAGGTAGACCGGCTTCGACTCCCGGAGCGCCGTCATCAGCGCGGCGTCGATGTCGCGGGTGGCGGTGGCCGCGCGCACGATGGTCGCCGAGGCGGTGACCTCGCGGTAGGCGCGGTAGAAGTGCTCGTAGTCGCCGTCGATCAGCGTGTGGTGGAGGTGGGCGCCCTCGGCCTTCTGGCTGGTGGAGGGCATCCCGGTGATCTGCACGACGGGCACGTCCTCCGAGAAGCTGCCGGCGACGCCGTTGATGGCCGAGAGCTCGCCGACGCCGAAGGTGGTGACGAGGGCGCCGAGGCCACGGCGGAGGCGGGCGTAGCCGTCGGCGGCGTAGGCCGCGTTCAGCTCGTTGGTCGAGCCGACCCAGTGCAAGCCGTCGACCGTGACCATCTGGTCGAGCAGGCTCAGGTTGAAGTCGCCCGGCAGACCGAAGACGTGGTCGGCGCCGAGCTGCACGAGGCGGGTGGCCAGGTACTGGCCGACCGTGACGGTCGTGGCGCGGGGCGCGGACCGGGGCGCGTCATCGGGCGTGCGATCGGGTGTGTGATCGGGTGTGTGATCGGGCGCGTCAGGGGAAGTGACCGTAGGGAAGTCGCTCATGATTCATGATGACAGGCCCAGGCGCTCCGCCACGATCCCCATCGCGTCGGCGAACTCCACCTCCGCGCCGGGTGACGCGCCGCCGGACAGGTTCACCCCGGCCACGCCGTCGAGCTCGAGCATCCGCTCGCAGAGCTCGGTGACGGCGTCGAGGCCCTCGCGGTAGGGGTCGGCCGCGTGCAGGATGCGGTCGAGGAAGCCCTCGGGCAGCACCAGGGTGGTGAACGTGCGCAGCAGGCCGGCGCTGCCCTTGTCGATCACCATCGGGATGCACGGGATGAACGCCGGGTCGGCCCCCGCCTCGCGGGTCTCCGCGATGAAGCGCCGCACGGGCCGGGCCCCTCCGGCATGGTTGACGAAGCAGACGTCGGCACCGGCCAGCACCTTCTCGCGCAGCCGGGCGGCTCGCTTGCCGACCGGTGGGGAGGTGGGCGCCTCGGCCACCGAGACGAGGTGGCCGTCCGCGGCCGCCAGCGCGGCGAGCTGCGTGGAGTCGAGGTCGAAGACCGGCTGCGCATCCGCTCGGTCGCCGGTCGCGGTGTGGTCGCCCGTGACGCAGTGCACGCCGGCGACGCCGACCGCGCGGAGACCCGCGAGCTCCCCCTCGAGGGCCACGCGGTTGCGGTCGCGGCAGTTCAGGCCGGTCCAGACGGCGACGCCCTGCTGCTGGATCAGGTGGGCGCGGTAGCTCGGCGGGAACTGCACCCGGCTGCGGCCCGAGTCGCCCGCGAGGGTGGCGTCGACCCGTCCGGCGAGCGCGGAGGCGCAGTCGGCGAGCGAGACGCGGTCGAGTGAGCGGGCGGGGAAGTCGGCGACGACGATCGGGCGGGTCGCCAGCAGGGCGCGCATCGCGGCGGCGCCGGACTGAGGTTCGACGGGCTCGGGGCGCGCTGCGCCGTGCCACCGCACCGTCGGCGTGTCGAGGAACACGCAGCGGAACTCCCCCACCTCGCACGTGCCGTCGAAGTCGACGCCGCCGCAGGGCCCGTACTCCATGTGCTTCGGGCAGGTCGCGCGCTGCCCCGGCGTCACGACGCTCATGCCGCCAATGCTAGCCGTCTAGGCTTGATCCACGTCGCACCGCCCGAGCCCGAGGAGCCCCATGACCGTGCCCTACGACCTCGTCGTCCGCTCCCGATCCGTGCTCGTCGACGGCGGTTGGCGCGAGGCCGCCGTGGCCGTGCGCGACGGCCTGATCGCCGCGATCGCCGAGTACGACGAGGAGCTCGAGGCGCACGAGACGGTCACGCTGACCGAAGGGCAGGTGCTCGTGCCGGGCGTCGTCGACACCCACGTGCACGTGAACGAGCCGGGCCGCACCGAGTGGGAGGGCTTCACCACCGCCACCCGCGCCGCCGCCGCCGGGGGCGTGACGACCATCGTCGACATGCCGCTGAACAGCATCCCGCCCACCACCACCGTCGAGGGCCTCGCCGTCAAGCGCGAGGCCGCCGCCCCGCAGGCGAGCGTCGACGTCGGGTTCTGGGGCGGGGCGATCCCGTCGAGCCTCGGCGCCCTCGAGCCGCTGTGGAATGCGGGCGTCTTCGGCTTCAAGGCCTTCCTCGCCCCCTCGGGCGTCGACGAGTTTCCGCATCTCAGCACCCCCGAGCTCCGCCGGGCCCTCGAGGAGATCGCCGGGTTCGGCGGGTTGCTCATCGTGCACGCCGAAGATCCGGATGCGCTCGACGCCGCCGCGGCGACACCCACGTCCTCGGCCGCCGCCGGGGCCTCCGGCCCCTCGTCGAGCCCCTCGGCCGCCCCCGACGGCCGCGACTACGACGCCTTCGTCGCCTCCCGCCCCGATGCAGCCGAGCAGGACGCGATCGCCCACGTCATCGACGGCGTGCGCGCCACCGGAGCCCGCGCCCACATCCTGCACCTCTCCAGCGCCCGCGCCCTCGACGCCATCCGCGCGGCGAAGGCCGAGGGCCTGCCGCTCACCGTCGAGACCTGTCCGCACTACCTGGCGTTCTCGGCCGAGCAGATCCCCGACGGGGCGACCCAGTTCAAGTGCTGCCCGCCCATCCGCGACGAGGCCAACCGCGACCTGCTCTGGGAGGCCCTCGTCGACGGAACGATCGACCTCGTGGCGAGCGACCACTCCCCCTCGACCGCCGAGCTGAAGTTCGCCGGCGACGGCGACTTCCAGGAGGCCTGGGGCGGCATCTCGGGCATGCAGCTGTCGTTCCCGGCGGTCTGGACGGCGGCCCGCGAGCGCGGCATCCCGCTCGAGCGGGTGCTCGGCTGGATGAGCGCGAACACCGCCGCCTTCGTCGGCCTCGCGCAGAAGGGCGCCATCGAAGCCGGCCGGGACGCCGACCTCGTGGCCTTCGCCCCCGAGGAGGAGTTCGCGGTCGACGCGACGGCGCTGGCGCACAAGAACCCGGTGTCGGCCTACGACGGCCGCACCCTCCACGGCGTGGTCGCGACCACGTGGCTCCGCGGCCGCATCGTGCACGGCGGAGCCGGCGAGCTGCTCGACGAGGGCACCCGCGCACCCCTCGGCGAGCTGCTCTCGCGCCCGGGTTCCACCGACTGAACCGCCTTGTAAATTGGACGTAAATTCCGCGCCCCGGCCACCGCATCCGTCATCTGGGCCGGCGGCCTGCCGACAGACTGGAGGCGCGCGGTACCGAGCGTCCTCCGCGCAGTGAGCAGGAGACCATGGCCATCGTCCTCGGAGAGCACCAGTACGGCAAAGCCGAGAACCGCATCGTGCGCATCTACCGCGACAGCCCGCGGCACGAGATCCACGACGTCAACGTCTCGACCGCCCTGCGCGGCGCCTTCGACCCGGCCCACCTGACGGGTGACCAGGGCGCGGTGCTGCCGACCGACACCCAGAAGCAGACCGCCTACTCCTACGCCAAGGAGAAGGGGCTCACCTCGATCGAGCCCTACGGCCTCACCCTCGCGGCGCACTTCGTCGACGACGTCGAGCCCGTCACCGGTGCCCGCATCGAGATCGAGGAGTACGAGTGGGAGCGGGCCGTCGTCGACGGCGCCGAGCACGACCACACCTTCGTGCGGAAGGGCCAGGAGGTGCGCACCGCCGCCATCACGGTGGAGGGCGTCGGCGCCGATCAGACGAGCCACGTGATCGGCGGCTTCAAGGATCTGGTGCTGCTGAAGACCACCGGCTCCGAGTTCCACGGCTTCCTCGAAGACCCGTACACCGTGCTCGAGCCCACCAGCGACCGCATCATGGCGACCTCGCTGGTGGCCAAGTGGCGCTTCGTGATGGACGAGGTGGGCGACCCCGCCGCCTTCGACTGGGAGGGCGTGTACCTCGGCATCAAGCGCACCGTGATCGAGGTCTTCGCCACGCTGCACTCGCTCGCCCTGCAGCAGACGCTCTACGAGATGGGCAAGGCGGTGCTCGAGCAGTACCCGTTCCTCGCCGAGATCCGCATGTCGGCGCCGAACAAGCACCACTTCCTCTACGACCTCTCGCCGTTCGGCCTCACCAACGACAACGAGGTCTTCAACGCGGATGACCGTCCCTACGGTCTCATCCAGGCCTCCGTCGTGCGCGACGACGCCCCCGCGGCCGGCTCGGCCTGGACGATCGCGGGCGGCTTCGCCTGAACCGCTTTTCTAGCTGCCGCGGTAGGTGGAGTAGGCGAAGGGGCTGAGCAGCAGGGGCACATGGTAGTGCGCGCCGGCGTCGGCGAGGTCGAAGGTGATCTGCACCTCGGGGTAGAACGCCTTCACCTCCTGCTCGGCGAAGTACGTCGCCGTGTCGAAGCTCACCCGGTACCGCCCCGGCTTCAGCGCGACGGGCCCGAGGCTCGTCACGCGCCCGTCCTCGTCGGTGGTCGCCGAGCCGATCATCACCCAGTTGCCCACCTCGTCGTGCTCGAGGATGACCGGCACCCCCGCCGCCGGGCGCCCGATCACGGAGTCGAGCACGTGCGTGGTGACGTGGCTGCGTTCGGTCATGCTGCTCCTCTTATAAGGCTGGCGTTCAGGGCTGGCGTTCAGGGCGGTCGTTCAGGGCTGTCGGTCGGCTGCTCAGTCGGCGGCCGGATCGGGCGGGTACAGGCTCGCGAGCCGCAGCATCGTGATGTCGTGCAGCTCCCCCGCGACCGTGGCCGCCTCGGCCGCATCGTCGAGCAGCAGCCTCCGCCGCAGCTCCTGCAGGATCTCGCTCCGCCCGCGCCCCGCCGCCCGGATCAGGAACACCCGGTCGAACCGCGCCTCGTACTCCCGGTTGCCGGTAGTGATCTCCTCGGCGAGCGCCGCGTCCGAGGCGTCGGCCGCCGACTGCTCCGAGCGGCTGAACCGCTGCGCCTGCCCCTCGCCGGCGGCCCGCTCCCCGATCCGCGGATGGTGGGCGAGTGCCGCCTCCACCTCCGCCGGGGTCAGCGACGACACCACCCGGTCGGCCACGGCCAGCAGCTGATCGTGCGACGGGAACGGCGCCGCAGCGGCCACCTCGTCGACGAAGCGATCCACCCCGAGGCACGACCGCAGCGCCTCCCGGAACTCCGGGCTGTCGACGGGCGCTGGCGCGTTCTCCATGCCCCCAGCTTACGATGAGGACATGTCCCCCTCGCGCTCGGTCGGTGTGCTGCTGGCCGCCGGCGCCGGCCGCCGGATGGGCCGCCCGAAGGCCCTCGTCACCGCCTCCGATGGCGAACCCTGGCTCACGCACGGCGTGCAGGTGCTGCTCGAGGGGGGCTGCGACGAGGTGCTCGTCGTGCTCGGCGCCGCCGCCGACGAGGCCCGCCCCCTCCTGGCCGGCCTGCTCGTCGATCCGCGGGTCGGAACGACGGATGCCCGTACCTGGGCCGAGGGCCTCTCCGCCTCCCTGGCGCACGGCGTCGGCGCGGCGGTCGAGGCGGGCGCCGACGTCGTCGTGGTGACGCTCGTCGACCTGCCCGGCCTCCGTCCCGAGGCCGTGGAGCGCCTCCGCGCCGGAGCCCACCGCCGCACCCTGGCGCAGGCCTTCTACGAGGGGCGGCCCGGGCATCCGGTGGTCATCGGGTCCGAGCACGCCGAGGCGCTGATCGCCGCGCTCGACGCCTCGCACGCCGACCGCGGCGCCCGGGCGTTCCTCGTCGCGAACGGGGCGACGGAAGTCGACTGCAGCGACCTCGGAGGCGGCGACGACGTCGACCGGCCGGTGCGAGCATCCGGAGCACCTGCTGAGAGCCGGGAATGAAGCCGCTCGACGGGGGTTGACTGTCGGTATGACTGCAACAGGACTCAGCACCATCGGTTTCATCGGCGCCGGCAACATCGGCGGGCAGCTCGCGCGGCTCGCCGTCGCGCACGGCTACTCGGTCGTGATCAGCAACTCGCGGGGGCCCGAGACGCTCGCCTCGCTCGTCGCCGAGCTCGGCCCGCAGGCGCGCGCGGCGACCCCGGCCGAGGCCGCGGAGGCCGGTGACATCGTCGTCGTGACCGTGCCGCTGAAGGCGTACAAGGCCGTGCCCGTCGAGCCGCTCGCCGGCAAGACCGTGATCGACACGAACAACTACTACTTCGAGCGCGACGGGCGCATCCCCGAGCTCGACGAGGAGAAGACGACCGTCTCGGGCATGCTGCAGGAGCACCTGCCGACCTCGACCGTCGTCAAGGCGTTCAACAACATCATGGCGGCCGATCTCACCACCGACGGCCGCCCGGCCGGCGACCCCGACCGCCGCGCCCTCCCGATCGCGGGCGACGACGCCGCCGCCAAGACCCTCGTCAGCACCCTCCTCGACGAGTTCGGCTTCGACGCGGTCGACGCGGGCCCCCTCGCCGACTCCTGGCGTTTCGAGCGCGACCGCCCGGCCTACGTCATCCGCATGACGGCCGCGGAAGTCCCCGCCAAGCTCGCGGCGGCGGGCACCCGCCCCTAGCTGCTCCAGGGCCCACCCCCCCTCGCGGGAGGCAGAGCCCGCGGGAGGCGGGGCCGATTATTTGAGTAGGAAGTGCTCACGGCGCCTTCGAGCGCCTCGGCCGTAGGGTCGTCTTCCATGACATCCGACCCGTCCCACGACCGCGGGCGTCTCGCCCGAGCGGTAGCGTCCGCCGTCGTCGCCGTGGTGGTCGCGACGGCCGGGATGCTGGGCGGTGCGGCCGCGGCACGTGCCGAGATGACCGACCCGCCGATGCAGGCGAACGTCGACTGGATACCCGAGCCGCAGCTGAGCTTCAATGTCGTCGGAGGGGTACCGGCGAGCCTCCAGGGCAGCTGGCAGCTCGACCGCATCGACGACTCGGGGTTCGCCTACGCGCCGGTCGCTCCGAGCGGGTGGGTGACGCCGGGTCCGGTCGAGAGGTTCAACGAGTACAAGGGCGGGGGCTGCTCGGCCTCGGGGTTCGTGATCCGCTGCCAGAACTGAGGTGAGGGCGGGGCAGCCGTGCGCTAGGGCTGCTCGAGTTCACCGAAGGCGTCGTAGAGGGTGTTGATCGCCGCGATGCGGGTGCGGCTGTCGCGGGCGTGCGCCGCCAGGGTGTTCGACGCCAGCACGTTCGCGAGGCTCATCGCGCTGGCGTAGCTGTCGAGCGGGGAGACGCTGTCGATCGGGCACTCGATCCAGACGCTCGCGAACTCGGCGTAGCGGCGGGCCGACGGGTCACCGATCAGGATGACCGGCACACCGCGGTCGGCGATGCCCGCGATCATCCGACCGAACCCCGCCGGCCGCCGGCGGAAGCCGAGCACCACGGCCGTGTCGCGCGCATCCCGCTCGGCGAACTCCTCGGCGAGGGTCTGCCCGGGCAGCGGCGCGAGGAGCACCGAGTCACGCGCCTGGGCGAGCTGCTCGCGCAGGTGCACCGCGACGGGGTAGCTGTTGCGGAGGCCCACGATCGTCACGGTGCGCCCCCGCACGAGCAGCGAGGTCGCCTGCTCGAGCCGCTCGGGCCCGAGGGCGTCGAGGCAGCGCCGCAGGTTCTCCACCTCGCGCACGAGGTGGGCCGACAGGTCGGCGGTCGCCCCCGGGGTCGCCCCGCCGACGGGCACGCCCGAGGAGCGGAGGGAGCGCGCGTGCTCCCGCACCTCCTGCGCGTTCTCGAAGCCGAGGCGCCGGAACAGGCGCGAGACGGTCGCCTTCGAGACCCCGCTCCGCTGCGCGAGTTCGGTGCCCGAGTACACGGCGAGGTCGCTGAGGTGGTCGAGGATGAAGTCGGCCGCCCGCTGCTCCTGCGGCGACAGCTCGCCGTAGCTGCGGTCGATCCGCTGGCCGATGTTCATCGTCTGCACGCTCATCGCTCGCCCGCTCTCAGGCGCTCTCGGCCGAGCCGGCCGCTGCCGATGACGACGACGACGACGCGGCCACCGCCAGCACCGCCCGCTCGAACGCGTCGATCGTCGCCGCGACGTCCGCCTCGGTCACGTGCTCCGCCGGGTTGTGGCTCACCCCGCCCTCGCACCGCACGAACAGCATCCCGATCTCGGTGATCGCCGCGATCGCCATGGCGTCGTGCCCCGCCTTCGAGAACAGCGACATCGGCCGCCGGTCGCCGGTCGAGCGGATGCCCTCCCCCACCGCCGCCCGCAACCGTGCACTGCACTCCGCAGCCGGCGCCGAGTGCGTCTCGACGCTCTCCCACGAGAGCCGCCGCTGCCGGCAGATGTCGGTCAGCATGTCCTGGATGACCGTCCAGATCCGATCCCGCTCGCTGTCGTACTCGCCCCGCAGATCGAGGCTGAACTCCACCTCGCCCGGGATGACGTTGACCGCCCCCGGCGACACCTGCAGATGACCGACGGTGGCGATCAGCTGCGCCGACCGGGCGATCCGCTCGATCGCGAGGATGGCGTCGGCCGCCCCGGCGAGCGCGTCCCTCCGCCGCTCGTAGGGCGTGCCCGAGTGTCCGGCCCGCCCCGTGATCGTGATCAGGAAGCGCCTGGCCCCGGCGATCGACGACACGATCCCGAGCGCCTTGTTCTCGTCCTCGAGGTACGGGCCCTGCTCGATATGAGCTTCGAGATACCCTACGAACTCCTCGGGCCGCCGTGCAGCATCCTGAACCGTCGACGGGTCGAGCCCGAAGTCGAGGAACGCCTGGTGCAGGCTCACCCCGTGCTCGTCGAGCAGCTCCCACCACGCGGGGTCGAAGGTGCCGGCGTACGCGCGCGAGCCGATCAGCGCCCGCCCGAAGCGGGTGCCCTCCTCGTCGGCGAAGGCCACGACTTCGAGGGCGAACGGCAGCGCACGACCCGACGAGCGGATGCGCTGCACCACCGCGATGGCCGTCAATACCCCGAGGATGCCGTCGTACTTCCCCGCCCGCGGCACCGTGTCGAGGTGCGAGCCCAGCAGCAGCGCCGGAAGCCCGGGCTCGGCACCTTCGAGGCGGCCGCACTGGTTGCCCGCCGCGTCCTGCCAGGTGGTCATGCCGGCGTCCTGCATCCACCCGGCGGCGATCGCGTTGACCGCGGCGTGCTCGGGCGAGAGGTTCACGCGCTGGATCAGCCCGCCCGGCAGCGACGAGTGCGTCGCGAGCAGTTCGCATCGCTCGAGCACGACGGCAGCCGTCGTGTCGGCCGGCACCTCGCGCGCCGCAGCGGCGCCGGCGCCCGCAGCACCCGAAGCAGCACCTGAAGGACGGCCGCCACCGCCGCCCGGCCCACCGACCCCCGTCACGCCCCGGCCCCCTCGTACACCCCGTATGCCGCCTCGACCGCTGCCCCCGGCGCCCCCGCCGCGCCGTTCCGCCGCAGCACCTGCTCGAGCGCGGCCAGCGTCGTCAGCACCGCGTCCTTCCGCGCGTTGTACCCCATCGTCCCGATCCGCCAGACCTTGCCGTGCAGCGGCCCGAACGAGGTGCCGATCTCGATCCCGAAGTCCTCGAGCATCTGCCCCCGCACGGCGTCGCCCGTCACCCCCTCCGGGATGCGCACCGCCACCACATTGTTCATCTTCGCCGCCGGGTCGCCGAACACGCTCAGCCCGAGACCCTCGACGCCCGCGAGCATGGCGGCCCCGTGCATCCGGTGCCTCTCGATGGTGGCGTCGAGCCCCTCCTCGACGATGATGCGCGCGCACTCGCGGGCGCCGTAGAGCATCGTGGTGGCCTCGGTGTGATGGTTGAGGCGCTTCTCGCCCCAGTAGTCGAAGATCATGGCGAGATCGAAATAGTTCGAGCGGATGCGCGACTCACGGATCTCGTCGGAGGACCCCGCGATCCCGGCCTCGATGCTCTTGCGCGACTCGATGCGCTCGACGGCCTTCGCCGAGAACGTCGCGGGCGCCGAGCCGGACGGCCCACCGAGGCACTTCTGCAGCCCCGCCGTCACGGCGTCGAGCCCCAGCGCGTCGGCGTCGAATGCGTTGCCGGCGAGCGATGCCGTGACGTCGGTGTAGAACAGCACGCCGTGCTTCGCGCACAGCTCGCCGAGGCCCTCGAGCGGCTGGGCGAGCGTGGTGCTGGTGTCACCGTGCACGACGGCGAGGAGGGCGGGCTTCACCCGGACGACGGCCTCCTCGATCTCGCGCTCGGTGAAGACGGTGCCCCACTCGCGCTCGATCACGTGCACCTCGGCGCCGGCGCGTTCGGCGATCTCGCGCAGCAGGTGCCCGAAGCGGCCGAAGACGGGCACGAGCACCCGGTCGCCGGGGGCGACGAGCGACAGGATGGCCGCCTCGATTCCCGCGCGGGAGGTGCCGTCGATCAGCAGCGTCTGCTCGTTCGCCGTGCGGAACACCTGGCGGTACAGGCCCATGGTCTCGGTCATGTACGCCGTCATCGCGGGGTCGTACTGGCCGACGAGCTGCGCCGACATGGCGCGCAGCACACGTGGGTCGGCGTTGATCGGGCCGGGTCCCATCAGGAGGCGCGGGGGCGGGTTGATCTGAAGCAGGTCGGGCGGCGTGCTCATCGGTCTCCTCGAAAAGTCTGTTTCGTCGCTGCCCATTCTACGAAACGCGTGTTTCACCCGTGTTTCGGCCGCCGTCTGTACGCTCCGGACTGATAATCGAGGGGTCGCCGACCACTATGGTCGCGGAGGCCCGGAAAATTATTCCGGAGCGTACGCAATGGCGGCGAGGGCGGCGGCGAGGTCGACCAGCGCGAGGTCGGATCCGCGCGGCCCGACGAGGCAGAGGCCGAGCGGCGCGCTGCCGCTCGGCGTCCGCACGCGCATCAGCGGCACCGAGACCGCGGGGTACCCGCCGGTGCCGGCGACGGAGGTCATCCGCAGCGTCGCGGCCCGCACCGCCGCGATGGTCTCGGCCGAGGCGTCCAGCGGAGGCGCCGCCGACGAGGCGGACGGCAGCAGCAGCACCCGCCCGCCGAGCGCCGCGTCGAACCGCTCCCGCGCCTGCCGCAGCACCTCGCGCGCGTCGAGCTCCTGCCCGGGCGTGATCGCGGCGGCGATCGCGAAGCGCTCGGCGACGTCGTCCCCCACGGCTCCCGGATGCGCGGCCACCCACGCCCCGTCGGCCCGCCACGCCTCGGCGCCCTGCACGGTGCGGAACGCGGCGAACACCGCATCCAGCCCGCCCAGTTCCACCCTCTCCCCTGCTCCCCCGAGCTCGGCGACGAATGCGTCGAACGCAGCTGCGACCTCGGGGTCGCATCCCTCGAGCAGCTCGGCCGCCACGACGAACGCCGGACGCAGCGCGACGACGCCGCCGGAGGCCGGCGCGAGCGACGCGGCAGCCGCCGCGCGCAGCGTCGCGGCGTCGCGCGTCAGCCAGCCCACGGTGTCGAACGAGGGCGCGAGCGGCAGCAGCCCCCGCGTGCTCACCGCCCCGTGCGTGGTGCGCAGCCCCCACAGCCCTTGGTACGACGCCGGCACCCGGATCGACCCGGCCGTGTCCGTCGCCAGCCCGATCGTCGCCTGCCCGAGTGACACCGCGGTGGCGGGCCCGCTCGACGAGCCACCCGGGATCGCCCCCGGCACCGCGGGGTTCGGCGGTGTCCCGTAGTGCACGTTCCGCCCGGCGATGCTGTACGCGAACTCGTCGGTCTGCGCGATCCCCTGCACGGCCGCGCCTGCGGCCCGGAGCGCCGCCACGGCATCGGCGTCGACGGATGCCCGCCCCGCCTCCGCGAGGAACACCGGGTTCCCCGCCCCCACCGAGAACCCCGCCACGTCGAACAGATCCTTCACCGCCACCGTCGTCCCGGCCAGCGGCCCCGGAGCGGAAGCGGGGACGAGCGGCGTCCCCGCCATCCGCCAGACCGCGCGGTTGAGCGCGGGCGGGGCGCCGGTGACGTGGGCGGCTCCGATCGTCCAGGTGCCGGCGGGCGAACGCTGCCAGAGCTGCGTCTGCAGCCCTGTTCCGCCGGCATCGAAGGCGCTGACGGACACGAGCAGTGCCGCATCCGGAGCCACCACCCGCACGTGCAGCTCGACGATGCGGCGCCGCGCCACCCCACCGCGCAGCCCCCGGAACGCCGCGATGCGCTCGTGCCCGACGAGCAGCCCGTTCGCGTCGCCCCGCAGCGTGTCGTCCCCCGGCGCGAACGAGCCGTCGAGCACCTCGATGTCGTTGGACATGAGCGCCGCCTCGTACCCCCGGAACGCACCCAGCAGCGCCTCGAGCTCCCCGGCCGGCAGCGACCCGGCCAGCGAGGTGACACCGGAGGGCAGGGCCTCAGCCACGTCGCACCCCCGCGAAGTCGGACACCCGGATGCGCGCGTGCACGCCCTTCACGATGTCGACCACCTGCGAGATGTCGAAGTCGGTGGCGGCGCTGAGGTAGGCGTAGGCGAGCGCCCGGTCCATGCCGTAGCGCGCCTCGAGGAGGCCCAGCGCGGCGCGCACGCAGTTCTGCACCGCCACGTCGAGGTCTTCGTCGAGCCCCGTCGGCACCAGGAACTCGGAGGTCTCGGCCAGCGGCCCGGCGAGCGTCCCGAACGCGTCGACGGCCTCGGCCTGCGGCACCACCTCGAACCGCACCGTCACCCGCAGTGACGCCTCCATCGCGGTCAGCGCCACCTCCCCGTCGCCCTGCGCGAAGTGCGGGTCGCCGACGTAGGCGAGCGCGCCCGGCACCTGCACCGGCAGGTACAGCGACGACCCGACGGTCAGAAGATTGATGTCGATGTTGCCCCCGTGCGCACCCGGCGGCACCGAGTGCGGCCGCTGATCGCCGGCCACCGCCACGCCCATGATCCCGAGGAACGGACGCAACGGGAACCGCACCGACCGCTCCCCGCCCGGCACGAGCGGCAGCGTGCCCCACTCCGAGCCGTCGAGCCCGTGCTCGAGCTCGGCGAAGACGCTCATCGACCGCTGCGAGACGGGCATCTCCCCCACCAGCGCGCCCTTGCCGTGCCGATTCGAGATGACACCGTACGGCACGCGCGGAGTCGTCTCGAGCACGGTCATCTTCAGCAGGTCGCCCGGCTGCGCACCGCGCACGGCGATCGGGCCGGTCACGACGTGCGGTCCGTCCGTGCCCGAGCGGGGGTAGGCGGATGCGGCCAGCGCCACCGCGTCGTCGAGCACCAGGGACCGGTCGACGCCGTTCGCGGCGAAGAAGGCGGCCGGGTCGCGACCCTGGTCCTCGAGGATGCCCTCGTGACTCAGCGTGTCGATCGTCACGTCGGTGCCCGAGTCGATCGTGAGCACGGGCCGGTCGGTCGCGCAGGGCAGCCGCCCCCAGAGCACGTGCGAGAGGCTCGCGGCCAGGTACTCGGTGGCGCGGATCTCGCCCGCGCCGGGCTGCAGGGCCGCCGTAATCGACATGCGCATCCGTTCTCGTGCCCGGGTTCGAGGAGCCGACGGCGGGCCCCGGGGCGGCCGCCGACCCCCCGAGGCTATCGCCGTTTGCGGCCCGCTTCCCGGAGCGGCTACCGTTCAGGAGCAGTGTTTGCACGGCCGAAACCGGCTTTTACACCCGCGAAACATGCACCCCCTCGGCGTGAAACAGCGCCGGACCCGACCCCACCGACCGACGGGACATCCGTGCTCAAGAGACTCCGCGCCAACAGCGGCAACCTGCACCTCGCGCTCATGCTCGCGCTGACGTTCTCGACCGGCGTCGTCGACGCGATCGGCTACCTCGGGCTCGACAAGGTGTTCGCGGGCAACATGACGGGCAACGTCGTCATCCTGGGCATGGCGCTCGCGGGGGCGCCCGGGCTGCCGTGGCTCGGCCCGCTGATCGCGCTGTTCGCCTTCATGGCCGGCGCGGTCGTCGGCGGCCGGGTGCTGCGCCCGATCAAGGCGGGGTGGACCACCCGCACCACCTGGCTGATCACTGTCGTGGGGCTGATGCTCAGCGGGCTCGCGATCACCCTCTTCATCACCGACGGGGCCCCGCCGCAGCCGTGGGAGTACCTCATCACGACGTTCCTCGCGATGGCGATGGGCCTGCAGGCGGCAACCGCCCGGCACATCGGCGTGAAGGACGTGACCACCGTCGTGGTCACCTCGACCATCACCGGCTTCGCCGCCGACTCGCGCCTGGCGGGCGGCAAGGGCCAGCCGTGGTTCCGCCGCGCGGCCGCGATCGTGCTGATCGCCGCGGGTGCGGGAGTGGGCGCGCTGCTGCTGATGCTGCACATCGGCTGGGGCCTCGCCGCCGCCGCGCTGATCACCGTGGTGGTGGCCCTGATCGGGCACATCACCGCCCACGTGAAGCACGCCGAGCGCGCCGCCGCCGCCGAGGCGCCCGAGACCGCCCCCGCGGGCCGCTAGCCCGCCGCGCTGCCGCGCGCTAGGCCGGGGTCACGGGCGCGACGGCGCCGGCCCGGGTCGCGCGCGCCCGGAAGGGCCGCTGGCAGCGCGGGCAGAGGTGCGACGAGCGGTTCATGAACGCCTCACGCACGATCGGCGTTCCGCAGCGCGGGCACGGCTTCCCCTGCTGTCCGTAGGCGTTCAGGCAGTGCGAGAAGTAGCCCGAGGCGCCGTTGACGTTCACGTACTGGGCGTCGAAGCTCGTGCCGCCCTCGGCGAGGGCCTTCTCGAGCACTAGCCGCACCTCGGTGAGCAGCTCCCGGGCGCGGGCCCGCGGCAGACGGTCGGCCGGATGCTCGTAGTGCACCCGCGCCGCCCACAACGATTCGTCGGCATAGATGTTCCCGATGCCCGAGATCAGCGTCTGGTCGAGCAGGGCCCGTTTGATCCCAGTGCGCTTCCGCGCGAGCGCCGCGAGGAACGTCTTCTCGTCGAACGCCGGGTCGAGCGGGTCGCGGGCGATGTGCGCCACCTGGCCGGGCACCAGCGCAAGAGCGTCGCCGAGCATCCGCCCGCCGTCGAAGCCGGAGTACCCGCCGGCCGCGCCGTCGGCGGTGGGCACGAGCCGGTCGACCGCCATCGAGCCGAAGATGCGCTGATCGACGAAGTTCACCCAGAACTCGCCGTGCTCCGGATGCTCGATCTGCAGCCGGATGCGCAGCAGCCCCTCCTCGGCGGTGCCCGGCGTGCGCAGCAGCACCTGCCCGCTCATGCCGAGGTGCGCGACCAGCGCCTGCGCGCCGGGCGTCTCCCCCACCGACAGCGGGAACCAGAGGAACTTGCCCCGGCGCACGGCCGCGAGCATCCGCCGCCCCTCGAGCAGCGACTCGAAGCGCCCCTCGAGCGCGCTGTGCCGCTTCAGCGACCGGGTGTCGAACACCTCGACGCCCGTGATGAGCGCGCCGGAGACGGCGGGCTCGAGGCCCGCCCGCACGACCTCGACCTCGGGGAGCTCGGGCACGGGCCCTAGGCCTTCGAGCCGGCGCCGAAGGCACCGAGCTCGGCGAACGCCGCGGCCGCCGCGACCGACTCGGCCTGCTTCTTGCTCGACCCGGTGCCCGAGGCGCTGATCGCGCGCTTCTTCCCCGCGGCGGGCAGCGTGACGGTGGCCGTGAACTGCTTGCGGTGATCGGGCCCCGACTCCTCGATCGCGTAGACGGGGGCCTCGTAGCCGTGCTGCGCTGCACGCTCCTGGAGGCTCGTCTTCGGATCCATCGAGATGCCGAAGCGCCCGGGGTCGTTCGCCAGGGGCATCACGAGGCGCAGCACGAGTTCCGTCGCCACGTCGGGCCCCTGGTCGAGATAGGTCGCGCCGATGACCGCCTCGACGGTGTCGGCGAGGATGGACGCCTTGTCGCGACCACCCGTGAGCTCTTCTCCGCGACCGAGCTTGATCACCTCGCCGAGCCCGATCGACCGGGCGATCTCGGCGAGCGCGACCGTGCTCACGAGCGAGGCGCGCCGCTTGGCGAGCTCACCCTCGGTGAGGTCGGTGAAGGTGGTGTAGAGCATCACCGTCACGGCCTGGCCGAGGATGGAGTCGCCGAGGAACTCGAGCCGCTCGTTCGTGGGCACGCCACCATGCTCGTAGGAGTACGAGCGATGGGTCAGTGCCAGGTCGAACAGCTCGGGCTCGAGCTCGATCTCCAGGCGCGCCAAAAGGCGCGACCGCGCATCCGGAACTTCAGACACCGGTCACACCTTTCGAAGAACTGCTATACGTCGGCGACCTTGCGGCCCTTGTACTCCATGAACAGGGCGGTGCCTGCGGAGTCCTCGACGACCTTCGCGCGGTGCGGGAGGCTGTACGTGGTCTTGCCGTTCTCGATCGTCTTGACGAGCGTGGGGACCTCGGCCTTCCACTGCGAACGACGCGCGTGGGTGTTGGAACGTGACTTCTTCCGCTTCGGAACAGCCATGGTTGTCTCTCTTCTTCTCTGTCGGCGTGCGCTGGTGAGCGCGCGGCCGGCGGTTTATGACTCCGTGCCTACTTGGCGTCGGTGTCCGTGTCTTCGGAAGCGTTCGACCCCGTGGTGGTGCTCGACCCCACGGTGGTGCTCAGTCCGGCCAGTGCCGACCATCTCGGGTCGATCACGTCGGGTGCGGGTTGTGCCGGATGTTCGGCCAGACGCTCGCCCGTCACCGGGTCGAGTCCTGGGCAATCCGGCGTGCACACCGGTTGGAACGGCAGTGCCAGCACCACCGCATCCCTGATCAGAGGTTCGAGATCGACATGGTCGTCATGAACCTCGTGATCGAAGGCTTCGTCAGAAGAATACGCGAAAAGCTCCTGGAATTCGACTTCGACCGGCTGGGCGATGTCGCGGAGGCATCGACTGCACTCCCCGACGGCGTCGGCGACCACCTCGGCGGACACCAGGATGCCCTCGTGCACGGACTCCAGACGCAGGTCGACGTGCAGCTCCTCGCCGGCCGGCACGGCCAGCAGGCCCTCGCCGAGCTTCTCGGCGGTGGCGATGTCGAAGCGGTGCTCGCGCATCTCGCCCGGCTTGTGGAGGAGATCGCGCACGTTGACCGTGTAAGGGGTCTTCTTGAATGTGCTCACCGAGAGATTCTACCGGCTGTCAGAGGGCGCGGGGCGGGTTGCGGTGCAGGTTCGCCGCGACGACCGCATCGGCCTCGGCCCGCAGGGCGTCGACGACGGTGCGCACGGCGAGCCTCTCGGCGCGGTCGGGGCGCATGAGCGCGAAGATGTGCCGCTCGGCCACGACCCCGCGCAGGTTCTTCAGCAGGATCTCGCTGCGGTACGCCCCGCCCGCCGTGTAGCACGGCAGGATCGCCACCCCGAGCCCCGCGGCCACGAACGCCTCCGTGACGCGCGTGTCGCCGAAGCGCTGCACGACGTTCATCGGCGTCCCGGCGGCCGAGGAGATGTCGAGGATGGTGCGCTCGAACGGGTACCCCCAGGGCACCCCGATCCAGCGTTCGCCGATCAGGTCCTCGGGGTCGAGCAGCTCCTTCTCGGCGAGCGGATGCCCGGGCGGCAGCGCGATGTCGAGCGGCTCGGTCATCAGCTTCACGGCCGCGAGCTCGGTCGAGGGCCAGTTCGTGGCGGCCGAGGAGGCCGTGTGCGCGAGCACGATGTCGAAGTCGGCGGTGAGGGCCGGGAAGTCGTCGCTCTCGGGGTCGCGGTCGCTGCAGTGCAGCGTCAGCCCGCCGACCTCGTCGAGGCGGCGCACGACGCCCGGCAGCAGCATCTGCCCGCCCGTCGGGAAGGTCGCGAGCGACACCTCGCCGGTCGGGTCGTTCCGGAACTCGTCCCAGAGCGCGTTCGCGTGCTCGATGGCCACGGCCACGTCGGTGGCACTCCGGGCGAGGGCCCGCCCCGCATCCGTCAGCACGATTCCGCGACCGGCCTTCTCGGTCAGCGGCAGGCCCGCCTCGCGCTCGAGCACCCGCAGCTGCTGCGAGACCGCGGACGGCGTGCGGTGCGTGGCCCGCGCGACCTCGGTGATGCTGCCGCGCTCCGACAGTTCCCGGAGCAGTTCGAGGCGTCTGACGTCCATGTAGCGACTCTACAACGCCGAAGCGGGGCACCCAGGCGACGCTAAAAGGTCACCGGATGCCCCGCCGAAGCGCGACGCCCGCCGAAGCGGGAGCACCTCACGCCAGGTCGGGAAGCTCCGCGAAGGCCTGGTCGTAGATCGCCAGCGCTCGCTCCGCCTCGGCATCGGTGACGACGCACGGCGGCACCACGTGCAGGCGGTTGTCCGCGGTGAACGGCAGCAGCCCGAGCGAGAGCAGCTTGCCCTTCAGCGCCGCGATGCCGGCCGCGGACAGCGGCGTCCGGGCATCCGCGTCGCTGACGAGGTCGAGCGCCCAGAACACACCCAGCCCGCGCACCTCGCCGATGACGTCGTACTTCGCCGCCAGCGCCGCGAGGCCCGGCCCGAGGATGTCGCGCCCGATGTGCGCGGCGTTCTCGATGATGCCCTCCGACTCCATCGCGTCGATGGCCCCCACGATGGCGGCCATGGCGAGCGGATGCCCGGAGTACGTCAGCCCGCCCGGGAACACCGCCTCGTCGAAGATCTCGGCGATGGCCGGGCTGATGATCACGCCGCCGGCCGGCACGTAGCCGGAGTTGACGCCCTTGGCGAAGGTGATCAGGTCGGGCTCGACGAAGGAGCCGTCCTCGGCGGTCAGCGCCTGGAACGCGAACCACGACCCGGTGCGGCCGAACCCGGCCATCACTTCATCGAAGATCAGCACGATGCCGTGCCGGTCGGCCAGCGCCCGCACGCCTTCGAGGTAGCCGGGCGGCGGAACCAGCACGCCGGCGGTGCCGGGCACCGTCTCGAGCAGGATGGCGGCGATCGAGGCGGCGCCCTCCGAGACGATCACACGCTCGAGGTGCTGCAGCGCGCGGGCCGACTCCTCCTCGGGGCTCGTCGACCAGAAGTCGGAGCGATAGGCGAAGGGGCCGAAGAAGTGGGCGTGGCCGCGCGAGTACTCGTTCGGCACGCGCCGCCAGTCGCCGGTGGCGACCACTGCGGCTCCGGTGTTGCCGTGGTAGCTGCGATAGGTCGAGAGCACCTTGTCCCGGCCCGTGTAGAGGCGGGCCATCCGGATGGCGTTCTCGTTCGCATCCGCTCCCCCGTTGGTGAAGAAGACCTTGCTGTACCGGCTGCCGGCCTTCTCGAGGATGCGCTGGGCGGCCTTGCCCCGCGTGAGGTTGGCGGCGGCCGGGGCGACCGTGGTGAGCACGTCGGCCTGCTCCTTGATGGCGGCGACGACGGCGGGGTGCTGGTGGCCGATGTTCGTGTTCACGAGCTGCGAGGAGAAGTCGAGGTACTCGGTGCCCTCGAAGTCCCAGACCGTGGAGCCGAGGCCGCCGGCGATGACCATCGGCTTCAGCGAGGCCTGGGCCGACCAGGAGTGGAACACGTGGGCGCGGTCGAGCTCGAGGGCGAGCTGCTGGTCGGCGGGGTCGAGATCCATGGTGCGTTTCTTTCTGTCAGTGCGGTGCGGGTGGTGAGGGAGGGTGGCGCTGCCGCCACCCTCCCCTGGTGGCGAGTGGCTACTCGCCGCCCTCCTTGAGGGTGACGTCGATGGGCGTGTAGCCCTCGCCCATCACGTCGACGCCCTCGTCCTTCAGCTCGGCGAGCGCCTTCTCGACGTACTCGTTCGAGAACGCGGTCGCGGGCGGCTCCTCCGAGATGACGGTCGCGCCGGTCTCGTTGGGGGTGTCCATGGCGATCTTCACCGTCTGGTCCCACTGGTCCTGGTTGATCGTGCCGACACCCGAGGTCGAGGGCCAGATCAGCTTGTTGACCTCGTTGGTCATCCAGAGCTGGTGGCTCTCACCGAGCTGCGAGCCCGAGGCGGTGACGATGTTCGCGGCCTCCTCCGGGTTGTCGCGGGCGTAGGCCCAGCCCTCGATCGAGGCCTTGATGAACTTCACCGCGGTGTCGGCGTAGTCGGCGTCGTCGGCCAGGCGGTCGGAGTCGGCCCAGATCGCGTCCTGGAGCATCGCGGTGCCCTCGGTGTTCCAGTCGATCACGTTGAGCTCGTCGGGCGTGAAGAGCTCGCCCGTGGCCGGGTTCTCGGTCTCGAGCACCTGCGCGTACTCGTTGTACGTCATGGCCTGGGCCGCGTCGATGTCGCCGGCGAGGAAGCCGTTCATGTCGAACGCCTGCGCCACGAGCGAGATGTCGTCGAGCTTCACGTCGGCCTTGTTCATGCCGGCGAAGAGCTCCCACTCGTTGCCGTAGCCCCAGCTGCCGACGGTCTTGCCCGACAGGTCGGCGGCCATGGTGATGTTCTTGTCCTTCATCGAGACCTGGGTGGTGCCCGAGCGCTCGAAGATCTGCGCGATGTCGGTGACGGCCGCGCCCTGCTCGATCGATCCGAGCACCTTCGGCACCCACGAGATCGCGAAGTCGGCGTCGCCGCCCGTCAGCACGTCGATCGGCACGATGTCGGTGGCACCCTCGAGGATGGTGACGTCGAGGCCTTCCTTCTCGTAGAAGCCCTGATCCAGAGCCGCGTAGTAGCCGGCGAACTGGGCCTGCGAGAACCACTGCAGCTGCAGCGAGACGGGGGTGAGGTCGCCGTCGGAGGCCGAGTCGGTGGAGTCCGACGAACCGCCGCTCGAGCATCCGGTGAGCACGATCGCGGTGGCGGCCAGGGCGCCGATGCCGCCGATGACGCGGGAGCGGGTGAGACGTGTGCTGTGTTCCATGTCGTTCCTCCTCTGGTGGTGCTGGTGGGTGGTGCGGGTGGTGGTGCCGTGGTGCGGGTGGTGCAGCTCGGGGGTGGTGCGCCGGTGGCGCGGGTGGCTCAGGTGCGCGGCTTGTAGTTCCGCGTCGCGAAGGTCTCGATCGCGAGGGTGACGCAGTAGAAGACGAGACCGACGATGATGGCGCCGAGCACGTAGGCCCAGGCGAGGTTGTAGTTCGACGACGAGGCCGCCGAGGTGATCGACTTGCCGAGCCCGCCGACGGGGCCGCCGAAGTACTCGGCGATCAGCGCCGAGATCACGGCGAGGCTCGAAGCGATCCGCAGTCCGGTGAAGATGAACGGCAGCGCCCCGGGCACGGTCACCGTGCGGGTCGTCTGCCAGGCGGATGCCGCGTACACGTGCATCAGGTCGCGGTGCACCGGGCGCACCTGCCGCAGTCCCCGCAGCGTGTTGATGTACACCGGGATGAACACCGCCAGCGCCGCCACGAGCTGCCGGGCCGTCTCGGCACCTGCGCCGAACATCGTGTACAGCACGGGCGCGAGGGCGACGATCGGCACCACGGCGAGCGCCGCGACGATGCCGGCCGTCAGCTCGTCGACGACCCGCGCCAGGGCGGCGAGCACGGCGAACAGGATGCCCACGACCCCGCCGATGACGAGTCCGACGAGGGCGTTGCCCCCGGTCACCAGCGCTCCGGCCACCACCGAGGCGATGTTGTCGCCGAACTCGGTGCCGATCGCGAGCGGCCCGGGCACGATGAACGGCTTGATGTCGAATGCGACGACGAGCAGCTGCCAGAGCGCGAGCGCGACGACACCGAGGATCACCGGCGCGAGCACGGTGCGCAGGGTGCCGGCGGATGCTCTCATCGGTTCTCCACGCCCTTGATTCCGACCGGGGCCTCGCCGTGCAGCAGCTCGCGCACGCGGCTGACGTTCTCGAAGAACGCCTCGTCCTCGCGCAGGTGCTCGTCGCGGTCGGCGGTGCCCGGCAGGGTGATGCTCAGGATGTCGCGGATGCGGCCGGGCCGCGGCGACATCACGACGACCCGGTTCGACAGGAAAACGGCCTCGGGGATGGAGTGGGTGACGAACACGACGGCGGCCCCGGTCTCGCCGGTGATGCGCACGAGCTCGGTCTGCATGCGCTCGCGGGTCATCTCGTCGAGGGCGCCGAACGGCTCGTCCATCAGGAGCAAGCGCGGGCTCTCGGCGAGCGCCCGGGCGATGGCGACGCGCTGCTGCATACCGCCCGAGAGCTGGTCGGGGTAGCTCTCGGCGAAGTCGCCGAGGCCGACGAGCGCGAGCAGTTCGGCCGAGCGCTTCTTGCGCCCCGCCGAGTTGACCCCGTGCAGCTCGAGCGGCAGCTCGATGTTCGCCGCCACCGTGCGCCACGGCAAGAGGCCCGACTGCTGGAAGGCGATGCCGTACTCCTGGTCGATGCGCGCCTGGCGGGCGGTCTTGCCGAACACGGTCAGCGAGCCCGCCGACGGTGTGTCGAGGTCGGCGATCAGGCGCAGCAGGGTCGACTTGCCGCAGCCCGAGGGGCCGATCAGCGAGACGAACTCCCCCGGCGCCACCGTCAGGTCGATGTTCTCGAGCGCCGTCACCGACGCCTTGCGCTTGGCGGTGAAGACCTTGTCGACGCCGGTCACCTGCACGGCGGCCACGCCGGCGTCGGTGGGCGAGGCCGAGCCGGCGGTGGGGACGGGTACGGCGGATGCGGATGCCTCGCTCATGCGGGCACCTCCCCTCTGCGGAAGCGCCGGAGCAGGACTCCGAGCAGGGCGATGACACCGGCGGCCACGAGGCCGACGGCGATGGCGCCGAAGATCGGCGCCCAGGTCTTGGCCGGGTCACCGGACGCCTGCTGGGCGAACTCGATGATCATCCGGCCGATGCCGCCGCGGAGGCCGATGGAGACCTCGGCGACGACGGTGCCGATCACGGCGTTGGCGGCGGCGAGCCGGAGGGCCGGCAGCAGGTAGGGCACGCTGGCCGGGAGGCGCAGGGTGAACAGCGTCTTCCACCAGCCGGCGCCGTAGCTGCGGAACAGCTCGACGTGGATCGTGTCGGGCGAGTTGAGCCCCCGGAGCGCCCCGATCGACACCGGGAAGAAGGCGAGGTAGGAGGCGATGATCGCCACCGACATCCAGCTCTCCCAGGTGAAGTCGCCGAACTCCAGCTGCGCGCCCCAGCGCCGCACCAGGGGCGCGATGGCGATCAGCGGCACGGTCTGGCTGAGCACGATCCACGGCAGCACGGCCGACTCGGCCGTGCGGAAGCGCTGCATCAGGATGGCCAGCAGCAGGCCCACCACGACACCGACGATCCAGCCGACGGCCGCGACCCCGAGGGTGAACAGCGCCGCCTGGGTGACGGCGAGCCAGACGGGCTGCGCGTTCCGGCCGTTGCCGGTCTGCTCGAACATCCGCCCCACCATGTCCCAGACGTGCGGCATGGCCAGGTCGGTCGTGCGCGGCAGCACCGTGAGGTCGCCGATGACGACACCCGTGGCCGGGCCGATCGCCTTGTAGAGCTCCCAGACGACCACCACGAGCAACACGCCGCCCGCCCCGAAGGCGACGCGGGTCGCGGTCGTGCCCGAACGCCGCGCGGCCGGACGGCGGTCGCGGGTGCCCGACGGGGAGCGTCCGCTCATGCCTTGGCCGTGATGTGGTCGCGGAGGGCCGGCATCACGGTCTCGCCGTACACGCGGAGGGTCTCCTCCTTGTTGTCGTGCTGCAGGTAGCCCGCGAACTGGGTCACACCGATCTCGGCGTACTGCTTGAGCTTCTCGATGTGCTGATCGGCGGTGCCGAGCACGCAGAAGCGGTCGACGATGTCGTCGGGCACGAAGCTCGTGTGGGTGTTGCCGGCGCGGCCGTGCTCGTTGTAGTCGTAGCCCTCGCGTCCCTTGATGTACTCGGTCAGCGCATCCGGAACCGCACCGCTCTCGCCGTACTTCGCGACGATGTCGGCCACGTGGTTGCCGACCATGCCGCCGAACCAGCGGCACTGGTCGCGCATGTGCTCCCAGTCGTCGCCGATGTACATCGGGGCGGCCACGCAGAACGCGATCTCGTCGGGGTCGCGCCCGACGTTCTCGGCCGCCTTGCGGACGGTGGCGATCATCCACTTGGCGATGTCGATGTCACCGCACTGCAGGATGAAGCCGTCGCCGACCTCTCCCGTGAGCTTGAGGGCCAGCGGGCCGTAGGCGGCCACCCACATGTCGAGCGACGAGCCCTTGCTCCACGGGAACTGCAGCGTGGCGCCGTTGTACTCGACCGCGCGGGAGTTGGCGAGCTCGCGGATGACGTGGATCGACTCGCGCAGCGTCTTCAGCGTCGTGGGCGCGCCGTTCGTGACGCGCACCGCCGAGTCGCCGCGGCCGATGCCGCAGATGGTGCGGTTGCCGTACATCTCGTTCAGCGTCGCGTAGATCGACGCCGTGACCGTCCAGTCGCGGGTGGCCGGGTTGGTGACCATCGGGCCGACCTTGATCTTGTTCGTCTCGGCCAGGATCTGGCTGTAGATGACGTACGGCTCCTGCCAGAGCAGGTGCGAGTCGAAGGTCCAGAAGTAGTCGAAGCCGTACTGCTCGCTGAGCTTGGCGAGCCCGACGGTGCGGGCTGCCGGGGGGTTGGTCTGAACGACCGCGCCGAAATCCATGCTGTGTCTCTCTGTCGGTTCTCGGGTGGGTCAGATCAGGTACTGGCTGAGGCCGCGCTTAAAGTACGCGCCGTCGCCCTTGCGGCCGAGGTACGCGTCGTCGTCGACGATCATGCGGCCCCGCGAGAACACGGTGTCGACGTGGCCGTCGATCTCGTAGCCCTCCCAGGCCGAGTAGTCCATGTTCATGTGGTGGGTCTTCTCCAGCCCGATGGAGGTGTGGCCGTTCGGGTCGTAGATCACCACGTCGCCGTCGGCGCCGGGCTGGATGACGCCCTTCTTGCCGTAGACACCGAACATCCGCGCCGGCGTGGTGCTCGTGAGCTCCACCCAGCGGGGCAGCGTGATCTCGCCCATCACGACGCCCTGGTAGATCAGGTCCATCCGGTGCTCGACCGAGCCGATGCCGTTCGGGATCTTCGAGAAGTCGGCCAGGCCCATGTCCTTCTGGCCCTTCATGCAGAAGGGGCAGTGGTCGGTCGAGATGACCTGCAGGTCGTTCGTGCGCAGGCCCTGCCACATGTGGTGCTGGTGACCCTCGTGCTTCGAGCGCAGCGGCGTCGAGCAGACCCACTTCGCGCCCTCGAACTCGCCCCATTCCGGGCTGGATGCTCCGAGCTGGTCCTCGAGCGAGAGGTAGAGGTACTGCGGGCAGGTCTCCGCGAACACGTTCTGGCCGTTGTCGCGGGCGGCGGCGATCTGCTCGACGGCCTGCTTGGCGCTGACGTGCACGATGTACAGCGGAGCCCCCGTGAGGTTCGCGAGCATGATCGCTCGGTGCGTCGCCTCCTCCTCGGCCTGCCACGGCCGCGAGACGCCGTGGTAGTAGGGCGTGGTCTCGCCGCGCTCGAGGTGCTGCTTGACGAGCAGGTCGATGACCGAGCCGTTCTCGGCGTGCATCATGATCAGCGATCCGTTGTCGGAGGCCCGCTGCATCGCCTTGACGATCTGGCCGTCGTCCGACAGGAACACGCCCTTGTAGGCCATGAACAGCTTGAAGCTCGTGACGCCCTCGTTGATCAGCTCGTCCATCGCGGTCAGGGACGAGTCCTGCACGTCGGACAGGATCTGGTGGAAGCCGTAGTCGACCGCGCACTGCCCGGCCGCCTTCTCCTGCCACAGGTTGTACTGGTCGAGGATGTTCTCGCCGGCGTACTGCACGACGAAGTCGATGATCGACGTGGTGCCGCCGTGCGCCGCCGCGCGGGTGCCGGTCTCGAAGGTGTCCGAGGCCTCGGTGCCGCCGAACGGCATCTGCATGTGGGTGTGCGCGTCGATGCCGCCGGGGATGACGTACTTGCCGGTGGCGTCGACGACCTGGTCGACGTTCTGTTCGATGTCGAAGCCGAGCAGCGTGCTGCCCGGGGCGAGCACCGCGGCGATGGTCTCGCCGTCGATCAGCACGTCGGCCGTGGCCGTGCCCGTGGCGTTGACGACGGTGCCGCCCTTGATCAGAGTCTTCATGGCTGCCCCTCCCCGGTGCCTACGGTGCGACGATCTCGTTGTAGGCGTCGGGACGGCGGTCGCGGTAGAACTGCCAGTCGTCGCGGGTGTCGCGGATGGCGTCGAGGTCGAGGTCGCGGATGAGCAGTTCCTCGTGCTCGCTCGATCCGAGTTCGCCGACGTAGTTGCCGCGCGGGTCGACCACGTAGCTCGTGCCGTAGAAGTCGACGGCGAGGTCGCCGTACTCGTTGTCCTCCTTGCCGACCCGGTTGGGCACCAGCACGAAGTACTGGTTCGCGCCGGCGGCCGCGGGGCCCTCGAGCTCCCAGAGGCGGTTCGACAGGCCGGGCTTGGAGGCGTTGGGGTTGAAGACGATCTGGGCGCCGTTCAGGCCGAGCTCGCGCCAGCCCTCAGGGAAGTGGCGGTCGTAGCAGATGTGCACGCCGACCTTGCCGACGGCGGTGTCGAAGACCGGGTAGCCGAGGTTGCCGGGGCGGAAGTAGAACTTCTCGTAGAAGCTCTCGAGGTGCGGGATGTGGTGCTTGCGGTACTTGCCGACGATGCTGCCGTCGGCGTCGACGACCACGGCGGTGTTGTAGTAGACGCCGGTCTGCTCCTCCTCGTAGATCGGGAGGATCGTGACCATGTTCAGCTCCTTCGCCAGCGCGGCGAAGCGCTGCACGATCGGGCCGTCGGCCGGCTCGGCGTAGCGGTAGTACTTCTTGTCCTGCGTGATGCCGAAGTAGGGCCCGTAGAACAGCTCCTGGAAGCAGATCACCTGCGCGCCCTGGGCGGCCGCGTCGCGCATGAACTGCTCGTGCTTGTCGAGCATCGACTCCTTGTCGCCCGTCCAGGTGGTCTGGGATATCGCCGCGCGGATCGTCGTCATCGGTGTTTCCTTTCGAAGCGTGCTGTGCAGCCGGTTTTGTTATTATTCGGCGTGAACATTTCTCGTGTGTTTCAGAGTGTGACGCGAGAGTAAATATGTCAAGACTCCCGGGCACCCCCGTCCGGGCCGACGCACCAAGAACCGGGGCATCATGCTCGAACGGATCGTCGACGCGGTGGAGCACCGCACGCCCGAGGGCATCGCCGCGGCCATCTCCCGCCTCATCCGCTCGGGCTCCCTCGGCGCGGGCGACCGGCTGCCGACGGTGCGCGACGTCGCGTCGACCCTCGGGGTCAGCCCGGCCACGGTGAGCAACGCCTGGCAGGCGCTCTCGGGTGTCGGCCTGATCACCTCCCGCGGCCGGGCGGGCAGCTACGTGCTCCAGGCCGCCACGCCGTGGATGCCGCCGCACTTCGGCGAGCTCGCCGGCTCGCACGTGACGGCCCGGCTCGACCTCTCGACCGGCACGCCCGATCCGTCGCTGCTGCCCGACCTGTCCCACGCGCTCACCAAGGTGCCCACCCGTGCCGACACGGCGAGCTACCTGAGCTCCCCGGTGCTCCCGGGGCTCGAGAAGCACCTGCGCGCATCCTGGCCCTATCCCGTCGCGTCGCTGACGATCGTCGACGGCGCCCTCGACGCCATCTCCCGCGCACTCGAGACGCTGGTGCGCTTCGGCGACCGCGTCGTGGTCGAGAACCCGACGTTCCCGCCGTTCCTCGACCTGCTCGAGACCTTCGGGGCCGAGCGGCTGCCGGTCGACGTCGACGAGCAGGGGATGCTCCCCCGGCAGCTCGCGGACGCCCTCGCCCTGGGGCCCGTCGCCGTCATCCTGCAGCCCCGGGCGCACAACCCCACGGGCATCTCGATGGGCGCGGCGCGGGCGCGGGAGCTCGCCCGGGTGCTGCGGGCGCACGACCACCTCTGTGACCCCGTGGTGATCGAGGACGACCACTCCGGCGAGATCTCCTCGAGCCCCGCGCACAGCCTCGGCACCTGGCTGCCGCACCGCACCCTGCACGTGCGGAGCTTCGCCAAGTCGCACGGCCCCGACCTCCGCATCGCCGCGCTCGGCGGGCCGGAGGCGCTGATCGACCGGATCGTGGCGCGCCGCCTGCTCGGCCCGGGCTGGACGTCGCGGATGCTGCAGACCATCCTCTACGAGCTGCTCACCGCGCCGACCTCGGTCGACACGGTGCACGACGCCAGGCGCATCTACCAGGCCCGGCAGCGGCTGCTCTCGGAGGCGCTGGTCGAGCAGGGGCTGCCGCACGAGCCCTCCGACGGCATCAACACCTGGCTGCCGGTGGCCGACGAGAAGGCGGCGATCCTCACGCTGGCGGCCAGCGGCATCCGCGTGGCGGCGGGCTCCTCGTTCGTCGCCGCGGCCCCGGTTCCGGATGCGCGGCCGCCGCAGTTCCTCCGCGTCACCGCGGGCCGCGTCGTCGACGACTTCGACGCCGTGGCCGCCCTCCTGGCCGCCGCCGCCCGCGCCGAGTAGCCCGGCCGTACTCGACACATCCTCATTCCCTTGCTAGCATTGACAGCAGCGAAGGGCGGCATGATGGCGACGATCACGGTGCGAGATCTCGAAGACGGCACCAGGGAGCGACTGCGCGTCAGGGCGGCCCGCAACGGGAGGTCGATGGAGGCCGAGGCGCGCCAGATCCTCACCTCAGCTGTGGCGAGCGAGCCGGCCGACACGGCCGGGGTGGGCAGCCGCATCCGGTCGCTGTTCGCCGACGTCGGGTACGCCGACGATCTCGCCGATCTGCTGCCCGAGCGCGCCGCACCGGCTGATCGCGTCGACTTCGACCGATGATCCTGCTCGACACGAACGTGGTGTCCGAACTCCTTCGCGCTCAGGCCGCGAGTCAGGTCGTCGACTGGACCGACCGGCAGCCGGCCCACGAGCTGTGCCTCTCGGCCGTCACCCTCGCCGAGCTGCTGCAGGGGGTCGCACTCCTGCCGGCCGGCACGCGTCGCAGCGAGCTCGGCCGCCGGGTCGCGCACCTCGTGACACACGAGTTCGACCGGCGCATCATCCCGTTCGACGCCGAGTGCGCCGTCGAGTTCGCCGACGTGGTCGCCTCGCGCCGCCGTCTCGGCCGCCCCATCACCCCCTTCGACGCCCAGATCGCGGCGAGCGCACGCGTGCACGGCGCCCTCCTCGCCACCCGCAACGAGCGCGACTTCGAGCACACCGGCCTCCCCGTCGTGAACCCGTGGCTCCCCTGACCTCCGAATTGGAACCGGTGGGGCGCGAGCGGACACTAGGGGGTATGACGACGAAGACGAACAGACGGATGCGCGGGGCCGGGGTCGCGGCGGCGACCGCGGCGCTGGCGCTGCTGTTGGCCGGGTGCGCGGGTGCGATGCCGGCCGCCACCACGACCACCGCCGCGCCGGCGACGGACTCCACGGGGGCGGCGAGCACGAGCCCGACGCCGGCGGCGGCGAGCGCGCCGACGGTGCGGGTGCCGGCCAGCTGCGACGAGCTCCAGCCCGTCCCGGCCGGCTTCACTCCGGTCGAGACCCCGCCCACCGGCGACAGCCCCGCCGACTACGCCGCGGCCCGCGCGGGCGTGCTGCAGTGCGCCTACACCGACGCCGCGAACGTCACGCTGACGTTCTCGGTGACGCCCGAGGTGTCGGACGAGGACTACTCGGCCACCGCCGACGGCGTCGACTTCGGCCCGCTGCCCGCCGCGCCCACGATCGGACCGGACGCCCGCGAGGAGTGCCCGCTCTCCTACCGCGCCGACCTCTGCCAGTTCATCGACCTCGAGAACGGCTACGGCATCACCGCGACCGCCTACAGCGGTGATCAGGACACCGCGCTCCCGGCCGACGTCGTCGACGGCTTCGCCGCCGCCGTTCCCCAGCTCGTCGCCGCCGTGACCGCACTGGGCGCCCCCGAGCCGCTCTGGCATCCGAGCGGTGCCGACATCCCCGGCGCGGTCGGCTGCGAGAACCTGATCTCCGACGCGCGGCTGAACGAGATCCTCGGCACCACCCAGGCGTCCGCCTTCAAGACCGACGACGGCGAGTACGCGCGGTTCCCGTTCCGGGTGTCGAAGCAGGTCGGGTCGGAGTGGTGCCTCTGGGGTTCCGAGACCGATGCGGGGGCGGGCGCATCCGTTCTGCCCGGCGGCGCCTCGTACCTGCCCGCGGCGATGGCGGCGAGCGAGCGGTACGAATGGCAGCCCGCCCCCGACTACCCGGGCGAGGCCTACCTGGCCACCGAGGACGGTTCGGCGCAGTCGACGGTGAACATCGCGATCGAAAACGCCTGGGTGCAGGTCAGCGGGCCGGGCGAGGTGCTGCCCGCGTTGGTGGACGAGGTGCTGGGGAACGTGGGGGCGGTCGGCGGGTAGCGCGCGCATGGGATTGAATGGGGGCGTGAAGGTGACGGTTCTCGCAGGCGGTGTCGGAGGTGCACGGTTCCTGAGGGGGCTGCGCACCCAGCTGAGGAAGGCGTACCCGAACGGCGACGGCGGCTCGACCGCCGAGGTCACGGCGGTCGTCAACACCGGCGACGACATGTGGCTGACCGGCCTCCGCGTCTGCCCCGACCTCGACTCGATCATGTACACGCTCGGCGGCGCCAACGACGACGAGCGCGGTTGGGGCCGGAAGGACGAGAGCGAGCGCGTCAGCGCCGAGCTCACCGCCTACGGCGTCGGTTGGCCGTGGTTCACCCTCGGCGACCTCGACCTCGGCACCCACATCGCGCGCACCAGCTTCCTGCGCGACGGCCTCACCCTGACCGAGGCCACCGCCCGGCTCACCGAGCGCTGGAACCCGGGTGTGAAGCTCCTCCCGATGAGCGACGAGCCGGTCGAGACGCACGTCGAGATCATCCTCGACGGCAAGCGCCGCATCGTGCACTTCGAGGAGTGGTGGGTGAAGCACCGGGCGGGCGTTCCGGCGCAGCGCTTCATCCAGGTGGGGGCGGATGCGGCGAAGCCGACCCCGTCGGTGCGGCGGGCGATCGAGCAGGCCGACGTGATCCTGGTGGCCCCGTCGAACCCCGTCGTGTCGATCGGCACCATCCTCGGAGTGCCCGGCATCCGCTCGGCGCTGCACGAGGCCCGCGCCCCGATCGTCGGGGTCTCCCCCATCATCTCGGGCGCGGCCGTGCGCGGCATGGCCGACGCCTGCCTCACGGCGATCGGCGTCGAGACGACCGCCGCGGCGGTGGCGAAGCACTACGGCTCCCGCTCGCGGGGTGGCCTGCTCGACGCCTGGCTGATCGACGAGAGCGACGCGGCGAGCGCCCCGGTCATCGAGTCGGCGGGCATCCGCACCTCGGTGGTGCCCCTCTGGATGCGCGACCCCGACACGAGCGCCCAGCTCGCCGCCGACGCCCTGGCCGCGGCCGCCCGCCGCTAGGCGCCAGCCGTCAGCTGCCGGCCGGTCGCTGCTAGTTCGCCGGGCGGAGCGACATCAGCCAAGCGTAGAGCCCCATCGAGACGAGGTAGCCGGCGACGACGATGGCGTATCCCAGCACGTGCGTCTTCACCGGGACGCCCCGCTTCACCCACCAGCCGAAGAGCTTGAACGCCCACGGCACGAAGAACCAGCCGAGCAGCTGCGTCGAGACCAGGTTGCCGATGAACAGCGAGAGCCAGAACGGCACCCCGTGGTCGGCGAACAGCGGGTCGGCGATGAAGTAGCCCCACAGGAAGACGATGGGGTAGAGCATGAGCAGCACCAGGAGGTTGCTCTTGAAGACCGGGTCGGGCAGCGCATCCGGGCTCGATCGCCCCGACCAGAAGCCGAAGCCGTAGCTGGACCGGGTGAGCTTCAGCTGCTCGTTGTAGGCCGCGCCCTCCTCGAGCAGGGCGGCGCGCTCGGGCGAGTCGAGCCAGGCGTTCAGGTGCGGCTCGCTGTCGAAGCTCAGCACGACGACCCAGTCGTCCTGCACGCCGGCCACCGGGCGCTCGACCTTGTGGCCGACGAAGCCCTCGAAGCGCGACTCGATGGCCGAGATCTCGCGCTGCCACTCGAGGAAGCGCGCCTCGTCCTCGGGAGCGACCCGGCTGGAGATGAGCACCGACGCCGCTTCGCTCGGGTGCTTCGCCTCCTCGGTGAACAGGTGCACGTCGTCGTTGCCGATGAAGCGGTCACCGATCTCGTCGACCAGGTTCTTGCGCTCGGCGCTCTGCAGCCAACCGCGCGCCGAGCCGGCGTCGCGGAAGTGCTGCACGGTCACCCAGTCGACCTGCAGCGGCGGGTTCGGCCGGATCAGCTCGCGCTCGAGGAAGCCCGGCCAACGCGAGACGCTGTCGGCGACCTTCTTCTGCCAGGCCTCGTAGGCCGGATAGTCCTTCTCGGCGAGGCGGCGGTGCACGACGAGGGTGACCCGGCCACCCGGCTCCGTCGTGGTGCCGGGCACCGCCGTCTCGGTCACGCTCAGGCCTTCTGGTAGGCGAGCTCGCCCGCGATCCAGGTCTGGTCGACGGCGCGCTCGTCGCCGACCATCATCACGCCGAAGAGCAGGTCGGAGACGGTCTCGAGCGTCATCGGGCCGCCGCTGTACGACAGGCTCTGGTGCCAGGCCGTGGCGGGGGGCCCGGCGGTCCAGTCGAGGGCGACGAAGTCGGCTTCCTTGCCGATGTCGAACGAGCCGACGAGGTCGTCGATGTAGAGCGCCTCGGCGCCTCCCTTGGTGAGCGAGTAGAAAGCGCGGAGCGGCGAGAGCTTGTTGCGCTCCGACTCGGCGAGGTCCTGGTCGCTCGGCAGGATGCTGCCGTCGAGGATGGTGTTGTTGAGCATCCCCACCTTGTAGCCGTCTTCGAGCGTGTTGAGCAGGCTGAAGCGGTTTCCGCCGCCCATGTCGGTGCCGTACGAGACGAGCACGCGGTGCTCGGGGTCGAGCGCCCGGCCGAGGCGGAACAGGCCCGATCCGAGATAGAGGTTCGACGACGGGCAGAAGGCCACCGAGGCGCCGGACTCCGAGAAGCGGCGGAACTCGCTGTTGGACAGCCAGACGCCGTGGCCGCCCGTGAACTTCGGACCCACCAGTCCGTACTTCTCGTACACGCCGAGGTAGTCGTGGCAGTCGTCGTGGAGCGCCAGCACGCCGTGCACCTCGGCGGGGTTCTCGGAGATGTGGGTGTTGATCCACAGGTCGGGGAACTCCTGCTTGAGCTTCTGGCAGGCGGCCAGCAGCTCGTTGGAGGCGCCGAAGCCGAAGCGCGGGGTGATCGCGTAGAGGTTGCGGCCCTTGCCGTGCCACTTCTCGATCAGGGTGCGGCTGTCGTCGTAGAACTGCTCGGGGGTGTTGGCGAAGTAGTCCGGCACGTGGCGGTCGATGCCGGTGAGGCCGGCGATCATGCGCATGTTGCGGCGGCTGGCCTCCTCGAAGAAGACCTCGTTGCAGGTGAGGTTGCCGGTCGTGAAGGTCTGCGCCGTGGTGGTGCCCGAGGCGAGCAGGTTGTCGAAGAAGTGCTTCGTGCCCTCCTCGGCGTAGGAGCGCTCGGCGTAGCGGTGCTCCTCGGGGAAGACCCACTTCTGCAGCCAGGGCAGCAGCTGCTCGCCGTAGGCGCCGAGCACGCGGGTCTGCGGCAGGTGGATGTGGCCGTCGATGAAGCCGGGGAGGATGATGCGGTCGCGGATCTCGGTGATCTCCACGCCCTCGTGCTTCGAGGCGATGTCGTCGTAGGCGCCGAAGTCGACGATCACGCCGTCCTCGACGACCAGCAGGCCGTCGGCCTGGAACCGCGCGGCGGCCTCTTCGTTGCCGACGTGCTTGTACGGGTCGTCGACGAAGTCCAGGAAGGTTCCGCGCACAGCTGTCTTGGCCAAGATGTTCCCCGATTCGTAGTGGTGACGCCATCGTGGCACACGCGGCGCGCTCGGGGCCCGTCCCCATCAGGGGGAGGCCCGCCGAAGGGGTAGGCGGCTCGGGGGGTAGGCTGTCCTGCAATCAGGTTCTGGGTCTGGCTTTGGGCTCTCTTTTCTTCTCGCGTCTCTTTCGCGTGTCCGCTCGCCGCGCCGACTTCCCCGAGGACAGACCATGCCCGAAGATCTTCCGTTCCCCACGTCCACGGGCGTGCGCGCCACGGGCCGCAGCACGGCCCCCGCCCCCGTCGAGCAGACGTTCGTGCCGAACGCCTCGGCCATCCGCCGTGCGCTGAAGCGCGCCGAGACGGGCGTCGCCCTCGACGCCACCGAGGCCGAGACGCTGCTGCACGCCCGGGGCGACGACCTCGAGCGGCTCCTCACCGCCGCCTCCCGGGTGCGCGACGCCGGCCTCGAGATCGCAGGCCGCCCCGGCGTCATCACCTACTCGCGCAAGGTCTTCATCCCGCTCACCCACCTCTGCCGCGACCGCTGCCACTACTGCACCTTCGTCGAGACGCCCGGTGGTCTCGAGAAGCAGGGCAAGGCGCCCTTCCTCTCCCCCGACGAGGTGCTCGCGATCGCCCGCGAGGGCGCGGCGCTGGGCTGCAAGGAGGCGCTGTTCACCCTCGGCGACCGCCCCGAGGAGCGCTGGCCCGTGGCCCGCGAATGGCTCGAGGCCCGTGGCTACGACTCCACCATCGCCTACCTCCGCGCGGTCGCGATCCTCGTGCTCGAGGAGACCGGCCTCCTCCCGCACCTGAACCCCGGGGTGATGACCTGGGAGGAGATCCAGCGCCTGAAGCCCGTCGCCCCGTCGATGGGCATGATGCTCGAGACCACCGCCGACCGCCTCTGGAGCGAGAAGGGCGGGCCGCACTACGGCTCCCCCGACAAGGATCCCGTGGTTCGCCTGCGCGTGCTCGAGGACGCCGGGCGCTCGAACGTGCCCTTCACCACCGGCCTGCTGCTCGGCATCGGCGAGAACTACGCCGAGCGCGTCGACGGGATGTTCTCCATCCGCTCGGCCGCCCGCCGGCACGGTCACGTGCAGGAGGTGATCATCCAGAACTTCCGCGCGAAGCCCGCGACCGCCATGATGGCCGCCGACGACCTGGAGACCCAGGAGTACGTCGCGGCAGTCGCCGTGGCGCGGCTCGTCCTCGGCCCGAAGGCTCGGGTGCAGGCTCCGCCGAATCTGACGGATGCGCGTGAGCTGGGTCTCCTCGTGCGCGCCGGCATCGACGACTGGGGCGGCGTCTCGCCGCTCACCCCCGACCACGTGAACCCCGAGCGCCCGTGGCCGCACATCGACGACCTGGCCCGCCTCACCGCGGAGGCCGGCTTCGAGCTGCGCGAGCGGCTCACGGCGCACCCCCACTTCGTGCGCGCCGAGGAGCCCTGGATCGACCCCCGCGTCCTCCCCCACGTCCGCGCCCTCGCGGGGCCCGACGGGCTGGCCGTCGAGGGGCGCATCCCGGTCGGGCTACCCTGGCAGGAGCGGGACTGGACCTCCTCGGGCTCCGGCCGCACCGAGCTGCACACCGAGATCGACACGATCGGCCGCACCGGCGACCGCCGCAGCGACTTCGAGGACGTCTACGGCGACTGGGCCGAGCTGCGCGAGCACGTCGGGGCGAACGAGGGCACGGCGCCCCGCGCATCCGGAGACCCAGCGATACGGAGCGCCCTGGCCCGTGCCGCGGAGGACCCGGCCGGCCTGAGCGACACCGACTACCTCACCCTGCTCGGCGCCGACGGCCCCGACCTGGAGGCCCTCGCGGCCCTCGCCGACGACGTGCGCCGGGCGACCGTGGGCGACGAGGTCGGCTACGTCGTGAACCGCAACATCAACTTCACGAACGTCTGCTACACGGGCTGTCGCTTCTGCGCCTTCGCTCAGCGGCGCACCGACGCCGACGCCTACACGCTGTCGATGGAGCAGGTCGGCGACCGCGTCGACGAGGCCTGGATGATCGGGGCCACCGAGATCTGCATGCAGGGCGGCATCCACCCCGACCTGCCCGGCTCGGCGTACTTCGACCTGGCGCGCACGGTGAAGGCGCGGCAGCCCGACATCCACCTGCACGCGTTCAGCCCGATGGAGATCGTGAACGGCGCCTCGCGCACCGGGCTGTCGTACCGCGACTTCCTGCTCGAGGCGAAGGCGGCGGGGCTCGACTCGATCCCGGGCACGGCCGCCGAGATCCTCGACGACGACGTGCGCTGGGTGCTCACCAAGGGCAAGCTGCCGGCCGCCGCGTGGATCGACATCGTCTCGACCGCGCACGACATCGGCCTGCGCTCCTCGTCGACCATGATGTACGGGCACGTCGACAACCCCTCGCACTGGGTCGGGCACCTGCGCACGCTGGCGCGGGTTCAGGACGAGACCGGCGGGTTCACCGAGTTCGTGCTGCTGCCGTTCATCCACATGAACGCCCCCGTCTACCTCGCCGGCGTCGCCCGGCCGGGGCCGACGAGGCAGGAGAACCGGGCCATCCACGCGGTGTCGCGGCTGATGCTGCACGGGCGCATCGACCACGTGCAGACCTCGTGGGTGAAGCTCGGCAACGCGGGCACGCAGCAGATGCTGCAGGGCGGCGCCGACGACCTCGGCGGCACCCTGATGGAGGAGACGATCAGCCGCATGGCAGGTGCCGACAACGGCTCCGAGAAGACGGTCGACGAGCTCGAGCGGATGATCGGGGAGATCGGCCGCGTGCCGGTGCAGCGCACCACGACCTACGGCCGCCCCACGGCCGAGCGCGTCGCGGTCGCCCGCGAGTTCGCCTCGCAGGGCTTCGCGGCCACGGGCCGCACCCTCCACACGAACCTCCTGGCCTGACGACGACGGCCCGCCCCTCGCGTGGAGGGACGGGCCGTCGGGTAGGACGGGGCGGGTTACGCCTCGGTGTCGGCGTCCACCCAGTCGAGGGTCTTCGTGACGGCCTTCTTCCAGTTGCGCAGCTGGCGCTCGCGCTCGGCGTCGTCCATCTTCGGCTCCCAGCGGGAGTCCTCCTGCCAGTTGGCACGGAGCTCGTCGAGGTTCGCCCAGAAGCCCACCGCGAGGCCCGCGGCGTACGCGGCACCGAGCGCGGTGGTCTCGGCGACCACCGGACGGATGACCGGCACGCCGAGGATGTCGGCCTGGAACTGCATCAGCGTGTTGTTGGCGATCATGCCGCCGTCGACCTTGAGCTCGGTGAGGTCGACGCCCGAGTCGGCGTTGACCGCGTCCAGCACCTCGCGGGTCTGGAAGGCCGTGGCCTCCAGCGCGGCGCGGGCGATGTGACCCTTGTTGACGTAGCGGGTGAGGCCCACGAGGGCGCCCCGCGCATCCGACCGCCAGTACGGCGCGAACAGCCCTGAGAACGCCGGCACGAAGTACGCGCCGCCGTTGTCCTCGACGGTGTTCGCCAGGGTCTCGACCTCGGGTGCCGAGGAGATGATGCCCAGGTTGTCGCGCAGCCACTGGATCAGCGAGCCGGTGACGGCGATCGAGCCCTCGAGCGCGTAGTGCGCCGGCTGGTCGCCCAGCTTGTAGCCGAGGGTGGTGAGCAGCCCGTTCTTGGAGTGCACGATCTCGGTGTCGGTGTTGAAGATCAGGAAGTTGCCGGTGCCGTAGGTGTTCTTCGACTCGCCGGCGTCGAACGCCGCCTGGCCGAAGGTCGCCGCCTGCTGGTCGCCCAGGATGCCGGCGATCGGCACCTCGCGCAGCAGGTTGGACGACTCGACGGTGCCGTAGACCTCGGACGACGACTTGATCTCGGGCAGCATCGACTTCGGCACGCCGAAGGCCTCGAGGATGTCGTCGCGCCATTCGAGCGTCTCGAGGTCCATGAAAAGGGTGCGCGAGGCGTTGGTCACGTCGGTGACGTGCACACCGCCCTCGGTGCCGCCGGTGAGGTTCCAGAGCACCCAGGTGTCGGTCGTGCCGAACATCAGCTCGCCGGCCTCGGCCTTCTCGCGGGCGCCCTCGACGTTCTCGAGGATCCAGACGATCTTCGTGCCCGAGAAGTAGGTCGCGAGCGGCAGGCCGACGATCGACTTGAAGCGCTCGGTTCCCTCGTCTCCGGCGAGGCGGTCGACGATCGACTGGGTGCGGGTGTCCTGCCAGACGATGGCGTTGTAGACGGGCTCGCCGGTGTTCCTGTCCCAGACGACGGCGGTCTCGCGCTGGTTGGTGATGCCCACGGCGACGATGTCGTGACGGGTCAGGTCGGCCTTGGAGAGCGCCTGGCCGATGACCTCGCGCACGTTCGCCCAGATCTCCATCGGGTCGTGCTCGACCCAGCCGGCCTTGGGGAAGATCTGCTCGTGCTCCTTCTGACCGGTGGACACGATGGTGCCCTTGTGGTCGAAGATGATCGCGCGCGAGCTGGTGGTGCCCTGGTCGATGGCCAGGACGTACTTTTGTTCAGACATGTCGAACTCCTTTGTCGTTACTGAAAGTCAGTGAGATGAAGCGGATGCGCGGGGCGCTCAGGTGAGGATCGGCAGCAGAGGGATGGCCAGCAGACCGGCCAGCACGCCACCGATGATCGGGCCCACGACGGGAACCCAGGAGTACGACCAGTCGGAGCTGCCCTTGCCCTTGATCGGCAGGAAGGCGTGCGCCAGGCGCGGGCCGAGGTCACGGGCCGGGTTGATCGCGTAGCCCGTCGGGCCACCGAGCGACGCGCCGATCGCGATCACGAGCAGCGCCACCGGGAGGGCGCCGAGAGCTGCGAGGCCGCCCTCGCCCTGTCGTCCGCCGCCGAAGCCGATCACGACGAACACCAGCACGAAGGTGCCGATGATCTCGGTGACCAGGTTCCAGCCGTAGGAGCGGATGGCCGGACCGGTCGAGAACACGCCCAGCTTGTTGGCCGCGTCGGGCTCCTCGTCGAAGTGCTGCTTGTACGCCAGCCAGACGAACACCGCGCCGATGATTGCACCGATCAGCTGCGCGCCGATGTACGCGATGACGGAGAGGGCGTTGACGTCGACCGGAGTGGCCGCCGAGCCGAAGGTCTTCGCGCCGTTGGCGAGAAGTCCCAGGGTGACCGCCGGGTTCAGGTGCGCGCCCGAGGCGTACGACACGATCACACCGGCGAAGACCGCGAGGCCCCAGCCGATGTTGACCATGAGCGTGCCGCCGTTGAAGCCCTTGGTGCGCACGAGCGCCACGTTGGCGACCACACCGCAGCCCAGGAGCACCAGGAGGGCTGTGCCCACCAGCTCCGATACGAAGTCGATACCGAGATTGTCCACGTTGACCTTTCTTCTCTCAGGTGGCGCTGCGCCACCCGACTCAGTTGACGGCTGCTGCCGCCGTGTTCGCCGCTTCCAGCACGATGCCGTGGAAGAAGCGGAGGTTCCGGGCCGCGAGGCGGCGCTCGTCGGCGAGGGTCTCGTCCGACCAGCCCTTCGAGCGCTGCGCCAGGGTGCTCAGCTCATCGAACACCTCCTGGGTCAGACCGCCCACGAACGCGATGATGCTGCGGCGCAGCACCAGGTCGCTGAGGTGCACGGTGTGCTCGCCCATCAGGAAGTCGATCTCGCCGGTGCTGTACCCGGGCAGGGTCTGAAGCGGTGCATCCGTCGCCTCGGTGGCGTTCAGCGCTGCGATGTGGTCGATGACCTTCGCGGCGTTGCTGCCGTAGCGGGCGAGCAGGGTGCGGGTGCGCTCCTGGCCGAGGTCGGCACCGTGCGCCTTGATCCAGGATGCGGTGGCCGCCGGGGTGGTCGGGAAGCCCGCCCCGCCGCCGATCGCCAGGTCGGTGGTGCTGACCTTCCGGGTGCGGCCGAGAAGCGCCAGGGTGTCGTTCGTCAGGTGCTCGGCGAGGGCGCGGAACGTGGTCCACTTGCCGCCGACCAGGCTGAGCTGCTTGGTCTTCGTCGAGGTGCCGAAGGCGGTCTGCTCGATGCGGTAGTCGCGCGACACGAAGCCGGGGGCGGTGTCGCCGTGGCCGGGCAGCGGGCGGATGCCCGAGTAGCGGTAGACGATCTGCGGACGGTCGACCTCGATGGTCGGGAAGACGTGCTTGACCAGCTGGAAGAAGTAGTCGACCTCCTCCTCGGTGCAGACGCTCGGCTCGGTGATGTCGGCCTCGAGGTCGGTGGTGCCGACGAGCACGCGGCCGTTCAGCGGGTAGATCAGCACGATGCGGCCGTCGTTGTTCTCGAAGAAGACCTCGCCGCCGGCGCAGGCCTCGTAGAGCTCTGCGTTGTCGAGCACGATGTGCGAGCCCTTGGTGCCGCCCATCCACGTCGTGGACTCGCCGAGGGCGGCGTTGGTCAGGTCGGTCCAGGGGCCGGAGGTGTTGACGACCACGTCGGCCGCGACCTCGAAGGTCTCGCCGCTGACGAGGTCACGGAGCACCACGGCGTCGCCGTTCGAGCCGACCGCCTCGAGGTAGTTGGCCGTGCGGGCGTGGGAGCCTGTCGCCAGAGCATCCTGAACCAGGTCGAGCGCGAGCCGCTCGGGGTTCTCGACCGCGGCGTCGTAGTAGGTCGCGGTGTACTTCACGTCGCCGCGGAGCTTCGGGAGCTTGGCGAGCGACTTCTTGCGTCCCACGAACTTGTGGCGCGGCACGTTGCCGCCGTCGCGCGAGAAGGAGTCGTAGCCGAGCAGGCCGACCTTGATCAGCAGCGCGCCGCGCTCCTTGGCCTTGCCCTGCTTGTGGGTGAGGAAGCGCAGCGGGGCGCTCAGGATGCCCGAGAAGGTCGAGAAGATTGGGATGGTCGTGGGCAGCGGCTTGACGTAGTGCGGCGCCAGGCGGAGGAGGCGGTTACGCTCCTGCACGCTCTCGCGCACGAGGCGGAACTCGCCGTTCTCGAGGTAGCGCACGCCACCGTGGATCATGTGGCTGGAGGCGGCCGAGGCGCCCGAGGCGTAGTCGCCGCGCTCGACGAGCACGACGTCGACGCCCTGGAGCGCGAGATCGCGGAACGTGCCGATGCCGTTGATGCCGCCGCCGACGATCAGGACCTGGGTCTTGGGGTTGCTGCGGATGGCTTCGACGCTGCTGCGGACATCGTTGGTGCTGGTCACTGTTCACTCGCCTTCGTGCTGGGTTGACTGTCCAGTTCTACGACCGATTTCACATATGATCAAGCTCGTTGCACATATGTGCAGACGAAAGGATGCGAGGACGCATGGCCGACACCGCTGGCGCCGAGAAGGAGCGCGACGCGCTCCGCGCCGCCCACCTCTACTACCTGCAGGATCTGACGATGGAGGCCATCGCCACCGAGCTGCACACCTCGCGATCCTCCGTCTCCCGCCTGCTCGGTTACGCCCGCGACACGGGGCTCGTCGAGATCCAGGTGAAGTCGCCGCTGGACCGGCTGTCGAGCCTGCAGGAGCGGATCCGGGCCCGCCACGGGGTCACGGCGCACGTCGTGCCCGTGCCCGACTCGACCGCCGAGGTCGACCGCCTCGAGCGCGTGGCGATGAGCGCTGCACGGATTCTCGGGCCCTTCTTCGATTCCAACATGACCATGGGCATCGCCTGGGGCTCGACCCTGTCGGCCGTCTCGCGGCACCTGCAGGAGAAGGTCACGCACAACTCGCAGATCGTGCAGCTGAACGGCGCCTCGAACGCGCGCACGACGGGCATCGGCTACGCCAGCGAGATCATGAGCCGCTTCGGCACGGCCTTCGGGGCCTACGTGCAGCAGTTCCCGGTGCCGGCGTTCTTCGACGACCCGCGCACCAAGGAGGTGCTCTGGCGCGAGCGCAGCATCCGGCGGGTGCTCGAGATCCAGAAGCACATGGACATCGCGCTGTTCGGCCTCGGCTCGGCCTACGCCGAGGTGCCCTCGCACGTCTACGTCGGCGGCTACCTCGACGACGACGACTTCCAGCAGCTCGGCCGCTCGCAGGTGGTCGGCGACGTGGCGACGGTCTTCTACCGCGCCGACGGCTCGAGCGAGGACATCCCGATGAACGCCCGCTCCTCCGGCCCGTCGCTCGAGCTGCTGCGCAAGGTCTCGCGGCGGGTCTGCGTGGTGTCGGGGCGCTCGAAGCTGCCCGCCCTCCGCGGCGCACTGGCTGCCGGGGTGATGACCGACCTGATCATCGACGAGACGACGGCGCACTCACTGCTGGAGGACTGAGGCCGCCGGAGGCTTGAGGCTCTCGAGCACTCGGGCGGTGGCGGGGCCGACGCCGCGGCGCCAGGCCTGCTGCAGCTCGGCCTCGGTGTCGACGTCGTGGCGCAGGGTCGAGTCGTCGCCGAGCGCCAGGGCGACGTGACCGGCGGCGCGGTGGCGCCCGGCCGAGCCAGCTCCGAATCGGGGCACGAGTCCGGCGCCGGCCGTGCTCCCGGCCGCGGTGATGAGCGTGGTGCCCGAGCCCTCGGCGTCGGCGACGAAGGCGAGCGGATGCGCGTACGCGGCCTCGAGCGCCTCGTCGACGTCGCCCGCCACGAGCGTGGGCAGGTCGCCGAGCATCGCGGCCGTCGGCCCGTCATCGGCGGCGGCGATGCCGCGGGCGACAGCCGCGTTGAGCCCCTCACCCGGATCGTCGAGCACCTCGACACCGGGCACCGTCTCGCGGAGCCGGGCGGCGATCGACGACCCGGCATCCGTCACCACGATCACTCGGCCGACCGTGCGGGCGGCCCGCAGCGCGGCGACCGCGTCGAGGGTGAACGCCTCGGCGAGCAGCAGGCGCTCTTCGGCGGAGCGCTCGGGCATCAGGCGGCTCTTGCCCTCGGCGGTGCCTTTGACGGGTACGACGAGGGTCCACGGGGAAGTCATTGCTCCGATTATCCCGCACTTCGAAAAGACAGAACGATCGGTACGTTTTCGGGAATGGTCCGGGAGGGTCGTGGGTTGTATACAGCGTGAGCAGAACGTTTCTTGAGATCGAGGGCGAACGCGGAGTCGTGTCGCGGTATCGCCGCCACCCCAATGGAAAGGGTTACGTCGCAGTCGGAGCGGAGGTCGACCCGTCGGCCTACGTCGACCCCACGAGCTATGTCGAGGCCGGCGCCAAGGTCGGGCCTAAGGCGTGGATCGGGTCCGGCAGCTGGATCGAGCACGACGCGATCCTCGGCGCCGGAGTGTTCGTCGGCGCGAACGTGCACGTCGGCGCGTCGGCCGTGATCGGGCGCACGTCGAAGATCGGCAGCCACTCGCGGATCGGCGAGAGGGCGGCCATCTCGGACGCGACGCTGATCGAGAACGACACCACGATCGCGCCCGGTGCGGTGCTGCGGCGTGGGGCGGGGTCGGGTGCCGGGTCTTCCTCGGGTTCGGGCGCGGCCTCGGGCTCGTCCGACTACGTGCGGGCGGCGTGAGCCGATCGTCTCCCGCGGCGCGTCCCCCCTTGCGGGGTGGGCGCGCCTTCGTCGTTCTTGGGCGGCCCTTCGTCGTCGATGAGCTGGCGCGGTCGATCGCCGGTAACCGCGCCGGGCCGGCGCGATAGAGTCGTAGCCATGACGGCCGACAGCACCCGCGCAGCAGCTCGCGCCCTGCTGCGCCTCGCCGCCGTCGCCTCAGGGCTCGGCCTCGTCTGGTTCGTCAGCTCGAGCGGCGCGCTCGACTCCGGCGCAGTGACGGCACTGGCTCTCGTGGCCACCGCTCTCGCAGCGGGGTCGGTCGCCGCGGCGTCCGTCGCATCCGTGCTGCGGGCACTGAGGGCCGTGCTCGCGCGGTTCGTGCGCGCATCCGCTCGCCCGCGCCCCGCCGACGACGTCGACCTGCCGGTCACCGTCGTGCAGAGCCGCCCCGACGCCCCCGGGCGTCCCCGCACGCGCGCACCCGGCCGCCTCCTCGCGGCCGCGTAGCGCAGCTCCCCGCCCCTGACCGGGGCGTCCGCCCTTCACCGAGCACTCCGCCCCTGTCGGCGGTCTGTCCGTAAAGGGCGACCCGCCCCTGCCGGGCGGGAATGCGCTCCTTCGCGGCCATACGGTCCCCCATCCGTATCCCGCAAGGAGTCCCGTGAACATCTATGCCTTCGGCCCCGTCGCGGCCGCGCTCGACGCCGCCTCGACGGTGCTGCAGTTCCTCTCGTCCGTCCTCCAGCCGCTCGCCGGCGGAGCCTCGGCCGCCCTCGCGGTGGTCGCCCTCACCGTTCTGGTGCGCCTCGTGCTGATCCCGGTGGGGGTCTCGCAGGCCCGCGCCCAGCGGATGCGCGCCCGCCTCGCCCCGCGCCTCGCCGAACTGCAGCGCCGGCACCGCCGCGACCCGCAGCGGCTGCAGCGTGAGACGATGGCGCTCTACGCGTCCGAGAACGCCTCGCCGCTCGCCGGCTGCCTGCCCCTGCTGCTGCAGGCGCCCGTGCTCTCGCTGGTCTACGGGCTGTTCATCCTGCCCACGATCAACGGGCACCCCAACGTGCTGCTCACCGAGTGGCTGCTCGGGGCACCGCTCGGCACCTCCTTCGCGGCGGCGCTCAGCGCAGTCGTCTCGGGGCATCCGCTGCAGGCGTCGGCGGGGCTCGCGGTGCTGCCCGGGTCTCCGGATGCTCTGCCCGCGCTCGTGGTGACCGGGATCGTGCTGGTGCTGCTCGCCGCGGTGGCCCTCGTGTCGCGGCGGGTGACGCTGGCGCTGGCACCGGTGCCGGTGGTCGCACCGGTGTCGGGCTCGTCGTCTGGGTCGGGCTCGTCGTCCGCGTCGGCCTCGTCGTCTGGCGGGCCCGGCGCGGCAGCGGGCCTGCCGGCGGCGCTGGCCCCGGGTGGCGGGCTGCAGCGCGCCCTCTCCTGGCTGCCGTTGATGACCGTCGTGATCGCCGCGTTCGTGCCGCTCGCCGCGGCGCTCTACCTGCTCGTCACCACCACGTGGACCGTGGCCGAACGGGCGCTCCTGCACCGCCTCATCCGCTGACTCGTGAAATAGGGCGGATTCCCTAGGTGCACCCGCCGCCTCACGGCGCACGATCATCTGAGACACCCGCCCGGCCGCCCGTCGAAAGGATCACGATGACGACGTCCCCCGATCAGCCGACCCCCGCATCCGCTCAGAGCTCCCCCGTCTTCCCGAGGGCGGGTGACGACGCCCTGCTCGACCTGAGGGAGCGGCTTCAGCGCTTCCGCCCCGTGCCGCAGCTCGACGGCCCCGCCTTCGCCGGATCCGAGCTGGGCGTCGGGCCCGCGCTCCTCGAGCGCCTCGTCGAGCACTGGCGCGACCGCTTCGACTGGCGCGCCCAGGAGTCGCGGCTGGCCGCGCTGCCGTGGCGGCAGACCGAGCGGGCGACGGTTCCGGTGCGGGCGATCGTGGCCGAGGTGCCGGATGCTCCGGTCGTGCTCCTCCTGCACGGCTGGCCCGACTCCGTGCTGCGCTTCGAGCGGCTCCTGCCGCTGCTCGACGACCTGACGGTGGTGGCTCCCGCGTTGCCCGGCTACCCGTTCGCGGCCGCCGCGGATCCCGCCGGGCTGCCACCGACCGCGATGGCGGACGCCGTGGCCGCCGCGATGGCCGAGTTCGGCTTCGACCGCTACGTCGTCTCTGCCGGCGACGTCGGCTGCGACGTGGCGGAGGCGCTGGCCGCGCGGCACCCGTCGGCCGTGTCGGCGCTGCACCTCACGGACGTGTCGCAGCGGCACTTCCTGGACGCCGGCCCCGAGCTGCTCGACGACCTCGACGACGAGGAGCGCGCCTACGTTGAGCACGGGCGTCGCTGGCAGGCGGCCGAGGGCGGCTACATGCACGAGCAGTCCACCCGCCCGTGGACGCTGGCCGCCGGCCTCGGCGACTCCCCCGCCGGACTCGCCGCGTGGATCGTCGAGAAGCTCGTGCGCTGGACCGACTCCGACGGCCGCCTCGAGAACGCCTTCACCCTCGACGAGGCGCTGACCTGGGTGAGCGCCTACTGGTTCTCGGGCGCGATCGGCACCTCGTTCGCGCCGTACGCGGCGAACGACCCGAAGGACTGGCCGCGCATCCAGGCCCCCACCGTGTTCACGGTCTTCCCGCACGACCTCGTGAACGCACCCCGCCGCTTCGCCTCCCGCTTCTTCGAGGTGGCCGACTGGCGCGAGTACGCGCGCGGCGGCCACTTCGCGGCGTGGGAGCAGCCGGCCGACTACGCCTGGGGCATCCGCCGCGCCCTGGAGCTGGCGCAGGGCTGAGCGCGGGCGGCTTCGCGCACGCACCTCGGTCACCGGCCGCGTGGAGCGCCCGGCGGCCGGGATGCGTGCGCCTACCGCCCCCCGTCGCCGCGCAGCGCCAGCAGGGCGGCCTCGAGACGGGCGATCGTGGCCGCCGCCTCGGCGTGGCCTTCGGCCAGGCCCTCGAGGCGACCCTCCGCCCGTCCCTCCTCACGGCCCTCGGCGTGGCCTTCCGCGAGGCCCTCGGCGCGGCCGGCAGCGAATCCCGCCAGGTGCCCCTCCGCGAGCGCCTCGTCGGTGCCGAGCCGGAACATGTCCCCCGGGCCGGTGCGCGAGAGGGCACGCGCGGGCGTGTCGAGGGAGGCCGTCACAGCGTCGGCGGCTCCGCGCACGAGGGCCACGGGCATCCCGCTCGCCTTGCCCTTGACCAGGTCGCCGGCCGACGCCAGCTCGTCGGCCAGCGCGGCCTGCGTGACGGCGAGCTCGTGCCCGAAGGTGTCGCGGGAGCCCCGCAGGTCGTCGAGCACGTGCACGCCGGCCGCCCCGATCGCCTGGTCGATCTGGCCCTCGCGCCAGGCGCGGCCGAGGGTGTCAGAGAGCACGACGCCGAGCTGCACGCCGAAGCGCTCCCGCAGCCCCGCGGCCAGCCCGCGTGCCGAGGCGTCGGGGTCGACGGGCAGCAGCAGCACGGTGCCGGACGGCGTGTTGCTCGCATCCACGCCGGCCGCGGCCTGCACGATGCCCTGCCGGTTCTCGACGATCCGCGTCACCCCACCCGGATGCGCCCGGCTCGCCACGACCCGCACCGTCTCGGCGGTGATCGCGTCCTCGCGGTCGGCCGCGGCGATGCGCCGCCCCTCGGCCTTCGACACGATCTTGGAGGTCACCACGAGGACGTCGCCGTCCACCGGCGCGAGCCCCGCCCCGTCCAGCGCGTCGCCGATCAGCGCCACGAGGTCATCGCCCTCGGATATCTCGGGCAGGCCGCCGAACGCGACCACCCGCAGCTCCCTCGTCGACACGCTCACCGCCTCAGCTTCGGCAGCACGTCGCGGGCGAACACGTCGATCCACTCGCGCTGGTTGCGCCCCACGTTGTGCAGGTAGATGCGGTCGAAGCCGAGGTCGGCGTAGCGCTGCAGGTGCGCGAGGTGAGCATCGGGATCGGCGGACACGATCATCCGGCCCTCGAAGTCGGCGGGCCGCACCATCTTGGCGATCTGCTCGAACTCGAACGGCGAGCGGATGTCGGCCTTCGGGAACCGCATGCCCCCGTTCGGCCACTCGGTCAATGCGTTCACCATGGCCTCCTCGTCGGTCTCGGCCCACGACAGGTGCAGCTGCAGGATGCGCGGCATCCGCGACGGGTCCTTGCCGGCCTCGCGGGCGCCCTCGTCGAACCGCGCGAACAGGCCCGCGATCTTCTCGAGCGGCGCACCGACCGTGATCAGGCCGTCGGCGGTGCGTCCGGCACGCTTGGCGGTCACCGGGCCGGCGGTCGCGACGTAGACGGGCGGCGGGGTCGCGGGCATGGTCCAGAGGCGGGTCGACTCCAGCTTGAAGAAGGTGCCGGAGTGCTTGACGTCGCGGCCGGCCGCCGAGGCGGTGAAGAGCTTGGAGATGACGTCGATCGCCTCGAACATGCGGTTGATGCGCTCGGGGGCCTCGGGCCAGTAGCCGCCGACGACGTGCTCGTCGAGGGCCTCGCCGGCGCCGATGCCGAGCCAGTGCCGGCCGGGGTACATGGCCTCGAGGGTCGCGGAGGCCTGGGCGACCACAGCGGGGTGGTAGCGGTAGCTCGGCGCGGTGACGCCGGGGCCGATGTCGCCGCGGGTGCGTTCGCCGAGCGCGGCGAGCACGTTCCAGACGAACGACGACTGGCCCTGGCGGGGTACGTAGGGCTGGAAGTGATCCGCCGCCATCACGCCCTGGAAGCCACGGCTCTCGGCGTGGGCGGCGTACTCGATCGCGTCGCGCGGGTGGAACTGCTCGAGCTCGGCCGCGTACCCGACCGGCACGGCGGAGGTGGGCAGCTCCGCGGGGCTCGACACCATCAGTCGGCGGTGCGCTCGAGGAAGCGCGCCACCACACCCGGCACGTACGGTGCCACGTCCCCACCGAGCGCCGACACCTGCCGCACCAGCGAACTCGACACGTGGGCGTGCGCCGGGTCGGGCAGCAGGAAGATCGTCTCGACGCCCGCCAGGTCGCGGTTCACGATCGCCATCGGCGTCTCGTACGCCACGTCGACCTGCGAGCGGATGCCCTTGACGATCGCCGTCGCCCCCACGTCGGTGCAGTAGTCGACGAGCAGCCCCATCGCCCATGACGTCACGATCACGTTCGCGCCGACGAGCCCGCGCTCCTCGAGCGACTTCTCGATCAGCGACACCCGGTGAGCGATCGGGATCAGCGCCTGCTTGTCGGGGTTGTGAACCACCACCACGTGCACCTCGTCGAAGATCGACGCGGCACGCTCGATCACGTCGACGTGCCCCAGCGTGATGGGGTCGAACGAACCGGGGACCACCGCGACACTGCTCATGCCGTCCAGGCTATCAACCGGCGCATTTCGGCGACGTTTCGCGAGCGGCGGCAAGGGCGGCCCGGGGCGGGCAGACGGATGCGCGGCGGCGGCATCCCGAGGCCGCCGCCGCGCATCCGCTCGCTTCTCAGACCTGCACGGCCCGGCGCGTCTCGGGCACAGCAGCCACCGGCGCCGCGGCACCCGGCGCCGACGGGGCGGACGGGGCCGCCGCCGCTGCCGCCACGAACCGTTCGCACAGCGCGATCGATTCGGCGAGCATCGCGTACAGCCGGTCGTCGGGCCGCGGCACGCAGGCCGAGCGCACCCCGTCGACCGCCATGGCGATGGTCGTGTGGGTCTGCCGCTCGGTGATCTCGGCGTGCCCCCAGCGCTGGTTGCGGTCGAGGAAGCGCCGTGCCCAGCGCTCGGCCTCGGGCGCAGACGCGAGAGCCTCGACGAACGGCGCGTCGACCTCAACGGGGCCGCCGCCCAGGCGGTGCAGAGCCTCCTGGCAGACGAGGCCGCCGACCGCGAGCGCGTGCTGCCGGTCGAGCGGGGCGTCGGGCAGCGCGACGGTGACCGCGGTGATCGCCAGCACCAGCTCGAGCCTCGGGTCGTCGCTCGTGAGCCCGATCACCGAGGGGATCAGCGTCGACAGCCGGCCGCGCCCCTCGTTCGAGCTCATGTCGTTGACGGCGCGCGCCATCTGCGCCAGCCCCGCGTGCGTGCAGGCCGGATGGTCGCTCCACTTCTCGCCCGCGAGGAACGACGCGAACTCCATGAAGCAGGCCCCCGAGCGGGGCGATCGGTGTCTGCCGGCTGAGAGCACGGGCATGATGTCGGGGCGCAGCTGGGCGCCTCGGCCGGTGTGTCGGAACGACTTCGTGATGTGCATGGGCCACCTCGTCTCCAGTGGCTTCCACAATGCGCCTGCGCCCGCGAATTATCAATGGGTTCGCGGATGCTCGTCGCCCCGATTCCGCTGCGTGTCGCCGTGCGCCTCGCTGTCGCGCGGTGCCGCCCGGCCCTCAGTTCTTGGCGAGGAACTCCCGCTCGCTCTCGCGCAGCCGCCGCTCGAGCGCGCCCCTGATCGCCGGATGCGCGGCGAGCTGCGGATCGGCGTCGACGATCTCGAAGGCGACGGCCCGCGCATCCTGGATCACGTCGGCGTCTTTCACCACGCGCAGCAGGCGGAGGGACGACCGCCCGCCCGACTGGATGCTGCCCAGCACGTCGCCCTCGCGCCGCAGCTCGAGGTCGATCTCGGCGAGCTCGAAGCCGTCGAGGGTGGCGGCGACGGCGTCGACCCGCTCGCGGGCGAGGGTCTCGGGCTCGGCGGTGGTGACGAGGAGACACAGGCCGGGCACGCCGCCCCGGCCGACGCGGCCTCGGAGCTGGTGCAGCTGGCTGACGCCGAAGCGGTCGGCGTCGAGCACCACCATCGTCGAGGCGTTCGGCACGTCGACGCCGACCTCGATGACGGTCGTGGCCACGAGAACGTCGATCTCGCGGGCGGCGAAGGCGCGCATGACGGCGTCCTTCTCCTCGCTCGGCATGCGGCCGTGCAGCGACTCGATGCGGTAGCCCGCGAGGGCGGGCAGGGCGCGGAGGTGGGCGAGGGTCTCGACGACGGTGGCCTTCGGCGGGCGCGGCGCCTCCCCAGCGGCCGACGCGGCGCCGGTCTTCGCGGTGGCGGCAGCCGTCTTCGCGGCGGTGGCGGTCTTGGCGGCGGAGGCAGGCGCCTTCGCGGGGGCGGTGACCTTCGCGGATGCAGCAGCACTCGTTGCGGCAGACCCCGCGCGACCCACCGGCCCCGTCGTCGCGGCCGCCCGCGCGGCCCGGCGGGCTCGAGCCTCCGCGAGGTCGTCGCGCACGCCGTCGAGCTCGCCGCCGCTGTCCCGGGCGCGGTCGTCGTCGTTCTCGGGAGCGTCGGCCGGCTCCACCGGGTCGGCCGGGTCGATCGCGGGGCAGACGACGAACGCCTGCCGCCCCTGCGCGAGCTCCTCGGCGACGCGGGCCCAGATGCGCCCCGCCCAGCCCGGCTTCTCGGCGAGCGGCACGCTGAAGCTCTCGATGCCCTTGCGGCCGGCCGGCAGCTCGGTGATGGTCGAGACGTCGAGATCGCCGAACACCGTCATCGCCACCGTGCGCGGGATCGGCGTCGCCGTCATCACCAGCACGTGCGGCGGGGTCGCGCCCTTCTGTCGCAGGGCGTCGCGCTGCTCCACCCCGAAGCGGTGCTGCTCGTCGACCACCACGAGACCGAGGTCGTAGAACTGCACGACGTCGCTCAGCAGGGCGTGGGTTCCGACGACGAGCTTGGCCTGGCCCGAGACCATGCGCAGCAGCGCCTTCTTGCGCTCGGCGGTGCTGAGCTGACCGGTGTGCAGCGTGGGCACGAGCTCGGCCGCGAGGTCGGGGCCGAGCACCTTCACGATCGAGCGCAGGTGCTGCGCGGCGAGCACCTCGGTGGGCGCCAGCAGGGCCGACTGCCCGCCCGAGTCGGCGACGGCGAGCATCGCCCGCACCGCTACGAGCGTCTTGCCCGAGCCGACCTCGCCCTGCAGCAGTCGCATCATCGGGATGTCGCCGCCCAGGTCGCGCGCGATCTCCGACCCGACGAGCTGCTGGTCGGCCGTCAGCCGGAACGGCAGGCTCGCATCGAAGCGCTCGAGGTAGCCCCCGGGCTTCGGCCGCCGCACCGCCGTCTTCTGCGCGTGCGCGGCCCGGCGCTGGCTGACGAGCGCGGTCTGCAGCACGAACGCCTCGTGGAAGCGCAGCGTCTCGCGCGCCCGCATGTAGTCGGCGTCCTTCTGGGGCCGGTGCATCAGCTCGTAGGCGCGCTGGGCCGTGAGCAGGCGCCGCTCCTCGCGCACCTCGTCGGGCACCGGGTCGGCGATCCGGCCCTTCACGGCGTCGAGCACGATGGCCACCGAGTTGGCGATCTGCCAGCTGGCGACGGATGCGGTGGCCGGGTAGATCGGGATCGGCATCTCCGCCCAGCGCTTGGCCTCCGCGTCGTCGAGCGCACTCGGGTCGGCGAGCCCGTCGCCCAGCGCGTCGAGCGCGTCGGCGCCGAGCCCCTTCGCGTCGCCGAACAGCTCGTAGTTCGGATGCGCGAGCTGCAGCGCCCCCCGGTAGTCGGACACCTTCCCCGCGAAGATGCCGCGCACCCCCGGCCGCAGCTCGCGGGCGCGCCAGGACTGGTTGAAGAAGGTGAGCGAGATGAAGCCCTGCCCGTCACTGATGGACACCTCGAGCAGGCTGCCCCGCCGCGCCCGCATCGGCCGCTCCCGCACGTCGCGCACCTCGGCGACGATCGTGACGTTCTCGTCCAGCGGCAGCTTGTCGATCGCGGTCAGCTCGCCGCGCTTGGCGTAGCGGCGCGGGTAGTGGCTGAGCAGATCACCCACGGTGCGGATGCCGAACGCCTTCTCGAACGCACTCGCCGTGCGCCCGCCGAGCACCCCGGCCAGCTTCGCGTCGAGCGCGTCGGCCCCCGGCGGTACGGCCACCGGCGCCACCGCGTCGGGCGCGCGAGTGCCACCGGGCGCAGTCGGCCCACGCGTGCCGGAGGTGCTGCCGCTCATGCCAGAAGTCTAGGCGGCACGCCCGACACCGCCGCGATAGGGTGCAGGGCGTGACGCGCATCATCGCCGGATTCGCCGGCTCCCTCACCCTCGCCGTGCCCCGCTCGGGCACCCGCCCCACCAGCGACCGGGTGCGCGAGGCCATCTTCTCGGCCCTCGAGGCCCGCGGCGGACTCGACGGTCTCACCGTGCTCGACCTCTATGCCGGCTCAGGCGCCCTCGCCCTCGAGGCCATCAGCCGCGGAGCCGCCACGGCGCTCCTGGTCGAGAAGAACGCCGCGGCGGCAGCGATCGCGAAGAAGAACGCGGCCCGGGTGATCGCGGCCGCGGCTCCGGATGCCCGTCCCCGCGTCGAGGTCGTCACGCAGGCGGTGCTCCCCCGGCTGAGGGCGTCCGCCGCGGTGGCGGGCGCGGGCTACGACGTGGTGTTCCTCGACCCGCCCTACGATCTCACCGACGCGGAGCTCACCGAGACCCTCGCCGCCCTCGTGCCGCTGGTCGCGCCCGACGCGACGGTGCTCGTCGAGCGCAGCATCCGCTCCCCCGAGCCCGCCTGGCCCGCGGGCCTCGAGCTCGACCGCACCCGCGCCTACGGCGAGACCGCCCTCTGGTGGGCCACCCCCGCCTGACCCACCCGACCGACGTCGGTACAGGAGGAGAATCAGCCCCATGGGCCCCTATTCGGGCCATCGGCGTGATTCTCCTCCCGTGCCGGCCTCCGCGTCAGCCGGCGGCGCCGTTCCAGCCGTCGTACGGGTCCCAGCCGCCGAGCTCGGCGTAGGGGGTGTCGCCGACGAGGACGTCGGACGCGGGGCTGCGGTCGAGCACGGTGCCGAGGCGGCGGAAGCCCTCCGGCAGCGGCCCGGGCGGGAAGGCCGCCAGCAGGGCGTGGTCCTCGCCCCCGGCCAGCACGAAGGAGGCGGCCCGGTCGCCCACCACGGGATCGAGCTCGCGCAGCGCCCGCGCCTCGAGCTCGATGGCGGCGGGGTCGAGCTGCACCGAGCATCCGCTGGCCACCGCGAGCCGCCGGGCGTCGAGCACGAGCCCGTCCGAGACGTCGAGCATCGCGGTCGCGCCCCCCACCGCCGCCGGCACCCCGAGCGCGATCGGCACGACCGGCGCCAGCTGAGCCGCCACGAGCTCTGGATGCGCGTCCCGCACCGCAGCGGCCCGCCCCGCATCGGGCACCCGCTCACCCCCTGCACCGTCGGACGCGACGCCGTCGCGGAACAGCAGCCACAGCCCCGCCCCCGCCCGGCCGAGGTCGCCCGCGACCGCGAGCTGATCGCTGGGCCGCGCGCCCGAGCGGGTGACCGGCGCCCGCCCCTCGAGGTCGCCGAACGCGGTCACCGCGATCATCAGCGCCGGCGACGCGGACAGGTCGCCGCCCACCACGCCGCAGCCGGGAGCCGCGAGCGCGCAGCCGTCGCGCAGCCCGTCGGCGATGCCGAGCAGCACGTCGACCGGGGTGTCGAGCGGGGCGGCCAGCGCGACGACGAGCGCCGTGGGCCGGGCGCCCATCGCGGCCACGTCGGCCAGGTTCGTCATGGCGGCCTTCACGCCGAGGTCATGCGCGCTCGACCACGCCGAGCGGAAGTCGGGCCCGTGCACCATCAGATCCGTCGTCACCACGAAGCGGCCGTCGGGTGCGGCCACCACCGCGCTGTCGTCGCCCGGCCCGAGCAGCTCGGCGTCGGCGTGCGGCAGCCGCGGGAAGATGCGCTTCAGCGTCTCGCCCTCCCCCACCTCGGCGAGGGTCGGCCCGGCGGCGACGCCGAACCCGGTCTCAGGATGCTCGTTCGCAGGTAAACCGAAGTCGGAGGCCACGAGCCAACGGTAGCCTGAACCTCGATGCCCCACGCCGCCCGAACTCTAGCCATCCCCCGCCGGCGCCGCGCCGCCCCCCTCGCCATCGTCGCCACCCCGGGCCGGCGCCGCGCCCTCGCGCTCGTCACGGCGGCCGCCGCCACGGCGACCCTGCTCACCGGCTGCGCCAGCACCGTCAGCCTCGAGGCCGCCCCCGACGCGACCGACCCGGCCTGCGCCGACGTGATCGTGCGGCTGCCCGACACCGTCGCGGGCGAGGCGAAGCGCACCACCGACGCGCAGGCGACCGGCGCGTGGGGCGACCCGGCATCCGTTCTGCTGCACTGCGGCGTGCCGCCCTACGGCCCGACCACCCTGCCCTGCGGCAACGTCAACGGCGTCGACTGGATCGTCGACGACTCGAACGCCCCCACCTACGTCTTCACCACCTACGGCCGCACCCCCGCCGTCGAGGTCGTGCTCGACTACGACGTCGTCGGCGGAACCAGCGCGCTCGACGACCTCCGCACGGCGGTGCAGTCGATCCCGCAGGAGGCCCAGTGCCTCGACGCCGACGACGTGCTCAGCACCCCCACCCCCACGCCCGCCCCGTAGGGCAGGGCGCGGCGGCGGGCGCCGATCACGGCCGGACGACCTCGTAGAAGTCGGTGACCACTGCCGAGCGGTTGACCCGGGGACTTCCCACAGAGACCTTGGTCTTCACCAGACCCTGCGAGGCGACCATCACGTCGATGGTGGAAGTCGCGGCGGTGTCGCCGGGTGCGGACAGAATGAGGACCGTGGTCACCGTCTGACCGGGGAGGATGCCGTCCGCCGAGCAGATGAGGCCCTCGACGGGTTCGCAACTCACGTTCCCGGGCAGGGACGGAAACCCCTCCACGGCATAGCCTGCCAGTCCGAGCGCGATGGACGCGAAATTCGTGCTCGAGCCGGCGTTCGTCACGTCGACCCGGAGCAGGTACTTGCCATCAGGCAGTGCCGTCATCGCTCCGCGGGTCTGGACCGGACCTCGCACGGTAGCCGGCACGGTCGGGGATCCCGCGGCGGGCATCACCATCGGGCTTCCGTAGGGAGCCGAGGAGTAGATCGGACCGTCTTTCGACTGCATGCAGTCGAAGTAGGCGAACTCCTCCTTGAGGCCGGCGCGGCCATAGATGCTGATTCCGAAGACGAAGGTGCTCCGAGTCGACCGGAACTGCACTTGTCCGATCGCCCGACCGCTGCGCAGGTACGTGGTTACGCTGACCTTCTCGCCACTGTCGAGCACGTGCGACTCGGAGTGCCAGGTGCTGCCCGCGAGATACTCGAGCATCCCGTCCGGCAATTGGCCCTTCTGCCAGCCGTAGGCACACGCGCCACCGGCCGCGCCCCAGGCCGCTCCACCTCCACCGCCGCCCTCCACGTCGGGGCAGCTGACGCCCGCGGCCTTGGCGGCCGAGGCGAGGCTCGGCCCGAGCACGCAGCCGAGCGCCGACGCCGACTGGGTGGGCGCGACGAACAGCCCGGCGAGCACGGCGGCCGCCGCGATGAGCGAGGCGAACGAGCGCCTCCGTGATGATGTCTTCATGGATCTCCTCGATGATCGAAAGCCGCCCGGGGTGAGGGCGACATTCGACTATACGAGAAATCCTCAGCGAATGGAACTACTCCAGGGCCAGCGCGATCAGCTCGTCGATCAGCTCCGGGTAGCTGAGGCCCGAGGCGATCCAGCACTTGGGGAACATCGAGATCGGCGTGAAGCCCGGCATCGTGTTCACCTCGTTCACCACGAAGCCCTCGTCCGTCAGGAAGAAGTCGACCCGCGCGAGTCCCGCGCCGTCGATGGCCGTGAAGGCGCGAGCCGCGAGTTCCTGCATCGACGAGAGCTCGGCGGGCGTGAGCACGGCCGGGCAGACGAGCTCGACACCGGGCGCGTCGAGGTACTTCGCGTCGAAGTCGTAGAACTCGCGGCCGGTCATCACGATCTCGCCCGCGAGCGAGACCCGCGGCGCCCCGTCTGCCCGCCCGCCGAGCACCCCGCACTCGACCTCGCGGCCGACGACGGCCGACTCGATCAGCACCCGCGAGTCCTCCCGCAGGGCGGTCTCGATGGCGGCCGACAGCTCCGAGGGCGATGACGTGCTGACCTTCGACACCCCCACCGACGACCCGGCCCGCGCGGGCTTGACGAACAGCGGCAGCCCCAGCGAAGACGCGTCGGCGAGAACCGACGACGCCGACGCCGCCCACTGCTGCGCCGTCACCGTCTGCCACGGCGCCACCGCGATGCCCGCGGCCTGCAGCACCGTCTTGGTGAAATGCTTGTCCATCCCGAGTGCCGACGCGAGCACCCCCGAGCCCACGTACGGCAGCCCCACGAGCTCGAGCAGCCCCTGCACCGTGCCGTCCTCCCCGAACGGCCCGTGCAGGATGGGGAACACCACGTCGACGTCACCCAGCACCTCGACCGTGCCGTCGGCCCGCTGAACCGAGAGCGAACGCGAGGCGGTCGACGCCGGCCACAGGATGCGCGTGCCGTTGTCGCTCACGACGGGCATCGCCGAGGGGTCGAGCCGGAACTTCGCGGGCTCGTCGTCCTCGAGCACGAACGCGCCCTCGGCCGTGATGCCCACGGGGATCACGTCGAAGCGCGAGCGGTCGATCGCCTCAAGCACCCCGCCGGCCGTGGCGCAGCTGATCGAGTGCTCGCTGGAGCGCCCGCCGAACAGCACCGCCACCGTGGTCTTGCTTGGCATCGAGTGTCCTTTCGCCCTGGGGGCCGCTGTCGTCATCGGTCGTCAGATGCGGCGCGATGTCCCGAGGATCGAGCGTACCGGCGAGCACCTGGCTCACCTGACGGCAGATCGGCATGTCCACACCCTTGGCCTCGGCCAACGTGAGCACGGGCGCCACCGAGGCGAGCCCCTCCGCCGTCTGCTGCATCGACTTCACCACGTCGGCGAAGCTGTAGCCCTGGCCGAGCAGGCGCCCGGCCGTGTTGTTGCGCGAGAGCGACGATCCGCTGGTGGCGATCAGGTCGCCGAGGCCCGCGAGCCCCGACAGGGTCTCCGGATGCCCGCCGTACGCCACGGCGAAGTCGGTCATCTCGACCAGCCCCCGCGTGATGATCGAGGCCTTGGTGTTCTCGCCGTAGCCGACGCCGTCGACGATGCCGATCGCCACGGCGATGAGGTTCTTCAGCACGCCGCCGAACTCGGTGCCGATCACGTCGGTGTTGACGAAGGAGCGGAAGTAGCGGTTGGTCGCCACCATCGCGACCCTCTCGGCGGTCTCGAGGCTGGCCGAGGAGACGACGGCCGCCGTCGGCTGCTCCTTCGCGATCTCGAGGGCCAGGTTCGGCCCGGAGGCCACAGCGATGCGGTCGGGATCAATCTCCAGCACGGATTCGAGCACCTCGCTCATCCGGAGCCCCGTGCCCTTCTCGACGCCCTTCATCAGGCTCGTGATCGGGATGCCCTCCGGGATGAGCGTCTTCAGTTCGACGAGGTTGCCCCGCAGCGACTGGCTGGGGATCGACACGAACACGAACTGCGCGTCGGCGAGAGCGCGACCGACGTCGGAGGTGGCGGTGATCGTCGGCGGCAGGTTCACGCCCGGGAGGTAGTCGCTGTTGCGCTTGGCCTCGCGGATCTCCTTCGCGAGCTCGGGGCGGCGCGCCCACACGGTGACGTCGGCGCCGCCGTCGGCCAGCACCTTCGAGAACGTCGTGCCCCAGCTGCCGGCGCCGAGCACGGTGACGCGCGGCCGCGGCGGCACCACGGCGCGCGAGGCGCGGCTCACTCGGCGGCCTCCGAGCCGGCGCGCGAGCTGTCGCCCGAACCGGCGACGGGTCCGGCGCCCGGGCCGTCGCCCGGCCGGCCGTCGCGCAGCCGCCCGAACTCGCTCTGGTTGTGCGCACGCGGGTTCCACCGCTCGGTCGGCGCGGTCTCGCCCCGCAGCTCCTCGAGCAGCCCCGTGATCGCCGACATCAGCCGGTCGGTCGCCTCGGTGAGGGTCTTCTGATCGAGCGGATGCCCGCGCAGATCGTCGAGGTCGACGGGCGGCCCGTACGACACCATCACCGGCTTGCGCCCGAACAGCCGCAGCTTCTTCGAGTACCTCGGCATGATCGCCTGCACACCCCAGTGCGCGGCGGGGATGAGCGGGATGCCGTGCTCGAGCGCGAGGCGCACGGCCCCCGTCTTGCCGCGCATGGGCCAGAGCCCCGGGTCGCGGGTGAGGGTTCCCTCGGGGTACACGATGACGCCCTTCCGGTGTTCGAGCAGGGCGGTGGCCGCCGAGATGGACGCATTGCCCCGACCCGGCCCGGATCGCTCGACCGGGATCTGACCGATCGCGCGCAGCAACGCGCCGACGACGGGCACGGAGAACAGCGAGGCCTTCGCCAGGAACCGCGGTGCCCGCTTGAGCTTCCACACCGCCCAGGCCACGACCACGGGGTCGAAGTTCGAGTAGTGGTTGGCGCTCAGCACGAACGGCCCTTCGGCGGGGAGGTTCTCGGTGCCGCGCTGGTCGAGCTTCACGCTGGCCGCCAGGGTGGGGGCGACGAGCGCCTCGACCACCCGGAAGGCCGGGGTCTTCTCGGAGTGTTCGCGGGCGTCGGTGCGAACGGGGGCGTCGGCCATGCGGTCGAGTTCTACTCGGCGAAGTAGAAGTCGGCCCCGAGCTTCTCGAGCTTGCCCACGAAGTCGCCGTAGCCGCGGGCGATCAGGCCCACGTTGCTCACCGACGACTGTCCCTGGGCGACGAGGGCGGCGATCAGGTGGCTGAAGCCGCCGCGCAGGTCGGGCACCTCGAGCTCGGCGCCGTGCAGCTGAGTGGGGCCGGTGATGACGGCGGCCTGCTCGAGCGCGCGGCGCGGCACGCGGCGGTTCGGGTCGGCCAGGCCGTCTTTGTGCACCTCGATGTTCGCGCCCATCTTGACCAGCGCATCCACGAAGCCGAAACGGTTCTCGTAGACGGTCTCGTGCACGATCGAGGTGCCCTGCGCCTGGGTGAGCGCCACGATGAGGGGCTGCTGCCAGTCGGTCATGAAGCCGGGGTGCACGTCGGTCTCGATGACGACGGGCTTCAGCTCGCCACCGGGGTGGTAGAAGCGGATGCCCTCCTCCTCGATGTCGAACGCGCCGCCGATCTTGCGGAAGACGTTGAGGAAGGTCATCATCTCGGACTGCTTGGCGCCCGTGGTGAAGATGGAGCCGCCGGTCGCGAGGGCAGCCGAGGCCCAGGAGGCGGCCTCGTTGCGGTCGAACAGGGCGCGGTGGTTGAAGCCCGAGAGCGAGTCGACGCCCTCGATGAAGATGGTGCGGTTCGGCTCGACCGAGATGATCGCCCCCATCTTCTGCAGCACGGCGATGAGATCCATGATCTCGGGCTCGATGGCGGCGTTCTTCAGTTCGGTCGTGCCTTTGGCGCGCACGCCGGTGAGCAGCACCTGCTCGGTGGCGCCGACGCTCGGGTAGGGCAGCTCGATGTTCGCGCCGCGCAGGCCGTTGGGGGCCGTGATGTTGATGCCGGAGGGCAGCTTGTCGACGACAGCACCGAAGGCGCGCAGGGCGTCGAGGTGGAAGTCGATCGGGCGGTCGCCGATGCGGCAGCCGCCGAGGTCGGGGATGAACGCGTGACCGAGACGGTGCAGCAGCGGGCCGCAGAACAGGATCGGGATGCGGCTCGAGCCCGAGAGGGCGTCGATCTCGGCGGAGGTGGCCGTGGCCACGTTCGTCGGGTCGAGCTGCAGCACGCCGGTCGCGGCCGAGCCGGTGATCTTCACGCCGTGGATCTCGAGCAGGCTCGACACCACGTGCACGTCACTGATGTCGGGGACGTCGCGGAGCGTCGAAGTGGTGTCGCCGAGCAGCGACGCCACCATCGCCTTGGTGACGAGGTTCTTCGCCCCTCGGACGTCGATGGTGCCGCGGAGCGGTCGACCGCCGTTGATGACGATCGTGTCGGACAGCAGTCCGACCCGCTCGGCCGCCTTGCGACCATCCTGTACGAGAGAGTTCACGTGAATCACCTGACTGCTTGAAGCTACTTGACCGGGAGTGTTCGAGGTCTCCAACTCTCCCGGCGGCTCTCGAATTCCGTGATCGCCTCTTCGTCGCGAAGCGTCAACCCGATGTCGTCCAGACCCTCGAGAAGCCTCCACCGAGTGTAATCGTCGATCGAGAAGCTGACTGTGAGGTCGCCGATGGCGGCGGTTCGCGCGATCAGGTCGACCGTGATCTCGACCCCGGGCTGCGCCTCGATGGCAGCCCAGAGACGCTCGATGTCGGCCTCGTCGACCTGCCCGGTGAGCAGGCCCTGCTTGCCCGAGTTGCCCCGGAAGATGTCGCCGAAACGCGAGGACAGCACCGCCGTGAAGCCGAAGTCGCGGAGCGCCCAGACGGCGTGCTCGCGGCTCGATCCGGTACCGAAGTCGGGGCCGGCGACCAGCACGCGGGGGTTCTGGTAGGCGGGCTGGTTCAGCACGAACTCGGGGTCGTTCCGCCAGCCGGCGAACAGCGCGTCCTCGAAGCCGGTCTTGGTGACGCGCTTGAGGTAGACGGCCGGGATGATCTGGTCGGTGTCGACGTTGCCGCGCTTCAGCGGCACGGCCACGCCGGTGAGGATGTCGATCTTCTCCATGGGTCAGACCTCCACGGTCTCTCGAACAGCTGGTTCGGTCAGGTCGGAGACGCTCGAGAGCGTGCCCCGGATGGCGGTGGCGGCGGCCACCAGCGGCGACACCAGGTGGGTGCGCCCGCCCTTGCCCTGCCGGCCCTCGAAGTTGCGGTTGGAGGTGCTCGCGCAGCGCTCCCCGGGTGCCAGCTGGTCGGGGTTCATGCCGAGGCACATGGAGCAGCCGGCGAAGCGCCACTCGGCGCCGAACTCCTCGACGATCTTGTCGATGCCCTCGGCCTCGGCCTCGATGCGCACGCGCGCGCTGCCCGGCACCACCATGACGCGCACGCCATCCGCCTTCTTCCGGCCCTGGATGACCGAGGCGAAGGCCCGCAGGTCTTCGATGCGGCTGTTGGTGCACGAGCCCATGAACACGGCGTCGACGCGCACCTCCTTCAGCGGGGTGCCCGCTTCGAGGTCCATGTACTCCAGGGCCCGCTCGGCGCTGGCGCGCTCGTTCGGGTCGATGATGGTCGACGGGTCGGGCACGCGCTCGTTCAGCGAGACGCCCTGGCCGGGGTTGGTGCCCCACGTGACGAAGGGTTCGAGCTGGTCGGCGTCGAGGAACACCTCGGCGTCGAAGACCGCGTCGTCGTCGGTCTGCAGGGTGCGCCAGTACTCGACCGCGGCGTCCCAGTCCTCGCCCTCGGGGGCGTGCGGGCGGCCCTTCAGGTACGCGAAGGTGGTCTCGTCGGGCGCGACCATGCCGGCGCGGGCACCGGCCTCGATCGACATGTTGCAGATCGTCATGCGCCCGTCCATCGACAGGCTCCGGATGGCCGAGCCGCGGTATTCGAGGACATACCCCTGCCCGCCGCCTGTCCCGATCTTGGCGATGACGGCCAGGATGATGTCCTTCGCGGTCACACCCGGACGCAGCGTGCCCTCGACCGTGATCGCCATCGTCTTGAACGGCTTCAGCGGCAGGGTCTGGGTGGCGAGCACGTGCTCGACCTCGCTGGTGCCGATGCCGAACGCCATGGCGCCGAAGGCACCGTGCGTGCTGGTGTGGCTGTCGCCGCAGACGACGGTGATGCCGGGCATGGTCAGGCCGAGCTGCGGGCCGACGACGTGCACGATGCCCTGCTCGACGTCGCCGAGCGAGTGCAGGCGCACCCCGAACTCCTGCGCGTTCCGGCGCAGCGTGTCGATCTGGGTGCGGCTCGTCAGGTCGGCGATCGGCTTGTCGATCGCGAGCGTGGGGGTGTTGTGATCTTCGGTGGCGATCGTCAGATCGGGGCGGCGCACCGGACGGCCTTCGGCCCGCAGGCCGTCGAAGGCCTGCGGGCTCGTCACCTCGTGCACCAGGTGCAGGTCGATGTAGAGCAGGTCGGGGCTGCCGTTCTCGCCCTTGGCGACGAGGTGGTCGTCCCAGACCTTTTCAGCGAGGGTGCGCGGGCGGACGGTGGGTTCGGGGCTCATTGCGTGTCCTTCTGAAGTAGGGGGTCAGCCATCGACAGACTCCGCGACGAGGGAGGCCTTGGGAACTAGGACTCGTCGCGGCAGCTAAGAAGGAGCAGACCGAACAGCACGCCACGATCGTACCACCGCCCCCGCCCCTCAGCGGAGGTGCGCCGCGAGCGCCGCTTCGACCGCCGGAGAGATCACGGACGAGCCTCCGACAACGACGATCCGGTTCGGATTGAAGGCGTCCAGGGCGTCGGCGATTACAGCGGGGATCGACTCACGCGCCACGAGCAGCACCGGCGCTCGGTTGTGGCCGGCGACCGGGGCCGCCGCGAGTGCGTCCGGAAAGTTGTCACCCGCCGCGACGTACACCGTGTCCACGTCGGCGGGCTCAAATGAGTCGAGCATCAGTGCGGCCGACACGGCGTACCGGTCTGCTCCTATGACTCGGGAGACCGCCGGAGCCAGCTTCTTCAGCTCGTCCACTACAGACGGTGCGATAGCAGCCTCTCCCCCGATTACTACGATTGCGTTCGGCTCCAGCCTGGTCAGCGCCTCTTTCACGGGTTCGGGCAGTCCGGTCCTGCGGGTCAGAAGGACGGGACTCTCGAGAGCATCCGTGGTCGCGGTTGCCGAGAGCGCGTCCGGGAAGTTCTCGCCCGACGCGACGTAGACCACCGAGCGGTAGGGGGCGAACGTGCGCCGGGACACCTCGGCCGACACAGCGAACCGGTCGCTGCCACCCATCCGAGTCACCTCGGCGGCTCCGTAACCTCTTAGGGCCGTCTCGACCGATGCCGACACAGCGCGCTCTCCACCGACGATGACGATCCGTTGTGCGTTCAGGCGCCGCAGCGCAGCATCGGTCTCCGACGGGATAGTCGATCCGGTCACGAGCAGGATCGGACCGCTCCGCCCACCAGCCGCGGAGGACGCCGACAGTGCATCGGGGTAGGTCACGCCGGACGCGACGTAGACCGTGTCGATCTGCGACGTGAACTCCGACGCCGAGAGGTCGGCCGCCGTCGCGAACCGATCTGCGCCCCCGATTCTCTCGACAGACGATTCGACTGTGATTGTCACAGTGGCCGCCGCAATCTCGCAGAGGTGCGTCGTCGGCGACGCGAGACAGTACGTGAACGAGTCGGTACCGACGAAGGATTCCTCCGGACGGTAGGTGAAAGCGCCATACACATTCGCATTCATACCTCCGTTGGCGACGTGCAAGAGCAACGCGATCTCGGAGTTCGCCGGCACATCCACATCATTGGCCAGCACTCCCTTCTCAGCGCCGACCGAGAGGACGCCCTGGGCCAGGACGGAATAGGCGTCATCGACCGGGATCGGAGCGGCGGCCTGGGCAGGCGTGGCCATCGTCGGCACGACGATTGCCACTGCCACGAGCACCAGACTCACGGCAACAGCTTTCATCAGCTGGTGCTTCGGAGTTATGAGCATGTCTCATTATAGAGACGGGGGCGACGAGAAGCTAGTGGTCGGACTCGGGGTCGGCGGCCGCCTTCAGCTCCTCTTTCACCGAGACGCCGCGGCGGCGCATCACGATCAGGGAGGCGATCGTCGCGACCGCCATCGAGAGGATGATGACCGCCAGCGAGGTCCAGGTGTCGATCTCGGGGATCCACTCGATCGGGTGGCCGCCGTTGATGAAGAACACCTCGTTCGCGTGCAGCGCGTGGAAGACGAGCTTGACGCCGATAAAGGCGAGGATGAACGCGATGCCGTACTTGAGGTAGATGAGCCGGTCGAGCAGCCCGCCGAGCAGGAAGTACAGCTGGCGGAGGCCCATCAGCGCGAAGACGTTCGCGGTGAAGACGATGAACGGGCTCTGCGTGATGCCGAAGATGGCCGGGATCGAGTCGAGTGCGAACAGCAGGTCGGTGGAGCCGAGCGCGATGAACACGATCAGCATCGGCGTGAAGACCTTCTTGCCGTCGATCACCGTGCGCACCTTGGCGCCGTCGAAGTCGGGGGCGATGCTCATCCGCTTGCGGAGGAAGGTGACGAGGCCGTTCTCGCCGTCACCCTCGTCCTCCTTGCCGAAGGCCTGCCGGAACGCGGTGACCAGGAGGAACGCGCCGAAGATGTAGAAGATCCAGCTCAGCGACTCGATCAGCTGCGCGCCGATCAGGATGAAGATGCCGCGGAGCACCAGGGCGATGATGATGCCCACCATCAGCGCTTCCTGCTGGTACTTCCTCGGCACGTTGAAGCGCGCCATGATGATGACGAAGACGAACAGGTTGTCGATCGACAGGCTGTACTCCGTCAGCCAGCCGGCCAGGAACTGACCCGCCGGCTCGCCGCCGGCGAAGACGAGCATCAGCGCCGCGAAGACCAGCGCGAGCGCCACGTAGAACACGACCCAGAGCGTCGCCTCCTTGAACGAGGGCACGTGCGGACGCTTGAACGCGATCAGCAGATCGGCGGCGAGGATCAGCACGAGCACCACGAGCGAGGTGATCTCGAAGGCGATGGGGAGTTCTAGCACGGGGGCCTCTCGACAGCGGCGCCCTCTTCAGGGCAGCACGATGACCGAAAGTCTCTCCCGTGCAGGCCGCCGTGGCAACCGCACCGCTCCCCCGGGCACACGTCGGAGTGGGCCGTGATGACGATGACAGCGAGGTGGGATACTCCCCTTCCCTGCAATGCTACTGCCGGCGGCCGAGCTCCTCGCGCACCTCGAGACGCACCTGGGCGAGGCGCTCGCGCAGCCGGCCGATCAGCGCGGGGTCGATGCCTTTGGCCGAGGCCTTGCGGAGGTCGGTGCGCAGCTGCTGGCGGAACTCCGTCAGCGCCACGTCGGCGTCACGCAGAGCCTCCGCCGACTCGGCGCGGGAGCCGGCGGGCGGCGTGCGGGCCTCCCGCTTGGCCGAGGCCAGCTCGGCCTTGAGGCTCTTCATGGCCTGGTCGACACCCGAACGCACCTCGTCGGCCAGCCGGCGAACCGAGTCGGAGAGGTCGGACTCGATGTCGGCCAGCTCGCCGCGGCGGCTCTCGAGCTCGGCCCGGCCGGCGTCGGTGATGGAGTAGACGGTCTTGCGGCCGTCGGCGGTCTTCGTGACGAGTCCCTCGTCCTCCAGCTTCGCCAGGCGCGGGTAGATGGTGCCGGCGCTCGGGCTGTAGGTGCCGCCGAAGCGGTCGGCGAGCGCCTGGATCAGCTCGTAGCCGTGCTTGGGCGACTCCTCGAGCAGGTTCAGCAAATAGAGGCGGAGGTGGCCGTGGCCGAACACGGGGCTCATACCGAGGCCTCGGCATCCGAGGGGGTGTCCGCCGTGCTGTCCGGCGTGCCGTCCGAGGGGGCGGATGCGCGAGCCGAGCCCTCGGCGGAGTCCGCCGTCCCGCGGTACAGCACCGTGATGTCGCCCGACACGGAGTTCGCCCGGAACTCGGTCCAACTGCCGTCGAGCTCGCCGGTCTGGCCGTTGTAGCCGCCGCCTCGCGGCCCCTTGATCGTGTTCGGGCCGAGCTGGAGCGTGCCCGACACGGAGTTCACGTTGTAGCGCGCGGCGGTCGACGCGTCGAGGCGCACGGTGAGGTCGCCCGAGACGGTGTTGTTCTCGATGGCGGTGGGCACCCCGGTGGAGTCGACGAAGACCTCTCCCGAGACGCCGTCGGCCGAGAAGCGGCGGATCTCCCCCGCCGCCGCGATGTCTCCGGAGACGGTGTGGGCGCTGACGAGACCGACGTGGTCGCGGATCGAGATCTCGCCCGAGACCGTGTTGACGTCGAGGTCGCCGTGCACCGCGTCGATGACGACGTCGCCCGTGACCGTGCTGATCCGCGCATCCGTCACCAGGCCCGAGATGAGCGCCGAGGCCGAGATGACCCCGAACTTCAGCGCCGCGTCGCGCGGCACCATGATGCTGATGTCGGCCTTGGCGTTGCCGCGCCACGACTTGAAGACCTCGACGAAGTTGTCCCAGCGCAGCTGCGGGTGGTCGATCCCGAGGCGGTCGCCGTCGATCGAGACCTTCAGGTCTTTGCCCGAGACGGAGTGCACCTCGATGCGGGCGCCCGGCTCGTCGTGGCCGATGATGTCGACCTGCCCGCCGATGAGGCCCACCTTGAGCGAGCGCACCAGCTCGATGTCGATGACTTTCGGACCGGTGACGATCCATTTCTCCAAGACCACGATGTTCTCCTGCCTCGCGCTATATCGCGTGTTCGGAGATCAAGCTATAGCTCGAACCGTTGCGAAGTCAAGATATATCGCGAGCGGCCCAGGCAAGGCTCAGGCGGCCCCGTGCTCGGCGAGGAACGGCATCGGGTCGTACCGCACGCCGTCGGCCCCGTAGAGCTCGAAGTGACAGTGCTCGGTGGTCGCGTTGCCTGTGCGCCCCGTGAGGCCGATCACCTGGCCCGCCGCGACGGTGTCGCCGACCCCGACCGTGAGCGAGGAGTCCTGGAAGTGCATGTACATGCTGCACACGGCGACGCCTGCCACCTTGTGCGCGATGGACAGGTAGACACCGCCGGTGCCCCCGTTGCCCGAAGCGGCGATGACGACGCCGTCGGCTATCGCGTGCACCGGCACGCCCGGCCCGTTCAGCATGTCGACGCCCTTGTGGAAGCCTTCGGCACGCGGGCCGAACGGGTCGGACATGCGGTAGCCGTCGGGGTAGACCGGCGAGAACGCGGCCGACTCGACCGCCGCGTCGGCCCCGGCCTGGCACTGCGCTCCCCCGTAGCCGCCCTGGTTCGACGAGACCGCCGCGGGCTTCGGGGTGGGGGTCGGCGTCGGCGTGAAGGTGTGCACCACGTAGCCGTCACGGGCGACGGATGCTCCGGCCCCCTCGTCCTCGGAGGAGAAGCTCTGAGCGGCCCCGGCCTCGGCCGAGAACTGCTGGGGGTCGAAGCTGCCCGCCGAGGTCAGGGAGGCGGCGGGGACGCTCGTGGCCACCGCCACGCCGACCACGAAGGTCATGGCGAGCACTCCGAGCAGCTGACCCTGGTACTTCACCGGCCCTATTGTCCTTGGCGGCCGGGGTGAGCACAACCGGGGGCGCGACAGGGCAGAATCGGCACATGGCTCTACCCATCGAGGACTACGCGATGATCGGCGACTGTCACACTGCTGCCCTGGTCGGCCGCACCGGCAGCATCGACTGGCTCTGTCTGCCCCGTTTCGACTCGCCGTCGACCTTCGGCGCACTGCTCGGCACCGAGGAGCACGGGCGCTGGCTGCTGGCTCCGACGGATGCGCGGTCGACGTCCACGCGCCGTTACCTCGACGGCACCTTCCTCCTCGTCACCCGCTGGGACACCCCCGACGGCATCGTGGAGGTCACCGATCTGATGCCGCACGGCGACCGGCGGGCCGACGTGATCCGGCGCATCCGGGGCATCTCGGGGAGCGTCGAGCTCCGTCAGGAGCTCGCCATCCGCTTCGACTACGCCGACGCGATGCCGTGGATGCGGCAGGCCCCGGAGTACGGCAGCAACGCCGTGATCGGCATCGCCGGCCCCGACGCCGTGATCGTGCGCGGCCCCGCCCTGCACGCCACGAACCACTACCACGAGTCGGTCTTCACGGTCGCGGCCGGCGAAACCGTCGACATCGTGCTCACCTGGTACCCCTCGCACCGCCCCGCCCCCGGGCCGCTCGACGTCGACGAGCAGATCGACGACACCACGGCCTGGTGGCGGGAGTGGGCCTCGCGGAGCGAGCCGCCCGCGCTCTACCGCCGCGAGGTCGAGCGCTCGCTGCTCGTCCTGCGCGCCCTCACCCACGAGGACACCGGTGGCATCGTGGCCGCCGCCACCACGAGCCTCCCCGAGGAGTTCGGCGGCTCGCGCAACTGGGACTACCGCTACACCTGGATCCGCGACGCCTCCCTGACGCTCTCGGCGCTGATGCTCTACGGCTACGAGGACGAGGCCGGCCACTGGCGGCACTGGCTGCTGCGGGCGATCGCGGGCGACCCCGCAGACATCCAGATCATGTACGGGCTCTCCGGCGAGCGCCGGCTGCCCGAGAGCGAGCTGACGAGCCTGCCGGGATACAACGGCTCCTCCCCCGTGCGCGTCGGCAACGGCGCCTCCGACCAGTACCAGGGAGACATCTTCGGCGAGTTGATGATCGCGCTGCGCGAAGCCCGGCGGATCGGCGTCGACGAGGACCAGTACTCCTGGCCGCTGCAGCGTTCGCTGCTCGGGTTCCTCGAGGAGACCTGGCAGCGCCCCGACAACGGCATCTGGGAGATCCGCGGCCCGCAGGTGGCCTTCACGCACTCGCGCGCGATGATCTGGGCGGCCTTCGCCTGCGGGGTCGAGGCCGTCGAGACCTACGGGCTCGACGGGCCGGTGGAGCGCTGGCGCGAGCTCCGCGACACCATCCGGCACGAGATCGAGACCGAGGGCTACGATCCGGAGCGAAACACCTTCCGGCAGCACTACGGCACGAGCGAGGTCGACGCCTCGCTGCTGCTGCTGTCGCAGATCGGCTTCGTCTCGGCCGATGACCCGCGGATGCTCGGCACGGTCGCCGCGATCGAGGAGGACCTGCTGCGCGACGGTCTGCTGCTGCGGTACCGCACCGAGTCGGGGGTGGACGGGCTGCCGGGCGGCGAGCATCCATTCCTCGCGTGCTCGTTCTGGCTCGTGCAGCAGTACGCGCACTCGGGGCGGCTCGACGACGCCATCGCGCTGATGGACCGGCTCGTCGGCCTCTGCAACGACGTCGGCCTGCTCTCGGAGGAGTACGACGTGGAAGGGCACCGGCAGGTCGGCAACACCCCGCAGGCCTTCTCGCACCTCGCCCTGGTGCGCTCGGCCGACGCGATCGCCCGCGCCACCGCCGTGCGGTAGGGCCCGGCCACCGCCGTGCGTCAGGGCCCGGCCACCGCCGTGCGTTCGGGCACTGTTCACCGCCGCGCAACCGCGGGCCCCGGGACCACGGGCGTAGACCAGGGGGCATGGATGCACTCGTGCCCGTACTGCTCGTCATCGTGGTGGCCCTGGTGTTCGACTTCACCAACGGCTTCCACGACACCGCCAACGCCATGGCGACCTCGGTCGCCACGGGAGCGCTGAAACCGAAGGTCGCCGTGACGATCTCGGCCGTGCTCAACCTCGTGGGCGCGTTCCTGTCGACCGAGGTGGCGAAGACCATCTCGGGCGGCATCATCAACGAGGGCGACAACGGCCTCGAGATCACCCCGATCATGATCTTCGCCGGGCTCGTCGGGGCGGTGCTCTGGAACCTGACGACCTGGTACCTCGGTCTGCCGTCGAGCTCCACGCACGCGCTGTTCGGCGGGCTGATCGGCGCCGCCGTGATCGGTGCGGGGTTCGGCGCCGTGAACTTCTCCGTGGTGCTGACCAACGTCGTCGTGCCGGCCCTGCTCTCGCCGCTCGTCGCGGGGGTCGTGGCGCTCGTGGCGACGTTCGCGGCGTACCGCCTCACGAAGCAGGCGACGGCACGCGGCTCCGACACCGGGTTCCGGCACGGGCAGACGGTGTCGGCCTCGCTGGTCTCGCTCGCGCACGGCACCAACGACGCCCAGAAGACGATGGGCGTGATCACCCTCACCCTGATCGCCGCCGGCTACCAGGACTCGGGCTCCGGCCCGCAGTTCTGGGTGATCGCCGGCTGCGGCCTCGCGATCGCGCTCGGCACCTACCTCGGCGGCTGGCGCATCATGCGCACGGTCGGCAAGCGGATCACCGACATCCAGGCGCCGCAGGGCTTCGCGGCGGAGACCAGCTCGGCGGCGACCATCCTCGTCTCCTCGCACCTCGGCTTCGCGCTCTCCACCACGCAGGTCACCTCGGGTGCCGTCGTCGGCGCCGGGCTCGGCCGGAAGCTGGCCTCGGTGCACTGGGGCGTCGTCGGGCGCATCGCGATCGCCTGGACCGTGACCCTGCCGGCCGCCGCCCTGGTGGGCGGGCTTGCCGCCTGGGCCGCGTCGTCGAGCGTGCTGGGGCTCGGGATCGTCATCGTGCTGGCGCTGGCCGCCGGGGTGACGCTGTATCTGCTGTCGCGGCGTCATCCGGTGACGCACGACACCGTGAACGACGAGCCGGAGCCCGCGACCGCGGGAGCCCGGGCGGGCGCCGTCGGCGCCGGCGACCAGGAAGGGGCACGCTGATGGAGGGCTTTCTCGGAGTGGACTGGGGCGCCTTCGTGGTGGTGTTCCTCGTGGCGTTCACCGCGAGCATCCTGGTGGTGGGGTCGTACGCCGTGGGGCTGCGGCTGCTGTCGACCGGGGCGTCGGTGAAGGAGCGGCCGCTGCCCGCGACGGCCGGAGCGATCGTGTGCTTCGCCATCGGGGTGGCGGCGGTGCTCTACGGGCTGTGGCTGATCGTCCCCCAGTTCCACTGAGGCAGCGGCCGCACGGGCCTCGAGTGCGATTAGGCTCGATCCGATGCAGGCACTCACCGAGGCTCAGATCCGCGAGTCGTTCACCAACATCACCGAACTCGAGCTCGAGCGCATGACGCTGCCGGGTCTGCACGAGATCGTCTGGGAGGACCGCGAGTTCCTCGGCTGGCGGGATGTGCACGCCATCCACCGCGGCTACATCGTCTACTGGCGGGCGGGGCGGCCCATCGGACTGCTGATCAAGGCGGCCGGGTCGCACACCCGCCCGGGCATCTCGGCGATGTGCACCCTGTGCCGCACCCCGCGTCCCGGCGTGCAGGTCACGCTGTTCACGGCGCCGCGCGCCGGGCAGGCCGGTATCGACGGGTCGACGGTCGGCACCTACATCTGCAGCGACCTGGGCTGCTCGAACCTGATCCGCATCGTGCCGCCGAAGTCGGCGATGCAGCCCGATCCCGACGCGCTGATCGCGGCGCGGGCCGAGGGGCTGACCACGCGGCTCGAGTCCTTCACGCAGAGCGTGCTGCGCGTCGGCTGAGCCGGGCCGCCGGGTCGTCGGCTGAGCCGGGCTGCCGGGTTCAGGATGCTCTAGCCGTCGTTCTCGACGATGGTGTCCTCGTCGGTCGAGGCCGCCTCGGGGTCGTCTCCCGGCTCGGGCTCGTCGGCCACGGTCGGGTCGACGCCGGAGGGCACGGCGTCGGTCGTGGGGCCGTTGCCCACCATGCCCTCGCCGTCGGGGTATCCGGAGTAGTCGGGGTACTCGATGTCGCTGAGGTCGACGGACGCGGGGTCGACGGGCTCGTTCTTGTCGGTCATGCCCCCAGTCAACACCTCCCCGGCGAGGGCTGGAAGTGCAGGGGCTCGGTCGTGCCCGGGTACAGCAGAAGCCCCCGGTCTGCGCTCGCGCACATTCCGGGGGCTTCGTGATGCTGTGACCCCAGCGGGATTTGAACCCGCGTTACCGCCGTGAGAGGGCGACGTCCTAGGCCGCTAAACGATGGGGCCGTTTTTGCAACTCCACGAGTATGCCATACGAAAGCGGCACGCTCAAATCGAGCCCCGTCGGCGCGTCAGACGAGAACGCTCAGCGCCCCTGGAACGAGCTCGACGGTGAGGGGCAGGGCGCCGAAGCGCTCCCCGTCGGCGTAGCCGGCGATGCCCTCGGCGGCCACCCGCACCACCCGCGCCCGGCGGAACTCCACCACGGGCAGCGACGAGTGCGTGCCCGAGAACACCTTCGGGAACAGCCTGACGAAGCGGATGCGCGACACGGGCTTCACGATGAACACGTCGAGCAGCCCGTCGTCCAGCTGCGCATCCGGGGCGATGCGCATGCCGCCGCCGATCGTCGTGTTGTTCGCGACCGAGAGCAGGGGCGAGTCGACGTGCAGCACCTCGCCGTCGAGCTCGAGCTCGTAGGAGCGGGTGCGCAGGGTCGCGAGCTCGGCGACCAGCGCCAGCACGTAGCGCGACGCTCCGCGGGGGCGGCGCATCCGATTGGCCCGTTCGTTGACGGCTGCGTCGAAGCCCGCCGAGAGCACGCCCGCGAACCAACGGTGCGGTTCGTCGCCCTCGGGCCGGCCGGCGTCGAGGGCGGGGTCGGGCTGCACGCCGGTGACCCGGGCCGCGTCGATCACCCGGGGTGCGCGGCCGAGAGCCGCGACGAGCACGCGGATCGCCTCGTCGGAGTCGCCGGTGGGCAGGCGGAGCCCGGCCGCGAAGTCGTTGCCCGTGCCCGCGGGCACGATGCCGAGCGGGATGCCCGTGCCCGCCACGAGGTTGACGCCGAGGTTCACCATGCCGTCGCCGCCCACCACCACGAGGGCGCCGGCGGGTTCCTCGAGGGCCCGCCGGGTGATGCGCACCAGGCCGGCGTAGTCGGGCGCGCTCAGCGGCACCACGTCGTGGCCGGCGGCGCGCAGGGCGGCGACGACGGCGGGGCCGACGTGACGGGTTCCCCCGAACGACGCGTTCGGGTTGATCGCGACGACGACGCGCTGCGCTGGGGAGGCCATGACGACCGATTATCCACGACGTTGCACTTCGGCGGGTGCGGGTGTTGAGTCGGGGATCATGAGACTGACGAAATTCGAGCACGCGGCCCTCCTGATCGAGCAGTCGGGCAAGAAGCTGTTCATCGACCCGGGCATGTTCACCACGGCGATCACCGATGCGGTGAACACCGCCGCGGTCGTGATCACGCACGAGCATCCCGACCACTGGACCCCGGAGCAGCTGCGGCGCATCCTGGAGGCCTCCCCCACCGCCGTCGTCTACGGGCCGGAGGGGGTCGTGAACGCCGTGCGCGAGGCCGACGCCTCGATCGCCGTGACCCGCGTCGACCCGGGCGACGCCGTCGAGGCCGGGCCGTTCTCGCTGCGGTTCTCGGGTGGGCGGCACGCGGTCATCCACTCGTCGATCCCCGTGGTCGACAACGTGGGCGTGCTCGTCAACGACGTGCTCTACTACCCGGGCGACTCGTGGGCGGTGCCCGAGGGCGTCGAGGTCGACGTGCTGGCCGTGCCCGCGGGTGCGCCGTGGCTGAAGATCGCCGAGGCGATCGACTACGTGCTCGAGGTGAAGCCGAAGCGGAGCTTCCCGACGCACGAGATGGTGCTGTCGACGGCGGGCAAGAACATGGCGGGCGACCGCATCCGCTGGGCGACCGAGCAGGGCGGCGGGGAGTTCTTCCCGCTGCAGCCCGGCGACGCACTGGATCTGTGAGCCGCCTCGTCTGAACGTTCCGGGCCCGGGCTGAACGTTCCGGGCCCGGTCTCCGTTGCATCAAGATGGAGGCCTCATGAACGACGAGCACGCGGAGCTGCTGCGCGCGGCGCACGACGCGCACGCCGGGGCGCTGTTCCGTTACGTCGTGCGCCTCACCCGCGACCCCGCGATGGCGGAGGACGTGGTGCAGGAGACGCTGCTGCGCGCCGGCCGGAAGCCCTCCATCCTCGAGCAGGGTGACGAGGAGGCGCGGGCCTGGATGTTCACCGTCGCCCGCAACATCGTGATCGACGACCGGCGGAGCGCCCGGCACAGCCGCGAGTTCGCCACCGACGAGCTGCCCGAGCGGGCGCAGAGCGACCGCACCGACGCCGTGCTCGACACCTGGCTGGTGTCGGATGCTCTGCTCTCGCTCTCGTTGGAGCACCGCACCGCGATCGTGCGCTCGTACTACCTCGGCGAGACCGCCGTCGAGATCGCCGCCGCCGAGGGCGTCCCCGTCGGCACCGTGCGCTCGCGCATGCACTACGCACTGCGGGCCCTCCGGCTCGCGCTGCAGGAACGGGGGGTGACGGAATGACCTCCGCCGACGAGTACCGCGACTGGGATGCCGCCTACGTGATGGGCATGCTCTGCCCCGAGGAGCGCCGTGAGTACGAGCGCCATCTCGCCGACTGCCACGAGTGCTCGCACGCCGTCGCCGAGCTGGCGGGCATGCCGGGCGTGCTCGGCAGCCTGAGCGCGAGCGAGGCGTCGGCGCTGCTCGCGCCTTCGGTGCCGGACGGCGCACCGGCGGTTCCTCCGGTGACCTCTTCGGCAGGCCCTCCGGCCGGCAGCGTGCAGCACCTCGCCCGGGCCGTCGGCCGTCGTCGGCGCACCGTGCGGCGACGGATGGCCGCGGCCGTCGTGGGCACCGGCCTGCTGCTGGCAGGCGCCGGGGTGCTCACCGGTCTCGCGCTCGGGCAGTTCGCCCCCGGTCCGGCCGCCACGGCCGAGGCGGGCGGGGCTCCCGGCGGAACGCCGGGCGTCGACGCGACGCCCGCCGGGCTGCGGCTCGCGATGGGCCAGGTCGAGCCTGGCTACATCGACGCCGAGCTGCGGGTGTCGCCGAAGGACTGGGGCACCCGCTTCGACTGGGACTGCAGCTACAGCGAGAAGCTCCAGTCCGCGCTCGACGGCCCGGTGCCCTACGACCTCGTCGTGACCGACCGCTCGGGCGTCGAGACGACGGTGGCGAGCTGGACCGCCGAGAAGGGCGCCGCCGCCGGCAACCTCTCGGCGTCGACGAGCATCCCGGCCGCCCAGATCGCGTCGGTCGACATCCGCATCACGGGCAGCGACCAGCCGATCGTGCGCACCGAACTGTAGGTCCTACCAGGTCGAGTCACCCCGGATCACCGCGTCCGAGCCTCCGTCGACGAAGATCACCTGCCCGCAGAGGTGCGTGTTCTCCTCGCTGACAAGCCACGCGAGCAGGTGCGCCGGCACGATCGCCTCGGCGAAGCCGTTCAGCGGCATGGGCACCCCCGCCCGGATCTGCTCGCGCCCCTCCTCGGTCTCGAGCAGCGGCGCCGTCATCGGCGTCACGATCACGCCCGGCGCGATGGCGTTCAGCGGGATGCCCGCCCCCGCCCAGTCCTCACCCGGAGCGGCCCGGCGAACCCATTGCGCGAAAGCCTTCTTGGTCGAGGCGTAGATCAGGTGCCCCGTCGACGGGTCCCCCGCCAGCACCTCGGCCCGCGCCAGGGCCCCGGGCTCGTCGCCCGCGGTCAGCAGCGCCACCAGCTCGTCGTCGTGCGGGTGCAGGCTCGCCATCGAGGCGATGCCGACGGCCCGCGGCGCCTCCGAGCCCGACAGCAGCGGCCGCAGTCCTTCGAGCGTCGCCACCATGCCGAAGAAGTTCACGGCGACGGTCGCGGGGATCGGCGCGGCGAGCCCGGCGATCGCGAGGATGCCGTCGATCCGGCCCCCGCTCGCCTCCCGTACCTGCTCGATGAGGCTCGCCCGCCCTTCGGCGGTGCTGAGGTCGGCGGTCACGTCGGCGTCGCGCAGATCGACGCCGATCACGGTGTCGCCGCGCTCCCGCAGCAGCTCGGCGGTCGCCTTGCCGATGCCCGAGGCGGCCCCGGTCACGATCATGGTCCTGGTCATGGCTGAACTCCTTCGTTCGCACAACTGCTCGGTGGTCGCGCAGTTGCTTTCCCTGAGAAACTACATGGCCACGGCTACTCTGGGAAGCATGAGCGCGGATGAGCGTCCCCTGCACTACCGGTCGCCCGTCGTCGAGACGATGACGTCGCTGCTCACCGTCTGGTGGTCGCCGCAGTTCCAGCGCGACATTGTGGGCGACGACGGGCGCGACCTCAGCACCATCGAGATCCGGATGCTCTGGACCCTCGGCTCGCAAGGCCCCTCCCGCGGCGCGGAACTCGCCGAAGCACTCTCGGCGAGCGCGCCGAGCGTCAGCAAGGCCGCGGCGAAGCTGCACCGGGCCGGCCTCGTGACGAGGGAGCCGAGCCCGAGCGACCAGCGCTCTCACACCCTTCATCTCACCGCCTCCGGACGGGCGGTGGCTCAGCGGTTGTATGACGTGGGCGACGACACGGTGACCGAGATCTTCGCCTCGTGGCCGGTCGCCGACGTCGAGGCGCTGAGCGGGCTGCTCGAGCGGTTCGCGAGCGACTCGCAGCAGTACGCCCGTCGGTTGAGGCGCACGCGCGGCGAGTAGCGTGCCGGATCGGCAACGGGTCTTGCGGCGGCGACGGCGGGCGGCAGGCTGGGGGGATGGCGCACATGAGTCCCGACCCGAACACCGATCCGACCGCGTTCTGGGAGGAGCTGTACCAGCAGCGCGAGCGGGTGTGGAGCGGGCGGGCGAACGCGGCGCTCGTCGCGGTGGCCGGTGAGTTCGCGCCGGGGCGCGCGCTCGACCTGGGCTGCGGCGAGGGAGGCGACTCGATCTGGCTCGCCGAGCAGGGCTGGACGGTGACCGGTGTCGACATCTCAGCGACGGCGCTCGCCCGGGCCGCCTCGCACGCGGCCTCCCGGGTCGTCGATGCGGACCGCATCGAGTGGACGCAGGCCGACCTCTCCGAATGGCGACCCGAGGGCGAGTACGACCTCGTCTCGGCCTGCTTCCTGCACTCCCCTGTCGCGTTCCCGCGCGAGCAGGTGCTGCAGCGGGCCGCGCTCCCCGTCGCGAGCGGAGGCCACCTGCTGGTCGTCGGTCACGCCGAGTTCCCGAACTGGTCGGGCACACGGGAGGGCGGGCACGAGCATCCGGAACTGCCCACCGCGCAGGAGGTGTTCGACTCGCTCGAGCTGCCGGAGGACGAGTGGGAGGTCGTGGTGGCCGAGCCCCGCTCCCGGGACGCCGTCGGCCCCGACGGTCAGGAGGCGGTGCTCGTCGACTCGGTGCTGCTGGTCAGGCGTCGCTGAGGCAGCTGGCGACTCGGTCAGGATGAGGCGCACGATCGCCGAGGAGCGCCGGGCGGCTGGGAAGAGCATGGGGGCCCGGGCCGGCATGCCGCCCGCGGCATAGGGTTGGCCGCATCACCCACCGGATCGACCTGAGGACGTGCACCATGACCGACTCCCCCACCGAAGGCACCCGTCAGCAGGACGGCGACGCCGAGAACCTCGGCGGCGACAAGACGATCCCGAACGACCCGAACGGCCTGGCCGCGGGCCACGACCCCGACGGCTCGCACTTCAACCCCGAGGAAGACACCGACCCCGACGCCGATTCGGAGTAGTCGTCAGTCGGCCGCCCTCGCGTCGAGGGCGGCCAGCAGCCGTTTCACCGAGCCGCCGAGGTTCCACTCCTCGGCCAGCGCCTCGAGCGAGGCGCGATCGTCGCCCGTCACGGCCCGCAGCGTCGCCCCGACCTCGTCGGGTGCCGGCACGTCGAGGTCGCGTACGACCGACACCACCGTCGGCGCCACCGTGAGGTAGTCGGCCGCGGCCTCGAGCTTCGCCTGCACGGACGGCGACGGCTCGCCTCGCTTCGCCGCGGCGAGCAGGCCCTCGAGCGTGCCGTACTCGCCGAGCAGCCCGGCCGCCGTCTTCTCGCCGATGCCCGCGACGCCCGGCAGGCCGTCGGAGGTGTCGCCGCGCAGGGTCGCGTAGTCGGCGTACTGCTCGGGCAGCACGCGGTACTTGCCCACCACGACCGCGTCGGTCACGAGCTCGAGGTTCTTCATGCCCCGCGCGGTATAGATGATCCGGATGCCGCGGCCGTCGTCGACCAGCTGGAAGAGATCGCGGTCGCCGGTCACGACGTCCACCGGCCCGTCTGCCGTCACCGCGTAGGTGCCGATGACGTCGTCGGCCTCGTGCTCGGGGGCGCCCACCACGGCGATGCCGGCGAGCCCGAGCACCTCCCGGATCAGCGGGATCTGCTTCGTGAGCCCCGGCGGCACGGTCTCGATGTCGGGCCCGCTCGCCACCTCGCGTTCGACCCGGTGCGCCTTGTAGCCGGGGACGAGTTCGACTCGCCAGGCCGGTCGCCAGTCGTCGTCCCAGCAGGCGATCAGCGAGGTCGCCTCGAACTCGGTGACGAGACGCGCGATCATGTCCATCAGCCCCCGCACGGCGTTGACGGGGGTGCCGTCGCTCCGCCGGATGGTGTCGGGCACGCCGTGGAAGGCGCGGAAGTAGAGCGAGGCGGTGTCGAGCAGCATCAGGCGCGGGGGCATGGTCGATGGTGGCACGGATGGGGGCTCGGCCGGTATCCTGATCGGCTGCCCGGACAAGGCGGCGGCCTCGTAGCTCCCTGCGCGTGAGGTCACGAGCCCGCAGAACGGATCGACCGCCATGGACAGCCACCTCGACGCCAACCGCGCCAACTGGGACGACCGCGCATCCGTTCACGCCGCCCGCACCGGCCTCGGCTACGGGGTGCAGCGGTACGTCGACGACCGGGCGCTGCTGTCGGACGTCGTGACCTTCGACCGGCCGCGGCTCGGCGACGTCGCGGGGCTGCGCGCCGTGCACCTGCAGTGCCACATCGGCACCGACACCCTCTCGCTCGCGCGGCTCGGCGCCCGCGTGACCGGGCTCGACTTCTCGCCGGTCGCCCTCGCCGAGGCGCGGGCGCTGGTGGCCGAGACGGGGGACGACGCACTGGTCGACTTCGTGGAATCCGACGTCGACCACGCGCTGGACGTGCTGCCGGCGGGCGGCTTCGACCTCGTCTACACGGGGATCGGGGCGCTCTGCTGGCTGCCGAGCATCACGCGCTGGGCGGCGGTCGTGGCCGCGCTGCTGAGGCCCGGTGGGCGGCTGTTCATCCGGGAGGGGCATCCGATTCTCTGGGCGATGGACGAGACCGTCGGCGACGACCTGGCGCTGCGGCTCCCGTACTTCGAGCAGGCCGAGCCGCTGGAGTGGGACGACGCGTCGAGCTACGTGCCCACCGACCGGCCGCTCACGGCGACGAAGACGTACGAGTGGAACCACGGGCTCGGCGAGATCGTGACGGCGCTGCTCGACGCCGGGCTCGAACTGCGGATGCTCGTGGAGCACGACAGCGTGCCCTGGGAGGCGCTGCCCGGGCAGATGGTCGAGCGGCCCGACGGGGAGTACGCCCTGGGGGCCCGGGCCGGGGTGGCGCCGTTGAGCTACACGGTGCAGGCGGCCAAGCCCGGCTGAGCGGTCCCGCATGGCGGCGCCCGGTCGGTGGGGCGGAGGCCGGGCCGGTAGCCTTGACGGGCTATGACCATCACCGCATCCGCCGACGGCTCCGCGCTCGGCAACCCCGGCCCGGCGGGCTGGGCCTGGTACATCTCCGACGACGTCTGGGCGGCCGGCGGCTGGCCGCACGGCACGAACAACATGGGCGAGCTGAAGGCGGTGCTCGAGCTCTTCCGGGCGACCGCGCACGTCGACGACGATCTGCACGTGCTCTGCGACAGCCAATACGTGATCAACACGATCACCAAGTGGATGCCCGGCTGGAAGCGCAAGGGCTGGCGGAAGGGCGACGGCAAGCCCGTCATGAACCTCGAGCTGATCAAGGAGATCGACGAGGCCGTCTCCGGTCGCCGCTACCGCTTCGAGTGGGTCAAGGGCCACGTGGGTCACGTGCTCAACGAGGCGGCCGACGTGCGCGCCCGGGGTGCCGCGGAGGCCTTCGCGGCGGGACGCGCCCCCGACACGGGCCCGGGCTTCCCGGGCGCCGCCCCCGCGCTCCGCGCCGAGACCCCGGCCGCCGCTCCTTCCGCGGCCGCCGCTCCCCCGCGCACCGCCCCCGACCCCCTCTTCTAGCCAGCCGTCGGCCGGCGCCATGGCCGGGTCCAGCCGTCGGCCGGCGCCATGGCCGGATCTAGCCGTCGACCGCTGCCCCGGCGGGGGTGGGGGTGGTGACCGCGGAGACGCGGAGGAAGTCGAGGGCCGCCGCCGCGGGCGTGCCGGACGCCGCCGTGTAGGCGACGATGCGGAGGTCGGTGCCCGCGACGGTGAAGACGTCGCAGTCGAGCTCGACGTCGCCGACGAGGTCGTTCTCGACGACCTTGCGCTCGGACTGGTGCTCGCCCACGGCGCCGCAGGCCCAGAGCCCGTTGAAGCGCGGGCTGCCGGCGAGCAGCTCGGCGACCAGGGCGTTCACGCCGCGATCGTCGGGGTACTGCCCGTGCACCCGCCGCAGGTCGCCGACGAGCGAGCACTCGAAGGCGTCGACGCCGTTGGAGCGGCTGACGATGCGGCGCTCGTGCATGATCGGGTCGGCCCCGAGGAAGTGCGAGCGCAGGAGGTTGACGCGTCCCGTCGCCGGGCGGGACGGCTCGCCGAACAGGGCACCCCAGAGGGGGCTGTAGCTGAGCAGGTCCCAGGATGCCGTGAAGACGCCGAGCGGCGTCTCACCCAGCCGGGCGATCAGCCGCTGCACCCCCGGCGGGATGTGCGTCGGCACCTCGCGGCGCGACGGGGGCAGCAGCCCGGCCACCGTGAAGAGGTGGTCGCGCTCGGCGTCGTTCAGCTGCAGGGCCCGGGCGACGGAGGCCGCCACCTGCGCCGAGGGGTGGCGGGCGCGGCCCTGCTCGAGGCGCACGACGTAGTCGACGCTGAGGCCGGCGAGCATCGCCAGCTCCTCTCGGCGGAGGCCGGCTGCGCGGCGCGAGTCACCGGCGGGCAGGCCGACGTCGATCGGCGAGAGGCGGTCGCGCCAGGTTCGGAGGAGCTCGCCGAGCTCTCCGGCGGAGGTGGGGCAGGCATCCATTCTGCAAGTCTCGCACCGGCTCACGCCGCCAGGGTGGTACTGGCGTTCCTCCCGTCGACGGGCACCTGGCCCGACCCGGCGGGGGCGCGCAGACTCGGCGCATGACAACGACACTCATCACCGGGGCCAACAAGGGCCTCGGCTACGAAACCGCCCGCCGACTCATCGAGGCGGGCCACACCGTCTGGGTCGGCTCCAGAGACCCCGAGCGCGGTCGGCGGGCAGCGGATGCGCTGGGAGCGCGATTCGTGCAGCTCGACGTCACGTCCGACTCGTCCGTCGCCGCTGCCGTCAGCACGATCGCGGGCGACGGCGGGCTCGACGTGCTGATCAACAACGCGGGGATCTCCGGGCCCATGGCGCCGATTCCCGAGCTGACCGCCGATGACGCCACCGCCGTGTACGCCACGAACGTCGTGGGGATCGTGCGGATGATCCAGGCGTTCGTTCCACTGCTCGAGCGTTCGGAGGCACCCACCATCGTGAACGTCACCAGCGGGCTCGGCTCGTTCGACGCCGTGCACGACTCCTCGCGGGTCGAGTCGCAGGTGGTCGCGCCGCTCTACACCTCGTCGAAGTCGGCGGTCACGATGCTCACCGTGCAGTTCGCGAAGGCGTACCCCGCGATCCGCATCAATGCGGCCGACCCGGGTTACACGGCGACCGACTTCAACGGGAACAGCGGGCACCAGACGGTGCAGGAGGGGACGGACGCCGTGGTCGAGCTCGCGACCCGCGGCGGCTCGGGCCCCACGGGCACCTTCGTCGACCGCTCGGGCGTCGCGCCGTTCTGAGCGCGTGGGGCCGGCCGGCGTGCGTGCGCCGGCCGGCCGCGGTGGTCGCGCCGTTTCGCCTACTTCGCCGTGACGACCACGGAGAACGTCAGCGGCTGGATGCCGCCGGCCTCGTTGGTCATGGTGACCTCGGTCTCGCCCGGGCCGACCGCGGTGACGCCGGGGTTGGTCTCGGCGCTGCCGCCGGTGGTGCCCTTCACGAAGGTGGCGACCGCGGTGTCGGCGACCTCGCCGGTGTAGCTGTCGGTCGCCAGGTCGCCCGTGGTGATGTTCAGCACCTGCCCGACCACGAGGTCGACGGTGCCACCCTGCAGGTCGTTCGCCTCCCTGGTCACGGGCGCCACGATGTCCCCGCCGATCGGCGTCGTCGGCGCCTCGGCGGGGCTCGCCGCGCATCCGCTCAGCCCGACGGCCAAGGCCGAGGCGGCGACGGTGATCACGACGGCGGCGAAGGCGCTGGTCAGTCTCATGGCGCCAGTATCCCAGCCCGCCGCCTCCCCCTCCATCACGATCCGGCAACGCACCCGAACGGGGGTGGCCGACCTCAGAGGGCGCCGGAGGCGGCGCGGAGGGTGACGGCGGGGGTGCCGTCGAAGACGAGGAGGCGGTCGGCGAGCTTGTCGACGAAGAAGCGGTCGTGCGAGACCACGAGCACCGCCCCCGGGAAGTGCGTCAGCGCCCGCTCCATCACCTGCGTGCTGGTGATGTCGAGGTGGTTGGTCGGCTCGTCGAGCACGATCACGGCGGCTCCTGAGAGCAGGCACTGCGCGATCGCGACCCGCGCGCGCTGGCCGCCCGAGAGGGTGCCGATCTTCTGCTTCAGTTCCGCCTCCGAGAACTGCAGCATCGCGAGGAAGCGCCCCACGCTCTTCTTCGTCGCCGAGAACGCCAGCGAGTCGGGGTAGGCGTTGACCGCGTGCCCCACGGTGTCGGTGAGGTCGAGCGCGGCGTACACGTGGTTGTACGAGACGAACCGCGCGCCCTTCGCCCACCTCACCTGCCCGCTGTCGGCCTCGGTCTCGCCCGTCAGCACGTCGAGCAGCGTCGACTTGCCCGAGCCGTTCGAGCCCACGACGGCCACGCGGTCGCCGCGATGCAGGCTGAACGTGACGTCGGTGAAGAGCGGATGCCCGCCGAACCCCTTGCTCAGCCGCACCACCTCGAGCAGGTCGTTGCTCACGCGCAGACCGCTGTAGATGTCCGTGATGATCTGGTCGATCGGCCGCGGCGCCTGCTTCTTCTTGATGTCGGCGAGCCGCCGGGCGACGAAGGAGTCGTCCGAGCGGTTGCGCGCCGCCTCGCGCCGGGCGGCGGAGGCGGCCTGCTCGTAGGCGAGCAGCTCCTCCTCGTGGGCGAACTGCCGCTCCAGCATCCGGAGCCGGGACTGCTTGGCGTGCACGTAGGCCGCGTAATCGCCCTCGTACTCCTGCAGCCGGTGGTTCTCGATCTCGACGATCCGCGTGACGACCCCGTCGAGGAACTGCCGGTCGTGCGAGACGACGAGCACCGCGCCCTGGTAGCGGCCGAGCCAGGTCTCGACCCAGCGCACCCCGTCGAGGTCGAGGAAGTTCGTCGGCTCGTCGAGCAGCAGCACGTCGGGCGCCTGCACGAGGATCTGCGCCAGCGCCGCCCGGTTGCGCCAGCCACCCGAGAGACGGTCGACGGGCAGCTCGCGGCGCGACTCGTCGAAGCCGAGGCTGGTGAGCACGGTGTCGATCGTGTTCTCGTACGACCAGCCGTCGATCGCGTCCATGCGCTCGAACAGCTCACCCTGCTCGGTCAGCAGGGCGGTCATCCGCTCGTCGTCCACCGGCTGGGCGAGCTGCTCGCCGATCGTGTCGAGCCGGGCCTGCGTCTCGTGCACGGCGGCGAAGTGGTCGCCGAGAATGCTCCGGATGCTCCGGTCGCCATCGAGCTCCGAGAACTGGGAGAAGTAGCCGATCGTGGTGCCGAGCGTGACGTCGACGCTGCCCGAAGACGGCTCGATGCGCCCCAGCACGAGCTCGAGGAACGTGGTCTTGCCCGTTCCGTTCTTGCCGATCAGGCCGACCCGGTCGCCGCCGCGGAGCTTCAGGAACGCCTCGCGCAGCACCGTGCGCCCGTCGAACTCGATGCTCACGTCGTTCAGGCGGATCAGGCTCACGGATGCTCGTTCTGTCGCGGTCGGTGCCGGCCTCCTGGCCGACGCCCCAGCCTACGTGCTGCCACCGACGCCCATCTTCGGACGGTCAGCGCTGCAGCCAGGCGAGCGCCTCGGCGCGTTCGGCGGTGCCGAACACCTCCACGTCGGCGTGGATGAAGTGGCGCGCCGTCTTCGCGAGGGTGCGCAGCCACCCCTGGTCGGTGAGCAGGGCGGCGCGGCGCACCTTCTTCTCCAGTCCGGCCGAGCGGAGGTCCTCCCAGAGCGCCTTCGGCTCGATCCCGCCGAGGTCGATGTCGCCGTAGACGGCCAGCAGGTCGGCCGGGTCGTTGGCGTCGAGGAATGCCTCGAGCTGATCGCGCAGGGCCTCGAACTCCCCGGCGGTGAGGGCGCCCGAGTAGGTGATCTCGAAGATGTGGGTGTCGGGCAGCTGGTTTCCGGTGAGCATGGGGCCATCCTGCCGCCGCTTCGCCGCGAAGTGGTTGTGAATCAGGCGGGCGGGTCGTTCGGGGAGCGATCCAGGGCGTCGCGCACGAGCGCCGCGAGACGGGGCGTCGTCTCGGCCTCGAACCAGGGGTTGCGCATCCGCCAGCCCTGCGTGAGCGGGGAGGGGTGCACGATCGGGAAGAGCGGCAGGTACGTCGGTGCGGCGCGCACCGTGTCGGTGAGGGTGCGGCCGCGTCGCGGGCCGAGGTAGAGGCGCTGGGCGTGGGCGCCGATCAGGATCGTCAGCCGCACCTCGGTGAGCGCGGGCAGGATGCGCGGGTGCCACTCCTCGGCGAAGCCCCGCCGGGGCGGCTGATCGCCCGAGGCCGCCTTGCCCGGGTAGTAGAAGTCCATCGGCACGATCGCGAGGTTCGCGGGGTCGTAGAACTCGGCGTCGGTCATCCCGAGCCAGGAGCGCAGGCGCACCCCGCTGGCGTCGTTCCACGGGATGCCCGTCTCCTGCGCCTTGCGCCCCGGAGCCTGGCTGATGATCAGCACGCGGGACTCGGGGGAACCCACGACGAGGGGCTGCCATCCGGCCGCGGTGGCCCAGGCGTTCGAGGGATGCGCGGCGACCTCGGTGCGCAGGTCGTCGAGCACGGTCACTTCCCCAGTGTGCCACCGGCCGGGCGGGGTAGCGTCGAGCATCCGGGGCCTTCTTCGAGGTGGCTCGGGCTCGACGAGAGGATGCGCGTGACCGACGACGAGCGCTGGTTGGTGGTGAACGGGCGGCGGTGGCGGCGCACCGACCCGTGCCTGCCCGAGGACGTCGCGGCGGCCCTGCGCTCCCACCTCGGCCGGGGGCGCAGCGCGGTCGGGGCGGGGAAGCGCAGCGGCGACGACGAGCGGGTGGCGGATGCGCGGCGGCGCGTCGGGCTCGCGAAGCACGGTCTCGGCGAGCGCGGGCCGCGGTGGTGGGAGCAGCCGGAGCCCGAGCGCATCGAGCGGGCGCGCGCGGCGCTGCGGGAGCTCGAGGCGCTGGATGCCACGGACGGCCACGACGACCGACCCGCCGCATCGTGAGGTCGAGGGGGCAGGCGGCTGTCGGCGGCCGGGCGTAGCGTCGAGGACATGAAGGCACTCCAGTACACGCGAATCGGCTCCCACCCCGAGATCGTCGAGATCCCGAAACCCGCACCCGGCCCCGGCCAGGTGCTGCTCAAGGTCACCGCTGCGGGCGTGTGCCACTCCGACGAGTTCGTGATGGGCCTGTCGGAGGAGGAGTACACGGGCGGCGGCTACCCGCTGCCCCTCACCCTCGGACACGAGGGCGCCGGCATCGTGGAGGAGCTCGGCGAGGGCGTCGAGCACCTCTCGGTCGGCGACGCGGTGGCGGTCTACGGCCCCTGGGGCTGCGGCCGCTGCCAGAAGTGCGCCGAGGGAAAAGAGAACTACTGCCTGAACGCCGCCGCCGAGGGCATCAAGCCGCCCGGGCTCGGCGCGCCGGGCTCCATGGCGGAGTACATGCTCGTCGACGACGCCCGGCACCTCGTGCCGCTCGGCGACCTCGACCCGGTGCAGAACGTCTCGCTCACCGACGCGGGCCTCACGCCGTACCACGCCATCAAGACCTCACTGCCGAAGCTCGGCGCCGGCTCCTTCGCCGTCGTCATCGGCACGGGCGGGCTCGGGCACGTGGCCATCCAGATCCTGCGGGCGCTCAGCGGCGCCACGGTGATCGCGCTCGACGTGAACGACGAGAAGCTCGCCCTCGCGAAGGAGGTCGGCGCGCATCACACGGTGATCAGCGACGCCTCGGCGGCCGAGGAGATCCGCCGCCTCACCGGTGGACGGGGCGCGAATGCGGTGTTCGACTTCGTCGGCGCCGAGCCCACCATCGCCACCGCGGTCGCGTCGGCCGCGACGGAGGCCGACGTCACGATCGTCGGCATCGGCGGCGGCACCGCCCACGTCGGCTTCGGCTCGATCGCCTACGACGCGGCGCTGCGCGTGCCCTACTGGGGCACCCGCGCCGAGCTCATCGAGGTGCTCGAGCTGGCCCGCTCGGGGCAGGTGAGCGTCGAGGTGCAGCGCTACTCGCTCGACGACGGGCCGAAGGCCTACGAGGCGCTGGCGGCAGGCACGGTGCGCGGGCGCGCGGTCATCGTTCCGTGACCCCGGGCCGCCGCCGCGGCGGGCTGCGTGCGAGGCTGGTGCGATGACCGACGACATCGCCATGTACCTCCGCGCCTACGACGAGCAGCTGCGCGGCGACGCCGAGACACCGAGTGCCGTGCACGTCGAGCGGCTCGGCCCGCTGCGGCTCGTCACCTTCGCGGGCGGCCGCGGCTTCATCAGCTACCGCGATCTCGGCGGGGCCGACGAGGCGGCGATCCGGGCGATGGTTCCGGATGCTCTGCAGCACCTCACCGCCGACCCCGCCATCCGGCGCGTGGAGTGGAAGACCCGCGGCCACGACGACGCCCCGGGCCTCCACGAGGCGCTGCTCGCGGCTGGCTTCGAGGCCGAGGATCCCGAGTCGATCGTGGTCGGCCCGCTCGAGGCCCTCGCGGCGCTCTCCCCCGAGCCGCCCGTCGGGGTGACGGTGCGCAGGGTGACCGAGGAGTCCGAGGTGCGCGCGATGAGCGCGGCGGTCGACGAGGCCTTCGGTGAGGAGGTCGACACGGCCATCGCCGACGCACTGGTGGCTCGCCTCGCCCGTGGCGACGGCATGGAGCTCTGGGTCGCCGAGGCCGACGGGCGCATGGTCGGCGGCGGGCGCCTCGAACCGGTGGCCGGCACCGAGTTCGTCGGCATCTGGGGCGGCGCCGTGCTGCCGGCCTACCGCGGCCGGGGCATCTACCGCGCGCTGACGGCGTCCCGCGCCCGATCGGCCCTCGCCCGGGGCGCGCGGCTCGTCCACAGCGACAGCACCGAGTACTCCCGGCCCATCCTGGAGCGGTCGGGCCTCGTGAAGGTGTCCACCACCACGCCCTATCGCTGGGTGCGCTGACAGGGGGTCGTCGGGACTGTCTAGGCTGGCCCGATGGCCACAGTCATCCTCGTGCGGCACGGACGCACCACCGCCAACGCCTCCGGACTGCTCGCGGGGCGCACCCCGGGCGTGCGCCTCGACGAGGTCGGGCAGGAGCAGGCCGCCCGCACAGCCGAGCGGCTCGCCGTCGTGCCGCTGGTCGCCGTCGTCTCGAGCCCGCTGGAGCGATGCCGGCAGACGGCGACGAGCATCCTGGACCGGCAGGTCGGCGGAGCGGCCGGGGCCGGCGCGCGGCCAGGTGAGCTGCGCATCGAGGACGATCTCACCGAGTGCGACTACGGCGACTGGCAGGGCCGCACGCTGAAGGAGCTGGCGAGCGAGCCGCTCTGGTCGGTCGTGCAGCGCCAACCCTCGGCCGTCACCTTCCCGGGCGGGGAGTCGATGGCGACGATGCAGCTGCGCGGGGCGTCCGCGGTGCGGCGGCTCGACGCGGCGTTCGAGGCCGAGCACGGCCCCGGCGCGGTGTGGGTCGCGGTGAGCCACGGCGACATCATCAAGGGCATCCTGGCCGACGCGCTCGGCATGCACCTCGACCTCTTCCAGCGCATCAGCGTGAGTCCCGCCTCCGTCTCGATCGTGCGCTACGGCGCCGACCGGCCCGACGTGGTGGCGACCAACACCGAGGCCGGCGAGCTGGGCTGGCTGGCGGCCGCCCCGCCCATGGCCGACGCGCCGGTCGGCGGCGGCGCCGGCAACGCGCCGGTCTGACCTGCGGAGCGCGAGCGCGGAGTCGGATCGGAGCAGGGAGTCCGACCGGATCCGAGCGGCACGGGCATCCGGTCAATAAAATAGGTGCATGCCCACAATCGTTCACGACTTCGCCTGGCCCGACCGCGTCGTGGTCGGCACCGTCGGCCACCCGGGGTCGCGCACCTTCTACCTGCAGGCCCGCACCGGCGCGCAGCTCGTGAGCGTCGCGCTCGAGAAGGAGCAGTCGGCGGTGCTCGCCGAGAAGATCGACGAGATCCTCGACGAGCTGATGGTGAACGACGGCAACCGCTTCAGCGTGCCGAGCACCATCCCGGTCGAGCTGGTCGACAACGAGCCGCTCGAGCCGGTGTTCGAGCAGTTCCGCGCGGGGGCGATGGGGCTCGGGTGGGACCCGACGACGGCCCAGCTCGTGGTCGAGGCGTACCCGCTCATCGAGGCCGAGCCCGTCCCCGACGACCCGGCGGCCGAGCTCGAGTGGGAGACCGGCGAGCCGATGATCGAGCCCGCCGAGCTGCTGGTGGTGCGGATGCCCGTGGGCACCGCTCGCGCGTTCGCCAAGCGCACCCGGGAGATCGTCGGCGCGGGCCGACCCCTCTGCCCGCTCTGCGGCAGCCCGATGGACCCGGAGGGCCACGTCTGCCCCGTCGGCGACGACGTCTGACCGTGCCTTCGCAGCCGGCACCCGACGACGCCCCCGTCGGCGCGCCCGCCGGCCCGGCCGACAGCTCGCTCGCCGGCCCGCCCGACGACTCACTCGAGCTCGAGTTGATCGGCCGCATCACCACGGCCTCGAACGCGACCTTCCTCGCCCGCCTGGGCGACGTCGAGATCGTCTACAAACCCGTCTCGGGCGAGAAGCCGCTCTGGGACTTCCCCGACGGCACCCTCGCCGACCGTGAGGCCGCGGCCTTCATCGTCTCGGAGGTGCTCGGCGGCGGGGTCGTGCCCCGCACCTGGCTCCGTGACGGACCGCTCGGGCCCGGCATGGTGCAGCTCTGGCAGACCGTCGACCCCGAGCAGGACGCCGTCGACCTCGTGGCCGCGAACGCCGTGCCCGCGACGGGCTGGCGCCGGGTCTTCGACGGCCACGACGACGAGGACCGGCCGGTCGCGCTCATCCACGAGGACACCCCGGCCCTCCGCCGCATGGCGGTCTTCGACGTCATCGCGAACAACGCCGACCGCAAGGGCGGGCACGTGCTGCCCCTCGCGAACGGCCACCGCCACGGGGTCGACCACGGCCTCACCTTCCACGCCGAGCACAAGCTGCGCACGGTGCTGTGGGGCTGGATCGACGAACCGCTCTCCGGCGACGAGCTCGCCGGGGTCGAGCGGGTGCTCGCGGCGCTCACCGACGGCGGCCTGGTCGACACCCTCTCCCCGCTGCTCACCGACGACGAGATCGTCGCGCTCGCCGACCGCTGCGAGCGCCTGCTCGGTGAGGCGCGCTTCCCCGCGCCCGACGGCTACATGCCGGCCGTGCCCTGGCCGATCTTCTGACCCCGGTTAGGGTCGACGAGTATGGAGCTGGGCATCTACGGGATCATCGCGGTCGCGGTGATCGTCGCGGTCGCCGCGTTCTCGAAGCGCCTCGGCATCGCCGCGCCCATCATCCTGGTCGTGGTCGGTGTCGGCCTCTCGTACCTCCCGGGGGTGCCCGAGATCGAGGTGCCGCACGAGATCATCCTCGACGGCCTGCTGCCGCCCATCCTCTACGCCGCGGCGGTGGCCGTGCCGGTGGTCGACTTCCGGCGCAACCTCGCGCCGATCGCGAGCCTCTCGGTGGTGCTCGTGATCGTCACGGCCTTCGCCACCGGGTTCCTGCTCTACGCGCTGCTGCCCGATCTCAACTTCGCGGCGGCTGTGGCACTCGGCGCGATCATCAGCCCTCCGGATGCGGTGGCCGCCACCTCGATCGGACGTCGCCTCGGCCTGCCGCCACGCCTGCTCACGCTGCTCGAGGGCGAGGGCCTCGTCAACGACGCGACCGCCCTGGTGCTGCTCCGCTCGGCCGTGGCCGCCGCAGCCGGAGCGATGACCACGCCCTGGGCGGGCGTCACCGACTTCCTGTTCGCCGCCGCCGTCGCGGTGCTCGTCGGTCTGGCGGCCGGTGCCGTCACCGTGTTCGTGCGCTCGAAGCTGTCCGACCCGGTGCTCGACACCGCGCTGTCGCTCGCCGTTCCCTTCGTCGCATTCGTACCGGCGGAACAGCTCGGAGCATCCGGCGTTCTCGCCGTCGTCGTCGCCGGCCTGTACACCGGGCACGCCTCTCCCACGAAGTTCTCGCCGCAGTCGCGGATCAGCGACCGGATCAACTGGCGCACGATCCAGTTCCTGCTCGAGAACGGTGTATTCCTGCTGATCGGGCTCGAGATCCGCACCCTGATCGAAGACGTGCAGCCCGAGATCCTCACGGTCGAGGCCTCGTTCGGCATCGGGTTGCTCGCCACCGTGGCGCTGGTGCTCATCCGCTATCTCTGGATCGGGCCGCTCGTCTTCGGGCTGGCCCAACGCGAGAAGCACAACGAGCGCCGCACCTACCAATCGCTGCTCGCCCTGTACTACTACCGGAGCCATCCCGTCTCGACGAAGCGTCAGGCCCGCACCCGCAACCGGCTGGAGCGGGACTACGAGCGTCGCCGAGCAGATCTCGAGCAGCAGCGGCAGGAGCGGATCGACTGGCGCGGCGGCATCGTTCTCGGCTGGTCGGGCATGCGCGGTGTGGTGACGCTCGCGGCCGCCCAGTCGCTGCCCGAGGACACCCCCTACCGGCCGCAGCTGATCCTGATCGCCTTCACGGTCGCGGTGACGAGTATCGTGCTGCAGGGCGGCACCCTGCCGTGGCTGATCCGGCTGCTCGGCGTGGAGGGCATCGACGCGAAGGAGGATCGCAAGGAGCTCGCGCAGCTGCTGGAGACCATCAGCAGCGCGGGGCTCGAGAAGCTCGACGAGCAGGTGGCGGAACGCAGCGACCTCATCGACCCGGAGGTCGTGGAGCGTGCCCGCCAGGCTACGTTCTTGCGCACCGAGGCCGCCTGGGAACGGGCCGGGCGACGCGAGCAGCCCGACGAGACCCCGCATCGGCTCTACCGCGAGCTGCGACTCGCGATCGTGGCGGCCGAGCGGGAGAAAATGCTCGAACTGCGGGCCGTCGGCACCTACCCCTCGCGCATTCTGGCCGAGGCGCAGGCGCTGCTCGACCAGGAGGAGACGCGGCTGCAGCGGCGGCCGGGCGGGGCCCACTAGGCGACGGAATCGGGCAGCGCCGCCTTATAGATAACCGAGCATTCATCAGCTGTTTCTGATAGAATCTCAGTATGAGTTCAGCCTCCCGCATCCTTGAGATGGCCGCCGCCGTCTGCGGCCGTTCCGGCGCGGGTCTGGCCGGTCTCGGTGATGACGAGTTGCTCGAATTGATGGCCGCCTACGAGACTCTCGGGCGCGCGGTGTCGGCGCAGCAGGTTCGGTTTGCGGGTGAGGTCGGGGTGCGGTCGCGCACCGAGCTGGGCGACGATGGGCTGAGCCGGTCGCAGAACTTCACCAGCCCCGTCGCGCTCATCGCGAAGGTCACCGGGGCATCGGCGCGGGCGTGCAAGGCGCGGCTCGAGCTCGGGCGGAAGCTGCGCGGTGCCGTGCTGCTGGGTGGGGGCGAAGGGCCGGCACCGTTCCCGGCGGTCGCCCGCGTGCTCGATGAAGGCGTGCTCGGCGTCGAGGCAGCGGCTGCCATCATGAAGCAGTGCAGTGCGCTCGCCGACCGTGGATGCTCCCCCGAGGTTGTGAGCCTCGCCGAGGAAACACTCGTCGACCAGACCATCTCGTGCCGGCTCACCGCCGATGAGACGTCCAGAGCTGCCATTCACCTGCGCGAGGTGCTCGACCCCGACGGTGCCGAACCGCGCGACGAGGTGCTGCAGATGCAGCGGTCGCTGACCATCGCGCTGGCCCCGGATGGGATGTACCGGGGGAAGTTCGCGCTCACGCCCGAGCAGGGCGGAGTGTGGTTCTCGAGCATCCAGGCGCTGCAGAGCCCCCGCATCACTGGCCCCCGGTTCGTCGATGGAGACGAATACGCGATCGCCGATGGTCGCACGCAGGCGCAGAAGAATGCCGACACGGTGACCGAGTTGATTGCCCGCGCTGCTGGGGCCGAGGACATGCCGCGTATCAACGGTGCCATCGCCACCGTCAACGTGCACATGACCCTCGACGACCTCGAGAAGGGGCGGGGTGTCGGGTGGATCGATGGCATCGATCAGCCCGTCCCCGCCTCCACCATCGCCCAGCTGCGCTGCTCATCGCCGGTCGCGGCGACGCTGTTCGGTGAGAAGGGCGAGGTGCTCTATCACGGCAAGGCCAAGCGGCTCTTCACGGCGGCGCAGAACCGGGCACTAGCCGCCCGAGACGGCGGCTGCGTCTGGCCCAGCTGCGACCGGCCACCCTCATACTGCGAAACACACCATGCGAACGAGTGGGTTTCGGACGATCATCCGCCCGGCCGCACTGACATCGACAACGGCGTTCTGCTCTGCCACTTCCACCACTCACATCTACACAAATCGCCGTGGAAATTGACCATGCACGATGGGGTGCCCCACCTCATCCCACCCAGATGGGTAGACACGGAACAGAAGCCAATTCCGACCACCGGGCGTCGCACCATTCAGCGACCCGCCGCTTAGCCAGCCACCGCATCCGAGGGCAAGCGCGAAGCGCGCGGCAGCACACACGGCTGCCGCGCGCTGACGCGCTTGCCCGAGATGGACATGGCTGGGTTCACGAGGTGGGACTGATCACCAGAGGCCGCCTAGACGCCGGGCTCCTCCGCCGAAGTCGTCCGCTGCGCCCGGGGTGCTGCCGCGTGATCCGAGGTAGGAGCCCACGACGGCCGCGCCCAGGTCGTCGGCTTCCGGTGCCACCACGGAACCGTCGACCCTCCGGGCCATCGAGTCGATGAAGCGCGCCAGCCCCGGGTCGTCGCCGAGGCGGAAGAAGGTCGTTCGGGCGCCGAGGCGCAGCGAGTTGTCGAGCTCCCGCACGGCGTACGCGATCGTGAGCGGATGCGGCGGGTAGCTGAAGAACACCTCCCCGTTCGCCTCGAGGTGCGAGGTCGGCTCGCCGTCGGTGACGATGAGCAGCACGGGCTGGGCGTTCGGGTGCTTGCGGAAGTGCCGGTTCGCCAAGAGCAGCGCGTGGTGCAGGTTCGTGCCCTTGTCCCACTCGGCCTCGAGCCCGGTGAGCTCCTCGATCGGCATCACCTGCGCCGAGCGGCCGAAGGCGATCAGCTGCAGGTCGTCACCGCGGAAGCGGCTCGTGATCAGGGTGTGCAGCGCGAGCGCGGTGCGCTTCATCGGCACCCACCGGCCGTCCATCGCCATCGAGAACGAGGTGTCGACGAGCAGCGCGACGGCCGCTTGCGTGCGCGCCTCGGTCTCCTGCACCTCGACGTCGCCGATCTCGATCCGCACGCCGTTCGCCGTCGACCCGCCCGAGCCGGCGACCCTGGTGACTGCGTTCGTGATGGTCCGGGTGACGTCCCACGGCTCGGTGTCGCCGAACGCCCACTCGCGGGTCGAGCCCGACCGCTCCCCCGCGGCTCCGGCCTGCCGCACGTCGCGGGCGCCCTGGCGCCCCGAGAGGCGCTGGGCGACGTCGCGCAGCAGCGCCTTGCCGAGCTGCCGCATCGCCTTCGGGGTCATCCGCAGCTGCCCGTCCGAGCCCCGCTTCATCGTGCCGGTGTCGCGCAGGGCCTTCTCGAGCTCCTGCAGCGTCCGGGCGTCGACCACCGCATCCGCCCCGAGCTGACGCGAGAGCGCATCGAGGTCGAGGTCGTCGAGCCGCGAGCCGTTGTAGGACTGGGCCAGCTGCTCGCTCAGCTCGTCGAGGTCGGCCAGGTCCTGGAAGACGCCGGTGCCGTCGCCGAGCCCGAGGCCCTGCTCGCCGTCCATCCGCTCCGAGCCGCCCCAGTCCTCACCGGGGCGGAGCGAGCGCAGCGTCTCGTCGAGCCGGCCGAGGCCCTGCATCAGCTCGGGCGAGCCGAAGGCCTGCTGGGCGAGGGCGTCGAGCTCGTCGCGCTGCTCCTGGGTCATCGAGTTGCGCATCCGCTGCGCCGCGGCGGCCCGGGCGGCGAGGGCGTCGAGCAGCTCGTCGATGGTCTCCGGATGCTCGGGGAAGAACTCCCCGTGCTTCGCCATGAACGCGTCGAACTGCTCGGGGGTGTCCTCGCCGCGGGCGTGCGCCTCCAGCAGTTCGTTAAGGTCGCCGAGCATCTCCGTGATCGCCTCGCGGTCGGCGTCGCTCGCGTTCTCGAGGGCGTTCTTCATGCCGGCGAAGCGCTGGTCGAGCATCTCGCGGCCGAGCAGGTCTTTGATCTTCTCGAAGTCGGCGCGGGCCTCCGAGCTCTTCCAGTCGTAGCCATTGAGCTCATTGACGGCAGCTGCGGCGGATGACGGGAGGTTGTCGAGCTGCATCTGCGCGAGCGCGCGGTCGCCCTCGTCCATCAGCGCGTCGCGGGCGAGCTGCTTGCGCTCGGACAGCACCGCCTTGTCGAGCAGGTCCTTGATCTCCTGCAGGGTGCCGTCGAGGTTGTGCTCGCGGGTGAGATCCCGCCGACGCTCGGCCACACGCCGGGCCAGGTCGTCGAGGCCGTTCTGGTCGCGGCCTCCGCGGCGGAGGAACTCGCGGAGCGCCTGCTCGGGCGAGTAGCCCGCCATCACCTCCTCGCCGATGGCGTCGAGCGCCTCGGTGAGGTCGACCGGCGGCGCCAGAGGGTCGGGGCCGTCGACGTACCGCCCGTAGCGGGCGGCCCGGGTGAGGCGGCGGTTCGCCCTAGGCACGGTCGCGCATCCGCTCGTCGTGAACGGATGCGCGGCGAACGGATGCGCAGCGAACAGATGCGCGGTGAACGGATGCGCACACGGCAGCCGCCCCCTCAGCCACAGCCCGCTCAGCCATAGATCGTCTCGCCGCCGCCCGACTCCTTGCTCACCCGGCGGGCGAGGTAGAGGCCCTCGAGGGCGAGCTCGATGGCGCCGGCGCGCTGGCCGTCGTTCGTGGCGCCGAGGCGGTCGCCGATCTCGTCGTAGAGCTCGGACTCGCCGAGCGAGGGCAGGCCCGCGAGGAAGTCGCGCGCGGCCACCTGCTCACCCGTGGTGACGAGCGAGCCGCTCTCGAGCGCGTCGACCAGCAGCGCGAAGTCGACGCCGCGGAAGTGCGCGCGCACGGTCTCGGCGGTCGCGGTGCGGAGCAGGTGGTCGAGGATCTCGTCCTCCCGGCCCTCCTCGCCCGACTCGAACTCGATCTTGCCGCCGAGCACGTCGACCGCCGTCTCGAGGTCGACCGGGCGGGCCACCGCCTCCTGCTCGCCCTGGCGGGTCGCACGGTGGATGGCGGCCGCCGCGATCGTCTCGGCACCGGCGATCGAGAAGCGGGCGCTGACGCCGCTGCGCTGGTCGACCGACGCCGACTCGCGGAGGTTGCGGGTGAAGCGGGCGAGGATCTCGATCAGGTAGTCGGGCACGTCGGCGACGAGCTCGGCCTCTTGGCGAATGACGGCGATCTCGTCGGCCAGCTCGGTCGGGTAGTGGGTGCGGATCTCGGCGCCGAAGCGGTCCTTCAGCGGGGTGATGATGCGGCCGCGGTTGGTGTAGTCCTCGGGGTTGGCGCTCGCGACGACGAGGACGTCGAGGGGCAGCCGCAGCACGTAGCCGCGGATCTGGATGTCCCGCTCCTCCATCACGTTGAGCATCGCGACCTGGATGCGCTCGGCGAGGTCGGGCAGCTCGTTGATCGCGACGATGCCACGGTGGCTGCGCGGGATGAGGCCGAAGTGGATGGTCTCGGGGTCGCCGAGCGACCGGCCTTCAGCCACCTTCATCGGGTCGACGTCGCCGATCAGGTCGGCCACGCTCGTGTCGGGGGTGGCGAGCTTCTCGACGTAGCGCTCCTCGCGACGGCGCCAGGCGATGGGAAGCTCGTCGCCGAGCTCGGCCGCACGGCGGAGGCTGACGCTGGTGATCGGCTCGTAGGGGTGCTCGCCGAGCTCGGATCCCTCGATCACGGGCGACCACTCGTCGAGGAGGCCGGACAGGGTGCGGAGCAGCCGGGTCTTGCCCTGGCCGCGCTCGCCGAGCAGCACGATGTCGTGCCCCGCGATGAGCGCGCGCTCGAGCTGCGGGATGACCGTGGACTCGAAGCCGTGCAGGCCCGGCCAGGGGTCGCGGCCCTCCCGGAGGGCGTCGAGGAGGTTGTCGCGGATCTCGGTGCGGAGGGTCTTCTGCACGTGCCCGGAGGCACGCAGTTCGCCGACCGTCGTCAGGGTTGGGCGCATCACGCGGGCAATGCTACGCCCGCTTTCCGGGGGTGATGTCAGGGGTTCGGCAACCCCTCGGAAGGCCTCCGTGTGCAGTCGAGGGCACGGCGTGCCTAGGATGCGAGGATGACCGGTTCAGCGTCCGCCCAGCGCACTCCCTGTAGATTACTGGTCTCGCGCGTGCGATCACGCGCGTTCTGGAGAGCCGCGGAGGATTCGTGACCGGCAATTCGACTACCCGATTCCGTAACGTGGCACTGCTGTCCGTTGCGAGCACGATCCCGTCGAGGGTGACCACCTCCGACGAGATCGAGCAGAAGCTCGCCGTGGCGCTCAAGCGCCTCAAGCTGCGGAGCGGTCTGCTGCGCCGCGTGGCCGGCGTGCTCGAGCGACGCAACTGGGGCCCCGGCGAGAGCTCCGACGCCGCCACGATCTCGGCCGGGCGCCGCGCACTGGCCGAGGCCGGCATCGACGCCTCCGAGATCGGGCTCATGATCAACACCTCGGTGACCCGCCAGCACCTCGAACCCTCGGTGGCCGTGCGCATCCACGACGGGCTCGGGCTGCCCAGCTCGGCCATCAACTTCGACGTCGCGAACGCCTGCCTCGGCTTCGTGACCGGGATGACCCTGGCCGCCGCGATGATCGAGTCGGGCCAGGTGAAGTACGCGCTGATCGTCAACGGCGAGGACGCCGACGAGATCCAGGTCAACACGATCGAGCGGCTGCTGCGCGACGACATCGACCGCGAGGCCTTCATGAGCGAGTTCGCCTCGCTCACCCTCGGCTCGGGAGCGGCGGCCGCCGTGATCGGGCCGGCCGACGCGCATCCGTCCGGCCACCGCATCCTGGGCGGGGTCACCCGGGCCGCCACGCAGTTCCACGAGCTCTGCGTCGGCAGCGTCGACGGCATGTTCACGGATGCGCGGGCACTCCTGAAGGGCGGGCTCGACCTCGTGCTCTCCGCCTGGAAGGAGGCGCAGACCGAGTGGCGCTGGGGCAAGATGGACCGCTACATCACCCACCAGGTCTCGTCGGTGCACACCGACTCGATGGTGCGGGCCGCGACGCTCGACAAGAGCCGCGTGCCGGTGACCTACCCGCATCTCGGCAACGTGGGGCCGGCGTCGATCCCGATCACGCTCGCCGAGGAGCAGAAGACGCTGAAGAACGGCGACCGCGTGCTGCTGATGGGCGTGGGGTCGGGGCTGAACACGGCTCTGATGGAGATCGCCTGGTGACGGCCTCGCCGTCTCCCGCCCGTTCCGCCGCCCGCCCCGCCGTCGCTCCTGCCGCGCTGCCTCCTGCGGGGCTCGACGGGTTCGACACCGCCCACTCACGGCTGCTCAGCGTCGGCGACGACTCCTGGCACTACGTCGACACAGCGGATGCGCTGGCCGCCCTCGGGGTGGAGCCGGTCGGCACCGTACTGGCGGTGCACGGCAACCCGACGTGGTCGTACCTCTGGCGGCACGTCGTAGCCGCGACTCTCGACGCCGCCCGCTCGGGCGGGCCGGCCTGGCGCGTGGTCGCGGTCGACCAGCTCGAGATGGGCTACTCCTCGCGCAGCGGCTCAGCCCGTACGCTGCCGCAGCGCATCGACGATCTCTCGGCATTCACCGACGCCCTCGGCCTCACCGGGCCGGTCGTCACCCTCGGGCACGACTGGGGCGGGGTGATCTCGCTCGGCTGGGCGACGACCCACCCCGAGTCGCTGGCCGGCGTGATGCTGCTGAACACCGCCGTGCACCAGCCCGCCGACGTGCCCATCCCGGCGCCGCTCCGGCTCGCCAGGGCGCGCGGGATGCTCGGGGCCGGCTCCGTGCAGACCACCGGGTTCCTCGACGTCACGCTCTCGCTGGCCGCGCCGCCGCTGGCCCCGTCGGTGCGCGCGGGGTACCGCGCGCCGTACCCGACGGCCGCGCGCCGCCGTGGGATCGGTGCGTTCGTCGCCGACATCCCCGTGGACGCCTCGCACCCGAGCCACGCGCGGCTGACCCGGCTCGCCGCCGACGTCGCCGCGCTGCGGGTAGCGGCGCTGATGCTCTGGGGGCCGCGGGATCCGATCTTCAGCGACCGGTACCTCGACGACCTCGTCGGGCGGCTGCCGCACGCGCAGGTGCACCGGTTCGAGGGTGCGGGACACCTCGTTGCCGAGGACGCGCCGGTGGCGGAGTCGGTGCTGACGTGGCTGGGCGAATACGTTCCGGCGTCGGGCTCGGAGGGGGCGTCGGGCTCGGAGGGGGCGTCGGGCGCGGACGGGGCGGCGGGGGCCGACGGCGACCGTGCGGATCGCGCATCCGTCGACTTCGCACCGCTGTGGGCGCGGCTCGAGGAGCGGCGCGACGACCCGACCGACGCCGTGATCGAGCTGCGCGGTGAGGGCGTGCGGCGCGTGTCGTGGCGAACCCTGAACGACCGCGTCACCCGCCTGGCCGCCGGACTGCACCGCCTGGGCGTGCGGAAGGGCGACCGCGTCTCGCTGCTGACGATCCCGGGCGCGACCCTCACAGCCGTGGTCTACGCCTGCCTGCGGCTCGGTGCCGTCGTGGTCGTGGCCGACGCGGGCCTCGGCGTGCAGGGACTCGGCCGGGCGCTCCGCGGCGCCTACCCCGACTACGTGATCGGCGAGACCCGTGGGCTGGCGGCGGCGCGGGCGCTCGGCTGGCCGGGCATCCGCATCTCGACCGCGCGGTTGCCGCGTGCCTCGGCGCGGGCGCTGGGTGTGACCGTCAGCCTGCGCGAGTTGCTCGACTGGCCGTCCGTCGCCGTTCCGCCGGCGCCCGGGCCCGACGAGCCCGCCGCGATCCTGTACACCTCCGGGTCGACCGGCCCCGCGAAGGGCGTCGTCTACACGCACGCCCAGCTGTCGGCGGTGCGGGATGCGCTGGGTGAGCACTTCGCCGTCACGCCCGACTCGGGTCTCGTGACGGGATTCGCGCCGTTCGCGCTGCTCGGGCCCGCACTCGGCGCCCGGTCGTCGACCCCCGAGATGGACGTCTCGGCACCGCGCACGCTGACCGCCCGCGCGGTGGCGGCAGCGGTCGCCGCGGCCGCGGCCGACATCGTGTTCCTCTCCCCCGCGGCCATCCTGAACGTGGTGGCGACAGCGGGCGAGCTCGAGTCGGGCGAGCGCACCGTGCTCGAGGGCGTGCGCACGGTGCTGTCGACCGGGGCGCCGGTGAGCGAGCGGATGCTCTCCGACCTCGTCGATCTCATGCCGAACGCGACGGCGCATGCCATCTACGGGATGACCGAGTGCCTGCTGGTGTCGGACATCACGCTCGAGGAGGTGCGGTCGGTGCGGTCGGTGCGGGCGGTCGGGTCGGTTGGGTCTGCCGCGGTGTCGGCTTCGGGTGGTTCGGCGTCACGTGACGAGGGAGTGTGCGTCGGGCATCCGATCGCCGGGGTCGAGGCGCGGATCAGTGCGCTCGATGCCCTCGGACGCGCCACCGGCTCGCCGTCGACGGCGGCCGGCGTGCTCGGTGAGGTGCTGATCTCGGCGCCCCACCTCAAGAGCGGCTACGACCGGCTCTGGCTGACCGACCGCGAGGCCGAGCGCGACACCCCCTCTGGTGGACGGTGGCATCGCACCGGCGACGTCGGGCACCTCGACGCCGACGGGCGGCTGTGGATCGAGGGGCGGGTGCCGCACGTGATCGCGACCACCGACGGGCCGGTCGCCCCGGTCGGCGCCGAGCAGGCAATCGAGACCGTCGAGGCGGTGCGCCGCGCGGCGGTGGTGGGGGTGGGTCCGCAGGGCCTCCGGCAGTTCGTCGCCGTCGTCGAGGCGGAGCCCCGCGCGCGCCGGGCCTCGCTCGCCGCGCCCGAGCTGGCGCGGGACGTGCGGGAGTCGGTCGGGCATCCGCTCGTCGCGGTCTTCACGGTCGCGCAGCTGCCGACGGACATCCGGCACAACTCGAAGATCGACCGGGCGGGGCTGTCGCTCTGGGCCGAGGCCGCGCTCGAGGGCCGGCGGCTGAGCGCACCGTGACCGTTCTCGTCACCGGAGCGAGTGGCCTGCTCGGGCGGGCCGTCGCGGCGGAGATCGTCGCGCGCGGGCAGACCGTTCGCACGCTGCAGCGACGGCCGTCGGGACTGGCGACCGTCACCGATCTCGCGGGGTCGGTGACGGATGCCGACGCGGTCGCGCGGGCGGTCGAGGGCGTCGATTCCGTGGTGCACCTGGCTGCCAAGGTCTCGCTCGCGGGTGACCCCGAGGAATTCACGGCGGTCAACGTCGAGGGCACTCGCCTGCTGCTCGAGGCCGCCGAGCGGGCGGGCGTCGAACGCTTCGTGCAGGTCTCGTCGCCGTCGGTGGCCCACGCGGGTCACTCGCTCGTCGGTGCCGGCGCCGACCCGGCCGACCCGGCGAGGGCGCGGGGTCTCTACGCGCGCACGAAGGCCGAGGGGGAACTGCTCGCGCTCGCCCGCGACCGGCCGGGCTTCGCCGTGATCGCCGTGCGGCCGCATATCGTCTGGGGGCCGGGCGACACCCAGCTCGTCGAGCGTGTCGTCGACCGCGCCCGGCACGGCCGCTTGCCCCTGCTCGGCGACGGCACCGCCCTCATCGACAGCACCTACGTCGACAACGCCGCCACGGCGATCGCGTCCGCGCTGGAGCGGGCCGCGCATCCGGACGCCCACGGCCGCCCCTTCGTCGTGACCAACGGGGAGCCGCGCCCCGTGGCCGAGCTGCTCGCGGGGATCTGCCTCGCGGCGGGCGTGCAGCCCCCGCGCTGGAGCGTGCCGGCCGGTCTCGCCCGGGCCGCGGGCGGCGCCGTCGAGCGCTGGTGGGCGCTGCGCCCCGGCGCCGACGAGCCGCCCATGACGCGCTTCCTCGCCGAGCAGCTCTCGACCGCCCACTGGTTCGACCAGCGCGCGACCCGCCACGCGCTCGCCTGGGCCCCGGCCGTCCCCCTCGACGAGGGCTTCCGCCGCCTCGCGGCCCACTACGCCCGCCCCTGAGCCCCGCTGCTCCACTGTCGACTCCGCTCGGCCCAGTCGATGCTCGCTGCGATCCGTGACCGGTGCAGCAGGGGTCGACCGGTTTCGCATTGTGGACAGCGAGCCGGTCGGCCCCTTCTCTGCGCGGCAGGCGCGCCGGAGGCTGGAACGATGGATGGTGAAGCCGAACGCGACGGCTATGGCGAACTGTACGAGCAGTTCGTCAGCAGCCGGGGCATCGATCACGATCCGGCCGGCTGGAACGACGAGGACGTCGTGGCCTGGCGGCACCAGTACCGGCGCTGGGAAGAACGCGACCGCGAGGTTCCGGCCGGGCTCCCCTCGCCTCTGGGAGGCTCGGCGACCTTCGAGTCGGGTGCGCTGCCACTGAAGGTCTCCGCGGTCGGGCCTGGCGTGTGGTCGATCCGTCGGCCAGGTGCCCGGGCGACCCTGGCCATCCTGACCGAGACCACGTCGGACGACGCCCAGCACTTCTCTCTGCTCGGCCCCGGCATCGAGGTGTCAGGCCCGGACTGGCGCGAGCTGCTGGCGGCCATCTCCGGCGACTGAATCGGCTGAACCGGTCGAACCGGCTGAATCAGCTGAATCGGCTGCAAGAGCGTGCGCCCGCCCGGCCGGTGGCGCGACGCGGAGCCCGGCGCGCAGCGACACGGAGCCCGGCGCGCGGCGACCCGGCACCCGGCGGATCAGTAGACGAACAGCTGTGCCAGCACCACGACCACGATCACGAGCAGCGCCACCACCGCGGCCACGACCTGCAGCCCGCGGCGGTCGAGCTTCGCGATGGCGAAGCCCGCGGCGACCGGGAGCGCCGCGAGCAGGATCGCGATCAGCCACCAGAACGCCTGGAACCCACCGCGGCTCGCGTCGTCGAGCGCGTCGCCGAACAGTCGCTGCGTGCGCGGGTGGGTCGCGAAGGCGACGGCCGCCGACAGCGGGTACGCGATGACCGCGGCCAGGATGATGCCGGCGAACAGCCCCCACCAGCCGCGCTCGCGCACCAGCGGTCTCTCGGTCACGACCGCGCCTCCACCGCGGTGATGTCGCCGAGCTTCCAGCTCCGGTCGAGGTAGGGCTCGAGCGGCCCGTAGAACCGGAAGTACGAGAACCAGTGCCGCCCGGGGATGGTCTGCACCCAGTTCGCCTCGCCCGACGCTGGCGCCGAAGGACCGAAGTACAAGTCGACCGACCCGTCCTCGTTCACCACGAGCTCCTCGTCGCGCGAGCCGCGGTCGCCACGCTGTTGCTCGTTGTCGATCAGGCACCGCGTCGTGACGTCGTACACGGTCGCCGACCAGAACAATTTGGCGGGCACTTCGGCCGGCACGTGCAGGGTGTAGTCCCGGCCTCCGTCGAGCCACTCGCCCGCCGCGTCGGTGTACGAGCCGAGGTAGGCCTGGCCGACCCCCGGCGTCGTGCTCTTCATGGCCTCCGAGAAACTGACCGCCTCGTAGAACCAGGATGCACGCTCGAGCAGTTCGTCGTAGCCCTCGCCTCGCTGCGCAGAGTCGTCCAGCACGATCGCCTGCTCCCAGGCCCGGTCGGGCCAGTACGATCCTTGCTCGAAGCGCTTGGCGAAGGTGTTCGCCTGGGCCATCAGCTCGCCCGCCGCGGCGCCCTGCTCCAGGATGCCCTGCAGCCGCGCATCCGGAGCGAAGGGCTTGCCCTTCTCGATGCCGAGCTGCTTCAGCATGGCGAGGTAGAAGCGGTCGCGCTCGTCGACGATCTCGCTCTGGTAGATCTCGTGCAGGCGCCGCCAGTAGTCGAGGCCCCGCGGTTGGTCGCCCGTCCAGGGGCGGCCGTCGGGTGAGACGATGCGGGTGGGGCGGGGATCGGCACGGTCGGCGTACGGGTGGATGCGCACGGCGTGCACCAGGGCGTCGGCACGGGCCGGATCGGGGTCGAGGGTGCGGAACCCGAACATGATGTTGACGCCGGAGGACCGCAGCGTGCGGTAGTCGGCCTCGATCCCGTCGGGAGCATCGACCCCCGGCGCGAGGATGACGTACTTGCCACCCTCACCGTGATCCGGCCCCATCTCGCCCATGGCCCCGACCTCACGCTGCCAGAAGTCCGAGACTCCGCCCGCGGTCGGCCCGGCCGGCAGCTCGACGACGAGCGGCCCGGTCTCGGCGAGGTCGAAGAAGTTCAGGATGTACGGGGTCGTCGCATTGGCCGTGATCAGCCCGAGGCGGTCCTGGTAGGACAGATACCGCACGAGGTCGCTGCTTGTCGCTCCGAAGACGTCGTAGTGCTGCGTCTTCCACTGCGCATACGAGACCAGGGGCAGCGCCCAGAGGTAGGCCTGGCAGGCGAACTGGTAGTCGAGCTCGTCGAAGACGACGGCGACGGATGTGCGGGCCGGCAGCTCCCCGTCGAACTCCACCCCGGCGAGCCGACCGGGCAGCCCGACCTTCGGGGTCGTGTCGTCGCCGGCCATCAGCCTAGGATCCGGGCCTTGGCGGCGGAGAACTCGGCGTCGGTCAGGGCGCCGGCGGTGTGCAGGGCGGCTAGACGCTCGAGCTCGGCGATGGTGTCGCCGCCGGAGCCGGCGGAGGCGGCGGGCGGCGGGGCGGCCTGCTGGGCAGCGGCCTGCTGGGCCGCCGCCTGCATCGCGGCCTGCTGCTGCTGGGCCTCGTAGTCGGCTGCCTCGGCCGACTGCTGGGCGCGGCGCTGCTGGGCGTTGCGCATGCCGCCGGAGACCGCGGAGGCGGTCCCGGCGACGACGGCGGTGCGGGCGGCGAGCCCGAGGAGGCCGGGCCGGCCGAAGCGGTTGAAGAGGGGCATCGATCAGCTCCGGAGTTCGGTGAGGAGGTCGTTGACGACGGGCGCGGGGATGCGTTCGGCGGCGAGGACCTCGCCCCCCGACGCGGCGAGCGCCGATCCGAGCCGGCGGGCCCAGACGTGCTCGAGAACGACGACGGCGGCCGAGGTTCCCGGCGGCACCTGCTCCGCGAGTTCGTCGAGGTCCTCACCGCCGGCGATGCCGGACGCCTCGAGCTCGACGGTGCCGAAGCCGTACTCGTCGGAGACGTCCTCGATCTCCTGCGCCGTGAGCACCCCGTCGGTGTCGCGTCTGAGGAACACGATGTCGATCAGGCGCACGGCCTGGGTCTCGAGCGTGTCGGTGAGGGCGGTGACGAGCCCGGGGTCGGGCCGGTCGCTGCCGAAGCCGACGAGCAGGATCTCGACCGGCCCGAAGTGCAGTTCGGTCATCCGCTCGGCTACTTCTTCTCGGCGAGGTCGTGGATGAGGGTCTTCTCGTCCTCCTCGGAAAGCGAGGTCTGCACCACGGTGCCCTGGTAGGGGGCGAGGGCGGCGGCGAACTTGTCCTCGGTGAGCTTCACCGCGTAGAGCACGACCGCGGACTTGCCGGCGGTGACGGTGCTCTTCACCCGGTCGCGGAACTCCGCGTCGAGGCCGGTCTTGTCGATGCCGGCGAACAGCGCGCCGAACAGGCCGCCGAAGACGAGCCCGGCGAACGGGATGAAGAACAGGATGCCGATCAGCGCGCCGAAAAGAGCTCCACCGGCTGCGCCGATGCCGATCTTTCCGACCGTTCCCGGGTACTCGACGTGGGTCTTGCCCTCGCCGTCGACCTTCACCAGCGCGAGGCCGGCGAGCTCGACCACGAGGTCGTTCTGCAATGCCTGAATCTGGTTGTAGGCCTCTTCGGCCTGGGTCTCGGAATCGAACGCGATGACGATCAGATCGGCCATGGCCGGCACTCCCCTGTGAGCGTGGGTGGGAGCCTGTCGCCCACCATCTCCACGAGATGCGACCCCCCGGGCCCCACCTTGCGACGACTCTAAACGCGACCACCGCATGAGGGCCAGCAAATTCTTCGTGACAGGCGAACTTATGTAGACCATGATGAGGACACGAGCGGAGGTTGGGAGCCGAAGTGGGGGATCTGGTCGCGTCGCTGCTGCCGCTTTCGCTCGGGATCGTGATGAGCCCGCTGGCGATCATGGCGCTCGTCGCGGTGCTGCTGTCGGGCCGTCCGAGGCAGAACGGCGTCGCGTTCCTGCTGGGCTGGGCGGTCGCGATCGTCGTCGCGCTCGGGGTGAGCTACACCGTCTTCGGGCTGCTGGAGCTGCGGGAGCGAACCGCCCCTCCCGTGTGGGTGCCCACCGTGCGACTCGTCCTCGGCCTGCTGCTGGTCGGGGGTGCCGTCTGGATCTACCGGCGAGGCCGCGCCCATACGCGCGCCATGGCCGAGGCGCAGTCGCCCGCCGAGGTGGCGGCGGCCGCACCGCAATTGCCCGGCTGGCTGCAGAAGGTGAGCACGTTCTCGCCCGGCCGCTCGTTCCTGCTGGGGCTCGGCATCTTCCTCCTCAACCCGGTCGACGCCTCCTGCGCCGTGCTGGCCGGGCTCGACGTGCGGCTGGCCGAGGTGGAGCCGTCCGCCGGTGTGGCCGCGCTGGTGGTGTTCGGCATCGTCGGGGTGCTGCCGATCGGGACACCCGTCGTGCTCGTGCTCGTGCGGGGCGAGTCCGCCGCTCCGGTGCTGACGCGCATCCGCACTTGGATCGCCTCGCACACGAGTGTGCTCAACGCCGCGCTCGTGCTCGTCATCGCGGTGCTGCAGCTGCAGAAGGCGGTGTCGACATTCCTGGCCTACTGATCCTGCCTGGCCCGCCCGCCGCCGTCACCCCGCCCGATCTGAGCGGGCTGCTCGCCTCGCCCTCGATCAGCGGTTGGGACATCGGCTTCGCCGTGGCGTCGATCGTCGCCGCCTGGATCCTGTCGGTGTTCGCCAAGCGGGGCGTGCTGGCGGTGCTGCGGAGGATGCAGGGAATCGGTGAGGGGGCGGCCATCCTCACCGCCCGGATCGTGCGCTACGCGATCCTGCTCGTCGGCATCGGGGTGGCCTTCGCGTTCCTCGGCGCCTCCGTCCAGCCGCTCATCGCGGTCGCCCTGATCGTCGGCGCCGTCGTCGTGCTCGCACTGCGGGGCATCTCCGCGAACTTCGCGGCCGGCCTCGTGCTGCAGACCCGGCACCCGATCAAGGTCGGCGACGAGATCGAGGTGGGCGGGTACGTCGGAGCCGTCAGGGAGCTGAACGGACGCAGTGTCGTGATCGTGACGCGCGACGGACGCAACGTCCACATCCCGAACTCCCAGGTGCTCGAGTCGCCGCTCGTCAATCACTCCGAGCTGGGCCTCCGCCGCTCCGACGTCGAGGTGCGCGTGCAGGCCGGTGCAGAGGGGGCGGAACCCGTCCGGTCGCTGATCGCCGAAGCGGTGGCGTCGGTCGAGGGCGTCGACAAGGCCCGCGCCGGGACTGTTCTGCTGCAGAGCAGCGAGCCCGATCGCGTGGTGCTCCTCGTGCGCTTCTGGCACCACCCCCTGGCGGCTCCGGCGATCTGCTCCCCGGTCGTGCAGGCCATCGCCGACGCGCTGCACGGCGCCGGGCATCCGGCCGTCGTCACGTCCGCCCTGCCGGCCGTCGCCCTGACCCCGCCCCCGAGGATGTGAGCGCCGCCATGGCATCGACGCACCCGACACGACCGATCCGGCCGCTCACCGGGCTGAGCCTGCGGAACGCCGCGACCGAGGTCGTCGCCGGTGTGACGCTGCTCGCGATCGCGGTGCCGCTCAACATCGGCTACGCCCAGATCGCGGGGCTGCCGCCGACGGCCGGGCTGTACGCCCTGGTGCTGCCCGCGATCGTCTACGCGATCGTCGTGTCGTCCCGTCAGCTGGTGGCGTCCCCGGATGCCGCCGCGGCCGCCCTCGTCGCGTCGTCGATCGGCGGGCTCGCGGTGGCGGGCAGCGCCGACTACCTCACGATGGCTCTCGCGCAGGCCATCATCAGCGGCGTGCTGTTCGTGCTCGCGGCCGTGTTCAAGCTCGGGTTCCTGGCGAACTTCCTGTCCAAACCCATCCTGATCGGGTTCGTGGGTGGGCTCGCACTCGACATCCTGGTCAGTCAGCTCGCCAAGATGCTCGGCGTGAAGATCGACTCCGGCGGCGAGTTCATCGACAAAGTCGTGGGGCTCGTGACGGGGCTGCCGGGTCTGAACGGGTTGTCGGTGCTCATCGCGGCGCTGGCGGTCGCTGTGCTGCTCGTGGGGCGCCGGCTTGCCCGGGCGGTGCCGTGGGCTCTGATCGTGCTGATCGTCGCGACGGTGGTCACGGTCACGACCGGGCTGGAGGAACAGGGAGTCTCCGTGCTCGGCCCGGTCGACGCCGGGCCGCCGGTTCTCACGTGGCCGATCCTGAGCTGGGGCACCTGGCTTGCGCTCGTGCCCTCGGCCATCGCCCTGACCATGGTGACGATGGCCGAGGGTCTGCTGGTGGCGCGCAGCTACGGCGAGAAGCACCGCTACGAGACCCGCCCGAACCGCGACCTCCTCGCCTTCGGAGCCGCGAACATCGCCTCCGGCGCGTCGGGCGGCTTCGCCGTCGGTTCCTCGACATCCCGCACCGCGGCAATGGACCAGGCCGGGTCGCGCACGCAGCTGCCGAGCCTCGTCGCCGCCGTCGGCACCCTGCTGCTCCTGCTTTTCGGCACCGGGCTGCTCGAGCACATCCCCTCGCCCGCGATCGGGGCGATCGTCGGTGTCGCGATCCTCCCGCTCCTCGGCATTCGCGAGTTCCGGACTCTCTGGCGTCAGGACCGGTTCGAGTTCGCGGTCGGTGCGGTCTGCTTCCTCGTCACCCTGTTCGTCGGCGCCATCCCGGGCATCGTGGTCGCGTTCGTGCTGGCCCTGATCAATTTGGCGCGGCGCGCCTCCTCTCCCGCGATCGACGTGCTCGCCGCCGACGGCGACCCGGAGTCCTCGCTGCTGAATGCCGCGCCGCCGGGCACGTCCACCGCTCCAGGAGTGGTCGTGATCCGGCTCGCCGCGCCGCTGTTCTTCGCGAACGGGTCGGTGTTCGCCGATGCGGTGAAGCGGGTGGTGACGGCCGGAACGGACATCCGTCATGTCGTGCTCGACCTCGAAGCGGTCTCGGACGTCGACGTCACCGGCGCCGAGACCTTCGAGGCGCTGAAGACCTGGCTGGGCGACAACGACGTCACCTTGTCGTTCAGCCGCCCGCGGGCCGAGATCGTCGAGCGGATGCGCGCCCTCGGCCTGATCGCCGACGAGACCCTCTACCCCACGAACCGGGCCGCCCTCCAGTCCCTCAGCCCGCAGTAGAACGACAGGAAACGAGGATCCCATGGGTTCAGTCACCGGCGAGATACTCCCGCTCGCACTCGGCATCGCGATCAGTCCGATCCCGATCATCGCGGCCATCCTGATGCTGTTGTCCCCGAAAGCCCGCGGCACGAGCCTCGGATTCCTCCTCGGCTGGCTGCTCGGCATCGTCGTCGCGGTCGTGCTGTTCACGCTGCTGTCGTCGGTCATCCCGCAGGGCGACGCCGACGACCCGAAGCCCGTCGCCGGGGTCATCAAGATCATCCTCGGGGCGGCGCTGCTGCTGCTCGCCGTGAAGCAGTGGCGCGGCCGCCCGAAGGAGGGTGCGGAGCCGGCGATGCCGAAGTGGATGTCGGCCATCGACACCATGACGCCGGGGCGCGGCCTCGTTCTGGGCTTCCTGCTCTCGGGGCTGAACCCGAAGAACCTGCTGATGGGCGTCGCCGCCGGCGTCGCCATCGGGTCGGGATCGCTCGCCGTCGGCGAGATCGTGGTGTCGGTCGTCGTGTTCACCGTGATCGCGGCGTCGACCGTCGCCGTGCCGGTGATCGCCTACCTCGCCGCGACCTCGCGGATGACCGGCCCGCTCGAGTCGCTGCGGAAGTGGCTCGTGCACAACAACGCCACGGTGATGGCCGTGCTGCTGCTCGTGATCGGCGTCGTGCTGATCGGCAAAGGGATAGGGAGTTTCTGATGAACGACGAACGACGATCGATCGCCCGCGACGCGTACATCTTCGGGTACGCGATGGTCGAGAACTATCGCACGCTCTACGAGCAGGCGGTCGACAGCGACGACTCGCGCTACACCGGTGGGTTCGGCGGGTTCCGGCACTACTCCGAGCCGTTCACCCCGGAGAACACCGACATCGTCACGCCGAACAACGACACTCCCTACTCGTGGGGGTGGTTCGACCTGCGGGCCGAGCCGGTCGTGATCACGGTTCCGGCGATCGACCGGTTCTACATCCTGCCGTTCCACGACCTGTACACGGTGTACGCGGGCTACGTCAGTGCGGCGACCACCGGCACCGGGCCGGGTCGGTACCTGCTCGCCGGGCCGTCGTGGACCGATGACACCCCGGAGGGCTTCGACGGCGTCATCACCGCCTCGACCGACTTCGTCGGCTGCCTCGGGCGCACCGCATTCACCGACGGCGACGTCGAGGAGCTCAAGCGGATCCAGCACTCGTACGCGGTGGCGCCGCTGCACGAGGTGACCGGAAGCGCGGCGCCGGTGGCGGCACCCGACCCCGATTGGCCCGTCTGGGACGAAGCGGCGGCCACGGACATCCGCTTCTTCGACGTGCTCGACTTCCTGCTGCGCTTCGCACCGGTGCTCGAGGAGGACCGTGGTATTCGCGACCGGCTCGCGAGCGTCGGCCTGGACGGCAGCGGAACCTTCGCGACGAGCGGACTCGACGCGGATGCGCGGGCCGACTTCGAGCAGGGACTCGCCGACGGCATCGCCCACCTCGACGACATCGCCGAGCACACCGCCAGCTCGACCGGTCTCTTCGGCACCCGGGAGGAGATGTCGGGCGCGTACGACAACCGGAACGTCGGCGCCAAGAAGGGGCTCTACGGCCTGCCTCCGGCGATCGCCTGGTACGGCGGATGGCTGGTCGATTCGGCCGGCAACCGGATCGTGGGCACGACCGACTACACGATCACCTTCACGGCCGAGCAGCTTCCGAAGGCGCGGTTCTTCTGGTCGGCGACGCTGTACACGCTGCCGCAGCGGCTGCTCAGCGCGAACGAGATCGACCGCTACTCGATCGGCGACCGCACCGAGGGAATCCGCTACGGCGACGACGGGTCGTTGACGCTGTTCGTGCAGCACCGTCGGCCTGCCGACGAGACGGAGGCGGCGAACTGGCTGCCGTCGCCGGAGGGCCCGTTCACGGTGATCATCCGCGCGTACGGAGGGGACGAATCGATCGCGGAGGGCCGGTACCGGTTGCCGGCGATCACCCCTCGGGCGTGATGTCCGCGGATCCGCCGCTGGGGTTCTGGCCCGGGCTGCCCTACGCCGATCGCCCCGAGGGCACGCTGCGGCTCGACGTCCTGGCGCCCGCGGGAACGGGCGGCGGGGCGGAGAGGGCCGGGAGCCGGGTGCCCGGAGCATCCGCTCGGCCTCACGCCCCGGTCGTGGTCTTCCTGCACGGCGGGGGCTGGCACGAGGGCGACCGGGGGGCGGCGCTGCACCCGTGGCTGAACCCGCTGCTCGCTGCCCGGGGGTTCGTGACCGTCGCGCCGACGTACCGGCTGAGCGGAACGGCGGTGTGGCCCGCCGCCTTGGAGGACGCGCGGGCCGCCGTGGCCTGGACGATCGAGCACGCCGAGGAGTTCGGCGGCGACCCCGCGCGCGTCGGCGTGTGGGGCTTCTCGGCGGGCGCGCAGCTCGCGGCGCTCGTCGCGCTGGAGGCGTCGAGCGGGGTGCGGGCCGCCGCCGTCGCCGCGTGCCCCGCCGATCTGCGCGACGCTGACGTCGCCGGGGACAACGAGGTGACGCGACTCCTGGGGGTGCCGGCGACGCCCGAGCGGCTGGCTGCGCTCAGTGCCGTCACGCTCGTGCGAGCGCCGACGGTGCCGTTCTCGATCGTGCACGGCACGGCCGACGAGGTCGTGCCGTTCTGGCAGGGGGTGGCGCTGCGGGACGCCGTCCGGGCGGCGGGCGGTGTCGCCGAGTGGCACGCCGTCGAGGGCGGCCGCCACGACTGGGCCGACACCCCGTCAGCGGGGCTCGACGAGGGGCCGCCGAGCTTCGGCTCGCTCGCGGCCGACTTCTTCGAGCGGATGCTCTGACCGCCGCCGCCCCATCGGCCGGCGCCGCCCGCGCCGGAGCTCAGCGCGAGTGGGTCTTCGGGCCGGCCAGCTCGGTGGGCCCTCCGGTTCGCCGGGGAGTGGCGGGGCGGGCAGGTCAGGAGGCGGCGGGGAGGGCTGCGTGACCGGCGGCCGCCGCGCGGTCGAGGTAGGCCGCGAAGTCGTCGGGGGCGAGGAGTCGTTTGGGGGGCTCCGGTGGCAGGGCGGTCGGGGTGGCGGCGGCCGGAGCCGGGGCGGCGGTCGCGGTGCAGCCCGGCGCGGCCTCGACAGCAGTGGCCGCGGTCGGGGCGGCGCGGAGGGTGCGGCGGAGGTGGGCGATCGCGCGGGACGCGAAGGTGCCGGGCGGGTCGAGCCAGACGAGCAGGAAGTGGCCGCCCGGGACGTCGAGGCACTGCCAGGGCATCTCGCCGAAACCGACGCCCTCGACGAAGGCGGGTGCTTCGCCGAAGGTCAGCGGGCGGGCGTCGAGGCTCGCCCACATCTCGCGGAAGTCGGCGTCGCGCACCGAGAGGTCGCCGACGATCTCCTGCAGGCGGGGGTCGTTCGGGTCGCCGTGGTACCGCAGGGCCGCGACGGCGGCACGGGCGGTGCGGCGCCAGCCCTCGAGTCCGCGTCCCTCCGGCGGGGCGAGGAATGCGGCCGCGACGCAGTTGCCCCCCGCGACCGCGAAGCTCGGCTGCAGGGCGTGGGCGAGATCGTTGGCGACGAGCAGGTCCTGGTTGCGGTCGAGGACGTAGACGGGCGCATCCGACCACTGCTCGACGAGGCGGTGCACCAGATCGCTCACCGGCGGAACCGGGCGGGCGAGCGACGTCGGCGGGGCCGGCAGGGCGAGGCGGTAGAAGTAGGCGGCCGCGTCGGCGTCGAGGCGGAGGGCCCGGGTGAGGGAGGCGAGCACCTGCTCGGAGACCTGGTGGTGGCGGCCCTGCTCGAGGCGGATGTAGTACTCGCGGCTGATCCCGGCGAGGTCGGCGACCTCTTCGCGGCGGAGTCCGGCGACGCGGCGCCCGGGTTCGGCGACCAGGCCGACGTCGGCGGGCTGGAGTCGGGCGCGGCGGCCGCGCAGGTACTCGCCGAGGGTGGGCGCCACCGAGGCGGGCTGGGGGCCGCGGCGGGCCGACGGGAGGGCGGGAGCTGCGCGCATGTCGTTCCTTCGGGATCGCATCCGGAGTAGCGGTGCTCGAATCCTATTGGATTTCGACGGCCAGCGCAGGGGGGTAAGAGAGCGCTCTCGAAGCGGCCGGGCTGAGCTCCCGGTCAGTGCGTGTCAGAGCGCGTCAGAGCGCGTCAGAGCGCGTCAGAGCGCGTCAGAGCGCGTCAAAGCGCGTCAGCCCGTTCCCGCACCGCATACTTGAACCCTCGGTGCGAGCCCACGAAGCCGAGGCGCTCGTAGAAGCGGTGCGCGTCGGTGCGCGCCTCGTCGGAGGTTAGCTGCACGAGCGCGGCGCCCAGGGCCGGGGCTGCGACGTCGGTGGTCCACCGCATCAGGGCCGAGCCGATGCCCGACGACCGCCGCGCGCTGCTTACCCGCACCGCCTCGACGAGCAGCCGGGTCGCACCGCGCCGCGAGAGGCCCGGGATGCGCGTGAGCTGCATCATCGCGATCACCACCCCGTCCGGTCCGACGGCGACGACGAGGTCGTTCGAGGCGTCGGCGAGGGTCTCGACGAGCCCTGCCCGGTAGGCCGCGGTGTCGGACTCGTCGGCCTGGTCGCCGCGCGAGGCGCTGATCGCGTCGTCGGCGAGCAGCCGCATCAGCGCGTCGAGGTCCTCGACGTCGGCACGGCGGAGGGTGACGGCGCCGCCCGGAGTCTCGAGCGGCACGGGCAGGGCGAGGGAGGCGATCACGGATCCAGTCTCCCATCGCACGAGCGAGCGCAGGCAAGCGCAGCCAAGCGCAGCCAAGCGCAGCCGAGCGGAGGCGTGCGGCGCAGCCCGCCGCGGCACGTGCGACGCGGCTCGACAGACGTGGGAGGAGGTTGCGACGCGGGTCGTGCCGACACGGGCATCCGGCTGCGTAGCCTCGCTGCATGCCGAGCCAGAAGAACCCCGCCCACGTCCCCTCCGGTGCGAGCGCGCTGCGGAGGGCCGCCGCCGAGGCGGGTGGGACGTTCCTGCTCGTCTTCGGCCTGATCGGAGCCGCCCTGCTCACCTCCCCCGACTCGAACGGCGTCGCCGCCCAGCCCGGCACGGGGCTGCTCGGCGTCGCGGTCGCCCTCGGGCTCACCGTGGCGATCGGCGCCGCAGTGGTGGGGCCGGTGTCGGGAGGGCACTTCAACCCCGCCGTCACCCTCGGGGTCGCGGTGGCCGGGCGGCTGCGCTGGGGGCTCGTGCCCGTCTACGTCGCCGCTCAGGTGGTGGGCGGAGTCACCGGCGCGGCGCTCGTGCGGGCCCTGCTGCTCGGCAGCGGCGACGGCGGGGCCGCGGCGGTTCGCTCGGGCTTCGCCTCGACGGGCTACGGGATGCTCTCCCCCGGCCATTTCGGCCTGCTCCCCGTCGCGGCCGTCGAGCTGATCGCGACCGCGGTGCTGGTCGTCGTGGTGCTGACCACGACCCACCCCACGACCGGCACGCCGCTCGCCCCGCTCGTGATCGGCGGCACGCTGACGCTGATGCTGTTCGTCGCGCTGCCGATCGACAACGCCTCGTTGAACCCGGCCCGCTCGCTCGCAACCGCGGTGTTCGGCGGCGGCGACTGGATGGCGCAGCTCTGGGCCTTCATCGTCTTCCCCGTGCTCGGCGCGGTGCTCGCGGCGGGGCTCTACCGTGTGGCGGTGGCGGGACGGGCGTCCGCTGCGCCGGAGCCCGCGCCGGCCGCCTCCACCCCCGCCTGACCTCCGCGCGCCCACGGCAGCGGCAGCCGCCCGGCCAGCTGCAGCACGCTCAGCGTGCTCACGAGCACCGCCAGGGCGAGGCCGACGAACGGCAGCAGCAGGCCCTCGGGGTCGGTGAGGGCATCCGGAACCAGACCCGGCTCGTCACGGGCCGCCGTCAGCGCGGTGGCCGCCGGAAGCGCGGCAGCAGGCGCCCCGGCAGCAGGAGCCGCACCACCCCCGGGCGAGGGCGGAGCAGGCGGTCGGGCGACTGCGGTGTTCGAGGGGTCGGCACCGCTCGGAGCCGCCGGCGCGGGGGGAACGATCGCGGGGGCGGTCGCGTCGTAGTTGACGACGAGCGGGGTCGCCGGCTTGGCGGGGTCGCGCTGCCCGCCCGAACTGAACCAGTACGCGGCCTGCCCGGTGAGCTGCTGGAAAGCCACGAAGTCCGCCGGGAACGACCCCCAGTACGCCTCGTTCAGCGGGCTCGGCGCGACCTGCGCCGGGTCGCCGCTCCGCACGCCGAGGTAGTCGGGCTGGGCGGTGAATCCGCCGGCGGTGCCGAGGTCGACGCCGCGCAGCTCGGCGAGCACGACCTCGCGGGCCGGCAGGGCCTCCCACTTCGTGAGGTCGTCCATGCTCGTGCCGTAGCCGCCGAGGGTCGCGACGAGGCGGCCCGTGCCGTCGGGGGCGATGGTGAGAGTGGGGTCGGTGGCGGTCCAGTAGGTCATGCCGCCGTAGAAGGCGACGGTGAACGAGCCTGACCAGCGGATGCTCGCCCCACCCGGCCCGACCTCCCCGACTCCCCCGTCCACGACGACCTGGCTGCTCGTCGAGGCGGTGAGCGAGCCGGCGCTGACCGGGGCGCCGCTCGGGTCGAGGCAGCGGCTCGCGAAGTCGGCGGTCTGCCAGGTTCCGGATGCGGTGGCCTTCTCGATCCGCACCGCCCCGCTCTCGGCGGCGTACAGCCCGTCGTCGGCGCCCCACACCCGCGCGCCCCCGGCGTCGCCCGCGGCTGCGGCGCTGAGGAAGTTGCACCCGCCGGCGAACGACCCGCTGCTCGCCTCGCGGTTGAGGCCCCACCGCAGCTGCGCGTTCGCGACCTGCCCCGCGCCGCCCTCGCCGCCCTCGGGCACGGTGACGGTGATGGGCTGGTCGCCGTCGGGGGTGGTTCCGGATGCGGTGGCCGGCACGGCCGGGCCGGATGCGGTGGCCGGCATGGCCGGGCCGGATGCAGTGGCGGGCACGGCCGGGCCGGCTGCGGCGAGCAGGGCGCCCGCCCCCACCGCGAGGGCGAGTGCGGCCCGGATCGCGGCCCTTCGCGCCGCCCTCACCGCCGCACCGTCTCGAGCACCTCGGTGTCGGCCGCCGCAGCGACGGCCCCCGCCGTCGTCGGGGTTGCCGCGGGCGGGGTGGGAACGACGGGAGCGCTGGCGGCCCCGGCTCCCGAGGCACTGCGAGCGGCCGCGCGGCGGGCGCGGCGGCGGCGGGACGCGCGGACGAGGGCCGTGACGAGGCTCGTCAGCAGCAGCACGGCCGTCACGAGGACGGCCACCGCGAGCACGATCCAGAGCCACGGCGGCACCGCCGGCGACGCCGTCGCGGCCGGGAGGAGCGGTGCGGCAGCGTCGGCCGCCTGCACCGTCACCTCCGTCTGCGCCACCGCGCCGGAGGCGGCACCGGTGAGGATGAGCACGTGGGTGCCGGCCCGAAGGTCCGCCGGAACGTCGAGCACCGCCGCGACCTCCCCCGCCGCGCCCGCGACCAGCGGACCGACCGCCGCGACCCCGTCGTCGAGCGTCGCCACGACCTGCTCGCCGGGGGCGAAGCCGCGGCCGGCGAAGCTGAGCGCGTTGCCCGCGATGGCGGTCGAGGCCGTGTACCCGACGCGCGCCGCCGACGCACCCGAGGCCGGAGCGGCGGCGGGCGCATCCGCCGAGCCCGCCGCAGCACCCGCCCCACCGGCAGCGGCCCCCGCACCCGCACCACCGGAAGCACCGGCCCCCGCCGCGAACGTGATCGGCGTGAACGTCTCGTTCCCGGCGTTCTTCACCCCGTGCGCCCCGATCGTGATGATCCCGCACTGCACCTCGCGGCAGTCCACCGAGCCGACGTCGCCGTTGCGGTCGCGGCTCTCGAAGCTCGCCCCGGGGATGACGAGGTCGACGGTCCAGCCGCCCGCGGCGTCCATCACGGCGTTCGCGGCGTCGGCCGTGTCGCTGCCGGGGAAGGCGACAAAGCGCTGGAATCCCGCGTTGTCCTTCGCCTCGCTGTCGGGCACGTAGCGGTAGTCGGCGCCGACCTCGCCGCCCTGGCTCGGCCGCCACGAGGCCGGGTCGACCCAGCCGAAGAGCACGTACACGCCGCCGAAGCCGCCCGTGATCGACTGGAACCCGCTGCCGGTGACCGTGACCGGCGTCGCATAGTCGGGATCGGCGGTCGCGGTGCCCTCGGCGTTCGCGACCTTCACCGAACCGGCCGCGTGCGCCGCCGGGGCGCTGAGGGGCGCGATCACCGCGGCCGCGACGAGAGCGCCGACGAGTGCGACGCCGGCGACGACGCCGGGAAGAACCGGCCGGCGGGAGCGGATGTCGGTCATGGGCGATTCCTCCGAGGAGACGTAGGGAGCGGGCCGGGCGACCGGGCCGGGCGCACGAGCAGCGTCCCGTCGACCCGGTGCACGAGGATCGGGTGCCGGTACACCGCGCTCAGCAGCGCCGCGTCGAGCGCCTCGACGGGCGCCCCGTCGGCCCGCACGCGCCCGCTCTCGAGCACGACGACGCGGGTGGCGTGCGCGGCCGCCAGGTCGAGGTCGTGCAGCACGACGACGGCCGATCCCCCGGCGTCGGTGTGGGCACGCAGGTGGCCGAGCAGCCGCTCCTGGTGCCGGATGTCGAGGCTCGCCGTCGGCTCGTCCAGCAGCACGAGCTCGCAGCCCTGCGCCCGCACCCGGGCCCACGCGGCGCGGGCCTGCTCGCCGCCCGAGAGCTCGGGCAGCCGGCGGTGCTGCAGCGCGCCGAGCTCGGCGTCGTCGACGGCGGCGTCGACCCGCTCCGACTCCTCGACCGGCGCGAGCGACGGCCACGGCGCGAGCCCCATCGCGACGACCTCGCGCACGGTGAACGGGAACGAGACGTCGTTCGACTGCGTCAGCACCGAGCGGATGCGCGCCAGATCCCCCGCCCGCCACGACGCCACGGCGCGGCCGTCGACCGCCACCCTGCCCGAGGTCGGCGTGACGTCGCCCGCCAGCACGTGCAGCAGCGTCGACTTGCCCGCCCCGTTCGGCCCGACGAGCGCGACGAGCTCGCCCGCGCCGATCCCGAGCGACACCGAGTCGAGGATCGCGCGCCCCTCCACCTCGAGCCCCACCCCGTCGGCCACGATCCGCGGCGCGACCGATGCCGCGCCGCCCCCGACGACCTCGGCCCCTGCTGCAGAGCGCGCCGCCACCACCCCCCGCATCACGCCCACCCGCCCGACCGCCGCCGCGTGCGCCGGATCAGCCAGAAGAAGAACGGCCCGCCCACCAGCGCGGTGAGCATCCCGAGCGGCAGGTCGGCGTACGGCACCGCCGTGCGCGCCACCAGGTCGGCCGCGAGCAGCAGCAGCGCCCCGCCCAGCGCGCTCGCCACGATCAGCCGTCGGTGTCCCGGGCCGAGCAGCATCCGCATCAGGTGGGGCACCACGAGCCCCACGAATGCGACGATCCCGCAGAGCGCCACGGCCGCGGCCGTCAGGATCGCGATCACCACGATCGCGATCACCCGCGTCGACTCCACCTTCACGCCCAGGTGCCTGGCCTGCCGCTCGCCCAGCGCCATCAGGTCGAGGCGCCGCGCCAGCAGCAGCGCGAACACCGTGCCGGCCAGGCAGATCGGCAGCACGATCGCCACGTCCTGCCAGCGGCTGCCGTTCAGCGAGCCGAGCTGCCAGAACACGATCTGCTCGCGCTGCTGCGTCGACGCGGCGAACATCAGGAACGCGATGCCGGCACCCGCCACCGCCGTCACCGCGATGCCCGTCAAGAGCAGCGTCACCACCTCAGTGCGCCCCCGCGACCGCGCGGTCAGGTACACCAGCAGCGTCGCCGCGAGCCCGCCCGCGAAGGCGAAGACCGGCGCGGTCAGGATGCCGAGGAACGTCGCCCCCAGCACGATCGCCGTGCTCGCCCCGAGCGCCGCCCCGGCCGACACCCCCACCACCCCCGGCTCGGCGAGCGGGTTGCGGAACACCCCCTGCATGACGACCCCGCCCACCGCGAGCGAGGCGCCCACGACCGCCGCCATGGCGATCCGCGGGAAGCGGATGGCCCACAGCGTGGCATCGGCGTTCGGATGCACGGGCACCGCCGCCACGGGCAGCACCGCCGGGGCGCCGACCCCGGTCAGCAGCTCGTTGCCGTGCAGCGCGAGCGACCCCACGATCTCCGGCACCGGTACCGGCAGCTGCCCGATGCCCGCCGAGACCACCGCGAGCACCACGACGCCGACGCCGAGCAGCAGCACCGTCAGCCGGTACCGGGCAGCGCGGGGCCCGGTCGGGACGACCCGGGGCCCAGGCGGAGGCGGGGGCGTAGTCGACACCGCCACCGGGGCGACCGTGGCGGTCACCGGGCGGCATCCGGAGCGTAGAGCCCGACGGCGAGCGCCTCGAGCACCCGCGCGCTGTCGGGCCCGAAGCTGAGGATCTGCGAGTCGGGCATGTCGACGACCCGTCGGTGCTGCCCGGCCGGCGTCTGCTGCAGGGCGGGCACCGCCTCGAGCAGCCCGTCGACCCCGTCGACCGACTCGAGGCCGCCGGTCATCACGAGCACGAGGTCGGGCGCGGCCGCCACGAGCCCCTCGTCGGTGAGGGGCCGCATGCCGTTCCAGCCGATCTCGGCCGAGACGTCGATGCCGCCGAGCGCCGTGACGAGGTCGTCGGCGCCCGAGCCCTGGCCGAACAGGTAGTAGACGCCGGCCTGTCCGCGCACGTAGAGGAAGACGATACGCAGCCGCTCGGCGGGATCGGCGGGCGCGACGGCGGCGATGGCCGCGACGGCGGCGTCGATCTCGGCCCCCGTGCGGGCGGCGAGCTGGTCGCCCCGCTCCGGCACCCCGAGCCCCGCGGCGACCTGCCCGATCAGCTCGCCGGTGCCCGCGAGCGAGCGGTGCGAGTCGACCACGACCACGGGCACCCCGGTGTCGCGCAGCTGCAGGATCGTGTCCCACGGACCCAGGCTCGTGTCGGTGACGATCACGGTCGGCGCCAGCGCGAGGATCGCCTCGGCGTTGAGGTCGTGCCCGTTCTGCGTCACGAGCGGCCGGTCGGCGATCTCGGCGAAGCCGCTCGAGACGTCGCGCCCCACGACCTGCTCGCCGAAGCCCAGCTCGAACACGATCCGCGAGAGCGAGCCGTAGATGTCGAGGGCCAGGATGCGCGAGGTGTCGCTGACGGTGACGGCCGTCCCCTGGGCATCCGTCACCGTGTCCGGCAGCGCCTGCGCGGGCTCGGTGATCGCCTCGACGGGGCTCGCCGGGGCCGCGACGCTCGAGGGCCCCTCCCAGGCCTTGGGGCTCGCGACCGGGGTGACGTCGGCGAGGGCGGGAGTGGCCCGGCCGGCGTCGGTCGAGCCGTCGGCCGCGGTCGAGCATCCGGAGAGCAGAGCGAGACTCAGAACGGCGCCGGCGACGGCGAGGAGGGGGCGGGGCAGGGAGGTCACGGAATCCACTCTAGCTTTGGTTAGGCTTAACTTACTATGGTTAGGCTGTCCTAACTCAGGACGATCGTCAACCGTTCAGAAAGGCAGCACTGTGGTTTCACGCAGCACTGTGGATTCGACCATCCCGAGGCGGGGGCGCACCGCCCTCCGCCGCTCCCTCGCCGTCGTGGCGGCATCCGCGCTCACCGCCGGCTTCGCCCTCACCGCGACCACCGCGGCGAGCGCCGCCCCCTCCGAGGGCACCATCACCGACGCCTCCTTCACCTGGGGGCTCAGCAACGAGGCGGGCGGCGGGGCGTTCTTCGGCGGCTGCAACTTCCTCAGCGCGGGCACCGCGGGCGACACGGGCAGCTCGCGGGTGTGGACCGAGGCCGACGGCTTCTACTCCGCCTCCAGCGGCGACGTGAGCATCGTGAAGCCGGATGCGACGGGCGCCCTCGTGCCCACGAGCTGGGCCACCAAGTGCCAGACGCCCGCCGGCACCCCCGTGTCGGCCGCCAGCACCTCGTCGCTGACCAAGAACGCGGTCGTCTTCGGCGGCGGCACCGGCACCGCGGCGGCGGACGGATCGGTGGAGGTCTCCTGGAACGGCTCGTTCACCGTCGCCTTCTACGGCGGCCTGACCTACTGGACGGCGTCGGACCCGGTGCTGACCCTCGACGCGGCCGGCAACGGCGAGCTCACCGCCACCGCGAGCGGCTACGGCACGAGCATGGAGGACCAGACCCAGTGGGTGCCGGTCGCCGCCCAGGAGATCGTGCTCGCCGACATCGCGGGCGCCTCCGTCGGCGACGAGGGCCTGACGGTCACCCCCGCCTACCTCGGCGTGCCGGTGACCACGAGCGGCACGCCGCAGGCGACCACCGGCGCGAGCTGGGGATCGTTCCCGCAGAGCTTCGTCGACTTCCAGAACCTGACCGGGCAGTCGAGCTACTGGTACAGCTCGGGCGGATCGCGTGACGCCGCGAAGCCGGCCAGCCCGCTCGCGGTCGACTGGACGGTCGAGGGCGCGGTCGTGACCCCGCCCGAGGAGCCGGCTGCGGACGAGCGCGACATCGAGGTGACGGTGCCCACCGTCGTCACGCCCGAGCCCGAGGACGGCTCGTTCGGCTGGAGCTTCGCCGGCGGCGACGCGATCGCGCTCGGCACCGCCACCCAGGCGGGCAGCACCTTCGTCGCCGAGGGCGCGATGACCCCGATCACGGTGACCGACACCCGCACCGGCGGCGCCTCGGCGTACCAGTGGAGCATCTCGGGCCAGGTCGCCGGCTTCACCTCCGGCACCGGCACGGCGGCCTTCGGGGCCGACGCGCTGGGCTGGACGCCGAGCGTGACCGGCGCGGGCACCGGAGTCGCAGCGGGGGCCGCCGTGGCTCCGCAGCTGCAGGGCGGCCCCGGGCTCGCCAGCTCGGGCATCCTCGCGTCGAGCTCGGCCGCGTCGGGCGCCACCATCGGGGCCGACCTCCGTCTGGTCATCCCGAGCTCGACCCCGGCGGGCGACTACACCTCGACGCTGACCATCACGGCGCTGAGCTAGCCGCTCGCATCTCTCGGCCCGTCTCGGGCCGACCGGCAGGGGGCGGATGCGCGTTCCGCCCCCTGCCTCACCCCCACCTGCCCTGCCCCATTCCTCCCCCGCTCAGTCAGCCCAGTCAGCCCAGCCCAGGATGCCCATGCCCTCGCTCCCGTTCCGCCTCGCCGTGGCGGCCCCCGTCGCCGCCCTCCTTGTGGCGGCCGCCCTGGCGCCCTCCGGCGCCGTCGCGGCAGCCGCGCCGGCCACCCCCGCCGCCGCACCCGTGGCGACCGCCGCCGACGCCGGCCCCAGCTGGAGCGTCGCCCCCGCCGACCGCCCCCTCCCCGACGGCACCGCCGAGACCGGACGCGCCAACTTCGACTACGCCGTCGAACCCGGAGCCGTCATCGACGACGCCTTCGAGATCCGCAACGACGGAGCCGTGCCGCTCGAGCTGCAGGTCTACGCGGCCGACGCCTTCACCACCCGCGAGGGCAGCATCGACCTCCTGCCCGCCGGCGAGCCCTCGGTCGACGCCGGCACCTGGATCACGGTGGCCGTGCCCCAGGTCACCCTCCAGCCGGGCGAGACCACGGCGGTGCCCTTCCGCATCTCCGTGCCCGCGGATGCCCGTCCCGGCGACCACCCCGCCGGCCTGATCTCCTCCGCACTGACCGCGTCCGACTCGGCCACCGTGCAGGTCGACCGCCGGCTCGGCAGCCGCGTCTACCTCCGCGTCGACGGTGAGCTCACCCCGGCCGCGACGGTCACCGGCGTCAGCGTCGACTACTCCGGCAGCTGGAACCCGCTCGCCGTGGGCGCGCTCAACGTCGTCTACACGCTCGAGAACACCGGAGACACCCGGGTCACCGCGGTCTCCTCGGTCGCGGCCGGCGGACCGTTCGGCCTCGCGGGGGTCGCCGCGAGCGAGCAGCTCGCCGAGGTGCTCCCCGGCTCCGCGATCGAGGTGCGGCAGCGGCTCGAGGGCGTCGCGGCACTCGTCTGGCTGAGCGGCGCCGTGCGGGTGCAGCCGGAGGGCGTCGGTCTCGGCGGCGGGACGCTCGCACCGATCGAGGCGCCGTTCTCGTTCGCCGCCCTGCCGTTCGTTCCGCTGATCGCGCTGCTCGTCGTCGCGGTGCTCGTGCTCGTGCTCGCGATCCTGCTGATCGTGCGCACCCGTCGTCGCCGGGATCGGGGCCGGATGCCGGGAGAACCTGTCTAGCGGCATCCCCCGGCGGTACTGTGGGCCCACCCGCAACGGAAGGATCCGGCATGACCGCCAGCGACGAGATCGACCAGCTGATCGCGAAGCACCCCGACTGGCGCGGAGCGAAGCTCGCGGAGATGCGCCGGATCATCCTCGAGGTCGACCCCGGCATCGTCGAGGAGTGGAAGTGGATGGGTTCGCCCGTCTGGGAGCTCGACGGCATCCTGATCGTGGGCGACATCTTCAAGGCGAAGGTCAAGCTGGGCTTCCTGTACGGCGCCTCGCTGGACGACCCGCAGGGGCTCTTCAACGGCGAGCTCGGCGGCAACCAGCGCCGCAGCGTCGAGTTCGCCGAGGGCCACTCGGTCGACGAGCAGGCCTTCAAGGACCTCGTGCGCGCGGCGATCGAGCGCAACCGGGCCAAGCCCGCCAAGCCCGCCAAGGCCAAGACGTCCAAGACCACCGGCTCATGACGCGGGACCTCACCCGCCGCACGCTCTTCGGCGCCGCGAGCGGCGCTCTGACGCTGTCCGCCCTGGCGGCGTGCAGTCCGCGAGGCGGCGAGGGAATGGGCGGGCCGGCGTCGACCGTCACGCCGACGGCGCAGCGCGCATCCGGTCTCGAAGCCGCCTTCGACAAGGCCTTCACCGCCTCGGGGCTCGCCGGCTGCGCCGTGCGCGTGAGGCTGCCGAACGGGGCGCTGTGGCTGCGCACCGCGGGCGTCGCCGACCTCGACACCGAGGAGCCGTACCGCGCGGGCGACTCCGTGCGCATCGCCAGCATCACCAAGACGTTCACCGCGACCGCCGTGCTGCGCATGGTCGACGAACGGATGCTCGCCCTCGACGACACCCTCGACCGCTGGTATCCGCAGGTGCCGAACGCCTCGGAGATCACGCTGGAGCAGATGCTGGGCATGCGCTCGGGGATCGCCGACTTCACCGCGGACGCCCGCTTCGACGAGCGGTTCGCCGCCGACCCCGCGATGCCGTGGAGCCTGGAGCAGACGCTGCAGGTCATCCTGCGGAACCCGCCCTCCTTCGCGCCGGGGGCCGAGGTGCAGTACTGCGACTCGAACTACGCGCTGCTCGGAGCGATCGCCGCCCGGGTCGACGGGGCCTCGCTCGCCGAGGTGATCGCCCGCCGCGTGATCGAGCCCGCTGGACTGTTCGACACGTACTACCCCGACGACGACGCCATCCGCTCCCCTCACCCGCAGGGATACGTACCCGAGGTCACGAGCGCCGGAGCGATCGACCCGACGGTGCCGCCGACCGTGGTGAACGAGGTGAACCCCGCCGTACCGGCCGGGGCCGGGGCGCTGATCTCGACGCTCGACGACGTCGCAGCGTGGGGCGACGTGCTCGTGGACGGCCGGCTGCTCGGTCCGCTCACGCAGGCCCGGAGGCTGCAGACGCAGCGCTTCGAGGGCCAGACGCTCGACTTCGGCTACGGACTCGGCATCACGAACTTCAACGAGTACCTCGGGCACGACGGGGCGATCTTCGGCTTCAGCTCGGTGGTGCTGACGAGGCCCGAGACGGGCACGCAGATCGCGATGGTGGGAAACACCTCGACGAACTCGACGACGCCGACGCTGTCGATCGCGGTGGCGCTGATCGACGAGATCGACCCCTCGCAGGGCCCAGCCGCCGGCTGATCGACAGCAGGTTCGCGACTCGGCGGGGCATTTTCAGGTGTTACCTATGAGTCGTTTGTAGAGTTGTCTTCGACGATCGGTGCGGCCTGAGGCCGCGCGTGCGCCGCCGGCCCCCGCGGCGCGAGACGAAAGCGAAACCCGAGTGACCCTGACTCCCCCCTCCGACACCCCGTCGGCGCCCCTGACGCGCCGCGCCCTGCGTGAGCAGGAACGGGCTGCCGAGGCGGCTTCGAGCCGCCGACCGCTCGTGCGCGCCGCCGAGACCGCTGTCGTGCGGCCCAGTGCCGCGCAGGCCGACGTCGTGACCCGCACGCCGGCCGTCTCGACCGCGGTCGTGGCGCGCGCGGCCACCCCTGCCGGGGCCTCGGCCGGTCCGGCCGCCGCCTCGCGTCCGGTGCCGCGCCGGCCGCGGTGGAAGGCCGCTGTCGCCCTGTCGTTCGCCGCGCTGCTGGCCGCCGCCACGTCGCTCTCCGCGATCGAGACCAGCGATTCGTTCGCCTACGCCCCCGAGGTGCAGGCGGCACCCGCCGCGCAGGAGCTGCTCACCGCATCCGGAACCGCCGCCTCGGTCTGGCGCGACGGCTACCAGGCCACCACGCCCGAGGAGCTCGCCGCCGCCAAGGCGGCCGCCCGCGCCGCCGAGGTGGCCGCGAAGGTCGCCTCGATCGGCTTCCGCACCGCCTCGACCTACTCGAACAACCCCGACAGCGCCGTGCAGTGGCCCTTCCCCGTCGGCGTGCCGATCAGCGACGGCTTCGGCCCCCGCTCCTCCCCCGGCGGCATCGGCAGCACCAATCACAAAGGCGTCGACTTCACCCCCGGCCAGGGCAAGCCGATCTCGGCCGTCGCCTCGGGCGTCGTGCGGCTGGTCAACGGCTCCGACAACGGCGGCCTCGGCGTCTACGTCGTGGTCGACCACGTGATCGACGGCCAGAACGTCAGCAGCTGGTACGGGCACATGCTCTCCGGCTCCCCCGTCGTCACCGAGGGTCAGGCCGTCGTGGTCGGCCAGCAGCTCGGCTCGGTCGGCAACACCGGCACCTCAACGGGCGCCCATCTGCACCTCGAGATCCACCTCGACGAGACCCCCGTCGACCCCATCGCCTGGCTGACCGCGCACAACTAGCGCCACAGGCGTCACACTGGGGGTCACCCCCGATCGGAATGAGCACGTCCATGACCGAATCCGCCGACGCCCGCGTGGCCGTCTACATCGACTTCGACAACATCATCATCTCGCGCTACGACCAGGTGCACGGGCGCAGCCAGTTCATGCGCGACAAGTCGCGGGGCTTCGGCGGCGGCGACGCCGAGAACACCGAGAAGCTGCGCCGCGCCACCGTCGACATCGGCGCCGTGATCGACTTCGCCTCCTCCTTCGGCACCCTCGTGCTGACCCGCGCCTACGCCGACTGGTCGGCCTCCGTGAACGCCGACTACCGGGGCCAGCTCGTGGGGCGGGCAGTCGACCTGGTGCAGCTGTTCCCGGCGGCGGCCTACGCGAAGAACGGCGCGGACATCCGCCTCGCCGTCGACGCGATCGAGGACATGTTCCGCCTGCCCGACCTCACCCACGTGGTGATCGTCGCGGGCGACTCCGACTACATCGCGCTGGCGCAGCGCTGCAAGCGGCTCGGCCGCTACGTCGTGGGCATCGGCGTCGCGGGCTCGACGAGCCGCTCGCTCGCCGCGGCCTGCGACGAGTTCGCCACCTACGACGCGCTGCCGGGTGTGAAGCCGGTGCCCGAGCTCGAGCCGGCCGCCGCCGCCCCTGAGGCCGCCCCTCGCTCCTCGGGCGGCTCGCGCCGGGGGCGCAAGAGCCCGGTCGCCGCCGAGGCCGAGCCGTCCGCGGCGCCCGCGGCGTCGAGCACCGCTTCCGACGGTTCTGCCGACACCGCCGCCGACAGCGCCGCCACGACCGACGCGGTGGCCGCCGACGTCGCCGCTGCCGAGCGACTGCTCCAGGATGCGCTCGAGCAGGTCGCTCCCCCGGCCGCCAAGAAGCGGGGCCCGCGCCGCGCGAAGTTCCCGCCCGAGATCATCGAGGACGAGCCGGAGGCCGAGCCCGAACCCGAGCCCGAGGACCCGCAGGCGCTCGCCTCGAGCCTGCTCGAGCGCGCCCTCCGCCTCGGCCACGAGAAGGACGACGACGAGTGGCTGCACAGCTCGCTCGTGAAGACGCAGATGAAGCGCATGGACCCGTCGTTCAGCGAGAAGGCCCTCGGCTTCCGCTCCTTCTCCGACTTCCTGAAGTCCCGCGACGCGATCGCGGAGCTCGACGACTCCTCGACGGCGAACCTGGTGCGCCTGACCCCGGCACTCGCCGACGCCTGAGCATGAGTGAGTAATCCTCTGCTATTGTGAGAGGATGTCTCAACTTCGCAGTCGACGCATCGTGGTCGCCGTGGCTGGTGGCACCGTCGTCCTGGCGTGCGCGTCGCCCCTCGCGGCGAGCAGCGCCTCTGCCGGCAACGCCGTCTCCGCTCTGATCTCGATCGCGACTCCGGTGATCCCAGACCCGGCGCCCGTCGCGGTCATCGTCGACGGCGCGACCGGGCAGGCGTACGTCGCGAACACATTCGCCGACACCGTTTCCGTCATCGACACCATGACGCGGGAGTTGACGCAGGTCATCGTCGCCGGCCCGACTGGCATCGGGAGGGGCCCGAGCGGGCTCGCCAGCGATCCGGCTCATCATAAGGTCTACGTCGCCAACTACAACTCCGACAGCGTCTCGGTGATCGACACGTCGACGAACGCGGTGGTCACCGTGATCCCCGCATCTGCGAGCGGCATTGGTGGCGGCCCCTCGGGGATCGTACTCGATCAGGAACTCGACAAGGCGTACGTCACCAACCTGAAAGACGGCACGGTCTCGGTCATCGACACGACTCGGGACAAGGTGACCCAGGTCCTGCCGCACGACTCCAAGGGGGGTATCGGCCGAGCGGCGAGCGGCATCGCCATCGACACCGACCTGCACCGCGCCTACGTCGCCAACCTCCAGGACAACTCGGTCTCGGTCATCGACACGCGCGATGATGGTGTCATCTCCGTGATCCCACAGGCCGCCATGGGGATCGGTAAAGCTCCCCGACAGATAGCGGTCGACTCGTCACTTCATCGCGCCTTCGTGACGAACTCCGAAAGCGGCAGCGTTTCAGTCATCGATACGACCTTGAACACGGTCATCTCGGTGATCTCCACTGGCGTCGGGCCGAATCCCGACAGCATCTCGTTCGATCCGGTCGGCGGGCAGGTGTGGGTCGATTCGGAGTCGCAGATCGCTGCGATCGACACGCGGTCGCTCGAGATCACCGGCACGATCAGGAACGGCGGAGAGAGCTACTTCGGAACGGGAATCCAGTCGATTGCGGCCGACACGGCGCACCGGAGGGCGTACGTCACCGGGAGCCGGTCGGCCACGGTGGCGGTGCTGGATCTGGACGTGACCGCGCCGCTCGCCCGACGGAGCGGTGACGACCGGTACGCGACCGCGGCTGGCGTATCGGCGTCCGAATTCGCACCCGGGGTCGCGACCGTCTACATCGCGTCCGGCGAGAACTTCCCCGACGCGCTCTCCGGGTCCGCGGTCGCGGGCAGTCGAGGTGTGCCGGTACTGCTCGCGACGAAGAACAGCATCCCGACAGCGACCGGTGCCGAGCTCGCCAGGCTCAAGGCGAAGCAGATCGTCGTGCTCGGCGGCACTGCGGCGGTCAGCGAGTCGGTCGAGCAGGCCCTCCGCTCCTACGGCCCGGTGACAAGAATCGGCGGCGACGATCGGTTCGCGGTCTCGGCCGCGATCTCCCGGGAGAACTTCTCGGTCAATCAGCCCGTCGTGTACATCGCCTCCGGCGAGAACTTCCCCGACGCGCTCTCCGGGGGCGCCGCCGCCGCGAACATCGGGTCGCCCGTGCTCCTGGTGAATCGCGGCGCGATCCCGAAGCCCGTCGCCGACGAGCTGACGCGACTTCAACCGGGCCGCATCGTCGTTCTGGGCGGAGAGAATGCAGTCGCACCTGCCGTCGAAACCGCGCTCCAGGCGATCTCGCCGACCACCCGGATCGCCGGCGCCGACCGGTTCGAGGTCTCGGCGGCGATCTCGAGGACGACCTTCACAGCCGGAGCCGACGTGGTCTACCTCGCGTCGGGAACCGGCTTCGCCGACGCACTGGCCGGCGGCCCAGCGGCCACCGTGAACGGCGCACCGATGCTCCTCGTCCGACCCGACGCCGTCCCGCCGGCGATCGCGGCCGAGGTGAAGCGCCTCGACCCCACCCGGATCGTCGTACTGGGAGGAACCCAAGCGGTTTCGGCTCAGCTCTCCACCCAGATCCGCGAGCTCCTGTACTGACAACGGCAGCGCGCGGGGCGCACGAAGAAGGGCCCCGACGTGGTGACGTCGGGGCCCTTCGTGCAGGATGAGGGGGCTTACGCCTCGCTCATCACCGCCTTCTCGGCCTGGCCGCGGGCCGCGAGGGCGGCGGCGCGGGCGGCGATGCGACGGGTCTGCTCGGCCTGGCCGGCGTCGAGCACGTCCTGCTCGACCTCGACGCTCGGCACGTGCTCCTGGCCGTTGTACTTCGCGATGTACTCGTCGAGCTGGGGGCCCGACTCCCACGAGGTGATCAGGCAGTAGCGGGGCTCGGTGCCGTAGTGGGCGGCCGCGTGCCAGAGGCGCTGCGTGTCGACGATCAGCTGCGCACCGGCGGGGAGGGCGATGCGCACCTCGCCCTCGGGGTCGGTGCGGTTGTGCCGCAGCACGAAGTAGCTGTCCTTGTCGTCGGTGAGGTTGAAGAAGCCGCGCACGACCCAGCCGGTGCCGTCGGGGTTCAGGCGGTTGTTGTCGTCCTGATGCAGGTTGTACAGGGCGTCGGCGTAGGTGTTCGGCTGCAGCTCGATCACGCGGCAGCGGCCGACGTTGGAGCCGGGCTCCTGGGCACGCTCGGTGAGGGTGGGAGCGATCGCGGTCTGCGAATCGATCCAGACGCCGTCCTTGTCGGTGCGCGGCGGCTTGTGGTTCCAGAACCCGTTGCACTCGATCTCGCCCTTGGCGCTGGCGAGCGGAGCGAACCGGGTGTCACCCGAGGACTTCCAGTCGACGTACTCGATGTCGAGCCACTCCTTGGGGTCGATCTCCTTGTTGTAGCGGTCGAGAACCACGTAGCCGGTCTCTTCGAGAGCGGCGGACTTGATGTAACCCATGACGCGAATCATGTCCTTTCGTAAGTGGGCCAGCACGTTTTAACAGGCCCAACTTAGGCAAGGCTAACATCCGGCCCCGAGGACGGCCTGACGACTCTGCACAGATGTGCAGATCAGGCCGATCCGACGGCGACCGATGCCGAGGGCGCGTTAGGTTAGCGACCAGTCACTACCGTGAAGGAACAGCAATGAAGCACATCACACCGCGCCGCAATGCGCTCTGGCTGGCGATCGCACTCGCCCTCTGCCTGATCTCAGCCATCGGAGCCTCCCTCGTCCAGACCGCCGGCGGCCACGTGGCCGTGAAGGACCTGAGGTGGGAGACGTCCTCGGGCGAGACCCTGAGCGCCCTGCTCTTCAAGCCCGACACCGCCACCGCCGACGACAAAGCCCCCGCCATCGTCGTCAGCCACGGCTGGTGGAACAACCGTGAGATGCAGGACGCGAACTACGTCGAGCTCGCCCGCCGCGGCTACGTCGTCGTCTCGATCGACATGTACGGGCACGGCAACTCCGAGCCGCTCGCCAACGCCGACATCCCGGTCAACGGCACCGGCATGTACGACGCCGTGACGCTCGTCGCCGACCTCCCGTACGTCGACACCGACCGCATCGGCGTCACCGGCCACTCCAACGGCGCCCGCGCCGCGAACTACAGCGTCGTCGCCGACAACGAGGCGCCCACCCCGCTCATCTCCTCGGTGCTGCTGGTCGACAACGAGGCCTTCTACGCCGACGCCGACGGCGCCTACACGAACATCTACGGCGGCCGCGACGTCGGTCTCGTCGCCGACCAGTACGACGAGTTCTTCTTCCGCAGCTACGACGAGAACGGGGTCGCCCTCACCGCTCCCCGCGACTTCGTCGGCACGCCGAACGCCCAGTCCTTCCTGAACTTCGGCGCCGACCCGGCCACCGCCGGCGAGACCCGCGAGGCGGGGCAGTTCTACACCGAGTCGGTCGACGGCACGGATGCTCGGCGCATCCTCTACACGCCGGCCCAGACCCACCCGTGGGGCCCGTTCTCGAAGCAGACCACGAGCGACGTCATCGCCTACTTCGACGCCACCCTCGGAGCGCCGGAGGCCATCGACCCGGCCGCGCAGGTCTGGCAGTGGAAGGAGTTCTTCAACGCCCTCGGCCTCGTGGGCTTCGGCATCTTCCTCGTGGCCTTCGCCCGGGCGTTGCTCGTCACCCGCGCCTTCGCCGGACTCCGCCGCAACGAGCTGCCCGAGGCGACGCCGCAGACCCGCACCGGTCTCGTCTGGTTCTGGGCGTCCATGGTCGTGTCGGCCCTGATCTCGGGCGTGACCTACGTCGCCCTGTCGCAGAACGAGGCGATCGGCTCGCTCGCTTTCAACTCCGTGCCCTCGCTGTTCCCCCAGGGCGCGGTGTTCTTCATCGCCCTGTGGGCCGCGATCAACGGCGGCGCCGCCCTGCTGATCATGGCCGTCTCGTGGTTCGCGATCGGCCGGAAGTCGGGCATCGACCTTCGCGCCGGCGGCATGCTGCCGGGCTGGAGGAGGTTCTTCCAGGCGATCCTGCTCGGGCTCGTGGTGGTGGTCGCCGCGTTCGGCATCGTCGCCGTGGTCGACTACTTCTTCACCACCGACTTCCGCATCTGGGTGCTCGCGGTGAAGTGGTTCACGCCCGACAAGATCCCGCTGGCCCTGCTGGTGCTGCCGTTCTTCCTGCTGTACTTCTTCGCCAATTCGCTCGCCGTGAACGTCTTCAACCGCTTCACCCTCGGCGGCCGCGAGTGGATCAACACGGCCGTGCTGGCGCTGTTCAACGCGCTCGCCCCGATCGTGCTGGTCGTCGTGCAGTACACGACGTTCTTCGCCAGCGGCGAGCTCGTGCCCGGGTTCGGCGGCATCTACAGCATCTGGCTGTTCCCGGTGATCGTCATCCTCGCGGTCGCGGCCGTCGTGTCGCGGAAGCTCTACCGGGCGACGGGCAACCCCTACCTCGGCGGGTTCATCATGGCCGCGACCGTGAGCCTGGTCTCGGTGACCAACACGCTCACCGTCACGGGTTAGCGCCCGCGGGCATCCGTCAGCCGCCGGCTACGTCAGCAGCTGGATGCCGAGGGCCGTCGAGACGACCAGGCGGGCGCCACGGGCGAACATCTCGTTCACCTCGTCGGCGCTCGCCCCGGTGAGCTCGCGGCTCAGCTCGAGCGAGCGGCTGAAGCGGGCGGCCACCACCTCCCGGATCTCGGGATGGGTGGCCGACGCCGCCCAGGCCTGCAGCTGGAAGCGCAGCAGGTCGGCCTCGGCGATGGTGTGCCGGAAGGCGTGCCCGATGTCGTCGAGGGTGCCGGGGCGGCCGGCCGCCTCGCTCTCGGCCAGGCGGGCGCGCGCGTTCTCCTCGATCAGGTCGTAGCAGAGGTCGACGCAGGCGATGAACAGCCCGGTCTTGCTGCCGAACAGCTTGAACAGGTAGGGCTGGGAGACGCCGAGCGCCTCGGACACCACGCCGACGGGAGTGCCGTCGTAGCCGCCGCGGGCGAACTGCGTCATGGCCTCGCGGGCCGCCTCCGCGCGCCGCACCTCGGCCGTGCTTCTCATGATGCGACCGTAACGCACCAGGCCTCTGCCCCGCCCCGTCTCCCTGTCGCAACCGGGTGCATCACGTAAGCTCGTGTGCTGCGCACCACGGCGATCCGAGAGGCGAAGCGAATACACATGGTCACTGCTACGAACGTCGATGCGACCGCGGTCAACACCATCGCCTGGCTGTCCGATCCCGGGACGACGATCGTGGTTCCGGTCTACCAGCGGCAGTACCGATGGGACATCGGGGGCTGCGAGCAGCTGCTCGGCGACATCCGGTCGGTGGCCAGGAGCGACGACGGGCAGACGCACTTCATCGGGTCGATCCTCAGCACGGCGAACACCGCGGCGGCGAGCACGGGCGACAGCAACGGCGCCAGCGCCATCGACGGCAGCAGCAGCAGCGACGACGCCGCCCTGGTGCTGATCGACGGGCAGCAGCGCATCACCACGCTGATGCTGCTGATCGCGGCCCTGCACCACACGGTGCGCGACGAGCAGCCGGGCCTGGCCGCCGAGCTCGAGCGGGTGCTCGTGCGGGAGACGGCGGATCGCGCATCCGGAACCCTGCGCCCGCGCACGAAGCTGCGGCCGCACCGGGCGTGGGCCGAGGTGTTCGAGAGCGTCGTGCTCGACCGCCGCGAGCCGGGCGAGGAGCTGCGGGAGTCGCGGTTCGACGACAACTACGCGTTCTTCCGCAGCCAGGTGCGCGCCGAGGAGGTGCCGGCGATCTGGCGGGGGCTGCAGAAGCTCGAGCACGTCGCCATCACGCTCGGCGCCGAGGCGAACGCCCAGCAGATCTTCGAGAGCCTGAACTCCACGGGCGAGCCACTGCGCGACCACGAGCTGATCCACAACTACGTGCTGATGGGCCTCTCGCACGCCGAGCAGAGCGAGATCGAGGACGAGTACTGGCTGCCGATCGAGCAGAACACGGGCGAGTCGATCGCGAGCTTCTGGCGGCACTACCTCGTGATGACGACCGGGCGCGAGGTCGTGGTCGCCGGCGAGCGCGGGGTCTACGACGCGTTCCGGCAGGAGTTCCCGCGGCTCGACCTGGCGACCCTGCGGCGGCACGCAGCGGAGTGGCGCGAGTTCTCGGCGGCCTACCGGGTGCTGCTCGATCCGGCGCTCGAGCCCGAGCCGGCCGTGGCACAGCAGCTCGGCTGGCTGAACACCTTCGGCCGCGGCATGTATCCGCTGATCATGCGCGCCTACCGCGATCGCGCGCAGGGGCTGCTCGACACGTCCTCGTTCGTCGCGCTCGCCGAGGCCCTGCAGTCGCTGCAGCTGCGCCGCACGATCGTCGGTCTCACCAACGACCGCCTGGTGGCGCGGCTCTGCCGGGCCCGCGCCGAGGGCGGAGACGGCCTCGAGCGCGCGCTGTCGCGCATCACCCCCTCGGATGAGCGCGTGAAGGTGGGCCTGAAGTACACCGAGCTGCCGCATGCCGCGTACGTGCTCGGCCGGCTCGCCGGGGTGCCCGCGCCGGCCGGGGGCACCTGGCTCGCCGGGCTCGAGATCGAGCACGTCGTGCCGCTCGCCCCCGGCGACAGCTGGAGCGGCGACGGGGTGCGCGAGTGGGCCGACTACAGCGACGACGAGCAGAACAGCCACCGCGCCCTGGCGGAGACGCTCGGCAATCTGGCGCTGCTCGAGCATCCGCTGGCCGAGCGCGCCTTCGACCAGTCCTTCCCGGCGAAGCTCGGCCTGTACGCCGCGAGCGAGGTGCCGCTCACGTCCGAGCTCGCGTCGCTCGAGTCGTGGGGCACGGCCGCGATCGCCGCGCGCACCGTCGAGCTGACGCGGGCGTTCCTCGCCGTGTGGAAGCGACCCGGCACCGCGCTGATCGACGACGACAACCTCACGCCCATCCTCGACGCGGTGCGCCGCCGGGGCTGGCCGCGCGGCTGGGAGCGCGAGTTCGAGTACGTCGAGTACCGCGGCGAGCACTGGGAGGTCTACGACGTCAAGTACCTCTTCAACCGCGTCTTCAAACGGCTGTGGGCGGATGCTCGGCCGGCGGTCGTCGCGTTCAGCGAACGCCGCGGCGGCCCGATCTACGACGCCCGCGCGTGGACGGGGCACTGGGACGAGCTCGACGAGACGCACTTCCTCTACATGGGGTGGGACTCGAAGTACATGCTGACCGCGGTGCAGGGCGTGCTGGAGGAGGCGGGGATCGCCTCGGAGGTGTTCGTGAAGTACTCGTACTTCGGGGCGGTGATGTAGGGGCGTTCTCGTCGGGCCGTCGTTCCGCGGCCCGGTCACGGGGTTTCCGGATGCTCTGCCGGGCTTCTCCACATGAACGACGGTCAGGATGAGAGGAAGTCACCGCCCGATCTCACCCGAACCGGAAGGCCCCCGTGAGCAACCTGCAGCGCATCCTGAACCTGGCATCGAAGGCCCTCGACAAGAAGGGGTCGGCCGGCAGCGGATCGGCCGGTGCGGGCGGTTCCCGCTCGGGCTCGACCGACTGGCGTGACCTCGTGCGCACCGCGGCGGACAAGGTGACGGGCACGCCCTCGGCGCCGGCCGCGCCGGCCCCCTCACCCGCGCCGTCGTACCGCACGCCCGCGGCGCCGGCCGGCGCGACCGGTTCCGGCGCCAGCGTGCCCGGCGCTGCCGCCGGTGCGGCGCTGAGCGCCGAGGACCGCGGCGCCATCGCCCGCTACGACTACCTGCTGAAGACCGCCGACCCGGCGCAGCTCGAGCAGGTGCACCGTGAGGCGTTCGCCCGCCTCACCCCGGCTCAACGCGGCGAGGTCGAGAACCGGTTGCGCGCGGAGCTGCCCGCCTACGAGCAGCCGGCGTCGTCGTCGGCCGACGACCTCGCCCGGGCGGCGACCCGCGGCGAGGCGCACAAGCCCGGCTTCCTGCGCGGGATCTTCGCGAAGGCCGCGCCCGCTGCCGGTCGCGGATCCGGGCGCGGTGCGGGCGCGGGCGCCGCCCTCGGCGTCGCGGGCGCCGGTGCCGTCGCGGGTGCGGGCCTCGGCGTGGCCGGCGGCCTGCTGGCCGCGGTCGCCGGCGGCGCGATCGTGAGCAGTGTCGCCGCTCCCCTGCTGGAGCAGGCGGCGAGCCTCGGCACCGACTTCGAGGCCCTCAGCGGCGGCCTCGGCGAGTTCGCCGCCGGCGGCCTCGGCGAGTTCGGCACCGGAGCGGAGGATCTCGCCGCCGGAGCGGGCGACGCCGTCGCGGGCGTCGGCGAGCAGGCCTCGGGATTCGGCGAGCAGCTCTCGGACTTCGGCTCGAACTTCGAGATCCCGGGCCTCGGCGGGCTCGGCAACCTGTTCGACCGGTAGGCCGAGGCGCGAACCGCAAAGAGTCCTGAAAGCAGCCCACCGGCGCCGACGGCTGCGGTTGGCTGGATCGATGGCACACCTCACCAGATCCACCCGCACGGTCACCATCGCCACCGGGCTCGCCGTCGCCGCGCTCCTCGCCGGGTGCACCGCCGACGGTCCGGGTGCGGCGACGCCGAGCTCCGCCGCCCCGGGCGCGACGACAGCCACATCCACGGCGACGCCGACCCCGACGCCCCGCGCGCTCTCGGCCACCGACCCGACCGCGCCCTTCGACCAGGTCGAGGCGGCGCGCTGGTTCGACGGCGTGGCCGACGACGTCACCACGCTGCTCGGCCTCGACAGCACTCCGCCGGGCATGACCGTGCACCTCGACGCGGAGACCAGCCAGAACCACCTCGTGACGCTGAAGAGCCTCGCCGCGGGCGATTACTCCTTCCATCTCGCCTGCCGCGGCGGCGGGACGCTCGAGCTCGCCGTCACGAGCGGCGGCACCGCCTCCCTCGTGATCGACGGCCCGTGCACGGGCGAGCTCACCTCGGGCGATTTCACCGCGGCCGAGGGCGGCACCGAGTTCCGCTTCACGGCCACCGGCGACCCGATCGACGTGGCGCTGCACTACTCCCCCGCCGCCCCGTGACCGCCGCCGCGAGGTAGGCCGTCGGGCCCACGCCGCCCGGGCCCACGCCGCCCAGGCCCACGCCGCCCAGGCCCACGCCGCCTAGGATCGACTGATGCGATCCGTGCGTTCCCTTACCCTCGGAGCAGCGGTGCTGGTCGGCCTGACGGCTCTGAGCGGATGCACGCCCGAGCCCACGCCGTCGGCAGCCCCGGCGACGACCGCCCCTGCGACCGCACCGGTCACGGCCGAGGCCACCGCGACGGCCGAACCGACGGCCCCCGCCCCACCGAGCGTGGATCCCGCTGCCCTCGTGTGGCCCGCGGAGGGTCAGGGCGCGGTGGGCATCGCCGCGGCCGACGGCACCGTGCAGGTGCTGGGCCAGAGCCCGAACGCGGCCGGCACGCCGGTGCCGATCGCGAGCATCACGAAGGTGGTCACGGCGCTCGTCGTGCTGGACGCGCATCCGCTCGCCGACGCCGCCGACCCCGGTCCCACGATCACGCTCGGCCAGACCGACCTCGACATCACCGCCGCCGTCGAGGCCGAGCAGCAGTTCACCGAGCCGATGTACGACGGCCAGCAGGTCTCCCTGCGGGACGCCCTCGCGATCACGCTGCTGACCAGCGCCAACAACTACGCCGAGTCGGCGGCGCGCTGGGCCTACGGATCGCAGGAGGCCTTCCTCGCGGCCGCGCGCGGCTGGCTCGACGAGCACGGGCTGACGAGCACCACCCTCGCCGACGCCAGCGGGCTGAACCCGGGCAGCGCCTCGACCCCGGCCGAGCTGCTGCGGGTCGCGGCGCTCGCGCACGCCGATCCGGCTCTCGCCGCGATCGCCGGCACGGCCTCGCTGGAGCAGGCCGACCTCGGCACCATCGCGAACCAGAACGTCCTGCTGGGCGAGAACGGCGTCGACGGGCTGAAGACGGGGTCGACGAGCTACGCCGGCTTCACCCTGCTCACCTCGGCGCAGCGCACGATCGGCACGACCCCGGTCACGCTCGTGGCCGTGGTGCTCGGCACCCCGTCTCTCGATGCGCGGTTCGCCGACACCCGGTCGCTGCTCGCGAGCGCCGAAGCGGCGCTGGCGACATAGGAGCCGGCGGCTACAGCGCCGGGCCCATCAGCACCGCGAACATCGCGAACGCGCCGCCGACGATGAAGAGCATCGTGCCGAGCTGCATGGTGCGGGTCTTGTTGCGGTCGGCCGTGGGAACGTCGACCTCGAGGATCGGGCAGCCCGACCAGCCGATCAGGCCGATGCTCAGCACGACGAGGAAGGAGCCGACCCACCAGAGCACACCCTCGCTCGGGTTGAGCATGGCGGGACGCCAGCCGGCCGAGAGCAGGAGACCGAGCACGACCGCCGTCGCACCGACCGCCACCCCGAACCAGACGGTGCCGGTGCGCATGATGCGCTGCACGTTCTGCTCGGGTGACATGAGCTCGTGCAGTGCCGGGGCGACCGCGATGGGTGCGCCGCCCGTCACGGGCGAGCCGGAGCCGACGCCCTCGGGTGCGCTTCCCTCGCCGCCGGAGCGGCTCGACATGATCTCGGTGCGGGTCATCACTTCTCCTTCATCCACTACTTACTATGCGACAACTTCCCGGGGCCCGCTATTGTTCCGAACGCGCATCCGGGACCACAGCACCGCGAGAGCGCCGAGGCCCACCAGGAACGCCGTGAGGCCGACCACGTAGGCGATCACACTGCCCCACCCGCCCGTCGACGGATCGAGGAAGGGGTAGGGGTAGATCACGCCGCCGCTCGCAGCAGCCCTGATGAAGGTGTACACCGCCCAGGCCACGGGGTAAACCGGCACGACCCAGAGGGAGCGCCACGGCAGGGCCGGGCGGCCCGGTGTGAGCAGCCAGTCGAGCACCAGGACGATCGGCACCCAGACGTGCACGATCTCGTTCGGCCAGGACAGGCCCTGGAAGCCCTCCCGCGGGACGCCGCGCAGCAGCAGGTTGTAGACGAGCCCCGTGACGATGGCGTAGCTCAGGGTCGCCATGCGCACGGTGGTGAACAGCGGGGTGTCCCGGGTGAGACGCAGGGCGAGCATCCCGCCCGCGATCAGCACGACGATGTTCATCAGGCTGGTCTCGATGGTGAAGTAGCTGAAGTACTCCCACGGGTCGAAGGCGTCGTTGGCGACGCGGTCGCCGATCTGGATGCCGATGGTCACGGCGAGGCCGAGGCCGACGACGAGGCGGATGAGGCCGGCGATGCGCCGGGCGGGGAGGAGAGGGCTGCTCACCCTGGTCATTCGGTGCGCTCCGCCCGGGGGACTGCTCATGGAGCGATCGTAGGGCCGGAGCGGCGCGACCGCCGGGATACTCCCCCGGGAGGACGCGCGCGGTGCGGGCCGCGGCTACGATCGGGCCATGACCGAGCCGGACCGCGCGAGCGAGTGGGAGCCGCGGTTCCGCTTCTCGGGCCGGGCCGCGCTGTGGCTGCCTGTGATCGTGTCGTTCGTGGTGCAGGTGCCGGCGACGGTGTGGCTCGCCCGCGCGGGCCGGGCGTTCGAGGGCTCGCTCGCCGACGACCCGTGGCGCCTGGCTGCGCGGCTCGGGCTCGCGATCGTCGGGCCGGTGGCGCTGATCTTCGCGCGGCGCTTCCCCGGGCCGGTCGTGGCGGTCGTCGCGGCCGCCGCGGGCGCCTACACGCTGCTGGTGGCCGGCGGCGCGGCCCCGCCGTACGTGGCCCTGGCCTTCGCGATCCTCGGTGCCGTCGTGCGCGGGGCGCGGAGCTGGGCGATCGCGTCGATCGCCGTCGCGTGGGTCGTGACGATCGGCGTCGGCGTCGCCCTGGGCGTGCCGTGGCAGGCGGCGCCGGTGACGGCGGCGACGCTGGCGCTGGTGCTGCTCGTGGTGGTGGGCGGGAGCATCCGGAGCCGGCGGGCGCGCTACGACGAGCAGCGGCGGCGCGCGGCGGAGCGACGGGTGAGCGCGGCCCAGGCCGAGCGGGTGCGCATCGCCCGGGAGCTGCACGACGTGCTCGCCCACTCGCTCAGCCAGATCAACGTGCAGGCGGGAGTGGGGCTGCACCTGATCGATCGCGACCCCGAGCAGGGGCGGCTGGCGCTGGCGAACATCAAGGCGGCCTCGAAGACGGCGCTCGACGAGGTGCGGTCGGTGCTCGGGATCCTGCGCGACGACGGCGCGGCGGGTGCCGCCCCGCTCGTGCCGGAACCGGGGCTCGCCCAGCTCCCGGCGCTCGTGGACGGAGTGCGGGAGCAGGGGGTCGCCGTGACGCTCGAGCTGCGCCTGCCCGGGGGCGACGGGCTCGAGGGCGACGGACCCGAGGGCGACGGGCCCGGGCGCGCTGTGCAGCTGGCGGCCTACCGGATCGTGCAGGAGTCGCTGACGAACGTGCTGCGGCACTCGGGCGGCGGAGCGGCGCGGGTCGTGGTGGGGGTCGAGAGGGTCGCCGTGGGGGTCGAGGGGCGGATGCTCGTGCTGACGGTCGAGGACGACGGGGGTGTGCGCGCGGCTCCTGCGCGGGGTGATGGCGACGGCGGTGGGCGCGGGCTCGAGGGCATGCGCGAACGGGCCGAGCTGCTCGGGGGCCGCTTCGAGGCGGGGCCGCGGGCGGGTGGCGGCTTCGGAGTGCGTGCCGAGCTGCCGCTGGGTTCGGGCGCCGGCGGAGCGGGCGCGGAGGCCACCGCATGATCCGTGTGGTGGTCGCCGACGACCAGCAGCTGATCCGGGCGGGGTTCGCCGCACTGCTCGGCGCCGAGGACGACATCGCCGTGGTCGGCGCGGCCGGCTCGGGCGAAGAGGTGCTCCGGGTCGTGCGGGCGACCCGGCCCGACGTGGTGCTGATGGACATCCGGATGCCCGGCGGAGACGGCCTCTGGGCCACCGAGCAGATCATCGCCGACCCCGCGCTCGCGTCGACGCGTGTGGTCGTCGTGACGACGTTCGAGCTCGATGAGTACGTCGAGCGGGCCATCCGCGCGGGCGCGAGCGGGTTCCTCGTCAAGGACACCGAGCCGGTCGAGCTCATCCGGGCCGTGCGGGTGGTGGCGGGCGGCGACGCCCTGCTGAGTCCCGGCGTCACCAAGCGGCTGCTCGAGCGGGTGGCCGCCGTGCGCCCGGCGACAGCCGACACGCGGATGCTCGACCCGCTCACCGCCCGCGAGCGCGAGGTGCTGGCGCTCGTCGGCGAGGGGCTGACGAACGAGGAGATCGCCGGGCGGCTCGTGCTCAGCCCGCTGACGGCGAAGACGCACGTGTCCCGCATCCTGTCCAAGCTCGGCGCGCGGGACCGGGTGCAGCTGGTGATCGTCGCCTACGAGGCGGGGATCGTGGCGCCGCGGCACGTACTCCCCGGGGAGTAGGCGTCGGCGCGGAGAGCATCCGCGGGGCCGATTCGCCGGGACCGCCTGGTCGCGATGCTGGAGTCAGGCGCCGATCGACGCCGCTCGTGTCTCGGAAGGACAGCTCATGCTCACCGCACTCGCCACAACCCCGGCCCTCAGCGCCGTCACCGCCTTCGGGCCGCACTCCGGCTTCGGGCCCCACTACGGCTGGGGAGGCGGGCCGGGCTGGCTCGTCGTGCTCATCCCCCTGTTCTGGATCGCCCTGTTCGGGGTGCTCTTCGCCACGGTCGGGCGGCGCTGGCGGCGCCGCGCCTGGGAGGCCAGGGCCGCCGGAGGCGCGCCCGGCCGCCGCGCCGAGACGGTGCTCGCCGAGCGGTTCGCGCAGGGCGACATCGACGAGGTGGAGTACCGGGCGCGGCTCGAGGTGCTGCGGGCGAACAATCCGGTGGCGGAGTACCCGGGGCGCTGACGGGCGGGGCGCCGGGCCTGACGGTGCGCGTCCGCCGGTGTGCTCGTCAGCCGGAACGCTCGTCGGCCGGGCCGCGTCGGCCGGAACGCTCGTCGGCCGGGGCTCGTCGGGCGGGGCGCTCGTCGGAGCGGCGTCGTGTTCCGGTCAGTTCTCGTGCCGAAACCGCCGTCTGCGCCGGAACGGGGGCTCGGGCATCCGTTCGACCGGCACACTGGGCGCATGCATCTCGACGACCTGCCGCTGCCCGACACCCCCGCCGCTCGTGCCGCCGTCGAGGTGGCGCGGCGGTTCCACTCGCCGGCGTTCGTGAACCACGGCCTCCGCTCGTACCTCTGGGCGGCGGCCGCGGCCCGCACCGAGGGGCTGGCCGTCGACGACGAGCTGCAGTTCGTGTCGGCCGTGCTGCACGATCTCGGGCTGGAGCCGGCCTTCGACAGCCACACCCTGCCGTTCGAGGAGGCCGGTGGGCTCGTCGCCTGGGTCTTCGCCGCCGGCGCGGGATGGAGCGACCAGCGGCGCGACCGGGCGGCGGCGATCATCGTCGCCCACATGGCCGACTCGGTCGACCCGGCCGTCGACGCCGAGGGCTACCTGCTGGAGATCGCGACGGGGCTCGACATCTCGGGGGGCAACCCGGAGGCCTGGGACGAGGAGCTGCGGGCCGAGGTCCTCGCGGCGTACCCGCGGTTGACGCTGGCGGACGAATTCCTCGTCTGCCTCGCGGATCAGGCGGCGCGCAAGCCGCACTCGGCGGCGGGGGCCGCGGTCGCGTCGGGCCTGCCCGCGCGTCTGGCCGCGAACCCGCTCGACCGCCGCTGAGCCGCGGTCAGCCGAAGAAGCGGCGGAGCGCCCGCATCACGGTGGCACGCACGCCACCGGGGCGGGACGCGGAGGCGGCGCGGCCACCGCGGGTCGGGGCCGGTGTGCGGGTCGGGGCCGGCGTGCGGGTCTGCTTCACCGAGGTGGGGGCAGGCCAGCCGTAGCGCGCGGCGAGCGCGGCCGCGACCGCGCCGTAACGGGCCTCGTCGAGGCCGACACCGGCGCGGCGGATGCCGCCCTGCTGCAGCCGGAACACCCGCTCGAGGCGCACCCAGCTCGGCCGGCCCGCCGAGTCCCAGGGGCCGCTGCCGATCGCGACGTCCCAACGGTCGTCGTGCGGCTTCGAGGTGAGGGCGACGCCGAGCAGGGCGCCGCCCGGCGCCGTCGCGACGACGAGCACCGGGCGGTCCTTGCCGCGGCCGTCGCGCTCCTCGTAGGGCACCCAGGTCCAGACGATCTCGCCCGGGTCGGCGGCCCCGTCGGTGTGCGGGCTGTAGGCGAGGCGGATGCGCCCGACGCTCCCGGGATCGACCTCGACGGTCGCCGTCTCGCCGTACCGCCCTGCGTTCTCTTCGCTCACGCCGCGACCCTACACCGAAGCTCTCGGCACCCCATCCGACCGAGGCCGGCGGCGAGTACGGGTCGTTCACGCCGGTGAACGATTCACGAACCGCCGGGCCCGGATGCCGCCGCCGCCCTGCCCCAGCGGTTGAATGGCCGAGCCGCCGCGCCTCGGCGGCCCGTTCCGACGCCCGAGGACCCATGAACCGCTCCCCCCGCTCAGCCCGCCGCCGCGCATCCGCTCGCCTGCCGCTCGCCCTCACGGTGCTGCTCACCCTCGCCCTGACCGTGGCCGCCACGATCACGGGGGCGCCGCGACCGGCGTTCGCCGACGACTACCCGAGCTGGGACGACGTGCTCGCGGCCCGCGCCTCGGAGAGCGCGAAGCAGGACGAGATCTCGCGCATCCAGGGCATCATCGCCGATCTGCAGGAGAAGGCGCGGGCCGCCCAGGCGCTCGTGAACCAGCGGAGCGACGAGAACGACGCCGCCGAGGCCGCCCTCGCCTCGGGCCAGGCCAAGGCCGACGCCCTCGCCACCAGTGCCGCGGCCGCCGCGACCAAGGCCGAGGAGTCGAAGAAGCGGGCGGCGATGATCGCGGCCCAGTTCGTGCGCACCGGCGGCAGCGACGTGACGTCGATGCTGCTGACGAGCTCGTCGCAGGACGCCGACCAGCTGCTCGCCCAGCTCAGCTCGGCCAGCCAGCTCACGCAGGCGGTCAACGCGGTCTACACGGCCGCGCAGCAGGACGCGAACACCTCGACGACGCTGAGCGCGCAGGCCGAGGTCGCGAAGCAGGAGCTGACCGGTCTCGCGCAGGCGGCCGAGGACGCACTGCGGGAGGCGGCCGCCGCCCAGCAGGCCATGGTCGCCGCGCTGCAGGAACAGAACGCGCACCAGAGCGAGCTGCAGGCGCAGCTGACGAGCCTGCAGAGCGACGTCGCCACCACGGAGCAGCAGTACCAGGACGGTGTGGCCGCCCGGGCCGCCGCGGCAGCCGCCGCGGCCGCTGCCGCAGCCGCCGCCGCGCACCAGGGCGGCGCCGTGATCGGCCCCGTCTCGGGCGACGCGCAGGCGCTCGCGCAGGAGCTGATGGGCTACGTCGCCGCCGGGCAGTTCCACGGCTCGAGCCCCGACCACATCTTCGAGATCGCCTGGATCGCCCAGGGCCAGGACGTCGAGAACTGCGGCATCGACGTCGTCATCCTGCAGGCCATGGTGGCGGCGGTGCGCGCGTTCGGCAGCGCCGGGGTGAGCGACATCAGCCGGCGCTGCACCGGTCAGATCGAGGGGGCGGGCACGGCATCCGCTCATTACAAGCAGGGCGGCGGTCACGCGGTCGACTTCACCTCGGTGGGCGGCATGCCGACCCTCGGCGCGAACGACGCCTCGCTGGCCCTGATCGCGGTGCTCGACCCGATCATGCCGAACGGCTCGCGCGTCGGGCAGTCGAACTGCCGCTACGCCGCGGGCAACGAGCCGTCGTTCATCAACTTCACCGACTTCGCCGACACCTGCAACCACCTGCACATCGACGACTTCTGATCCGCCGCATTACTCGCCCCGGATGTTCATGTCAACGGGTGCACGCACGGTTCTCTAATTGCTAGAGTGACTAACTAGTTGCACATCTAGCTTTCCGAGGAGACACCATGAACGAGACCACCGCCACCGCCGGCATCGACAACGTCCTTCCCTTCGTGCGCCCCGAGCAGCTCGTGCACCCCGACCTCGTCGGCTACGTCAAGCGCCGCTTCAGCTTCCTCGACCCCGAGCACGCCGCTCGCTTCGACGACGCGCCCGACGCAGCCTGACGCGCGGCACCCGCCCGCCGCTGCCTGCCTGCCTGCCTGCCTGATCCTCGACACCGCCTAATGCCCGACGCCCTTCGCCGCCCGATGTTCGACCCGGCACTCGCCGACGTCGCCGTCGTGGTGCGCGTCGACGGCCGCTGGCGCCTCGACGTGCTCCACCTCACGGGCGACGTGCTGGCATCCACCCCGCTGCACGTCGACGGGGCCATCCAGCCGCGGGTGCTCGCCCTAGTCACGAACCTGCTGGCCCGCTGGAACATCACGGCGTCGCCCTCCTGGGACGGCCACCACGGCACCTGGTCGACGCTCCTCACCCCGGCGCCCTCCCCCGACCGCCTCCGCACCCCCGCCCTCTGACCCGCTGACCCGCTGCCTCGTTGCGCGGGGCTCGACGCGAGAGTCCGCACGGATCCTTCCCGCCGGGGATGGTCTCGTGCAGCTGGACGGGTGCAGCTGCGAGGATGCGGTAGCGTAGTAGCAGAGGGAAAAATCCCGTCGGGCCCCGCCCGGCGGAAACGCACAAGCGTCTCGTGGGAGTCGCCACTTCTTCATCGAAGGAGTGTGCCCATGTACGACCCCACGACCTCGTCGGCCGAAGCGGTCCCACCGGCCCCACCGCAGCGTCTTCGCGACGCGTGGATTCCTCTGGCCGGCCTCTCGGCGGTTTTCCTGTTCGAGATGCTCGACAACTCCGTCTTGAACGTCGCGCTTCCGACCATCGGGCGCGAGCTGACGGCGTCCACCGCGTCGCTGCAATGGATCTCCGGCGCGTACTCGGTCGCGTTCGGTGGCCTGATGCTGCTGTTCGGCGCGGTCGCGGACCGTGTCGGCCGGCGTCGGGTGATGCTCGTCGGCCTGACGCTTCTCGCGGTCGCGAGCATCCTGACCCTGTTCGTCACCTCGGTGGAACAGCTGATCGCCGTGCGGGCTCTGATGGGGGTCGCCGCGGCGATGACGACGCCGGGATCGATGGCGTTGGCGTTCCGCCTGTTCGACGCGGACGATCTGCGCGTGCGCGCCCTGACGGTCATCTCGACCGCGGGGCTGGTCGGCCTGGCCGTCGGGCCCACCATCGGCGGGTTCGTGCTCGCAGTGGCACCGTGGCAGGTGCTCATCGTCGCCAACGCGCCCATCGCGGTGATCGCCTTCCTCGGGATCCGCGCCGGGATCGCCCCCGATCGCCGAACCGAGCTCCACCGCGACCCCGTCGACGTGATCGGCGCCGTGCTGGGTACGGCGACCGTCGTCGGGGTCCTCCTCACACCGACCCTGTTCGTCGCCGGCACCGACGTCGCTCCGGCCTGGGGCGCTGCGGCAGTCACCGGGGCCGCAGCGGTCGGCTTCGTAGCCCGAGAGCGCACCGCGCGCCACCCGCTGCTGGATCTCGATCTCGTCGCACAACCGCTGGTCGCCAGCGGTCTGGCCTACAAGGCGGCGGCCGGCCTCGCGATGGCCGGGCTGTCGTACCTGGTCACGCTGCAGCTGCAGTTCGCGTGGGGGTGGCCGCCGGCCCTCGCCGCCGTCGGCACGCTGCCGCAGGTCGTGGTGCTCCTCGCGAGTGGCCGCTTCGTCGGTCCGTTCGTGAAACGCACGGGCCTCGATCGAGCGGCCTGGATGAGCGCTGCCGCCGTGGTCACCGGTCTCGCCGTGTTCGCGCTCCTCGGCCGATTCGGCTACCCCTGGGTGCTGGTCGCCCTCGTGCTCGTCGCCGCCGGGATGCGGGTGGTCGGCGTCGTCGCCGGAAACAACGTGCTCCGCGGCCTCCCCGGGGACCGCACCTCCATCGGGGCAGCCCTGGTCGACACGGCGAGCGAGATCGCGACCGCCGTCGGGATCGCCGCGACCGGCACGATCCTCGCCGCTCTCGTCGGCGGCAGCATCGCGACGACGGCCTTCACGTCGGATCAGCTCGCGTCCTTCCAGCAGGCGATCCTCATCGCGGGCCTGGCCATCACCGCCCTCGCGGCCGCCCTCGTCTGCCTCGGCATCCACCGTTCGCGCCGCACCCTCGCCCAGCCCACCACCCAGGAGCCCTCCCATGTCTGACCCCATGCCCCGCCCTCCCTTCGATCCCGAACTCAGCACCTTCCTCACCGCCCTCGAGGCACGCGGGCAGTTCACCCTGACCACCGAGATGCTGCCCCGGATGCGCGGACTCGACATCACCGAAGAAGCCCTCGACGAGCGGCTGCTGTCCCGCGGGTACGAGCGGCGAACACTCACCGTGCCCGGCCACCTCGGGGATCCGATCACCCTCGCGGTCATCCAGCGGATCGGCCGCACTGGAGCCACGAGCGCGGTGTACACGATCCACGGCGGCGGGATGATGTTCGGCCACCACCTCGGCAACCTCGACTCCTACGACGACTGGCTGCTGAACGACCACGACGTCGTGCTCATCAGCATCGACTACCGGCTCGCCCCCGAACACCCCGACCCGTACCCGGTCGAGGACTGCTACGCCGGACTCGTCTGGGTGCACGCCCACGCCGACGAACTCGGCATCGACCCCGAGCGCATCGTGATCGCCGGGCAGAGCGCCGGCGCCGGGCTCGCCGCCGGCACCGCGCTGCTCGCTCGCGACCGGAAGGGGCCGGCGCTCCTGGCGCAGATCCTGGTCTCGCCCATGCTCGACGACCGCGACTCCACCGTGTCGACGAGGCAGATCGACGGTGTCGGGGTCGCGGATCGGCAGATGACCCGCTTCGGCTGGGACGCCTACCTCGGCTCCCGCCGCGGCGGCGAGGACGTCTCCGTCTACGCCGCTTCGGCGCGGGCGACCGACCTCTCCGGACTCCCGCGCACCTACATCGACTGCGGCAGCGCCGAGGTCTTCCGCGACGAGACGGTCGCCTACGCCAGCGGCCTGTGGGCTGCCGGTGGTGACGCGGAGCTGCACGTGTGGCCGGGCGCGTTCCACGGCTTCACGAGCATGATGCCGGCCGCTGCCCTCTCGCTGTGCGCCACCGCGGCTCTGGCCGACTGGACCCGGCGACTTCTCGATCCGGGTGCCCGCTGAGGAATCCCTCCGCGGGCGCATCGAGGGCCCCGTCCGATCAGGTCGCAGGGCGGGAGAAGAGGTTGACGAGGTTGCCGTCGGGGTCCCGGAAGAGAGTGGATCTGTTGCCCCAGGGCATGGTCGTCGGCGGCAGGGTGACATCGTCGAGGACGTCGCGGAGGCGTTCGAATTCGGCATCGACGTCGTCGACGAGGAACTCGATGATGATCGAGTCGTTGCTGGCCGGCTTCGGCGCGTGGTCGCCGAGCATGGCGACCGTCGCCGTGCTCGCGATGGCCACCGTGCCCGTGGTCGTGCGCAGTTCTGCGAACACGGGAGCCGGCCGCGTGGCCGTGATCCCGGTCACCGCCTCGTAGAAGCGGGCGAGGCGGTCGACGTCGTGGGTGATGATGCGGATCGATGCGAGTTCCATGGTGTCCTTCCAGCCGCGCCATCCGGCCCGGCGTGATCATCCTGGGCGACCCGGGCGACACCGTCGTGTCGGTGTTTCAGGAGATGGTCGAGTCCGGACCCACCGCTCGCAGCCGTCCTTCGACGATGCCGAGATCCTCCGCCCGGAGCGGCCGACGCGGCGCACGCTCGATCAGCGGCTCGGCCCGCACGATCCGGTCGCCGCGGAACGCGCGGAGACCGTCCCTGAGCCGGCACCATCCGATCAGGTACCAGCTGTCGCCCTTGCCGACGAACCCCATCGGTTCGACGTCCCGCTCGGTCGAGCCACCGTCACGGTCGGTGTACGAGATCCGCAGAACCTGTCCGGTCCGCAGGGCTGCGGCGAGACCGGGTGGCGCTCCGGTCGGCTTCTCGTCGCCGAGCAGGTGGATGCGGGCAGCCAGCTCCGCCGTCTCCGTCAGCCTGTGATCGTCCGTGACGGCGACGACCTTGCGGAGAGCCGACGCCGCCGAATCCCGGAACGGGCTCGTCGCCAGCGCACCGAGGGCGATCATCACGGCGAGAGCTTCGTCGACCGTGAACCCGAGTGGGGCGAGGGTATGGGTCGTGTCCAGGCAGTATCCGCCCGTGCGGCCGGGTTCGGCCCAGATCGGCACGCCGCCCTGTTGCAGCGCCGACAGGTCCCGTTCGATGGTTCGCGAACTGACGCCGAAACGGTCGGCGAGCCACCGAGCACTTCGAGGTCGTGGCGCCACGGCCCGCAGCTCCTCCACGAGCGCGTAGAGCCGGTCGGTGCGAGTCACCCCTCGACCTTAACCATCTAGGGGGTCAGGATGCGCTGGAAGAGCATGTGGTCCTGCCAGCGCCCCGCGATGCGGAGGTACTGCGGCGCGAGCCCGAAGCGGGTGAAGCCGCAGCGCTCCAGCACCGACTGCGACGAGCGGTTGTGCACGAGGGTGCCGGCCTGGATCCGGTGGAGCCCGAGCTCGTCACGCGCCAGGTCGGCGGTCGCTCCGACGGCGGCCGTCATCAGGCCCCGGCCGGCGAAGCGGGCGTCGATCCAGTACCCCAGGTTCGCGCTCAGGAACGGGCCGCGCACGACACCCGAGAGATTCACCCGGCCCACGATGCGCGACCCCTCCACGAGCACCAACGGCACTCCCGTCCCCGTCTCCTGCTCGTGCAGCACCCGCTCGATCTCGGACTCCTGTCCCGCGCGGGTGAAGAAGGCCTCGGTTCGTGTCGGATCCCACGGCGCCAGGTGGTCGCGGTTGTCGCGGTAGGCGTCGGCCAGGGCCGTCGCGTCGCCGATCGACAGGGGTCTGAGGATCACTCCCCCGCCCAGGTGCATGTCAGAGGTCACCCCGAGACCCTAGCGGGCGAGCGGCGGGGGCGGGGCCGTCGTCGCGCGGCGGACGAGGCGGGTGGGGAGGGTGATGTGGGTGCGGGCCGGGGTCTCGCCCGCCATCAGGCCGATCAGGAGCTCGGCCGCCGAGGCGCCGATCGACTGCATGGGCTGGCGCACCGTGGTGAGGGGCGGGTTCAGGCGCGCCGCCTCGGGCACGTCGTCGAAGCCGACCACCGAGAGGTCGCCCGGCACGTCGAGGCCGAGCTCCGCCGCCGTCTGGATGGTCGCGATCGCCGAGAGGTCGTTCGCCGCGAAGACCGCGGTGGGCCGGTCGGGCGAGGAGAGCAGCGACGTCGCCGTCTCCCGCGCGATCTCCTTCTCGTAGAGGCCGACCCGCACGAGCGCCGGGTCGAACGGGATGCCCGCCTCCTCCAGCGCGCGCCGGTACCCCGCGTCGCGGAGGTTCGACGAGCGGAGGTCGGGGCGGCCGGCCACGAACGCGATCCGCCGGTGCCCGAGCTCGATCAGGTAGCGGGTGGCCAGGAGGGCGCCGCCGAAGCTGTCCGACTCCACCGTCGGCAGGTCGGCGCGGCCCGTGTGCGGGTCGACCGCGACGATCGGCACGTCGGCGGTCACCCCCACGACCGTCGGCGTCACGAGGATCGCTCCGTCGATCAGCGTGCCGCTCAGCCGGCTCAGCGAGCGGCGCTCCCACCCCGTGCTGTTGTTCTGCCTCGACCCGCTGTAGGCGAGCAGGTCGTAGCGCGAGTCGTGCAGCGCGGCGGCGACGCCCTTGAGGATCTCGGCGCTGAACGGCTCGAAGTCGGCCACCAGCACCCCGATCACACCGGTCCGCCGCGAGCGCATGCTGCTCGCGATCAGGCTCGACTCGTAGCCGAGCTCCTCCACCACCTGCAGCACCCGCTGCGTGGTCTCGCTCGAGATGCCGTAGCGCCCGTTGACCGCCTTGGACACCGTCGACACCGACACGCCCGCCGCCGCGGCGACGTCGTGGATGGTCGGCCGCCCGCTCACGACCGCACCGCCAGCGAGAACGAGGTCGCCGTGACGACCTCCGACGACGGCCCCACCGCGACCGGCCCGACCCACGCTCCCACAAAATCGCGCCCGGGCGAGGGGGCCAGTCCGGCCAGGTCGACCGGGGCGAACAGGGCCCCGTCGACGGATGCGCGACCGCTCAGCCCGTCCACCGAGAGCTCCAGGCGCACGGCCCCGCCATCGCGCGCCGTCCCCGAGGCGAACACCACCCGCTCCCCCGGCGTCACCCGGGTGCACCGCACCACCCCGTCCCCGTCGACCGACAGCTCCAGCAGCGCCCGTTCGGACACCCGCAGCAGCAGCCCGCCCCGCACCCCCGACCCCGCCGGCACCCGGATCGTCACCGCGACGTCCACGCGCTCCGCCGGCAGCCGCCGCCCGAGGAACGAGCGCTCCCCCACCGACGTCGGCTCCCCGCCGCCGCGCAGCCGCACCTCACCGCCTGACACGAGCGTCGCGAACGACGACGGATGCCGCCCGATCCCGTTCCAGTCGAGGTCGAGCACCCCGTCCCCGAATCCCTCCACGACGAGCGGATGCGCGACCGGATGCTCTACCGGCGCAGAGACGTCAGCACCGGTCGACACCTCCGCCTGCACCCGCCCCACGCCGGGCGCGAACAGCGGCCGTCCGTCCTCCCACTCGACCGGCACGAGGCACGTCTCGCGCCCGAGCAGCCCCTCCCGCACGGCGCCGTCGTGGCCCGGGACCGGTCGCGTCGCGAGCAGCGTCGCCCACCAGGCGCCCGTCGCATCCTGAACCAGATCGGCGTGCCCCACGGCCGCGAACTCCTCGCGCCGCCCCAGATCGCGGTGCGTCAGCCGCGGGTTGCCCGGGTCGCCGAGGTACGGCCCGGTGATCTCGTCGCTGTACGCCACGACGACCGCGTGGTCCTCGGCGGTGCCGCCCTCGGCGGTCAGCAGCAGCCACCCGCCTCCCGGCCGGCTCAGGATGCGCGGCCCCTCGGCCCAGACGGCGCCCTTCATCGCCCCGCCCCAGATCACCGCCGGCGACCCCAGCGGCTGGAAGGTCGCGGGGTCGAGCTCCACGAGCCAGACGTCGGTCTGCCCGGGGTAGGACGCGGACGCCGCGGGCTGCGTGCCGGTGAGCCACAGCCGTTCCCCGTCGACCGTGAGGCACGGGTCGATGCCGCCGACCCCGTCGATCCAGACCGGATCCGACCAGGGGCCCCGCGCATCCGTCGCCGTCACGGCGAAGTGCCCGGTACGCCCGCCCCACGACCCGTCGTCGGGCCCGACCACCGTGCAGACCACCACGAGACGGTCGCCGACCACCCGCACCGAGGGCGCGAACAGACCGCGCGACGACTCCAGGCCGGCGAGGTCGAGCTGCCCGGGCCGCTCGATCGCGTGCCCCACCTGCCGCCACCCGATCAGGTCGCCGGAGACGTGCACGGGCAGCCCCGGCAGGTATTCGAAACTCGAGGTGACCAGCACGAACTCGTCGCCGAAGCGGCACACGCCCGGGTCGGGGTGGCAGCCGGGCAGAACCGGATTGCGGTAGCGGGCCATCGTCGGCTCCTCTCGATGATGGCTCACTCTAGCCCCAGGGAAAACAGTTTCGAAAACGTTTGACGATCGGGTTGGGTGCAGGTGACACTGAGTGCGCCCGGCCGAGCCGGGACCCCGACCACCCATCCGTCCACAGCGGATGCATCTCAACGAAGAGAGAGCAGGTTGCACTCATGAAACGCTCGAAGATCCTCACCGGATGCGCGGCGATCGCCCTCAGCGCGCTGGCCCTGTCGGGCTGCGCCCCGAGCTCCGGCGACTCCGCCGACGGCGGCACCACGCTGACGTTCTGGCACAACTCCACCACCGGCGACGGCAAGAAGTACTGGGAGGACACCGCGGCCGCCTTCGAGAAGGCGAACCCCGGCGTCACCATCGAGGTGCAGTCGCTGCAGAACGAGGAGATGGACGGCAAGCTGCAGACCGCCCTGAACTCGGGCGACGCCCCCGACGTCTTCATGGCGCGAGGCGGCGGCAAGCTCGCCGACGTCGTCAAGGCCGGCCAGGCGATGGACCTCAGCGACGGCATCTCCGCCGACGCGAAGGCGGCCGTCGGCAGCTCGCTCTCGGCCTTCGAGGTCGACGGCAAGAACTACGGGATGCCCGTCTCGGTGCTCCCGTCGGGCATCTTCTACTCCTCCGACCTGTTCACGCAGGCCGGCGTGACCACTCCCCCGGCGACCATCGCCGACCTCGAGGCGGCCGACGAGAAGCTGAAGGCGGCGGGCATCGATCCCATCGCCGTCGGCGCCAAGGACGCCTGGCCCGCCGCGCACTGGTACTACAACTTCGCGCTGCGCGCCTGCTCGAAGGACGTGCTCGACACGGCCGCCGAGAGCCGCAAGTTCGACGACCCGTGCTGGCTGAAGGCCGGTGAGGACCTGCAGGCCTTCATCGACACCGCTCCCTTCAACGACGGCTTCCTGACCACCGCCGCCCAGCAGGGCGCCGGATCGTCCGCCGGCCTGCTCGCCAACAAGCAGGCGAGCATGGAGCTGATGGGCGCCTGGGACCCCGGAGTGATCACCTCGCTCACCCCCGACGAGAAGCCGCTGGCCGACCTGAAGTGGTTCCCGTTCCCCGAGGTCGAGGGCGGCGACGGTGAGCCCGGCGCGATGATGGGCGGCGTCGACGGATTCTCCTGCTGGGTGAACGCCCCGAAGGAGTGCGTCGACTTCCTGAACTTCATGGTCGAGCAGTCGAACCAGGAGGCCTACGCCGACGCGTTCCAGACGCTGCCCGCCTCGCAGGACGCCCAGAGCGTCGTCACCGACCCGGCTCTGAAGGACGTTCTCGCCTCATACAACGATGCTCCCTACGTGGTCGTCTGGCTCGACACCCTCTACGGGCAGAACGTCGGCAACGCGCTGAACGTCGCCGTCGTGGACATGTTCGCCGGCAAGGGCGATGCGGAGAGCATCGTCAGCGCCGTGAACGACGCCGCGGCGAAGTCCTGAGGCGGGCGCCGTGGCTACCGTGACCGCACCCCCGCTGACGCCGACACCGACGCCGACGCAGGCGCCGTCGACGGGAGCCACGGCGCGCCGTCGCCGCTGGGCGACCCGGGGTGAACTGGCCCTGCTCCTCGGGCCCGCCCTGATCGTCTTCTGCGGCTTCGTCATCCTGCCGGTGGCGATGGCGGCGTACTACGGATTCTTCAGCTGGTCGGGCTACGGCCCGGCGGTCGACTTCGTCGGGATCCGCAACTACGTCACCATCCTGACCGATCCCGACTTCCACGAGGCGCTCGGGCACAACGTCTTCATCGTCGTGATGTCGCTCGTGCTGCAGGGCCCGATCGCCCTGGGGCTCGCGCTCCTCCTGAACCGGAAGCTCCGCTTCCAGTCGGTCATCCGGGTGCTGATCTTCGTGCCCTACGTCATCTCCGAGGTCGTGGTCGGGCTCGGCTGGGGTCTCATGCTCCAGTCGAGCGGGGCGGTGAACGGCCTGCTCGACAAGGTCGGGCTCGGTGCCTTCGCCTCGGACTGGATCTCGGAGCCCGGCCGGGCCATCTGGACCCTGCTCGTCATCATCACCTGGAAGTACATCGGCTTCGCCGTCATCCTCTTCCTCGCGGGGCTCCAGGGCATCCCCGAGGAGCTCTCCGAGGCGGCGGCGATCGACGGGGCCTCGTTCTGGCAGATCCAGCGGCACATCGTGCTGCCGCTGCTCGGCCCGACCGTGCGCATCTGGGCGTTCCTGTCGATCATCGGCTCGCTCCAGCTGTTCGACCTGGTCTGGATCATCTGGGGCCAGTACGTCGCCTCCACCGCCGGCACCTCGACGATGGCCACCTACATGGTCGCCAACGGCCGCAACGCCGGCAGCTACGGCTACGGCAGCGCCGTCGCCGTCGTGATGTTCCTCATCTCCCTCGCCGTGGCGCTCGTCTACCAGCGCTTCGTGCTGCGCCGCGACACCGCGGGCGCCCTCACCGGAAGCAGCAAATGATGGCAACCCCCACCCTGCAGAAGCCGGTGACGGAGTCGGCGACGACCCGGCGCGCGCCGGCCGCATCCGCCGCCCCCGTCGGCAGCGGCCGCCGTTCGAGCAGCCTCGCGATCTACTTCGTCGCCCTCGTGCTGATCGGCCTGATGCTGGCGCCGGTCGCCTACATCATCCTCGGCGGCTTCCGCTCGAACTCCGAGATCACGCTCGACCCCTCTGGCCTGCCGGGCGAGTGGAACTGGGCCAACTACGGCGACGTGCTCGCCAGCGGCGTGTTCTGGGGACAGGTGGCGAACTCGACCATCGCGGCCGTCGCCACCACCCTGTTCGTCGTCGTGCTCGGGCTGATGGCGGCGTTCGCCCTCTCGCGCTACGCCTTCCGGGGCCGCGGGGCGGTCTACGCCCTGTTCACCGCTGGGCTGATGTTCCCGATGACCGTCGCGATCACGCCGCTCTACATCCTGGTGCGCGACCTCGGCCTGATGAACTCGCTCGCGGGCGTGATCGTGCCGCAGATCGCGTTCGGCCTGCCGGTGACGATCATCGTGCTCGTGCCCTTCCTCTCGGCCATCCCGAAGGAGCTGCAGGAGGCGGCGTCGATCGACGGCTGCAGCCGGCTCGGCTTCTTCTGGCGGATGGTGCTGCCGCTCTCGGTGCCCGGCGTGATCACCGTCGGGATCCTCGCCTTCGTGGCCAGCTGGAACTCGTACATGCTGCCGCTGTTCATCCTGAACAACGACGCCGCGTTCACGCTGCCGCTCGGCACGCAGGCCTTCGCCTCGCAGTACTCGGTCGACACGGCGAAGGTGCTCGCCTTCACCTCGCTGTCGATGATCCCCGCCCTGATCTTCTTCAGCCTCTTCGAGCGGCGCATCGTGGGCGGTCTCACGGGCGCCGTCAAGGGCTGACCCCCCACTCTCTCGACCTGAAAGCGAACCCCGTCGTGACCACTCCCCTCCCCGCCTCCGACCGTGTGCACGGGCTGCTCGCCCAGATGACGCTCGAGGAGAAACTCGCCCAGCTCGTGGGCTTCTGGGTCGACCAGAGCGACGACGCCGTCGCCCCGATGGCCGGAGACATGAACGCCGGCGGCCTCTACCGCGACGCCGTCGAGCACGGCATCGGCCACCTCACGCGGGTGTACGGCACCCGCCCGATCGACCCCGTCGAACGCGCGGAATGGCTCTGGGCCGAGCAGCGGCGGCTGATCTCGGAGACCCGGCTGGGCATCCCGGCCCTCGTGCACGAGGAGTGCCTGACCGGTCTCGCCGCGTGGAAGGCGGCCACCTTCCCGACGCCGCTGGCCTGGGGCGCCGCGTTCGACCCCGAGCTGGTCGAGCAGGTCGGGGCGGCGATCGGGCGCTCGATGCGCGAGGTCGGCGTGCACCAGGGGCTCGCCCCGGTGCTCGACGTCATCCGCGACCCGCGCTGGGGCCGGGTCGACGAGTGCATCGCCGAGGACCCGTACGTCGTCGGAACCATCGGCACCGCCTACGTGCGGGGCCTCCAGGACGCCGGCGTGCACGCGACGCTTAAGCACTTCGCCGCGTACTCGGCCTCGCAGGCCGGCCGCAACCACGCACCGGTGCACGTCGGGGCCCGCGAGCTCGCCGACGTCTTCCTGCCGCCGTTCGAGATGGCGATCCGCGAGGGCGGCGCCCGCTCGGTGATGAACTCCTACAGCGAGATCGACGGCGTGCCGGTCGGCGCGAACGCCGCCCTGCTCACCGGGCTGCTCCGCGACGGGTGGGGCTTCGACGGCACCGTCGTGTCCGACTACTTCTCGGTCGCCTTCCTCGAGACCATGCACGCCGTCGCCGCCGACCGCGGCGAGGCGGCCCGGCTCGCCCTCGAGGCCGGCATCGACGTCGAGCTGCCGAGCGGCGACGCCTACCTCGCGCCGCTGGCCGAGGAGGTGCGCGCGGGCCGCGTGCCCGAGAGCCTGATCGACCGCTCGGTGCTGCGCGTGCTGGGCGAGAAGGAGGAGCTCGGGCTCCTCGACGAGACCTTCGAGTCGGCTCCCACCGCCATCGACCTCGACGATGCCGAGCACCGGATGCTCGCCCGGCAGCTCGCCGCCGAATCCGTCGTGCTGCTGACGAACGACGGCGTGCTCCCGCTCGCGGATCCCTCCCACGGCGCTCAGTCCTCCCGGATCGCGGTGATCGGGCCGAACGCCGACTCCGCCGAGGCGCTGATGGGCTGCTACTCCTTCGTCAACCACGTGCTGGCGCACCACCCCGGGACGCCGATGGGCATCGAGATCCCGACCGTGCGCGCGGCCCTCGCGGCGGCGCTCTCGGGCACCGTGACCTTCGAGCCCGGCTGTGACGTCGAGGGAGACGACCGCTCGGGCATCGCCGCGGCGGTCGAGAGCGCCCTGGCGGCGGAGGTGGCGGTCGTCGTCGTCGGCGACCGGGCCGGCCTGTTCGGCCGCGGCACCGTGGGCGAGGGCAACGACGTCGAGAGCCTCGAGCTCCCCGGGGTGCAGCGGGAGCTCGTGCAGGCGGTCGTCGCGTCGGGCACGCCGGTGGTGATGGTGGTCGTCACCGGCCGGCCCTACGCGATCGACTGGGCGATCTCGGGCGCCGAGCGCCCTGCGGCGGTGCTGCAGGCGTTCTTCCCGGGCGAGGAGGGCGGCACGGCTCTCGCGGACGTGATCTCGGGAGCCGTGTCGCCGAGCGGGCACCTGCCCGTCTCGTTGCCGCGCTCGGCCGGGGCGCAGCCGTTCGGCTACCTGCACCCGATCCTCGGCGGGCCGTCCGAGGTGACCAGCGCCGACAGCACCCCCGTGCTGCCGTTCGGGCACGGCCTGAGCTACACCACCTTCGAGCGCTCGGAGCTCACGGCCGACGCCGAGGTGACGGCCGGCGACGCCTTCGGGGCCTCGGTGCGCATCCGGAACACGGGCGAGCGCGCGGCGACCGACCTCGTGCAGCTCTACGCCCGTGACCTCGTGGGCAGCATCACCCGGCCCGTCGCGCAGCTGCTCGGCTACCAGCGGGTTGCGCTGGAGCCGGGCGAGGAGGCCGTCGTGCGCTTTCGGGTTCCGACCACGCGGCTCGCCTTCAGCGGGCTCGACCTCACGCGCATCGTCGAGCCGGGCGCCGTCGAGCTCTGGGTCGGCCCCTCCTGCGCCGAGCGCGAGACCGAGGCGGCGATCGAGATCGTGGGGGCCGTGCATCCGGTGACAGTCGACGACGAGCTGCTCGTGGCCGTCGAGGTCGAGCGGATGCCCGCCCGCGCGGTCGCGCAGGCCTGACCCGCGGGGCGCCAACCTGACGCCGCGGGGTGCCCCCGGGCGACATAATGAGTCGACATCTGTCGTCGTGGACGACGGGACCCGTCTTTTGTGAGCCTGAGAGGCACCCTGTGCGCCGTCGCATCCCGGCCATCATCGCCGCCGCCCTACTCGTCGTGGCAGGCGTGTCGGCCGCCCCACTGAGCGCCGCGGCCGACACCGTGCCGTTCCCGCCGCTCTCGCCCTTTCACAACGTGGTCGGCTCGATCGACACGATCGAGTTCGTGGCAGGCAAGGGCCTGGTGGCCACCGGCTGGGTGATCGACACGAGCGATCCCCGGGCGGTGCAAGGCTTGGAGTACCAGGTCGGCTATCCCGACGGACGCACCGGCTGGGGCGGGGGCTTGGGCGGGAACGGCCTCCCCCGTCCCGACGTCGCCGCGGTCTACCCCGACGCCGGCCCGAACCACGGCTTCCGTACCGAGCTGGGCTACTACGAGGCGATCGGCACCTACAAGTTCTGCGCCGAGGCGTCGTTCGAAGCCTTCGCCTGCAAGACGGTCTCCTTCGAGGGGGAACGGATATCGGGCACGTTCGAGTCCCTCTCCCTGGACCTCGCGCCGACGCCCGCGCAGATCCGAATGCAGGGCTGGACCAGCGACACCTGGCTCGGCCATGGCTCTCCGACAGGTGGTGCGTTCGTGCCCCTGAACTATTCCATCGACTTCGTCCCGCTCTCCGGGCCGGGGTCGACGACGGACTCCGGCGCCTGGCACCACGACCTCTCGAGCGGCGCGTCGTCCGACCGGCCGGACGTGCGTGCCGCGCATCCGTCCACCCCGGGAGTGATGGGGTTCGACGATCATGTCGATATCGACGACGCCGGTCGGTACACCGTCTGCGTGACCCCGCAGCCCTACTTCGCCGATTACCGCAACGCGAGCGTCTCCCCGCTCGGCTGTCGGAGCATCGACGTGCGCACGGTCGAGGGAACAGCCCGCGTTCTGACCGGAACGGCCGAGCCGGGAGGGACGATCACGGCGTCGGCGACGACGTGGACCCCGGCACAAGCGACCGATGCCATCTCGTGGGTCCGTTCCGGCAACGGGACGGCCGGCGTGGAGCTGCCCGAGCTGCGCGGGTCCACGAGCTATCCGGTCTCGACGGCCGACGTCGGGCACTGGGTCAGCCTCTACGAGACGGCGAGCGCTCCGGGTCTGCTCCCGCTCCGGACATGGGCCGGGATCGGGCCGGTCACGCTGCCAGGTGTCGAGACCTCCCGGATCGCCGGAGACGACCGCTACGCGGTCTCGGTGGCGACGAGTCTCGCGCGGTTCCCCGATGCGACGGCCGGCGCTCCCGTCGTGTACGTGGCCTCCGGCCAGTCGTTCCCCGACGCCCTCGCGGCCGGTCCGGCGGCCGCCGAGCAGGGTGGATCGCTGCTCCTGACCACGGGGGCCGACCTGCCTCCTGTCGTCGCCGCCGAGATCACCCGGCTGCACCCCGCCTCGATCGTCGTCGTGGGCGGAGAGGCGTCCGTGTCGGCGTCGGTGCAGAAGGCACTCGCCCGGCTCGCCCCGACCACCCGGATCGGGGGCGCCGACCGCTACGAGACGTCCCGGCTGCTGCTGGCGTCGGCGTTCCCCGACGGTGCCGACCGCGTCTTCGTGGTCACGGGCCGAGGCTACGCGGATGCGCTGCCGGCCGGTGCCGCGGCAGCATCGCTGGGCGCGCCCGTGCTGCTCGTCGACGGGGGCGCGTCATCTGCCGACACAGCGACTCGCGCCGCCCTGGCCTCGGGTGGAACCAGCACGGCGACCGTCGTCGGGGGCGTGAACGCGGTCAGCGCGGGAGTCGCGGCGACGCTCGGTGCGAAGATCTCGGTCGAGCGGATCTCGGGCGCCGATCGTTTCGCGAGCGCCGTAGCGCTGAACCGCTCCGTACACAGCTCGGCCGACACCGTGTACATCGCCACCGGGATGAACTTCCCCGACGGCCTCACGGGCGGGGCGCTCGCCGGCAGCCTCGGGGCGCCGCTCTACCTCAGCCAGTCCGGCTGCCTGTCGAGCGAGGTCATCGACGACATCCTGTCGCTGCACGCGACGTCGGCGGTGCTGCTCGGCGGCCCGGCTGCGATCAGTTACCCGGTCGAGGGGCTGTACGCCTGCTGATCGGGGGTCAGCGGTGGTGGGAGATCAGCGGGGCTGGGCGGCGAACTCACCCCAGAGGCGGTCGGTGAAGGCGCCGGGCGGGAGGGGCGGTGAGCCCGATGCGTCCGGCGGGGGCGGGGTCTGTGTGGTGGCCGGCGTGTCGGCGAGCTCGGCGAGGTGCTGCAGGAGCGCGCGGGCGACGCGGTCGTTCTCGCGGAAGGCGACCGCGTTCGTGCGGGGGCGGGAGAAGGCGCCGACGAACGGGGAGTTCGTGTAGGGGCCGATGGCGTAGCTGCGGCCCGAGGGTTCGTCGGCCTGCAGCACGCGACGGTCGTCGGGGCGCACGGCGAGGCGACCGGTCGGGGCGCGGTAGGCCGGGTCGTGGGCGACCTCCTCCACCGCGGCTCCGGCGTCGAGGAGAGCGCGCAGCAGCGCGTTGTCGCTGCGGGCCACGCTCGTGTCGGGCAGGCGGGCGTCGACCAGGGCACTGGCGGTCACGACCTCGGCGTGGTTCTCGGAGCTCGCGCGGAACACCCCGCCCTCCTCGTCGGCCTCGACCCGGAGGCCGGCGCCGAGGAACCGCACGACTCCCGCCTCCGAGAGCGCGAGCAGCTCCTCGAGGCGGTGCGCGGGCGGCCCGCTGGCGATGAAGCTGAACCAGCCGAGCCACCAGCCGTTGATGTCCTCCACGCGGGAGCGCGCCGTCCAGGTGGGCGACGAGACGATCTCGGCGAGCGCGAACAGGGAGGTCAGCAGCGCGATGAACAGGCCGAGAGTGGCGCTGTGCTCGGGCAGGGTGCGCAGCCGCAGGTCGCGCTCGATGTACTCGCGTACCCGGTGCTGCAGTGCCTCGGCGCCGTCGGGCCCGTCGTCGCGCACGCCGTCGAGCGGGCGGTCGAGCTGCGGCAGGAAGAGGCGGTCGAGCTCGTCGATCACCGTCCGCTCGATCAGCGCCGTCAACTCGGCGGCGTCGCGCCGCACCCGCTCCTCGTCGGCGGCGTCGGCGAACACCGGGTCGGCGAAGCCGCGACCGCGCGTCCCCCCGACCGGTGCCGTCGCGTCGGTGGCGGTGGCGGTGGCGACGATTGAGGCCCGCGGGTCGAGCGCCTCGAAGCGCGCCGCGAACTCCGGCCAGCCGATCCGCACGCGCTCCGGGTGCCCCGTGACCAGCTCACGGTAGTAGCCCCAGAGCATCTCCTGCGCGATCAGCGGCCAGACGTCGGCCGCGAAGTCGAGCGTGGCGCGCGAGGCCGCGAGCCCGGCCGCGATCGCGGGCGTGAAGAAGCGCCCGGCCGGCGCCTCCCCGGCGAGGGTCGAGCCGATCTTCGAGTGGTACGGCACGCCCCGTCGTGAGCCGATCAGGATGCGCGGCTCCCGCCCCGAGGGCTCGTAGCGGAGCCGTCCGGCGTCCGTCGTGAATCGCCCGCCGCGGCCCTCGGTCAGCAGCACGATCAGGTCGACCGCCGCGAGCCCGAAGCCGCGCACGATCACGCGCTGGCCGGGCACGATCGCGCGCGTGTCGGCGTCGGCCGTGAAAGCCGGCGGGAGGTAGTAGAGCTCCCGGCGCCGCGCGAAGTCGATCAGCCGGGCGTGCTCGGGCTGCGGATCGGCGCCCGTGTGACCCAGGGAGTACAGCACGAGGTCGACCGTGAGCGCCCGGCCCCGCTCGAGGCCCACCCGGCGGCGGCCATCCGGGAGCTCGGTCACCGCGGAGGCCCTCGACCGGTGCTCGCGCACCTGGACGCCCGGCCCGAGGGCGTCGAGCGCCTCCTCGTAGAACCAGCGGAGGTAGAGGCTCTGCAGGCGCCTGGTCGGGAAGCTCGCCGGACCGAGGTGCCGCAGCTCGGCGCGGAGGGCGTCGTCGAGGCGGTCCTCCGGCACGCGGATGCTCCCCCCACGCACCCGCTCCGCCCACTCGATCAGCGAGGGCCCGGGGCGGACGGGCCCGTCGATGGTGGAGGTCTCGTCGGTGAACATGGTGACGTCGGCCGCCATCGAGTTGAGCTTCAGCAGCGGCGACTGGTCGTGGCGCCAGATGCGGCCCGGGCCGGCGGGGTGCGGATCGATCAGGTGCACCACCAGCGACGGGCCGCCGTCGCGGGTGCGCCGATCGGGCCCCCAGAGCTCGTCGAGGTTCGCGGCCAGGCGTTCGAGCACGCCGACGCCCCGCGGCCCGGCGCCGACGACGGCGAGGGAGACGGGTGCGGCGGGGCGGGAGGGGGCCGGGATGCGTGCGGACATGCCCCGAGGATCGCCCGCGCATCCGCCCGATGCGAGCACTGTGACCAACCATGACGCAGGTGACGCTTTGTGAACCGGATTCGTTGGCGACCGGCCCCGGACGCACCTAACGTCGGGCCATCGGCAGCGCTCGGCAACGAACGGGACGGCGCTCGGCAACGAAAGAAGGAACCCCATGCCCATCGAATTCCTCGGCATCGCCGCGACCAACGACGGCAGCGAGACCCGTGCCCGCAGCGGCGCGAGCTTCGACAAGGAGTACACGCTGCGCCTCGCCCGGGCCCACGAGGACACCGGCTGGGACCGCGTGCTCTTCGCCTACCACTCCGGTTCGCCCGACCCCGCGACCGCGGCGGCGTACGTCGCCTCGAAGCTGGACAAGCTGCAGATCCTGCTCGCGCACCGGCCGAACGTGTCGTACCCCACCTACGCGGCGAAGGTCATCGCGACCCTCGACCAGATCAGCGACGGCCGCCTCACGGTGCACATCATCACGGGCGGGTCGAGCGCCGACCAGGCCGCCGAGGGCGACTTCCTCACGAAAGACGAGCGCTACGAGCGCACGGGCGAGTACATCCGCATCCTGAAGCAGGCGTGGACGAGCAAGGAGGCGTTCAGCTTCCACGCCACGCACTACCGCTTCGACGACTTCGTCAGCGACGTCTGGCCCGTGCAGCAGCCGCGGCCCGACATCTCGTTCGGCGGCTCCTCCCCCGCGGCCTACGCGATCGGCGCGGCCGAGAGCGACATCTACGCGCTCTGGGGCGAGCCGCTCGCGAGCACGGCCGAGCAGATCCGCACGATCACGGATGCGGCGCTCGCCGCGGGTCGCCCCTCGCGTCCGCGCCTGCAGGTGGCCTTCCGGCCGATCCTCGGGGCGACCGAAGCGCTCGCGTGGGAGAAGGCCGAGCGCATCCTCGGCCGGATCGAGGAGCGGAGCGGCGTGCTCGGCGCCGCTGCCGGCGACCTCAAGAACCCCGAGAACGCCGGATCGCAGCGGCTGCTCTCGATCGCCGAGCAGGGCGACCGCTACGACCGGGCGCTCTGGACGAAGGTCGCCGCCGCCTCGGGCGGACGCGGCAACTCGAACGCGCTCGTGGGCACGCCCGAGACGGTCGCGGCGGCGCTGCTCGACTACGTCGACCTCGGTGTGGACATCATCTCGGCGCGCGGCTACGACTACGTCGACGACACGATCGACTTCGGGCGGTACGTCATCCCGATCGTGCGCGAGGAGGTGGCGCGGCGGGATGCGGCGGCGGCCTCGGCGTCAGGCTCCGCCTCAGACGACGCCGACTCCGCTCGCGCCGACGCCGGCTCCGACTCCGACTCCCGCGAGGAGGACTCCCGTGCCGCAGCCTGACGAGTTCCGCTACGTCGCCGCCGACGACCCGCTGGCCCTCCCCCTCCTCACCGAGCTGGCCGAGGAGTACGACGCCCGCTACGGCGACGCCTGGGGCGAGCCCGCCTCGACGGAGATCAACCGCTACCCGGTGGCCGAGTTCGCTCCCCCGCACGGCGCCTTCGTGCTCCTCCTGCGCGACGGCGTGCCGATCGCCGGCGGCGCCTTCAAGACCTTCGACCCCGACACCACCGAGCTCAAGCGCATCTGGACCTCGAAGCACCACCGCCGCCAGGGCCTCGCCCGCCGGGTCGTGGCCGAGCTCGAGGACGAGTCGCGCCGCCGCGGCTTCGCCCGCGTCTACCTCACGACCGGCCCCCGTCAGCCCGAGGCGCAGCGCCTCTACGCCGAGACCGGCTACACGCCCCTGTTCGACACGACGCTCACGGCCGAGGAGGTCGTCATCCACGGCTTCGCCAAGTCGCTGAGCGGGCAGCCGCTCGACATCGAGGACATCCGGCGCCGGCACGACGAGTCGCTCGAGCACTTCTACGCGGCGCTGCCGAACCGTCGGCTGGGCGCCGGACGGTCGGAGGTGACCGCATGAGCGGGCTGTCGACCCGTGAGCGGTCCGCGGAACCGGGCGGCCGAGCATCCGTCGCCCTGCCCGTGAGCACCGGTGACGCCACGGCGGCCGGCACCCCCGGCACCCCGCTGCCCCCGGGTATCGACCTCAAGCGCCTGGCCGAGCGCCCCGTCGTGCCGCTGCGCCACCCCGTGCGCTGGGTGATCACCGCCGTCGTGCTCGTGCTGCTGCTGAATTTCGTGCAGACGCTGTTCACGAACCCGGCCTGGGAATGGTCGAAGGTGGGCACCTGGCTGTTCGCCCCCGCCATCCTGAAGGGGCTGCAGCTCACCCTGCTCGCCACCGCGATCAGTGCGGTCGTCAGCTTCCTCGGCGGCATCGTCGTGGCGCTCGGACGCATCTCGGGCAACCCGGTGCTGAGCACGCTGAGCTGGCTGTACATCTGGCTGTTCCGCTCGGTGCCGCTGATCCTGGTGCTGATCTTCCTGTTCAACCTCGGCAACCTGTACCCCACGATCGGCATCGGCGTGCCGTTCGGGCCGCAGCTCGAGGTGCCGACGTTCACGCTGCTCTCCTCGCTCGCGCTCGGCGTGATCGGGCTCAGCCTCAGCGAGATCGCGTACAGCGCCGAGGTGGTGCGGTCGGGCATCCTGGCCGTCGACCAGGGTCAGCACGAGGCCGCGAAGGCACTCGGCATCCCCTCGCGGCGCCAGTTCACGCGCATCGTGCTGCCCCAGGCGCTGCGCTCGATCGTGCCGGCCTACGTGAACCAGATCATCGGGCTGCTGAAGGCGAGCTCGCTGCTGTTCTACGTGTCGCTGCTGGATCTCTTCGGCGTGGTGCAGAACCTCGGCAGCACCTACCCGACAGACATCATCCCGCTGCTCGTGGTGGCGACGATCTGGTACCTCGTGCTGACGAGCGTCATCTCGGTGGTGCAGTACTACATCGAGCGGTTCTACGCCCGGGGGTCGGTGCGGGTGCTGCCGGCGACGCCGTGGCAGCGATTCCGCGGTGGCGTGCGGCAGCTGAGCCGTCGGCCCGCAGCCCGCCCGCACGAACCGAGGGAGGTCGTATGAGCGCCGCGATCGAGATCCACAACGCCACGAAGTCCTACGGCGACCGCACCGTGCTGAAGGGCGTCGACCTCACCCTCGCCGCCGGCACCGTGACGGTCATCCTCGGCCCGAGCGGTTCGGGCAAGTCGACCCTGCTGCGCGCGATCAACCACCTCGAGAAGCTCGACGAGGGCTACGTCGCGCTCGGCGGCGAGCTGATCGGCGTCACCGTGCGCGGCGACCGCCTCAAGGAGCGCCGCGAACGCGACATCCTCCGCCAGCGCTCCCGCATCGGCTTCGTCTTCCAGAACTTCAACCTCTTCCCGCACATGACCGTGCTCGAGAACGTGGTCGAGGCCCCGATCGCGCAGGGGGCCAAGGCTCCGGATGCGCGTGCCCGCGCCCTGGCCCTGCTCACCCGTGTCGGGCTCGCCGACAAGGCCGGCGCCTACCCGCGGCAGCTCTCGGGCGGCCAGCAGCAGCGCGTGGCGATCGCTCGCGCCCTCGCCCTGGACCCGGAGGTGCTGCTGTTCGACGAGCCCACCTCCGCGCTCGACCCGGAGCTCGTCGGGGAGGTGCTGCAGGTCATCCGCACCCTGGCCGGCAGCGGCAAGACGCTCGTCGTCGTGACGCACGAGATCGGCTTCGCCCGCGAGGTGGCCGACCACGTGGTGTTCATCGACGAGGGCGAGATCCTCGAGCAGGGTCCGCCCGGCACCGTGCTCTCAGCGCCGCAGCACCCGCGCACCCGGGACTTCCTCGACAAGGTGCTCGCCTAGCGACAGCGCCCCTCTCCCCCCTTTCCCTATCTCACCATCACCATCACCATCACAGCGAAGGACACCCCATGCAGCACTCCACCCCCACCCGCCTCCGAACGCTCGGAGCCCTCGCCACGGCGGCGCTCCTCGTCACGAGCCTCGCCGCCTGCGCCTCGGACGCCTCCGCCTCCGGCTCCTCGGCCGCCCCCGACGGCACCGTCACCGTCGGCGCGTTCTCGAACGGTGCGGCGACCGAGACGTCGATCGAGGTGTCGACGGTCGAGAGCATCCGCGAGACCCTGCCTGCGGAGGTTCTCGACAGCGGCGAACTCGTGATCGGCGTCGGCGCCCTGCCCGCCGGTTTCCCGCCGCTCGCCTTCACCGGCGACGACAACGAGACCCTGACCGGCGCCGAGCCCGACCTCGGCCGCCTGGTCGCCGCGGTCTTCGGACTGAAGCCCGTGGTGCAGAACTCCACCTGGGACAACCTCTTCGTCGGCATTGACACCGGCGCCACCGACGTCGGCTTCTCGAACATCACCGACACCGAGAAGCGCAAGGAGAAGTACGACTTCGCCTCGTACCGCGGCGACAACCTGGCCTTCCAGGTGCTCGCCTCGAACGACTGGGACTTCGACGGCGACTACGAGAACCTCGACGGCCTGACCGTCGCGGTGAGTGCCGGCACGAACCAGGAGAAGATCCTCTCGGAGTGGAAGTCGAAGCTCGAGGCCGAGGGCAAGACGCTCGAGATCCTCTACTTCCCCGATGCGAACAGCACGACGCTCGCCCTGAACTCAGGCAAGATCGACGCCTCCTTCGGCCCGAACCCGGGCATCTCGTACCAGAACACCATCTCGGAGGGCGGAGCGAACCCCACCCGAACCGCCGGCACCTTCTCGGGCGCGGGTGAGACCCTCGACGGCCTGATCGCCGCGACGGTGAAGAAGGACTCGGGCCTCGCCCAGCCGGTGGCGGATGCGATCAACCACCTCATCGAGAACGGCCAGTACGACGAGTGGCTGGCCGCGTACGACCTCGAGAACGAGGCCGTCGAGACCTCGCTCGTCAACCCGCCCGGTCTGCCGCTCGACAACAGCTGAGCGGCTCCCGGCGCCGAGCCCTCGACCGCTCTCAGCGGTCGGGGGTTCGGTGTTTCTCGGGCTCATTCCCGTCGGATGTAAACGAGCATTCATCAGCTGTTTCTGATAGAATCTCAGTATGACTTCAGCCGCCCGCATCCTTGAGATGGCCGCCGCCGTCTGCGGCCGTTCCGGCGCGGGTCTGGCCGGTCTCGGCGACGACGAGCTGCTCCGATTGATGGCCGCCTACGAGGCCCTCGGGCGCGCGGTGTCGGCGCAGCAGGTTCGGTTTGCGGGTGAGGTCGGGGTGCGGTCGCGCACCGAGCTGGGCGACGAGGGGCTGAGCCGGTCGCAGAACTTCACGACCCCGGTCGCGCTCGTCGCCAAGGTGACAGGCGCGTCGGCGCGGGCGTGCAAGGCCCGGCTCGAGCTGGGGCGCAAGCTGCGAGGCGCGGTGCTGCTGGGTGGTGGCGAGGGGCCGGCGCCGTTCCCGGTGGTCGCCCGCGCGCTCGACGACGGTGTGCTCGGCGTGGAGGCCGCGACGTCGATCGTGGGGCGGTGCAACGAACTGGCCGATCGGGGATGTTCGGCCGACGTGGTGGCGACCGCCGAGGAGACTCTCGTCGACCAGACCATCGCGTGCCGGTTGTCGGCCGATGAGACGGCCAAGCTCGCCATCCGCCTCCGCGAGGTGCTCGACCCGGATGGCGCCGAACCGCGTGACGAGGTGCTGCAGCTGCAGCGGTCGTTGACGATCGCGCTGGCGCCGGATGGGATGTACCGGGGGACGTTCGCGCTGGCGCCGGAGCAGGGCGGGGTGTGGCTGTCCAGTATCCGGGCGTTGCAGAGCCCGCGCGTGGCCGGGCCACGGTTCGTCGATGGCGACGAGTACGTGATCGCCGATGGTCGCACTCAGGCGCAGAAGAACGCCGACACGATCACTGAACTGATCGCCCGCGCTGCCGGGGCCGACGACATGCCCCGCATCAACGGGGCAATCGCCACCGTCAACGTGCACATGACCCTCGACGATCTCGAGAAGGGTCACGGGGTCGGGTGGATCGACGGCATCGACCAGCCCGTTCCCGCTTCCACCGTCGAACAGCTGCGGTGCAACTCCCCCATCACCGCCACTCTGTTCGGCGACAAGGGCGAGGTGCTCTACCACGGCAAGACGAAGCGGCTCTTCACGGCGGCGCAGAACCGGGCACTAGCGGCGCGGGATGGCGGCTGCGTGTGGCCCTCCTGCGACAGGCCACCGTCGTTCTGCGAGACGCATCATGCGAACGAGTGGGTTTCGGACGATCATCCACCTGGCAGAACCGACATCGACAACGGCGTCCTTCTCTGCCACTTCCACCACTCCCATCTGCACAAATCACCGTGGAAACTGACGATGCAGGAAGGCACACCGCATCTCATTCCACCGAGGTGGGTCGACACGGAACAGAAGCCGATTCCGACTACCCGTCGACGCACCATCCAGCGACCCGCCGCCTAGCCAGCCACGGTCTCCGAGGGCAAGCGCGAAGCGCGCGGCAGCACCCCACGGCTACCGCGCGCTGACGCGCTTGCCCACGATGGTCATGGCTGAGTCGAAAGGCGCGGCATCGCACCCGGCTTCGCGAGATTTCGCACCTCGATCGGGTATTTGCCGTCAGGCGCCCGCCTCGGGCGACTCGTCATCGGACGGGCGGCCGTTGCTTCGGCGCGGGCCGACGATGGCGCGCCAGACGCCGACGCCGACGCCGAGTGTCCAGAGCGGCAGGCCGAAGAACGCCACGACCCAGAGCGGCGCGCTGCGGCGCCCGCTCCCGATGGGTTCGCCCAACCGCCAGCCGTGCATCACGCAGAGCCAGAGGGTCAGCGCGAGGAACGCCGCCGACAGGGCGGCAAGCAGCAGCGGATGCGCAGCCAGCACATCCGCCGCCCGCCTCCGCGTCCCGCCCGCGCGCCGTGCCACGATCAGTCCTCGAGGTCGCCTGCCTGCTCCGGCTCGGCGGCGCTCTGCTCCGTGCGGTCGCGGAGCCGGTCGGACATCTCCGAGGCACCCGCCCCTTCGTCCTCGTCGGCCGCCTTGATCAGCTCGGCGAGCTCGTCGTCGCGGGGCGCATCCGCGGTGCTCGCATCGTTCGTGCCCATGTCGTCTCCTGCTCCTGCTTCCCGCTGGGGATGATCGGCCCGCACCCTGCGCGCCACTCCCCACCCTGGCCCTCTCCGCTCAGATCCACCCGAGTACCGCGACCCGTTGCGGATCGACGCACTCGTCTTCGGCGGCGGTCATCCCCGACGCGCTCGGCGAGCGGGGCGCCGTTGCTCTCCCAGCACCTGCCGGGCGAGGCGGTCGTCGGGGCGGCCGCCGTCGTCATCGCGGTCGGTCTCTTCCTCACCGCCACCACCGCCCGGCGCCTGGGCGCGAAGCCCTAACCGGCCGTCACAGCGTGTTCCCCAGTTTGAAGCCCTGCTCGGTGTCGCCGGCCCGGGTGTACGAGAAGCCGTCGGCCCCGATGGTCACGGCCATCTCGCTCGGAGCCTCCCGGGCGATCACCGGCTGCGGCTCGCCGTCGAGGTCGAGCACGAGGGAGGCCTCGGTGTACCAGCTCGGCACGACGGGGTTTCCCCACCAGTCGCGGCGCTGGTTGTCGTGCACGTCCCAGGTCACGACCGGGTTGTCGGGGTCGCCCGTGTAGTAGTCCTGCGTGTAGATCTCGACGCGGTGCCCGTCGGGGTCGGTGATGTAGAGATAGAAGGCGTTCGAGACGCCGTGGCGTCCGGGGCCCCGCTCGATCAGGTCGCTCTTGCGCAGGGCGCCGAGCTTGTCGCAGATGTAGAGGATGTTGTGCTTCTCGTGCGTCGAGAAGGCGATGTGGTGCATCCGCGGGCCGTTGCCCCCGGTGAGGGCTGTGTCGTGCACGGTGTCCTTGCGGCGGAGCCACGCGGCGTAGGTGACGCCGTTCTCGTCCTGGATGTCTTCTGTGACCCGGAACCCGAGGTCTTCGAGGTACTTCCTCCCGCGCGGCACGTCGGGAGTGACCTGGTTGAAGTGGTCGAGACGCACGAGGGCGCCCGGGCCGTAGAGGTCGTAGCGCCAGGCGAGGCGCTCGACGTGATCGACCTGGTAGAAGAACTCGTACGGGAAGCCGAGCGGATCAGTCACCCGCACCGAGTCGCCGACACCGTTCACGAAGCCGTCGGCCCGGCGCTCGACGCGGCAGCCGAGAGCGCGGTACCAGGCCTCCGCCCGGTCCACGTCCTCCGGGCTGCGCACCCGGTAGGAGAAGGCGGCGACGGCCGCGACCGGGCCCTTCCGCAGCACGAGGTTGTGGTGGATGAACTCCTCGAGGCTGCGCAGGTAGATCGCCTCGTCGTCCTCCTCGGTCACCACGAGGCCGAGGATGTCGACGTAGAACTCGCGCGAGCGGGCCAGGTCGGTGACCACGAGCTCCATGTACGCGCAGCGCAGGATGTCGGGCGGGGTCAGCTCGGGGGTGGGGATGGTGTCGATCGTCATCGATCAGACCTTTCTGTAGCGGGGAGTGTGGGGAGGGTTCAGCCGGCGGTGACCGCGGCGTCGGACGCCCCGAACCGGGCGGTGTGCACCTCGCCTAGCGTGATGTGCACCGCCTGCTGGTCGGAGTAGAAGTCGAGTGAGCGGTAGCCGCCCTCGTGGCCGAGGCCCGAGGCCTTCACCCCGCCGAACGGGGTGCGCAGGTCGCGCACGTTGTGCGAGTTGAGCCAGACCATGCCCGACTCGACCGCCTGGGCGAAGGTGTGGGCGCGCTCCAGGTTCGAGGTCCAGATGTAGGCGGCTAGGCCGTACTTCACGCCGTTGGCGAGCGCCAGCGCCTCCTCGTCGGTATCGAAGGGCGTGATCGCGACGACCGGGCCGAAGATCTCCTCCTGGAAGATGCGCGCGTCGGGCTTCACGTCGGCGAACACTGTCGGCGCCACATAGTTGCCGGTCTCGAAGCCCTCGGGCCGGCCCCCGCCAGCCACCAGACGACCCTCGCCCTTGCCGATCTCGACGTAGCTCATCACCTTCTCGTAGTGCTCCGGATGCACGAGCGCCCCGACCTCGGTCTTCGGATCGTGCGGGTCGCCCACGACGATCCTCTTCGCCCGCGCGGCGTAGCGCTCCACGAACTCGTCGTACACGGGGCGCTCCACCAGGATCCGGGAGCCCGCCGTGCACCGCTCGCCGTTCAGCGAGAACACCCCGAACAGGGTCGAGTCGATGGCCCGGTCGAGGTCGGCGTCGGCGAAGACCACCGCTGGCGACTTGCCGCCGAGCTCCATCGACATGCCCTTCAGCGTGGGAGCGCAGTTGGCGAAGATGATCTGCCCGGTGCGGCTCTCGCCGGTGAACGAGATCAGCTGCACGTCCTCGTGCTTCACCAGCGCGTCGCCGGCCTCCTCCCCCAGGCCGTTCACGAGGTTGAAGACGCCGTCGGGCACCCCCGCCTCGCGGAAGATGTCGGCCCAGAGACTCGCCGAGAGTGGCGTGAACTCGGCGGGCTTCAGCACCACCGTGCAGCCCGAGGCGAGCGCCGGCGCCAGCTTCCAGCTCTCGAGCATGAACGGGGTGTTCCACGGGGTGATCAGCCCGGCCACGCCCTTGGGCTTGCGATTGACGTAGTTCAGCTGCCGGCCCGGCACCTTGTAGGCGTCGTCGGCCTGCGCCACGATCAGGTCGGCGAAGAAGCGGAAGTTCTCGGCCGCCCGCTGCGCCTGGCCGAGCGCCTGGGTGATCGGCAGCCCCGAGTCGAACGACTCCAGCTCGGCGAGCCGCGCATCCCTCGACTCGACCAGGTCGGCGATGCGGTTCAGGATGCGCGACCGCGCCCGAGGCAGCATGCGGGGCCAGGGCCCCTCGTCGAAGGCGCGGCGCGCCGCGGCGACCGCCCGGTCGATGTCGTCGCGCTGCCCGGCGGCGGCCTGCACGTACGTCTCGTTCGAGACCGGATCGAGCACGTCGAACGTGGCCCCGGAGAGACTGTCGACGAACTCGCCGTCGATGTAGTGCTGGATCTTCTCGGGCAGCCCCTCGGGGACGTGCAGGGTGCGGGGGGACTGATCGGTCATGGTGACTCCTTGCGAGCGGACTCCATCGTGCGGCTGAGTCAGATGATATACGATAAGAGACACAATCAGAAGAGGGTGTCCTCGATAGACTGCGAGGGCGCACCGCGAGGAAGGACGACGACGTCATGCTCGACACCGCCACCATCGAGGCCATCGCCGACGAACTCGTCGAAGCGGCGACCAGCCGCGCGCCGGTCCCCCTGCTCACCGCCCGCCATCCCGGCATGACCGTCGAGGACTCCTACGCGGTGCAGGGCCTCTGGCGCTCCCGAAACGAGGCCCTCGGCCGCACGGTGGCCGGCCACAAGATCGGCCTGACCTCCAAGGCCATGCAGGCCGCGACCGGCATCACCGAGCCCGACTACGGCGTCATCTTCGACGACATGGTGCTCGAGACCGGCAGCGTGCTGCAGTGGGGCGCCTACGCGAACCCCCGGGTCGAGGTCGAACTCGCCTTCCGCCTGAAGAGCCCGCTGCGGGGGCCCGGATGCACGATCTTCGACGTGCTCGCGGCGACCGACTACGTGGTGCCGGCCCTCGAGGTGCTCGACTCGCGCATCGAGATGGAGGGGCGCACGATCGTCGACACCATCAGCGACAACGCCGCCATGGGGGTCATGGTGGTCGGCGGCCGCCCGGTGCGTCCCGACGAGATCGACCTGCGCTGGGCGGGCGCGATGCTCTACCGCAACGAGGGCATCGAGGAGACGGGGCTTGCCGGCGGCGTGCTGAACAACCCGGCCTCGGGCGTGGCGTGGCTGGCGAACAAGCTCGCGGCCCACGACGACGGGCTCGCTGCCGGAGAGCTGATCCTCGCCGGCTCGTTCACGCGGCCGATGTGGGTCTACCAGGGCGACTCGGTGTTCGCCGACTACGGCCCCCTGGGGGTGGTGACGTGCCGGTTCGTGTGAGCCCCGAGGAGGGCTTCCGGGCGGCGCTCGCCGCGCATCCTGGGCCCCTCGCCGGCATGTGGGTGTGCAGCGGCAGCCCCCTGGTGGCCGAGCTCGCGGCCGGTTCGGGCCTGGACTGGCTGCTGATCGACGCCGAGCACAGCCCCAACGGGCTCGAGTCGCTGCTCGCCCAGTTGCAGGCGGTGCACGGCTACCCGGTGCTGCCCGTGCTGCGGCCGCCCGTGCTCGACCCGGTGCTGATCAAGCAGTACCTCGATCTGGGCACGCAGACCCTGCTCGTGCCGATGGTCGACACGGCCGAACAGGCCGAGCTCGCGGTGCAGAGCACGCTCTACCCGCCCGAGGGAATCCGCGGCGTCGGCTCGGCGCTCGCCCGCGCCTCGCGCTGGAACCGCAGCGAGGGCTACCTGCAGCACGCCGGCGAGACGATCGCGGTGATCGTGCAGATCGAGTCGCGCGAGGCCGCCCGGAACATCGAGTCGATCGTGCAGGTGCCCGGGCTCGCGGGGATCTTCCTCGGCCCGGCCGATCTCGCCGCCTCGCTCGGCGTACTGGGGCAGCAGGACCACCCCGAGGTGATCGCCGCCGTCGAGCACTGCCTCGCGGTGGCCGCCGCGCACGGGGTTCCTGCGGGCGTCAACGCCTTCGCCGAGCCGCTGGCCCGGCGCTACCTCGCGGCGGGAGCGTCGTTCGTACTGGTGGGGGCCGACGTGGCCCTGCTCGCGCGGGGGTCGGAGGCGCTGGCCGAGCGGTACGCGGTCGGCGAGGCCGACCCGGCTTCGCCGGCCGCCGACCGCCCCGGCTACTGAGAGGCGCGCCGCGTCTCAGCGTCGCGGTGCGGCGTGATGGTCGGCTTGGTACGACAGCAGGGCGTCGAGCGTGCCGGTGCGGTGGGCCCGCGCAGCGAGCTCGATCTCGAGTGCTGGGGCGCCCGACTCGATCAGCCGGAGCAGGCTCTCGTGCTCGGCGACCGACTCCCGCGCGCGACCGGGAACGAAGCTGAAGGTGGAGTCGCGCAGCACGGCCAGCCGGTCCCAGCCGCGGTGCACGAGGTCGAGCACGTGCGGGTTCGGGCAGTGCTCGAAGATCACCGCGTGGAAGGCGCGGTTCAACTCGGTGAAGCGGTGCGGGTCGAAGTGGTCGAGGCAGTCGGCCATCTGCGCGTTCACGGCACGCGCCTCGGCGAAGTCTCCGGCGGTGACGAACGGCGCGGAGAGCGCGGTGGCCGCTCCCTCCACGAGGCTGAGCGTCTCCATCGTGTAGAAGTACTCGCGCTCGTCGACCATCGCGACCTGCGCTCCGACATTGCGCTCGAAGGTGACGGCGCCCTCGGCCTCGAGCCGGCGGATGGCCTCGCGGACGGGCACGACGCTGACACCCAGCTGCTTGGCGATGGGGCCGAGCACGAGGCGGAAGCCCGGCGTGTAGCTGCCGTTCCGGATGCGCTCCTTGATGAACGCGTAGGCCTGCTCCGACTTGCTCGACGCGGTCTCCGTGCTCGACGCGGTCCGGGCGGGCGGTCCATCGTCGCGGGTGGCACTCGTCGTCATCGGGTCTCCTTCTCGTAGCGCGCCTTCCATGCCGCATTCATAGGGTAGAGGCCGTCGACGCCCTCGCCGCGGGCGACCTGCTGGGCGATCCACGCCTCCTCGCGCTCCTGCTCGATGGCGGCGTCGGCGATCTCGGCCACGAGGGCGGGCGGGATGACCAGCACGCCGTCGTCGTCGCCGACGATCACGTCGCCCGGCTGCACGGCCGTGCCACCGCACGCGATGGTCAGGTCGACGTCCCACGGCACGTGCCGCCGGCCGAGCACGGCGGGATGCCCGCCCTGCGAGTACGCCGGGATGTCCAGCGCCGTGACCGCCGCGATGTCCCGGATGCCCCCGTCGGTCACGATCCCGGCCGCGCCGAGCTGCTGCGCCCGCAGCGCCAGGATGTCTCCCACCGTGCCCGTACCGGCCTCGCCGCGCGCCTCGATGACGAGCACGTCGCCGGGCCTCAGGGAGTCGAACGCGCGCTTCTGCGCGTTGTATCCGCCGCCGTGCGCGGCGAACAGGTCCTCCCGGTTCGGGATGAACCGCAGGGTGCGCGCCCGGCCGATCATCTTCGTGCCGGGGCGCGTCGGCCGCACACCGTCGATCGTCACCTCGTCGAGACCGCGCTTGCGGAGCTGCGAGCTGAGCGTGGCCGTGCCGACCGAGGCGAGCTTCGCGCGCAGCTCGTCGGTGAGCTCGAAGGGGGCCTCGACGGGCGGGAGTCCGGCCGCCTCGCGGCTGCCCCAGGCCTCCGCGCGCTGCAGCTCGTCGATCTGCGGGCCGGCACCGTGGGCTCCGGTGGGCGCCGCGCCCTCGACGACACGCGTGACGAGCCGACCGCTGGTGGGAGCGCCCGGAGCATCCGGAGCATCGACCTCGACCTCGACCACCTGGCCGGGCCCGACGACGCTCGACCCCGCAGGCGTGCCGGTGAGGATGACGTCGCCGGGCTCGAGGGTGATCAGCTCGGAGAGGTCGGCGACCAGCTGGGCGAAGGGGAAGACGAGGTCGGTGGTGCGGTCGTCCTGCACCAGGGCGCCGTCGACCCAGGTGCGGATGCGCAGGGCTGCCGGGTCGAGCCCCGCCGCGTCGACGAGGGCGGGGCCGAGCGGGGTGAAGCCGTCGCCGCCCTTCGAGCGGAGGTTCGAGCCCTTGTCGGCCCAGCGCAGGTCGTAGACGCCGAAGTCGTTCGCCGCGGTGACGGCGGCGACGTGGGCCCAGGCCTCCTCGCGGGAGACCCGTCGGGTCTCCCTGGCGATGACCAGGGCGATCTCGCCCTCGAAGGCCAGCAGCTCGGTGCCGAGCGGGCGCTCGATGACGCCGCCGCTCGCCGCCACGGAGGTCGACGGCTTCAGGAAGTAGGACGGCTGCGAGGGGGTACGGCCGCGCTGGGCGATGCGGCTCGGGTAGTTCAGGTGCAGGGCGATCACCTTGCCGGGCCGGTCGCGCCCAGCGGGGTCGAACGACCGGGCGGGCTCGAACGTCGGGGCAGGGGCGACGGCTTCGTCAGTCATGGGCCGATCGTATATTATTTAGTACACTTTTCCCAGTCCCGACGCTATACTCGCACCGTCTGGTCGAAGCCGACCGGTGCTCGAAAAAGGGGCACGAAGTCCGTCCGTCGCGGCGAACGAGACACATACGGAAACCTCCCGTCCCTGTCTCGAAAGGCTCGTCATGCCGTCGGTCTCCGCCCACGTCGCCCTCACCCTCGCCCACCACGTCGACCACGTGTTCGGCATCATGGGGAACGGCAACGCCTACTTCCTCGACGCCCTGCTCGAGCACACCTCCGCCCGCTTCACCGCGGTGCGTCACGAGGCCGGCGGGGTGGTCGCGGCCGACGCCTTCCATCGCGCCGGTGGCGGGCTCGCGGCGGCCACGGCCACCTACGGCGCCGGCTTCACCAACACACTCACCGCCCTCGCCGAGGCCGTGCAGGCGAAGGTGCCGCTCGTGCTCGTGGTGGGCGACGAGCCGACCTCCGGCCCGCGCTCCTGGGACGTCGACCAGATCGCCCTCGCCGCCGCCGTCGGCGCCCGCACCTACACGGTCGGCCGGATGGACGCGGCGGCCACGACGGTGATCGCCGTCGAGCACGCCCTCACCTACCGGGTGCCCACCGTGCTGGCCATCCCCTACGACGTCGCCGCCCTCGAGGCCGGTGAGGTGCCCGCGGTGGCCGAGCCGTCGCTGCCCGGCCCGCTCGTGGTGCCCGGCCCGTTCGCCGAGGCGGCCGTAGCCGGCCTGGCGGAGCTGCTCGCGGGTGCCCGCCGGCCGTTCCTGCTCGCCGGCCGGGGCGCCTGGCTGGCCGGTGCCGGCGAGGCGCTCGGCGAGCTCGCCGACGCCACCGGAGCGCTGACGGCCAGCACCGCGCTCGGGCGCGGCGTCTTCCCCGATCAATGGCACGACCTCGGCGTCACCGGGGGCTTCGGAGCCGAGGGCGCGATGGAGCTCGTGCGCGAGGCCGACGTCGCCGTGGTGCTCGGGGCCTCGCTGAACCAGTTCACGATGCGCTTCGGCGAGCTCTTCGCGCCCGGCACCCGGGTGGTGCAGGTCGACGTGGCGCCCACCGCGAGCCACGCCCACGTGAGCGGTTTCGTGCGGGGTGACGCCGCCGAGGTGGCCCGGGCGCTCGTGCGTGCCCTCCGCGAGCGCGGCGCGACCCCGAGCGGCTGGCGGGAGTCGGTCGACGTCGCGGCCGCCCGACAGCAGGAGCCCGGCGACGAGCTCGCCCCCGACGGGCGGCTCGACCCCCGCTCGGCGGCACAGCGGATCGGCGAGCTCCTGCCAGAGGACCGGGTGGTCGTCTCCGACGGCGGACACTTCATCGGCTGGGCCAACATGTACTGGCCGGTCGCCTCCCCCGACCGCCTGATGATGGTCGGCACCGCGTTCCAGTCGATCGGGCTCGGCTTCCCGAGCGTGCCCGGCGCAGCCATGGCGAAGCCCGACGCCACCGTGGTGCTGACCACCGGCGACGGCGGAGGCCTGATGGCGCTCGCCGATCTCGAGAGCGCCGTGCGCGTGGCGGCCGGCCGCGGCGTCGCCGTGGTGTGGAACGATGCCGCCTACGGGGCCGAGGTGCACGTCTACGGACGGAAGGGTCTCGCTCAGGAGTCGATGCGCATCCCGGAGGTCGACTTCGCCGCCCTGGCGGGAGCGGTCGGCGCCCAGGGTGTCGTGGTGCAGACGCTCGCCGACCTCGACGTACTGGGCGAGTGGGCCGCCCGACCGGCGAACGAGCGGCCCTTCCTGCTGCTCGACCTGCGCATCTCAGGCGCGGTGGTCGCGCCCTACCAGCACGAGATCATCCGCGTGAGCCGCTGAGGCTCGCGGCCGCAGCCTCGGCCTCGGCCCCGGGTTGGCTCCCGGCACCGCCCTCGAGCATCGCCCCGGCGAAGAACGCCGAGAGCTCCGCCATGGCGGTCAACGGGAGCACGTGCGCGACGTACTGATCAGGGCGCACGACCACGACGCATCCGGTGGCCGGGTCGAGCCCCCGGAGCGTCGTGATGCTCTCTGCAGAGTCGGCCGCGTAGACCTTCTCGTAGTCGATCAGGCCGAACGGGCCCGTGCGGGGCAGGAAGACCGGGGGCACCGTGGAGATGTCGACCTCGACGTGCGGCTCGGGGTAGACGACCTTCACGTCGAACACGCTGTCGGCCTCGGCGCCGACCGGCGTGTGGCGGATGAGCGGCGAGTCGGGGGCGTGCTCGAGCCACTCGGCCCACTCCCCCAGGGCCTCGCGCCCACCCGCCGACGCCGCTGCCGGGAAGGCGTACAGCCGCCAGCGCCCGTCGGCGCGGGCATGGTGCCCGAGATGGATCGGGTTCCCGTCGGCCACCCGCACCACCGGCGCCGACTTGAAGCGCTTGCCGACCGGGAAGCCCTCGGCGAGCGCCTGGTGCTCCGTCCCGCCGATCAGCATCGACGGCGGGTACTGCGTCATGAACCCCGCCGGGAACTCGGCGGTGCGCACGTAGAAGTCGGCCAGCTCCTCGGGGTTCTCGAATTCCTCGGGCTTCTTCGCCATCAGCGTCGACCACTCCTTGTCGAAGTCGATCAGGTTCTTGGCGATCACCTGGCGCTCGGCGGAGTAGGTCTTCAGCAGCTCCTCGGGCGCCCGCCCGGTCAGCACGTGGCCGAGCTTCCAGCCGAGGTTGAAGCCGTCCTGCATCGAGACGTTCATGCCCTGCCCGGCCTTGGCGCTGTGGGTGTGGCAGGCATCCCCCGTGATGAACACGTGGGGGCAGCGGTCGTCGCCCTCGGGCACCTCGTCGAACTTGTCGGTGAGGCGATGGCCGACCTCGTAGACGCTGTACCAGGCCACGTCCTTCACGTCGAGCGTGTAGGGGTGCAGGATGGCGTTCGCCTTCGCGATCGCCGTCTCGACCGTGGTGCGGCGCACGGCCCCGTTGTCGCCGGCCGCCACCTCGCCGAGGTCGACGTACATGCGGAACAGGTGCCCGCCCTCGCGCGGGATGTGCAGGATGCTGCCCGCCTGCGACTGGATCGCGCACTTGGTGCGGATGTCGGGGAAGTCGGTCACGGCGAGCGTGTCCATCACGGCCCAGGCGTGCGCCGCCGAGGCGCCGACGAGGGTGCGGCCGATGGCCTCGCGCACGCCGCTCCGGGCACCGTCGCAGCCCACCACGTACTTGGCCCGTACGTGCCGTTCGAGACCTTCCCGCTCGCCGGCCGTCTCGCGCAGGGTGACGGCGACCGGATGCCCGTGCCCCTCCTCCACGGAGAGGGTGACGAACTCGTAGCCGTAGTCGACCTCCATTCGCGCCGGTGCGTCGTGCATCGCCTCGGCGAAGTAGTCGAGCACCCGCGCCTGGTTGACGATCAGATGCGGGAACTCGCTCACCCCGGTGGCGTCGTCGACGGCCCGGGCGGAGCGGTGGATGCGGCTCGGGTCGGCCGGGTCGGGCGACCAGAAGGCCATCTCGCTGATCTGATAGGCCTCGGCCGTGATGCGCTCGGCGAAGCCGAAGGCCTGGAAGGTCTCGACACTGCGGGCCTGGATGCCGTCGGCCTGCCCGATCGCCAGCCGGCCGGGACGCCGCTCGATCACCCGGGCGTGGATCTCGGGGAACTGGGCCAGCTGGGCGGCCAGGATCATCCCCGCCGGGCCCGAGCCGACGATCAGCACGTCGACCTCGTCGGGCAGCAGGGCGGGGCGGTCGATGCCGGTGCCCGCCGCCGGGGCGATGCGCGGATCGCCGGATACGTAGCCGTGGTGGTGGAACTGCATGCGATGGGTGCTCCGTCTTCGTCGACCTTCCCCCTCGACTTCGGTGTGCAAGGAGGGTATGTTCGATAATCGAACGCACGGTTCGACTATCGCTCACGCGATGGTAGCTCGCTGCCGCCCTCGGGGCAATGGCACTCGAGGCAACGGCCGACTAGAGATCTGGAGCCACGAGCAGCATGAGCGCATCCGACGGCACGAACGGCGCCACGTCGCAGACCCTCGACCGCGGCATCCGCATCCTGGAACTGCTCGCCGACCGCCTCGAGCCGCAGTCGATCGACGACGTCGCGGCGGCACTCGGCGTGCATCGCTCGGTGGCCTACCGGCTCATCCGCACGCTCGAGCAGCACGGCCTCGTGGGGCGCGACGCGGCCGGGCGACTGCAGCTCGGCGCCGCGCTCGCCGCACTGGCCGCGGGCGTCGCGCACGATCTGCAGGCCGAGGTGCTGCCCGAGCTCACGGCGGCCGCGAACGAGCTCGCCATGACCTGCTTCCTCGTCGTGCTCGACCACGACGAGTGCGTGACACTGGTCAGCGTGGAGCCGCGGCACGCCGTCGCGACCGTCGCCCAGCGGCCGGGCACGCGGCATCCGGTCGGTGTCGGGGCGCCGGGCAAGGCGATCCTCACGCAGCTGCGGCCCGCCGCCTGGCCGGCCGGCCTCGGCGCAGCTCTGGCCGGCGAGGTGCACGAGGCCGCGGTGCGGGGCTGGGCCGAGAGCCAGAACGAGGTCATCCCGAGCCTGCACGCGGTGGCAGTGCCGCTGGCGCTGCGTGGACGGGCTCCGGCGGCGATCGCGGCCGTGCATCTGCCCGGCGGGCACGACGCGGCCGCGGTGGCCGACCGGCTGATGCGATCGGCCACCGCGGTGCGAGCGGCGCTCGGCGGGTGACGCGGCGGGTGGATGCCCGCCCGCACCGTCCCCGTCAGGCGGGCTGGGCCCGCCGAGCCGGTTCAGCCCTCCCGGTCAGGCGCGCTTCGCTCCGTAGAGCGGGCTGACCTCCTGCTCCGCCTCGTGGTCGGGGCCGAGCGGGATGCCGCTGCGGTCGCGCAGCAGGAGCGTCGCGATCAGGCCGACCACGGTCATCCCGGCCAGGTACCAGGTGACCGACCAGGTGGTGCCCGTCGCCTGCACCAGCGCCGTAGCGATGGTCGGGGCGAAGGCGCCGCCGAGGATCGCGCCGATCGCGTACGAGATCGAGACGCCCGAGAACCGGATGGACGCCGGGAAGAGCTCGGAGTAGAGCGCCGCCTGCGGGCCGTAGGTGAGCCCCAGACCGATGGTCAGGATCGCGACACCGGCGAAGAGACCGCCGACCGTGCCCGTGTTCACCAGCGGGAACAGGGCGAACACGCCGGCGAGCTGCAGCACCCAGCCCACGATGTAGGTCGTGCGGCGGCCGATGCGGTCGGAGATCCAGCCCGCGAAGAACGTCGACAGCAGCCAGGTGACCGCGCTGCCCGCCACCGCCCAGAGCACCGGTCCGCGCTCGAGGCCGATCGGGCCGTCGGGGTTGGTGGAGTAGTTCTGGATGTAGCCTCCGGTGGTCATGTAGCCCACGGCGTTGTTGCCGGCGAACACCAGTGCGGCGATGATCACGAGCAGCGTGTGCTTGCGGAACAGCTGCACGATGGGCATCCGGGACTTGACCTTGCGTTCGGCGATCTCGGCGAACACGGGGCTCTCCTCGACGCGGCGACGCACCCAGTAGCCGATGGCGATCAGCACGATGCTGAGCAGGAACGGCACGCGCCAGCCCCACTCGAGGAAGGCGTCGCCCGGGGCGATCACGGCCATCAGCGCCATCACGCCCGAGGCGAGCAGCAGGCCGAGGGGCACGCCGAGCTGCGGCGAGGCGCCGAAGAGGCCGCGCTTGGCGCGGGGGGCGTGCTCGACGGCCATCAGCACCGCGCCGCCCCACTCGCCGCCGGCGGAGATGCCCTGGATGATGCGGAGCAGGATGAGCAGCACGGGGGCCGCGACGCCGATCTGGGCGAAGGTCGGCAGCAGGCCGATCAACGCCGTGGCGGCACCCATCAGGATGAGCGTCAGCACGAGCACCACCCGGCGGCCGTACTTGTCGCCGAAGTGGCCGGCCAGGAAGGCGCCGAGCGGACGGAACAGGAAGCTCACGCCGACGGTCGCGAACGACAGCAGGATGGCCGCCTGCTGGCCGGCGGGCTCGAAGAACAGCTGGCTGAACACCAGGCCGGCGGCCGAGGCGTAGATGAAGAAGTCGTACCACTCCACGGTGGTTCCGATGACGGTGGCGAAGACGACGCGACGGCGGTCGCCGACGCTCGCCAGGGACCCGGTGGGGGTGAGCCCGGTGGTACTCATGCGTGATCTCCTTCGACCCGGGACATCGTCGTCGTGCGGACTGGCGCCCCGATGCGCCACCCGTTCGGGTCATGCGCCGATGATATACGATTTCGAGTACGAGGAGAAGGGGGTTTGCGCTAGAGCGGCCCCAGCACGTCGGGCACCGCTTCGCGCAGGTCGAGATCCTCCAGCACGGCGAGCAGTCGCCGCTCCTCGTAGCGGAAGTGGTTCTCCATGATCGCCGCAACGCCTTCGAGATGACGACCCAGTTCCGCCGGAGGGGCGGCAGCGTCGACCGCCTCCCGGAGCCCGCCGAGCAGGTGGGCGATCATCCCGTGATCCCGCTCGAGCGAGCGCAGCACGGGCGCCAGGTGGGGGTGCTCCTTCTCGATCGCGGGGAAGAGCGCGCGATCCTCGCCCCGGTGGTGGGCGTCGAGCGCCGCGCAGAACCCGTGGCAGTAGACGAGCAGATCCCGGCCGGCCTGCTGCACCTCGCCCCCGTCGCGCACGGCCTCGCGGGTCACCCGCAGGGCGTCCCGGATGCGCGCATGAACGGCGCGGAGTTCGGCGCTCCAGGCGACGAGCCTGGTCGTGTCGTGCTCGGTCACGTCGTTCAGTGTACAGTGTCCACATGCCTGCGGTGGGCGCTCGGGCCCGGTGAGGAAGAGTTCAGGATGACCGACAGCACCATCACCGTCACCCCCGTCCGCGTCGCCACGCTCCTGGCCGGGGAGGAGCGGCTGCCCGTGTACGTGCACCTCGTCGCGCATCCCGACGGCCTGATCCTCGTCGACACCGGACTGACCGAGCTGCACCCCGCAGCGGCCGACATGGACCCGCAGCTGGAGCCGCTGACCGAGCAGGGACTCGACCTCTCGCGCGTCACCGCCGTCGTCAACACCCACCTGCATTTCGACCACTGCGGCGGCAACCACCTGTTCGCGGGCCGGCCCGTCTACGTGCAGCGCCGCGAGCTCACTGACGCCCGCACCCTCGAGGACTACACGATCCGCGAGTGGGTCGACGCCCCGGGCGTCGAGTACGTGGAGGTCGACGGCGAGCTCGAGCTGCTCCCCGGCGTGCGCCTGCTCCCTGCCCCCGGCCACACCCCGGGCTCCCAGATCGTGGTCGTCGACACCCCGCAGGGCCTGGTCGCGATCGTCGGCGACACCGCGGTCTGGTCGGGCGAGCTCGACTCCCCCACCACCGAGGGCCAGCGCCTCGTGCGCTCGCTCGCCCCGCGCCGCGCCTGGCTCGCGCACCAGACCGAACCCTGGACCCCCACCCCCTAGACCCCCTCGATCCCGCTGCCGCCGCGGGATCGCGCGACAGCCCAGCCACTCCGGCCCCCGGGATCATGCGGGTGTCGTGCTGCTGTCACATCACTGGCGGGCGACTGGCGGGTCGGTGTCGTGGCGTCGCCAGGATGCTCACCCCTAGCGTTGCAGCCATGAACGAGACACGCATCATCACCCTCCGCCGGGAGCGCGGCTGGACCCAGGAGAAGCTAGCCGCCGAGAGCGGCGTCGCCGTCCGCACCGTGCAGCGGCTGGAGGGTGGCCAGGACGCCAGCCTCGAGACGCTCTCGATGGTCGCCAAAGCCCTCGGCGTCACCGTCGGCGAGCTCTTCACCGCGGTGTCCGACGTCGACTTCGGGGCGGCCGTCGGCGCCCTCGACGACCGTTCGGCCGTGCAGCAGGCGCAGCGTGACTCCGCGGTCAGCGGCTACCGCTCGCTCTACACGGGTGTGGGCATCCTGCTCACCTTCGTGGTGATCGTCCTGGTCGCCACACAGATCGTGCCGGGTATCGCGTTCCTGGCGATCGGCGCGTACTGGGCGGCCGGGAGCCTGTTCGCCCGCTTCCTGCTGAACTCCGTCATCAATCCGCGCCTCGACGCGAAGTACCCGCTCTCGAGCGCCCGGCGGCGCTGACAAGACGCGTCGGGAGGATTAGGGTGTGGCGCATGATCGGAACCCTCGACGTCGTCGTCCTCGACTGCCCCGACACCCAGGCCCTCGCCCGGTTCTACGCCGAGCTGATCGGGGGCGAGATCGTCCAGGACGATCCCGACTGGGCCGAGGTGCTGCCGCCCGGCGCGACCGGCCGCCCGCTCCTCGCGTTCCAGCTGGTCGACGACTACCGGGCGCCCGAGTGGCCGGGTCAGCTGGTCCCGCAGCAGATCCACCTCGACGTCAAGGTCGACGATCTCGACGCCGGCGAACAGGCCGTGCTCGCGATCGGGGCGGCGGCGACGGGGTCGGTCACCGAGACGTTCCGGGTGTATCTCGATCCGGCCGGGCATCCGTTCTGCCTCGTCGCGCCGAACGACTGACGGCTCGAACGGCCCGTGCCCGCGTGCCGTTGCGGGTTCCGGATGCGCGGCGGCACCACCCCAGGGGCTGCCGTGCCCCTCAGTGCTCGTGCGCGCCCGAGAGCTTGAAGGCGAGGCGGCCGTGCGCGTAGCCGCCCCCGGCGCGGATGGCGGTGGCGACCCAGGCGGCCTCCGCGAGTTCACCCTCGGAGGCGCCGGCCTTGACGGCGTTCTGGCTGTGGGCGTCGATGCAGTAGACGCACTGCGTGGTGATGCCGACGGCGAGCGCGATCAGCTCGCGGTACTTCAGCGGGATCTCGCGGCCCTCCGGCTGGAAGACGGCGCTGTCGAAGGCGGCGAACGCCGCGAGGATGTCGGGCGTCTCCTTCTTGTAGACGGCGGTGAAGGTCTTGTCGGCGGTGCGGTCGAAGTAGTCGGCCATGGGGGTTCCTCCAGGTGTCGGGTGATGAGCGATTCGGCCCGGCGCGTGGCGGCGGGGCGGGTGGGCGGCGGTCAGGGGGCGGCCAGGGCATCCGCTATTCGCAGGGTGGCCTCGCGCAGCAGCGGGCGGGGCATCGCGAAAACGAGGCGCACGAAGCCCTCGTAGCCGGCGCCGCAGAGGGCGCCGTCGGTGACCGTGACGCCGGCGCGCTCGCGCAGCAGGGCGGCGGGCGAGGCGCCCGGGCCGAGGTCGAGCGAGCGGCAGTCGAGCCAGGCCAGGTAGGTCGCCTCGGGCAGGGCGTAGCCGACGCCTGGGGCGTGCTCGGCGAGCAGCGAGCCGAGCAGGCGGCGGTTGCCGTCGAGGTAGTCGACCACCTCGCCGAGCCACTCCCGCCCCGAGCGGTAGGCGGCGGTCGCGGCGATCACGCCCGGCGTGGCGGCCCCGTGCTGCACGGCGAAGCCGAAGCGCGCGTACCGGCACTCGTCGGCGTCGTTGGTGGTGATCAGCTGGGCGGCCTTGAGGCCGGGCAGGTTCCAGGCCTTCGACGCGCTGGTGCCGGTGATCGAGTGGGCGGCCGCGGCCTCCGAGACGGTCGCGTAGGGGATGTGCGCCCGCCCGTCGAACCGCAGCGGCGCATGGATCTCGTCGGCGAACACCCGCCCGCCGTGCCGCTCCACCACCTCGGCGATCGCTTCGAGCTCGGCGCGGTCGAGCGCGGTGCCGGTGGGGTTCTGCGGGTTGCACAGGATGAGCGTGCCGGCCCCCGCGCGGAAGGCGGCGTCGATCGCGTCGAGGTCGTGCCGCCAGCGCGGGCCGCCCACCTCGTCCTCGACGACGATCCCCGGGACCTCGATCACCGGATGCCCGAGCGTCGGCGGATATGTCAGGAACGGCATATACGCCGGCGTCGGCACGATCACGGCCGAGCCCGGCGGCGAGAACGCCGTCACGGCCACGCCGAGGGCCGCCATCACGTCGGAGACGTGGTGCACCCGGGCGGGGTCGACGCGCCAGTCGTAGGCGTCGAGCATCCATTCGGCCGTCGCCTCGGCCATCTCGTGCGCCGTCGCCGGGGCGAGGTAGCCGAGCACGCCCTCGTCGAGTGCGCGGTGCAGGGCGGCGGTGACGGCGGGGGCGGTGCCGAAGTCCATCTCGGCGACCCAGGCGCCGATCGTGCCGGGGTTCAGGCTCCACTTGCGGCTCGACGGCACGTTGAGGTGGTCGGCGGTGATCTGGTCGAACCGGTGCATGTCTCGTCTCGGTGCGGGTGCAGGTGCAGGCAGGTACGGGTGCGGGTGCAGGTGCGGATGCGGTCGGCGGATGCCCGCCCCCAGCATCCTCGCCGCTCCCCCCACTGCCCGGCCCGAGTGTTGCGCAATGCGACGGCGAGGCCCTCTCGGGATGTCGGTGTCAGGGCGTGGTGATGCCGACCAGCCCCTCCGACACCTGCCAGAGCCGGCGTGCGTCGGCGAGGTCGCGGAGCGGCTTCCACAGCTCCCGCTCGGACGGTGGTCCCCCGATCGTGCGCTTCGGGCCGTAGAGGCGGTCGGCACGGGCGTCGGGGGCGGTGGCGGCTAGGAGGGCGGGCAGGGCGGCGCTCTCGGGCGTGCCGGCGATGCCGAGTCGGGCGAGCACGCCGATCAGGCGTCGCTCGGGCGGGGTGCGGTCCCGGCCGAGACCCGGCTGGGCCGCGAGCAGGTTGGTCGGCGAGATCCCGGGATGGGCGAGAGTGCTGCGGATGCCCCAGTCGTTCGTGCGGCTGCGGGCGTCGAGCTCCCGGGCGAACAGTCCGACGGCGATCTTCGAGGCCGAGTACGCCCGCATGACGTCGTAGTCGCGCTCGGAGTCGACGTCGTCCCAGTCGATCGATCCGCTGCGGGCCGCCACGCTGGTCTGGTGCGTGACCCGCGCCCCGCCCTCGCGCAGGAGGGGCAGCAGGCCCAGCGTGAGCGCGAAGTGGCCGAGATGGTTCGTGCCCATCTGCAGCTCGAAGCCGTCCGTCGTCACCTGGCGCTGCGGCGGGCGCATCACGCCGGCGTTGTTCACCAGCACGTCGATCGGGCGCCCCTCGGCCGTCAGCTCGGCGACGAAGGCGGCGACCGATCCGAGGGAGGAGAGGCCGAGCATCCGCGTGCTCACCCGGGCGCCCTCGACGGCCTCACGGATGCGCCGGGCCGCCGCCTCGCCCTTCTGCGCCGAGCGAACAGGCATGACGACGTCGGCGCCCGCCCGGGCGAGCCGGGTCGCGATGACGAGGCCGATGCCGTCGCTCGCGCCGGTGACGACGGCGAGCCGTCCGGTCTGGTCGGGGATGGCGAGATCGTGGGTACGTGACACGGGGTCCTCCGGGGGTCTGGTCGCCAGGTCGGCGTTCCCCCATCGTCGAACGGTTCGGGATGCGCATCCAGTGCCTGGGGATCCACGGTTGCGCAGGGCGTGCCTGAGCTACGGCGCGAGCCGCTGCGACCCGACCACCGCGAGCAGCTGCAGCTTCTCGTGGCTCTCGCTGCCGGGCGTGGCCGTGTAGACCAGCAGACGATGCCCCTGATCGGGGTCGACGAGGGTCTGGCAGTTCAGCTCGAGCAGGCCCACCTCGGGGTGCCGGAAGCGCTTCAGCTCGGGCGGTCGCACACCGATCTCCTGCGCCTCCCACACCTCGCGGAACCCGGCGTCGCCCTGCAGCAGAATGGCGAGCTCGGCCGCCCGCGAGCCGGGGCCGCGCAGAGCGACGAGCTCCCTCAGGCCCGAGGCGTAGAGCCGGGAGAGCTGCCGCTGCTCCTCCGGAGGATAGGGCTCCCGGGCGGCCGGATCGGTGAACCAGCGGAAGCCGAGCACCCGATCGTCGCCGCGCCGCTCCGTGGCGTCACCGGTGAGCGCGGCGCCGAGCGGGGTCTGCCGGAGCGTCTCCCCCAGCTCGGTGATGATCTCGGCCGGGGTGTCCGTCAGCCGGTCGAGGATGCGCAGCAGACCCGGGCTGACGTGGTCGCTCGCCGTTCCGCGCGTGGGCGGCCGGTGCCCGGCGAGCCGGAGCAGGTGATCCCGCTCGTCGAGGCTGAGGTGCAGGCCCTGCGCCATCGCCGCGATCATCTGCTCGGAGGGGTGCGGGCCGGTGCCGCGCTCCAGGCGCGCGTAGTAGTCGGTCGACATGTGGCTGAGCGCCGCCACCTCCTCGCGGCGGAGGCCCCCGGTGCGCCGGCGGGCGCCGCGGGGCAGCCCGACGTCCTCGGGCTGCAGAGACTCCCGCCGGTGCCGCAGGAACGCGGCCAGCCCTGCTCGATCGATCACGACTCCGCACCCCCTCTCGGCCCAGTTCTACAACACCTCGACCGGCGCAACCACGGCCTCCCGATCCACCCCTTCGCGCCGGCGGTCCCGCCGGTCGACGTCACCGCTCCCCAGCGAGCGACTCCTGCAACCAGCGGATGCTCTCGCCGAGCAGTCCCGTCGCGAGCAGCCCCGCGCCGAGCGGGCCCGACGTGTCGGCGCCGAGGAGGGGCAGCTGCCGGAGGGCGTGGCGCACCGGCCCGCTCGTCTGCTCGAGCTGCCAGGCCAGCTCGGCCGCTGCCGCGCCCGGCAGACCGTGATCACCCGCCGCGGGCGCCGCGGCCTTGGCGGCGTAGGCCGCCGCACCGAGCGCATGAGCCCCCATGTGCGCCACCCCCGATGCCTGCCCCGCCGACCAGGCGGCCGCTCGCGCCGCCGGCGAGGACACGGCCTGCGCGGCCCGGTTCGCGACGAAGCGGCGCCGGATCTCACCCGCCGCGTCCAGCTCGCCCCGGCCGAAGGCCCGAGCCCGTGCGATGGCGTCGCGCGGGCGATCGTCGCCGGGCGCCTCGGCCTCGAACAGGGGCAGCACGCGCTCGGCGCAGTCGGCCGCCCAGGCCGCCACGAGTCTCCGGTCGCTCTCGCTCAGGGTCTGCGGTGAGGGCATGCCCGAAGCCTGTCAGACCCTCCGTGGCCGCGCCACCACCGGCGCCGCGCCACCGTTGCAAGAGCCCACCGCACGTCGCCGCACCACCACCGCCGCACCACCACCGCCGCGCCACCACCGCCGCAGCCCACTGCCGTCAGACGCCTCCGCCGGCCCCGAACCCGGTGCGGTCGGACATCCGCCGAGCCATCGCCGCCCGCGCATCCTGCGAGTGGTCGGGCCGATCCGCGGGGTGCACGACCGGCTCCCGGTATTCGTGCCGGCCACGGATGCGCCGCCGCACGACCAGAGCCACCACGACCACCACGACGAACGCCACCAGGGCGATGATGTCGATCCAGACCGGTTCCATGTCTCTTCCTCCTCTGCCTCTCGACGTGCCGTCCCTCCATCCTCGACGACTGTCGAGCGAGAAACGCGGATGCACACCCCACGTCCAGCGACGCTGACGACGGCGCAGACGGTGCCCCCTCGAGACAGCAGGGGCGGGCGGCGGCCCACTTCCACCGGCGCGGGGATAGCGTGGGGGGATGACCGAGCTCGCTCCCACGCTGACCCTGAACGACGGCCGACCGATCCCCGCGCTGGGGTTCGGCACCTACCCGCTGCGCGGCGAGAAGGGGGCGGATGCGGTGGCCTCCGCCATCGGCACCGGCTACCGTCTGATCGACACCGCGTTCAACTACGAGAACGAGGGAGCGGTCGGCGAGGGCATCCGCCGGGGCGGGGTGCCGCGCGAGGAGCTGTTCGTCACGTCGAAGCTGCCGGGCCGGTACCACGCCCGCGAGCAGGCGGGCGAGGCGGTGCGCGAGTCGCTCTGGCGGCTGGGGCTCGACTACCTCGACCTCTACATCATCCACTGGCCGAACCCGAGCGTTGGGAAGTTCGTCGAGGCCTACGAGGCGCTCGTGCAGGCCCGCGAGGAGGGCGTCATCCGCTCGGTCGGTGTCAGCAACTTCACCGCGGGCAACCTGCGCACGATCATCGAAGCCACCGGGGTGACGCCGGCGGTCAACCAGATCGAGCTGCACCCGTCGTTCCCGCAGGAGGAGCTTCGCGCGGTGCACGCCGAGCTCGGCGTCGTCACCGAGGCGTGGAGCCCGCTCGGCAAGGGTGCGGCCCGCTACGACGATCCGGCGATCGTCACCGCGGCCGAGCGGCACGGGGTCTCGCCAGCGCAGGTGATCCTGCGCTGGCACGTGCAGCTCGGCAGCGTGCCGATCCCGAAGAGCGCCACGCCGGCGCGCCAGGCCGAGAACCTCGACGTGTTCGGCTTCGAGCTCTCCGCCGATGAGGTCGCCGCGATCACCGCGCTGGGCAGGCCCGACGGACGGCTCTTCGGCGGCGACCCGGAGACGCACGAGGAGCAGTGACCCGCGCTCGCTAGACTGCTGGCATGGCCAGTGACCGAGACGCCGTGCTGTCGATCATCTACTCCAGCAGAGCGACCGTGCCGTTCAGCGACGCCGACCTGGTCGAGCTGCTGAAAGTGAGCCGCCGCAACAACGCCGGCAGCGAGGTGACCGGCATGCTGCTCTACCGAGACGGCCGCTTCCTGCAGGTGCTCGAAGGGCCCGCCGAGGGCGTGCGCGAGCGGATGGCCGTCATCGCGCGCGACGCGCGGCACGCCGAGGTGCTGGTGCTGCTCGAGGAGGGGCTCAGCGAGCGCCGCTTCCCCGACTGGACCATGGGCTTCGTGCCGCACGAGTCGACCCCGCCCGACGAGATCCCCGGCTACCTCAGTGCCTTCGGCCTGAGCGACGACGACGAGGACTCCCAGGACGCCGTGCGCGCCCTCAGCGAGCTGATGGCCTGGTTCGAGAGCACGGCGAAGGGCGCGCAGAAGGACGTCGCGACGAACACCGCGACGCCCCTCGCCTGACCGGCGAGCCTCAGAGCCAGGGCTCCACGAGCTCGGCGTAGCGCCGCGCCATCGTGGCCACGACCTCCGCGCCGGGCGCCGCCCAGACGTCGGCGTGGAAGATCTCCACCTCCACGTCGCCCGCATAGCCCGAGGCCGCGACCGCCCGCGTGAACGCGGGGAAGTCGATGTGGCCGTCGCCCATCATGCCCCGCGAGAGCAGGGTGTCGGCGGGCAGCGGCGTGATCCAGTCGCAGACCTGGTAGCTGACGATCCGCTCCCCCGCGCCGGCGACGAGCTCGAGCACGCCCGGCTCCCACCAGAGGTGGAAGGTGTCGACGACCACGCCGACCTCCTCGGGCGCGAACGGCTCCGCCAAGGCGAGCGCCTGGCCGAGGGTCGATACGACCCCGCGGTCGGCGGCGAAGATCGGGTTCATCGGCTCGATGCCGAGCACGACGCCGCGGGCGCGTGCTTCGGGGGCGAGCTCCGCGATGGCCTCCGCCGCGCGGGTGCGAGCACCGACGAGGTCCTTCGACCCCTCGGGCAGGCCGCCCGGCACGAGCACGAGGGTGGGGGCGTTCAGCGCCGCCGCCTCGTCGAGCGCCCGCAGGTTCTCGTCGTGCGCGGCGCGGCGGGCGGCCGGGTCGATCACGGTGAAGAAGCCGCCGCGGCAGATGCTCGAGACGCGCAGGCCGGAGTCGGCGATCCAGCCGGCGGCGGTGTCGAGCCCGACGTCGGCGAGCGGCTCCCGCCAGACCCCGATCGCACCGAGACCGGCGGCGACGGAGCCGTCGATGGCCTCCCGCAGCGTCCAGTTCGCGGTGGTGCGCTGGTTCAGCGACAGGCGCGCGAGCCGCGGGTCGCCGGGCAGGGGCGTCGGCACGCGGGCCGCCAGCCCGCTGGGCACGTCCAGGGAGGGCGTGTCGGCGACGGCGTCCGCCGCGAAAGCGACCCCCGCCCTGTCGACGCCGACAGAGCCCTCGGAAAGGGTGGCTCCGGATGCGCCACCACGCGCATCCGGAGACAGCTCGACATTCTGCTGCACACTCATCGCGACGCCCCCAGCGTCTCGGCGAGCAGCCCGAACCGGTGCGCCGCCAGCGACGGATCGGGCAGCAGCCGCGCCTCGTTCAGCAGCTCCACGATGCGCGCGAGGTGCGGCAGGCTGCGGGCCGACTGCAGCCCGCCCACCATCTGGAACCCGCTCTGCGCACCCGTCAGCCACGCCGTGAACGCGATGCCGACCTTGTAGTAGAAGGTGGGCGCCTCGAAGATGTGGCGCGACAGCTCCAGCGTCGGCGCCATCTCGGCGTCGTAGCGCGCGAGGTCGCCGTCGTCGAGCGCGGCGAGTGCGGCCGAGGCGGCGGGGGCGATGGCAGCGAACGCGCCGAGCAGAGCATCCGAGTGACCCTGCTCGTCGCCCCGGATGAGCGACGGGTAGTTGAAGTCGTCACCCGTGTAGAGCCGCACCCCGGCGGGCAGCGCCCGGCGCAGCCCGATCTCGTGCGAGGCGTCGAGCAGCGACACCTTCACGCCGTCGACCTTGGCCGCGTGGGTCTCGATCAGCGACAGGAACGTCGCCGTCGCGGCCGCCACGTCGCGCGTGCCCCAGTAGCCCGCCAGCTGCGGGTCGAAGGCCTCGCCGAGCCAGTGCAGCACGACGGGCTCCGACACCTGCGAGAGGATGCGGTCGTAGACGGCCAGGTAGTCCTCGGGCCCGGTGGCCGCCGCGGCGAGGTGCCGGGAGGCCATCACGATGACCTGGGATCCCGTCGACTCGACGAAGGCGACCTGCTCGAGGTAGGCGTCCTGCACCTGGGCGAGCGTTGCCACACCGGGGGCGACCGTGAGGTGGTCGGTGCCGGCACCCGATGCGATGCGGGCCCCGAACTCCTGAGCCTGGGCTGCGCTGCGGGTGACGAGCTCCTGGATCGCGGGCCAGTCGAGCCCCATGTTGCGCTGCGCGGTGTCCATCGCCTCGGCGACGCCGAGGCCGTAGCCGAAGAGGTGGCGGCGGAAGGCCAGCGTGGCGTCCCAGTCGATCGCGGCGGGCGCGCCCGGCACGTTGTCGCCGTGCGGGTCGGCCACCACGTGGGCGGCGGCGAACGCGACCCGCGAGGTGTAGGGCGACGGATGCGCGGCCCATGCCCGCGGCTCGTTCAGCTCGATCTCGCGCCACCCGCCGGCGGTCGGCAGCGCGAGGCGGGTGCCGGTGCCCGTGCCCGTGCCGGCGCTGCTGCCGGCACTCACGAGCGTCACGACGACACCGCCTGGATCTCGACGCGACGCCCCTCGTTCGACGACTGCAGCCCGGCGTCCACGAGCTGCAGCCCGCGCACGCCGGCAGCCAGGTCGTAGGGGTGCGGGCGGCCGGCGGCGACGTCCTGCAGGAACTGCTCCCACTGCGCCCGGAAGCCGTTGGTGAACTCCTGGTTGTCGGGGATCTGCGTCCACTGCGAGGGGAAGTCCTGGTCGGTCGGCAGGTCGGGGTTCCAGACCGGCTTCGGGGTGTTCACCCGCGGCTGCACCTTGCAGCCGAAGAGGCCGGCGACCGCCGAGCCGAGGGTGCCGTCGACCTGGAACTCGACCAGCTCGCCGCGGTCGACCCGCACCGCCCAGCTCGAGTTGATCTGCGCGATGATGTCGCCCTCGAGCTCGAAGATGCCGTAGGCGGCGTCGTCGGCGGTGGCCTCGTAGCGGTTGCCCTGCTCGTCCCAGCGCTCGTGGATGTGGGTGACGGCCTTGGAGGAGACCGCCTCGACGCGGCCGAAGAGGTTCTCGAGCACGTAGTTCCAGTGGCAGTACATGTCGAGGGTCATGCCCCCGCCGTCCTCCTCGCGGTAGTTCCAGGAGGGGCGCTGCGCGGGCAGGAAGTCGCCCTCGAAGACCCAGTACCCGAACTCGCCGCGCACGCTCAGGATGCGCCCGAAGAAGCCCGAGTCGATCAGGCGCTTGAGCTTCAAGAGGCCCGGCAGGTAGAGCTTGTCGTGCACGACGCCGTTGATGACGCCGGCCTGCTCGGCCGCGGCGACGAGCTCGAGGCCGTCGGCGACCGTGTTCGCGATCGGCTTCTCGGTGTAGATGTGCTTGCCGGCGGCGATGGCCTGCAGGATGGCGTCCTTGCGGGCACTGGTGACCTGGGCGTCGAAGTAGATGGTCGCGGTCTCGTCGGCGAGGGCGGCGGCCAGATCGGTGGTGTACTCGGCGACGCCGTGCAGGGCGGCCAGCTCGGCCAGCTTCTCGGCGCTGCGGCCGACCAGGACGGGCTCGACCGTGAGCCGGTCGCCGTTCGGCAGCAGGATGCCGCCGTCGTCGCGGATGGCGAGGATCGAGCGCACCAGGTGCTGGCGGTAGCCCATGCGCCCGGTGACGCCGTTCATGATGATGCGAAGCGTCTGCGTCGACACGTCGTTTCCGTTCTCTCGGGCTCTCCGTGCGGAAAGCGCTTTCCAGGTAATTCGACTCTGCCAGACGGGTCCGGCGTTGTCCAGTGGGAGTGGGTGTCAGCCCGCCGCCGGCGTTCCGGCCACGACCGCGTTGTGCAACCGGTCGACGTCGAGCCCCAGCCGCGACGGGCCGGCGATGTTCGTCAGCAGCACGAACGCGACGCCGAGCTCGGGATAGATCCAGAACTCGGTGCCGGCCCAGCCGCCGTGGCCGTAGGTGCGCTGCTCGAGCAGCCCGGGGGCCGCGAAGCGCAGGTTCCAGCCCAGGCCCCAGTCCTGGCCGCGCTCGGCCGGGTAGGGCTCGAGGCGCGGCAGCCCGGTGGTCTGCGGGCGCAGCATCGCGGCGACGGTCGACGGATGCACGACCCGCCCACCGCCGGCCAGCAGCGCCGATCCCAGCGCCAGCAGGTCGGACGCGGTGCCGTACAGCCCCGCCCCCGGATGCGCGAGCCGCTGCAGTGCCGGATAGTCCAGCCCCTGCTCGGCCGCGTCGAACACCGGGTGCGGATCGCAGTCGGCGTCGAACGTCAGCCCGGGCATCCCGGCGTCGTCGGCGAGGCCGTCGAGCTCGTGCCGCAGCGACTCGCCCGTCGCGTGCTCCACCAGCGCCTGCACGCCCGCGAACGCGATGCTCGAGTAGCGCGAGACGGTGCCGGCGGCGAAGTCGGCGTCCGCGCCGAGGAGCGAGGCCTCCAGTCCGAGCGGCGTGTGCAGCGGCGGTTCGGCGATGCCCGAGGTGTGGCTGAGCAGGTGGCGCAGCCGCACGGTGTCGGAGCGGCGGGCCCCGAAGGCCGGACGGGCATCCTGAAGCGGTGTCTGCGGCGTGAGCAGCCCGCGCTCGACGGCCCGCAACGCGGTCAGCGCGACGATCGGCTTCGTGATCGAGAACAGCGGGTAGTGGTCGCCCACCGCGGCCTGCCGCGGCCCGCTCGCGCCGAACGCCTCGAGCTCGAGCACGCCGCCCGCGTCGGCGATGCCGAGCACCGCGGTGGGCAGGATCCCCTCGTCGACCTGGCGTCGGGCCCAGCTCAGCGCGTGCCCGTAGCCGCTCATGCCGTCTCCTCCTCTGCGCCGCCGGGCAGCGCGAACACGCGCACCGGTCCGTCGGCCTCCACGATCGCACGCGGGTCGTCCACCACGACGACCAGGCCGCCCGGGCTCCGCCATGCGCGCCACCACGGGTCGTCCAGCCGGTCGGCGGAGGCGCCCGGCACGGTCACACGGATGCCCGCCCGCCCGGCCATCGACCGCCCCACGGTCGCGGGCTTCACCTCGGCCAGCCACGGCGCGACGCCGTCGAGGGTGCGCCGCTGCGCATCCGGGATCTCGCCCGCCGCCGTCGGCCCCACGTTCAGCAGCAGGCGGCCCCCGCGCGACACGACGTCGGCGTAGAGGCGCGCCAGCTCACGCGGCGTCAGGGTCAGGGCCTCGTCCTCGACGGCGTTGTAGCCGAATGAGAAGCCGAGGCCACGGCAGTGCTCCCAGCCGGTGTCGGTCTCGTTGCCGGTGTCGTGGTCGTACTCGCTGGTTCGGTAGTCGCCGACCGGCGCGCCCCAGCGGTCGTTCACGATGCCCTCGGGCGCCGCCGCGCGGAAGCGTGCCAGCAGCTCCTCGATCGAGGTCGGCCCGGGCTCCTTGCCGGCGTCGGGCCAGTCGATGTCGTTCCAGAGCACCTCGGGCGCGTACCGGTCGATCAGGTCGGCCACCTGCGCGAAGGCGTAGTCGTTGTAGTCGGCGCCGACCGGTCGCAGCCGGCTCACGTCGTCGCTCGAGGTGAGCGGCGGATGCTCCGCGAACGCCCAGTCGAGACCGCCCGAGTAGTAGACGCCGAAACGCATCCCGGCCTCGCGCACCGCGGCCGCGAGGGGGCCGATCAGGTCGCGGCGGGGCCCGCGGGCCACCGTGCTGAGCTCCCCGGCGCCCGGAGCGTCCCAGAGCGCGATCCCGTCGTGGTGCTTCGTGGTCGGCACGACGTAGTCGGCGCCGATCGACGCGAACAGCCGCGCCCACTCGGCGGGGTCGTAGCGCTCGGCCGTCCAGTCGTCGAGGAAGACGGCGTAGGGCGCCCCGCCGTGCACCTCGAGGTGCCGCGCGGCTGCCGGTGAGCCGGCGATCCGGATCGTGTTGGCGTACCACTCGGCATAGGCGTTGTGGGCGAACCACTCCTCGTCGGGCACGGCGCCGAGGGCACCGCTCGGCTCGGCCCAGGCCGGCACCGAGTAGGCGCCCCAGTGCACGAAGACGCCGAGTGTGGCGTCACGCGCCCAGGCGGGCAGGGGGCGGGAGAGCACGCTCGTGGTGACGCTGTCGCGGACGGCGGTGGTCGTGCCGTCGCTCACCGCGTCTCCTCCGGGCCCAGCACGTCGTCGTCCCGGTCCGCGCGCCGCGGACGCTCCGGGATGGCCACCATCGCCAGCACGACGCAGCCGAGCGCCGGCACGGCGAGCGGCAGCAGCTGCCACGTCACGACCACCGCGAAGGCCGCCGTCGCGACCGTGTAGCCCGCGCCCGCAGGGTCGCCGCCGAGAGCCGACGGCACCGCCTTGAAGGCGGCGCGCCAGCCGGTATCCGGAGACCATCGACCGCACGCCGTGAGCAGCAGCAGCGCGACCGCCGCGAGCCCCACCCAGCCGACGAGCCCGACCAGCGGGCCGCCGGGCAACGCGCCCGAGCCGGCCAGGTCGATGTCGAGCAGCAGCACGAGCACGAGCGCCGCCGCGCCGAGGGCCACGATCGCTCCCCCGAGGAACGCGGCCTTGAACTCGGCCCAGGCGACGGCGAAGGTCGACTCCTCGGCCCGCAGGAAGCGGCGCATGTGCCCGGCCCCGGCGGCGAGGGCCGCTGGCAGGGTCACGAGCGGCAGCGACACCAGCGTCACCAGGATGCCCACCGTCAGCACCTCGCCGAGCAGCGCGAAGCGGTTGCGCGCGCCCGGGAACCGCGCGGGCGGCCCCTCCTCGCGAACCGGCCCGCTGCCCGAGTCGGCGGCGCGGCGGGCGGCCCGATCCGAGCGGCGGTGCTGTCTGTCGGTCACGGTCATCAGCCCCCGAGACATCAACCCTTGAGCCCCTGCGTGGCCACCCCGTCGACGAGGAAGCGCTGGAACACGATGAAGAAGATCAGGATCGGCAGGAGCGCGAGGAACGACACCGCGACCGTGGCCCCGTAGTCGGAGGTGCTGGTGGCGTCGTTGTAGAGGCGCAGCGCGATCGGCAGCGGGTATTTCTCGGGCGAATTCACGTAGAGCAGCGGGCCGAGGAAGTCGTTCCAGGTCCAGATGAACGCGAAGATCGCGCTGGTGATCAGGGCGGGCCTGATCAGGGGCAGGATGATCGAGAAGAAGATCCGGGTGTGACCGGCGCCGTCGATGCGGGCCGCCTCGTCCATGTCGCGGGGGATGTTGCGGATGAACTGCACCATCAGGAAGACGAAGAACGCCTCCGTCGCGAGGAACTTCGGCAGGATCAGCGGCACGTAGGTGTCCACCAGCTCGAGCTTCTGGAACATGATGTACTGCGGGATGATGATGACGTGGAACGGCAGCAGCAGCGTTCCGATCATCGCGGCGAAGAGCACGCCGACACCCTTGAACTTGATCCGGGCGAAGGCGTAGGCCGCCAGCGCCGACGAGGCCAGGATGCCGACGACCGCGCTCACCGCGATCAGCAGCGAGTTGCCGAAGAACCGCCAGAGCGGTGTGCCGGCGATGCCGTCGAACACCTTGAGGTAGTTGTCGATGGTCGGGTTCTCGGGGATGAGACCGGGGTTCTGGCCGAACTCGCTCGAGGGCTTGAAGGTCGAGAAGACCAGCCAGACAAGCGGGTACAGGATGATCGCGGTGAGCGCGAGGAGCACCACGAACCAGATGACCGTGTTGACCGTCTTGCGCTTGGGGCGGCGGCGGCGCGGCTGCGGCTCGATCTGACCCTCGAGGAAGGCGGCGCGGTCGACTTCGATGGTGCTCATTTGTTCTCTCCCGCGTAGTGGACCCACGACTTCGAGGTGCGGAACAGGATGAAGGCGATGATCGCGACGACGATCACCAGCACCCAGGCCATCGCCGCGGCGTAGCCCATCTGCCCGTCGGCGAAGCCGCGCTTGTAGAGGTAGAGGGTGTAGAAGTTCGTCATGCCGGCCGGGCCGCCCGAGCCGTTCGAGATGATGTACGCCGAGGCGAACACCTGGAAGGCGTTGATGGTCTCCAGCAGCAGGTTGAAGAAGATGACGCTCGAGAGCATCGGGATCGTGACCGAGTGGAACTTGCGCACCGGACCGGCCCCGTCGACCTCGGCGGCCTCGTAGAGCTCGCGCGGGATCTGCTTGAGGCCCGCGAGGAAGATCACCATCGGGGCGCCGAACTGCCACACCGCCAGCAGGATCATCATCGGGATGACGAGCGAGACGTTGCCGACCCAGCCGCCGATGTTGATCCCGAACAGGCTGAGCGAGGAGTCGACCGGCCCGTTCGAGGAGAACATGGCGCGCCAGACGATGGCGACCGAGACGGAGGCGCCGATCAGCGACGGGGCGTAGAAGGAGGAGCGGAAGAAGCCGGTGCCGCGGTTGCGGTAGTTCAGCAGCATCGCGATGCCGAGGGCCGCGGCGAGCTTCACCGGCGTGCCGACGAGCACATAGACCAGCGTGATCTGCACGGACTGCAGGAACTGCGGGTCCTCGGTGAACATGCGCACGTAGTTGTCGAACCCGACGAACTTCGGGTCGGCGAACAGGTTGTACTTCGTGAAGGAGAGGTACAGGGAGTAGATCATCGGCCCGAGCGTGAGGCCCAGGAAGCCGATCAGCCACGGCAGCAGGAAGGTGTAGCCCGCCACGTTCTCGCGGCGGTTGGCCCGTCGCCGCCCCGGCTTCAGCGCCGGGGTCTTCGGCCGACCGGCGCCCTTCGAGGGGCCGCCTGCTCCGGCGCGGGTGGGCTGCCCTGCGGCAGCCTCTTTCGTGATCGTCACGCGATTTCTCCGATCCCTGTGACGCACTCCGGGCCCGGACACGAGGTCCGGGCCCGGAAGGCGTGGGTGGTTACTGGTTGAGGACGACGTCCATCTCGTTGAAGAACTGGTCGACTGCCTCGTCGACCGTCAGGGTGCCGAAGCCGAGTTCCTGGCCGATCTGGCGGAACTTCTCCTCCAGGGTGCCGGCGCCGACGATCGGCACGGGGGGCGCGTCGCCGAGGCGGTCCTGGATGGACTCCTCGTAGTCGCGGATCTGGGCGTCGAGACCGCCGAGGTCGGCGCCCTCGAGCTGGGTCTCCGAGGCGGGCAGGCCGCGGTTGGTGCCGAAGATGGCGCCGACCTCGGGCGAGTTCACCAGGAAGTTCACGAGCGTGGCCGCGGCCTCGGGGTGATCGGTCTTGGCCGAGATGGTGTGCAGCATGGAGGGCTTCAGGTAGAGGTCCTTCGCGCCTTCCTTGGTGATGGGCGGGGCGACCAGGCCGAGCTCGGTGTAGCCCTCACCCAGGTTGCCCAGGTAGCCGGCACCGAAGTTGTCCCAGGTCAGCTCGCTCGCGGTCTGCGCCGCGTCGAAGCCCGACAGCGGGTAGATCTCCTCGAGCCGCTGCTGCGGGATGGTGATGGCCGGGTCGCGCACCTCGGCGCCCTGCTCCCAGAACTCGGCGAGGCGGGCCTTGTCGAAGCCGGGCTCGCCGTCCTCGCTGAACAGCTCGGCGCCCTCGGCGCGCAGCTGGATCTCGAAGTTCTGGATGCGGCCGGTCCAGTCAGTGCCGCCCGAGATGCCCTGGGCGCTTCCGGCGGTGGTGACCTGCTTCATCCAGTCGGCGTAGTCGTCCCAGCTGCCGCCGCCCTCGTAGCCGGCGACGCCGACCTGCTCGAGCAGCTTGGGGTTGGTGTAGAGGCCCCAGGCGTTGGTGGAGGTCGCGATGCCGGTGGTGGTGCCGTCGACGACCCCGATGCCGAGGATGTTGTCGGCGATCGCGTCGGTCTCGATCGTCGACCCGAGGTAGGGGTCGAGGTCGAGCAGCAGCCCGTTCTCGGAGTACTGGCGGAGGTAGGAGTAGTCGAACTGCATGACGTCGGGCAGACCGCCGCCGGCCGCCTCGGTCTGACGCTTCTCCCAGAACTCGGGGAAGCCCAGGAAGGAGCTGTTCACCGTGATGTTCGGGTACTCCTCGTTGAAGGCGGCGAACGCCTGGTCGTAGAGGTCGGCGCGGACGTCGTTGCCCCAGAAGGCGAAGTTCAGCGTCACCTTCTCGTTCGGGTCGTAGGTCGCGGCCGGCTCGGAGCCCCCGCCGGCGCAGCCCGTGAGCGCGAGTGCGGCGCTGACACCGATCGCCGCTGCGGCGACCGCCGTTCGGCGCTTACGAATTTCGAACATCTTTGTCCTCCTGGAAACGTCTGTGTCTACCCGGTGCTGCGCTCTGTCGGAAGGTTGCCTAGAAAGCGCTTTCCGCAACTGTAACGGAGCACCCGGCGTCGGTCAACACGGAACGGAAAAACGTTTCAAGGCCCTGACCTCGCTAGCTGCGGCGGCCCGACGCCTTCACCTTCGCGGCCAGAGCTGCCGCACCCGCACCCGCCGTCGCGAGGCCGCCGGCGATCGCGGCGATCGGACCGGCGTCGAGGCCGGTGGCGGCGAGGGCACCGTTGGCGCCCCCGCTCCCCGCGGCGGGCGCCGGCACCGGCGCGGGCACCGGAGGCAGCGGAGGGACGGGCGGCACCGGCGGGGCCGGAGGCGTCGGCGCGTGGGCGAAGACCTGATCGAGCCAGGCGTAGACGACCTCGTTGCGCACCTGCGGGGCCATCGGGGCGCAGTGGAACTGCGCGCCCTCGGCTTCGCTGAAGAAGTGGGTGCCGACCGAGGCGGCACCGGTCATCCAGCCCTTCACCGTCGCATCCTGACCCGTGAAGAAGGTGTCGTACTCGTAGCTGAGCAGCAGGGAATGCGCGGTGATCTTGCCGAACAGGGCAGCATCACCGGTGTAGCTGCCGATCGCCGCCAGCAGGCCGATGATGTCCTGCATGACCACTCCGGTGAGGGCCTGTGCGTGGAAGGCCTCCCCGAAGATCTCGCCGCGCTTGTTGAGCAGGAAGCGGTAGTAGGCCTGGCTCATGATCGGCCGCTCGAGGCCGTAGGCGGGGAGGCTGCTGTAGAAGTAGCCCCAGTCCTCGTTGCTCGGCACCTGCTTCAGGGCTTCGTAGGGGGTCGTCGGGTCGTAGAACACCGGGTCGGCGACCACGGCCTTGATCCGGTGCTCGTAGGCGGCGGCCCGCATGACGAGCAGGCCGCCGAAGCTCCACCCGGTCAGCGCGATCGCCTCGGGGTCGGTCTCGGGCTGGGCCAGCACGAAGTCGACCAGCGGGGTGATGACGTCCTCCCAGTACGGCGTGAACGGGATGTCCTGCTCGAACAGCAGCGACCCCTGGCCCGGGCCCTCGAACATCAGCGCGTTGTAGCCGCGCTCCAGCGCGGCGGCGCCCCCGAAGGCATAGGTGTCGACGAGTTGGGCATCGCTGCCGTTGTTGACGATCACGGTGGGCTTCGGCCCGTCGCCGGCCGCGCGGGCCCAGTAGGCGGGCACGGTGACGGTGCGGGCCACCGGGGCGCCCGTGGAGTCGGGGAAGCGCACGGTCATCGGGATCTCGACGCGGGTCCAGACCGGCTCGAGCAGGGTGGCGGCCTCCGCCCAGCAGCGCTGCATGGCCGCGTAGATCTCCGGCTCGCGCGTGGGGGTGCCGGTGCCGAGCACGAAGAAGAGCACGCCGGTGTAGTAGCCGGCCGCGCGCAGGTACTTCGACCGGGCGCTGACGTAGCGGCCTGCCGCCCTGTCGGCATCCGCCTCGCCCGCCAGGCGCGCGGCGAGCGCCTCGAAGGTCGCGTTGTAGGGCTCGTAGACCGGGACGGGCTGCCCGTCGAGGGCGGCCATCGCCGCGTTGACGTCGAAGACGCCGGCGGCGACCTCGCCGACCTCGGCCGCCCCGTACGCGGCCTCGCCGTAGTTGAACTGGGCCTGGAAGTTCAGGTCGGGCTGCTGCGGGAACGGGGTGAGGCCCGAGATCTCCGTCGGGGCCGGTGCGACGGCGGCGGGCGCCGCTGCGCCGAACGCCCCGGCCTGCACGGCCGAAGCAGTCGTCACGGTCGTCGCGGCCGAGGCGGCGGTCGTGGCCTGCGACGCCAGCACCGCACCGCCACCGACGCCGAGAGCGGCCAGCCCGAGGAGGTTGCGGCGGCTCAGGCCCCCGGTCGTCGGCGCCTCGTCCGCCCCGGTCGTCTCGTTCGTCGTCGCGCGCACGCTCATCGTCTACCGCCCCATCGTGGTCATCGCGCGCGCGGGGTCCCGGCTCGCTCCGGGAATCCGCAACCGGCCCCGTGAAGAAACCTAGCGGGTCCCGAAGGCGCGTGTCGGTGGTGTGCGGGAGGATCGGTAGAGCGATCGGGAGGAGGGGGGCTTGCCGCCGATCCTGCACGCCGACGCCGACTCGTTCTTCGCGTCGGTGGTGCTGCGCTCGCATCCCGCCCTGCGTTCGGCGCCCGTGGCGGTGGTGGTGCACGGCTTCGTCGCCAGCTCGAACTATCCGGCGCGCGCCCGCGACGTCATGGGCGGCATGCGGGTGACGGATGCGCTGCGGCGCTGCCCCGAGCTGGCAATGTTCGACGTCCCGCAGGGCGAGGTGGAGGAGACCGCCGACGCGCTGTTCGATCTGTTCGCCGCGTCGGCTGCGGCGGTCGAGCCCGGCTCGATGGAGGAGGCGTTCGTCGACGTCGGGGCGGCCGACGACCGAGCGGCGGTGCGGGCGGCCGCCGAGCTCCGCCGGCTTGCCTGGCAGGAGCTGCGCATCCCCGTGAGCGTGGGGGTGGGCCGCACGAAGCTGATGGCGAAGCTCGCCTCGCGGGCCGCGAAGCCCGACGGACTGCACGTGATCGATGCGGAGACGGAGCGGGGGCTGCGGTCGACGCTGCCCGTCGCGAAGGTCTGGGGGGTGGGCCGGCAGACGCTCGAGCGCCTCGAAGGGCTCGGCGTGCGACGGCTCGCCGACCTAGACGTGGTGCTGCCGGAGCGGCTGCTCGACGCCTGCGGAACGATGATGACGCGGCGGCTGCTCGGCATCCGCGACGGCAGCGACGACGCGACGGTGCGCCCGGTGTCGGGCCGCACCGTGCTCAGCTCGGAGGGGGCGATCGCGGGGTACGCGCGCCGCGACTGGACGGTGGACGAGCTGGTGGAGACGTGCATCCGCCGGGTCTGCAAGCGGGCGATGCGGGCGGGGCTGGCGGCGACCGGGCTGACGATCGTGCTGCGCGGGGAGACCGCGGAGCTCGCGACGGTTCAGGCGATGGGGAAGGCAGTGGTGCTCGCGACGGTGAAGGCGGTGGTGCCGACTCCGACGCCGGCCGACGACCCGTCGCTCTGGATGCGGCTCGCCCGGGCAGAGCTCGCCGCGCTGTCGGAGCAGGCTGTCGCGGACGCCGGCTCCGTGAAGGCGAGCCTGACGGGGCTGCGGCCGCTGGCGGGCATCCCGCCCACCCTGTTCTGAGTCGCGCTCGTCGCCGGATGACGACGTGAGCCCGGCCGAGGAAACGGCCGGGCTCAGGATGGCTGCGCCCGGGGTGCGGTGACCCCGGCGATCAGCGGCTACGCGCTGCGGCGGCGGCGCAGGGTCGCGGCGACGACCAGGATGCCGGCTCCGAGCACGAGGACGACCCCGGCACTCACGGCCACCATCACCGGCAGGCTGCCGGTTCCGGTCAGCGCCAGCGAGCCGCCGCCCGCGGAGTCATCGGGCCCTGACGGCCCGGACGGCGCGACCGGTGTCGCACTCGCCGTGTTCGACGGCAGCGGGGTCTCGGGTACCGCGGGCGTGTTGCTCTCCGGCGGATTGGTCACCGGCGGGTTCGTCACCGGCGGGTTCGTCACCGGCGGATTGGTGACCGGCGGGTTCGTCACGGGCGGATTGGTCACCGGCGGATTGGTCACCGGCGGATTCGTCACCGGCGGGTTCGTCACCGGCGGGTTCGTCACCGGGGGGTTGGTCACCGGCGGATTCGTCACCGGCGGATTCGTCACCGGCGGATTCGTCACCGGCGGGTTCGTCACCGGCGGGTTCGTCACCGGCGGATTCGTCACCGGCGGGTTCGTCACCGGCGGATTCGTCACCGGCGGATTCGTCACCGGCGGATTCGTCACCGGCGGATTCGTCACCGGCGGATTCGTCACCGGCGGATTCGTGACCGGCGGATTCGTCACGGGCGGATTCGTCACGGGCGGATTCGTCACGGGCGGATTCGTCACCGGCGGATTCGTCACCGGCGGATTCGTCACCGGCGGATTCGTCACCGGCGGGTTGGTAACCGGGGGGTTCGTCACAGGCGGGTTAGTAACCGGCGGATTGGTCACCGGAGGGTTGGTCACCGGCGGATTCGTCACCGGTGGGTTCGTCACGGGCGGATTGGTCACAGGCGGGTTCGACGTCGGCGTCGCCGTGTCGCAGTCGCTGCGGGTGAAGACCGTGTTGATCAGCGTCACCGCGCCGGTACGGGCGAGCGCCCGGCCGTCGATCGTGGTGCCCGACTGGGTGCCGATCGACACGAGTGCCATGATGTTCCCGACGAAGACGGTGCTCGTGCCCAGCGTGGCCGAGCTCCCCACCTGCCAGAACACGTTGCAGGCCTGGGCCCCGTTGATCGGGACGACGCTCGACGCCGTCGCGGTCGTCAGGGTCGTCCCGATCTGGAAGATGAAGACCGCGCCCGGGTCGCCCTCCGCGTCGAGGGTCACCGGCCCGGTCAGCCCGACCGAGCTGCTCGCGGTGTACACGCCGGGTTTGAACGTCTGCCCGCCGAGCTCGCCGCCGACGTCCCCGTCGCTGGCCTGGCCGGCGGCCGATTCGTACGCGATGCCGAGGTCGCTCTGCGCCTGGGCGGCTGCGGCGTCACCGGCGTGGGTCTGTCCGCCCACGAGACCGGGCGGGAATCCGTCGATCGCCTCTTTCGGGCTGACACCCAGGCTGTCCGACAGCACGGATGGCCCGGTGTTGGTCACCGCCGAGGCGGCGAGCACCGAGTAGGCGCCGGCGGTGCCGAGATCCGGCTTCGTGGCCACGGCACTGGCCGACTGAGCCCCGAGGACGGCGACCGACACCACACCCGCGACGAGGACAGCGCCGAGAACGGCCGACCTCCGGCTCGTGCCCGTAGTGGAAATCGATGGTCGGCGATGAACGTTGTGGCCTCGCATGAAGCCCCCCTGAATCCCCGACTGCTCCGGGGCATGAATCACACGATGTGAGTGCGCTTGACATTAGCTCTGATCAGGCATTCTCCGAGCGATCCAGGCGTGTTCCCAGCCGTAGACGCGGGTATCAATCCGGCCTGTCCCCTGGCTACGAATATGTTCAATCTGGGGTCGGTTCAGGATGGTCGAAATCGGGTCGGTGACGCGCGTCGGAGGAACTGCCGTCGCGACCTCCGGGTGGCCGAGGTCGAGGGGGCTCTACGCGCCGACGGTCAGCGTGAGGTCGACGACGTCGCCGAGCTCGACGCCCTCGCGGTCGCGCAGGGCCTTCTTCAGCGGCACCACGTAGAGGCCGTCCTTCGGCCAGAGCGCGGTCGGCACCGTCGTGCCGCCGAGGCTGACCGTGACCGGGATCATGCCCCACCCGTAGCTGACCCCCGGCGCCAGCTCGGCGATCAGCTCGCTCGCCTCGGCGGGCACCGTCACGAAGTGGAACGGCGCCGGCCCGCGCCACCACCACACCTCGCCCCGCACCGCGACCTCCATCCCCTCACGATAGAGCGCCCGCACCCCCGACGAGAAGGGTGCCGGCGCGGACGGTGAGGGGCGCCGCCTCGAGCCAGGTCACGCGGGAGGCGCGGGTGGGGGCGGAGTCGATCTCGGTGCCCGTCCAGTGCGGGTGGGTGAAGTGGTAGAGGGTGGCGGCGTCGCCCTCGACGACCACGTCGCCGTGTCGGCCGACGGGCCCGGGACCGTCAATGCCGGCGCCGAGGAGCACCGCGTCCGGGCCGCCCTGGCGCGTCCACGAGACGGCGTCGGTGGAGCGGTAGGCCGCGAATCCGCGCCACTCGTCGACGAGCATCCACCACCACCCGCCGAGCTCGAAGACGTTGGGGCCCTCGTGCGGGCGGCCGCCCACGGCCTCGCCATCGACGCGCCACTCGTGCTCATCGCCGAGGTCGGGGCTCGAGGCGACCCAGGTGGTCGAGTCGCGCGCCTCGTCCTTGTACCAGAGCCGCCAGAGGCCGTCGGGGCAGCGGGCGACGCAGGCGTCGATGACGCGATCCGACGAGAGGGGCAGCGAGCGGATGCGCGTCCAGCGCTCGAGGTCGGGGCTCTGGTACTCGACGATGTGCCGCGCGTGCCCCTCCCACCGATCGGGCACGCCCTCGATGAACGACAGGTACATGCGGTAGCGGGTGCCGTCGTGGATGACCTCGGGCGCCCAGTGCGTGTTCGGTCCCGCGTCCGGGTCGACCTCCGTCGCGGCGTCGGCGCGGGTGGGCGCGCCGACAGCCGGGTCGAGGCCCGGCACGCGTGCGCCGCGGGTGGGCGTGCCGGCTGCCGGGTCGAGGCCCGGCACGCGTGCGCCGCGGGTGGGCGTGCCGGCTGCCGGGTCGAGGCCCGGCACGCGTGCGCCGCGGGTGGGCGTGCCGGCTGCCGGGTCGAGGCCCTCGACCACGCCCGCCGCGCGCCAGTGCCATCCGTCGTGCGACCGCGCCACGCCGATGCGCGAGCCGTGCACCCACGTCACCCCGGGGCCGGTGTCGGCCGGGCGACGGCGGGTGTAGAACATCCACCACTCCCCCGTCTCGTGGTGGCGGATGACCGTCGGATCGGCCGCCCCGTCGGTCACCGGGTCGCGGAACAGCGGGGACGGCCATCCGCTCGGCGAGCCCAGCGCACCGCTCATGGGCGGAGGTCGGTGACGGGGCTCTCGAGCGAGCGGAGGCGCGCCGCGTCGTCGCGCAGGGTCGCCGGGGTCACGGTGCGACCGGTCGCCGCCGACGAGTACAGCGCCGTCACGATCTCGAGCGAGCGGGCCGGGGCCGCGGCGACCGCCGGCAGGGGCGATCCCGAACGCAGGGCGTCGTAGACCTCCCGCACGAGCGGCACGTGCCCACTCCCCTCCTCCATGGCCGGCAGCTCCCACTCCGGCCGCGGCTCCACCCCGGGCGCCGGCGTGATGCGCCAGTGCTCGTGCCCGTGCCCGTAGAGGTGGTCGACGGTGACGGTGGCGAGCTCGGTGTCGATGCGCACCGAGCTGACCTCGCGCGGCGACAGCGCACTCGTGATCACCGACGCCACGACCCCGTTCGCGAACGTCAGCACGGCCGTCGAGACGTCCTCGGTCTCGGTCTCGCGCCCCAGCCGCCAGAGCTGCCCCGACACGCTCGCCCAGTCGCCGAGCAGGTGCGCGAGCAGGTCGATCTGATGGATGCCGTGCCCCAGCGTCGGCCCGCCGCCCTCGCTCGCCCAGGTTCCGCGCCAGGGCACGTCGAAGTAGCTCTGCGGGCGGTACCAGAGGGTCTGGCAGGTGGCCACGAGGGGGCGGCCGAGCGCGCCGTCGGCGAGCAGGGCGCGCACGTGCGCGGCGGCGGTGCCCGTGCGCTGCTGGAAGACGATCGCGAGCTGCCGGCCGGCCGCGGCCGCCGCGTCCGTCATCGTCTCGAGCTCGTCGAGCGAGAGGGCGGCGGGCTTCTCGCAGACCACGTGCACCCCGGCCGCGAAGGCGGCGAGGGCCTGCTCGGCGTGCACCGCGGGAGGCGTGCAGACGTGCAGCACGTCGAGTCCGAGGGCGAGCAGGGCGTCGAGGTCGACGACCGGCTCGACGACGGGTCCGGATGCGCGGCTCCACCGCTCGGCGAAGGCCCTCGCCCGCTCGGGGTCGAGATCGGCGACGCCCACGAGCTCGGCGCCGTCGACGGCGGCGAGGGCCTGGGCGTGCAGCTCGGAGATGCCGCCGGTGCCGACGATGCCGGCGCGGAGCGGGCGGGCCGTCTCGTCGTCGCCGCTGGCGGCGGGGATGGGGTGGGTCACGGGGACTCCTTCGTCGCGAGGGTCAGGGCGTGGGCGGCGAGGCGGGCGGCGCCCTCCGGGTCGAGGGCGCCGTCGGCGATGACGACGGCGTAGCGCGCGCGGAGTTCGGCGCCGGCCGCGACCTCCCACTCCTCGTCGAAGAACGGGGCGGGGCAGAGCCCGGCGTACTCCTCGCTGCGTGCGAACCAGGGCGTCGGATGCCGCGGGTTGCCGGGCAGGTCGACAATCACGATCGTCGAGGAACGGGCATCCGGATGCTCGCCCACGAAGCCGAGCCACGGCGACCTCGTGCCGCGGAGCTCGTCGCCGCCCGCACCGCCGTCGCCGCCCGGGCCGCCCTCGTCGCCCGTGCTGCCCGGGGCGTGCGGCGCCAGGATGCGGCCGCCCGTGAAGGAGGCGGGGCCTCGCCAGAAGAGGCCGCCGTAGCCGGCGTTCGGGCGGCCCTCGGTGGTGGGCGAGCCGAGGGCGACGGACGCGGCGGTGCGATTGGTCATGACCGTGTCGAACACGAGCAGCCAGGCGGTGTCGTCGATCGTCTCGACGGTGAGGTGGCGGGTCTCGTCGAAGAGGGTCTCGCCGTTCTCGGCGAGCCAGTCGAGGCGTTCGGTGATGTGGGCGCGCTGGCCGCTGTCGAGGCGGTCGAAGGCGAGGTGGCGCTGGCGGCCGTTGTTCGGCAGCTGCACGTAGCCCTCGCCGCGGCGGAAGCTGGGGCCGCCCCAGAAGTTCTCGTCGCCGACGACGGGCAGCGACCAGGACAGGCCCTTGTGCCAGACGTGGTCGGCGGGGCGGAGGTCGGTGACGACGTCGCCTCCGCGGGTGCGGAGCGGGGCGAAGTACGGGCGCGGCGACTCGAGCTGCGGGTCGGCGGGACGCATCACGTACTCGGCGAGCACGATCGGGCCGCCCGCGGCGGGCTCGGCGGTCTGGGCGTGTGCGGCGGCGGTGGCTGTGGCTGTGGCGGGAATCGTCGCGGTTCCGGCGCCGGCCGGTGCGGATGGGGGTGCGGCGGCGGTCAGGATGAGGCGGTCGGCGGCCTCGGTGATCGTGATGTCGGTCACCGCGTCTCCTGTCATCGTCGGTCAGGTGTCGTCGTCGGTCAGGCGTCGTTGCCGGTCAGGCGTCGTCGTCGGTCAGGCGTCGTTGTCGGTCAGGCGTCGTTGTCGGTCAGGTCGTCCGACCAGTTGGAAAGCGCTATCCGGGATCGAATGTACACGATCAGCGGCGGAGCGCCACCGGTCGCCACCGGCCGGCGACCTCGACGACCGGCCACCGTGCGTCGACCGTGAGGGGCTCGATGCCCGTGGCGGTGACGAGCACCGTATCCTCCACCTTGGCACCCGGGACGCTCGGGTTCCAGGCGAAGGCGTGGTTCGTCTGCACGACGTCCTCGACGCCGGACGAGGCGCGGGGGTCGCGGCCGGCGTAGCCTGTGGGGCCGCCCTGATGGTGCCGCCGCCACTCCTCCGCGTCGAAGCCCACGCTCGCGTAGGCGGCGGCCCCCGCGGCGAACACCTCCCCCACGGTCGCACCCGGCACGGTCGCGTCGAAGAACGCCGCCTCGACCTCGAGCACCCCCCGATCCGCCTCCCCACCCGCACCCTCCCAGTCCACCCACCGCGTCGCGTTCGCGATCAGCCCGTGCCGCCGCCCGCACACGACGAGCATCGCCCGCTCCCCCAGCGGCCCGTCGGTGGGTAGCGGATGCCGGTGCCGCACCCGCGCGGCCCCGCTCACCAGCACCACCACCGGGTCGATGCCCCGCCCCACGAGGGTGCCCGCGAGCATCGCGGCCGCCTCCCGCTCGCTGCTCGCCGGCGTCACCGCCTCCGCCACGTCGGTCAGCACCTCCGCCACCTCGGCACCCAGCCTCCGGTACCGGCCCAGCTCGCCCGGCAGCAGCGACGCCCGCGCGGCCCGCAGCTCGGCGGCGACGTCGCCCTCCCGAAGCAGCCCGCGCTCGGACCTGCGGCCGGGAGGGTGGGTCGGCATGTGGGCTGCTAGCCCCGCGGGCAGCAACGGCTCGTGCCAGGGCACCCGCGTCACGTGGGCGGCGTCGTCGGGATGCAGCTCCTCGGCGAGCATCCGCTCGGCCTCGTTCTCGAACACCCGGATCTCGTCGCCACCCGGCCGCACCATCACCGCCGCGACCGGGTCGCCCATCAGCGACACGTGCGTGCGCGCACCGTCGAGGTACCACGTCACCGCCGCGTGCGAGCTCAGCAGCAGCCCCTCGGCGCCCTGCCCCTCGAGCAGCGCGAGCACTCGCTCCCGCTTCGCGGCCCGGTCGGCCGCGCGCACCACGGCCCTCACGCCGGCACCTCCGACTCGGCAGGAAGGGCTTCACGCACGCCAGTCAAACGCCGAGCCGCCGGCGGCGGCGCCGTGCTCGCGCGGTGCTCGAGGCGGGGGCGGAAGAGCAGCGCGTGCTCCGACGGCTCCCCCGCGATCAGCGCGCGCAGCCGCGACCAGACCTGCGCGCCGAGCTCGCTCCGTGGCACCGACATGCTCGTCAGCGGCGGTGTCGCATACCGCGCGAGCGGCACGTCGTCGAACCCGGCGACCGAGACGTCGTCGGGGATGCGCAGCCCGAGCTCCGCGAGCCGCGGCATCAGCCCCAGCGCCACGAGGTCGTTGAACGCGATGACCGCGGTGGTTCCGGCGCGCACCGCGGCGGCGACCGCCTCGCCGGAGCGGTAGCCGTCGTCCAGGCGGGATCCGCACGGGAGCGTGTCGACGCTCACCCCGGGGAGGGCGGTGACGGCGTCGCGGAGGCCGCGCATCCGCTCGGCCTGCGACGAGCTCGCGTCGGGCCCCGCGAGGAAGACCAGGCGCCGGTGACCCAGGGCGGCCAGGTGCTCGACCAGGTCGCGCATGCCGCGGGCGTAGTCGACGCCGACGGTCGGCACCGCCGGGTCGTCGAGACTGCGGTTGACCACGACGGCCGGCGCCAGCAGGGGGGCGAGGGCGCGCAGCTGGGAGGCGGGCATCCGCGGGGCGCAGAGCACGATGGCGTCGCAGCGGTGACGGGCCTCGCGCGCGATGGCTGCCTCCTCGCCGGCCTGCTCGGCGGTGTCGGCGACCAGCACGCGGTAGCCGTCGGCCGCGGCGGCGAGGCTGAGCCCCTTCAGGATGCCCTGGAAGAGCGGATTCTCGAGGTCGGGAACCACCATGGCGACCGTGTCGTTGCGGCCGTGCACGAGGCTGCGGGCGGCGATGCTCGGGGTGTAGCCGAGGGCCGAGACGGCGTCGTGCACGCGGGCGGCGATGGCGGGGTCGACGTTCTGCTTGCCGTTCAGCACCCGCGACACGGAGGCCTGGGAGACGCCGGCGCGCAGGGCGACGTCGGCGATGGTCGTGGCTCTGGTTCTGTCGGCCATCTGTCCTCCGTCTCGAGTCGCCGTCCGGCTCGGAAATCGCTTACTCACTGTAGTGGCGCGGTTGCCGCGGCGGCCAGTGCTCGCCTAGGCTCGGGTGAGAAAGCGGTTTCCCAAGCCCGCCCGGTCGCCGAGCCTGGCGGGTCGTGCGGGTCGTGCGGTTCGAGCGGGTCGCCGAGCCTGGCGGGTCGAGCCGCCGCCTCACCGTCGAAGCAGAAGGAGCAGCGGATGCACGTGGTCGTCACCGGATCGTCGGGCCGCCTCGGCCGCAGCGTCGTCGCGGGCCTCCTCGCCCACGGCCACCGCGTCACGGGCCTCGACCGCGCGCCCGCAGCCCCACCCGTCGCCACTCCGGCGAGCGCCGCACACGACACCCCGGAGACCGCCGCCGCGCCCGACACCACCACGGCGGCGAGCGCGCAGCCCGCCGCCGCGCTCGACACCACCACCGCGGCGAGCGCGCAGCCCGCCCCCGCGCCCTACGCCGAGCACCACCTCGACCTCCGCGACGCCGACGCCCTCGACGCCCTCTTCGCCGAGCTGCGCCCCGACGCCGTCGTGCACCTCGCCGCCATCGCGGTGCCGTTCAGCGCCCCCGAGCTCGAGATCCTCGGCACCAACACGACCCTCGCCTACACCGTCTGCGCCGCCGCCGACCGCGCCGGCGTCGCCCGCACCCTGGTCGCCAGCAGCCCCACCGTGCTCGGCTACACCCTCCCCACCTGGCGCCCCCGCACCCTCCCGCTCGACGAAGACAGCCCGGTCGAACCGGCCCACGCCTACGCCCTGTCGAAGGCCGTCCTCGAGGAGGAGGTGCGGATGTTCGCCCGCACCTCCCCGCACGTCTTCGGCTCGTTCCGCCCCTGCTACGTCATCTCGCCCGAGGAATGGGCCGGCGCCCCCACCCAGCAGGGACACACCGTGATCGACCGCCTGCGCGACCCGGCCCTGGCCGCCGTGAGCCTCTTCAACTACGTCGACGCCCGCGACGCCGCGGACTTCGTCGACGTGTGGCTGCGCGCCGACCCCGCCGCGATCGACGGCGAGTGCTTCTTCGTGGGTGCCGCCGACGCCCTCGCTGTCGAACCGGTCGCGTCCCTCTGGCGCGAGCACGCCCCGACCCTCGGCGAGGCGGCCGACGCGCTCGGCCCGGGCGCCCCCGTCTTCTCCGTCGCCAAGGCAGAGCGGATGCTCGGCTGGCGCCCCTCGCGCACCTGGCGCACCGAGCTCCCGAACCCGCCGGCGGCCCTTGCCGCGCATCCATCGACCACCGAAGGCCCCGGCCCGACCTCCAGCCCGACCATCGAAGAGAGAGCAGCGCGATCATGAGCGACGCCGACGCCCCCACCACCGCCGACACCGGCGCCGTCACGACGCCGGCAGCCCCCGCACCCGCGCTCGCGTTCGACGGCGTGCTGTTCTTCCCCGTCACCCCGTTCGGCGCCGACGGCGGCATCGACCACGGGATGCTCGCCGACCACGTCACGAGCCGCCTGCCCTTCGGGCCCGGCGCGGTCTTCCCCGCGTGCGGCACGGGCGAGTTCCACGCCCTGGGTGCTCGCGAGGTGGAAGACGTCGTGCGCACCACCGTCACCGCCGTCGCCGGGCGGGTGCCGGTGCTCTCGGGCGCCGGCGGGCCCCTCGGCCACGCGATCGACAACGCCCGGAGCGCCGAGGCCGCCGGGGCCGACGGCCTGCTGCTCCTGCCTCCCTACCTCGTCTCAGGCACCACCGACGGGCTCGTCGCCTACGTCGAGGCGGTGCTCGCCGCCACCTCGCTGCCCGTCGTGCTGTACCACCGGGGCACCGCCCGCTACACGCCGGACGCCGTGCGGCGCCTGGCCGCGCATCCTCAGGTCGTCGGGTTCAAGGACGGCACGGGCGACATCGGCGCGACCCAGGAAATCGTGCTGGCCGCCCGTGCCACGGGCCGCGAGCTGCAGTTCTTCAACGGGCTGCTGACGGCGGAGCTGACGCAGGGGGCGTTCCGCGGGATCGGCGTGCCGCTGTACTCGTCGGCGGCGTTCGCGATGATCCCCGAGCTGGCTGCGCTGCACTACGCCGCCTACACCGCGGGCGACGAGGAGACGCGACTGCGGCTGCTGGAGGAGTTCTACGTGCCGCTCGTGCGGCTGCGCGACGAGACGCCCGGGTTCGGGGTGTCGCTGATCAAGGCAGGGCTGCGCATCCGAGGGCTCGCGGTCGGCTCGGTGCGGCCGCCGCTCGTCGACCCGACGGCCGAGCAGGAGTCGCGGCTGGCGATCCTCCTCGACGCGGGCCTCGCTCTCGCCGCCGAGCTCGCACCCCCGGCCGCGATCGCCCCGGCCGGGGGTGCGACGACCGCCGCGGCCGCTCCCGTCGCCACCGCGTCCGTCGACACCCCGCGATGACCGCTCGCATCGAGAGCCTCGCCACGCGGCTCATCCGGGTGCCGCTGCAGCGGCCGTGGGGCCCCGACGTGACGTCGATCTCGATCGTCGAGACCGTCGTGCGCGACACCGGCGGCGCCCGGGGCTACGGATTCTCGTGGACGCCCTCCATCGGCGCCGAAGCCGCCCGGGCCCTCCTCGACAACGACATCGCCCGTTTCGCCGTCGGCCGCGACACCGACCCCGGGGCCCTCTGGCCCGAGCTCTGGGCGCACCTGCACGAGGCCGGATCCGGCGGGCTCACCACGATCGCCATGGCCGGCCTCGACCTCGCCCTGTGGGACCTCGCGGGTCGCCGAGCCGGCCGCTCCCTCACCGCCCTCCTGACCGACGGGCCGCCGGCCGAGCCCGAGGTCTACGGCAGCGGCGTCAACCTGCACTACCCGCTCGCGGAGCTCGTCGCCCAGGCCGAGCGCTGGGTCGCCGCGGGCTTCCGCGCCGTGAAGATGAAGGTCGGCAGCCCCGAGCTCGCCGACGACATCGCCCGCGTGCGGGCCGTGCGCGAGGTGATCGGCCCCGACCGCCGCCTGATGATCGACGCGAACCAGCGCTGGGACCTCGAGCGGGCCGTCCGCGCCCTCGACGCCCTCGCCGAGTTCGACCTCCGCTGGATCGAGGAGCCCCTCCGCGCCGACGATCTCCCCGCCCACGAGGCCCTCCGCGCCCGCACCTCCGTGCCGATCGCCCTCGGCGAGAACGTGCACACGCGCTACCGCGTCGAGGAGTTCCTGCGCGCCGGCGTCGTCGACGTGCTGCAGCCCAACGCGGTGCGGGTCGGCGGAGTGACCCCCTTCCAGCGGATCGCCGCCCTCGCCCGGTCGCGCGGCGTCGAGGTCGCCCCGCACCTCCTGCTCGAGCTCTCGGGCCAGCTCGCCGCCGCCTTCCCGCCCGCCGCCTCCCGCCCCCTCGTCGAAGCGGTCGAAGACGCCGGCTTCGCGCACCTCGGCATCCTCGCCGGGCCCTCCCCCGTCGTCGTCGACGGCGACCGGATGCGCGTGACCGACCATCCGGGCCTCGGCCTCCGCTTCACCGCCGAGCCGGCCCACGCCACCTCCACGGCCGCCCCCACGGCCGAACCCACCCTCACCCCGCGAACGGACACCCCATGACCCTCGTCCACGAGCCCACCACCTCCGCCGCCGAGCTCGACGCGATCGCCGAACGGGCCCGCCGCGCATCCGTCGCCCTCGTCGCCACCCCGGCTGCCGACCGTGCCCGCTGGCTCCGCGCCGCCGCCGACGCCCTCGACGCCGCCGCCGACGAGCTGGTCGAGCTCGCCGACCGCGAGACCGCCCTCGGCCGCCCCCGCCTGCCGGGCGAGCTCGCCCGAACCACCGCGCAGCTGCGCCTGTTCGCCGACGCGATCGTCGAGGGCTCCTGGCTCGAGGCCGCGATCGACCACGCCGACCCCACCGCGGTGCCGCCGCACGGCGACCTCCGCCGGATGCTCCGCCCCCTCGGCCCGGTGGGCGTCTTCGGCGCCTCGAACTTCCCCTTCGCCTTCTCGATCGCCGGGGGCGACACCGCGTCGGCGCTGGCCGCCGGATGCCCGGTGATCGTGAAGGCGCACCCCGCGCATCCGCTGCTCTCGCACCGCACCGCCGAGATCGTCGACGCCGCCCTCACCGCGGCCGGCGCCCCCGAGGGCACGTTCGCGCTGATCGAGGGGCGCGACGCCGGCACCGCGCTCGTGACCCATCCCGCCGTACGCGCCGTCGGCTTCACCGGATCGCTGCACGGCGGCCGCGCGCTGTTCGACCTGGCGGCGGCGCGCCCCGACCCGATCCCGTTCTACGGAGAGCTCAGCGCCCTCAACCCCGTGCTCATCACGGCCGCCGCGCTCGAAGTGCGCGCCACCGAGCTCGCCGAGGGCCTCGCGGGCTCGTTCACCCTCGGCGCCGGCCAGTTCTGCACCAAACCCGGCGTCGTGCTCGTGCCCCGCGGCTCGGGTTTCGCCGACCGCGTGGCCGAGGTGCTGGGTGCCGGCGCCGGCGAAGGCACCCGGATGCTCTCGGCCGCCATCGCCACAGGCTTCAGCGACGGTGTGCGGGCCCTCGCTGCCCACCCGTCGGTGCGGGTCGTCGTGGGCGGCGAGGCGGCGTCGGTGGCGGCGGCGGAGAGCGGCCGCGCATCCGTCGCCGTGTTCGAGACGACGGCCGCGACCGTGCTAGCCGACCCGGAGGCGCTGCTGGTCGAGTGCTTCGGGCCGGCCACGCTCGTGATCGAGTACGACGACCGCGACGAGGCGCTCGCCCTGCTCGCCGCGATCGGCGGGAGCCTCACGGCGACCCTGCACGCCGAGCCCGGCGAGCCGGTCGACGATCTCGTCGCGGCGATGACCGCGGTCGCGGGGCGCGTGCTGTTCGCCGGCTGGCCGACGGGGGTCGCCGTGACGTGGTCGCAGCAGCACGGGGGGCCGTGGCCGGCGACGACGTCTCTTCACACGTCGGTGGGGGTGACGGCGCTGCGGCGCTTCCTGCGGCCGGTCGCGTACCAGGACGCCCCCGATCCCCTGCTGCCGCCGGAGCTGCGCGAGTCGAACCCGCTCGGCATCCCCCGCCGGGTCGACGGGGTGCTGACGCTCGCCTGAGCCCCGCGCTCTCGGCAGACGCCTTCCCCTGGGCCGCCCGCGCGCCTAGGGTGTCGGCATGGATGCGCGGCCGGTCGACGTGGTGTTCGTCCACGGTGCCGGCGAGGGGGCTTTCGACGCCGACTCGCTGCTCGCTGACAGCCTGGCCCGCCGCCTCGGCGCCGGCTACTCCGTCACGATGCCGCGTCTGCCCGCCGACGACGACTCCGACGACAGCGGCTGGCTCCGGATGATCGACCAGGCCATCGCGGCGGCCCACCCGCCCGTGGTGCTCGTGGGCCACTCGGCGGGCGGCTACCTGCTGCTCAAGGCACTGGCCCGACGGGCGCCCGGCGCATCCGCCCTCGACGAGCCCCGCGCGCCCGTCACCGACGTGCCCGGCGCCTCCGCCCTCGACGAGTCCCGTGCGCCCGTCACCGACGCGCCCGTCACCGACGCGCCCGCCTCCGTCGCTCTCGTCGCCGTGATCGCGGCCCCCTACCCGGGCGGCGACCCCGACTGGACCTTCGACGGCTTCGACCTGCCGGCCGACCTCGCGACGCGACTGCCGCGCTCAGCCGAGATCCTGCTCTACGCGAGCGAGGACGACGAGGTCGTGCCCGTCGCCCACCGCGACCTCTACGCGGCCGCGCTCCCCCGCGCCGTCACCCGCACCACGACGGGCGGCCACCAGCTGGGCGACGACCTGTCGCTCGTGGCCGCCGACATCCGTGCCCGCGTGCCCCGCCGCCGCCCGCGCCACCCCTCCCCGGGCCGCACCCTCCGCTGATCCCTGCCCACGCCGCAGACGGCGCCGAAGCCGCCGCACCCGCCGCAGCCGCTGCCGCTGCTCGTGCCCCTCGGCCTACCCGCCGCGACCCGCCGCCGCTTATCGGGTCACCGCGCCGGGTCGGAGCACCGGCGTCAGCTGCTCCGCCGCAGCAGGTAGGTGTGCTCCCCCGCCAGCACGACCTCCGACCGCTGGTTGTGCACCGTCACCCGCGCCGTGACCACCCCGTTCGGGCCGTCGGGCGTGAGCGCCGTGATCTCGAGCTGCGAGTAGAGGGTGTCGCCCGCGTGCACCTCGCCGAGGAACTGCGCCGACACCCCCGTGAAGGCGATGAACACCTCCCCGATCACGTGCGGGAACAGCGTCGCCCCGGGCGCGGTGAACGCCAGCACCTGCAGCCCGTGCACGACAGGGGCCGGGTGCCCGTGGGCCTTCGCCCAGACCTCGTCGTAGTGCACGGGATGGTTGTCGGCCGAGACCGCCTGGAAGGCCGAGGCATGGGCGTCGGTGAGGGTGCGGCTCGGCGCCCGGAACACCTCGCCGATCACGAGCTGCTCGAAGGTGCGGGGCGGCACGATGGCGAAGTCGAGCGGGTCGAAGGCGGTGTCGGTCATGGTGTCTCCTCTTTGGTCGATGGAACGGTCGGTGTCGGCCGATCGGGTGCTATCGGTGGAACTGGCGCTGTCGGCGGAACGGGTGCTGTCGGTGGCGCGGTGACGGACGGATGCGGGTGCCGGGGCACGGCGATCGAGACGAGGTGGTCGACCGCGGGCGCCGACCTCGACAGCGCCCGGGCGGCGTCGCTGATCTCGGTGTCGTAGCCGGTGGTGCGCGAGCGGTGCTGGCTGAGGTGCTCGCGCCACGAGCCGACCGTGAAGGCCTCGACGATGAATCCCGGATGCTCGCGGTCGTCGTAAAGGGTCCAGGTGCGTGCCCCGGTGCGGCGCCGGCTCTGCTCGACCCGGCGCATCAGCTCGAGGAAACGGGGGCGATCGGTGTCGGCGATCTCGTAGCGCACGATCACGAGCGTGCTGCCGTCGGGATCGAGCGGCGGCCGATCGCCCGGAGCATCCGGGACAGCCTCAGCATCGTCGGGCCCGGCCGGCAGCTCGACCGGCGGCACGTCGGTGAGCGGCATCGGCGCGAGCGCCCGGCTCTTGCCGGTGGTCGGCAGCAGCGGACGGAACAGCAGCCACACCGCGGTGAGCACCACCACCCCGCCCGCCCCGGCGACGGTCACGGCGACCCCGATCGACGTCCCGAGCGCACCGGCGACGGTCGCCCCGAGCGCGGTACCGCCGAAGAGCACGAGCTGGTACACCGACAGCCCCCGCGTGCGCACCCAGGCCGGCAGGAACGACTGCACGGTGCCGTTCAGCGTCGCGATCACGCCGATCCAGGCGAGGCCCACCAGCACGAGCACCGGCAGGGTGATCAGCAGGGTGTCCGACAGCGCGACCCCGGCGATGCCGAGCCCGTAGAGGGCGCTCGTCGCGGCGATCAGCCGGCTGGTGCCCCACGCGTCCCGCAGCTTCGGGATGAGGAACGCCCCGCCGATCGACCCGACGCCGAGGGCGGCGAGCAGGAGGCCGTAGCCGTTCGAGTCGAGGTTCAGCCGAGCATCCGCCAGCACCGGCAGGAGGGCCCAGAGCGCGTTAGCCGGCACGATGAACAGCAGCAGCTGCAGGTAGAGGCGGCGCACGACGCCGGCGTGCGCGACGTAGCGGAGGCCGGCCCGGGTGGCCGAGAAGAACGGCTCGCGATCGGCCTTCGGCGGCCGGTACCCGCGCCACAGCACGAGCACCAGCAGCAGGCCCGCGAAGCTCGCGGCGTTCAGCGCGAACACGAACGGGATGCCGAGCGACGCGATCGTCAGCCCCGCCAGCGCCGGCCCGATCGCCCGCGCCACGTTCACGCCGATCGACGACAGCGAGGCGGCGTTCGCGATGAGCTTGGTCGGCACGATCTCGGGCACGATCGCCTGGTAGGCCGGCAGCTGCACGGCCGAGGCGGTGCCGAGTGCGAAGGTGAGCGCGAGCAGCAGCACGGGGGTCATCGCGCCGGCGGCGGTGAGCAGCGCCAGCGCGAGGGCGGTCAGGGCCTGGATGCTCTGCACCCCGATCAGCAGCAGCCGCCGGTTCGCGAACTCACCCAGCACACCGGCGGGGATGCCGAACAGCAGCACCGGGGCCGCCGACGCCGTCGAGACGAGCGCGATGACCGCAGGCGAGGCGTGCTGCTCGACCAGGAACCACTGGGCGCCAACCGTCTGCATCCAGCCACCGATGTTGCTGATCAACCCGGCGATCCACAGCCAGCGGAAGATCCGCACGCCGAGCGGCGCGAGCGCCCCCACCCGCGCGGCGCCGCCCGCCGCCTGCGCTGCCGCGCCGCCCGTCGCCACCGCGCCGGCCGCCGCCCTCGCAGCGCCGCCCGCCCGCGCCGCCATCAGCCCGCGCTCCCCTCCGGCCCGGTCAGCTCACCGCCGCGAAGGCCGTCTCGATGACGTCGACGACCTCGTCGGGCTTCGCGATCATCGCGAGGTGCGGTGCCGCGAGCTCGGTCACCGCGCGCATCCCGGCGCGCTCGTAGCCGAAGCGCTCCACGTCGGGGTTGATGGTGTGGTCGTCGGCCGAGACGATTCCCCACGCGGGCGTCGTCTTCCACGCCGCGACCGGAGCCGCGTCACCGAAGGCCGCGGCGGCGAGCGGCCGCTGCGAGACGGCGAGCACCTGCGCGGTCTCGAGCGGGATGCCCCCGGCGAACACGGCCGGGAAGGCGTCGATCTTCACCGAGACGTCGGTGCCCGGCTCGGCCGCACCGCTCGGGAACGGCGTGTACACGAGGTTCGCGGCGAGGTCGGAGTCGGGGAAGCGCCCCTGCAGCTCGCCGAGGCTCTCGCCCTCGTCGAGCGCGTAGCCCGCCACGTAGACGAGGCCGACGACGTTCTCGGCCGCGCCGGCGACGGTGATCACGGCCCCGCCGTAGGAGTGGCCGACGAGCAGCACCGGCCCGTCGATCTGCTCGACGAAGGCGCGGATGTACTCCGAGTCGCCGATCAGGCTGCGGTTCGGCACGGCGGGCACGAGCACCGCGCGGCCCTTGTCGAGCAGCCGCCGGGTCACGGGGGCCCAGCTGGCGGCGTCGGCGAAGGCGCCGTGGATGAGGACGATGGTGGGTTCGCTGGTCATGGTTCTGCCTTCTCTGCGAGCACGCGGGCGCGCCGCCGCACGGGCGACGGGTCCCGTGGTGCTGGTCCGGTGGGATCCGGCCGGCGCGTCGACGCCCGGCCGTGGCACCGACCCTACGATCGCTCCGGCCCCCGGCGCCTGTCCCTGCCATTACCACTCAGCGCCCACAGGGCAGGGAGCACCGGCGACGGCCCCCGTCGGCCGAGAAGTCCGGCGCCGGTCAGCCGAGGAGGCGGAGGTCGGGGATGCGGACGGGCTCGCCCGTGGCGAGCGAGAGGTTGCCCGCGATGCCGACCGAGACCGCCTTGACGCCGTCGGCGAAGCCGGCGACGCGGCCGAGCGGCTCGTCGACCGCGACCCGGTGGAAGAGGTGGTCGAGCAGGTAGGCGTCGCCGCCGCCGTGCCCGCCGATGCCCTCGGGGATGTCGACGACCCGCGCGCCCTCCCAGTGCCGCTGCACGACGAGACGCTCCGAGTCGGGGCGCACGTCGTCCTCGGGCGAGTAGCCCGGGTTCGCGCTCGGGTCGACGACGACGCGGCCGTCCTCCCCGATCAGCACCGCACCGCGTTCGACGACCTCGAGCTCGGCCCGGCCCTCGGTGCCGCTGACCGAGACGCGGTAGCCCTCCCAGGGCGAGTGCGCGTTCAGCGAGTAGCTCAGGGTGGCACCGGAGTCGTAGTCGACGAGAGCGGCGAGGTTGTCCTCGATGGTGATGCCCGGGTCGAAGACGTCCCGGTCGCGCAGGTAGCCGTCGTGGTGCTCGTTGTCGAGGTAGAGCTCCTTCATGCGGGCGTCGGCCGTGAGGTCGAGGGCGAACGGGTCGCCGGTGACCCCGGTGCCGCGGGCGGGCCGCTCGCCTAGGCCGCGGGCGGCGGCGTTCGCGGCGCCGTAGAAGCGCAGGCCGCCGCTCGCGAACACGCGCACGGGAGTCGCCGCGATCCACCAGTTCACCAGGTCGAAGTGGTGCGAGGCCTTGTGCACGAACAGCCCGCCCGAGTTCGTCTTGTCGCGGTGCCAGCGCCGGAAGTAGTCGGCCCCGTGCACCGTGTCGAGCGCCCACTCGAAGTGCACCGCGGTGACCCGCCCGATGGTGCCGTCGGCGATCACCGAGCGCAGCGCGCTGTTGCGCGGCGAGTAGCGGTAGTTGAACGTCGTGATGACCTCACGGCCGGTCGCCTCGATCGCCGCGGCGATGCGGCGCACGCTCTCGACGTCGATCGTCAGCGGCTTCTCCACGACCACGTCGGCGCCCGCCTGGAGCGCCCGCACCACGTAGTCGGCGTGGGTGAAGTCGGGCGTGGTGACGATCACGCGGTCGATGCGCTCGTCCACGATCATCCGCTCGAGCTGGTCGGGCGTGTAGCGCTTCGGTGCCCGGATGCCCGCCGCCGTCACCTGGCGCTCGTAGACGTCGAGGCGGCCGGGGTTCACATCGCTCCACGCGACGAGCTCGGCGACGTCGGCGTGCGGGCCGGTGAGGCCCCGCACGTAGAGGTCGGCCCGGCCGCCGGTGCCGATGAGTGCATATCGTTCGGTCTGGGCCATGGCGCTCTTCCTGGTTCTGGCGCCTGCGCGCCGTCGCGTTCGAGAAAGCGCTTGCCGAGCATCCGTCGCCCGTCCGGGGTCAGAGCGTCAGTACTGCGAGAAAGCGCTATCCCAAGTTGTACCAGGGGCACGCTGAGACGGCAAACGTCCCCGACATCGCGGCCCGGGGGCGATAGCATCGGGAACGCTCGGGCAACGACCCGCCCGGGCCATCCGGCACCGGAGGAACGCATGACCGGGAACACCCCCGACGGCCCCACGGCACCCCCGCTCGACGCGGGCGCGCGCCGCAGCTCGCCCGCGACGCTCGAAGACGTCGCGCGAGCGGCCGGAGTCTCGCTGGCCACCGCCTCCCGCTCGCTGAACGGCAGCAGCCGCACGGTGAACGCCGCCTACCGCAGCAAGGTGCTCGACGCGGCGGCGCGGCTGAACTACTCCCCCAACCTCTCGGCGCAGGCCGTGGCCCGCGGCAGCACGATGACCGTGGCGCTCGTGGTCGCCGACATCACCGACCCGTACTTCTCCTCGATCGCGGCCGGGGTCGTGGCCGAGGCCGACCAGGGGCGCCTGATCGTCACCATGGCCGCCACGGAGCGGGACTCCGAGCGCGAGCTCGAGATCGTGCGGACGCTCCGGGGGCAGCGGCCGAAGGTCATCATCCTGGCCGGGTCGAGGCGCGAGGGTGACCCGTCGCAGGCCGCGCTGAAGAGCGAGCTCGAGGACTACGAGCGCGCCGGCGGGCGGGTCGTGCTGATCAGCCGCAACGAGCTCGGCTTCCGCACGGTGCAGATCGACAACGCCTCGGGGGCGTCCGCTCTGGCCGCGTCGTTGGTCGAGCTCGGCTACCGCCGCTTCTCGGTGCTGACCGGCAATCGCGAGCTGAAGACGGCCGCCGACCGGCTCGACGGGTTCACGACCGGGCTGGAGCGGGCGGGCATCCGGGTCGAGGCCGGACGCGTGATCCAGAGCGCATTCACGCGTGACGGCGGCTACGAGGGCATGCAGGCGCTGATCGCCGCCGGGGTGCAGCCCGACGAAGCGGTGTTCGCGGTGAACGACGTGATGGCGGTCGGCGCGCTGTCGGCGCTTCGGGATGCAGGGCTCACGCCGGGCGCCGATGTCGCGGTCGCCGGGTTCGACGACATCCCGACGGTGCAGGACGTGTGGCCGACGCTGACGACGGTGCGCGTGCCGCTCGTCGAGGTGGGGCGCACGGCGCTGAGGCTGGCGCTGGAGGAGACGGACGCGGCCGCCGTGTCGTCCGCCTCCCCCGTCGCCACCTCGGTCGTGGTGCGCGACAGCACGCCGCGCCGCCCCTGACGCGGCCCTACGCCGACTGCACGCGGTGCAGCTCCGCGTAGCGGCCCCCGGCCGCGAGCAGCTCGTCGTGCGAGCCGACCTCGACGATCCGGCCCCGCTCGAGCACCACGATGCGATCCGCCGAGCGGATGGTCGACAGCCGGTGCGCCACCACCAGCGTGGTGCGCCCCTGCATCAGCCGCGCCAGCGCCTCCTTGACAGCGGCCTCCGACTCGGGGTCGAGCGCGCTCGTCGCCTCGTCCAGCAGCAGCACCCGCGGGTCGCGCACCAGCGCGCGGGCGATCGCGATGCGCTGCCGCTGACCACCCGAGAGCCGGGCGCCGCGCTCGCCGACGACCGTGTCCCAGCCCTCGGGCTGCGACGCCACGATCTCCAGCGCGTTCGCGTCGCGGAGCGCCGCCCGCACCGTCTCGTCGGGCACGGGCCCCAGCCCGTAGGCCACGTTCTCCCGGATCGACCCCTCGAACAGCACCGACTCCTGCGGCACCACCGACACGAACCGCCGGAACGACCGGAGGTCGAGCGTCTCCATGTCGACCCCGTCGAGCAGCACCCGCCCCGACGCCGGCCTGAGGAACCCCAGCACCAGGTTCAGCATCGTCGACTTGCCCGACCCGCTCGAGCCGACGAACGCGATGGTCTCCCCCGGATGCACGTGCAGCCCGATCCCGCTCAGCGAGTCCGTCTCGGCACCGGGGTACCGGAACGACACGTCGTCGAGCTCCAGCTCGCCCCCCACCCGCGCGACGGCGACCTTCCCCTCGTTGTGCTCCAGATCCGGATCCTGCAGCACCTCCGCCATCGACCGGATCGACTCCGTGCCCCGCGCCACGATCGGCAGCAGCATCAGCAGGTTCGTCATGCTGCTCGTCAGCAGCGCGAAGTACGAGCTCAGCAGCACCACCTGCCCGGCGGTGATCGGCAGCCAGCCGCTGATCGACACCCATGCCGCGAGCACGAGACAGCCCACCCCGAGCAGCTGCAGGCTCACCCACGACAGCGACGCGAACCGCCCGTTCAGCAGGTCGAGGCTGAACCCTGCGGTGCGCACCCCCTCGGCCCCGTCGGCCACCCGCCGCACCGCCGTGCCCTCGACGCCGTGCGCCCGGGTGATGGGCATCAGCGTCGCCATCTCGCCGACCCGCGACGAGAAGTGCTCCATCTCGCGCCGGAACGTCTCGTTCCGCCGCGCCGAGCGCTTGCCGAGCACGTACCGCAGCATCACCGCGATCGGGATGGTCAGCGCGTACACCGGCAGGAACGCCGGCACGTTGATCGCCGTCATCGTCACGGCTCCCGCGAGCACCATCACCGACGAGAGCAGCGGATGCGCGGTCTGCTGCAGCATCAGCTCGACGTTCTCGACGTCCCGCACCACCTTGGTCTGCACCACCGACGAGCTGGCCCGCGAGTGGAAGCCGATCGACAGGTTCTGCAGCCGGGAGGCGAGCCCGTTGCGGAGATCGGCGCCGATCTGGCGCACCGCGGTCATGAACAGCTTCGTGTACATGACGTGGTTCGGGTAGTTCTGCAGCAGCGCCACGAGCGCGACGGCCGTCCAGATCGCGAGTGAGCTCATCGGCCCGCCGTCGACCACGATGTCGATCACGGCGCCGGTGATGACGGGCAGCAGCCAGAGCGGGATGTCCTTCAGCACGAAGAACAGCACGGCGACGGTCACGCGGCGGCGGTGCATCCCGAGCAGGCGCAGCACGGTGCGGCCCGGATGCGCGCCGTCGACGATCCCGTCGATTCCGTGCCCGGTAAGCGCTTTCTTGGCCATGGCCTCATCCTCCCATCCGTCGCCCCGTCGCCGCACCCCCGGCAGACGCACGGATTCCCGCCGCCGAGCCCGTGGAGGCGTCGGCGGCGGGAATCCGTGCGTGAAGGCTGCCGCTACTTGCAGCTCAGCGCTGCGTGGGGAACCGAGTAGCTCGAGTGGTACCCCACCCCGTCGACGAACGAGTACGCCGTGACGCTCGCCGTGCCGGCCGGGACGCTCACCGCGCCCGAGCCGACCAGCGAGTACGCCGCCTTGCCGGCCGCGACCGCGGTCACCTTCTTGTCCGTGCCGAGCACCGAGAGCCGCACATCCGCCGGCCGACCGGAGTCGTTGTAGGCGTAGACGGCCACGTGCGCCGTGCCGTTGACGCACTGCGACTTGGCGTTGACGGCGAGGCGCACCGGCTGGGATCCGGTGACGACCGCGGTCGCCGACGGCGCCGAGACCGCCGACGGGCCGATGTCGCTGAGCGCCACCACGCCGGCCGTGTACGAGCCGGCCGGCACCGAGGCGGCGGCGAAGGAGGCTCGCAGAGCATCCGCCCCCACCGTGGTCTCGATCGGGGAGCCCGCCCCGTCGACCGGGGTCAGCGTCACCCGGTACCCCGTGAGCGCGGAGGTGCCGGGCGAGGCCGGCGCCTTCCAGGTCACGTTCACCCCGGCGCTGTCGACGCCGATGCCCGGCGCCGCGACCGGCATCGGCGGCGCCGAGAGCGGCACGTTCGAGAACGCTATGTCGGAGGCGAGGTAGAACGAGGTGTAGCTCGGCTGGTTGTAGGTGGTGTTCTGGCGCGCGACCTCGACCCGGTACTGCGGGTCGTGCATCAGCGTGTACAGCTTGTGCGAGGTCACCTCGGTGCTGACGTGGATGTTCAGCGCGCTCGAGTCGGCCGAGCGCAGGATCAGCTCCTCGCGCCAGTCGCCGAACACGTCGGCGACCAGGTTCGCCGTGCCCTTGGTGCCGTTGTTCGTGCGCTCGCCGGTGGCGGTGAGCAGACGGCCGCGGGTCCAGTCGTCGATCGTCGGGGTCGCGTCACCGCTGCCGTTCACGAGCTGTGTGGTGAGGTCGCCCGCCCAGCGGATCGACTGGTTCGTGCCCGGGATCGCCGTGCCGAGGCTCTCGCCCGACGCCGAGCGGAGGCGCGTGGCCCAGGTCTCGAGCCCGGGCACGGCGGGGTCGACGTCGCCGACCATGCCGCGGCCGGTGTCCTTGCCGCTGTACTCGCCGTAGATCAGCTCACCGGTGGCGGCGTCGCGCAGCGCGTAGCCGTGCGGCGCGTAAGCCGCTCCCTCGTGCACGGTGAAGATCTCCAGGCCCGGTCGCGCCGGGTCGATGTCGGCCACGTGCATCGCGTCGCCATGGCCGAGCTTGGCCTCGGTACCGGGCGCCGCACTGCCCTCGGGCAGCGTGTCGTAGGAGCTGTAGAGCAGGCTGCCGTCGTCGTCGAGCGTCGCCGATCCGTAGACGATCTCCTGCCTGCCGTCACCGTCGACGTCGGCCGCGCTCAGCGAGTGGAAGCCCTGCGTCGTCAGCCGGCCCCACTCCGGGCTCGTGCCCTCGCGGCCGTGCGGCGAGTCGTTGAACGGGTTCGACATCGGCACGAAGCCGCTGTCGACGAGGAAGCGCTGGGCGAGGTTCTCGCCGTCCCAGTCCCAGGCCGCGACGGTCGCGCGGGTGTAGTAGCCCCGGGCGAACACGGCGGACGGATGCTCGCCGTCGAGATACGCGACACCCGCCAGGAAGCGGTCCACCCGGTTGCCGGGCTCGATCCGCGACATGGCGTAGTCGCCCCAGAGCAGCCCGTCGTCGGTGCGTCCGGGGGTGTACGGCACGGTCTGCAGCTCGGCACCGGTGGCTCCGTCGAAGACCGTGAGGTACTCGGGGCCGTCGAGGATGAAGCCCTCGAAGTTCCGCAGGGCGTTGCGGGCGCTGCGGGAGGGCGCGTAGACGTCGATGAAATGATCGACGAGTTCGCGCGCATCCGCTTCGCTGAGGGGGTAGTCGTGCGTGACGGGGATGCCGAAGGCCTCCTCGAGCGTGGCCGGCCAGGTGCCGTCGACGACCTCGGGGCGGGTCGACCAGCCCTGGAAGACCTCGACGAGGTGGTCGGCGTACTCGGCTGCGCTGAGCCGGTAGTCGTCGTCGTTGCCGTAGCCCGCCGCCACGTCGGACTCGGGGAGGGTGACGAAGGCGTCGTTCGTGACGGTACCGCCCTCTCCGTAGCCCGTCGACTTCGTGCCGGGCGCGGTCTTCGTCATGAGCTCGGCGCGGCCGTCGCCGTCGAAGTCGTAGACCATGAACTCGGTGTAGTGGGCACCGGCGCGGATGTTCACGCCGAGGTCGATGCGGTTCAGCAGCGTGCCGTCGAGCTCGTAGGTGTCGAGGAAGACGGTGCCGGTGTAGCCGACCTGGGAGACGTCCTTGGCGTTCGACGGATCCCACTTCACGATGAACTCGTAGGCGCCGTCGCCGTCGACGTCGGCCACCGAGGTGTCGCTCGCGGAGTAGGTGTAGGCCTCGCCGGCGGGGGTGACGCCGTCGGCGGGCTTGGTGAGCGGGATGCTCGTGACGGCGTCGCTCGTGCCGCTGGTGCTGCCCGCCAGTGCTGTCGCCGTCCTGCTCTGGGCGCCCTCCTGTCCGCCGAGCACGGGGGCGACGGTGTAGCCGCTGTCGGCCGTGCCCTCGGGGTCGTGGAAGTTGGTGCTGTCGGTGACGTCGGCGATCTTCGCGCCGTCGCGGTAGACGGCGAAGTCGGCGCCGGTGAGGCCGGTGTTGTTCGCGCCGTAGGCCTCGCTCTTCAGCAGGCGCCAGCTGAGGAAGACGCCGTCGCTCGTGGGGGCGGCGACGAGGCCGCGGTCGAGCGCCTCGAGCTTCGGGGTGCCGGGGGTGGCTGCCGCCGCCGCCGCTGCGGTTGCCGGTGCTGCTGATGCTGCGCCTGCCGTCCCAGCCGTTGTTCCGGTCGCCGGTGCCGTCCCGGCCGGTGTCGCGGCGAACGCGGCCGGCGCGGCCGTCAGAGCGAGAGCGGCGGCGGTCACCCCGACCAGTCCCGCGCGTCCTGCGCGTCCCGCAAGTCCTGCGCGTCCCGCACGTTTGAATCGATTCATCATTGAACCCCTATCACCGGAAAGCCCTTTCCCGATTGCGGGCCAAACTACCACCCCCCTTTGGGGGAGGTCAACGGTCTGGACTCACCTCGTCCGCGACGTCATCCGCGACGCCGGGCGACCGCGTCGGCGATCGCGGCCACCGCGAGCAGCACCCCGTTCCACAGGGCCGCCCCGACGAGCGCGGCGATCGGCAGGATGACGATCCCGTACTGCTGCTCGCTCCACAGCGCCGACAGCGCGAGCACGGCGAACCCGATCGTCCCGACCCCGGCGACCACCCGCGCCACCGCCGCCACGACGCGCGCGGGCCCGGCCGGCCCCGCCGTCCGCCGCCGCGCCCCGCGCACGCCCACCCACATCGTCGCCGCGCCCGCCACCAGCAGCACGACCGGCACGACGAACAGCAGGGCGGCGGCTCCGGACATGGCGCGAGCCTATCGCCGCCCCCGCCATCCGTCACCGATCGACAGCGCCGACGCGCCACGCACTGCCGAGCCGAGCCACCGAAGCCGCTGGCCGACAGCGCCGACAGCGCCGACGCGCCACGCACTCCCGAGCCGAGCCACCGCACGGGGACCACCGGCCGATAGCGTGGAGCCCATGGAAGCGAGAGCAGTCACCGTCGGCGTCCCCGTGCGAGACCTCGAGCGGGCGATCGAGTGGTACCGGGCGGCGTTCGGGCTGGGCGAGCCCGATCTGGTGCCGATGGAGGGTCTCGCCGAGTTCGACCTCGGCGCGTTCTGGCTGCAGCTGGCCGCCGCGCCCGAACGCGCGGGCCGCGAGGGCCTGACGGTGAACATCAGCGTGGCGGATGCCGGCGGCCTCCGCGACGACCTCGCCGGCAAGGGGCTCGAGGTCTCCGAGCTGCAGCGCTTCGAGGGCGTCGTCGAGTTCTTCGCCCTGACCGACCCCGACGGCAACACGATCGGCTTCGTCACCGAGCTCGCCTGACCGGCGACGAGGCCCCCGCGTCGACGGCGCAATCCCCGCGTCGACGGCGCAGGCCAGCCGCCTAGTGCTGCTCCGGCCCCGCCGGCCCCCCATGACCCGGGTCGTCGTCGGGCGTCTGCCGCCAGGCGTGCCGTGTGCCCCAGAAGACCATCGCCACGGCCAGGATCGCGAACGGCACCCCGACCAGCCAGTTGTCCATCGTCAGCCACAGCGCCGCGGCGAGGACGAAGAACACGACCCCGGTCGCGACGTGCTGCTGCGAGGTGCTGTCCGACGATCCGCTCATGCCTCCACGCTACGAAGACCCGGCCGGCCGCGCATCCCCCGCGCGACGGATTCACCCCTCCGGCGGCTGCTCGATCAGCGTCAGCTGCGTTCCGTCAGGATCGATCAGATACCCGGCCCGCATTCCCCAGTCCTGCCGCCGCACCGGGTGCAGCCGCGGCATCCCGACCGTTGCCTCAGGCACACCGGATGCCCGGATCGCCGCATAGAGCTCGTCGACGTCGCCCACCCGAACGGTGCACATCGCGCTGCTCGAGTGCGGATCGAGACCCGGCGCGGCGTAGAACTCGAGCTGCACCGACCCGCGGGCCAGGATCATCCACCCCTCGTCCCGGAACACCCGCCCGAACCGGAAGGCCCCGTAGAACGCCTCGGTGCGGGCGAAGTCCCGCGACGGCAGATTCGGCACGGCCCGATCGATTCCCGCTGTCATGCGCCCATGCTGTCACGGCACGCGGCGGCCGTCACCTCCGCCGGACCCGCCCGTGCCGTCAGAACCACGAAGCCGCTAGAGCCACCCGTTCTGCTCGGCGATCCGCGCCGCATCCGCCCGGTTGCGCGCCCCCGTCTTGCCGATCACCGCCGAGAGGTGGTTCCGCACCGTCCCCTGCGACAGGTGCAGGATGCGCGCCAGATCCGCGATGGACCCGCCCGTGCGCGCGGCCGCCAGTACGTCGGTCTCGCGCTCGGTCAGCGGCGAGTCGCCCTGCGCGAGCGACTCCGCCGCGAGCGAGGGATCGACCACCCGGAAGCCGTTCGCGACCCGCCGCACGGCGTCTGCGAGCTGCGCCGACGGGGTGTCCTTCACGACGAACCCCGACGCCCCCGCCTGCATGGCCCGCACGAGGTAGCCGGGCCGGCCGAACGTCGTGACGATCAGCACCCGGCAGGAGGGCAGCGCCGCCCGCAGCCCGGCGGCCGCGGCGATGCCGTCCAGCCCGGGCATCTCGATGTCGAGCAGGGCGACGTCGGCCTCCGCCGAGCGGGCCGCGGCCAGCACCTCGTCACCGCGCCCGACTTCCGCCACCACCTCGATGTCCGACTCGAGCGAGAGCAGCGCGGCGAGCGCCCCGCGCACGAGCGCCTGGTCATCGGCGATCAGCAGCCTGATCACGAGCGGATGCCCGCCCGCGCCCGAGGCAGCGTCACCGTCAGCGCGAAGCCCCCGAGCTCCCCCCGCCCCACCTCGAGCGTCCCCCCGACGGATTCGACGCGCTCGCGCAACCCCCGCAGCCCCGTGGACGGCGCGGCCGACGGTCCACCGACCGCCGTCACGACCGGGCCCGTGCCGTCGTCGTCGATCGTGACGGAGTCCTCGGCGATGCGGATCCGGCACCGGCTCGCACCCGCGTGCCGGACGACGTTGGTCACCCCCTCGCGGATCACCCAGCCCACGAGCTCCCGCTGCGCGGCGGGAACGACGTCGGTCGACGAGGGCAGCTCGGCCCGCACTCCCGCGGCGTCGAGGGCGCCCCGGGCGGCGGCGAGTTCGCCGCTCGCGGTGGTGCCGCGCACGCCCGACACGGTGGCCCGCACGTCGGCGAGCGCACCCCGGGCGATCGTCTCGACGTCCTGGATCTCGGCCCGCGCTCGGCCCGGGTCGACGTCCAGCAGCCTCGCGGCGAGCTCCGACTTCACCGTGATCACGGTCAGCGAGTGACCGAGGATGTCGTGGATGTCCCGCGCCACCCGTCCGCGCTCGCGCTCGGCGGTCACCGCCTCCAGTTCGGCCTGCGTCGCACGCAGTTCGTTCACCACGGCGATGGTGCGCGCGAACGCCGACATCATCAGCGAGATCGACAGGATGATGACGGGCTGCACCAGCAGGGCATCCGACCACGGCTCGGTCAGCACCCGCACGACCAGCGCGCCGAGCGTGAGCGCCAGGATCGCGGCGATGGTGCGGGGCCACGAGAAGACGCACATGCCGACGGTCACGCCGACGTAGGTCCAGAGCCCCACGACGTCGGGCCCCAGCCAGGGCACGAACAGCAGCGTGAGGGCGAGCACGGCGAGGCAGACGACGACCCTCCCGCGCGTGCCGAAGGTCCACGCCACCGGCGGGGCGGCCAGGAAGCAGACACTGAACAGCAGCACCAGCGCGATGCCCGTGGCGTTCTCGAGCGGCGCCCCCGGCTCCCGGAGGATGGCGGGGACGGTCGAGAAGACCCAGAACAGCGAGAACGTCGCCCCGAGGTACCAGCTGAAGGCCCGCCGGGACGCGAGCGCCCCGGGAAGAGCGGTGGTGGGGTCGGGGCCGGCCCCGGCCGGGCGGATCGGCCACCCCGGCCCGAAGCGGCGCGGCTCACGGATCTTCGTCACGCGCCCACCCTAGAGGGCCGGCCGCGCATCCTCAGACCCGCTTCGTGTCAGGGCGGAAGAACACGACCGTGCCGACCAGGAACACCGCGAACCAGACCAGCGCGTTCACGAGCGCGCCGAGGTCGAAGCCGTCACCGGTCAGCGGTGCCCGCGCCAGCTCGCTGATGCCGTACACCGGGGTGAAGGCGGCGATCGTCTGCATGAAGTCGGGCATGCTGCTGACCGGATAGAACAGGCCTCCGATGAACGCGAGAAGCACGATCGCGAGACTCGTCACCTGCGCCGCGTTCTCACCCGGCACGAGGTAGCCGACCATCAGACCGAGGGTCGTGAACACCGCGCTGGCGAGCAGCCAGCCGACGAGGCCCGTCGCGATCCACTGCACGGGGGTGAGCTGGATGCCGCTGATCGCGCCGACCAGGTAGGTGGCCACCACGGCGACCAGCCCGAGCAGCATGCCGGCGATCATCTTGATCACGACGTTGACCAGGGGGTTCAGCGGCGTGAGCCGCAGCTGCCGGCTCCAGCCCTGTGCCCGCTCGACCGCGACTGAGGCACCGGTCTGCGTGGCGGACATCATCGCGCCGTACATGGCCATCGAGACCATGATGAACGCGGCGACGGACGGGCCGCCGTCGGCGATCGCGGTGCCGGTGAGCGGGGTGTCGCGAAGGGGATAGCCGATGATCAGGAACATCATCACGGGGAAGATCAGGGTGAAGATGAGCGTGCGCTTGTTGCGGAGCTTGCGGGTCAGCTCGATGCGCAGGTAGGTCAGGGTGAAGCCGCCGAGCGGTGGCACGCGGCGGTCGAGGCGCACGGGGTCGACTGCGGCGGCTGACGCTCGGGCTTCGGTGGTGGTGGCAGCCGAGGCGGCGTCGGTCATGCGGATGCTCCTTCTGAGGTGAGGGCGAGGAAGACGCTCTCGAGGTTCTGAGCCGTGATCTCCAGGTCATGGGCGGCCGTGCGGGTGAGCAGGTGGCGGGCCAGGGCGTCGGAGTCGCTCGTGTGCAGGGTGACGCGGTCGCCCTGTACCGTCACGTCGTCGACGGCGGGCAATGCGGCGAGCATCCGGAGGTCGGCATCAGGCAGGGTGACCTGCACGATGCGTCCCGAGACGAGGTTCTTGATCGCGGCGGTGGCGCCGTCGGCCACGATCGCGCCCCGGCTCATCAGTACGATGCGGTCGGCGTACTCGTCGGCCTCGTCGAGGTAATGCGTCGCGAAGAGCACCGTGCGACCGCGGTCGGCGTCGGCGCGGATGGCGCTCCAGAACGCCCGCCGCCCCTCGACGTCCATCCCCGTGGTGGGCTCGTCGAGGATGAGCAGGCCGGGGTCGCTGAGGAGCGCCATGGCGAAGCGCAGCCGCTGCTGCTGGCCGCCCGAGCACAGGCCCACGCGGCGCCCCGCGATCTCGCTGATGCCCGCGCGCTCGAGCACCTCGGCGACGGGGCGGGTCTCGGCGAACAGGCTGGCGGTGAGGTCGAGGGTCTCGCGCACGGTGAGATCCTTCAGCAGGCCGCCGGTCTGCAGCACGGCCGAGACGAGCCCCCGCGCGATGGCGGTGCGGGGGGCGAGCCCGAAGACCCGTACCTCACCGCCGTCGGGGTTCGTCAGGCCGAGCAGCATGTCGATGGTGGTCGTCTTCCCGGCGCCGTTCGGGCCGAGGAACGCGACGATCTCGCCGGGGCGCACGGTGAGGTCGACGCCGGTGACGGCGCGCACTCCACCGAAGCTCTTCGAGAGGGAGGCCGCCTCGATGGCGGCGACGGAAGGGGAGGTCATGCCTCCACCCTGCCGACCCGGCCGCCCGGATGCGCCTGCGGACTGTCACGCCCCACCCATGACATCCGTCACTCGCCCCGCGGCACCGTGGCGGACGCGGCGGCTATGACGGGGTCGGCGGCTGCAGGGATTGGGCGAGCATGACGATGATGCCGCTGGGGCCGCGGAGGTAGGTCAGCCGGTACCGGTCGAGGTAGGTGGCGACGCCGCGCAGAGGGTGGCAGCCATGACGGGCGGCGACGGCCAGCGCCTCGTCGATGTCGTCGACCGAGAACGCGACCCGGTGCATCCCGATCTCGTTGGGGAGGGTGGGCGAGGTCTCGATCGCGTCGGGATGCAGGTACTCGAAGAGCTCGAGCTGGCCGGCGCCGTCGGGAGTGACGAGGATCGCAATCTTCGCGTGGTTGCCGTCGAGGCCCACGGCCATGTCGGCCCACTCGCCGCTGATCGTGTCGCGGCCGGCCACGGTGAGGCCGAGGTCGGTGAAGAACGCGATCGCCTCGTCGATGTCCCGCACCGCGATGCCCACGTTCTCGAGCCTGATCGCCATGGCCCCACGCTACGAGCCCCAGCGCCCGAGCGCCAGGGCCCGAGCCCCAGGGCCCGAGCCCCAGGGCCCGAGGCCCAGCGCCCGAGCGCCAGCACTGGTCCCATCACCGGCACCCCGCGCATCCGGTCGAGCCCCGCGGGGGACGGACGAGCCCGGCTCAGCCCAGGTTGATCGCGACGACGAGCCCCACGAAGCACAGCGTCACGAACCCCACGACGAGGATCGTGCCCGCGCTCCACGAGGTGCGCAGCCTCCCCCTCCCCGAGTCGACGTGCCGCGCCCCGCCGTCGGTGACCGCCGCGCCGATACCCGGCTCGCCTCGCGCGACCCGCTCGTCGCGCCACCGCCCCCAGCGCTCGATCCGGTCGTCGAGCGCGTCGACGGCCGCGGCGAGCGCCTCCCACCGCTCGGCCCGGTCGGTGACGAGGTCGCGGGCGCTGATCAGGAACATCCAGTCGTCGACGATCTCGACGTCGAGGCCGCGCAGGTGGTCGACGAGCCGGGCCATCACGTCGGGCGTGAACAGGTACAGCGCATCCCGCTCATACCCCTCGGGGCTGTACAGCCGGAAGTACCGGTCGAAGTCCCCCTCGAGCTGGAGCACCTGCGTCTCCCGCAGCGCCGCCGAGGTGTGCAGCGGCCGCCGCGGCCCCTCCTCGCTCTGCAGCAGGATGTTCGGCAGCGCCACCGGCAGCCGCAACGCGCAGTACCCGCCGAACTGCGGCGCCGTGTTCTCCATGGTCGAGTTGATCAGCTCGTAGTTCGCGAACTCGACCCCGCGCTCACCCGGCGTGCGCAGCACGCGGTACAGGTTAAGGGCGCCGCGCCGCCGGAACGGCGAGCCGAGAGCGGCCTTCGTCGGCCCCGGGCTGTACGTCATGCCGTTCGCCGCGGCGAAGCCCATAAGCCTATGGTGCACGCGCGGCCGGGGGCGACGCCGCCGCAGGCGAACCCACGCCCATCCGCAGATCACCCCGGCGAAGAGCATCAGCCCGCCGATCACACTCTGCACCATCACCGCCTGCACGACGTCGGGGCCGCCCTCGCCGATCGTTGCGACGACGACCAGAACGAACGCCAGCAGCCCGATCGGGGCCGTGACGGTGGCGAACCCGAGGACGAATCGACGGAACACACCCGCGAGGTCGCGCGCCTCCGGGTGCGCAGCGACGAGGGCGCGCCACGAGCGGCCCACGTCACGGCGGTGCACCGGTTCGGCGAGTGCGGTCGTGTCGATGGGTGTGGTCAACGCCCGCGCGGTCGTCCGGCCCCCGTTCGCGTGAGAATGCGCCACCAGACGATAGTGACCCGAACGACGGCGGCCCGCCAGGCGGCCGGCACGGTCATCCGCCCTACTGGTCGAAGAGAGGGTCGGCGGCCAGGTCGCGGAAGGCCTACCGGGCATCGGGCGGGCAGATGCTGCTGCTGCTGTCGGGGTGCTGCGGTCGCCCGGCTGCGATCAGCGGGCCGCGGCGGCCTCGCGCAGCCAGTGCTGGGCCCGCCCGATCAGGGCCTCCGCCACCGGCGTCTCCTTGGCCCAGTTCTCGAAGCCGTGCGGCGCCCCCTCGACGATGTCGCTGGTCACCGGCACCCCGGCACGCGCGAGCGCCTCGGCGTAGGCGCGGTCTTCGGCGGCGAACAGTTCGATGTCGCCCCAGGTGAGGAACGCCGGCGGCAGCCCCGCGAGGTCGGTGCGACGTCCGGGTGCCGCGTACGGAGGCACCGTCTCGGCACCGACCGGGCCGCCGAAGTAGCCCGACCAGCCCTCCCGGTTCGCGGCGTTGTCCCAGACGAAGTGCTGCTCGGCGTCCAGCTCGGGGCGGGCGGCGGTGCGGTCGTCGAGCATCGGGGCGAAGAGCCACTGCGCGCACGGCTGCACTCCTCCGTCGTCGGCGAGGCGCTGCACGAGGGCGGCGGCGAGACCCGCCCCAGCGCTCTCGCCGCCCACCGCGAGGCGCCTCGGGTCGATGCCGAGCGAGGCGGCGTGGTCGAGCATCCACCCCCACGCGGCCCGCACGTCGTCGTGGGCCGCGGGGAACGGATGCTCGGGAGCGAAGCGGTAGTTCGCCGAGACGATCACCATGCCGAGCCGTTCGGCGGTCGAAAGGCAGAGCGCCTCGTCCTGCCGGGCGTCGCCGAAGAGGAGGCCGCCGCCGTGGATCCAGAGCAGCCCCGCCCCGCTCAGCGACCCCTGCGGCCGGTAGACCCTCAGCCGCACCGCGCCGGCCCGCGCTCGCTCGACCTGCACCGCCTCGGACTTGGGCACCGGCATCAGCCGCACCGCAGTGCGTACGAGCCACCGTGGCGCGGACACCTGCGCCCGCTTCATCGGCTCCCGCAGCTCGGGCAGCACCCGCTCGACGTCCATCGCCGCTCCTCTCGCTCGCGTTCCCAACCTAGCCCTTCCGGACACTCTTGTCCGGAAGCCTCAGCGAGCAACCGCGCCGGTCAGGCGATGAGCACCAACGCGAACGCGAACAGCGTGAGCGCCCACAGCACCAGCACCCCCGACGCCACGGTGCTGTGAACCGCCACTCCCCCACCTCCGAGAGCCGCGGATGCCCCCATCGCCCGCACCCCGAACACCAGCCCCGCAACACCGAACCCGACGCAGCAGAGCAGCATCGACACGAAACCGCCGACGACCGTACCGGTCAGCGCCACCCCGGCGGCGGTCGCCCAGATCGACGTGGCCATCACGACGAAAAGCAGCACTAAACCAATGCGCAGCAGAAGCAGCGCCCGTCTGGCCAGGGCATTCGCTCCTGGCCAGAACGCGCGCGCATGCGCCTCGCCGAACAGTCCGGGCTTGGCAGCACGGTGGTCGAACTTCGTCCAGCTCGCGCCCGACCACCAGCGCTCGCGCGCCGGGTCTTGCGGGTCGGCGTACCAGCCGGGCGGAAGCAGCACGCCCTCGGTCTGATCGCTCATCGCCAGCCTCCTCCACTGACGCCATCGCCGGGCGCCTCCGCGATTGTGGCATGGCCCTCCCGGCCGCCGCGTACGCTCCCGACGAATAATCGGGGGTACGGCGACCATAGTGGCGGCGGTACCCCCGATTATTCGTCCGGAGCGTACAGACGGGTGCCGCGGTCAGCGCCAGTGGGCGAGTTCGATCGCCAGGAGGGCGCGGGCGCGCGCGATCATGCCGCGGACCGTCGAGACCGGGAGGCTGAGGCGTCGGGCGATCTCGTCGTAGCTGAGGTCGTCGAGCTGGCGGAGGTGCCAGCAGCGCCGTTGCGCGTCCGGCATGGCGTCGAGCACCCGCCGGGCGTCGGCCGCGAGCGAGGAGCGGCGCGCCGAGTCGTCGGGGTCGGGCTGGTCGGCGGCGAGCATCCGGTGCTCGAAGGGGTCGCCGTCTCGGGTGCGCACCGCCGCCGTGCGGAGGCGGTCGTAGCTGCGGCGGCGGGCGGTGGTGACGAGCCAGCCGGCGATGGACTCGCCGTCGATGACGCTGTCGGCATGGGTCCAGGCGGCGAGGAAGGTCTCCTGCACCACGTCATCGATGTCATCTGTGCTTCCGAGGGCGCGGTACGCGACCTGGCGGAGCAGGCCGGAGTAGCGCGTGACGATCAGCGCGAAAGCCCGGTCGTCGCCGGAGGCCGCCCGCACGACGAGCACACGGTCCGAGTCCCACGAGAGGTCGTCGAGCGGACTCGGCGGCGCGACCGACGGACGACGGGTGACGATCGGGGCACTGGTTCTGGGTGACATGCGAACTCCGGACATTTGATCAATACGTGTGCATGATTCGTCGCGAGTCGACCGCCCGCTTGGCCCGCCCGTGCCCCCAGTAGAGGGGAGGCCGACCGAGGGGCGCCTTGACCTGGAGCGCGGTCCAGGATGCACCATGGCTGCATGGCCTCCATCCCGCTCCCCACGCTCGACGCCGACATCCCCGACGAGGGCCTGTCGATCGGCGCCGTCGCCGAGGTCACCGGCCTCAGCATCGACACCCTGCGCTACTACGAACGCGCCGGGCTCCTGCTCGACCCCGCACCCCGCGACCCGGGCGGCCGCCGGCGCTACCGCCGGAACGACCTCGACTGGATCGCCGGCCTGATCATGCTCCGCGAGACCGGCATGAGCATCGCCGACGTGCGCCGCATGGCCGAGCTCAGCCGCGTCGCGGGCACCGAGGCCGAGCGGCTGGTCGTGCTCGGAGAGCACCGGATGCACGTGCTCGACGAACTCGCCCGCACCCGCGCCCATCTCGCCGCCCTCGAGTCGAAGATCGCGGCCTACACCGAAGCCGTCTCCCGGAAGGACACCGAATGACCACCCCCATCCCTGCCACCCCTCCCACCTCCCTCGTTCCGCTGGGCGACGGACTGACCGTCTCGCCGATCGGCCTCGGCGCGATGGGCATGAGCGCCTACTACGGTCCGAGCGACGAGGCCGAGTCGATCGCCACCCTGCGCCACGCCCTCGACCTGGGCGTCACCTTCATCGACACCGCCGAGGCCTACGGTCCGTTCGAGAACGAGAAGCTCATCGCCCGCGCACTCGGCGACCGCCGCGACGAGGTCACCATCGCGACCAAGGCCTCGACCGAGACCGACGACGACGGCACCACCCACGGCCGCAACGGTACGCCCGCCTACCTCCGCAAGGCCGCCGAGCGTTCGCTCCGCCACCTCGGGACCGACCGCATCGACCTCTACTACCTGCATCGCGTCGACCCCGATGTGCCCATCGAGGAGAGCGTCGGCGCCCTGTCCGAGCTCGTCGCCGAGGGCAAGGTGCGGCACATCGGGCTCTCGGAGGCCTCGGCGTCGACGATCCGCCGGGCGCACGCCGTGCATCCGCTCGCCGCCGTGCAGTCGGAGTTCTCGCTCTTCGCGCGCGATGTGCTGCACAACGACGAGAAGGCGACCATCGACGAGCTCGGCATCGGCTTCGTGGCCTTCTCGCCGCTCGGCCGCGGGTTCCTGACGGGTGGCATCCGTTCGGTGGACGACCTCGACCCGGCGGATGCGCGGCTGACCCTGCCTCGCTTCCAGCCCGCCGCCATCGCTGCGAACCTGACCCTGGTCGAGCGAGTGGAGACGATCGCGGCCGAGAAGGGGGCGACGTCGGCGCAGATCGCGCTGGCGTGGCTGATGGCGCAAGGGGTCGTGCCGATCCCCGGTACACGGCGGCGCAGCCGCCTGGACGAGAACGCCGGGGCCATGGCGGTGAGGCTCGATGCGGCCGACCTCGCGCGGCTCAGCGAGTCGCTGCCGGAGGACGAGATCGTGGGAACGCGCGACTACGTGGCGCATGCCCCGGGCGTCGATCGCTGAGGCGATGCTCGGCGGCGGCTGCGGTCGCTGAGGCGGGCTTTTCGGCAACGTGGACTCGGCGGGATGGCGGGAGTAGCCTCCCGGCATGTGCAGGAACATCCGCGTGCTCCACAATTTCCAGCCGCCCACGACCGATGACGAGGTGCGGGAGGCGGCCCTGCAGTTCGTGCGCAAGGTGAGCGGCTCGACGCATCCGTCGCGGGCGAACACGGCGGCCTTCGACCGGGCCATCGACGAGATCGCGGCCGCCACCCGCCGCATGCTCGACGAGCTCGTCACGAACGCGCCGCCGAAGAACCGCGAGGATGAGGCGATCAAGGGCCGCGAACGCCACGAGAAGCGCATGGAGCGCGAGGTGCGCATCCGCACCGCGGCGGTCTGACGGGCCGCCGAGGACGCGGGGGGCGCGGGGGGCGGGCCTAGCGGCCTAGGGGCGAAGGGCCGACGAGGGTGCTCGGGCCCAGCGGCGTAGGGCCGACGAGGGCGCGCGGGCCTAGCGGCGCAGGGGCGAAGGGCCTCCGCGCAGGGGCGGGGGCGGGCGCCCAGAACGGCGGGGCGCCGAGAACTCTGGGGCGCCTAGAACGGCGGAGCGTCTGGGAGGTGGATCGGGCCGCCCGGCGAGCGCGGGCGCTGGTGCGCTCGGGGTTGCGGGGCGGGTGGGGAGTGGTCGGGCGGGCGGGTGGTGTGTCGGGCGCCCGACGGGGAGGTCCAGTGCAGCGCCCGGGCCTCGCCCGCCTTCACCTCCCACCCCGTCTGGTGCTTCACGGTGTGGTGCCGGCGGCAGAGGGCGGCGAGGTTGTCGAGGCTGGTCTCGCCGCCGTGGGCCCAGTCGGTGGTGTGGTCGACGTCGCAGCGGTCGGCACGGCGGGCGCAGCCCGGGAAGCGGCAGGTCTCGTCGTCGAGCACGACGGCGGCCCGCAGATCGGCCGGCACCTTGTAGCGGTCACGACCGACCGAGAGGCGCTGCCCGGTGACGGGGTCGGTCAGGATGCGCAGGAACGACGGCGCCCCCGCAGCCAGCCGCCGTGCGGTCTCGAGCGGGATCGGCCCATAGCCCCGCAGCTCGCCGCCCTCGTCGGAGCGACCCAGCAACGACAGGGCCGGCACGGTCACGACGATGTTCGCGGTGATCCCGCGAGCACGCGCGGAGGTGTCACCGTCGCGGTGCAGAAGCAGTTCGACGAGACCGTCGGCCCGCAGCTGGGCATGCGTGCGCGTCTCGTCGGGCGAGCGCAGGGCGCGCCCGAGCTGGTCGAGCGTGTCGTCGATGGCGAACGCGGCGACGGCCGGCAGATGACAGACCACCGTCGCCATGCCGTCGCGCTCCTTCTCGACCCACACCGCCCGCTCCTCGCGCGCTTCACGGTGGCGCACGTCGATCGACTCGGGGTGCATCCGCTCTCGCACGGCCCGCGCATGGGTGGCCAGCTGGGAGGGCGTCTGCGTCTCGGCCTTCGCGGTCGCCGCCACATCGAACTCGCCCCGCGCCGCCTCGGGCAGCGTTCGCGCCTGCCGCACGACCGCCTGCGCGTGCTGGTAGCTGATGGCACCGCGGGCCAGCGCATCGAGGGTGTGCGGCAGGAACTCCTCGAGCGCCTCGGCCTCGTCGATGCGCTGCGCCGCGGTCGCCTCGGGCAGGCGCAGCGTGGTCGCGATCTCGGCCACCAGCGACCGCCGCGCGTGCTCGAGCGACCCGCCCTCCAGCCCCGCGAGCCAGTGCGCCTTGCGCGCGGCGGCCGCGAGCAGCACAACCGCCTCGGCCTCGAGCACGGCCTGCCGAGCCCGGATCTCGGCCACCGCATCGGCGTCAGCCCCGATCCCCCGCAGCAGCGACTCCCGCGTCTCCAGAACCGAGGCGCCGGCGACAACAGGCCCAGCGGCGAGGGCGGATGCAGAGGCGAAGGAAGGTTTCATGAGCTTGCTTCAATTCTAGTGACAGCGAAGCCCTCCAGCAAGCGATTCCCCAGATCACGCAACAATTGATCCCATCCCGACCACACCCTTCGAGGGCAAGCGCGAAGCGCGCGGCAGCACTTGACGAACTGCCGCGCGCTCCGCGCTTGCCCACCAGATGATCGGGTCGCCTCCCCGATAAACTCACGCCCATGGTCGACCAGGTCACCACGGCTTACTCCCAGAGATCAGCCGAGTACACCGAGCTCTTCGGGTCGATGCGGCACGTGCATCCGTCAGACCTCGCCCTCGTCACCACCTGGGCCGCGAGCGTCGACGGCCCGGTCATCGATGCCGGCTGCGGGCCCGGCCAGTGGACGGCCTTCCTCACCGAACGAGGCCTGTCAGCCCGCGGCGTCGACCGGGTGCCCGAGTTCGTCGCCCGCGCGCGCCGCAGCTACCCCGGCGTGCCCTTCGCGCTCGGCAGCCTCGACGCGCTCGACGCCGCCACGGGTTCGAGCGGGGGTGTGCTCGCGTGGTACTCGCTCATCCACCGCGAGCCGTCGACGATCCAGGATGCTCTGCAGGAGTTCCACCGCGTGCTGAAGCCGGGCGGCGCCCTCCTGATCGGCTTCTTCGAGGGTGCCGCGCTCGAGCCCTTCGACCACGCCGTCGTGACGGCCCACCGCTGGCCCGTCGACCGCCTCGCGGCCGAACTCGAGCTCGCCGGGTTCGGCGTGCACGAGAAGCACGTGCGCGTCACCGCGGGTGAGCGCCCCCAGGCCGCGATCTGGGCGCGGGCCTGAAGGCGGGCGGGGGTCAGCCCGCGCCCCACCTTGGGATCGCAGCTCGGTAAGCGGATGGACCGCCGGCGCTCGGTCACGTCGAGGGGGTCGGCTCCTCCCTGCGGCGGGACTGTGCGACGAAGCGGCGGAGCGCCGAGTAGCGGAACTCCTGATAGAGGCCGTGCAGGACGGCGAGCAGCGCCGCCGTTCCCAGACCGATCAGGATGGACGGGGTCGTCTGCGAGGTGGACTGGACGACGAGGATCGCGACGCCGGCACCCGCCACCATCGAGTTCACGATGGCGATCACGGTCGCCGTCGGGAAGAACACGCCCACCCACGACTGCCGGCGACCGATGGGCAGCATCTCGTTCGGGCCGTGCGGGCCGGTCGGGCGCGGGAAGTACCGCGCCGCTCCCGGCAGCGTCGTGGCGTAGACCGCTCGGATGCGCTGGATCGCCTCGAGGGCGGCGACATCCTCGAGCGAGATCTCGACGAGCCGCTCGTACGAGAAGAGACCGAGGAGGAAGATCACCGGGATGACGACCATGAGGAACCCCAGCGCGTAGTCGGTCTGTGCCAGGAACCCGAACGCGACGAGACTGCTGGAGAGAGTCGTGAGGTACAGGGCCGCACGACTGCTGGCCTCGCTCACGGTGATGCCTCGGGCGGATTCGAGCACGAAGTGCTCGTTCATCAGGGCGCTGTAGAAGGCCCCTGCCCGGTCGGACAGCGCCTCGATGGCCTGGTCGGCGGTCGGGAGATCGCCGACCGCCGCCGGCTGGGGACTGGAGCGAGCTTGTCCGTCAGTCACCGGCCGCGGCCTCTCGCACGGAGAAGAGGTTGCCGAACGGGTCGAGCAGCTGACACAGCCGCTCCCCCGTGAACACGGTCTTGGGCCCCCGGTGCGCGACGGCGCCGTGAGCGGTCCACTCCTCGACGAAGGCGTCGACGTCGGGAACGGTCCAGTACGGGCTGGTGCCCGCCGGGCCGGGCGCGTTGAGCTCGTCCCTCCGGTGCAGCGTCAACCGCGTCCCGTCGAGGTCGAAGGCCACGAGCGCCCCTCCTCGCACCACGGGCTCACGATCGAGTCGTGCCGTGTACCAGTCGACCGCCTCGTCCAGGTCGTCGACGAAGTAGAAGACGTTGCCGACGCCCGCGAACTCCACCCGGGTCACGCCCGGACCGCCGAGAAGACGTCGTGGAGGAAGGCCAGGGACGGACCGATGGCCGCCTCCGTGTACCCCTCCGCATGGTGGGTGCCGGGAATGAGCTGGAGCGTACTGGCGACCCCTACCTCCGCCAGTGCCGCCTGCATCGCACGAGCGTCGCTCACCGGCACGAACTCGCCCAGCGAGTTGGCCAGGAACACCGGGCCGCCCGTGGGCGAGGCATGGCGGGCGGTCGACGCCTTCGTCAGCAGGCTGCGGTCGCCGCCGACCTCGTCGAGGATCGTCCAGCGCAGGAACGCGTCGTTCCGGCCCGTCTGGTTGATGTCGGCGCTCTTCATGGCATTGAGATCCTGCGTGGTCGGCGTGGCGGGAAGATCGTCGGTCTGCTCGACGATCGCGAGGAGGTCGAACATCCCCGACCAGCTGACCGCAGGCCTCCCGGTGGCGATGCTCGCCTCGACCACGAGGTTTCCGCCGGCCGAGCCGCCGAAGAAGGCGAGCTTGGTGCGATCGAAGGCCCGGTCAGACGCGAGAGCCCACTGCGCGGCGGTGAGGACGTCCTCCTTGCTCGCAGGGAACGTGTGTTCCGGGGCCTCACGGTAGTTCGGCGCGAAGACGATGTAACCGGCGTCGACGAGCTTCGTCGCGAGCGACACCTCTTTGCTCTTGTCACCGCGGAACCAGCCACCGCCGTGAACCAGCACGATCGCGGCTCGATCCGAGTCGGCCTCCGCCGAGACGTCCCTGCTGTAGATGTCCATCAGCAGCGAGACCTGCCCGACTGCTCCGTACTCGACATCGAGAACCACCGACTGCTCGTCCGACACGGGGACCCCTTCCCGAGCTGCGGCGGATGCCGCGCTCGAGCCAGAGCCTAGAGGCCCGTGCGGCGCCGAGGGTCACCCTGCGAGGGCCACCAAGACGCACGACCGCGTGCCGCAGACCCACGCGGCCGGGAAACACGAAAGGCCCGGAAGACCGGGCCTAGCTTGCTGGGGTACCTGGACTCGAACCAAGAACAACTGAACCAGAATCAGCCGTGTTGCCAATTACACCATACCCCAATGGCCTTCACCGGAGTTCGGGCCGTCGTCTACCCTAGCCTATCCGCGGCCGGGCGCCAAAAGCACCGCGAGCGTCCCACGCACCGGGCTCAGAGTGCCCCGCCCACCGGGCTCAGAGCGGCGCGATCACCGCGTTCCGCACGTGCTCGTAGACCACCGAGGTGCGCACGTCGGCCACCTCCGGCCGCTCGGTGAGCCGGTCGATCACGAACCCGTAGAGGGCCTCGTTGTCGGGCACCGCCACGTGCACGAGGAAGTCCTCACTGCCCGAGGTCACGAACACCCCGATCGTCTCCGGCAGCTCGCTCACCCACGACCGGAACCCCTCGATGTTCTTCCGGGACGGCGGCCGGATGCGCACCGCGATCATCGCCTGCACCCCGCGTCCGAGCGCGGCGAGGTCGACGGCGACGGTCGATCCGGTGATGACACCGCGGTCGCGCAGGGCCCGCACACGGTCGAGTGCGGTGGTCGGCGCCACCCCGACCGAGGCGGCGAGGTCGCGATTGGTGCGCCGTGCATCCGTCTGCAATTCGCGCAGGATGGCCGTGTCGAGTGCATCCAGCGAAGTCATTCGGCCCCTTTCTCCGTACGATGTACGGCATGATTGCGTGAGTGTCGTTCGGGTGAATACTATCGCCGCAGTCGGCCGTGTGGGCCGGCAGCACATCGAGCACTGAGCACGGAGAGAACGACGGATGCCCGCGACCCCCGCCTACCGCCCCGAGGAGATCCTCGCCCACGAGTCGACCCGTTCGGCGCGACTGAAGTGGGTGGTGGTGGTCGACACGGCCCTCGAACCCGGACGCCTCGCCAACGCCGTGGCCTGCGTCGCCGCGGCCACCGGGGAGGCGGTGCGGGGGCTGCAGGGGCCGGGTGGTCCTGACGCGAGCGGGGCCGAGCATCCGGGACTCGCCTGGGCCGGCTGCACGGTGCTCGGCGCCGGGGCCGAGCAGCTCGCGACCGTGCGCGCCAAGGCCGTGGCGGCGGCCGCCTCGGCGGAGACGGATGACGATGCCGTCTGGATCGCGGACATGCCGCTCGCGGCGCAGACGACCCGGGTCTACGACGAGTACCTCGCCGAGCTCGCACGCACCGCACCCGAGCAGCTGCAGTCGCTCGCGCTCAGCATCGTGGGCCCGCGGGCCACCGTCGACCGCATCGTGAAGAAGCTCAAGCTCCTCTGAGCGTGGTGGATGCCCGTTCCGAGCGCTAGGCGCTGAGCGCGATCTCGGCGCCGGCGCCGGTCTCGCCGCCGGCGGCCAGGCCGTAGGCGCTCTGCAGGATCCACGCCAGCGCTGACCCGTGACGCGGGTCGAACCGCGCCGCCCGGCGCCACACGTCGACGAAGACCTCGAACGCCACGTCCTCGGCCTCCTGGGGATCGGCGACGAACCGGCGGATGAATCCGAGCAGGCGCGGGGCCACGCGATCGTAGAGGTCGGCGAAAGCGTCCGCGTCCCCGCTCGCCGTGCGCACCAGCAGCCCATCCAGCGACGGAATGCTCGGGAGGCCTGCCTGGTCCGGGGTCACGCTCCACTGTGACATGACGCCGAACTCGATGCATCCGTATCGACCGGGAACCTGGCGATCGTCGCTCTGCGGCACCGGACGCCGTCGTGGTGCGGACGGTAGGCTCGGCGCCATGGATGCTGCGCCGCTGCTCGTGAAGGTCTGCGGGCTCCGCACCGAGGCCGCGATCGACACCGCGGTGGCCGCCGGGGCGGACGCGGTGGGGTTTGTCGTCGCCGCGGGGAGCCCCCGGTTCGTCGACGCCGCCACCGCGCGACGGCTGGTCGAGCACACCGCCGGCCGCGTCACCACCGTGCTGGTGACGAAGGGGCTGACGCCGGAGGACGCCGCGGTGGCGGCTCGCGCGGCGGGCGTCGACGTTCTGCAGGTGCACGGATTCGATCGGGGGGAGGTGGGCCGGGCATCCGCTCTGTTCCCCCGCGTGTGGCGGGCGACGTCGTCGCTCGGCGCGGACGACCTGGGGTCGTGGGGCGAGGAGCTGCTGCTGATCGACTCGCCGCGGCCCGGATCGGGTGAGCGCTGGGACCTCGGCGCGCTTCAGGTGCGGAGGCCCGAGGGGGCGTGGCTGCTCGCGGGCGGGCTGGACCCGACGAACGTGGGCCAGGCGATCGCGGAGGCCGCGCCGAGCGGGGTCGACGTCTCGAGCGGGGTCGAGTCGGCTCCGGGCGTCAAGGACCACGATCTGATCGAGCGCTTCGTCGCGGCAGCCCGGGCGACACCGTGAAGACCGTCGAGGAGTTCATCGCCGCGCTCGACCCCGGGCAGCGCGAGCAGGTGGTCGAGCTGCGGCGCGTCATCCTGGCCCTGCCGGTCGAGCTCGACGAGCACATCAAGTGGAACTCCCCCAGCTACGTGCACGACGGCATCGACCGCATCACGATGAACGTGCGGAACAAGGCGGGGGCGGTGCAGCTGATCCTGCACTTCGACACCGCGCGGCCCGAGGTGCGGAACGCGCCGCCGGTGATGGCCGACGAGACCGGGCTGGTGCGGTGGCTGTCCGACATCCGCGGGGTGATCACGGTGCCGCCCGGCACCGCGGTGAGTGCGCTGGAGCCCGGACTCTCCTCGGCGCTCGAGGGCTGGCTGCGCATCCGCTGACCCGCTCGGAGGCGTTCGTTCCGACGCTGGTCGCACGCGGGGCGGTGCAGAACTGAACAGCTGTCGGAACATCCGGGATCGCGCTCTCAGCGGCCATTTCGTGGCGTTATGGTGGAGCCACTCTTCACCCCCCGAAGAGCGGGAACACTGAACGCGGAGGTCGATCATGCCGTTTGTGACCACGGACGATGGCGCAGAAATCTACTACAAGGACTGGGGCGACCCCGACGCCCAGCCCATCATGTTCCACCACGGCTGGCCCCTGTCGTCGGACGACTGGGACGCCCAGATGCTCTTCTTCCTGGCCGAGGGCTACCGCGTGATCGCGAGCGACCGCCGTGGCCACGGCCGGAGCAGCCAGATCGGCACCGGCCACGACATGGACCACTACGCCAGCGACGCCTCGGCCGTCGTCGAGCACCTCGACCTCCGGAACGCCATCCACATCGGTCACTCGACCGGTGGCGGCCAGGTCGCCCGCTACGTCGCGCAGTACGGAGAGCCCCAGGGCCGCGTGGCCAAGGCCGTGCTCGTCTCCTCCGTTCCGCCGCTGATGGTGCAGACCGACGCCAACCCCGAGGGCACCCCGATCTCGGTCTTCGACGGGTTCCGCAGCGCGCTGGCCGCGAACCGCGCCGAGTTCTACCAGGCCGTCGCCTCCGGCCCGTTCTACGGCTTCAACCGCCCGGGTGCCACGCTGTCCGAGCCCGTCGTCGCCAACTGGTGGCGCCAGGGCATGACCGGCAGCGCGATCGCCCACTACGAGGGCATCAAGGCCTTCTCGGAGACCGACCAGACCGAGGACCTCAAGGCCATCTCGGTGCCCGTGCTCGTCACCCAGGGCGACGACGACCAGGTCGTGCCCTACAAGGACGCCTCGCTGAAGCAGCACGAGCTCCTGCAGAACTCGACCCTGAAGATCTACGAGGGCTACCCGCACGGCATGCTGACGACCCACGCCGACGTGATCAACCCCGACCTGCTCGCCTTCATCAAGTCGTAGCAGCTCGGCCGTTCGAAGAGGTGCACCACCGGCTCGCCGGGGTGCACCTCTTCTGCGTTCGGGCACCCCTCAGCCTGCGAGGATGGGCGGGTGCAGCACAGCGAGGCGCCCCGGCGGGCCGACGTGACGACGGTCGAGATCGTGGGCGGGCCTGAGCGGCTCACGGTGGGGTTGCACGAGTACGACCCCGGGTGGGCGACCGTCTTCGAGACCAACCGGCGTCGAATTCAGGATGCTCTCGCCGGGGCCCGCGCCGGCAGCGAGCCCGTCGTGATCGAGCACATCGGGTCAACCTCGGTGCCGGGGCTCGCGGCGAAGCCGATCGTCGACATCGTCGTGGCGGTCGGCGACATCACCGCCGAGGAGGACTACCTCGACCCGCTCCTCGCGGCCGGCTACGTGCTCCGCGTGCGGGAGCCGGGCCACCGCCTCGTGCGCACGCCCGAGCGCGACGTGCACGTGCATGTCTATCAGCTGGGCGACCCCGCGATCGCGGGGTACCTGCTCCTCCGCGACCACCTGCGCGCCGACCCCGCCGATCGCGCCCTCTACGAGGGCACCAAGCGCGCCCTGATGGCGCGGAGCTGGGCCGACATGAACGCCTACTCCGACGCGAAGACCGAGGTCATCGTCGCCATCAAGGAGCGGGCGCGGCGGGCCGCCGGGCTCAGCGACCGACCCGCGTGAAGAGGCCGGGGTAGTCGGTGACGAAGCCCTCGTCGTCGACCTCGACGTCGCGCACGAAGCTGCCGTCGAGGGACTCGTAGCGGTAGGTCGAGGGCGCGATCCGCGTGTAGCGCTGGCGGTCGGCCGAGACGTGCAGCGACGGGATGTCGATGTACGCCGTGGTGATCTCGGCGCTCTGGCCGAGGGCCAGCCCGAGCCGGCGGATCGGCAGGGTGTTGCTGAAGGGGGTGGCGCTCAGATCGACGTCGACGGCGTCGAGGAGGTGCACGAGCATCCGCCCGTCGTCGCCCTGCCAGTGACCGTCGCCCGTCGACCACAGTTCGAGCGAGCGGCTCGTCGCGGTGTCGGCGACCGTGACGTAACGGGTGCGCCAGGCCTCGTCGCATTCGATGCGGTAGAACACGTCGAAGCCTCGGGGATCGGTCTCCGAGGGTTCGGCGGTGATGTGGCCGACCGCGGTGGCACCCGTGGGGGTCAGGGTGAGGGTGAGCCCCTCGAAGCCCGGCCTGGCTGCCGGCACCCAGGCGAGGGAGCGGGTGACGATGTGCACGACGGACCTCCTCGCGCTCGAACCTACTCCCCTGCCGGTCCGCTCGCCGGGCCCGTCGCCGCGCCGCGCGCCGCGCGGCGCTGGCGGAGGTAGGCGATCAGCGCCGACCCGACGGTGAGCACAACGATGCCGATCAGCACCCATTCCATGTACTGCTGCACGACCTCGGCCACCTCGGGGATGCCGCCGAGCGCGTAGCCGAGCCCGATGATCGCGGACGACCAGATCAGGGCGCCGAGGGCGTTGTAGGCCGAGAAGTGCGAGCGCTTCATCCGGCCGACACCGGCGGCGACCGGCGCGAAGGTGCGCACGACGCCGATGAACCGTGCGATCGTGACGGCCCAGCCGCCGAAGCGGTCGAAGAAGGCCTGGGTGCGGTCGACGTTCTTGCGGCTGAAGAAGCCCGAGTCGCGCCGCTCGAAGATGCCGGGGCCGGCGCGCTTGCCGATGGTGTAGCCGAGCTGGTCGCCGAGGAAGGCCGCCGCGAAGACGGCGAGGATGACGACCGGCAGGGGCAGCGGGATCGTGCCCGTGAAGGTCAGCAGACCGGCGAAGAACAGCAGGGTGTCGCCCGGCAGGAAGAAGCCGATCAGCAGCCCGGTCTCGGCGAACACGATCACGCACACCAGCAGCAGACCCCACAGTCCGGCGCCCTGGATGGCGTCCTGGAACCCGAAGATGTCTCCGGGCGCCATGGCCGGGCTCACAGGGGGCCGAGGAGGTGGCGGGCGACGGCCGCGGCCGTGCGGGCGCCGGCTCCGGCGGCGACGATGAGCTGCTGCGGGCCCGGGGGTGTGAGGTCGCCGGCCGCGTAGAGGCCCGGCACCGAGGTGGCGCCCACGGCGTCGACCACGAGATGGCCGTCGGCGTCGCGCTCGAGGCCGGTGAGCTCGGCGAGGTGGGCGTCGGGGACGGTCCAGGTGGGGCGCACGAAGCCGCCGGTGCGCGGGATGATGGTCCCGTCGGCCAGACGCACGCCGGTCAGGCCCGACCGGTCGCCCTCGAGGTCGTCGATCGGCCGGCGCTCGACCACGATGCCGCGGGCGGCGAGGGCCGCCTCCTCGGCCTCGGTCACCGCGTCGCTGGCACCGTTCGTGAAGACGATCAGGTCGTCGGTGACCTGCGAGACGATCAGGGCCCGCTCGGCGAGGTCGGTCGCGGTGCCGATCAGCGCCAGCGGCTGGTCGCTCTTCTCGAACAGGTCGCAGGCGAGGCAGCTGTGCAGGGCGGTGCCGTAGTAGGCGCGGATGCTCGGCAGCGCCGGCAGCGTCTCGGCCAGCCCGTGGGTCAGCACCACGACCGGCGCGGTGACCACCCGGTCGGCCGAGCCGCGCACACCGCGGGAGGTGACGGTGAACCCGCCCTCCCCCGGCGTGATCGTGCCGACGAGCCCCTGGTGGAACTCGGCGGTGGGGTAGGCAGCGAACTCCTCGCGCCCGAGGGCCCGCAGCTCGAGCGGCGAGACGCCGTCTCGGGTGATGAAGCCGTGCGAGATGAGGGTGGCCGAGTGGCGGGGCCGATTGCTGTCGAGGATCAGCACGCGGCGCCGGGCGCGCACGAGGTTGAGGCCGACGGACAGGCCGGCGGGGCCGCCGCCGATCACGATGACCTCGTAGCGGTCGCCGTCGAAGCCGCGCACGGCCTCGGCGGGGCCCGCGGCGGCCGCGGCCGCGCCCGAGACGCCCGCAGGCGCGCTCGTCACAGCGCCGCCACCAGCGCCTCGAGCCGCGCGATCGTCTCGGCCTTGCCGAGGATCTGCATCGACTCGAACAGCGGCGGCGAGATGCGCCGCCCCGAGAGAGCGACACGCAGCGGCCCGTAGGCCGCGCGCGGCTTCAGGCCCAGCCCGTCGATCAGCGCCGCGGCGAGCGCGGACTGGATGGCCTCGTGCTCCCACTCCGACTCCGGCACGTCGAGGAGCCCGGCGATGGCCGCGTTCAGCACGAGCCCGGCGTTCTCGGGCAGCGACTTGCGCGCGTCCTCGTCGTAGGCGAGCGACGCGGCCGGCACGAAGAACGACGCCATCAGTGCGGGCGCCTCGCCGAGCAGCTGCATGCGCGTCTGCACGAGCGGGGCGACCTGCTCGAGCACGTGCTGCTGCGCATCCGTCAACGGAACCGTCACGATGCCCGCCGCCTCGAGGTAGGGCACGAGACGCGACGCGAAGTCGGCGGGTGCGAGCAGCCGGATGTGGTCGCCGTCGATCGACTCGGCCTTCTTCAGGTCGAAGCGGGCCGGGTTCGGCAGCACGTCGACCACGTCGAACGCCGCCACCATCTCCTCGAGCGAGAACACGTCGCGGTCGGGCGCGAGCGACCAGCCGAGCAGCGCGAGGTAGTTCACGAGGCCCTCGGGGATGAAGCCGCGCTCGCGGTGCAAGAACAGGTTCGACTCGGGGTCTCGCTTCGACAGCTTCTTGTTGCCGTCGCCCATCACGTAGGGCAGGTGGCCGAAGCGGGGCACGAAGGTGGTCACGCCGATGTCGATCAGCGCGTGGTACAGGGCGATCTGGCGTGGCGTCGACGAGAGCAGGTCCTCTCCGCGCAGCACGTGGGTGACGCCCATCAGCGCGTCGTCGAGCGGGTTCACGAGCGTGTAGAGCGGATGCCCGTTGGGCCGCACGATCACGAAGTCGGTGAACGACCCCGCCGGGAACGTGATCTCGCCGCGCACGAGGTCGTCGAACGACAGGTCGGTGTCGGGCACCCGCAGGCGGAGCGCCGGCTCGCGGCCCTCGGCGCGGAAGGCCGCCTTCTGCTCGTCGCTGAGCGTGCGGTCGCCGTTGTCGTAGCCCAGCTGCTTCGCGCGGCCGGCGGCCTCGTTGCGGGCGTCGATCTCCTCGGCGTTCGAGAAGCTCTCGTAGACGTGGCCCGACTCGAGCAGCCGCGCGATGACGTCGCGGTAGATGTCGTAGCGCTCCGACTGCCGGTAGGGGGCGTGCGGCCCGCCGATGCCGGGCCCCTCGTCCCAGTTCAGGCCGAGCCAGGTGAGCGCGTCGACGAGCTGCTCGTAGCTCTCCTCTGAGTCGCGGTTGGCGTCGGTGTCCTCGATGCGGAAGATCATCTTCCCGCCCGTGTGGCGCGCGTAGGCCCAGTTGAACAGGGCGGTGCGCACGAGGCCCACGTGGGGCGTGCCGGTGGGGCTCGGGCAGAAACGCACGCGCACGTCGGCGCCCGTGGCGGTGGAGAACGGATGCTCGGAGGACTGTGCTGGTGACGATGCGCTCATGACCCGCCGATTCTATCGGGGGTGGCAGGCTGGAGGGATGTCCCCCACCGCGAAGAGCGCCGCTCGCGACGTCAGCCGCAACCCGGTGTTCCGCGTGGTGGCGCGAAGCGGTTTCGCCGTGAACGGCATGCTGCACATCCTGATCGGGCTGATCGCGATCGGCGTCGCGCTGCCGGGTGTGGGAGGCGGCGAGGCCGACCAGTCAGGGGCGCTCCGCCAGCTGGCCGAGACCCCCGGTGGGCTCTTCGTGCTCTGGGCGTCGGTCGTCGCGCTGTTCACCCTGGGGCTGTTCCAGATCGTGTCGCTGCCGCTCGTGCACGCAGGAGGCACGGCCAAGACCTGGGGTCGCCGGTTCAACGAGGCCGCCAAGTCGGTCGTCTACGTCGTGCTGGGCGCCACGGCGCTGATCTTCGCACTGGGCGGCTCGACCAGCGGCTCCGACACCAGCCAGACGCTGAGCGCCCGGCTGCTCGCGACCCCCGGCGGGGTCTTCCTCCTCGTCGCCGTGGGTCTCACGGTGGGCGGCTTCGGCATCGGCTTCGTGGCGATCGCGGTGCGCCGCGGCTTCCGCAAGCTGATCGTCGTGCCGGGCGGCGCGGCCGGGCGGGTGGTGCTCGGCCTCGGGGTCGCGGGCTACGCCTCCCAGGGCATCGCCCTCGTGGTGGTCGGGGTGCTCTTCGTGGTCGCGGCGGTCAGCTCCGACTCGGCCACCGCCTCGGGCCTCGACGGAGCGCTCAAGGTGCTGGCCGAGCTGCCGTTCGGCGTCGTGCTGCTCGTGGCCGTCGGCATCGGCTTCCTGGCCTACGGGCTGTTCCTGATCGCCCGGGCGAGGCTCGCGAAGCTCTGAGGGATGCGCGGGGCTGAGCGGTTGCGCTACGCCGCCGAGCGCAGCGACTTCAGCCGCGCGAGCACCTCGGGCGCCGAGCGGTCGAGCAGCGAGCCTCCCCAGCGCAGCCCCAGCACGAGCAGCCCGCCACCGAGGCCGAGGCCCACCGCGAGGGTGAGCCAGCCGAACAGGGCGGAGTCCAGTGCGAGGCTGAGCACCGCGAGCACCACAGCGGGGATCGTGAGCAGCAGGACGATCCCCCAGGTCGCGAAGCCCGAGAGGGCGGTCGTGAAACCGGCGCCGGGTGCGGACTTAAAGGGGTTGTCCCCCGCCTGCGGCACCGGGATCACGATGCGCGCCGAGGAGACGCTGACGACGGCGAAGCCGCTGAGCAGCGCGGCGGCCGACAGCCCGAGCAGCATCGGCAGCCGGTCCCAGGCACCGATGACACCCACCGGGATGACCGTGCCGAGCAGCACCAGCGGCACCGAGATGAGCGCCAGCGCCCCGATCCGGCCGAGCCGGTCGTCGAGCCCGCGCACGCCGTCGGCGACATGGGTGGCGAAGGCCGTGCCGTCGAAGGAGATGTCCGCGTAGAGCGCGATGCCGAGGAAGAAGGCGATGATCGGGCCGGTGAGGGTGAAGACCCACTCCCCGGAGCCGTTCGCCGAGTAGAACCAGAGCAGCACCGGCACGAGCGGCACGGTGATGAGCTGGCGGGCGTACCGCGGGTCGCGGCGCCAGTAGGTGAGGGCGCGGGCGGCCACGGCACCGGCCGGCGTCGCGGGCAGCAGGCCGAACATCCCGGTCTTCCCCTTGGCGACGCGCCTGGCCCCGGACGCCGGCGGGGTCACCAGGGCCGCGGCGAGCGCCGCCCGCCAGACCACGAGCAGCACGGCCAGGGTCGCGAGGGCGATCACGAGCTTCACCAGGGCGGGCCCCCAGTCGCCGATGGCGACGTCGGCGGCGATCGCCCACGGGGCGCCGAACGGCGTCCAGCCGACCACGCGGGCGATCTCGGGCAGCTGCTCTGCCGAGACGGCGAGGGTGCGGCCGAGTCCGATGATGATGGGCCCGAGCAGGATGATCGGGATGAACACCAGCACGCCGCCGAGCTCGCGGAACCGCCGCTTGGACTGCAGCGTCGTCGACAGGGCGGCCACGGCCCGCGAGCCGACCACGCAGATCAGCAGCGCGATAAGGCCGCCGATCACGGCGGCGACCGCGGCGAGCGGGGAACGGATCCAGCTCGCGGCCGTCGCGACCGCGGCGATGGCGGTCACGATGCCGGGCACGCCCAGCACCCCGGAGAGCGTGAGCCCCGCCAGCAGGGTGTTCAGCGGCACAGGGAAGACCGAGAGCCGCGCCGGGTCGAGGGTCTGGTCGATGCCGAACGCGAACAACGGCACGACGATCCAGCCGAGCACCACGACGGCGCCGACGAGTACGAGCACGGTCGAGGTCAGTTCGACCGGCGCGAAGGCGAGCGCGATCAGCCCGGCGACGACGCCGAGCAGCAGTCCGAGCCCGTAGAGGCCGCCGATGATCACGGCGACGAGCTGCCAGGGGCTGCGCTTCAGCGAGTTGCGGAGGACGAGCAGCCGCAGCCTTACGAGCGTCGCAACCATTCCGGCCCCTCCGCGTGCGTGCGGCCGCCGACGAGCTCGACGAACCGGTCCTCCAGGGTCGAGTCGCCGCGCACCTCGTCGACGGTGCCCGCGACGAGCACCCTGCCGTTCGCGACGACGGCGACGTGGTCGCACATGCGCTGCACCAGGTCCATCACGTGGCTGGAGACGATGACCGTGCCGCCGTTCTGCACGTAGCCGGCCAGGATGTCGCGGATGTTCGCGGCCGACACCGGGTCGACCGACTCGAACGGCTCGTCGAGCACCAGCAGGCGCGGGGCGTGCACGAGCGCGCACGCGAGCGCGATCTTCTTCGTCATGCCGGCCGAGTAGTCGACCACGAGGGTGCCGGCGGCCTGCTCGAGGTCGAGCAGCTTCAGCAGGTCGGCGACGCGCTCGGCCACCTCGGCGCGCTCGAGGCCGAAGAGCAGTCCGTTGTAGGTGACGAGCTGCTCGCCCGTGAGCCGGTCGAAGAGCTTGACGCCGTCGCTGAGGTTGCCGATCAGGGCCTTGGCCTTCAACGGTTCGCGCCACAGGTCGACGCCGTGCACGAGCGACTGCCCCGCATCCGGCCGGAGGAGGCCCGTGGCCATCGAGAGCGTCGTGGTCTTGCCTGCGCCGTTCGGGCCGACGAGGCCGTAGAACGAGCCGGTCGGGACCGTGAGGCTCAGGTCGTCGACGGCGAGCTTGTCGCCGAAGCGCTTGCTGAGACCGTTCAGCTGCAGCGCCGGTGCTGATGGATCGGACAAGGCATCCCCCAGATGTCGTCGTATCGGTACCCCCAACTCTGGCCGAACTCGCAGGCTGCGACAAATGCCCACGCCCAGAGGCGGCATACGCTCGGAGGATGGCCACCCCGCGCAGCTCCGAACGGCGGGACCGCTGGCGCTCGCACCTGCTCTCCACCCTCTCGGGGCAGAGCGACGGCCGGCCGGCCTGGGTGCAGGCCATCGCCGAGGGCGACGACGTCGGCTACTTCGGCCCCGGCTCCGCGTCCTGGGCGGTGCACGGCGGCATGGCGACGATGGTGGCGGGCATCCGGGCCCTGCTCATGCAGACGCTGCACCCGGGCGCGATGGCGGGGGTGCACGACTGGTCGCGCTACAAGGAGGACCCGCTCGGCCGCCTCACGGGCACCATCCGCTGGCTCGTCACCGTGACCTTCGCCGACACGGTCGTGGCCGACCGCGAGTCGGGCCGGGTCGCCCACTTCCACGAGCGGGTGCGCGGCGAATACGTCGACAACCACGGCGAGACGGTGCCCTACACGGCCGGCGACCCCGAGCTGCTGTCGTGGGTGCACGTGGTCTTCACCGACGCCTTCCTCGCCAGCCACACCCTCTGGGACGCCCCGATCCCCGGTGGCGCCGATCAGTACGTGCGCGAGTGGTCGAAGGCGGGCGAGCTCATCGGTGTGCAGGATGCTCCGCGGAGCGAGCGCGAGCTCCGCGCCCAGCTCGAGGCGTTCCGGGCCTCCGGGGTGCTGAAGAGCGACGAGCGTGTGCGCGAGGCGGTGCGGTTCATCCGCCGCCCGCCGCTCGCGAAGGGCTTCCTGCCCGCCTACCGCGTCATGTTCGCCGGCGCCGTGGCGTCGCTGCCCAAGGAGTACCGGCGGATGCTCGGCCTCCGCCGCTCGCCCCTGCCGGTGATCTGGGCCACCGGCCGCGTGCTCGCCGTGGTGCGGCGCGTGATGGGCAGCGAATCGTCGTCGGAGGAGGCCGCGCTGTCGCGCATCCGTCGACTGGAGCGGGAAGCGGCCTTGTAGTCTTCGGCAATGGCGATCACCCTGCACGACGTCGCGCGCCGCGCCGGGGTGTCGATCAAGACGGTGTCGAACGTCATCAACGACTTCCCGCACATCCGTCCCGAGACCCGGGCGAGGGTGCTGGCCGCGATCGAGGAGCTGGACTACCGCCCCAATCTCACGGCTCGCGGTCTGCGATCGGGTCGCAGCGGAGCGATCGGCCTCATCATCCCCGACCTCCGGAACGCGTACTTCGCCGAGCTGGCCGGGGCCGTGATGACGGCAGCGCATCAGCGCGGCCTGTACGTGCTGATCGAGCAGATCAGCGGCTACGACAAGGAGTCGGAACTGGCCGTCCTGCGAGGTCCGCGCATGCAGATGGTCGACGGGATCCTGCACAGCGTGCTCACCCTCGACGACGAGGACGCCGGGATGCTCGACATCCCGACCCCGCTGGTGCTGCTCGGCGACCGCATCTACGGCGGACCGACCGACCATGTGACCATGCCGAACGTCGCCGGGGCCCGAGCCGCGACGCAGCACCTGATCGGGCTCGGCTGCCGGCGTGTCCTGGCGTTCGGGGCGCACCAGGACGAGGTCGCCGGTTCCGCCGCCCTCCGTCTCCGCGGATACCTCGAAGCCATCGAGGCCGCGGGGCTGCCGGTGCGGCCGGAGCTCATCGTCGACGTGCACGACTGGCACCGCTTCGACGGCGCGGAGGCCATGCGGGCGGTCATCGCCTCCGGTCTCGACTTCGACGGAGTCGTGGCCTTCAACGATCCGCTGGCCCTGGGAGCGCTGCGCGTCGTGCAGGAGGCCGGGCTCCGGGTGCCCGACGATGTCGCGATCATCGGCTTCGACGACATCGACGAGACGCGGTACTCGCTGCCGACGCTCTCGACGATCGATCCCGGCCGTGACGAGATCGCAGAGGTCGCCGTCGGGTGGCTCGTCGAGCGCATCGAGGCTCCGCGGGGATCGATCGCACCGCGTGAGCACGAGACGCAGGTGCGGCTCCTGAAGCGGGAGTCGACGACTCGCTCCTGAGAGGCCCTTGACGGCGCCGAAGGCAACGGGCCAGGATCGTTTACAACGTTTACCCGACAGCGCTGTCGCTGTCGCCTCTCGCGCCCGCCCGTCTTCCGAAGGACAGCCATGGTCACCGCACGACTCACCATCGACCCCCACTTCACCGTCGGCTTCGTCAACCGGCGCCTGTTCGGCTCGTTCGTCGAGCACCTCGGCCGCTGCGTGTACGACGGCCTCTACGAGCCCGGCCACCCCACGGCCGACGCGGAGGGCTTCCGGCAGGACGTGATCGAGCTCGTCAAGGAGCTCGGCGTCTCGACCATCCGCTACCCCGGTGGCAACTTCGTCTCGGGCTTCCGCTGGGAGGACAGCGTCGGACCGGTCGCCGAGCGGCCCCGCCGGCTCGACCTCGCCTGGCACTCCACCGAGACCAACGAGGTCGGTCTGCACGAGTTCTCGAGCTGGCTCGACAAGGTCGGGAGCGATCTCATGCTCGCCGTGAACCTCGGCACCCGCGGCACCCTCGAGGCGCTCGACCTGCTCGAGTACTCCAATCTGCCCGGCGGCACGACGCTCAGTCAGCAGCGCATCGACAACGGCCGCACCGACGCGTTCGGCGTGCAGATGTGGTGCCTCGGCAACGAGATGGACGGACCGTGGCAGCTCGGCCACCGCTCGGCCGAGGACTACGGCAAGCTCGCCTCGCAGACCGCGAAGGCGATGCGGCAGCTCGACCCCTCGGTCGAGCTCGTCGCCTGCGGCTCCTCGAGCGCCCACATGCCGACGTTCGGCGAGTGGGAGCGGGTCGTCCTGACCCACACCTACGACGACGTCGACTACATCTCCTGCCACGCCTACTACCAGGAGAAGAACGGCGACCTCGGCAGCTTCCTCGCCTCGGCGGTCGACATGGACCACTTCATCGACTCCGTCGTCGCCACCGCCGACCACGTGAAGGCCGTGCTCGGCTCCTCGAAGACCGTGAACATCTCCTTCGACGAGTGGAACGTCTGGTACCTCGACCGCTACGAGAACGTCGACAAGATCGAGGGCCTCGACAACTGGCCGGTCGCCCCGCGGCTGCTGGAGGACGCCTACTCGGTCGCCGACGCGGTCGTGTTCGGCAACCTGCTGATCTCGCTGCTGCGCCACGCCGACCGGGTCACCAGCGCGTCGCTCGCGCAGCTCGTGAACGTGATCGCTCCGATCATGACCGAGCCCGGCGGGCCGGCCTGGAAGCAGACCACCTACTTCCCGTTCGCACTGACCTCCCGGCTCGCCACGGGCGAGGCGCTCGACGTGAAGCTCGAGGCCGACAGCTACGACACCGAGGTGTACGGCACCGTGCCGCTCGTCGACGCCGTGGCGACCCATGACGCCGCGGCCGGCACCACCTCGGTGTTCCTGGTGAACCGCAGCCAGAGCGACCCGGCGACGGTGAGCATCGACACCGCCGCCCTCGGCGCGGTGACCGTGCGCGAGGCGCAGACGCTGGCAGACGCGGACACCTCGGCGAAGAACGTGCTGGACGACCCGGAGCGCGTCGGCCTGTCGGCGACCGAGGGCATCGAGGTGCGGGACGGCGGTCTGACGCTCACCCTGCCCCCCGTGTCGTGGACGGCGATCTCGTTGGGCTGAGCGACCCGGTAGAGTCGAGGGGAACCGCGGCCGTCGGACGCCGCGATCGGAATGAGGAGATCGAACGTGACGACCGTGGTCCTGCCGCCGAAGCCGCGAACGCTGCTGGCCGCCCCTGTGAAGGGCATCGTCGCCGTGGTGCTCTGGGTCATCGCGATCGCCCTCTGGGTCATCGCCCCGAACATGACCGACCCGCGCTGGGGCGCGTTCCTCATCGACATCGGCATCGTGCTGGCCTCGGTCGGCTTCGCCGCTCCGACGCTCACGTACTCCACGCCGCTCCGCAACACCCTCATCGCGGGTGTCGCCGCCATCGCGCTGTTCGCGCTGGGCGACCTCGGCGAGATCCTCGTGATCAGCTACATGCTGCGCATCCTGGTGCCCCTGCTGGCGCTGTTCTCGGCGCTGTACGCCGTCGTCGGCCGCGTGCGGGTCTGGTACAACTAGCGCCTGCCCGCCCGTAACGCACTCGTTCGGGCGCCGAAACACGGCCGTCACACACGCGCCCTAGATTCGAGCCATGAGGTCGTCGCACGAGTCACTGGGGTTCTGCCAGTGGTTCTGCCTGCGCCGGCAGAGCGGTCACCACAACACCGCCGTCTACTCGTTCAACTCCTGACCGCGCCCCGCGTCGAGGCACCGGTCCGCCCATCGGGCGGCTGATCCTCCGCGGGACTGCTCCGTCCCCCGCAGGGCCTCCAGCCCTGTCAGGGACCCCTGCGCGCCCAGTGAACGATTCCTCCAGACGGGGTACACCCATGCGACTCGACGACGTCTGCATCGTGAACAGCGATGTGACCGCCTCCGACGACTTCTACCGCGACACGCTCGGCCTCGAGCGGCGGATGCGCAACGTGCGCTTCGCCGATTTCGTGTTCGACAGCGGGCCGCGGCTGGCCATGTGGCTGCGGCCGAGCATCGCCGAGACGGTGGGCCCGGCCTATCCGTCCCGGGCGGGGCTGCCGTTCCGCGTGGTGCTCGAGGTCCCGGATGCCCGGCCCGGCCCGGTCGCGGACCCCGACGGGTTCGTGCTGACGCTCGCGCCCTCGGTCGCGGGCGGCACCGGGGGCGGCACCAGCCGTCTCGCCGAGGTCGAGCTCGCGGTGTCCGACCCGGAGGTGACGGGCGGGTTCCTCGAGACCCTCGGGTTCTCGAGGGCATCCGGAGACCCGCTGCGCTACGACGGAGGCGACGGCACCGTCATCGCCCTCGTCGCGGCCGCCTCGCTCGCCGCGGCCGCCTCGATCGACGGGTCGCCCCGGCTCGCGGAGTTCGCGCAGAACGGCGGGCACGTGATGCTCGCCGTCGAGTTGGACACCGGCGAGCAGGTCGACGCCCTCTACGAATCGCTCACCGCACGCGGCCTCGCCGCCTCCGGGCCCCCCGCCGTCTACAAGTGGGGCGCCCGGTCGACGTACTTCGTCGATCCCGACGGGTACATCTGGGAGATCTACGCATGGGTCGAGACCCCGCGCTGATCCCCGTAACTCCCCCTGCACCACATCATCTGCACCACTCCCATCCAAGGAGCACACTCATGATCCGATCCACTTCGTCCACCTCGTTCATCGGCGGGGCCCGGGCCACCCGGTTCGGCGCCCTCGGCGCACTCACCGCCACGGCCGCCCTCGTTCTGGCGGGCTGCGCCTCCGCCCCGAGCGACGCGGGCGGCGCATCCGGAACCGCCTCGTCGGGCGAGACCGAGGCCCTTCCCTGCATCGTCAGCGACCAGGGCGGCTTCGACGACCAGTCGTTCAACCAGCTCGGCCTCGAGGGCGTCACCATGGCGGCCGAGGCGCTCGGCACCGAGCACATCGACGTCCAGTCGGAGACCGAGAGCGACTACGCGCCGAACATCGCGAGCCTCGTCGACCAGGGCTGCACCACCATCGTCACCATGGGCTATCTGCTCGCGGCGGCCACCGAGGAGGCGGCGACGGCGAACCCCGACGTGCACTTCATCATGGTCGACGACAACACCATCGCCGCCGACAACGTCAAGCCCGTGGTCTGGGACACCTCGCAGGCCGGCTTCCTCGTCGGCTACGCCGCGGCCGACTACACGACGACCGGCAAGGTCGGCACCTACGGCGGGGCGCAGATCCCGCCCGTGACGCTCTACATGGACGGCTTCGCCCGCGGCGTCGAGTACCACAACACCCAGAAGGGCACCGACGTGCAGGTCGTCGGCTGGAACCCCGACACCCAGGAGGGCCAGTTCACCGGCAACTTCAGTGACATCAACGCGGCGAAGGTGCTCTCGCAGGGCATCCTCGAGCAGGGTGTCGACGTGATCGTGCCGGTCGGCGGGCCGATCTACCAGGGGGCGGCGCAGGCCATCCGCGAGTCGACGACGCCGGTGGCGCTCGTGGGCGTCGACACCGACATGTATCTCAGCGACCCCGAGTACGACGACATCTGGTTCTCGTCGATCGCCCGGGACATGCCGAAGTCGATCTCCGAGGTCATCCAGGCGTCGGCGACGGGTGACTTCTCGAACGAGCCCTACGTGGGCACGCTCGAGAACGGTGGCGTGCTGATGAGCCCGTTCCACGACTTCGAGTCGAAGGTGGCGCCGACCCTGCAGGGCGAGCTCGACACCATCGAGGCGGGCATCGTCGCGGGCGACATCACCATCGACACCCCCTCGGCCCCGTAGGCGATCGTGCACGAGCTGATCTGCATCACCGACCCGGGGCAGGAGCAGGCCGTCGCGCTGCTCGCGATCCTCGCCTCGCCCGAGGACTTCCACGTGCAGGCGATCGTCGCCGGCGCCGGCAACACGACCCTCGAGAACACCGTCGAGAACGTGTTCAAAGTGCTCGAGCTGGCGGGGCCCGGGACGGATGCTCCGCAGATCCCCGTGCACCGCGGCGTCGCCCGGCCCCTCCTCCGCCCCCTCGTCACGGCCGCGCACGTGCACGGCGAGACCGGACTGGACGGCTATGCCTTCCCGCCCGTGCAGGGGCGGGCGTCGGAGGAGCCGGGGGTCGCCGCGATCATCCGCCTCTGCCGCGCGGCTCCTCCGGGCGGCATCACCATCGCGCAGTTCTGCAGCATGACCACCCTCGCCGTCGCCCTGACGGAGGCGCCCGACATCGCGGAGCACATCGACCAGGTCGTGATGATGGCGGGCGCCTACTTCGAGGTGGGCAACATCACGCCCGCGGCGGAGTTCAACGTCTTCGTCGACCCGCACGCCGCCGCCATCGTGCTCGGGTCGGGCATCCGTCTGGTGATGCTGCCGCTCGACGTCACCCACCAGTTGCGGAACACCCGCGAGCGGCTCGACGCGTTCTCGGCCCTCGGCACCCGCTGCGGGCGCGCGGTCGACGAGCTGCTGACCTTCTCGCAGGTCTTCGACCTCGAGAAGTACGGCTGGGACGGCGCCCCGCTGCACGGCCCCGTCGTGCCGCTGTACCTGCTGCGGCCCGAGCTCTTCCACGGGCGTTCGATCAACGCACGGGTCGAGACGGGCAGCGAGCTGACGATGGGGATGCTCGTCGCCGACTGGTGGGGCGTCACGGGCCTCCCGCCGAACGTGTTCTACGCCCGCGACGTCGACGCCGAGCCGTTCTACGCCGAGCTCACCGCCCGCATCGCGCGGCTGCCGTAGTGGAGCGGGCTACGGTCGAACCCATGCGCACGCCCCCACTCCCGCAGACGCTGTGGCGGAACGCCCTCGTCATCGCGCTCGACGAGGCGCACGGGGCGACCCCCTTCCGGGCCGACGTGCTGGTCGAGGGCGCCGACATCCGGGCGGTCGCCGACGTGTCGCTGCCCGGCCGCCCGGTGCCCTCACCCGGCACCACCGTCGTCGACGCGAGCGGGCTGCTGCTGACGCCCGGGCTGGTGAACGCGCACACGCACTCGTGGGAGATCCTGCTGCGGGGCACGAGCGCACCGCTGCCGCTCGAGGTGTGGACGCTGCTCAGCTACCCGCCCACCGGGGTCGCGCCGGTGCCGTCGCGGCTCGTGCATCTCCGCACGGTGGTCGCCGCGCTCGAGTCGCTGCGGGGCGGCGCCACCACGCTGCTCGACGACACCGGCGAGCTGCCCGGCCAGACGCCGGCCGGCATCGCGGAGGTCTTCCGGGCGTACGACGCCACGGGCATCCGCGCCACCTGCACCGGAACCGGGATCGACGTGCCCATCGTCGACCGCCTGCCCTTCGCCGACGAGGTGCTGCCCGCCGAGGTGCTGGCCGCGAGCCGCGACTCGATGCCGCCGAGCGCCGTGGTGCAGGAGGCGTTCTTCGCGTTCTCGGCCGAGGCGCGGATGCTCGCCCGGCCGTACCCCCGCATCCGCTACGCCCTCTCGCCGAGCGCCCCGCAGCGCGTCACCGACGAGTTCCTGGTGCGGGCGGCGGACCAGGCCCGCGAGCACGGCGAGGTGCTGCACACGCACCTGCTCGAGACGAAGCTGCAGCAGACCCTCGCACGCGGCCGCTATCCCGGCCGCACGATCGTCGAGCACCTCGACGCACTCGGCGTGCTCGGCCCGAACCTCACCGCCGCCCACGGCATCTGGCTCACCCCGCACGACCTCGAGCTGCTGGCGGCCTCGGGCGCGACCGTCGCCCACAACCCGATCTCGAACCTCAAGCTCGGCTCGGGCACGCTGCCCTGGCGGGCGATGCACGACGCGGGCGTGCGGGTGGCGCTCGGCTCCGACGGGGCCTCGAGCAACGACACGATGCGGATGCTCGACGTGCTGAAGCAGACCGCGCTCGCCCACACCCTGGGCGACCCCGACTACCGGCGGTGGCCGCTCGTCTCCGAGGTGCTGCACGCCGGAACGGTCGCCGGCGCCCGCGCCGCCGGCTGGAGCGACCGCACCGGATCGCTCACCCCCGGACTCGCCGCCGACATCGTGGTCTACGACCTCGCCGCGACGACCGCGTTCACCCCGCTGAACGACGCTGCACAGCAGCTCGTGTTCGCCGAGAACGGCGCCTCGATCGCCGAGGTGTGGGTCGACGGACGGTGCGTGCTGCGGGGCGGCCGCAGCACGCTGGTCGACGAGGACGCGCTGCTGGCGGAGTTCCGCGCGGAGGCGTCGGCGTACCTCGAGGCGCAGCTGCCCGAGTGGCGGCGGCTGCAGGAGTCGCTCGAACCCGCGATCCGGGAGGCCTACTTACGAGCCTGGTCTCCGGCGGGGTAGGCTGTCGGTCTGACCAACCCCCGTTGGTGTGGTCGGTCCCCTTCCCTCGTGCCCCCGGGCTGCGCTGTGCGCCCGCGGGCCCCGCGCTCCCCGGTGCGCGGCAGGGCGTGGCCGATCCGAGGCTGAAAACCTCCGGCATCCCCGCATCCGCATCGAAGCCCGGAGGTCACCTCTATGTCCCGAACCGTCTCATCCGCCCGAACCCCGAACCGGTGGTGGGCCCTCGTCGTGCTCGCACTCACCCAGCTCGTGGTCGTGCTCGACGGCACCATCGTCAACATCGCCCTGCCCCAGGCGCAGGAGCAGCTCGGCCTCAGCGACGTCGAGCGCCAGTGGGTCGTCACGGCCTACGCGCTCGCGTTCGGCGCACTGCTGCTGCTCGGCGGCCGCATCGCCGACTACTGGGGCCGCAAGCGCACCTACCTCGTCGGCATGCTCGGCTTCGGCGTCGCCTCCGCCTTCGGCGGACTGGCGCAGAACGGCACCGAGCTCATCCTCGCTCGCGGGCTGCAGGGCGTCTTCGCCGCGCTGCTCGCCCCCGCCGCGCTGGCCCTGCTGACCGTCACCTTCCCCGGCGGCCGCGAGCGCAACACCGCCTTCGCCGTGTTCGGCACGGTCGCGGGTGCGGGCGCCGCCGTCGGCCTCGTGCTCGGCGGCGTGCTCACCGAGTTCGCCGACTGGCGCTGGTGCCTGCTCGTCAACGTCTTCTTCGTGATCGTCGGGCTGATCGGCGGCATGCTGCTGGTCAAGGAGTCCAAGGCCGAGGGCGACAACCGCTACGACGTGCTCGGCGCCATCACGGTCACGCTCGGGCTCGGCTCGCTGGTCTACGGCTTCAGCCTGGCCGAGGGCGGCTGGGGCGAACTCGACACGATCGGCTTCCTCGCGCTCGGCGTCGGCCTCCTGGTGCTCTTCGTCGTGATCGAGCGCCGCGTGGCGCAGCCGCTGCTGCCGCTCCGGATCGTCACCAACCGCGTGCGCGGCGGCGCCTTCCTCGTGCAGGCGATCGTCGGCAGCGTGATGATCGGCGCGATGCTGTACCTGGCGTTCCACCTGCAGATCGTGCTCGGGCTCGACCCGCTGCCCGCCGGGCTCGCCAGCCTGCCGATGACCGCGGTGATCATGGTCGTCGCGCCCATCGCCACCAAGCTGCTGCCCGCGATCGGACCGCGCCCGCTGATGATCGGCGGCCCTCTCATCGCCGCCGCCGGCCTGGTCTACCTCAGCTTCATCACGGCCGACGGCTCGTACCTCGTGCAGGTGCTGCCCGCGCTGATCGTGATCGGCGTCGGCATGGCGATGGTCTTCGTGCCGCTGCAGAACCTCGCGCTCTCGGGCGTCGCCCCGCACGACGCGGGAGCCGCCTCGGCCACCGCGAACTCGGCGATGCAGATCGGCGGCTCGATCGGCCTGTCGGTGTTCACCGCGATCTACGCCTCGGCCGTGTCGGGCTTCTCGCCCGCCGCCGGCACCGCGGCCGGGGTCGCGCAGCTGCAGGCCTTCACGAGCGGCTACTCGGCGGCGTTCCTCGCCTCGGCCGTGGGCCTCGTGCTGGCGTCGATCATCGCGGCCGCGCTCATCCGCGGCTCGAAGGAGGAGCTGCTCCCCCAGGCAGCCGACCCCTCGTCGGCCGCGCTGCCCGTGCACTGACCCTCGGGCCCGCACGGGCATCCGATCGACTCGGCCCTAGCCGTCGTCAACCCTCGGGTTCTCGAACGGCTAGGGCCGAGTCGATTTCCGCGCTACGCGCTCGTCGCGTCGGAGACCTCGCCGACGAGCTCCTCGATGATGTCCTCGAGGAAGAGCACGCCCGTGACCTCGCCCGCGGCGGTCAGCGAGCGGGCCACGTGCGAGCCGCGGCGGCGCATGCCCTCGAGGGCGTCCTCGAGATCGGCGTCGCGCGCCACCGAGGTCAGGCGACGGATGCGCTTCCCGGGCACGGGCGCGTCGAAGGCGTCGCCCGCCAGATCCATCACGTCCTTCAGGTGCAGGTACCCCTCGGGCTCCCCCGCCGCATCCGTGAGGATGTAGCGCGAGAAGCCGTGCGACGCGACCGCCCGCTGGATGTCCCGCGGGGTCGCCCCAGCGGGCAGCAGCACCATCTCGGCGATCGGCACCTCGACGTCGCGCACCTTCTTCGTCGTGAACTCGAACGCGGCGGTGAGAGTGCCCGACGCATCCGTCAGCACCCCCTCGCGGGTCGACTGCTCCACGATCGACGCGACCTCGTCGAGGGTGTACGAGCTCGTCGCCTCGTCTTTCGGCGTGACCCGGAAGGCGCGCAGGATGAGGTTGGCCAGCCCGTTCAGCGTCCAGATCACCGGGCGCACGACCTTCGACACGAACACCAGCGGCGGCGCGAGGATGAGCGCGGCGCGGTCGGGCACCGAGAAGCTGAGGTTCTTCGGCACCATCTCGCCGAACACGACGTGCAGGAAGGTCACGAGCACCAGCGCGATCACGAACGCGACGCCGCCGATCAGCTCGGGGCTGAGCGGCGTGAGCGCGAGCGGGTACTCGAGCAGGTGGTGGATGGCCGGTTCCGACACGTTCAGGATGACCAGCGAGCACACCGTGATGCCGAGCTGGCTGGTGGCCAGCATGAGCGTGGCGTGCTCCATTGCCCAGAGCGTCGTCTTCGCGGCCTTGCTGCCGGCCTCGGCGCGCGGCTCGATCTGCGAGCGGCGGGCCGAGATCACGGCGAACTCGGCGCCGACGAAGAAGGCGTTGACGACGAGCAGCACGACGAGCCACACGATTCCGGGAACGATGTCGTTCATCGCTGCTCCTCCAGTCGGGCGTCGAGAAGGGTGGCGGGGGCGCCTTCGGCGGGTGTGCCCTCGGCCGGGCTCGCGGTCGCGGCGTCGGCGGGCAGCTCTTCGGGGATGAAGCGCAGCCGGTCGAGCCGCAGCCCGTCGACGCGTTCGACCCGCAGCACGCCGCCCTCGATTCCGATCTCGTCGCCGAGCTCGGGCAGGCGGTCGAGCTCGTCGATCACGTAGCCGGCGACGGTCTCGTGGTCGTCCTCGGTGGGCACACGGATGCCCGTGCGGGCCTGCAGCTCGTCGGGCCTGAGGCTCGCGTCGAACGTGATCGAGCGTCCCGTGCGCACGATGCCCGCACGGAGGCGGTCGTGCTCGTCCTCGAGCTCGCCGACGAGCTCTTCGACCAGGTCCTCGAGGGTGACGATGCCGGCCGTACCGCCGTGCTCGTCGGTCGCGATCGCGATCTGGAAGCCGTTGCGGCGCAGGAGGCCGAGCAGCGTGTCGATGCCCATCGATTCGGGCACGAAGAGCGGGTCGACCATGAGCTCGGCGACGGGGACGGCCTGCCGGGCATCCGGATCGATGCCGAAGCCCTGCTTGACGTGCACGACGCCGACGATGTCGTCGACGCTCGTGCCCGTGACCGGGAAGCGGGAGAATCCGGTGCGCTGCGCGAGCGCCACGACGTCGGCCGCGGTGTTGTCGGGGGTGACGCTCGCCATGCGCACGCGCGGGGTCATGACGTCGGCGGTCTCGCGTTCGGAGAACGTGAGGGTGCGGCCGAGCAGCGTCGCGTGGTCGGTGTCGAGCATGCCCTCCAGGGCGGAGCGGCGCACGAGCGAGCCGAGCTCCTCAGCCGAGCGGGCGCCCGAGAGCTCCTCCTTCGGCTCGATGCCCATCGCGCGGATGAGCGCGTTGGCCGTGTTGTTGAACAGCAGGATGACCGGCTTGAAGACCGTCGTGAAGAGCACCTGGAACGGCACCACGACCTTCGCGGTCTGCCGGGGCAGCGCCAGCGCGAAGTTCTTCGGCACGAGCTCGCCGATGACCATCGAGAACAGGGTGGCGATCAGGATGCCCAGCACCGCCCCGATGCCGGGGACCACCGTCTCGGGGATGCCGACGCCGGTCAGGGGCTCACGCAGGAGCGAGGAGATGGCCGGCTCGAAGGTGTACCCCGTGAGCAGGGTGGTGAGGGTGATGCCGAGCTGCGCGCCCGAGAGGTGGGTCGAGGTGATGCGCAGGGCGGAGATGGTCGATCCGAGCCGCTTCTCGCCGCGCGCCTGGCGCTGCTCGAGGTCGTGGCGGTCGAGGTTGACCAGGGCGAACTCGCTGGCGACGAAGAACCCGGTGCCGATGGTCAGCACGAGGCCGATCGCGAGCATGATCAGCTCAGACAAGGGTGGGCCCCCTGCGAATGAGCGCGCGGGCTACACCTATCGGGTGAGCGCCGTGGTTCCGGTCGGCAAGGGGCACGGGTCTGTGATGGGGAGGGTCGTCCATGCCGTCCAGCGTAGTGGGGGCGGCTGGAAAAGCGCCCGGACGGCGGTGGGCGCGGGCTCGGACGGGGTGAGCGGGCGGGGTGGCGGGCGGGCGGGGTGCCGGGCGGGCGAGCGGCGTCGGTGTGCGGGCGGCTCTCAGCGCGCATCCGGGATCATGGAGGGGTGAACGTCTTCCACCCGCCGTGCGGGCCCGTCCAGGGGCGGCGTGACGGCGACGTCGTGCGGGTGCAGGGCGTGCCGTACGCGCACGCCGAGAGGTTCGAACGGCCCGTGCCGGTCGAGGCCTGGACGGATGTGCGGCCCGCCGTCGAGCCCGCGCCCGCGTGCCCTCAGCCGCCGAACGCGTTCCTCGACGAGGTGCTCGGCACCCGCTGGGGCGAGCTCGCGGCCGACGAGCACTGCCAGCGGCTGACGATCACGCTGCCCGGCGATCTCGGCGAGGGCGAGCGGGTGCCGGTGATGGTGTGGATCCACGGCGGCTCGTACACCTCGGGCGCCGGCGACCTCGCGATCATGGATCCGGCCCCGCTCGTGCGCGAGCAGCGCGTGATCGTGGTCGCGGTGACCTACCGCCTCGGCCTCTTCGGCTACCTCGCCTCGGGCGAGCGGCCGGCGAACCTCGGCCTCCTCGATCAGCTCGAGGCGTTCCGCTGGGTGCAGCGCAACATCGCCGCCTTCGGGGGCGACCCGCGCCGGGTCACGGCGTTCGGCGAGTCGGCGGGCGGTGACGCGGTGGCGCATCTGATGACGCTCCCGGAGGCACCCCGGCTCTTCACGCGGGCCGTCGTCCAGAGCGCGCCGCTCGGCATCGCGCGTGGCCGGGCCCGGATGAGCGAGGCGATGGGTCGGGTGGCAGCCGCGGTCACGCCCACGATGGACGCCTCCGAGGTGGTCGCCCTGCAGGAGCGGGTCGCCGCCCCCGCCAAGCGCTTCGGGCTGCTCGCCGGGATGCCGTTCGGCACGCAGTACGGGCACGATCCGCTGCCGCCCGAGCCGCTCGTCGAGGCGGCGTGGCGGGCGGTGGCGCCGTCGATCGAGGTGCTCGTCGGCAACACGGCCGAGGAGGCGCGATTGTTCGTGGCGCGGGTTCCGGCGGTGAAGCGGCTGGCCGCTCTCCCCGTCGTGGGCCGGGGCGTGCAGCGGATGCTCGTCGCCCTCGTCACCAGCATCGTCTACGGTCGCCCGGCGGCACTGTTCGCGCGGCGGCACGCACGGGCCGGCGGCGTCGCCCACCGCTACGTGATCTCCTGGGCGGCCCCCGGAAACCCGTACGGCGCCTGCCACACGATCGACCTCCCGCTGCTCTTCGGCACCTGGGACACCTGGTCGCGCGCGGCGCTCGTGGCGGGCGCGACGCCGGACGCTCTGGCCGCGGCCGCCCGCGAGGTGCGGCGGGTGTGGGGCGACTTCGCGTACGGCCGCCTCGCCGCCGCGGGCGCGGTGCCGGGCGCCCTGCGCCACTGGCGCGTCTGACGCAGCCCCGGCCGTTCGGGCGGAAGGCGGACCGGGCAGGTCTCTTCAGGTGAGCAGCGTCAGGCCGGTCGCGTCACGGCCGGCGGTCGCGCGGGAGGCCCGCCACCACGAGGTCGTAGGAGTTGACGATCAGGTCGAACACGAGCTCGCCGTCGGTCTCGGGGCCGAGCGTGACTGTCACCCAGTGCCGCTTGTTCATGTGGTACCCGGGCCGGATGTACGAGTGGTCGCGCACGAGCGCCTCGGCGTGCGCCGGAGCCGCCTTGAGCGTGACGGTCTCGACCTCGGAGTCGAGGTCGGTGAGCGCGAACACCTTGCCCACGACCTTGGCGACCGCGGTCTGGGGCCCGAACGGACGCTCGTCGGTGGTCGCGGGCAGCGCGGCACAGGCGTCGAGCACGTCGGCGCGAGAGGTGATGGCCATGGAGGGAGGCTAGCGCGAACCCCCGACACGAGCATCCGCCCCGCAATTCGACACCTGTGCGAGGATGGCCCCACGACCGAAGGAGGCGCCCGTGCCGATGCCACCCGGTCGCAGGCTGCTCGGGTTCACCCTGGCCTTCTCCGCGGTGATGCTGACGGGATGCACGTCGGCAGCGAACTCGCTGGCCGCGCTCGAGGCCTACCAGCGTGACCGTGTCGACACCGACGTCCTGCCCGACGAGCTGGTGACCCTCTTCGCCGACTCGATCGATCCCGAGTCGACCCGGCTGCTGTTCGAGGATGACCGCGTCACCCTCTACGCCGCGTCCGCGGCCGACGAGGCCGAACCGATGAGCGGCACGTCCGCCTGTCTCGTCGTGGCGGGCGACGACCCGGTCGCCGGCTGCTCGCTCAGGCCGGGAGCACGTCCCGACGGGCGAGGGCGCCCGGGCAGGGCACGGCCACGAGGTCGCCCACCGCGAGGTCGGCGGGGAGCGCCAGCACGGCGCCGCCCGGGAGAGTGAGGTCGCGGGTGCGGCACGCCGAGGCCCGGCCGATCAGGCGCGCCTCGGACAGCACAGCCGGAACCCGCTCGACGTCGGCGTCGAGCTCCAGCCGCCCGCCCGTGACCGCCAGCACGGTGGCCACCACGACCGAGCTCTGCGCCAGATCGGACGGGCGGCCGTGGGTGCCCGGCACCACCGCCGCCGCCACGTGCACGCACGGGCTGCCGCAGACCTCGACGAGGCGGCGCAGCGAGACCCCCGAGACGACGACGTCGGTGATGGTCGGCACGGTCCACTCGGGCCACCGGCCGATCGCGAACGGGTCGGGGATGCTGAGGCGGAGCGTGGGGAGGATCGACGTGAGGGTCATGTGACAGGTCTACGCCGGGCGGATGAGCGTGCCGGCGCTCCTCACGCGATCCTGACGCCGCGCCCGCCGATCCTCACGCGCCGCTCACACGACGGCGCCCCGGCGGTGGGATGCGGTTGGATGGGGCCATGTCGACGACGATGCCAGCCCTGACCGATCTCGAGTGGAGCCGCGGGCCCGGGGAGGCGGCCGTCGACGGCGGCACCCTCACCCTGACCGCCGCGGCCGGCACCGACTGGACCAACGACGCCGGCGGAGCCGAGCCCCAGCACCGCGCCACGAGCCTCGGCTTCGTGCCCGAGGGCGACTTCCGGCTCTCGGCCCGGGTGCGCGTCGAGGGCGAGCGCACCACCTTCGACGCCGGCGTGCTCGCCGTCTGGATCGACGAGGCGCACTGGGCCAAGATCTGCTTCGAGTGGTCGCCGCAGGGCACCGCGATGGTGGTCAGCGTCGTGACGAACGACTTCTCCGACGACGTGAACTCGACCGACGTCGACGGCGACTCCGTGTTCCTCCGGGTGTCACGGGTGGGGCCGGCGTGGGCGTTCCACTCCTCGTCCGACGGGGCCGAGTGGCGTTTCGTGCGCGTGTTCCGGCTGGCGGGCGAGGGGCCGGTGCACGTCGGCTTCCTGGCCCAGGCGCCGATGGGCGAGAGCTGCACGGCGGTGTTCGACGAGATCGCGTTCGTGCCCGAGACGCTCGACGAGCTGCGCGACGGGTCGTAGCGGCCACGACCCCCGCCGTTCATCCGCTGTTCGCCGACGCCCGCTACGGTGCCGACGTGACGCTGTTCAACGGCTGGGCCGTTCCCGCCGACCTCGACGACCTGCTCAAGCACTCGGTGCTCGACGACGATGACGACGACCCGGTGCTCCTCGGCACCGACGGCGCCCCCGTCGACACCTGGCGCGAGGGCTACCCCTACGACGAGCGCCTCGACCGCGCCGACTACGAGGCGGGCAAGCGCCTGCTGCAGATCGAGCTGCTGAAGCTGCAGAACTGGATCAAGCTGCACGGCCGCCGCCTCGTGATCGTGTTCGAGGGCCGCGACGCCGCCGGCAAGGGCGGCACGATCAAGCGCTTCACCGAGCACCTGAACCCGCGCGGCGCCCGGGTCGTGGCGCTCGAGAAGCCGACGGAGCGGGAGTCGTCGCAGTGGTACTTCCAGCGTTACGTGCAGCACCTGCCGGCCGCCGGCGAGATGGTGCTGTTCGACCGCTCCTGGTACAACCGGGCGGGCGTCGAGCGCGTGATGGGCTTCTGCACCGACGAGCAGTACGACGAGTTCATGCGCCAGGCCCCGCTGTTCGAGAGCATGCTCACGGGCGACGGCATCGATCTCGTGAAGCTCTGGTTCTCGGTCTCGGCCGACGAGCAGCGCACCCGCTTCGCCATCCGCATGGTCGACCCGGTGCGGCAGTGGAAGCTCTCGCCGATGGACCTCGAGTCGCTCGACAAGTGGCAGCGCTACACCGCCGCGAAGGAGGCCATGTTCGCCGCCACCGACACCGCCGACGCGCCCTGGACGGTGGTCAAGAGCAACGACAAGAAGCGCGCCAGGCTCGAGGCGATGCGGCACGTGCTGAGCCTCTACGACTACGACGGCAAGGACGAGTCGATCGTGGGGCGGCCCGATCCGCTGATCGTGGGGTCGGCCGCCGACGTCTACGAACGCGGCGAGAACGAGGCGGCGACGCCGGCACCGGGCGACGGCGCGGATGCGACGCCGGGCGGGCCGTCGTGGTGACCCCGCAGGTGCACGTGCGCTGGGTGCCGCTGCCGGCATCCGATGCCGAGGTTCCCGACGTGGCCGCCCTGCTGCCCCTGCTCAGCGACGAAGAGCGGATGCGCGCCGCCAGCACCCCCGACCCCGACGTCGCGGCGCGATTCGTGCTCGGGCGCGTCGCCGTGCGGCACCTCGCGGCCGAGCTCGCGCGCCCCGCCCCGGGTGCCGTGGCGCCGACGCCGGACGAGGTCACCGTCTGGGCGCTCTGCCCCGACTGCGGCGGACCGCACGGCCGCCCCCACGTCGACGTGCGGAAGCCCAAGGGCCGCCCCCTCAGCATCAGCATCGCGCACTGCGCGGCCGGTGTCGCGGTCGCGGCGAGCTGGTCGGGCGCTGTCGGCATCGACGTCGAGCTCGCCGACTCCCCGGTCGAGGCCATGGCCGCGATCGCCGCGCTGGTGCCGCCGGCCGCCCGTCCCTCGGGCCGCTCCTGGGACCCGGTGCAGCACTGGACGCGCATCGAGGCCGTGCTGAAGGCCGACGGACGCGCCCTCCGCGTCGACCCCTCGGCCGTGCTGCTCCGCCGAGACGCGGGCGCCCTCACGGCCACCGTCGCCGGAGACCCGCCGCGCCCCGACGGCGAGGCCGCGCCGGTCTACGCCGTGGCCGACCTGCGCCTGGACGACGCGGTACGGGCATCCGTGGCCATCCTCCCCCGCAAGCCCTCGGCCAAGCCCACGGTGCCCGTGGTCACCTGGCGCCCGCTGCTGCTCGCGGCCCCCCTCCCCGCCTGACCGGCCTCACCCGCCTCCCCCGTCGGGTGAGTCGCGGCGAAGTGCGACCTTTTGCCGCGACTCGCGCCGATTCGCGACACTCTGCCGCGACTCAGCGGCCCTCGCCTGGCGTCAGGGCAGGGGCGGGAGGGGCGTGGCGTGCAGCCACGCCGCGAACAGGGGCGCCAGGGGGCGGCCCGCGACCGCGGCCGCGTGCGCCGTGAAGGCCGCGGTGTCGGCGCTGCCGTGGCGGTGGGCCGCCGTCCATGTGCGCAGCACCTCGAAGAACGCCGCGTCGCCGATCGTCAGGCGCAGGGCGTGCAGCGTCAGCGCCCCGCGCTTGTAGACGCGGTCGTCGAACATCGCGACCGGTCCGGGGTCGGCGACCACGAGGTCCTGCGGGGCGGCCGCGAGCATCCGGTGGTGCTCGCGGGCCAGCGCATCCGCCGAGGGGCCGCCCCGCTCCTCCGACCACAGCCACTCGGCGTAGCAGGCGAAGCCCTCGTTCAGCCAGATGTCGCGCCAGGCCTTCACACCCACGCTGTTGCCGAACCACTGGTGCGCGAGCTCGTGCGCGATCAGCCGGTCGCTGCCGTGCCGACCGTCGACGTGGTTCGCCCCGAAGATCGCCATCGCCTGCGCCTCGAGCGGGATCTCGAGCTCGTCCTCGGTCACGACCACGGCGTAGCGGGAGAACGGGTACGGCCCGAACACCCGCGCGAAGAAGCCGATCATGTCGGGCAGCCGGGCGAAGTCCTCGTCGACCCGCGCCCTGAGCTCGGCCGGGTGGTACCGGTCGACGGGCACGGGGCCCCGGCTCGACCGCACCGTGTAGTGCCCGATCTGCACGGTCGCGAGGTAGGCCGAGGTCGGAGCATCCTGTTCGTAGAGCCAGCTGCTGCGGCCGCTGCGACTGGTGCGCTCGATGAGCCGCCCGCTCGCGGCCACGGTGTAGCCCTCCTCCACGGCGACCCGGATGCGGTAGGCCGCCTTGTCCTCCGGCCGGTCGTTGCAGGGGAACCACGTCGACGAGCCGATCGGCTGCGACGCCGTGAGCACGCCGTCGGCGAGCTCCTCCCAGCCGAGCGGCCCCCAGGTGCTGCGGCGCGGACCCGGCCGACCGCCGTACTCGACCCGCACCGTGAAGCGCTGCCCGGCGGGGATCGGTGAGGGCGGCCGAACCGACAGCACGTGCGAGCTCTGCGACACCCGGGCAGGGCGGGCGCCGTCGACCTTCACCTTCGAGGCCTTGAGCTTGGAGAGCCCGAGGTCGATGCGGTCGAGGTCGACCACCGCCACGGCCGTGATCACGGCGACCCCGTCGAGCCGGTTCGTCTCGACCCGGTAGTCGAGGTCGAGGTCGTAGAGCTCGACCCGGTACGACCAGGTGCCGACGCCCGGCGTGTAGGGGTCGCCCGAGAAGGCGACGCCGCGGCCGGTCACGAGCCGCCCTGCGCCGAGAGCGAGTCAGATCCAGGCCCAGACCCAGACCCAGGCGCAGCCGGCGCCGCGCCGGCACCCCGCCCCGCCAGTGCCGCCCACCGGTACTCGGCCGTCCGCACCTCGCGCCAGGGCCCGATCGGGTTCCCGCTCCAGCGGCTGCCGGCCGGCACGGTGTCGCCGCGCATCACGAGCGACGCGGGCCCCACGGTGCCGTCGGCGGCGATCCGCGCCGCCGGCAGGATGACGCTGTGCGGGCCGAGGGTCGCCCCCCGGTCGAGGTCAACGGTATCGAGGCTCATGATCCGATCATGGAACAGATGCGTCTGAACCACACATCCCCGGTTCACCGTCGACGCATCGGCGAGGGTGACGAGGTCGGCCTCGGGCAGCCAGTACGTCTCGCACCAGACGCCCTCGCCGATCCGCGCGCCGAGGCTCCGCAGCCACCAGACCAGCGCGGGGGTTCCGGTCGCGGCCTGCGCGAACCAGGGCGCCGCGACCATCTCGGTGAAGGTGTCGGCGACCTCGCTGCGCCAGACGAAGCTCGACCAGAGCGGATGCTCGCCCCGCCGGATCCGCCCGATCAGAACCCATTTCGCCGCCGTGCTGACCCCCGCGGCCACCGCTCCGGCGACCAGCAGCACGACCCCGCTCAGCACCACCGCGAGCCACAGCCCCACGGAGGCGAGCGCGGCGAGCGCGAACACGGCCGCCAGCCCGATCGCGCAGGTGACGATCACGGGCACCACTCGCAGCAGCTCACACAGGATGCGCGCGACCCGCAGCCGCGCGGGCGGCGCGAAGGTGCGGCTGAGATCGCCCTCCGCGGCCGTGCGGCGCAGCCGCACCGGCGGCGAGCCGAGCCACGACGAGCCGTTCTTGGCCTTCCGCGGCGCCGACGAGAGCACGGCGACGAGGCCGTCGCGCGGCACCCGGTGCCCCGGCGCCGCCATGCCGGAGTTGCCGAGGAAGGCGCGTTCGCCGATCTCGGCGCGGGCCACGTGCATCCAGCCCCCGCCGAGCTCGTAGGAGGCCACGAGGGTGTCGTCGGCGAGGAACGCCCCGTCGCGCACCGTCGTCATCGCCGGGATCAGCAGCACCGTCGACGCCTCGACGTCCCGCCCGATGCGCGCACCGAGCAGCCGCAGCCAGACAGGGGTGAACAGCCCCGAGTAGAGCGGGAAGAGCAGCGTGCGGGCGAGGTCGAGCAGTCGCTCGGTCGACCAGATCTGCCAGCCCACGCGCCCGCGCACCGCGTGCACGCCCTCGGCGACCCCGAGGCCGAGCAGCCGCGTGATGCCGACGACGAGCACGGCCAGCACGACGCCGGCGACGAGGGTGCCGGGCACCACCGCGGCGAGGCTCCGGATGGCCGCGTCGCCGAGACCGCCCGCTCCCCGAGCGGCCGCCAGCACCACGAGGGCCCCGGCCGCGAAGGCGACGACGGGCACCAGCGCGAGCACCAGCGACGAGACGCCGTAGGCGATCAGCCACGCGGGCCGGCGGGCCGGCCGCTCCTCGGGCCACCAGCCACGCGCCTTCCCGACCCGGGCGGCGGGCGAGCCGGCCCAGCGCTGACCCGACGGCACCCGGCCGAACACCGACGAGCCCGGCTCGATCTCGGCCCGCTTGCCGATGCGGGTGCCGGGCAGCAGCGTGCTGCGGGCCCCGATGCTGGATCCGGCCCCGATGCGCACCGCGCCGACGCGGAGCACGTCGCCGTCGACCCAGTACCCCGAGAGGTCGACCTCGGGCTCGACGGCGGCGCCCCGGCCGATGGTGAGGAAGCCGGTGACGGGCGGCAGGGCGTGCAGGTCGACGTCGTCGGCGATGCGGGCGCCGAGCGCACGGGCGTAGAGCGCGATCCAGGGAGCCCCGGCGAGGCTGACGGCCCCCACCTGATGGGCGATCTGCTCCGCGAGCCAGAGCCGCAGGTGCCAGGAGCCGCCCCGGGGATGATCACCCGGCTGAAGCCCGCGCAGCAGCAGCCGTGACGCCACGACCGAGATGCCCATCCGGCCGAACGGCGTGGCGAACAGCGCGAGCCCGACGATCAGCGCCCAGAGCGGCACGGTCGGCAGCCAGTCGAAGCCACCGAACGGCACCAGGATCGCGGAGGCCGTGAAGAGGTAGACCAGCCAGCGCAGCCCGGCGAGCACGAACAACGGGATGCCGAGCACGGTCTGCAGCACCTGCATGCGGCGCGGGGTGGGCGCGACCGGCTCGCGGCCCGGCCCGGCCGGGGTACCCGCGGCATCCGCTTCGTCGGAGCGCGAGCGCAGCTCGTCGGCCATCGCACCGAGCCGCGGGTGCGCGTAGACGTCGGCGACGGTGAACTCGGGGTCGATCTCGCGCACTCCGGCGACGAGCTGCGCCGCGGCCAGCGAGCCGCCGCCGAGGTCGAAGAAGTTCGACCGCTCGTCGGTGACGGATGCTCCGAGCACACCCGTCCACAGGGCCGCGAGGCGCGCCGTGAAGGGGTCGTCGATCCCGGGGGCGTCTCCCGCGCCGATCGGCGCGGCACCCGGGAGCGGCCACGGCAGCGCCTTCTTGTCGACCTTGCCCGAGACCCGAACGGGCAGCTCGTCGAGCACGGCGATCAGCGGCACGAGCGCCGCGGGCAGCTCCTCGCGCAGGCGCGCGACGGCGGCCTCGCGGTCGAAACCCGGGGCCACGACGTAGCCGACGAGCATCGCGGTGCCCGCCGCCGTCTGCTGCACGGTGACGGCGGCGCCCGCGACCCCCGGCAGCGCCTGCAGCGCGGCCTCGATCTCGCCGAGCTCGATCCGCCGGCCGCCGACCTTCACCTGGTCGTCGGCCCGGCCCTGGAAGACGAGCCCCTCGGGGTCGTAGCGCACGAGGTCGCCCGAGCGGTAGGCGCGCTCCCAGCCGAGCGACGGCATCGGCGCGTACTTCTCGGCGTCCTTGGCGGGGTCGAGGTAGCGGGCGAGCCCCACTCCCCCGATGATCAGCTCTCCGGATGCTCCGGGCGCGACCGGCTCGCCGTTCTCGTTCACCACCGCCAGCTCCCAGCCGTCCAGCGGCAGACCGATCCGCACGGGGCCGTCGCCGCCGAGAGGGGCGGCGCAGGCGACGACGGTGGCCTCGGTGGGGCCGTAGGTGTTCCAGACCTCGCGGCCCGGGGTGGCGAGGCGCTGGCCGAGCTCGGCCGGTACCGCCTCGCCGCCGAAGATCAGCAGGCGCACGTTCTCGAGCGACTCCGCCGGCCAGAGTGCGGCGAGCGTCGGAACGGTCGAGACGACCGAGATGCCGCGGGCGGTGAGCCAGGGCCCGAGGTCCATACCGCTGCGGACGAGCGAGCGCGGGGCGGGCACGAGGCAGGCGCCGTGCGCCCAGGCGAGCCACATCTCCTCGCAGGAGGCGTCGAACGCCACCGACAGCCCCGCCAGCACCCGGTCGCCCGGGCCGAGCGGCTCGTCGACGACGAACAGGCGCGACTCGGCGTCGACGAAGGCCGCGGCCGAGCGGTGGCTGACGGCGACGCCCTTCGGGGTGCCGGTCGATCCCGAGGTGAAGATGATCCAGGCGTCGTCGGCCGGGGTGGGCGGCGAGAGCACGGGCAGGCTCGCCGTGCTCGGGTGGGGGTCCCGGGCATCCGCGTCGACGAGCGCGACCTCGGCGGCGGGCGCCGTGCGGGGGCGGTAGCGCAGCGAGCCGGTGAGCACCCCCACCACGTCGGCCTCGCCGAAGACCAGCTCGGCGCGCTCCTCGGGGTCGTCGACGTCGACCGGCACGTACGCCGCCCCCGCCGCGAGCACCGCGAGGATGCCGACGTACAGCTCGCGGTGGCCCGAGGCCATCCGCACGCCCACCCGGTCACCCCGCCGCACACCGGCGGCGTGCAGCTCGGCCGCGACGGAGATCACCCGCGCCATCAGCTCGCGGTAGCTCAGCGCGCCGTCGCCGTCGTCGAGGGCCGAGGCCTCGGGATGCGCGGCGACGGTCTCCCGCAGGATGTCGACGAGCGTGCGGGCCGGAGCGGCCAGCGCGCTCCGGTCGAGCGTGGGCTGCGCGGTGGTCATGCGCCCATGGTGGCGACGTCAGGTGAACAGCAGGAGACGATCGGTGAACGCCGCACCGTCAGCTGCCGAAGGCCCAGGGTTCACGGTCGCCGCGGAGGCGCGAGGCGAGGGCGGTCGCCTGCTCGTCGGTGAGCGAGGCGACGTAGTCCAGGATGCCGCGGGCCCGCCCGAAGCGCGCCAGGGCCACGGGGTCGGTCGTCGGGCGGCCGGCACCCCGACCCCCGGCACCCGGGGCGTCGGCGTCCTCGGGCAGCCACTCGGGAGCATCCGCCCGCAACCGGAAGTACCCGTCGGTCGCGAGCTCCACGAAGTCGAGCAGCTTCTGCGGAGCGCGGGCACCGTCGCGCGGGTCGTCGAGCCAGGAGTCGAGCTCGGTGACGAGGGTGTCGAGCACCCGCGCCTGGCCGCGCTGGTAGGTGGCGAAGTCGGGGCGGTCGATCACGAAGCGGGTGTGCACGAACTTCAGCACGGTCACGTCGTGCCAGGCGTCGGGCAGGAGGGACACATGGCCCGAGCGCACGTTCGGGTCGGCGAGCACGAGCACCGAGCGCTGCAGGCGGCCGATCCACGACGACACGAACGACTCGATCGCCCGCTCGGTCTGGCTGGAGCCGTCGAAGGGCACGGCCAGGAGGCCCTCCACGAGCTCGGTCGCGACGCGCTGCACCGAGGCGCGGAAGGTCTCGTCGCTGGCGATCCAGGGGTCGCGGGAGACGATGCGGCGGCGCAGCAGCTCGAGGGAGTGCCCGGGCGTGCGGTTCCACAGCTCGTCGGCGTCGAGGGCGGCGAGCGCCGTCTGATCGCGCAGGAAGGTGCGGAACTCCACGGCGACTGCGGCCTGCTGCAGCACCCCGGCGCGGTAGAAGTCGTCGAGGTCGTGCAAGGAGTAGGCGATGTCGTCGGCGACGTCCATCACCGAGCACTCGACCGTCTGCTGCCAGGGAGCGATCGCGTCGAAGCCACGGCGGGCGTCGAGCAGGTCGGCGAGGTCGAGGCTGTAGGCCGAGAACTTCGGCGGGGCGGTCTCCCAGCGACTCACGGTCGATCCGCGCGGCAGGAGAGTGGGATCGTCGGAGTCGATCTCGGGTCGGCAGAGGGTGCGGCCCCACGGGTACTTCAGCACCGCGGCGCGGGAGGCGGCGGTGAGGTTCAGCCCCTCCTCGACGGTCTCGCAGACGTCGAGCACCGAGAGGATGCGGAACGACTGCGCGTTGCCCTCGAAGCCCTCGGCCAGGCCGAGGCGGTCGCGGGCGAGCCGGTCGAGCACCTGCTCACCGAGGTGCCCGAACGGCGGGTGGCCGAGGTCATGGGCGCTGGCGGCCGCCTGCACCACGACCGGGTCGCAGCCGCCGAGGCGGTCGACGAGCTCGCGCTGGGCGGCATCCGTCGTGGTCAGCTGCATCGCGATGGCGCGGGCGACCGCGGTGACCTTGATCGAGTGGGTGAGCCGGTTGTGCACGACCTGGCCGACGCCCGACGGCGAGATGACCTGGGTCACGGCCGACAGCCGGGCGAAGTAGGGCGAGAAGCGGATGCGCTCGAGGTCGACCCGGTACTCGGGGAACTCCTCGCCGGTGGCGAAGCGGTCGACGGGTTCGGCGATGCGTCGCCGGCGGCGGTTCTCGTCCATCCGCCCAGCCTATTGCGCGGGCCCGATCCGGAAGCGCGGGCGCTATTGCGCGGGCCGGATCGGGCCGCGCGGGCGCCGTCCGGAAAAAGATCGCCCGAGGTGCATCCGAATCGCAGCGACCGCGGGAAGAGCCTTTCGTAAGCAGTTTTCTCTCGGCCCCCCGGGGCTCGACCAGGAGGTACTCATGCAGAAGAAGAAGATCCCCGCCGCCATCGCTGCCGGCGCGCTCATCGCCCTCGGCGGTTCGCTCGCCGGAGCACTGCCCGCCTCGGCCGCCGACGGCGACGCCAAGCTGTCGGTGCTGCACGCCGTCCCCGGCCTCACCGTCGACGTCTACGTCAACGACGCGCTGACGCTCGACGACTTCACCCCGGGCAGCCTCGCGGGCCCGCTCGACCTGCCGGCCGGCACCTACTCCGTGGCCATCACGGCGGCGGACGCGGCCGACGCCTCCGCCCCCGCCATCGGCCCGGTCGACCTGCAGCTGGCCGCCGGCGGCAACTACACCGCGGTCGCGCACCTCACCACGGCCGGTGAGCCGACGGCGACGCTCTACACCAACGACACCTTGACGCTCGCCGCGGGCGAGGGCCGACTGACCGTGCGTCACGACGCCGCGGCTCCCGCGGTCGACGTGCTCGCGGGCGGCAGCGCCGTGGTGAGCAACCTGTCGAACCCCGACGAGAAGGTGCTGAACCTCCCGGCCGGCACCGTCTCGGCCTCGGTCGCGGCGACCGGCACCACCACCCCCGTGATCGGCCCGGCCGACGTGAACGTCGCTGAAGGCGTCAACACGATCGTCTACGCCTGGGGCAGCCTGGAGGACGGCAACCTCGCGCTGGCCGTGCAGACCATCGACGGCCTGCACTCCGACCCGAGCGGCGTACCCGCCGGATCGGCCGGTCTCGTGGCCACCAACCGCCCGGCCGACCCGACCGGGCTCGCGATCGGCGCATCCGCTCTGCTGGTGCTCGCCGCCGGCGCGGGTGTCGCGCTCCGCCGCCGCAGCGTCGCGAAGGCAGCGCGCTGACGCGGTCGGGCACCCGACGGGCCGTGGCGCGGGCGGGTGCACCCCTCGCCCTCGCCGCGGCCCTCGTCGCCGGGGTGGTGACCGGATGCTCTGCACCGGCGTCCACAGCCGTCACCGCCCCGGCGACCTCCCCCGACGGCTCCCCGGCGGCGGTCGCACCGACCGCCGCCCCCGCGCCCGCCTCCTCGCCCGCTGCCGTGGCGCCGGCCGTGCCCGAGGTGCCCCGCACCGACGCTGCGCTCCCCGCCTCGATCCCCGCCGTGCCCGAACCGGCGCGGGTCGAGGTGCCGGCACTCGGCATCGACGTGTCGGTGCTGCCCGAGGGCATCGACGACGCCGGAGCCCTGGCCCTGCCCGAGGACCCGGGGGTGGCCTCGTGGTACCGCTACGGTCCGTCGCCGTTCGGCGACGCGGGATCGTCGGTGATCGCGGCGCACGTCGACTCGCTCGAGTACGGGCTCGGAGACTTCGCCTCGCTGGCCGGTGCGGCACCGGGAACCGAGGTCGTGGTGAGCGCCGTCGACGGCTCGACCACCGCGTTCGCCGTGGTCTCCGTCGAGACGGCCGACAAGACCGGAGTGCCCTGGGCCACCGTGTTCGACCGCACCGGAGAACCCCGGCTGACCCTGATCACCTGCGGAGGCGAGTTCGACTACGGCACGGGTCACTACCTCAGCAACGTCATCGTCACGGCGGCACCGGTCACGTGAGGCGGCGGCGACACTATGCTCGGACACACGACGGCCGTCGCGCCCACCGTGCCCGCTCGGCACGAGCTGCCCCCAGCCGCAGCAGAGCGGCGCGACGAGGCACCGCGACGACGAAGGCGATCCTCTGACGTGAGTGAGCAGCACCCCGACGGCCGGGCACCCGCCCGGCTCTCCGCGGTGCCCTCGGGCGGGGCGGTGCCGGCGGGCGGGGCGGTGCCGGCGGGCGGGGCGGTGCCCTCAGGCGGGGCGGTGCCGGCGGGCGGGGCGGGGCCGGCGGGCGGGGCTTCGCCGGAAGGCGCCCACGCGCATCCGGAGCCGCTCGACGACGAGGCCCTGCTCGCGGGTCGCTTCGCCGCGGGCGACGAAAATGCCCTGGCCGAGGTCTACACGCGCTGGTCGCGGCTCGTCTTCACGCTCGCGCTGCGCTCGCTCGGCGACCATGCCGAGGCCGAGGACGTCGCCCAGAAGGTGTTCGTCGCCGCCTGGCGCGGGCGCTCGGGCTTCGACGCCGGGCGCTCGGGGCTCGCCGCGTGGCTCGTCGGCATCACCCGGCACTGCATCGCCGACGCGCACGAGGCCCGCTCGCGGCGGCTGCGCACCGAGGAGGCCCTCGTCGGCGGCGCCGTGCTCACCGCCCTGGTGCGCGAGCGCGACGACGAGACGGCGGCGGTCGCCGAGCGGCTGATGATCGCCGAGGAGCTCGAGCGTCTCGAGCCCCTGCCCCAGCGGGTGATGCGACTGGCCTTCTTCGACGACCTCACGCACACCCAGATCGCCGATACCCTCGGTCTGCCGCTCGGAACGGTGAAGAGCCACATCCGTCGTTCCCTGGTTCGGCTACGAACACGTTTGGAGGTGAGTGATGAGCCATATCGATCCTGACACGCTGGCGCTGCTGGCGATGTCGGAGCTGGAGCCGAACCCGGTCGAGCGCCGGCACCTGATGGAGTGCGACGAGTGCGCGTCCGAGCTCGCCTCGCTCGCCCGCACGGCGTCGGTGGGGCGCGCCTCGGCGGGGATGTCGTCGGTGGCGCCGTCGCCCGAGCTGTGGCAGCGCATCCGGGCCGAGCTCGGGCTCGACGGGGCTGCTGCCGGTGGCGGTGGCGGTGGCGATGACTCTGCCGGCGGAGCTGCCGGTGCCGGTGGAGCTGCCGGTGCCGGTGGAACTGACGGTAGCGGTGCCGTGGCCGGGCCTGTCGGGCCTGCCGCACGGTCGGGCGAGTCCGCGGCGTCGATCACCCCGATCGCGCCGGTCGCCCCCGCCACATCCCCGCGCGAACCGCAGCTGCCGTTCGAGCTGCGGGAGCCGGTCGAGCTGCACACCGAGCGCGGCCGCCGGCGGGGCGGGCGGCGCTGGCTGCCTGTGGTCGCCGCGGCGGCGATCGTCGGGCTGGTCGGCGGCCTCGGGATCGGCGCCTGGATCGGCACGACGTCGACCCCCTCGGGCGCGGTCATCGCGCGAGCCGTGCTCGACCCCTTCCCGGGGTGGCCGGATGCGCGGGGCAGCGCCGTGGTCGAGGAGCTGCCCGACGGCAGCCGCCAGGTCGTGGTCGACGTGGACCGGGCGGTGACGACCGCGTCGGGCGCCGACCCGTTGCGCGAGGTGTGGCTGATCGCGGGCGACGCCTCGGGGCTCGTCAGCATCGGCTTCCTCGATGGCACCTCCGGCCGCTTCGCGGTGCCGGACGGCCTCGATCTCGCGGTCTACTCGCAGGTCGACGTCTCGGCCGAGCCCGACAACGGCGACCCGGCCCACTCGGGCGACTCGATCGTCCGCGGCCCGCTCCGCCAGGGCTGACGCCCGCTTCCGACGGCGGTCAGGCCATCAGGCCGGGTTGATCAGGTCGGTGTGGCTCATCAGGCTGTCGTCCGCGCCCACGGCGAACGCCTCCACCGCCTCGAGCGCGAGCACGGCGTCGATCAGGGCGCGGCTGCCCGCCACGATCGTGGAGTCCCAGTCGATCTCCGAGGCCAGCACCCAGGCGTGGTCCCCCGGCCAGATCAGCTGCGGCATCGGACCTTCGAACGGCGGCCTCCACCCGATCTCCGCATCCCACGGCCACTCCGGGTCGGACAGCTCGGCGAGAGGCCCCTCGAACAGCCCGTACGCACGCCCGGGCAGCTCGAACCGGGCACCCGCGAAGACGACACCGGTGCCCCAGCCCTCCCACACGGCGAGCGTGACGGCATCCGTCGTCGTGGCCGCGGCGAGCGCCGGCACCAGTGCGGCGAGCAGCCGGGGGTCGAGCCGCCCGGTCGGCGGTGCGGTCACCCGCCGCCCGCCGAGCTCCACGTCACCCCGCAGCTCGTCGACCGCCGCGACCCGGTGCCACTGAGCGAGCGGATGCACGACCCGCCCCGTGCGCGCCGCGACCTCCGCCCAGCCCCACGACCCCACGGGCGCGCCAGCGGCGTCATCGACCTCCACCGGATGCAGCACCCGCGCGTACGCCTCGAACTTCCGCCCGGCGACGCCGCCGACGCTCCCCCACCCGCCGAGCCGCGGTTCGAGCCAGGCTCCGGGGTCACCGCTCTCGACTGCTCGCATGCCTCATCTTCCCGTGCCAGCGCGCACGGAGGCCAGTACCCAGGCGCGGCTCACGCGATGTCGATCGCGACCACATGGGCGCGGCGTGCGCGCGGACCGCTCAGACGGTGTCGCCCGCGACGGCGTCGTCTCCGCCGGCGGCGCTGCGGGTGCCCGCCTGGCGTTCGGACGCGTCGGCGCCCGGCGCGACGACCTCCTCGGGCCCGTCGCCCGCCAGCTCCGCGGCGACCTGCTGCGGCGAGCGGGGCTCGGTGAGCTCACCCGCGTCCTGGTCGTGGATGCTGTAGCCCTGCTCGTCCGGCAGCTCCGGAGACCCGCCCTGGCCGACGCCGGGGGCGATGCCGGCGCGGCTCAGCTCCTCGGTGGAGGGCAGCTCCTCGCGCCGCCCGTTGCCCGCATCGGTGATCCGAGTGTTCTGCTCGTCGGTGTTTCGCTCGTCGGTGTTTCGCTCGTCGGTGCTCTGCTCATCGGTGTCCATGCCGAGCAACCTACGCCGAAGCGGGCAGCCCGCCACCCGCACCGAGGCGCCGGCCGAGCTCCCGCCCCAGCGCATCGCCCGAGGCCCACGCGGTCGACACCGAGGAGCGCTCGCCCCAGGCGTCTCCGCACACCCCGACCGCCCCGAACAGCCCGAACGGCTCGGCGTGCTGGCGCGAGGGGTTCGCGAACGTCCACCGGTGCACGACGGCCGACACCGGCGCGACCTCCAGCTCCAGCAGCGCGCGCACGGCCTCGACCACGGCGCCGGCGGCGGTCTCCGGATGCTCGAGATGCTCCCGCGCGAAGTCCCCCGTCGTGTGCGCCACGAGCACCGGCGCCCCGTCGCCCTGCCGGTCGCCGTCGTCGGCGACGAACGCCAGCACGGGCGACCCGTCGACGAACGCCCCGTGCAGCTCCGACGGCCAGCGCCGCTCGTCGTACGTCAGCACCACGGACAGCGTGGGCTCCCACGCGTCGGCACCCGAGAGCTCCTCGCGCGCGGGCGACCCCGGCGAGAGCATCCGCCCCGCCTGCGGATCGGGCACGGCGAGCACGACGGCCTCGAACTCAGACCCGTCGACCACCACCCCGCGGCCGGCCACCCCGGCCGCACCGGCCGCACCGACCGCGCCGGCCGCACCGACCGCGGCAGTCGCATCGGTCGCACCAGTCGAGTCAGCCGCCTCGGCCACCTCGACCGCACTCACCTCGTGCGTCAGCTCGATCGCGACACCGTCGGACTCGAGCGCGGCGGCCAGGTCGGCCGCGAGCGAGCGCAGCCCGGCGGTGGCCGCGTAGCGCATCGGCCCCGTCTTGAGCTCGCGGGACACCACGGCGCCCGAGTCGCCGACGGTGAGCGCCGAGAAGGTGTCGGTCCACTCGCGCACCAGTCCGCGCCGGCGCCACGAGGTCACGAGCGCCTCGAACGCCGAGTCCTCGGGCACGGTGAAGTACCGGGCGCCGATGTCGGCCGGCCGGCCCTCGACCCGCTTGGTGGCGAGGCGCCCCCCGGGCACGCGCCCGCGGTCGACGACCCTCACGGCGATGCCCGCGTCGTGCAGCGTCCGCGCACAGGCGAGCCCCGAGATGCCGGCCCCCACGACGAGCACCTCCCGCCCGGCGTCGGTCGAGGCGGACGCGGACTCGGGTGCGGAGCTCATCCCCCCATCCTGGCCCGGGGATGCCGGATGCGCGCCAGGGAGGGAGAGTGGAGCATGACCGAGAAGAACGAGACCGAACGCGACGACGCGAAGAAGGAGTTCGACGAGGCGGTCACGATGACCGCGGGCGAGCTCGAGGAATGGCTGGACACCGACGAGTCGAAGTCGGTGGGCCAGAAGGAAGGCGGCGGGAGCGGTGAATCGGTCGGCCACCACTCCGGCCGCCGCATCATCGAGATCCTGCACACGAAGAAGGCCGACCTCAGCGACGACGACGTCGCCCACATGAAGAAGGTCGTCGGCTACGTGCACCGCCACCTCGCCCAGCGCCCCGACGGCGACGTCACCGACACCCCGTGGCGCTGGTCGCTGATGAACTGGGGCCACGACCCGCTGAAGAAGGCGAAGAAGAAGTAGCAGGAGCACCACCTGCCCCGAACGCACGAACGCGCCGCCCCTCCGAGGAGGCAACGGCGCGTTCGGCGGGGGACGACTAGTTCTTGAAGGCGTCCTTGACGTTCTCGCCGGCCTGCTTGACGTCGGACTTGGTCTGGTCGGCCTTGCCCTCGGCGACGAGCTCGTCGTTGTTGGTGACCTTGCCGACGGCCTCCTTGGCCTTGCCGGCCAGGTCCTCGGCGGCGTTCTTGATCTTGTCTGCTGCGCTCATGATGGGTTCTCCTTCTGTTCGTGATGTGGGGCCCGGCGGATGCCGGGCCCGGTGGGGGTGTGGCTAGCGGCGGGTCAGCTTCCTGGCCGCGTGCTTCGCGGCTTCGGCCCTGGTTCCCGCGATGTAGGCGGTGATGCCCACGGCGACGACGATGACCCAGTGGATCGGCTTCGACATGTCTGTTCCTTCCTGCCCCGAGGGGCGCCTGCCGGTGACCGGTGGGGACGGCCTGCGGCTACTGCAGCCGCGTCGAGCCGCTGACCCGGGCCCGGAAGCCGCCGCTGATCTGCACGAGAGCGGGCAGCTCCCGGCCGAGCAGCTGGTCGAGGGCCCGCAGGCTCGATTCCACGATCGCGGAGGCGTCGGCCGGCGACACCCCGCGGCGGCAGGTCACGGAGACCTTCAGCGTGGGGGTGCGCTTGACCCGGTAGGTCGACACGTGGGAGGTGACGAACTCGGGACGGGCGGACAGGGCATCCTGGATCGCGTCTTCGGCGACCTTCGACGAGATCACGGTCTGCCCGTGCTCGCCCACGGTCTCGTCGACGACGGTGCCCGTGCGGCCGTGACCCTGCCGCAGTGCGAACACCACGAGCAGCACGACCGCGAGCACGATGACGACCAGCACGGCCGGCATGATCCAGCTGACGCCGGTGTCGCCGAGCGGGGTGGACTGCAGCCAGGTGCCGACCTGGTCGCGGATCGGGTCGGCCGAGGCCTTCCAGCCGTCCCGCACCGCGGGGAGCAGCACGGCGGTGGCCGCGGAGGCTCCGACGGCGACGAGCAGCAGCCCGACGACCAGCAGCAGCAGGCGGTTCAGGGCGCGGTTGGTGCTGTTCATGCTCCGACCTTTCCGTTCTCGCGCACTCGGACGCGGCTGGACACCGACCGGCGGAGGCCGTAGCCGGTCAGCTCGCGGTCGACGGCCGCCGAGACCGAGGACCGGTCGACCGGGATGCCCGAGGTGGGCACCAAGTCGACGACGGCGAGGCGCTTGGAGACCGAGACCGTCGTGTGGTCGGGGTCGACGTCGGCGGCGAGCGAGGCGTGGCGGGCGAGGGCCGAGGCCACCACCTCGCTGTCGACGATCGTGGCGGCGCGCTCGGTCTCGAGCACGTGCCGCGGCCGGCGACCGGGGGCGAGCGCCAGCACGATCAGCACGAGGCCGATCACGACGGCGACGACTCCGGCGGCGACGACGATCGCGGCGGGCGCCTCGGGCAGGCTCACCGCGGAGGCGAACATGTCGGCGGGCGCCACCAGCAGGGCCGGCAGCCCGAGCAGGGCGATCACGACCTCGGTGCCGACCCAGGCGAGGGCGACGACGATCAGCACGGCGACGACGATGGCCGCCGTCGACCGGGGCGAGTGCAGCTCGCGGCGGGTGATGCGGCGGCGCACGGACTCGGTGCTCATGCGACCCTCTCCTCGGTGCGGATGTCGATTCCTGTGACCTTGACGGTCACGCGGGCGATGGACGACCCGGTCAGCTGCTGGACGCGGGTGCGGATGGTCTCCTGCGCCGCGGCCACCCGGTCGAGGATCGGGCCCCCTGACCGGATGACCGACGACGGCTCGCGCTCGACCCTCGACAGCGCCACCACCCGGATCGGGGTGGACACGGTGAGGGCGAGAAGGCCCCGGCTGTCGGCCAGGTCGACGCCCACCTTGGACGCCGAGACCCCGAGGGCCTCGGCCGTCACCGCGGCGACGACCCGGTTCAGGGCCTTCGACGCGATGCGGTTGCGCCCGCGACGGACGGTGCCGGCCGTCGCGGGGAGGGACGCCGCCGATCCGGCCGGCGCGGCCGGACGCTCAGCGGTGATCGTCATGACGAGGTGCGCTTTCCGCGGAACGCGTCGACGACGCGCGAGACGTCGAGCTCACCCGAGACGACCCGGCCCACCGCCGCCCCGATCGCCATGGCGATCGCGACGAAGAAGAAGGCCCAGAAGCCGATGATGACCCACGTCAGGGCGAGCACCGCCCCGACGAGGATGCCGGTACGGGTCGCGGTCACAGGACTCGCGCCTCGGCTGCGTCGTCGTCGGCGTCGTCGGAGGGCAGGTGCACGTCGTTGACGGTCACGTTGACCTCGGTGACCTCGAGCCCGACGATCGACTCGACGGCCTGGATGATGTTCTGGCGCACGCCGTCGGCGACGTCCTGGAGGGGCGCGGGGTACTCGGCGACGATGGTCACGTCGACCGCGACCTGCGTCTCGCCGACCTCGACGGTGATGCCCTGACCGAGGTCGGTGTTCGAGATGGCGTCGCGGATCGCGCCGAAGGCGCGGGCGGCGCCGCCACCCAGGGCGTGCACGCCGCGGGACTCGCGAGCGGCGATCCCGGCGACCTTCGACACGACGTTGTCGTTGATGACGGTCTTGCCGAGACCGGTGTCGGTCGAGGTCGCGGCGGTGGCGGGGATTCCGGCCGGCGTGGTGGTGGTGGCCATGTTCTGCTCCTTGTCGTGGGGCCCGTGGGTCGGGCCTGTTCGCTTCATGACTAAGACGGGTCGAGTTCGCAGATCGTCACGCCGGTTCGCAGAAACTTTCCCGGCGCGCCGGCCGGAGGACCGAGCGTCTGCAGCCGGCGGGTACGACCGGCTGCACCGACAGCTTGGCACGAAAGAATTCAGTGCGCCTAGTAGTTAGACCATCTAGGCACTCTGGGCGGTGATCATTCGCATAGTGGCTCCGTCGTCGTCGAGCCCGAGCGTCACCGTCAGGGAGCCGAGTTCGCCGAGATGCGTCGCGTGGGTGCCGCCGCAGGCGATCGAGGCGTGGCCCTCGGGCAGCTCGCACTCCCAGAACCGGCGCGTGGAGAGCCGGCGGTCGTCGCGGCGGATGCGCACCGCGGCTTCACCCGTCACCCACTCGGCCAGCGTGCCGTTCACCGCCGCGGCGACGGCGTCGAGCTCGGTCACGAGGCGCGCCGAGTCGAACCCGCGCTTCCGGAGCGACTTGCCCAGCCGGTACTCATCGAGCGAGCCGTGCGGGCGGATGCGCGAGGACGCGATCGCCGTCTGGTCGAAGTCGGGGCTGCCGAGCGCGTCGGCCGCGATCTCCTTGCTCCAGAACCCGGTGAGCGCCCGGTTCAGTGCCAGCGAGGCGAGGTGGCAGGAGGTGTGGCCGAGCGAGAGGGCGCGGCGGTGCTCCTCGTCGACCTCGGCCGTCACGGTGTCGCCCTCGGCGATCGGGGCGTCGGCGTCGACGATGTGGGCGACCACGAAGGCCCAGCCCTCGGTGCCGAGCCGCACGGGCAGCTTCTCCCCCAGGTGCAGCTCGACTCCGTCGCTCGCGGCGATGCGGCAGTCGAGCACCGGCGCGGGCCCCGCCTCCGTGACGAGCACGCCGAGGTCGGGGCCCTGGTCGGGCCAGGTGGGATCGAGCGGATGGAACGGGGTCGCGTCCAGCAGCACGGCGGCACGGCCATCCGGGAGCGGTTCACGGTGCAGCACCGTGCTCGTGCCGCGGGTCTCGCCGTCTGGGTAGCCGATCAGGGTGTCGAGGGTGGGAAGAGCCATACCGGAATGGTAGGCGCGGCAGCCCGGGCTCAGCGGTACCGGTAGAACCCCTCGCCCGACTCGACGCCGAGCTTGCCCTGGTCGAGGTAGTGCTCCTTGAGGTACGCGGCCCAGGCCTGGGATCCCTCGTCGGGCCGCGCCGAGGCGATCGCGTACGCGGTGCGGAGGCCGACCACGTCGAAGATCTGGAACGGCCCGAGCGGCGCCCCGGTGCCGATGCGCCAGGTGGCGTCGACGGTCTCGGGCTCGGCCACGCCCTTCAGCACGAGCTCGGCGCCGGCGTTCAGCAGCGGCACGAGCAGCGAGTTGAGCACGTAGCCCGGCTGCTCCTTGTGCAGCTGGATCGGCACCATTCCGATCTCGACCGCGAAGGCCACGACCCGCTGGTAGACGGCCGGGTCGGTCTCTGGCGTGCCCATGATCTCGGCGGTGTTCTGGCGCCAGATGTGGTTGGCGAAGTGCAGGGCGAGGAAGCGGTCGGGCCGGCCGGTCGCGTCGGCGATCGCGCTCGGCAGCAGCGTCGAGGAGTTCGTCGCGAACACCGTCGACTCGGGCGCGGCCGCGGCGATCTGCGCGTACACCGAGCGCTTCAGCTCGACGTTCTCGGGCACGGCCTCGATGACCAGCCCGGCGTGCGAGACGGCCTCGGCGAGGTCGGTCGAGAAGCGGATGCGCGTCAGCGCCTCCTCGGCCGCCGCCCGCTTCTCGCGCCCGCTGTCGGCCACGTACTGGTCGACGATGGCGTCGAGGCGGTGCCGCGCCGCCGCGATCGCGTCGTCGCCGACGTCGTAGCTGACGACGGGGATGCCATGGTTGGCGGTCTGGAACGCGATCTGCGCGCCCAGCACGCCGGCACCGAGGACGGTGACCGATTCGAAGACGGGCATGGTGCGGCCTTTCTGTCTGGATGCGGTCACCGTAGCGTGATGGTGGCGCGATCGGGGGAATCCCCGGGGCGTTGACATGCGGCGTCCGAGGTGGGCGCGTGCCGTCCCGGAGGAGGTCGTCGTGCACACCGTGGACGTGGTGGTGGTCGGCGCGGGGCTCGCGGGCGTCGGGATGGCCGCGAGGCTGCGGCGCGCGCATCCGGAGCTCGATCTCGTCGTGCTGGAGGGGCGCTCGGCCATCGGCGGCACGTGGGACCTGTTCCGGTATCCGGGTGTGCGCTCGGACTCGGACATGCACACGCTCGGCTACCCGTTCCGGCCGTGGACGGACGAGCGGTCGATCGCGCCGGCGGGCGTGATCCGCGACTACGTGCGGGAGACCGCCGAGGAGGAGGGGGTGCTGCCGCTCATCCGATTCGGGCAGCGCGTGACGGCGGCCTCCTGGAGCAGCGCGACCGGACGGTGGCGGGTCGAGGTCGACGGCGGTGAGCCGCTGGAGTGCCGGTTCCTCGTGCTGTGCACCGGGTACTACCGGTACGAGGCCGGGTACACGCCCGACATCCCGGGGCTCGACGACTTCGCGGGCCGTCTGGTGCATCCGCAGCACTGGCCCGAGGGCCTCGATGTCTCAGGCCGGCGGGTCGTCGTGGTCGGCAGCGGGGCCACCGCGGTCACCCTGGTGCCGGCGCTAGCCGCAGCGGGTGCCCGGGTGACGATGCTGCAGCGCTCGCCGAGCTACGTGGGCGCGGTGCCCTCGCGCGACGCCTTCGCGAGACGGGTGGGGCGGATGCTCCCGCCGGCCGTCGCGCACCGGATCGTGCGGGCGAAGAACGTGGCCGTCTCGACCGCGATCTACCGCTTCGCGCGGCTGCGGCCGGCCGCCATGCGGTCGATCCTGCTCCGCCGGGCCGCCGCCGCGCTGCCCGCTGGCTTCGACCTCGCGCACTTCAGCCCGCGCTACGACCCGTGGGACGAGCGGCTCTGCGCGGTGCCCGACGGCGACCTCTTCGCCGCGCTCTCGGGCGGGCGGGCCGAGGTGGTCACCGACCGCATCGCGAAGGTGGTGCCCGAAGGTGTCGAGCTGGCCTCGGGGCGGATGCTCGGGGCCGAGCTGCTGGTGACCGCGACGGGGCTCGTGCTGCAGCCGCTCGGTGGCATCCGTCTCACCGTCGACGGCGCCCCCGTGGACGTCTCGACGAGGTATGCCTATCGCGGCATGATGCTGTCGGGCGTGCCGAACCTGGCCTTCACCATCGGCTACGTCAACGCCTCCTGGACCCTGAAGACCGACCTCGTGGCCCGCTACGTCACGCGCCTGCTCACCCGCCTCGCCCGCACCGGCGCCGCCTCCGTCACCCCGCAACCGCCGGCCGACGGGGAGACGGTGAGCGAGGCCGAGCCCATGCTCGGCCTCGCCTCCGGCTACTTCCGCCGCGGCACCCATCTCCTCCCACGCCGAGGACGTCGCGGCCCCTGGCGCGTGCGCCAGGACTACCTCCGCGACGTCCTCTCCCTGGCCCACGGCTCCCTCCGCCGCGGCCTCCGCTACCGCTGAGTTCTGTTTGACGAAACAATTCTGTCTTACTAAACTCCCGTCATGGAGTTCCAGTTCACCCGTTCATCCCGCAAGCACCGCATCGGGCGCGGGTCGGCGAAGGCCGCGCTGGTGGCGGCCGGCGCCCCGGAACTCCTGGACGACGGCAAACTGAAATGGGTCGGCACTGACGAGCGCGACCGAGAACTCGAGATAGTCAGAGTCCCGATCGAGGCTGAGAATCTCGTCCTCATAATCCATGTGATGCCCACCACGTTCCAGACAGGAGTGACCGATGACTGACCCGAAGAACTTCGTCGTGACCGAATCGACAGAGTTCCATGACGAGGAGGCCGACCTCGAGGCGCACGACTACCGGGGCCCCGACGGTGAGCGCCTGACCGAGGACGCCACCGAGCGCTACACCGCTCAGCGCCGAGGCGCCGGGCGCCCATCGCTTGGTGACAGCGGAGGAACGTCCCCCAGCGTGGCGTTCCGGCTCACCGCCGAACTGCGAGCCGAGGCTGAGGAGGTCGCCCGACGCGAAGGCCGCCGGGTCTCGGCGATCGCCCGTCAGGCCCTGGAGGAGTACATCGCCAACCACCGGGCCAGCTGACGCCGGAAGGCCCGGTGCCGAACGAGCACCGGGCCATCGCCGCTAGCGGCGGGTGGGGGCCGTGGGCTCCTCGAGGGGGCCGACGATGGCCGCGATCGACGCCGTCGAGGGGCGCTCGTCGCGAGCGGCACCGGCCGGGGCGTGTTCGCGGGCGACCTCCGCCTGCTCGTCGGCGCCGAGGTGGTCGTCGGCGCTCATGGTCGTCTCGTCGAACGGCCGCTCTCCGGCCAGCACGGCGGTGAGCTGCTCGCGGTCGAGCTCCTTCGTCCAGGTGCCGACGAGCAGGGTGGCGACGGCGTTGCCGGTGAAGTTCGTCAGCGCGCGGGCCTCCGACATGAAGCGGTCGATGCCCACGATCACGCCGACGCCGTCGACGAGGTCGGGCCGGTGCGCCTGCAGTCCACCGGCGAGGGTCGCGAGGCCCGCTCCGGTGACGCCCGCGGCGCCCTTGGAGGCCAGCATCATGAACAGCAGCAGCGAGATCTGCTCGCCGAGCGCCAGCGGCGTGCCCATCGCGCTGGCGATGAACAGCGACGCCATCGTCAGGTAGATCGCTGTGCCGTCGAGGTTGAACGAGTAGCCGGTCGGCACCGTGATGCCGGCGACGGGCTTCGAGACGCCCACGTGCTCCATCTTGGCGATCAGGCGGGGCAGCACGACCTCGCTCGACGAGGTCGAGACGATCAGCAGGTACTCCCGGCCGAGGTACTTCATCAGCTTGAAGATGTTCACCCGGGCGACCGCCCAGAGCAGCGAGCCGAGCACGACCACGATGAACAGCGCGCAGGTGATGTAGAACGCGATCATCAGCGTGCCGAGGCTGATGATGGCCTGGAACCCGGTGGCCCCCACGACCGCCGCGATGGCGCCGAACGCCCCGACCGGTGCGACCCACATGATCATCCCGAGGATGCGGAACACCAGCGCCTGCAGCTGCCGGATCGCCCCCAGGATCGGCGCGCCCTTCGCCCCCATCTTCTGCAGCGCGAACCCGACGAGCAGCGCCACGAACAGCACCTGCAGGATGTTGCCCGCCGTCAGCGACGACAGCAGCGAGGTCGGGATGATCCCCAGCACGAACGCGGTCGGGTCGCTCGACTCGGCCGAGGCGGGCGCCTCGTACTCCGTCGCGCCGATCATCAGGCCCTCACCCGGGTGGATGATGTTGCCCACCAGGAGGCCGATGCCGAGCGCGAAGGTCGACATCACGATGAAGTAGCCGAGCGCGAGCCCGCCGACCTTGCCCACCGTGGCGGCCTTGGCGATCGAGCCGACGCCGAGCACGATCGTGCAGAAGATGATCGGCGCGATCATCATCTTGATCAGCCCCACGAAGGCCTCGCCGATCGGCTTCAGGCCGACCGCGAACTCGGGGGCGAGCAGGCCGAGCGTGGCGCCGGCGATCACGGCGACGATCACGGCGATGTACAGGTAGTGCGACGAGTCGATGCGCCGCCGCTTGGTGCGCGGGGCGGTGCCGGTGTGGAGCGCCATTGCTTCCTCTTCCTCGAGATCCGTCCGGGTCACGTCGGGTGCCCGGTCGACCCAGGATGCGCGCGAGGCCGCCCCCGCCTGGCATTGTGTTCATACTGGTCACGAGAGGCGAGGGCGACATGATCCGACGATGGAGCATCGCGGCGAAGCTGTTCGCCCTGCAGCTCGTCGTCATCCTCGCGCTCACCGCCGCCGCCGTGCTGCTCAGCTGGGCGGATGCGCGGGCCGACGTGGAGCGCGACGCCGCCGCCCGCTCGCTCGCCGTCGCCGAGACCCTGGCACAGGACCCGTTCGTGCAGGACGGGGTGCAGAGCGCAGACCCCACCGCGGCCCTGCAGCCCTACGCCGTCGACGTGATGCGGGCGGCCGGCATCGACTTCGTGACCATCATGGGGCCCGACCGCATCCGCTTCACCCATCGCGACCCCGCCGAGATCGGCAAGCCGTTCCTCGGGAACATCGACCGAGCACTCGCCGGTGAGGCGTTCACGGAGACCTACACCGGCACCCTCGGCCCCTCCGTGCGGGCGGTCGTGCCCATCGAGGACGACACCGGCGAGGTCGTCGCGCTCGTCTCAGCCGGCATCACGGTCTCGGCCACCCAGGTCGTGCTGGGCACCCGCATCGCGACCGTTCTGCTGGCCGCCGCGGCGGCGCTCGTGATCGGCGCCTTGGCCTCCTGGGCGCTCAGCCGCTACCTCCGCCGCGTCACCTGGGGCCGTGGCGCCGAGGAGATGAGTCGCATGTTCGCCTACTACGAGGGCGTGCTGCACTCCATCGGCGAAGGCCTGGTGCTGCAGAACACGAACCGCGACGTGGTGCTCTACAACGACCGCGCGGCCGAGCTGCTCGGCCTGCCGACGCTCCCCCGCCGCCAGGCTCCGGATGCGCGGCCGCAGCCACTCGCCCGCCTCACCCTGCCCGAGCCGATGCGGGCGGTGCTGGCGGCCGACGACGTGGCGGTCGACGAGATCGTGATCACGCCGACGCACGTGCTCGTGGTCGACCGCGACCGCATCGTGTCGGGGCCGGACGGCGGAGCATCCGCCCGCTTCATCGGCACCGTCACGACCCTGCGCGACCACACCCGCCTGCAGGAGCTCACCGGAGAGCTGGCGACCATGACGACCCTCTCCGACGCGCTGCGCTCGCAGGCGCACGAGTTCGCGAACCGACTGCACACGATCATCGCGCTGATCGAGCTCGACCGACCCGCCGAGGCCGCCGAGCTCGCGACGAGCGAGCTGGCGATCAGCCAGCAGCTCGCCGACCGGCTGCTGACCGCCGTCGAGGAGCCGGTGCTGCTCGCCCTGCTGCTCGGCAAGTCGGCGCAGGCCGCCGAGCGGGGCATCGGCTTCGAGGTCGGCATCCCGTCCCGCATCGGCGGCGGATCGTTGCCCCCGCAGGAGCTGATCACCGTCGTCGGGAACCTGATCGACAACGCCTTCGACGCCGTCGCCGGCACACCTGATCCCGTGGTCTCGGTCGACATCGACGGCGACGACCCCGGGCTGCTCCTGATCGAGGTCTCCGACAGCGGTGCCGGCCCCGATCCGGCGGCGGCCGAGGGCCTGTTCGAGTTCGGCGCCACCACGAAGACGGCGACGGATGCCCGCCCCACCGGCCGCGGCATCGGACTCGCCCTGGTGCGGCAGTCGGTCGCGCGCCTCGGCGGCCGCATCACGGTGGACGGCTCGCGCTTCACGGTGGAGCTGCCGCGGTGAGCGCGATCCGGGTGCTGGTCGTCGAGGACGAGCCGCTCACCGCCGAGGCGCACGCCGCCTACGTCGGGCGCCTCGAGGGCTTCGAGCTGGCCGGGGTGGCGCACACGGGCTCGGCGGCGATCCGGGCGCTGCGGGCGGCAGCGGGTGCAGCGCAGCCGGGGGCCGCGCCTTCGGACGACGCGCAGCCGGGCATCGACCTGATCCTGCTCGACGTGAACCTGCCCGACACGACCGGCATCGAGCTCTGCCGGCACCTGCGCGCCTCGGGCATCGAGACCGACGTCATCGCGGTGACCGCGGTGCGCGACGCGGCCGTGGTGCGCTCGGCCGTGTCGCTCGGCATCGTGCAGTACCTGATCAAGCCCTTCACCTTCGCGTCGTTCGCCGAGAAGCTCGGCGCCTACCGCGACTACCACTCGCGGCTCGCCGACTCGGTGGTCACCGACCAGTCCGAGATCGACTCGTCGTTCGCGGCGCTCCGGAGCTCCTCCGGCGGCGACCTCCCGAAGGGCCTCACCGCTGCGACCCTCGGGCAGGTGCGCGAGGTGCTGCGGGGCGCGGCCCCGGCGGGCCTGTCGGCCACCGAGCTCGGAGCGCGGCTGTCGCTCTCCCGCGTCACGGCCCGGCGCTACCTCGAGCACCTCACCGACACGGGCGCCGCCGTGCGCGGCCAGCGCTACGGCGCCCCCGGCCGCCCCGAGGTGGAGTACCGCGCCGCCGGCCGCTGACGCGCCCGGCCGGAGTAGGGTCGCGAGCATGAGCGACGAGAAGCGTGACTGGGTGGCCGAACACGAGCACGAGCATCCGGAAGCCGCCGGCGAGGAGCAGGCCGCCGAGGCCTCGCCCGCGCAGGGCGAGCTGGCCGCCGAGCTGCGGAGCATCCGCGCCGTCGGCGAGGACCGGCGGTGACCGGGGAGGCCACCGCTCCCCCGCTGCTCGCGCTCGGCGACGAGCACTTCGTCTCGCTGACGACCTTCCGGAAGAGCGGCGAGCCCGTGTCGACGCCGGTCTGGATCGTGCGCGACGGCGACACCCTGCTGGTCACGACGCCCGACGACACGGGCAAGGTGAAGCGCCTGCGCAACGACCCGCGCGTGGAGCTCCGGCCCTGCAGCCGCATGGGCGCCGTGAAGGAGGGCGAGCCGGCGCGGCTCGGGCTCGCCGAGATCGAGCGCGACGAGCCCTCGGTGAAGCGCGGAGGCGGGCTGTTCCAGCGGAAGCACCCGCTGGAGTACCGGGTGTTCATGCTCGTCGAGCGCATCGCGGCGAAGCGGCAGAAGCCGCGCGTGATGCTGCGCATCCGCCCGGCCTGACCGGGCCGATCGGGCCCGCAGGGATCAGCTCACCGGGTCGCTGCTCACCGGGTCCGTCGGGTTCGCCTTGCCCACCAGCAGCGGGTCGCTCGGCGTGAACGGGAAGTCGGGCAGCTCGTCGACCGGCACCCCGAAGGTCGCCGCGAGCACCGGCCGCGAGAAGGCCGAGGCCGAGGCGCGGTAGCCGATGTCGCCCGGCGTCGGTTGGTCGAAGAAGATCAGGAAGTGGATCTCGTCGTCGCCGATCACCTCGATCTGGTGCGGGTAGGCGCGCGGGATGAAGTACACGTCGCCCGGGCCGAGCAGGTAGGTGTCGACGGAACCGTCGGGGTCGAGGATCGACATCCGCGCCCGTCCCTCGTGCACGTAGCCCATCTCGGCGGTCCGCGGGTGCCAGTGCGGCTCGCGCATTCCGTCGTCCTGGATCGTGAGCGAGTACATCGACAGGTTCTCCAGAGCCGGCCAGAACTGGGTGCGCGCGGTCTTCACCCAGGCGAAGGGCGGGTCGAGCGGCGGGTTCTGGGCGCCGAGGTCGTACTTGTGCGGATTGCCGAAGCCCGCGGTGTCGGGCACGACGGCCGGGCCCTCGCGCTTCACGAGGTCGGCGGAGCCGGTGTCGCGCACCAGGGGGCGGAAGGCCGAGGCCGGGAGGTCGTAGGTGTTGCCGAGCACCGCATCCGTCATCGTGCCGAAGGCCGCGTGCAGCGAGAAGTCCTCGGGGCGCTCGTGCGAGAACGCGACCACCACCTCGCCGGTGTCGTCGCCGATGTTCTCGATGTGGTGCAGCGCGCCGGAGGGGATGGTGAACATCTGGCCCGCGGTGATGGTGAACGACGAGAACACGCTGCCGTTCTCGAGCAGCGACACCAGCAGGGTGCCCGAGAGGCAGTAGCCGAGCTCGTCGGCGTTGGCGTGCCAGTGCGGCTCTCGGATGCTGCCGGGCTCGAGCAGGAGCCGCTTGATCGACAGGCGCGTAAGGATCGGGAAGGTGTCGGCCGTCAACCGGGTGATCGACCCGAGCTCGCTGTCGTGCTGAGGCTCGGCTCCGGTGAGGGAGCGCACGTGGCGGGAGGCGGGGGTGGTGGACATCGTCGGCTCGCTTTCGTTCGGCGTGCGGCCGACGCTACGGCACGGGCATCCGCTCGTCACTGGACGATCGTCGGGCCTCGTCGCTCGGAGCGTTCACCGCAGCCGGGCACCCACCCGCCTGACGAGCGACCCGGTGGCGTCATTCCTCCCCGGGCACCGGCGGCCCCGTGCGCCAGCGCAGCACGGCGGCAACCCCGGAGGGCAGCGAGCCCGAGACGTCGTCCTGGGCATCCGGGGCCTCGCGGCTGTCGGTGAACAGCACCGTCGCGTCGGTGAGCACCGCCGCGCGGCTGAGCGCGACCGGCGCGGGCACCCGGTCGAGCACCTCGGCGCCGAGGGCGTCCTCGGGGGCGGCGGCCACCCACGGCTCGGTGGCCAGGGCGAGCAGCTCGTGCTCGCGCAGGCGCTCGGCGTCGATCAGGAGGGTTTCGACCTGCGCCGAGGCGAGGGCGTGCACGACCCCGCCGAGTGTGCTCTCCACGCGGTTGTCGCCGCGGCCCTCGTGCAGGGCGAGCAGGTCGAGCACCGCCTTCTTGTCGTCGGCCAGGATGCGCGCGATCTCGTTGTCGAGATGCTCGTCGAGCGCCTCGCTGCTCGCCCCGTCGGCGTGGGTGTCGACGGGCACGACCGTGAGGATGGCCCGCGACTCGGCCGAGAGCTCGCCCTCGAGCAGCTGACGGGCCCGGATGTCGCCCGCGATCGTGAGCAGCCGCGGCCGGTGCTCGTGCACGACGCGGTCGATCGTGGTCGCGAGCTCGGCCTGGGTGCGCCGCCAGATCTCCTCGGTGTGGTTCTGCAGGCGGTGGTGCCGCCAGCCCCCGCCGCGGCGGATCTTGTGCAGCGTGTCGGTGCGCCCCTGGTGCTCCTCGTCGACGACGGGCTCCGTCTCGTCGAGGCGATACAAGCGGATCTCGCCGCCGTCCCGCGCCGTCTCGACCACCACGTGCGCGAAGTCGCCCGGCCGGTGCTCGAGCAGCGGCACCAGGTCGGGTACCGGCCGGTAGGCCACGAATTCGGGCTCGGTGGCGCGGCCGGGCAGCAGCGCCTGCACCACCACCTCGCCGTCGTGCACGAGCACGAAGAGGCACCGCTCGCCACCGGCCGGGTCGGCGGTGGCCATGGCCTCGGCGACCGCGTCGACGTCGGCTTGCGGCGCACCGGCCGCCGCGAGCCGGTCGGTCGCGCTGATCCGCCGCTCCTCGTTCACGCTCGGCGGGTCGGCGGTGTCGACCGAGATGTCGAGGTAGACCTGCGACCAGGGGCCGGATGCCCGGTACACCGATGCGGGCAGGGCCGCCGACTCGAGGGTCATGCGTCGGCCTGCCGACTGCCCGAGGCCTCGCGGAACACCCTCACCAGCTCGCGGGTGAAGTCCTCCATGTCGTCGGGGGTGCGCGAGGTGACGAGCGTCCAGCCGCCCGCGTCGTCGACGTGCACCGACTCGTCGACCCAGTCGGCGCCGGCGTTGATGATGTCGGTCTGCAGCGACGGGTAGCTGGTGAGGGTCTTCTCGGCCAGCTGGCCGGTCTCCACGAGCGCCCACGGGCCGTGGCAGATGGCCGCGATCGGCTTGCCGGCGTCGATGAACGCGGCCACCAGGTCGATGCCGTCCTCCTGCAGCCGCAGGTTGTCGGCGTTGATGGTTCCACCGGGGATGATCAGCGCGTCGAAGTCATCGGCCGAGACCTCCCCCATCAGGGCGTCGGGCGTGAAGGTGCGACCCGGATCCTTGTCGCCGACGAGCGACTGCACCGGGGAGTCCTCCACCGCGACGATGACCGGGTCACCCCCGGCGTCCTCCACGGCCTGCCGGGGGTCCGCGAGTTCGGCCTCCTCCACGCCGTAGTTCGTGACGAGCAGTGCGATCCTCTTACCGTCCAATGCGGGCATGATGCGTCCTTTCTCTGCTGAACCGGTATTCACCACCGAGGGAACTCCTCGCACCGATGGCCGCCAGGGGGTTGACGGGGGCGCCGGCGACCGTCGTGGGAGTGTCGCGGGCTCCGGTGTCGGCGGCTCGGGCTAGTGTCGCCAGCACCATGAGCAGCACCGGATTCGCGACCATCGACTTCGAGACCACCGGGCTGTTCGCGGCGGGAGACGACCGCGCGGTCGAGATCGCAGTCGTGCACTCCGATCCCGACGGCACGGTCACGGGCCGGTGGGACACCCTGATCGACCCGGGGCGTGGGCCCGGCCCGACGCGCATCCACCGCATCACGGCCGAGCACCTCTCGGGCGCCCCGACCTTCGGCGACATCGCGCCCGAGCTGCTCGGGCTGCTGTCGGGGCGGGTGCTCGTGGCGCACAACGTCTCGTTCGACCAGCGGTTCCTGCTGGCCGAGCTGGGGCGCATCGGGTACCGGCTCGAGAATCCACTGGTGTCGCTATGCACGATGCAGCTGGCCCGCCACTACCTGCCGGGCCTCCGGCGCGGGCTGTCGAGCTGCTGCGAGGTGCTCGGCATCGACCTCGAGGGGGCGCACCGCGCATCCGTCGACGCGCTCGCCACCGCGAAGCTGCTCGCCGCGTACATGGCGCACACCGACGACCGCTCGGGCTGGCACGCCCTGGCCGCGAGCGCTGCCGCGCGGCCGCTGCCGGCGCTGGCGTCGCGCGGGGTGGCGTGGTACCCGCGGGAGCGGGCGGGCGAGCCGCTGGCGCTGCGCTTCGGCTGAGCCCGGCCCACGGCCGGTCGCTCGCTCTGGCGTGGCGGCCGGGCGAGCCTGACCCTCGGTGGAGCCTGGCCCACGGCCGGTGGTGCCGCAACCCCCTGACGGCGGGCGCGGAGGCGTGCCTAGCGTGAGGGCATGAGCGATTCGAGCACGGCCGCAGACCCGGGTTCGGCCGACCAGGGGTTCGCGCCCCGCCGCGCCATCGTCACCGGCTCCGACTCCGGCATCGGGCGGGCCACCGCCGTCGCGCTGGCGGCGGCCGGGATGGACGTCGGCATCACCTGGTACACCGACCACGAGGGCGCCGAGGTGACCGCCGAGGAGGTGCGCGCGTCGGGCGTGAACGCGGCAGTGGCGCAGTTCGACGCGAGCGCGCTGGAGAGCGCTGGCGACGTGATCGACTCCCTCGCCGACGAGCTCGGCGGCCTCGACGTGTTCGTGCACAACTCGGGCACGGGCGCCTCGACCCCGCTGGTCGACCTCTCGCTCGAGGAGTGGCGGCACGTCGTGGCGACCGACCTCGACGGGGCGTTCGTCGGCATTCAACGGGCGGCCAGGCGGATGATCGCCGGCGGCTCGGGTGGCCGGATCATCGCCGTGTCGAGCGTGCACGAGCACCAGCCGCGGGTCGGCTCCAGCGCCTACGACGCCGCCAAGGACGGCCTCGGCGGCCTCGTGAAGACGGCCGCGCTCGAGCTCGCGCGGTACGGCATCACCGCAAACACCGTGGCGCCGGGCGAGATCGCCACACCGATGACGGGTCAGACCGACGAGGACCCGCACGGCACCGCGCGCCCGGGCATCCCCCTCGGCCGTCCCGGCGACGCCCGTGAGATCGCCTCCGTGATCGCGTTCCTCGCCTCGCCCGGGTCGAGCTACGTCACGAGCACCTCGATCGTCGTCGACGGCGGGATGCTCCAAATGGGCCCCCAGGCCGGCTCGCACCTCGAGAGCGACGCCTAGCGCTCGGTCTGACGCCCGCCACCCGACCTCATCCCCAACCACCCGAACACCGAAGGAAGGACACGCCATGACCGACAGCGGACCGCAGGACAACCCGCAGAACCACGACCTGATCGAGGGCGACGCGGGCGTCGACAAGCCCTCGCAGGCCGAGGGCAGCGAGGAGCAGGCCGACCAGGCGCAGCCGGCGCCCGGCCAGGGCGGCGACAGCCAGGGCGGCGGGGCCGGCACCCTCGGCGGCCACGACTGAGCAGCAGCCCAGCAGGCGCACGGTGGCGGTGGGCCGCCGGGAGTCGTAGGGTCGGCGGCATGTCAACGATGCCTCCGCCCGACGTTCCGCCCGACGCTCCCACCGCCCCGCCCGGCGCTCCGGGCGAGCCGCCCCAGGCCCCGCCCGAGCCGCCGCAGTTCTAGCGGTACGGCGGAGCCCCCGCGCACGACGAAGGGCGCCGAGCTTCACGCTCGGCGCCCTTTCGCGCGCGGTCGGGAGCCGCGCCTAGTGCATCGGCGCCGCGGCCGGCGCGTCCTCGGGCATCCGCTCGCCCGCGTCGACCGTCTCTGCCGGACGCCGCACGAACAGCGCCGCCACCACGCCGAGCACCGAGATGATCGCGCCGCAGAGGAACGCGGCCTGGATGCCGGAGGCCGTCGCCGCGACCTGCGTGGCGCCGGCGGTGAGGCGCTGGGCCGTGACACTGGCCATGAGCGCCACGAACAGCGCCGTGCCGGCCGCACCGGCCAGCTGCTGCACGGTGCCGATGATGGCCGATCCGTGCGAGTACAGCCGCGGCGTCAGCGAGCCGAGGCCGGCGGTGAACAGCGGCGTGAACATGAACGCGAGCCCGGCGCTGAGGGCGATGTGCGCGCCGAGCACGAACCAGACCGAGGTGTTCTGGTCGACCATCGTGAGCCCCCAGAGCACCAGGCTCACCGTGATCGCACCCGGGATGACGAGCGGACGCGGCCCGACCCGGTCGTAGAGGCGGCCGACGAACGGCGCGAGCACGCCCATCACGAGCCCACCCGGCAGCAGCAGCAGGCCGGTCGCGAGCGGGTCGAGCCCGAACACGCCCTGCAAGAGGAACGGCAGCACGATGATGGTGCCGAACAGCGCCATCATGCTCACGGCCATCAGCAGGATCGACACCGTGAAGGTGCGCGAGCGGAAGGTGCGCAGGTCGAGCAGCGCCCGGTCGCGGCGCTGCAGCGCGAGCTGGCGCAGAACGAAGGCCCCGAGCGCCGCGATGCCGACGATGAGCGGCAGCCAGCTCGACAGGAAGGTCGCGCCGGCCCCGCCGAGGGTGCTCAGGCCGTAGACCAGGCCGCCGAATCCGAAGGCCGAGAGGATGACCGACCCGACGTCGATCGGGACCCGACGCGGCTCGGTCACGTTCACGACCCGCAGCGCGCCGAGCAGGAGCGCACCGAGGGCGATCGGCAGAACGAGGATGAACATCCACCGCCAGGACAGGGTGCTGAGGATGATGCCCGAGATGGTCGGGCCGATCGCGGGGGCGACCGAGATGACGATGGAGATGTTGCCCATCGTGCGCCCCCGCACCGCCGGCGGCACGAGGGTCATCACGGTGGTCATCAGCAGCGGCATCATGATCGCCGTGCCGCTGGCCTGCACCACGCGGCCGGCGAGCAGCACCTCGAAGCCGGGCGCCATGGCGGCGATCAGCGTGCCGAGGGAGAACAGCGACATGGCGGCGATGAAGATCGGGCGCGTGTTGAACCGCTGCAGCAGGAAGCCGGTGATCGGGATGACCACCGCCATCGTGAGCATGAACGCGGTCGAGAGCCACTGCGCGGCCACCTCGGTGATGCCGAGGTCGACGACGAGATGCGGGATGGCCACGCCCATGATCGTCTCGTTCAGGATGACGACGAAGGCCGAGACGAGCAGGAGGTTGATGACGAGGCGGTCGCGGGGAGCGACCCGCGTCTCGGAGGGGGCGGTTGCGGTCATGGGGATCCCGTCTGGGTGCGGAAGGCGGAAGAACGTGCGGAAAGCGGAAGAGCGTGCGGAAGGCGGAAGGGCGCGTGGGAGGCAACGTCGGGCCCCGATCGTTCTATTCCCTCTGCCCGACACGGCCGCGATAAGTGAACAGTGTACACATTCCGGCCCACCGCCGCGATGTTCCGACGGACGTCCAATGCCCCGACGCCCGATCGGGGCTACCGTCAGCCAACCGACCGGAAGGACGCCCCATGAGCACCCTCACCACCGCGGAACGCGACGAGATCTCCCGAGCGAACGACTCGGGCCTGCAGCCCGTCGTCTTCGTGCACGGTCTGTGGCTGCTCTCCAGCAGCTGGGACCGCTGGCGCAGCCTCTTCGAGGACCAGGGGTTCACGACCATCGCGCCCGGCTGGCCCGACGACCCGGGCAGCGTCGAGGAGGCCCGACGGAACCCCGAGGTGTTCGCGCACAAGATGGTGAAGCAGGTGACCGACCACTACCTGGAGGCGATCGACGGGCTCACCATCGCCCCCGCGGTCGTCGGCCACTCCTTCGGGGGCCTGATCGCGCAGAAGATCGCCGGCACGGGGGCGTCGACGGCCACCGTCGCCATCGATCCCGCACCCTTCCAGGGGGTGCTTCCGCTGCCCCTGTCGTCGCTGAAGTCGGCCTCGGCCGTGCTCGGCAACCCGCTCAACTTCGGCCGAGCGGTCGCGCTCACCCTGGAGGAGTTCCGCTTCGGCTGGGCCAACGCGCTCGACGAGGACGAGGCCGAGGAACTCTGGACGACCTACCACGTCGCCGCCTCGGGCGTGCCGCTCTTCCAGGCGGCTACGGCGAACTTCAACCCCCTCACCGAGACCAAGGTCGACACGAAGAATCCGGCCCGCGGCCCGCTGCTGATCGTCTCGGGCGAGAAGGACAACACGGTGCCCCGCGCCATCACCGATGCCGTGTACCGGCTGCAGCAGAAGAACCCCGGGCTGACGGAGTTCATCGAGATCCCGAACCGCGGCCACTCGCTCACGATCGACTCCGGTTGGCGTACGGTCGCCGACGAGGTGCTGGCCTTTCTCGAGCGGCAGACCGCGATCGGGTGAGGCGTGTGGGAGACTTCCGGTACTGCACCGGTGACCGAAGGCCTCCCGAATGACGAACCACGCCGGCTCCGACCGAGCCGAGATCGCCGCGCGACTCGCGGTCGCCGTCGGGCGACTCAACCGCCGCATCCGCCCCGCCGGCGAGCTCACGCCCGGCCAGGTCTCGGCGCTGTCGATCATCGTGCGCCAGGGCCCGATCCGGCCCGGCGACATCGCGCGCGCCGAGCGGGTCGCGGCGCCGACGATCACGCGGCTGCTCACCGAGCTCGAGAACCGCGCCCTGATCACCCGGAGCGCCGACCCCGACGACGGCCGCTCGTTCTTCGTCAGCGCCACCGAGGCCGGCACGGTCGCCATCGCCACCGCGCGCCGCCAGCGCGCCGAGCGGGTGCTCGCGCTGTTCGACGAGCTCGACACCGATCAGATCGAACGTCTCGGCGAGGCGCTCGACGCGCTCGAGCTCGTGGCCGACAGCACCACCGCCGACTAGAGCTTCAGGCCTGACGACGTCGTCGTCGGGCCGGACTCTAGAGCACCGGGTTCGACAGCACCCCGATGCCGGCGATCTCGATCTCGACCGTGTCGCCGGCCTCGATCGCCGCGACGCCCGCCGGGGTGCCCGTGAGGATGACGTCACCCGGCAGCAGCGTGAACACCGACGAGGCGTAGGCGACGATCTCGGCCACCGAGTGGATCATGTCGGTCACCGGCGCGCTCTGCGCCAGCACCCCGTTCAGCCGCGTCTCGACCGTCGCCGCGGCGAGGTCGAACTCGGTCTCGATCACGGGCCCGATCGGGCAGAAGGTGTCGAAGCCCTTCGCCCTGGTCCACTGCCCGTCGCTCTTCTGCAGGTCGCGGGCGGTGACGTCGTTGGCGATCGTGTAGCCGAAGATCACGCTCGCGGCGTCGGCCACCCGCACGTTCTTCGCGATGCTGCCGATGACGACCGCGAGCTCGCCCTCGAAGTCGACCCGGCTCGACTGGGCCGGCCGCACGATGCGGTCGCCCGGGCCGATCACCGAGGTGTTCGGCTTCAGGAACATCAGCGGCTCGGCCGGTGCCGACCCGGTGCCCATCTCGGCGACGTGGTCGAGGTAGTTCTTGCCGATGCCGATCACCTTCGAGCGCGGGATGACCGGGGCCAGCAGCGTGGCGTCGGCGAGCGGCACGCGCTCCCCCGTCGTGTCGAAGCCGGCGAACATCGGGTCGCCGTTCAGCACGACGAGCTCGGCCACCCCCGCGTCGCTCTCGTCGAGGATGCCGAAGGTGATGGCGCCCTGGTGACTGAACCGTGCGATCTTCATGCGTCGAGCCTAGTCAGCCAGCCGTGGCGGTCGGCGACGCGGCCGTACTGGATGTCGGTCAGCTCCTGGCGGATCGACATGGTCAGCTCACCGGCCGGCGCGTTCTCGTCGCCGATCACGCCGTCGACCGACTTCAGCGCCGAGATCGGCGTGATGACGGCGGCGGTGCCGCAGGCGAACACCTCGGTGATCGACCCGTCGGCGACCCCCTGGCGCCACTCCTCGACGGTCACGTCGCGCTCCTGAACCGTCATCCCGCGGTCCTTCGCGAGCTGGATGATGCTGTCGCGGGTGATGCCCTCGAGGATGGTGCCGGTCAGTCGCGGGGTGACGAGCTTCGTGCCGCCGTCATGCACGAAGAAGATGTTCATGCCGCCGAGCTCGTCGATGTGCCGGCCGGTCTCCCCGTCGAGGAAGAGCACCTGCGCGCATCCGTTCTCATAGGCCTCCTGCTGCGGCAGCAGCGAGGCGGCGTAGTTGCCGCCGCACTTGGCCGCACCCGTGCCGCCGCGGCCGGCGCGCGAGTACTCGGTCGAGAGCCAGATCGACACCGGGGCGACTCCCCCGTGGAAGTAGGCCCCCGCCGGGCTGGCGATCACGTAGTACGCCACCCGCTGCGAGGGCCGCACGCCGAGGAACGACTCGTTCGCGATCATGAACGGTCGGATGTACAGGCTCGTCTCGGGCGCGCTCGGCACCCACGAGCCGTCGACGGCCACGAGCTGCTTCAGCGACTCGATGAAGTCCTCGGTGGCGAGCTCGGGCAGCGCGAGCCGCCGGGCGGAGCGCTGCAGCCGCTCCGCGTTCTTGCCCGGCCGGAACGTCCAGATCGAGCCGTCGGCGTGACGGTAGGCCTTCAGGCCCTCGAAGATCTCCTGCGCGTAGTGCAGCACCGCGGCCGAGGGGTCGAGCATCAGCGGGCCGTAGGGGATGACCTCGGCGTCGTGCCAGCCGTCCTCGATGGTCCAGTCGATCTTGACCATGTGGTCGGTGAAGTGCTTGCCGAACCCGGGGTCGGCGAGGATGACCTCCCGCTCCGCCTCGTCCCGAGCCGCCTGCGAGGGCGTGAGCTCGAACTTCAGGGGGAAGGTGGAGGACTCTGCGATGGTCATGGGCTGTCTTTCGTCAGTGGGTCGGAGTGGATTCTTCAGGCGCCGAGGGCCGCCACCACCGCGTCGCCGATCTCCGCGGTCGTGCGCGCAGGCCGGCCGTCCCGGGAGGCGATGTCGGCGACCACGGCGGTGCGCACGCGGTCGGCCGCATCCGTCAGAGCGAGGTGGTCGAGCAGCAGCGCCGCCGAGAGGATCGCGGCGGTGGGGTCGGCCTTCTGCTGGCCGGCGATGTCCGGCGCGGATCCGTGGACCGGCTCGAACATCGAGGGGAACGCGCCGTCGGGGTTGATGTTGCCCGAGGCCGCCAGGCCGATGCCGCCGCTGATCGCGCCGGCCAGATCGGTGAGGATGTCGCCGAAGAGGTTGTCCGTGACGATGACATCGAATCTAGCAGGGTCGGTGACCAGGAAGATGGTCGCGGCGTCGACGTGGAGGTAGTCGACGGCCACTTCTGGGAAGGTGGCCCCCACCTCGTCGACGACGCGCTTCCAGAGCCCGCCCGCGAAGGTGAGCACGTTGGTCTTGTGCACGAGCGTCAGCTTGTTGCGACGAGCGGATGCTCGCGCGAACGCGTCGCGGACGACCCGCTCGACCCCGTAGGCGGTGTTGATCGACACCTCGTTGGCGATCTCGTGCGGCGTGCCGGTGCGGATGGCGCCGCCGTTGCCGACGTACGGGCCCTCGGTGCCCTCCCGTACGACGACGAAGTCGACGTCGCCGTGCTCGGCGAGCGGCGAGGGAACACCCGGGTAGATGACGGTGGGGCGCAGGTTCACGTAGTGGTCGAGCGAGAAGCGCAGCTTCAGCAGCAGGCCCCGCTCGATGTTCGCGTTCTTCAGGCGGGGGTCGCCGGGCACGCCGCCGACGGCACCCAGCAGGATGACGTCGTGCGCCGCGATGGCGGCCAGGTCGTCGTCGGTGAGCACGTCGCCCGTCTCGAGGAAGCGGGCGGCCCCGAGCGAGAAGTGGGTCTTCTCGAACTCCACGCCTGCGCCGGGCGCGACCGCGTCGAGCACCTTGACGGCCTCGGCGACGACCTCCGGCCCGATGCCGTCACCGGGGATGAGCGCGAGCTTGATGGTTCGTTCCATGGGCCCAGCTTATTGCCGCGCGGAGCGGCGACAGTGCCGGGTGAGGCGGCGCCGCGCGGAGCGGCGCCCGCGCGGGCTCAGGCCGTGATGTCGACCTCGACCATGATGTCGGCCTCGATCGCGACGCGGAGGGCGTCGAGCAGCCCGTCGGGCACGGGCGAGTCGACGGTCAGCACACTGAGCGCCTTGCCGCCGGCCTCGTGCCGGGCGATCTGCATGCCGGCGATGTTGACCTGCGCCTCGCCGAACTCCTTGCCGTAGACCGCGACGATGCCGGGCCGGTCGGTGTAGAGCATCACGATCAGGTGCTTCGCGAACGGCACCTCGACGTCGTAGCCGTTGATCTCGACGATCTTCTCGATCTGCTTCGAGCCCGTCAGGGTGCCCGAGACCGAGACCTGGGAGCCGTCGCTGAGGGCGCCGGTGAGCGTGATGACGTTGCGGTACTCGGCCGACTCGGGGTCGGTGATCAGCCGCACGGCGACCCCGCGCTGCTCGGCGAGGAGCGGCGCGTTGACGTAGGACACGGTCTCGCTGACGACGTTGGTGAACACGCCCTTCAGCGCCGCGAGCTTCAGCACGCTGACGTCGTAGTCGGCGAGCTCGCCCTTGACCACCACGTCGACGCTCGTGAGGGGGCTGCCGGCGAGTCCCGAGAAGACCTGGCCGAGCTTCTCGACCAGGGCGATGCCGGGGCGCACGTACGGGTCGATGACCCCTCCGGCGACGTTCACCGCATCCGGAACCAGCTCGCCGGAGAGCGCGAGGCGCACCGACTTGGCGACCGAGACGCCGGCCTTCTCCTGCGCCTCGTCGGTCGAGGCGCCGAGGTGGGGCGTGACGACGACGTTCGGCAGGGCCAGCAGCGGCGACTCCTTCGGCGGTTCGCTGACGAACACGTCGAGGCCGGCGCCCGCGATGGTCTTCGAGGTCAGGGCGCGGTAGAGGGCGTCCTCGTCGATCAGGCCGCCGCGGGCGACGTTCACGATGAAGGCGGTGGGCTTCATCAGCGCCAGCTGCTCGTCGGAGATCATGCCCGTGGTCTCGGGCGTCTTCGGCATGTGGATGGTGATGAAGTCGCTCTGCGCGAGCAGCTCGTCGAGGGTCACGAGGGTGACGCCGAGCTGCTGGGCGCGGGCGCTCGTGACGTAGGGGTCGTAGGCGATGACGTTGACGCCGAACGCCTGCAGGCGCGCGGTGATCAGCGCGCCGATGCGGCCGAGGCCGATGATGCCGACGGTCTTCTCGAACAGCTCGACGCCGGTGTAGGCGGAGCGCTTCCACTGCCCCTGGGCCAGCGCGGCGTGCGCGGCGGGGATGTGACGGGCGAGGCTCAGGATGTGCCCGACCGTGAGCTCGGCTGCCGAGATGATGTTCGAGGTGGGCGCGTTGACGACCATGACCCCGGCGGTCGTGGCCGCCTTGATGTCGACGTTGTCGAGACCGACGCCCGCGCGCGCGACGACCTTGAGCACGGGAGCCGCGGCGATGGCCTCGGCGTCGACCTTCGTGGCCGAGCGCACGAGCACCGCGTGGGCGTCGGCGAGGGCGGCCAGCAGCGCCGGACGGTCGGTGCCGTCGACGGAGCGAACGTCGAAGTCGGGCCCGAGGGCGTCGACGGTGGCGGGGGACAGTTCTTCGGCGATCAGCACGACCGGCTTCGACACGGTGCGGGTCCTTCGGTTCATCGGCGGGGAGCCCGTCCAGCGTAGTGCAGGCAGAATGGCCCGATGGACTTCATGACGTCGGGCGTCGTCCTCGACGTGCTCCGCCTGCTGATCGCCGCCGTGTTCGTGCTCATGGGCGTGAACCACTTCGTGCCGCGCTCGGCCCGCACGATGGCCGCGATGATGCCGCCCCGGATGCGCGGGACGGGCATCCTGGCCCCGCTGAACCTGGTGTACCTCACCGGGGCCTGCGAGATCGCGGGCGGGCTGGGGCTCGTCTTCCCGCCGACGCGGATCGCGGCGGGAATCGCGCTCGTGGTCTTCCTCGCCGCGGTGTTCCCGGCGAACGCCTACGCGGCGACACGGCGCGACCGCTTCGGCGCCCTCGCCGTGCCGTTCGTGCCGCGGCTGATCGCGCAGATCGTGCTCGCGGCGCTGATCCTGCTGGTGGCCTTCTTCTGACGAGGTCCGCTGCGGCCGGCCAGGCCCGCTAGAGCGAGACCAGGCTGAGCGAGACCACCGACACCACCGCGAAGCCCACGGCGAAGACCACCGCGCGCTCCCAGGTGCGCAGGGTGCGGCCGACGAGGAGCGCCGCGATGTAGACCACGATCGGCACGACGGCGTAGCCGATGATCAGCGCCCAGAGCCCCGTGTCGGGCGCGGTGCCGTAGCTGTTCAGCAGCGAGACGACGCCGATCAGGTTCGCCAGCCCGCCCCACAGATGGTAGGCGTACAGGAACGCGAAGACCAGCGCCACCGCCCAGCCCGCCTTGCCGAAGGTGCGGAACCCGCGCTTGGCGGGAGCGGCCGGGGCCGTCGCGGCGGTCACGCCGTGCCCCCGATCAGGAACGGCCAGGGGATGAGCACGAGCACTCCGATCACGAGCCAGAGGAAGCGGTAGCGCCGGCGCCGCTGCGTGATCAGCAGCGTCGCCACGAACCACAGCGGCGCCGCGGCGATCGCGAGCGTGCGGGCGATCAGGTCGCTGAAGACCCCGAACGTCACGTCGATCGCCAGCTCGTAGCGGCTGAAGAACACGATCCAGCCGATCGTGTAGAGCAGGTAGACCCCGCCGAGCACACCGAGACCGATCAGCGCGGCCGAGCTCAGCTGAGCGGATGCGCGTTCCGCCTCCTCGAGCTCGCGCTCCGCCGCGCGGTCCTCCGCGTCCTCCGCCTCGTCGAGCACCGTGCGACGTGCCGCGGCCGGCGCCGTCTCACCCCGGCGCGGGGCCCGTGCGCGCGGAGCCGCCGCACCGGCCGGCGCCCCTTCGGGCGCGAGGGTCGGATCGTCGTCACCGGCCCACCCCAGGGCCTCGTCGTCGCGCGCGTCGCTCATGCCCTCACCCTACCGGGGCTCGGGTCAGGCGAGCGGGGTGGCGGTGGCTGCGTCCGGGGTCGCGACGACGCGGAACGCGCGGCCCGCGACGCGCAGGCCGTCGAGCGTCACGTGCCCGAGGGCGGCGTCGGCGAGCGGCGCCACGAGGAGGGTCGTGCGGTCGGGCGCGGGACGCGCATCCGTCGCCGCCACCGCCACCGCCACCGCGGCCGCCGCCGACCAGGCCTGCGGCCGGCATGCCGCGGGGTACGGCGCCGGCACCGCGGTGACCGCCGCTGAGTCTCCTGAGTGCAGCTCGGGCATGCGGTAGCCGAAGGACTCGGCCGCGCGCAGCAGCCCCCGCCCGAGCTCGGCCGCCTCGGCGCGGAACCCCTCCCGCGCGAGCCCCTGCACCGCGATCGCGGTGTCGTGCGCCCAGACCGAGCCGCCGTGATAGCTCAGCGGCCAGAAGCCGGCCGAGTCTGTCGCCATCGTGCGCAGGCCGAAGCCCGAGTCGAGCCGCTCGTCGACGAGCAGCCGGGCGACGTCGGCGGCCTCGTCGGCGTTCAGGATGCCCGTGCCGAGCAGGTGCCCGATGTTGCTGGTCAGCGTGTCGACCGGTCGCTTCGCCGCGTCGAGCGCGATCGCCGGGTAGCGGCCGCCGTCGCGCTCGATCCAGAAGGAGGCCCGGAAGCGATCGGCGAGCGCCGTCGCCCAGGCCCGCCACTCGTCGCCGTCCGGCTCGCCGAACGCGTCGAGCAGCTCGGCGCCGTCGCGGGCGGCCTGATAGGCGTAGCCCTGCACCTCGCAGAGCGCGATCGGCCCCTCGGCGAGGCGCCCGTCGCGCCACTGCACCGAGTCGCCGGAGTCCTTCCAGCCCTGGTTCGCGAGGCCGTGCCCCGTGGTGTCGGCGTACTCGAGGAAACCGTCGCCGTCGCTGTCGCCGTGGTCGCGCATCCATTCGAGGGCGCGCTTCAGGTTCGGCAGCAGCGGCCGCACCTCGTCGTCGGGGAGACCCCAGCGGCGGGCCTCGGCGAGCAGCACGATCCAGAGCGCGGTGGCGTCGACGGTGCCGTAGTAGAGCGGGGGCAGCGTGATGTCCTCCCCCGGCATGGTGAGCTGGCCGGGCCGCAGCTCGTGCATGATCTTGCCCGGCTGCTCGGCGGTCTCCCCCACGGTGCGCTCGCCCTGCAGCCCGGCGAGCACCCGCAGGGTCGAGGCGGCGAGCTCGGTGCCGAGCGGAAGCAGCAGGCGGGCGGCCCAGAGCGAGTCGCGGCCGAAGAGGGTGAAGAACCAGGGGGCGCCGGCCGCGAGGAAGGGCTCGCCGGGTGCCCGGCTCGTCTCCATCCGCAGGGCGGCGAGGTCGTGGAGGGCGCGGCGGTTCCAGTGCGCCAGGCGGCTGTCGCCGGCGTCGACGCGGGCGTCTGCCCACTCCGCGGTTCCGGATGCGCCCGTCACGACGGCCGCCGAGTCCTCGAGGGCGAGTCGCCAGCTGAGCGTGGCCGAGCCGTGTGCCGGTACGACGAGCGGCCAGGTGAGGGTCACCCGGGCGGCGGGGTCGGTGCCCTCCCCTTCCGCCACCGCGATCGCCGCGCCGGGGGCGTCGAGCCGGGCGGTCGAGGTGCCGGACGCGAGGAGCACGGCGTCGCCCCGCTCGACGGCGGTGACCGGGTCGAGGGCGGCGCGCGCATCCGGAGCCCCGTCGAGCCCCGAGCCCGCGAGCCCCGCCTTGACGATCTGCATCGGCGCGAAGTCGGCCGCCAGCGTCAACCGCACCTCGGTGACGATCTCGTGGCCGAGCGCCGAGGTGAGGCGCAGTTCCTCGGCGAAGCCGCCGGGCGTCACCGTGCGGCGAGCATCGAGACGCACGCGCGGGTCGGCGGTGCGGTCGTCGATCGAGCGGACGAGCGCCGTGAAGACCGTGTCGGACGACCCGTGGGACGACTGCGACACCGTCTCGGGCGCCGCCCCGCCCACCTCGAGCCCGAGCCCGCGCAGCACCCGCGTGTCGGAGTGGTAGACCCCATGGATCGGCTCCGTCATCGCGCCCGAGGCCGCCGACCAGGCCTGGGTCGGCGCGGCGAGCACCACCGTGGCGTCGTTCAGGAAGGGCTGCAGGGGGTGGGACATGGCGGGGATCTCCTGGGAGGTCGACGGGGAGGGGAGCACGGCGGTCATTCCTTGACGGCCCCCTCGCTGGCGTTCATGATGCGGCGCTGGAAGATGAAGAACATGACGGCGACGGGCACGGTCATGATGGCGGCCGCCGCGAGCTTCAGCGGGTACTGCGTGCCCTGGCTGAGCTGCCCGGAGGCGAGGGAGGCGACGCCCTTGGTGAGCGTCGTCAGCTCGGGCGACTGGGTCGAGACGATGAAGTGCGAGAGCTCGTTCCACGAGCCCTGGAACGACAGGATCACGATGGTGATCAGCGCCGGACGGGCCATCGGCAGCACCACCGACCAGAAGATGCGGAAGGTGCCGGCGCCGTCGATGCGGGCCTGCTCCTCGACGCTCGCGGGGATCGACTCGAAGAAGTTCTTCATGATGAACACCCCGGCGGCGTCGACCAGCAGCGGGATGATCATGCCCGCGTAGGAGTCGTAGATGCCGAGCTGGTTGATCACGAGGAACTTGGGGATCAGCAGCACCACGAGCGGCACCGACATCACCGCGACGAGCCCGGCGAAGATCACGTTCCGGCCCCGGAAGTCCAGCCGCGCCAGCGCGTACCCGGCGAGGGAGGCGAGGAACACGCGGCCGATGGTGACGAACACCGTCACGACCGCCGAGTTCGCGAACCAGGTCGGGAAGTCGGAGTTGAGGAACAGCCGCTCGTAGGCCGCCGTCGTCCAGGTCTGCGGGATCAGCGAGAGCGGGTCGCTCGCCGCTTCCGCGTCGGTCTTGAACGAGGTGGCGACGTCGATCAGGAACGGGAAGATGTAGACGATCGCGATGACGGCCAGGATGGCGTAGAGCACCGAGGTGCTCGCGATGAAGCGGCCGCTGCGACGGCGGCGGGGCTGCTTCCGGGCGCTGCTCGACGCCGTCGGCTGCGTCGGCTGCGCGGCGCCGCTCAGGGTGCTCGTCGCGGTGCTCATGCCCGGCCCTCCTTGTTCGCGGTCTGGCTGCTCGCGATGCTGTACGCCCGCATCCGTCTCTTCGACACGGGGCGGTCGCGCAGCACGATGCGCTGGATGATCGTCAGCACCACGATGATCACGAACAGCACGAACGCGATCGCGGCGCCGCGGCCCCAGTCCTGGCTCTCGAACGCCGAGGTGTACGAGAGGTAGGCGGGGGTGACCGTGGTCTTTCCCGGCCCGCCCTGCGTGCCGGTGTAGATCTGGTCGAACACCTGCCAGGTGCCGATGAGCCCGAGGGTCAGCACCGTGAACAGCGTCGGCCTCAGCTGCGGCAGGGTGACCCGCCAGAAGCGCTGCCAGCCGTTGGCGCCGTCGATCATCGCCGCCTCCTGCACGTCGCCCCCGAGGTTCTGCAGTGCCGCGATGAACAGCAGCATGAAGGTGCCGGAGGTGGTGAAGACGGCCATCAGCACGAAGGCAGACATGGCCACGCTCGGCCCGGCCCACCAGTCCCACCACGAGACGCCGAGGGTGGTGTTCCCGGTCATCCACTCCGGGCCCTGCGTGATGCCGACCGTGGCGAGCAGGTTGTGCACGACGCCCGAGGGGTCCTGGAACCAGTTCGGGCCGTTGACCCCGAACCACGACAGCACCTTGTTGACGGCTCCGGATGCTCCGAAGAGGAAGAGCCAGAGCACCGTGATGGCGACCGAGCTGGTGACGCTCGGGAAGTAGAACGCCGTGCGGAAGAACCCACGCCCCTTCAGCACCTGCCGGTTCACGAGCACCGCGAGGAAGAGCGACAGCGCCGTCTGGATCGGCACCACGAGCAGCACGTACCAGGCGTTGTTGCGGAGGGCCACGCCGAAGTCGCGCTCGGCGAGCCCGCCGCCGGCGAGCAGCTCGTCGTAGTTGTCGAGCCCGACGAAGTTGACGCTCGACGCGAAAGGACTCCCCCGGCCCGACCAGTCGGAGAAGCTGACCCAGAGGGCCATCAGCACGGGCACGACGAGGAAGAGGCCGAGGATGATCAGCATCGGGGCCGTGAACAGCCAGCCCGCGATGCCCTCCGACTTGCGGATGCCCTTCGGCGCCCGGCGGCCCGAGGGCCTCTTGGCGGCCTTCGGTGCCCCTCCGGGCGACGCCGCGGTGGGCGGAACCGTCACGGATGCACTCATTCGATCCTCCTCGACCTCGTCGTCGTGATCATCGGCCGATCGTCCTACTGGACGATCGCCTCCATGTTCTTCTGCGCGGTCTCGAGGATCGCGGCCGGGTCACCGGTGGACAGCGACTCGAGCTGCGAGTTGAGGTCCTTGATCACGTCGGCCGAGCCCTCGAGGGTCGGCACGCCCTGGGCGTAGTCGGCCGAGTCGAGGAACGCGGCCTTGTCGGGGTTCTCGGTCTTCCACTGCTCGGCGGCCGACTGCACCGACGGCATCACGCCGAAGGCCTTGGCGAACTCGAGCTGCTGGTCGGTGCTCGTCAGCTTCTCGACCAGGGCGAGAGCGGCCTCCTGGTTGGGGCTGTCGGCGGCGATGCCCCAGCAGTTGCTGAACTGCAGGGTGCCCTCGCCACCGGGGCCGGCGGGCAGGGCGGCGACGGTGTACTTCACGTCGGGGTAGTCGGCCTGCAGGCCGCCGGCGATCCAGTTGCCCTCGATGGTCATCGCGGCCTGGCCCTTGCCGAAGGCCTCGCCGCCCCAGCCGGCGCCGAGGTCGGAGGAGTACTTCGCGACGCCGGCGCTGAACAGGGACTTCACGTACTCGAGCGCCTCGACGTTCTCGGGGCTGTTCACGGTCGCCTCGGTGCCGTCCTCGTTCAGCAGGCTGCCGCCGGCCTCGGCCATGAAGGCGCCGACGCGGGCGTACTCGGGCGAGAACGCCAGGCCCACGTGCTCGGGGGTGGTGAGCTTCTGGGCCACGGCGGTCAGCTGGTCCCAGGTGGTGGGCACGTCGGCGTCGGTCAGGCCCGCCGCCGTCCAGAGGTCGGTGTTGATGATCAGGGCGAGCGTCGAGAAGTCCTTCGGGGCGCAGTAGAACTGGCCGTCGTAGGTGAAGGAGTCGACGAGGGTCGGGTAGAAGTCGTCCTTGTTCGAGAGCTGGTCGCCGTAGGGGTGCAGCGAGCCGTTGGCCGCGTAGCCGGCCAGCGCGTCGGTCGAGACGTAGAAGACGTCGGCCGGCTTGCCGCTCGCGAAGCCCTGGCTGAGCTGCTGATTGAGGTCGGAGGCGGTGTTCAGGGTGGCCTCGGTGCCCGACTCCTCCGACCACGCGGCGACGGCGTCGGTGACGGCCTGGGTCTCGGCGTCGCCGCTCGAGCCGATCAGCACGGTGAGGCCGGCGCTGTCGTCTTGGGCGGCGCCGGTCTCGCCGGCGTCGTCGAAGCCCGAGCCGCAGGCCGAGAGGGTGAGTGCGGTCGCGGCGGCGAGGCCGAGCGCGACGGCGAGGGAGCTGCGTCGTTGCATGGTGTTCTCCTTGTGTGCGGGGGTTGTTTTGATCGATCCAAAGAGTGCGTCAATGCGATTTGATCGTTCAAACCAGTGCTCACCACCATAACCCGGCTCCTCGGATGCGGCAACTACCGGTGCTAGGTTCGTTGGAACGATCAAGCTTCGAGGCCGAGGGAGGACCGATGGGCGCGCTCCCCACCATCCACGACGTCGCGCGTGTCGCCGGCGTCTCCCGCCAGACCGTCTCCAACGTGCTGAACTCCCCCGGCATCGTGCGCCCCGACACCCGCGACCGCGTCACCACCGCCATCGCTGAGCTCGGCTACCGCCCGCACGAGTCGGCCCGGCGCTTGCGCACCCGCAAGAGCTCGACCATCGGCATCCGCATCGACCCGATGACCGACGGCATCTCGGGCAGCGTGCTCGATCGCTTCCTGCACGCCCTCACCGAGCAGGCCGCCGCGCAGGGCCTGCGCGTCATGCTCTTCACGGCCACCGATCCCGACGACGAGATCCGCCAGTTCGCCCGCCTCCGCGACGGCGCCGACGTCGACGCCTTCGTGCTCACGAGCACCTTCCACGGCGACCCGCGCACCGAGTGGCTGATCGCCAACGAGCAGAGCTTCGTCACCTTCGGACGCCCCTGGGGCATCGACGACATGAACGACCCCGCCCACCTCTGGGTCGACGTCGACGGCTGGTGGGGCCTGCACGAGGCCACCACCGCGCTGCTCGCCCAGGGCAAGCGCCGCATCGGCTACATCGGCTGGCCCAGCCCCTCCGGCACCGGTGACGACCGCCGCCGCGGCTGGCACGACGCGATGACCGCCTCCAGCGGGCTCACGGATGCGCAGCTGACCCCCCTGGCGATCGCGACCCCCGACGGCGTCACCCCCGGCGGCGCGGCACTCCGCGCCCTCCTGGCGGGCCGGCCCGGAGTGGCCCCCGTCGACGCCGTCGTCTGCGCCTCGGACTCCCTCGCGCTCGGCGCCCTGATCGCCTCGGCCGGCTCGATCCCCGTGATCGGCTACGACGACACCCCCGTCGCCCAGGCACTCGGGCTCTCGAGCGTCGAGCAACCGCTCGACGAGGTCGCCTCCGGCGTCCTCGAGCTCCTCACGGGCGCCCACCGCGGCCGCCCCGACACGGGGCCCACCTCAGACCCGCGCCACCGCCTCGTGCGCCCCCGCCTCGTCCTCCGCTCCCCCGCGCCCCTCCCGGCCGCCTAGCTCCCCTCGAGTCGTCACAGATCGCCCTCTCAGGGGCGCGAGAGGACGATTCGCGGCGGTTCGATCAGCGGCCGAACGGGAGAGGGCCCCGGAGCGATGCTCCAGGGCCCTCAGGGGTGGGACGGGTCAGCGCGCAGCGCTGCCATCCGTGTAGTCGGCGTCCTGCTGCTTCCACGCGAAGAGCGCGCGCAGCTCCTTGCCCGTGGCCTCGATGGGGTGCGCGGCACCCTTCTCGCGGAGCGCGAGGAACTCGGGAGCCCCGGCGTCCTGGTCGTCGATGAAGCGCTTGGCGAACGCGCCCGACTGGATGTCGGCGAGCACGGCCTGCATGTTCTCCTTCACGTGCGGGTCGATGACGCGCGGGCCCGAGACGTAGTCGCCGTACTCGGCCGTGTCGGAGACCGACCAGCGCTGCTTGGCGATGCCGCCCTCCCACATCAGGTCGACGATGAGCTTCAGCTCGTGCAGCACCTCGAAGTAGGCGATCTGCGGCTGGTAGCCGGCCTCGGTCAGGGTCTCGAAGCCGTACTGCACGAGCTGCGAGACACCGCCGCAGAGAACGGCCTGCTCGCCGAACAGGTCGGTCTCGGTCTCCTCGGTGAAGGTGGTCTTGATGCCGCCGGCGCGGAGGCCGCCGATGCCCTTGGCGTAGCTCCAGGCGAGGTCCCACGCCGAGCCGGTCGCGTCCTTCTCGACGGCGACGATGACGGGCACGCCGCGGCCGGCCTCGTACTCGCGGCGCACGGTGTGACCCGGGCCCTTCGGGGCGACCATGATCACGTCGACGCCCTCGGGCGCCTCGATGTAGCCGAAGCGGATGTTGAAGCCGTGGCCGAAGACGAGGGTCTTGCCGTCGGCGAGGTTCGGCTGGATGTCCTGGGCGTAGATGCCGCGCTGGTGCTGGTCGGGCGCGAGGATGACGATGACGTCGGCCCACGAGGTGGCCTCGGCGACCGAGACGACCTTGAAGCCGGCCTCCTCGGCCTTGGGGGTCGACTTCGACCCCTCCTTGAGCGCCACGACGACCTCGACGCCCGAGTCGCGCAGGTTGAGGGCGTGGGCGTGGCCCTGCGAGCCGTAGCCGACGACGGCCACCTTCTTGCCCTGGATCAGGGACAGGTCGGCATCCTGGTCGTAGAAGATCTCGGTCACGTGTTTCTCTCCTTGTGTTGGGTGAAGTGCGAAGTGGTGAAGATGGTCAGTTCTTGAAGACGCGCTCGGTGATGCTCTTCGAGCCGCGGCCGATCGCGAGGAGGCCCGACTGGGCGATCTCCTTGATGCCGTAGGGCTCGATCACCTTGATGAAGGCCTGCGTCTTGCCGGAGTCGCCCGTGACCTCGATCACGAGGGCATCCGTCGACACGTCGACGACCCGCGCCCGGAAGAGGTTCACGGCCTCGAGCACCTGCGATCGCGTGGTGTTGTCGACGCGCACCTTGACGAGCAGGTGCTCGCGCTGCACGGACTGCGCCGGGTCGAGCTCGACGATCTTGATGACGTTGATCAGCTTGTTCAGCTGCTTGGTCACCTGCTCGAGAGGGAGGTCTTCGACGTCGACCACCACCGTGATGCGGGACAGGCCCGGGATCTCGGAATGGCCGACGGCGAGCGATTCGATGTTGAAGGCGCGGCGGGCGAAGAGCCCGGCGACGCGGGTCAGGAGACCCGGCTTGTCCTCCACGAGGAGGCTCAGGACGTGGGTGCTCATGGTCTACTCCTCATCCCATTCCGGAGCGTGCTCCTTGGCGTACTGCACGAAGCTGTTGCTGACGCCCTGGGGCACCATCGGCCACACCATCGCGTCGGCGGAGACGACGAAGTCGATCACCACGGGCCGGTCGTTGGTCTCGAGCGCGAGCTTGATGGCCGCATCGACCTCCTCGAGCTTGGTGACGCGGATGCCCAGTGCGCCGTACGCCTCGGCCAGCTTCACGAAATCGGGCACCATGCGCGACTCGTGACCGGTGTTCAGGTCGGTGAACGAGTGCCGGCCGTCGTAGAACAGCGTCTGCCACTGCCGCACCATGCCGAGCGAGGAGTTGTTGATGATCGCGACCTTGATCGGGATGTCGTTGATCGTGCAGGTGGCGAGCTCCTGATTGGTCATCTGGAAGCAGCCGTCGCCGTCGATCGCCCAGACGGTGCGCTGCGGCTCGGCGACCTTGGCGCCCATCGCGGCGGGCACCGAGTAGCCCATGGTGCCGGCGCCGCCGGAGTTCAGCCAGGCGTGGGGGCGCTCGTACTTGATGAACTGCGCGGCCCACATCTGGTGCTGTCCGACGCCCGAGGCGTAGATGGCCTCGGGGCCCGAGAGCTCGCCGATGCGCTTGATCACGTACTGGGGCGCGAGCAGACCGTCGGTCGGCTCGGCGTAGCCGAGCGGGAACTCGCTCTGCAGCCCGCGCAGGTAGGTCCACCACTCCTCGAGCTCGAGCGGCGAGGCCGAGAGCTCCGCGTAGGCCGCGGTGAGGTCGGTGATGACGTCTTTCGCGTCGCCCACGATCGGCACGTCGGCGATGCGGATCTTCGAGATCTCGGCGGGGTCGATGTCGACGTGCACGACCTTGGCGTTCGGTGCGAACTCGCTCGCCTTGCCGGTCACCCGGTCGTCGAAGCGGGCGCCGAGCGAGATGAGCAGGTCGCTCTCCTGGAGCGCGAGCACCGCCGGCACCGTGCCGTGCATGCCGGGCATGCCGAGGTGCTGCGGGTGCGAGTCGGGGAAGGCGCCGCGGGCCATCAGCGTGGTGACGACCGGGGCACCGGTGGCCTCGACGAGCTGCAGCAGCTCGGCCGACGCCTCCGAGCGGATGACGCCGCCGCCCACGTAGAACACGGGCTTCTTCGCCTCGGCGAGCAGCTGCGCCGCCGCCTGGATCTGCTTGCCGTGCGCCTTCGTGATCGGCCGGTAGCCCGGCAGGTCGATCTTGGGCGGCCAGATGAAGGGCGCCGAGTTCTGCTGCGCATCCTTCGTGATGTCGACGAGCACGGGGCCCGGGCGGCCGGTCGAGGCGATCTGGTAGGCCGCGGCCAGGGTCGCCGGAACGTCCTCCGGACGCTTCACGAGGAAGGAGTGCTTCGTGATCGGCATCGTGATGCCGACGATGTCGGCCTCCTGGAACGCGTCGGTGCCCATCAGGTGCGAGAACACCTGGCCGGTGATCGCGAGCAGCGGAACCGAGTCCATGTAGGCGTCGGCGATCGCGGTGACGAGGTTCGTGGCGCCGGGGCCCGAGGTCGCGATGGCGACGCCGACCTTGCCGCTGGCCGAGGCGTAGCCCTCGGCCGCGTGGCCGGCGCCCTGCTCGTGGCGCACGAGGATGTGGCGGATCTTGTCCTGCGTCATCAGCTCGTCGTAGAACGGGATGATCGCACCGCCCGGGAGCCCGAAGACGTCCTTGACGCCGAGGTGCTCGAGCGTGCGGAGGACCGCCCCCGATCCGGTGAGGATCTCGGGCGAGGACTCCGCGCTGGGCGGTGACTTCTTGGTTGGCACGGGGAAGGCGTCCGTGGACATGGTGGTTTCCTCAGTCAGAGTGCACGGTAGATGGATGCGCGGGTCACCCCGTGATCGCGCCCTCCGCAGCGGAGTGCACGAGCTTGGAGTACTTCGCGAGAACGCCACGGGTATAGCGCGGAGGAAGTGGAGCCCAGCCGTCTCGGCGGGCTGCAAGCTCATCTGGCTCGACAAGTAGGTCGAGCGAGCGAGCGGCGATATCGACCCGTATTAGATCACCATCGCGCACGAAGGCGATCGGACCTGCGTCGACCGCTTCGGGTGCTATGTGGCCGATGCACAGGCCGGTTGTGCCGCCTGAGAATCGTCCGTCTGTCAAGAGTAGTACATCTTTGCCGAGCCCCGCGCCCTTGATGGCCGCGGTGATGGCCAGCATCTCGCGCATGCCAGGGCCGCCCTTCGGGCCCTCGTAGCGGATGACCACCACGTCGCCGGCGTTGATGCGGCCCTCGGTCAGCGCGTCCATCGCCGCGCGCTCGCGCTCGAACACGCGGGCCGGGCCCTCGAAGACGTCGGCGTCGAAGCCCGCCGACTTCACCACGGCGCCGTCGGGGGCGAACGAGCCCTGCAGCACGGTGAGGCCGCCCGACTTGTGGATGGGGTTCGACAGGGGGCGGAGCACCTCGCCGTCGAGCGGCGCGATGTCCATCTCGGCGAGGTTCTCCTCGATGGTCTTGCCGGTGACGGTCATCGCGTCGCCGTGCAGCAGGCCCTCGTCGAGCAGCGCCTTCATCACGGCCGGCACGCCGCCGTGGCGGTCGACGTCGTTCATCACGAAGCGGCCGAAGGGCTTGAGGTCGCCGATGTGCGGCACCTTGTCGCCCACGCGGTTGAAGTCGGCCAGCGTGAGGTCGACCTCGGCCTCGGCGGCGATGGCCAGGAGGTGCAGCACGAGGTTGGTCGAGCCGCCGAAGGCCATGCCCACGGCGATCGCGTTCTCGAGCGACTTCTTGGTGATGACGTCGCGGGCGGTGAGGCCGAGGCGCAGCATGTTCACGACGGCCTCGCCCGAGCGGTGCGCGAAGTAGTCGCGGCGGCGGTCGGCGGCGGCCGGCGAGGCGGAGCCGGGCAGGCTCATGCCCATCGCCTCGGCCGCGCTCGCCATGGTGTTGGCGGTGTACATACCGCCGCACGAGCCCTCGCCGGGCGCGAAGGCGCACTCGATGCGGTGCGCGTCCTCCATCGACATGCGGCCGGCGCGCACGGCGCCGACGGCCTCGAAGGAGTCGATGATCGTGATGTCCTTCTCGGTGCCGTCGGAGAGCTTCACCCAGCCGGGTGCGATCGATCCGGCGTAGAGGAAGACGGAGGCGAGGTCGAGTCGCGCGGCCGCCATCAGCATGCCCGGCAGCGACTTGTCGCAGCCCGCGAGCAGCACCGAGCCGTCGAGGCGCTCGGCCATCATGACGGTCTCGACCGAGTCGGCGATGACCTCGCGGGAGACGAGGGAGAAGTGCATCCCCTCGTGCCCCATCGAGATGCCGTCGCTGACCGAGATGGTGCCGAACTGCAGGGGGTACCCGCCGCCGGCGTGCACACCCTCCTTCGAGGCGCGGGCGAGACGCTCGAGCGAGAGGTTGCAGGGCGTGATCTCGTTCCACGAGCTCGCGATGCCGATCTGGGGCTTCTCCCAGTCGCCGTCGCCCATGCCGACGCCGCGCAGCATGCCGCGCGAGGTGAGGGCTTCGATCCCATCGGTGACGGTGCGGCTGCGAGGCTTCATGTCTATTTCGGGCATGTTACGTAGTTTAGAACCGCCGAACGGATGCTCATGCACCCGGTGCCGTGTGGGTGACGAATCGGCGTCCCCAGCCGATTGTGCAGGAGTGGTCAGACCCGTCCGCGCCGGAGCTGCCCCAGCTCGGCGAGAACCGCCGCCATCTCGGCCGGACCGGCCACGCGACAGCCCGCGCGGGTCTCCCCCGGGCCCACCTTCACGCCCAGGTCGTCACCGCCGAGCGCCCCGAAGCCGTCCTCGTCGGTGACGTCGTCGCCGGCGAACAGCACGGCCGTGGCGCCGGTCTGCTCGCGCAGCCGGTCGATCGCGTCGCCCTTCGTGGTGCCGCGCACCGAGAACTCGAGGACGTCCTGGCCGCGGCGCACCGTGATGCCCCGCTCCTCGGCATCGGCCGCGGCGAGCGCCTGCTCCTCCGCCGCTGCAGTCGCGTCGGCGTCGGCGAGCCGCGTGTGCATGGCGAATCCGGCCGGCTTCTCCTCGATCCAGACCCCGTCGAGCGGCCCGGCGATGCCCGCGAGCAAGGGCTCGAGGCGGTCGCGCTCGGCCTGCTCGGCGTCGCTCAGGTCGAGCGTCACCCGACCCTCCGTGCGCACCTCGACGCCGTGCGATCCGGCGAGCAGGGCGTGGTCAGGAAGGTCGCTGACCGCGGCGAGGCTCTCCATCGCGCGGCCCGAGACGTAGGCGACGTGGGTGGCGGGGAGGTCGAGCAGCGCCAGCACGGCGTCGCGAGCCTCGGGGAGGGCTCGCGCATCCGCCGGCACGTCGACGATGGGGGCGAGGGTGCCGTCGAAGTCGAGGGCGATCAGGAGCACGGGGGTCGCGGCCAGGCGCTGCAGGGCCTCGGCCGTGGGTGCGCCGGTCACTCGCCGACCTCGTCGACGTCCACATCGGCCTCGGCCTCGACATCCGCATCGACCACCGGCGCGGCCGCCGCCTTGTTCGCCTTCGGCAGCGCCAGACCGTCGGAGGGCGTGGTGAGCGTGGCGAGGAACGACGACGACCACCGCGCCACGTCGTTCTCCTGCACGCGCTTGCGCATGGCGCGCATCCGTCTCGCCCGCTCGGCCTTGGGCATGGCGATCGCCTTGAGAATGGCCTCCTTGAGGCCTTCGATGTCGTGCGGATTGACCCGGAGGGCGGTGCGCAGCTCGTCGCTCGCGCCGGCGAACTCGCTCAGCACGAGCACGCCGTCGTTGTCGAAGCGGGAGGCGACGTACTCCTTGGCGACGAGGTTCATGCCGTCGCGGAGCGCGGTGACGAGCATCACGTCGGCGGCGAGGTAGAGGGCCACCATCTCCTCCCGCGGGTAGCCGTGGTGCAGGTAGCTGATGGCCGTGTGGCTGATGGTGCCGAAGTCGCCGTTGATGCGGCCGACCGTGAGCTCGATCTCGTCGCGGAGGTTCTGGTACGCGGTCACCCGCTCGCGGCTCGGGCTCGCGACCTGCACGAGAGTGACGTCCTCGACCTCGACGGTGCCGTCGGCCAGGAGCTCGCCGAACGCTTTCAGGCGGTGGCCGATGCCTTTGGTGTAGTCGAGGCGGTCGACGCCGAGCATCACGACCTTCGGATTGCCGAGACCCTCGCGGATCTCGCGTGCACGCTCCTGGATGTCGGGGCGGCGGGCGAGCTCCTCGTAGCGAGCGGCGTCGATCGAGATCGGGAAGGCCTTCGCCACGACGGTGCGCACGAGCTTGTCGTCGCGCACCCGGGAGATCCGGTGCTTCGCGCTCTTCACCTCGGCCTCGGCCTCGACCGGCACGTCGATGACGGTGCCCTTGGTCTGGTGCCCGAGCAGGCGTCGCACGGCCCTCGTGAAGTTGCCGGCATCCGCGGTGCGCTGGAAGCCGATGACGTCGGCGCCGAGCAGACCCTCGATGATCTGGGTGCGCCAGGGCAGCTGCGAGTAGATCCCGTATGCCGGGAACGGAATGTGGTTGAAGAAGCCGATCGTGAGGTCGGGCCGCTGCTCGCGGAGCATCTTCGGCACCAGCTGCAGCTGGTAGTCCTGCACCCAGACGGTGCCGCCCTCGGAGGTGACGGCGGCCGCGCGGTCGGCGAAGCGCTGGTTGACGGTGACGTAGCTCTCCCACCACTCGCGGTGGTAGGCCGGGGGCGCGATGACGTCGTGGTAGAGCGGCCAGAGCGTGTCGTTCGAGAAGCCCTCGTAGTAGAGCTCGACGTCGTCGGCGGTGAGCGTGACCGGGATGAGGTGGATGCCGTCGTGCTCGAAGGGCTCGGTCTCGTCGTCGGCCGAGCCGGTCCAGCCGATCCAGGCCCCGTCGGCCTCGCGCATCACCGGTTCGAGCGCCGTGACGAGGCCGCCCGGCGAGGTGCGGAACGAGAGGGTGCCGTCGGCGTGCACCTGCCGGTCGACCGGCAGCCGGTTCGAGACTACGACGAAGGGGAAGCCGGCGGGGCTTTCGGCGGAGGTTTCTGTCGAGGAAGGCATGTGTCCGTTCAGCGAGTCCGGGAGGCGAGCGGATCCGCACGGATCCGGGCCGGATCTCCTTCGGCCACCGTACCAGAGGCACCTCGGGGCGGCCCGGGGTAGCGTAGGCAGCACGACGTCCGAGAACGGGGAGACCGTGCGCAAATTCATCCTGAACAGCAGCATCATCAGTTCGATCATCGGTGGCTTCTCGGTGATCCAGACCACCCGCAAGGGGCCGCGCGACTGGCGGCTGATCCTGATGTGGCTGAGCTGGGGCATCACCCTCGCCCTCGCGGTCGGCAGCGTGCTGCAGAGCGACGAGGACGCCCGAGAGCTCGAGGGCCGCTGAGATGACCTACGGGCCGGGCGGGGGCGTGCTCACGGTTCTGCTGCACGTGATCGGCAGCGTGTTCTCGCTGGTCGCGGGGGCGATCGCGTTCCTGCTCGTGCTGGCGCTGATCGTGCTGCTGGTGCGGTTCCTCTGGTTCGGCACCCGGGCGGCGCAGGTGTATCTGGCGAAGAACGGGGAGTCGCCGCGGTTCACGTGGCCGGTGTCGCGGATCGGCGGGCCGGAGGCTCCGGCCGCGACACCGGCTTCGGCCGACACCACGGCCGAGGCTCCTGCTCCGGGCGACGACGACCTCACGCAGACCCGCCCCTACGAGACACCGGATGCCCCCGACGCACCCATGGCACCCAAGACGCCGCGCAAGCCGATGACGCCGCCCAGCGCATCCTGAAGCCGGCTCGTCGGGGCAGGTCTACCGCTCGTCGGGGTCGACGTGGGCGGTCTGGATGGGCCCGGTGAACAGGCTCGCCCGGCCCTCGGCGCCCACATCTCCGTGGAAGAGGCCTGACGCCTCCTGGCCGCGCTTCGCGCCCGGGGCCGGCCTGCGGCTGATGTCGGGCTCCTCGTCGACCATCCGCACGCGGCTCTTCGGCAGCGACTGCGGGCTCTCCCGGTGCAGCCACACGATCATCTCCTCGCGCACGAAGCAGCGCAGGTCGAACAGCGTGGGCGCATCGACGGCCGTCACGAGGATGCGGATGCGCACGTAGCCGCCCACCGCATCCGTCACCTGGAGCACCGAGACCCGCTTGTCCCAGAGGTCGGTGCGCGCGAGGATGCGGTCGAGCTCCTCCCGCATCTCGTGCGGCGTGACCCGCCAGTCGAGGTCGAACTCGACGGCGCCGAGGAGCTCGGAGGTGCGCCTGGTCCAGTTCTGGAAGGGCTGCGAGGTGAAGTAGGTGCTCGGCAGCACGAGGCGCCGGTCGTCCCAGAGGTGCACGACCACGTAGGTCAACGTGATCTCCTCGATGCGGCCCCACTCCTCTTCGACGATCACGACGTCGTCGACCCGCACCGCGTCGCTGAAGGCGATCTGCATGCCCGCGAACACGTTCGACAGCGTCGACTGCGCGGCGAGGCCCGCGATGATCGAGACCAGCCCGGCTGAGGCGAGCACGCTCGTGCCCACGGCCTGCGCGCCCGGGAAGGTGAGCAGGATGGCGCCGATCGCGAGCACGATCACCACCGCCATACCGAGCCGGCGGAGGATCAGCACCTGCGTGCGCAGCCGCCGCGCGATGCGGTTGTCGGGCCGGTCGATCGTGTAGCGGGCGAGTGCGACGTCCTCGAGGAACATCGCGAGCATGCAGACGAGCCAGGCGCCGAGGGCGATCGTGGCGATCAGGAAGAGCTGGTCGACCACCGGCTGGTAGTCGCCGACCGGGATGGTGAGGTCGACGCCGATCCAGAGCAGCACCACGAGCAGGAAGATGCGGAACGGGATGCGCGCCCGGCGCACCAGCGCGTTCGGCCACCTCCGGCGGCGACCGGCGGCGCGCACGATCAGCGCGACGAGGGCCGTCACGACGAGCGCCGCGACGAGGGCGGAGACGGTCGCGACGGCGAAGGCGGTCCAGGTTCGTTCGATGGCCATGAATTCCAGCCTAATCAGGGCATCGGCGCCCTGCGTGCGGCGTGTCGAATGGCACCTCGGATGCCCAGCCCGCACACTGTTCACACAAGGGTGGCGCGAAGGGAGTTGCGATGATCGGCTGGAGGCGTCGCGCGAAGGCTCAGCGCGAGAGTGTTGTGAGTCAGGAACGCCTCTACGAGCTCGTCAACCAGACCCTGATGGAGAACTTCGGCCCGCTGGGATCGTTCGCGATCACGCGCCGCAGCTCGTCCGACACCGACGACATCTTCCACACCGCGCTCGCCCGCTCGGTCGCCCGCGACATCGTCGCGACGCTCGCCGAGCACGGCATCTCGGTCAAGACCACGACCGCGGTCGCCGCCCCGGCACCCGTCGCCGCTCCCGTGTTCACCCCCCGCGCTCGTATCGCACAGCCGGTGCGGCCGGCGCTCGCGCCCGTCGATCGCGTCGAGGTCGACCGTCGGCTCGCCGGCATGGTCGCGTCGGTGGGTGCGGTTCAGGATGCTCCGACGCTCGACCCGCGCGACGACGACGCCCTGCGCGCCCTCGTGGCGCACCACGCCGAGGTCGAGGCGGCTGCGGCGGCGAAGCGGCTGACCGCCGGAGCGCGCACGACGGCGTAGCGGTCTGACCCGCCTCAGCCCAGCGGCGCCCAGCTGCTCGGGCCCTCGCTGCCCGCGGGGTACTCGTCGAGCGGCACCGCGTCGCTCTTCCACGCCGCGATGACCGGCGCCAGGATGCGCCAGCCCTCGACCGCGGAGTCACCCCGCACCCCGAGGGTGGGGTCGCCGTCGAGGATGCCCGCCAGCACCTCGCGGTAGGCCAGCAGCTGCCCGTCGCCGAACGTGGCCTCGAGGCTCGCGCGCTCGAGCTCGTAGGGGTCGCCGGGGCCGTTGATGTCGATCTCGAGCGACATCGCGTCGGGCGCCAGGAAGATCCGCAGCACCGTCGGACGGCTCTCCCCCGTCAGCCCGACCGGCACCTGCTGGGCCGGCTTGAAGGTGATCACGATCTGACGCCGGCGCTCTCCGATGGCCTTGCCGGAGCGGAGGGTGATCGGAACGCCCTTCCAGCGCCAGGTCTGCACCTCGAGGGTGACCTCGGCGAGCGTCTCGGTCTCGCGCGCCGGGTCGACGCCCTTCTCGTCGGCGTAGCTCGGCAGCTCGCGGCCGTCGATGGTGCCGGCGGTGTAGCGCGCACGGCGGCTGGACTCCTCGGGGTCGTCGCCCCAGACGTGGGTGGCCCGGAGCACGAGCTCCTTGGCGTCGCGGAGGTCGTCCTGCCCGAGCGTCGACGGCGGTTCCATGGCGAGCACCGCCATGACCTGCAGCAGGTGGCTCTGGATCATGTCGACCAGGGCGCCCGCGGTGTCGTAGTAGCCCGCGCGGCCCTCGAGGGCGAGCTGCTCGTCGTAGACGACGTCGATCTTCGCGATGTGCTCGGAGTTCCAGAGCGGCTCGAAGATGCGGTTGGCGAAACGGAGCCCCAGGATGTTGAACACCGTGGACCGGCCGAGGAAGTGGTCGACCCGGTGCACCTGGTTCTCGGGCACCAGCTTCGCGAGCTCGCCGTTCAGCGCTTCGGCGGTCTCGACGTCCATGCCGAAGGGCTTCTCGAGCGCGAGGGTGAGCCCGTCGGGGATGTCGACGCCCTGCAGCGTGGTGACGACCTTCGCGGCCACCGCGGGCGGGAGGGCGAAGTAGATGGCCGGGGTGCCGGTCGCCATGCCGAGCAGCTTCGTGAGCTCTCCGGCGTCGGTGACGTCGGCCTTGACGTACCGGGTGCCGGCGAGCAGCTTCTCGACGGCGGAGCCCTTCGCGTCGACCTGGGCGAAGGAGTCGGTGACGACCTTCCGCCACTCCTCGTCGCTCCACTCGGCGCCGCCGGCCCCGATCAGGGTGAGCGTGCGGTCGGGCTGAGCCGTGAGCAGCTGGGCGAGCCCGGGGAGCAGGAGGCGGGCGGTGAGGTCTCCGCTGGCGCCGAAGATCAGGAGCGTGTCGACACGTTGCGTCATGGCTCTCACAGTATCGCCCCGCCTCTTTCCCGCAACGCCCTCCCCGCACACCCACGGCAATACCCGGATCCGCCGCCCGACCGGCCACGCGGCCCGCGCGGGCCGCGTGGCTGTCGCGGAGGATGACGGGCGGAGGCGACCACCCGAAGGCCGCCCCCACCCGTCGGTCATCGCGCGATCGCCCACCACCCCGAGCTGACGATTGAACGGGGCTACGCCGACGTCTGCCGGCGACGACCGCGCCGGTGATGACCCGGCGTGATGCCTCTGCCATTCTCGGCGGCGATCCGGTCGGGGTGTGATGAGTAATCCCTACTCCACTTCGCGACCCGTCCCGCCCGCGCCCGCCCTCACTCCCCCGTCAGCGAGTACTCCTCGTACGGGTTCTCCAGCTGCAGCGCGCTCAGCTCGGCGGCGAGTTCCCGCCGGCTCGCGATGCCCAGCTTCTTGTAGATGCGCGCGAGGTGGTTGTCGACCGTCCGCACGGAGATCCCGTACTCGGCGGCCAGCTCGGCGCTGGTGCGGTGCGACGCCGCTCCCGAGGCCAGCTGCCACTCCCGATCGGTCAGGGGCATGACCCGCGGATGCGTCTGCCGCCGCCGGTGCGCCATCGCCACCCCCGCCCGCACCGTCCACGAGTCGGCCAGCCGGTGCGCCCGCGAGGCGCGCACGAGGTCGCCGTCGGAGTGGTCCGCCGCCCACCGCGCGGCGTCGATCGCCGGGCCGAGCAGCCCGGCCTCGGCGAGCTCCTTCGCGATCGGCAGCACGTCGTTCCGGGCGATCACGGCCCGGGCGTGCGACTCGCAGATCGGGAACGCGCTGCGGGCGGCGATCAGGTGCGGCAGCATCACGGTCGCCCCCACCACCGGCTCGATGCGCACGGCCTCGTAGGCCACGAGCGCCGCCAGGTACCGCTGCCCGCCGTCGGCGGCCTTGTGCAGGGCGGGCCCGAGGCTCCGGATGGCGAACCCCGGCCGCCCCGCCGACGCCGACACCCAGGCGCGAGCCAGCGACGCGTACAGCTCGACCTTGGGGTCGCGCACCTCGGCCGGCGTGAGCTGATCGAGCCAGCTGCGCGCGATCGCGAACCGCCCCGTGCGCGCGGCGACCGCCGCCGACAGGGCGTCGGCGGTGGGGAGGAGGCCGGCGATGTCCCGCCAGACCAGGTCGCGACGCCCCTCCTGGATGTACTTCCAGGCCCGCGCCGGCGACCCCGTGTGCAGCTCGATCATCGCGAGCGCGAACTTCCACATCCCGCGGGCGCTGGGGTTCGATTCCTCCGCACGGGCCAAATTGGCGCGAGCGGCGGCCCGAGCATCCGGGAACCTCGCCGTGAACGAGAGCACCAGCACCTCGCTCAGCTGCAGGAGGTCACGGGCATTGGGCAGCACGTCGCGGAAGCGGTCGCACTCGGCGAGCCCCCGCTCGACCGCCTCGCCGGCGAGCGTGAGGTTGCCGCCCATGGTGTGCAGCGTGGCCGTGAGGATGAGGAGATTCAGGTCGGCGGGTGTCTCGACGGGCCCGAGCACCGAGATCGACTCCAGCTCGGCCGAGAGCCCCTGGCCGGCCATCAGCCGCCACTTCACGAGGTCGGACTCGACGAGGGCCCGCAGCGAGGCGTCGCCGATGTGCGCCAGCACGGGTTCGACCCGGGTGACGGCGAGCTCGGGCTGCAGGGTGCGGAACGCGAGGTGGTTGCCTTCGGCCTGCGCGAGCTGCGCCAGGAAGAGTTCGGGCGCCGCGGGCCCGGCCTGCTCGACGGCCCGCCAGGCGGCGGCGAAGAATTCGCTCGCCTCGCGGATGCGTCCGATCTGCGACAGCGCCTGCGCCCGCACGTACTCACCGGTCGCCCGGAGCACCGGCTCGGACGCCCCGCCCGCCACCGCGTGCGCCCCGAGCGTGATCGCGGTGGAGTAGCGCTGCTCGCTCAGCTCGCGCCGCGCCAGCTCGAGCAGGGTCGGTGCGGCGACGGGCTGCCCCGCGGCGAGCTGCAGCAGCGAGCGCCGCACGACGTGCTCGGGGTAGCCGTCGAGCATGTCGGCGCCGGCGGCCGAGAACCCGGGCAGCTCGGCCTCGGAGACCGTGCTGCGCATGACGGCTGCGAAGAGCGGATGCGCGAGCCCCACCCACACGCGCCCGTCCGCCGTGCGCGTCCGGACGTACCCCTGCGCCTCGGCGAGCCGCGTGGCCCGGGCACTCACGCCCGACGTCCCGCCCTGCTCGACCGGCAGCTCGCCCGCGACGGAGAGCAGCGCCAGGAGGTCCCCGACGAACTCGTCGGCGGCCAGCGGATCGACGGGGAGCGAGGCGACGACGCCCTCGGACAGCACGGTCCAGGCGGTGCGCCACTCGCCCGCGTCGTCGGCGAGGTCGCAGACGCCGACCGCGGCCTCGGCCAGCTCGACGAGCGTGCGGGTGCTGCCGGCGGACAGGCGCACCATCTCGTCGGCGGCGGCCGACCCGACGCTGCGCCCCAGCCGGTCCTTCACGATGGCGTGCGCGTCGGCGGCCGACAGCGGGGGCAGATCGACCACGACCCCGGCGTGCCGCCAGAACCCGGCGTCGCCGCCGCCCTCCTCGTCCGGCCCAGCGGCCTCAGCGGCTCGCACGGCATCGCTCGCCTCCGGCCCGGCCGCTTCGGAAGCAGGGGGCGCCGCGGGGGCGCTCGTGCCCCGGGTTGCGGCGCCGGCTCGGGAGCTGCCGCCGCGGCGACCGCGGGTGGCGCCGGGGAGCTCGCGGGTCGCCTTGGCGACCAGCACCGAGGCCTGCCCGGCGTTGACGACCTGCTCGAGCAGGCAGCGGCTGGCGGGGTCGAGGTGGTCGGCGTCGTCGACGACCAGCAGGATGCCCGGCTCGTTCATCGCGCGATGGGACTCCACCACGGCGGCGCTGTCACCCCCGCTCACGGGCAGCGCCGCCAGCACGGGGGCCAGAGCGCCGAGCGGCACGGCGCGGAGGTCGGAGCGACCGCGGATGACGTGCACCGTGCGCTCCGCCCCGACGGCCTCGGCGACCGCGTCGAGGAAGGCCGTTCGGCCGACACCCGGCCGTCCGGTGACGAGCACGACGGAGCGGCGGCCGCGGTTCGTGAGGGCCGAGACGGTCTGCGCGAACGCGCGGTCGCGGCCGTGCAGGCGGTGGCCGCCCCGGGCGAAGAGGGTCTGCCTGGTGCTGCGCGACGTCGGCGTCGCGCCGGTTCGAGGTGCCATGGTGGGTTCTCCTTCTCAGGCGCCTGGGCTGTGCGCCTGAGTAGGTTCTACTCACAATTCCGACCCCGCAGCGGGGCTTTCACCGCGGTTACGTAGTGCCGGCCCCCGCGTTGCGTAGTGCCCGGCGCACTACTCCGCAGTCGCCCGCGCTGGTCACCCCCACTTGGGTGTCCGTGCCGCGCTCGGACTGGTCCCCGGGCGGCGTTGTGCTCGACGCTGGCGCGGCATCGTCACGCACGCCGTCGAAGACCTGGTTAACGACGAAACCGCCCGGCGTGAGGCCGGACGGTTTCGGTGTGGTGCACCCCCTCGGACTTGAACCGAGAACCCACTGCTTAACGGCCGTCGCACCCCTGGCGCTCGTCGCATGACCCGCAAGTTCTACGTCTCGTTCCGCGAATCCGCGGTCATCACAGAGTTTGTGGTGGCCGGGACGAAGCGCGAGGCGATAGCGAAAGTGCGGGACGGCCTGGGCGAGCGCATCGGCTTTGAGATAGACGAGACCCGCAACCCGACCAACTTCGCGGCCGTCGAGGAAGCGGAATGAGCCCGCTCGTGTGCTCGGGCGAGGCGCTGCACCACGACTGGCAGTCGCTCGGGACGGACGACCGCGGGACCGAGTTCGTGGAGTGCTACCACTGCCACGAGCTTTCGGAGCGGTAGGCGTGCGTTCGGTGCCGGTCAACCCACCCGTTCGGATTGTTCGCTCTGAGCGGATCGCGGCGCGTAATCCGGCCAGGCTACGAACCATAGGTATGTCGAACAAGCTCATGGCACCGGCGCCGTGGGCTGAGCCGATCACTATCTACATCTCGTGGCTGCGCTCAGCTAACCGCCCCGACTCCACTATCAAGCAATACTCATACCGCCTGCGCCGCTTCGCGGCCGACACCGGGCGCGACCCGTTCGCCGTCACCGTCGATGACCTGACGAGCTACCTCGGGGCCGAACATCGGCTCTGGGGACGGAACACCAGGCGGGGCGCGCGCAACGCTCTGCGGTCGTTCTACACCTGGGCGCACTCCACCGGCCGGATGACGACCAACCCGGCACTCCTGACGCCACCTGCGCCCGCCAAGCGGGGCTACGCGCGTCCGGCGTCGGCCGATGCGATCGCGTTCGGTCTCTGGGGCGCTGACGAGCGCTCAGCCCTGCTCGTGCTGCTCGGGTACAAGATGGGGCTCCGCTGCATCGAAATGTCGCTCTGCCACACCAGCGACCTACGCCGCGAGGGCCCCCGGTGGATACTCCGCGTGCACGGCAAGGGCGAGCGCGATCGCGACGTTCCGGTCCCGCCCGATGTGCTCGCGCGGATTCAGCGCCTCCCGGCCGGGTGGTTCTTCCCCGGCCAGATCGACGGCCACCTGTCCAACGGGCACGTGTCCAAGCTGCTCAGCCGAGCGCTCCCAGAGGGCGTCACCGGCCACATGCTCCGGCACTCGGCCGCGACCCGCGTCCACAAAGCCGCGGGCGGGAACATCCGGATCACCCAGCGCTTCCTCGGGCACGCAAGCTCGGAGACCACCGACATTTACACGGAGGTCGAAGAACCCGAACTGCACGACGCGGTGCTGGCCGCTGCGGCCGCGTAGGCGCTACCCTTCGGGCATGACACCCTTCGAGCTCATCGGTTACCCCATCGCCGCGGTCATCACTTTCGTGGTGCTCTACTACGTGGTTCGGGGAGCCATCCTGTCGGCCTTGCGGGAGCACACGCGCACGAGCACCACGGCGGTGTCTCTGGTCACGTCGAAGTTCCACAAGGCCGACAGCGACGCCTAGAGGCCGTGCTTCGGCCCCACGTTGACCTCCACTTCATCGGAGGTCGGCGCGGTGCCCCGCTCGGCCAGCAGCCGGGTCAGGCGGATGTTCTCGTTCACGATGGCGCTCGTGGTGCCGTTCGTCTGCCGGGCGATCGTGTCGAGCTTCTCGCCCTGCTTGCCGAGCGCGTAGAACGTGCCGGCCGCGGAGACTGCGAGGCCGAGCACGGTCACGAGCAGAGTCGTGAACGTGGCCGACGCCTCGGGCTTGATGATCAGAATGACGACGGCGCCCGTCAGGCCGACCGCGGCCAGGATGATGAAGCAGACGAATACGACGGTCTTGTTCACGCGTTCACCTCGGCGGTGATACGCGAGATGGTCTCGGCCTCGGCGTCGGTGAAGGTGTCCGGCTCGAAGTCGAACGTCTTCCCTCCCGACTGGCGGCCGTAGAGGGCGCGCTTCATCAGGTCGAACTCGTCGGGGCCGAGCCCCTTGCGCTTGCCGGTGATGCCGACGACCGCGCCGACTCCGCTCGTGAACCAGATCAGAAACATGGGTACTCTCCTTCGGATTGGCCGACCGGGGGTCGGCTCGGGGATGGACTCGGGGGCCGGGGTGGCCTCGAGCGATTGGATACCGGCGATCGGGTTGCCGCCGTAGTCTTCGGTCCAACCCAGGTAGCCGCCTCGGCGGGCTCGGGTGATCGACTCGATCGTCTGGGTGGACACGGACGCTGCGCCTGCGTAGTCCGTGGTGCGGCACCAGCCGTCACCCAGTGAGATGACGATGTGACCGGCGGTGTTGCCGGACGGGCCGGTCTCCCAGTAGCAGGGCACGCCGGGGGGCGGGTACATGTCGCCCTCGTGCTTGTAGTTCGAGAAGTAGTAGCCGTCTTTCGCCTCGGTCCAGGCGCCGTTCGGGGGGCCGCCGTTGTCGCCCAGGCGGGAGCCGGGGCGGCCCATGGCCCAGTCCACGAAATCGAGGCAGAGGCCGGACGCTCGCCACCTGCCGATGCTGAGGGCGCGATCAATGGAGGCGGACGGGTCGATGAGTGTCATGGTGACTCCTAGACGGTTAGCAGGTTGTCGGCGGTGGTGTAGCTGAATTGGAAGGTTCCGGCCGTGGCACCCACGGCGGTGGCGCGGAGCACACTGTTCGAAATCGCGAAGGTGAAGGACGGGTCATCGACGGCCGCGCCCGCCACAAGACCGAGTTGGCTGATCACGTTCACCTGTTCGGTCGTGGCGGTTCGCGCCACGTGCAGCACGTAGCTGCTGGTCTTGGCGGAGCTCGACTGAGTTCGCTTCACGGTGACGACGAGAATCCCCCCGAAATGGCCGGTGAGGTTCGCGGCGTCTTTCAGGGTGGCGACGTTCTGCACCTGGCCCGCGGTGAAAGTGACGCTGGTCGGGCGCTTCGAGGCCAGGGCCGACCACGGCCCGAGCCGGGAGTAGGACGAAATGCCGGGGCTGAGCGGGTCGAGGCGGATCAGCTGGCCCTCGGCGGTGTTGTGGTGCAGGCCGACGTCGGGGAGCGGGCCGGTGTATCCGGCGTCCACGTAGATGAGTGCGTGCGTGATCGAGCCGATCGCGGGCGGCGCCGGGGTGATAAGCGACGGCCCCCAGTAGGTCGGGGTGTCGGCTTCGTACCGGTTGACGTTGCCGGTCAGGTTCGGGGTCGGGCCAGTGCTGCGGTCGTCGGTGGTTCCGGGCACGCTCCACAGCTCGACGCCGTGCCGGGTCGGGAGGGTGATTCGGTTGTTCGCCACGACGATTTCGGCGGTGCCGAGGCGAAGCACCTTAATGCCGGATCGGAGGTCTTTCTGACCGGGGCGGGCGCACCAGTTGTCGGTGACGTTCACCCCGCGGGCGTTGTCGAGGTAGATCGATTCCAGGCCCGCTTCGAAGAGGTTGTTTCCGTGGATCTGCACACCGTTGGACGAGCCAATGTAGATGCTGTGCTCTTTGGAGAGCAGCCCTGCGGGTAGCGGATCGTCGTTCTTCGACAGGTAGCCGGTCATGAAGGTGGTGTTGCCGAGCACCTGAATACCGTCCACCTGCTGGAACCAGATATTGGTCACCTGGGCGCCCAGGATCATGTTGCCGGTGACCATGCAATCCGAGATCGCGGCGTCCTTCCACAGGTTCGAGTCGCTGCCGTTGATGGGCTTGGTGCAGGTCTCGAATTTGTTCGAGAAGACGCGGATACCGGCGAGAGAGTGGAAGGCGGCGCCGAGCGGGGCAGCGATGTTCACCCCGTAGTCCCCGAAGGTGAATTCGTTGTCGTAGATCGCGACCTGGCGGGAGTTCCGCACGGTGAGGCAGTGCCGGTTCGCAATGATCTTCGTGTAGCGCCACACCATGCCGGTGACGACAACGTTCATGTGCTGCACCGGGTTGTAATCCCCGGCTTCCACCCCGGCTTTGCCGATGATCATTTCTTGGATCATTCGGGCGCGGTCACCGATGACTGACACGAACGGGTCTTCGACCACGAACGGCGACGCCGACCAGTATCCGGCGCCCTTGGCGGGCGGGAAGTACAGGGCGCCCCCGGTCGAGCCGCGCGAGCGGAGCTCGGCTAGAGCAGCGAGGATCGCGGGGCCGTCGTCGTGGCTGAGTCCGGCGCCGGTCGCGCCGAAGTCCTGCACGTTCACCCGGTTACGGAGAAAGCGGGTTTTGTTGACAGCCGCGACCGTGCGAGTGATCTGGTTGATCAGTTCGGAAAACTGACCCTGAGGGGCTAAGTCGGCCTCTCCGAGCATGAGGAGATTCGACTCCGGGTCGATGTATCCGGCTCCTGTTGCCATGGTGTGTCTCTCCTAGTTGTCGTCGGGTAGGGCTTCTACGTCGCGGGTGGTGATGGACATTCGGTCCTCCGGGATGGTCCAGGTGATCGATCGGACCCGGCATCGCACGAGAACCTGCGGAACGATCACGTCCAGCTGCATGCCGGGGCTCACCCGGTAGTCCGAGACGGCATCGACAGGCACGGCGCGGCGGCGGCGGGCGACCTGAGAGAGGATGCGGGCGGCGGCGCCACTGCCTGGAAACGGGCGCTCATAGCGGACGACCAACGGGCGGCGGGTGTCCTGGCCGGGCAGCTGTGCGGCGTCGTAGCGGGTCTGCCGCTGCCCGTCGCTATCGGTCCATTCGTAGATCACGAGCACCGACTGGGTTACCGTGCGGTCCATGTCGATGCGCTCTTGCACCGACACGACCGTGGAGGCGCCCGAGAGGGTGGCTGCCTGAGGGAGAGCGGCAATCGGAACGGCCGCGCGCCGAAGGGTCCAGAGGCCGTTCGGTTCGCAATAGAGCAGCAGGTCTGCGCGTTGCAGGATCGGGCTCAGGTACTCAATCGCGGTGGTGCCGGTGCTCCAAGGGTTCTCCTCGCGCGAGAACGTGGCGGTCTCGGCGTTGTCCGCCGTAACCGCGACCTGATCGAACGCGGTCGAGGATAGAACCCAGTTGACTAGATCGAGAACCTTTGTCATCCCGGCCGGGGGGAATAGTTCGGGCACCGTATCGGAGGCGTGGGCGCGGTCCTGCAGCACGGCGTCGAGAGTGGACACCCCGATGGTGACGGTGCCCGCTACCGGGTCTGTCTCACGCGATCGAACCATGAGGCGCGGGAATCGACGCCGTACGTCATCGGCCGGTTCCGCTTCGCCGCCGTAGCCGAACGTGCGGAAGAACGTTGACAGGTCGGACACCGGCTCGTCGCCCTGCGCGGCCGACACGTCAGCAACGCCCCAGTGAACCCTCGAGAAATCGCCCAGCCGGAGAGCGGTCCCATAGCTCTGCGTCATGTCCAGCCACATGTATTGGGTGCCGTCGGGATCGAGAGCGGCGAGCTCGGGGCAGGTGTCGAGGTCAAAGACGAGTTGGCCTTGGCCGAACGGTGACCACGACTCATCGAGGGTGAAACTGCCGGATATGGGCGAGCGATGGAACTCGGGGCCGCCCTCTACGATCAGCCATGCTTCCCAGCTGTGAGAGCTCACGTCGGCGTCGCCGATCACGGCGCCACCGCCTGAAAATCGACCGAGACGATCCACCGGCTGCGTGTCTCGGGATCGAGTGCAATCTCGATGCGCCCCGTGGGGTGGTAGGTCATCCCGGCCGAGAGACGGTCGCTGTCCGCGAGAGTCAGGGCAGAGCCGAGCGAGTGCACGAGCTCGGCGGCGGCGGCCTGCTGCTCGTTGGCGAAGAGTAAGCGGAGGGTGCCGCTGCGAAGGGTCGCGGGGCGGACGGTCACGGCGGGGGATGCGCTACCGACAAGCGGGTGGATGTTGTTCCGGGCGTTCAGGGTCCACGTGTAGCCGAGAACGAGAAGAGGGCGGAGCACGTAGCCGCCCGCGGACGCGGTGATGGTGATCATCAGTAGACCTGATTTCCGATTCGGGTGATCTGGCCATCGACGTTGATCTGGATCGTCCGGCCCTGCTGTCGAGTGATCGCCGCTTCCAGCGCGGAGTCGTCCACGTCGATGCGAATTGTGCGGTTCGGCGGGAGCGCGTTCACCTTGTCGATGACGCCCTGAATTTTGGCGCTGGCACCTTCGCTCGCGCCGCCCGCCTGCTCCATGGCCTGTCGGTAGATGTCTACCTTCGCGGAGGCCGTCTCCGTGCTCGACGCCACGCTGTCGTACCGGAGCCCCATCGTTTCCAGCGTGTTGATCTGAGCCGCGAGGGTTTCATCCTCGGTCGTGGTCGTGGCGATGTGTTCCTGCTGCTTCTGCTGCAACTCCGTCATTTTCTCGGCTCGGACGGTCTGGACGGCGTTCAGCGCCTCCGTATCCCCGGCCATGGCCAGGAGAACCGTGGACAGCGATACGCCCGTGTCAGCGGCGTCCTGCTGCGCCTGGGCGTATTCGGCGGTGTTCTTCTGGATGTTCTGGATGCCCTGGGAGACGAGCTCGGTCGAGAGGAAGTCATTGCCGGACTGGATCATGTCGTCGTACATGTCCTGCACCCGCTGCTCGTTCTGGTCGGCGCCCGAGCTAATTGCCTCGACCAGCAGGCCGAATCCCACCGCGCCCGCGATGCCAGCCGCAACACCGGCCGGACCGAACCCGACGAATGCGTTCGCGAGGGTCTCCTGAATGAGGTCGCCTACGTCGCTCACTTCACGGAAGCTGGCGGCGGTCTCTCGGGCGCTCTGGCGGGCCTCGTCTTTGAGGTCGTCAAATCCGTTCTCGGCCTTGTCGGTGCCGCGCTTGACGTTGCGCGCCAGGTCGTCGCCCGCCTGCTTGGTCTCGCGCTTCGCGGTGTCGGCTAGCTCTTTGAAGCTGCGTTCGCTGCGCTCGTTGTCCGAGCGAACGTCACCGCTGGCGCGCCCACTGGCGCGGGTCATGTCGCGGAACGAGTCTTCTACTCGTTGCAGAGCGGCCTCGCCCTTTTTCCCGCCGTCTTTCAGCCCGTCCGCGAGCTCATCGCCCGCCTTCTCGCCGTGCTTCGAGAGGTCATCGAGGCTGTCAGCGACCTGCTCAAATCCGGCTTCCACGTCGGATGCGCCCGCCTGAAATTTGCGGACGTTCATGGCCACGTCTATTTCGACGCCCTTGGTCATGACTTTCCTTCCAGGCCGTCGCGGAAGGTGCGGACGGCGGTCTGTGCCCAGAGGGCGGCAATACGGGGGATGATGTCGGCGGCGGCCTGATAAACCACGTAGCCCTGTCGGCGGCGGAGTCTCAGCTGCTCGGTGGTGCGGCGGGTGACCGTGTACGCCTTGCCCTTGCGGGAGCGGGTCTGATAGGTCACCTGCTTGTTGCGGTTCGCGCCGAACTCGGCGGCGTAGTAGGTCTCGGACGGCTTCAACCCACCCGAAAGTGACCGGCCCACCGTGGCCGATTTCAGCTTGATGTTCTGGTTAGACACCGCGACTCGGGAGGTCTCCACGAGCACCCGGTGCTCGAGTCGGGTCTCGGCGTGCTGGGCGAGCAGCCGCTGCCACTCGGGGGCGATTCGCTCTTTCGTATAGCGGCGGATGTTGCCCTGAACGGCTTTGTTGGCTCGACGGATGGAGAGCACGAGAGCTTGGAGCTCTCGGCTCTCCATCGCGTCGATCTGGATCATGCGGCGGGAGCGGGAACGATCTGCGGCTTGCCCTGGCAACCGAGCGTCACGGTGCCCTCGGGGACGGCGCCGATCGCGCCGCCGATCGCACCGGCCGTGATCACGATGTCGGCCGTGAACGTCGGCCCGATGCCGTTCTGCGGGGCGAAGATACCCGGAACGGTCTTGCCCTCGTTCGCGTGGAGATAGAGCGCGAGGCTACCGGGGGTGACCCAGTCCTGGGCGAACGTGAGGCCGCACGTCCAGGTGGCGGGACTGACATCGGTGAACGTCGAGTCGGGGGTGCCGCCCTGCCAGGTGACGGTGCTCGCGGACGGGGTGAACGCCGCGGACGAAACCGCGCGCTCGAATCGCTTCCCGTCCAGCGACACGATGATGTCGCGAAGAACGATCGGCTTCACTGCGATGGGGGCTGCCATGGGTTACTCCTTGGGGGTGATGGTTTGAACGGTGAGGTCGTACGCGAAGTTCTCGTCGGGGCCGTAGGAGACCTTCACGGCGGACTCGAATTCGAGGGCGGGCACAGTTTCGAGGCGCCGAATCAGGTCGGGCACGAGCGCGTCGAGAGCATCCTCGGCTCGCTCGGGGTCAGTGAGCTCGGTCACGATGGTGATCACGAACGACACGCGGAGCCATGCCAGCGGGGCGGACGGCTCGGGGATGATCGAGGACTGCTTGATCACGATGGTGGGACGCTCGATGACGCCGGGATCGCGCTGCACTCGGACGATCTTGTGATCGGGGAGCAGTTCGGTGAGGGTGTCCACGATGAGGGCGCGTGCCTGGGTCATCCGATTACCGGCACGTTGCTCTTGGGGTTGAGGCGCTGTTTCACGGACCAGTCCAGCGGGTGCGGGGTGATGACGAAATCGCCTTCGCCCACGGTGCCGCCTGGTGAGACGCGCTGCGCGTTCCACAGGTTCTTCGTGTGTTGCAGCTGGCCGAGCCGGTGGCGGGCCAGCACCGGGTCTCCGGTCTTCCACGAGAGGTAGTGCTGCACCTCTTCTAGAGCGGAGTCCACGATGAGCTCACACACCTCCACGTCCAGCGGGGCGTCGGCCCACACTTCGCGGATCGAGTCTTCGTCGTACCACTCGCCTTTCGGCATGTGAGCTCCTTTCGAGGGTGGAACACGGGCGGCGGGGCGTGGGGCACCCGCCGCCCGTGGGCTGGTTAGACGGTCGCGGCGGTGACCAGCTGAAGGCCGCGGGCGTCGTTGACCATGGTCGCCGCGTAGCCGAACGCCGCCTTGTCGACGCCACCGCGGGCGAGGTCGAGGGCGTCGACGCGGATCGGGACGCCGGGGAGCTCGCGCACCGTGACGGCCTCGCGGGCGCCCACGAGCACCTTCCCGGCCGGGATCGTCGCGGACGGGCGCAGGATGAACCCGGACAGGTCGCCCTCGGTGAGCCCGAGCGCGGCCGTGAGGTAGCCGAGCACGTTGTTGTTCGGCGTCTTCAGCATCTGCTTGTAGAGGGCCGGAGCGAGCAGCGCGAAGGTCGGCAGGGTGCCGGTCGCGGCCAGGGCCACGGCGCCGTCGATGACCGCGGAGGCGGCCGAACCGATGTTCGCCGTGCCACCGGGCAGGGTGGTAAGCGCGTCGGCGGCGAGCGGGGTCGCGCCGGCCAGGATCGAGGTCGCGACCTTGGCGTCCGCCCAGCGGGCGTAGTCCTCGGTCACGGCTGCGGCGTAGGACTCGAAGAACCCGGCGACCGGGAAGTCCACGAACTCGCGGGCGATGTCGTGGCCCACGGCGTAGCGGGAGGCGGTGAACTCGGCGGGCGCGACGGTCAGCACGTTGGAGGGTACGTCGGCCTTGTTGCCGTCCCAGTCGCCGCCGTGCGGCTTCGTGGTCCACTTGAACCCCGTGCCCTTCAGCGCCGTCAGGTTCTCGTGCGTGAACAGCGGCAGCACCTGCTGCGTGTACTTGAGCGCGGTCCAGATTTCTCCGATCCACTGGGGCTGCCCCATGACGGGGGCGAGGCCGCCGACGCCATCGAACTTCACATCCGAGAGGGCGGCGAACAGGGTCGCGCCGTTCTCGCCCTTCAGCTTGTCCGCGAACTCGTCATCCGAGATGCGGCCCTCGGCGCGCGCGGCGTAGAGGGTGTTCAGGGCGGCGAGGGAGAGACCGGGCTTGGCGCCGGTCGTGGTGGGCTTCTTTCCGGCGAGCAGCGTGTCGGTCACTTGGGTTTCCTCCTGGGAAGGGTCGGGGGTGGGGTCTTCGATGACGGTCGTTTCCTTGATGGTCGTGGTGTCGCCGTCGATGGTGGTCGTGCGGGTGGTGGTGCGCTTGTGCTTCACGCCGTCTTCGTCCACGAACTCGTCGCTGAACTTCTCGGTCGTGGTCTTGGGGTCGCCGCCCTCGGTGGGGGCGGGGTCGCCCTCGCCCACGTCGGCGGCGTAGAGGGTGGCGGACGGCCACGCGCCCTCCGGGACGAACGCGGCGCCGAACAGGGTGCCGCCCTTGGCCTTGCCGCCCTCGATCACGAGGTTCTTCACCTCGGCCGAGAGCTTGCGGCGCGCCTTCGGGTTGGTCTTGTCCGCGATCTCGGCCAGCAGCTGGTCGCCCTCGGGGTTCTTCCCGACCAGGAACGATGCGACGATGCCCGCGCCGGTCTGGACGGCGGTCATGAACCGGGCGAGCGGCTGCTCGCGGTCGTGGACGCTGTTCGCGGCGAGCACGGACACGTCACCGGGGATGGTGATCACGTCGGGCTCGACGGTGAATTTCCCCAGGTTGGTGTTGCCGAGCTCACCGAACGGGAGCAGCAGCCCGGACACCACGCGATCCTCCTGCGCGGCGTAGAGGGTGCCCGCGGTGATCTTGACGTCGGTCACGCCTGCACCCCCTCGGCCTCGGCGGCCTTGCGGGCCTTCTTGCTGATCGGCTTCCAGTCGTCACCGCGCGGTTCGAGCAGGTACCGCTCGAACCGGCGGGCCTTGTCGATGATCAGCTGGTCGGGCACGTTCGCCCCGGCGTAGTAGTTCGCCGCGGCGACGAGCGCGGCGGGCCGCGGGTCGGGCACGTAGGCGTCGAGCACGGCCGCGAACTCGGCGGGCGTCACGCCGTCGTCGCCGTCCTCGGGAGCGGCGGGCGCCTCGACGGGCGCCGGGGTCTCGGCGGGCGTCTCGGGCGCCTCCACGGCCGCGGTGCGTCCGCCGCGACCGCGAGGGATCGGGGTCGGCGCGGCGGGCGTCTCGTCGGGCGTGATGGGGTCGGGGGTGGTGTCGCTCATTAGTCCTCCACTGGTGTGCCGGTCGGTGCCGGGGGGTTGTACAGGTCGTACTTGTCGAAGCGGATGCGCTGGCCGCGGGGCACCACGTCATCCATCGACAGGCGCGCCTCGATCGGGGCCGTCCAGAACGGCAGGTCGAGTTCGTAGAACTGGTTCCGCTCGCCGTCCTTGGTCGTGTAGGTCAGCGAGTCGATGCCGCTCGTGCCGTCGAGCATCGATGCCCGCACGTTCAGCAGTGAGCCGATGTCAGTGCGGATCGCGTTGCGACCCTCGGTGAACAGGTCGGTCTGAACCTCACCCTCGACCAGCAACTCGATGCCGGGGGGCGTGTAGCCGATGGCGCCGTTCACGGAGCGGCGGGCCTTGGACCATGCGTTGACGAACTCTTTCACCTGCTCGGGGGTCAGGCTGTCGTCGGTCTGGTGCAGGTTGATCAGCGGGAGCGGGTTGCGCATCCGGCCGACCCATGCCTCTTCGGTGTCGCGGGCGCCGCGTAGAGTGCGGCGGCCGATGTTCAGCAGCCCCTCGAACGGGAAGTTGAACAGAATGAACTCGTCGGCGCTGAGAGCTCGGTTCTCGGGGAGGTAGATCAGCTGGTTGTCGGTGACGGTCCAGTCAGTCGTCGGGCACCAGGCCGCGTTCAGCAGCGGGCCACGCTTGGCGCCGGGAGCGACCGGGCCGCGCTCGGTGAGCCAAAGCGAGTAGCCGTAGAAAATCCCGTCATCGACTGTCCACGTCATGCGCTCGTAGGGCGAGACGTTGCTGTTCGTGCGGTACATCCACGTCGGCTGGTCCTTCACGAGCCCGTTCACGTCGAGGGCTCGCATTGGGAATCCGCACACGGCGGTCACGAGCAGGTTGCGGGCCTTCGATACGGCCGGGATCGCGATCGCGTCGCCTCGGGTCATCGGCAGAGATTCTGCGAAGTCGGAGCCGAACAGTTCCGAGAGGGACACTTGTGCGAGCGAGGCGCCGTCGCTGAACGGTGACGCGAGGCCGGTCTGGTTCGGCGCTGCGAGCACATCGAGTGTGCGCTTGCCTAGGCCGAGAAAATCGAGGAATCCCACGAGAGAAAGACTCCGGATCAACTAGACCTTTGGTGGCACGCTTGCTTTTTCTCGGGCGCGTCGCGCGATCTTGTTGCGCACGGTGAACACGTTCGGGTGGCACTGCGCTTCGTGGCGTCCGGCGCTCTCCCGGGCTTCTTCGCGTGACCATGCGCACGCGAACCACGACGAGCACTCGGTGCAGAACACGGTGACCAGCTCGATCGTCACGTCGTAGAAAATCGGCACGGTCAGTCCCCCATAATCGGTTTTGCGTCGTCCAGCGGTCGGCTGAACCACTGGTCCCAGTTGCGGAGGGCGCGCACGCCCGCCATCAGCGGTGTGATGTCGTTCCCGTCCTCGCCGCCCTTGGGCGAGTCGAATAGCCACACGCCCGACTGGTTGCGCACTTCGCGCTTGGTCGCGATCGTCATGGCGCCCTCGATCGGGTCGAGGTCATCCTCGGCATAGCTAATCTGCAGGGTGCCGCGTTCGAGGTCGCGCATCATCTGCACGCACCCCTTCGCGGTCTCGGCGTAGGTCTGCCGTCGAAGGCGCGGCTTGGGCCGCTTCGCGAGCGCCTCGGTAGCGGTGGTGCCGCCCTCGCCCATGTCGTCGTACGCGATCGTGGCGGTGCGGTAGCCCTTGGACAGAGCGACGAACATGTCTGGGAGCCAGAGCGTTCCGGGGCCGTGCTCGATCGTTTCGAGAAATGCGCGGCCGCGGTGGTCGCGCCATGCGGCCACAACCGCGGCGGACGAACCGTTGGGCTTGACGTCGTAACCAAACGCGACGCGCTCGGGGACGGTCGGCCATTTCTCGAGCGGACGGCGAGCCTTGATGACGAGCGCGGGCGGGATGACGGACACGCCGAACGTCTCGGGCCAGAGCGAAAGGTACTCGCGCGCCCACTTGGGCTTGTCGGTCATCTTCCGCCACCGGGCGCGCATGCGGGCCTCGGTGGTCAAGGTGCCGATGCCAGGGTGCATCGAGAGCAGCAGCGCAATCGCGGTGTCTTCGCTCTTGATCAGCTGCCAGTCCACGTTTGGATCGACCGCGAAGTCCAGCCCGCCCATCTCGGGATCATCGGCGCGGAGGTCTTTCAGCTGGGACCAGAGCGCCCCGGCTTTCACTTCGCCCGCGGTGCCCGACACGACCAGCTTCGGTTCGTCGCGGGTGTCTTGCAGCGGCAGGATGCCAGCCAGCAGCGCGTCGCCATCCTCGACGGGGATGTCCTGGCCCTCATCAACCCAGTTGATGTCACCGGCCTTGCCTCGGTACGCGGCAGGGTCGGGTTTCAGGATCACGAACGATGACCCATTGTCGAAGTAGATACCGGCACGGGTGTTGCCGGTGAGGATGTCGAACCCGCGCGACTCGGTGACATCCGGCGCGTCGTCGTCCTCGACGGGCACCGGCACGAGCTCGTCACCGAACAACGCGATCTGTCGCCGCACGGCCTTCGGCTTGGCCTTGACCTTCGGGCGGGCGACGCGCATCCACTCGGGGCGGTCGTCGTCGGGCGGGTTGATGCGATCGAGCATGTCAAGCTTCCACTCGTTGATCGCCTGAATGCCGTTGATGCCCTTCTGCGCCGAGAACGTCACCTTGTAACGCGGCCGCGACACGCACCGGCCGAGACACCAGCCCAGAATCGTGGTCGTCTTGCTGCTGCGCCGGGGCATCTCGACCACGGCCTGTTCGTGCTTCGCGTTCAGCGCGTCGGCCACGAGCAACTGCTGCGGCTGGATCGGATCGAACGGGATCGGGCGGGCGCGGAGCTCATCGATCGCGGCCTGATCGTCCAAGTCCACGAGCTCGAATCCAAGCAGCTTCATGCCTGCCAGAAACTCGGCTCTGAGCTCGGGCGTATCGTCGGTTTCACCCAGCCACATGGGCGAAATCCCGCGGGCTTTGGTCTTTTCCCAGAGCGTGTTTTGTTGGGGAGAGAAAGTCGTTCTGCCTACAGGCGGAGGTTCGGACGAGCTCTCAAAAACGACCGCCGAAGCGACCGCGCTCACTCGTCGGAGTCCGATCGGCCGCAACCACGGCACCAGCCACCCCACACGAGTGACCAGTGAGTATCGCGGCTGCCGCACGAGCCGCACGGGTCACCCGCCTGCCACGCCCGGACCGTCACACCCAGCGGCGCCGCCCCCGGTAGCTGTCCTGCTCCCGCTCGGTCCGCTTCGCCCGGTTCGTCATGGCTGCGCCCAAGCGGCCACCGGCTACCTGATTGCAGCGCCTCTTGCACCACGGGCACATCGAGTGCGCTGGCCCGGTGTTCTCGTACGTCGGCTGCCCGCCCATCGCCGCGTCCTGCCGGTGCCCCACCTGCCACTCCATGTCCGCGGTCACCGGGTGCGGGCAGTTCGTGCACGTCTGCGGGAGCGTGGCCTTGTGCAGCTTCCGAAGCTTCGGACTGTGCGTGCTCCACTTCTGCTTCCGGTGATGCTGACTCATGGGCTGCCTCTCGGTAGGTCTGAACTTCACGCTCACGCTCGATCGCGCGGTGCCACCCGATCAGGCAGTACACGGCCACGAACACGAGCAAGGCGACGAACGGCAACCCGGTGTCGAAGATGATCACGAGCGGCCCTCCAACTCGTAGTGCAGGGTGAGCGCCTGACTCATGGCCATGAAGGCGACGATCTCCAACACCGATCGATCGAGGCCGACCAGGCACCCGTTGATGAAGTGTTCGAGCATGGCGGGCTGAGCATCCGCGGGCGCCTGCCGGATGGCGGCCAGCGTGCTCATGTGCTCGTTGATGAAGGCATCGGCCTTCTCGAAGATGAACTCCTCTTCGGCGTACGTGTTCGTGGTGCGGTCGCTCATCAGTTGGCCTTTCGGGTCTGGGCGTAGGCGCGCTTGGCGGCCATGGTGTCGCTGGGCTTCGGGACGCGGCGCTGAGCGCGCGACTCGTGGACTGCATCACTCATCCGTGCTGCATCAAGTGCGAGCAGGAGGCGGTGGGCGGCTCCGATCCAGAGCAACCCCGTATCGGTGTCTGCCTGTCCGCCCTCGACCATGGTCGCGACGAATCGAAGCTGGGCGGCGGTCTTGAGCAGGGCGTCGGACTGCTCGAAGTTGTCGAAGGTCTGCTCTGCGTCGAGGAAGACGAGAGCGAGCCTCCGAAGCTGATCGGGCGCCTGCTCGTGGGCCTTGTGAGAACCGTTGATGGTGATGGTGAGGTCGTTCATGCTGCTACTCCGATCGAGACGGGTCGCTCGAAGCAGTGGACGCACTTGCCACCCGCTCCTAGCTCGTGGGTGTAGTGCTGCCAGTCGCCGGGGCAGCGGGCGTCAGCCCAGCGTGCGACCGGCTTCGCGGGTTCGTGCGCTCGCGCACGGTCACCTACGTAAGGTTCTTTCTCTAGGTCTTGGTTAAGTAGTTCTCCTGTTCCCAGTGGAACCGCAACGGTCCCCCCTAATGTCCCCCCTGCCTCCACCTGTGGATAACTCTGTCCCCCCTCAATTTCGGGGTCGTTGTCGAGCTCGGGAGCGAGGTCGATCTCGGGCTGGGCGTACATGCGGTGATAGCCGAAGTTGAGGTTGTAGACCGTGGGTCGGTAGCCCGCGCGAAGGTGCGCCACCAGGCGCTGGTCACCCTGCCGGATGAGGTCGAGGGATTCGAGCTTGCGGAGGGCGCGTTGCACGCTCTTGGGGTCGCATCCGAGCTCGCGGGCCATGTCGGCTTTGGATCGGAACGCGCGGCTGCCGTCCACGTCTGCCACGTTGCAGAGCTTCAACAGCACGCGCTGTTCGAGGTTGGTCGCGATGTCGTAGGGCAGCTGGTCCATCCAGTCGCACGCCTGCCAACTCATGGCCGCTCCGCGGGAAGGTCGCTGAGGTCGAAGACGTACGCGGCGCCGTCGAGGCGGGCCAGCGGCACGATGTCGCCCGATTTGATACGGCGGGTGAGGGTCGAACGGTCGATGCCGTAGCGCTCACACGCAACCCGTGAGCCGACTAGCTGGCCCGGCCAGATAGTCCGGGGCTGCCATTGCCCGATTGGCTGATCATCATCCACCCCAGGAGCATCCACCATTGGTGGACGAATTACAACCGTGTGATTCGGCGTGGCGCAATGATTAGTGCATTGAGGGTCTAGTCATGCAATGATTGATGCATGGTTGATGAGCGTCGAGACACCGAAGCGGTTTCTTGGGATGAATGGGACATGGCCGACCGCATGAAGCGTGCTCTGCGATTGACGGGCATAAGCGTGCAGCAGATGGCCACGGACTTGGGCGTCGAGCGAGGCACTGTCGGCAGCTGGATCAACGGCCGGATCGTGCCCCGTAAAGCAACGGTTATGGCCTTCGCGCTGCGCACCGGCGCCCCGTTCGAATGGCTCTGGACCGGTACCCCCGGAAACGACAAAGCGCCCGACCCCGAAGGGTCGAGCGCTTCCGATGTGCACCCCCTCGGACTTGAACCGAGAACCCACTGATTAAGAGTCAGTTGCTCTGCCAATTGAGCTAGAGGTGCGTGGCTCTTGGTGAGCCAGTCGACAACATTAGCATGCTCCGGCGAGGTTCGCGAACCAGGGTCGCGCACCCCGCCGGAGACGGATCGGGAGCCCCTCGGGGAGGGGCAGATGAGTCAGATCGCGGCGTTCTCGACCGTGCCGGTGAGCTTGCCGGCGGGGTCGTAGACGAGGCAGACGACCGTGCGGTCGTCGAGCTCGTTCCACGAGTCTTCCGTGGGCGTGAGGTACTGCACGTCGAGCTTGGACTCGCTGTAGTCGAGGCCCACGAACTCCCCCATCGCGACGATGCACGCGTCTTGCGCCTGCGAGTGCACGGCGTCTTCGCCCGGGAACTCGCCCTCATCGATCTCGAAGGAGGTGAACGCCTCGAAGTCGTGCGGGCCGGCGCAGTCGACCACCGGCAGTTCGGTGACGTTCTCGTCGTCGGTGTCGTCGACGCAGTCGCCGGGTTTCACCGTGAAGACGTCGGTCTTGGTTCCGGGATCGGCCGCCTGGGACGCGCCGGGGTCGCCGACGGCTCGGGTGGGGTCGGACGCGCCGCCGCCGGCACAGCCGGTGAGGGAGAACACGAGGGCTGCCGTTGCGGCGGCCAGGGCGAGAGGTAGGGATCGAATGGTCATGGAGACATGGTCGGGGCGAGCATCCTCTGGGTGTGAGGAGTAGTTGCTACTCAATCTGCAGCCGGCGGGATCGGAGGGGCCGGGTGTCGGAGGGATGCGAAATACTGGAGCCATGACCGACACCTCCTCGCGCATCGCCGCCGGACAACCCGCGCCCGACTTCACCCTGCTCGACGCCGACGGGGTCGAGCGCTCGCTCTCCGACTTCCGTGGGCAGCGGGTCATCGTGTACTTCTACCCCGAGGCGGGCACGCCGGGCTGCACCACCGAGGCGTGCGACTTCCGCGACAACCTGAACTCGCTGAAGAGCGCCGGCTACACGGTGCTCGGCATCTCGCGCGACAAGCCGGCGAAGCTGAAGGGCTTCGAGGATGAGCAGGGGCTGAACTTCACGCTGCTGTCCGACCCCGACAAGGCCGTGCACGAGCTGTACGGGGCGTGGGGCGAGAAGTCGCTCTACGGCAAGACGGTGACGGGCGTGCTGCGGTCGACCTTCGTGCTCGACGAGGAGGGCGTCGTGACGCTCGCGCTCTACAACGTGAAGGCGACGGGGCACGTCGCCTCGCTGCGCAAGAAGCTGAAGATCGACGCGTAGCAGGGCTGCAGTCGGCTGGCCCCCCGCCACTGCCGCTGCCGCTGCCGGCGGGACGTCCGATACGGCGGACCGCTCAGAATGCGCGGCAGGCCGTCGGTGCGTCAGATGCGGCGGGTCGCCGCCACCACGGACGGCGTGAACAGCAGCACCAGCGCGAGCAGCGCGGGCACGAGCAGCCACCACCCCACGACCGGCGTCGCCACGATGCCCTGGAAGCAGCCGATCGCGATCACGATCTGGAAGAGCTGCCAGGTGAGGGTGCCCGCGCGCGTCCAGGCGGCGGCGCGCAGGGTGTGGATCGCCGCGAAGGCGAGGAACACCGCGGCGATGGCGGCGAGCACCACGATCGCCAGGGCGGTCTCGTAGGAGGCGGGCTGCTCGGTCAGCAGTTCGATCAGCAGCCAGACGACGACGCCCGCCATGACGAGCGCCTCGGCACCCACGACGACCGCCAGAAGTGTGAGCAGCGGAGGCCGCCGACGGCGAGCCGCGCCCCCGTCGGAAAGACGTTCATCGGGTGTTCGTCTGTCGTTCGCCTCGTCCACCACGCCTGTTACTCCCGAGAAAACCCTTGATTTGCAAATACCAGTATGCGACCATATTTGAGGTCAATGTTGCTCACAGTGACGTGAGCGGGTGCAGTCTGATCTGACTGCAACGTCTACCGTGCCTTTGACCTTCTACCCGAATCACTCGGTCATTCGACCGCAGCACCCTGCAACAAAGGAGCTCCCGCTATGGATTGGCGTGACAAAGCCGCCTGCCTGACAGCCGACCCCGAACTGTTCTTCCCCGTCGGGAACACCGGGCCGGCCGTCGACCAGATCGACAAGGCGAAGGCCGTGTGCGCACGTTGCTCCGTCACGGAGATCTGCCTGCAGTACGCACTCGAGACCGGCCAGGACTCGGGTGTCTGGGGAGGCCTCAGCGAAGACGAGCGCCGCGCCCTCAAGCGCCGCGCAGCCCGCGCCCGCCGGGCCTCGTAGCTCCCTACACCGACTCGGCGCACCGTCGCCCCGACGCCCGGCCTCACGCAGAGGCCGGGCGTCGTCGCGTCCGCGCCCGTTCGACACCCCGACGCCCACCTCGCACCGAGGCCGGGCGTCGTTCGTTGCGCGAACCTTCGGCACTCCGACGCCCACCTCGCACCAAGGCCGGGCGTCGTCATCTCCTCGACCCTTCGCCACCCCACCCCAGTGCTCACCTCACGCGATGTCGAGCGCTGTGGTGGCGGATGAGCTGGTTTCGCGACCGCACAGCCGCGCATCCTGAACCCGTAGCCGCTCTGGCCTGCCGGCCCGCAGCTGCGAGACCGCTACGGCTTCTTCAGCCAGCGCGTCGGGATCTCGATCGTCACGACCGTGCCCGTGCCCACCATGGTGTGCCAGTCGATCGTGCCGCCGAGCTCGCCCTGGATGAGCGTGCGCACGATCTGCGTGCCGAGCCCCGAGCCGACCTTGCCCTCGGGCAGGCCGGTGCCGCTGTCGCGCACCTCGACCGTGAGCGTCTCCTCCGTGCGGGACGCGACGATCTCGACCTCGCCCTCCTGACCGGCCAGCCCGTGCTCGACCGCGTTCGTGACGAGCTCGGTCAGCGCCAGCGCTAGCGGGGTGGCGTACTCGCTCGGCAGCACGCCGAAGCTTCCCGTCGACTTGGGGTGCACGGTCGTGTTGTGCGCCGAAGCCACCTCGGCGACGAGCAGCAGCACGCGGTCGAACACGGTGTCGAAGTCGACGCGCTGGTTCAGGCCCTCCGAGAGGGTGTCGTGCACGACGGCGATCGCGGCGACGCGGCGCATGGCCTGGGTGAGGGCGTCGCGTGCCTCGTCGGAGTGGGTGCGGCGGGCCTGGATGCGCAGCAGCGACGCCACCGTCTGGAGGTTGTTCTTGACGCGGTGGTGGATCTCGCGGATCGTCGCGTCCTTCGTGATCAGCTCACGCTCCTGATGGCGCAGCTCGGTGACGTCGCGTGTCATCACGATGGCGCCGAAGCGATGCCCGCGGGTGCGCAGCGGGATCGCCCGCAGGGACACCGTCACCCCGCGCGCCTCGATGTCGGTGCGCCACGGGGCACGACCCGTGACGACCAGCGGCAGTGACTCGTCGACGATCAGCCGGCCGGCGAGCAGCCCGGTGGTGACCTCGGCGAGCGACTGCCCCTCGAGCTCGCCGGCGAAGCCCATGCGGTTGAACGCCGACAGGCCGTTCGGGCTCGCGAACGTCACGATGCCGTCGACGTCGAGCCTGATCAGACCATCGGATGCGCGGGGCGCTCCGCGGCGCGGCCCGGTCGGTGCACCCAGGTCGGGGAAGTCCCCGGCCGAGATCATCGCGAAGAGGTCGTTCGCGCACTCGTTGAAGGTGAGCTCCTGGCGGCTCGGGGTGCGCGCCTCGCTGAGATTGGTGTGCCGGGTGATGACGGCGATCGGGCGCTCGGTCGTGGTCTGCTCGCTCACCGAGAGGCGGCGGAGCACGGGGACGGCACGAACGCGCGTCGGCGTCTCCTCGTACCAGTCGGGCGCGGCGGTGTCGACGATCTGAGCGCTCTCGAAGGCGTCGGTGACCTGCTTGCGCCACTCGGGCTTGATGGTCTGGCCCACGAAGTCGCGGTAGAACAGCGTGGCCGAGCTCGAGGGGCGGGAGTGGGCGACGGCCACGAAGGTGCCCTCGTGTGTCGGAACCCAGAGCACGATGTCGGCGAAGGCGAGGTCGGCCAGCAGCTGGCAGTCGCTGACGAGCAGGTGCAGCCACTCGACGTCGGCCTCGGTGGAACGGCCGTGGGTGGTGACGAGGTCGCTGAGAGTTGACACGCTTTCTAGCCTACGGTGCGCCGTCTCTGCGAACCCTCCGCAGACCCTGTGCCCTGATCATTCGCGCCCTACCCGCCGGCCCGAGACCCCACTCACAGACCCGAGTGAGGAAGGCGCTCCCGCGGCCGCGTTTCCCTACGAAGCGACCGCGGGAGCAGTTTCATTCCGGCCGGGGCTGCGGCAGTCGGGGGGAACGGGCGCCCCGACCGGAAATCTGAACCTGTGTGGTTCCGAGACACAGTCCATCACCGGAAGCGCCGGGGGCGTTATGAGCAATTCCCACTCAGCGCCGTGGTCCGACGGTGGAATTCCACAGGGCACAAACGCATCTGGACAAGCAATCTCGACACTGGTTGAGTACAGCCGCCGACACCTTGTTGAGCAATGCTTACTTCAAGCATGCGGGCGAAAGGAGCAACCGTGACCTCTCCCTCCCTCGCCGCCACGCCGGTGCGCGAGCGCACCAGGGTGGTGACGCCGGTTCCAGCCACCGTCGTGCGGGTCGAGCCCGCGTTCGGGGCGCCGTCTCCCCCGGGCGGCGGGAGTCCTGTCGTCGCGTCGATGCCGGGCGGCGCGGCGGGCCGCGATTCGCCGGCACCCGCCCCGCCCCTGCTCGACGACGGGGTCGATCCACTCGAGACCGCCGGCCTGAGCCGGAGCGCGGGTACGGGTCGCGGTACCGGCGAGGGCGGGTTGCTGCCCGACCCGCGGCCGCTCGCCGAGACGCTGGCGCGGTGCGTGGTCGAGGTGCTGGCCGGTACCCGTGACATCGACCAGATCGCCCGCTGGCTGTCGACGGATGTGCATGCGCACCTGATGAAGCGCGTCGTGCTGGCACGTCGGGCCCGCGCTCTCCGCGACGAGTCCCCCGGCCGCTTGACGTTCACCATGGGGTCGACCGTGCTCTGCGAACCGAGCGACGGTGTGGTCGAGGCGGTCGTCATCGTGCACGGCCGAGCCCGCTCCCGCGCGGTCGCCCTGCGTCTCGAGGCGCTCGGCCCGCGCTGGCGCGCGAGCGCCGTTCACGTGCTCTGATCCCTGATCCCCGCACCCGACCCACCCTCACGCCGCCGCGCAGTCAAATGGCACGACCGCGGGTGGGGCGAAGGCGTGTGGGGGTGTAGATGGTAGGTCAGGGAAACGGCGACGTCCCCACGCCGCGGGAGCGGGTGGGGACGTCGGGGTGCGGTTGGGGCGAAGCTACTTCTTCTTGCCCTGCGCCCGGCGCTGGGCGCGGTTCGCCGCCGAGGGGCCGGACGACTTCTGGCCACCGGAGGAGGACTTCTGGCCGCCAGCGGAGGAGCCGGAGCCCGAACCCTTCGACGAAGAGCCGGACGGGGACGAGCCTGACGACGCCGAGGCGCCACCACCCGAACCCGAACCCGCGCCGCGCGCGAAGGCGCTGGCGACGGGCGGGGTCGCCTTCTCCTCGGCCTGCTGCGCACGCGCCGTGGCCGCCTGCTCGATCTGGCCGCGCTGGTTGCGCACCTCGACGCCGCCCGAGTCGCTGGGGGCGGAGAAGCTGAGCTTCTCGGCCGGGGCGGTGGGCTGGGCGAGGCCCTTGGCCTCGACGGTGGGAGCGCCGACGGCGGTGGGTGCCGCGTTGACCTCGACCTCGAGGTTGAACAGGAATCCGACGGTCTCCTCGCGGATCTGCCCCATCATCGACTGGAACAGGGCGAAGCCCTCGCGCTGGTACTCGACCAGCGGGTCGCGCTGCGCCATGGCGCGCAGGCCGATGCCGTCCTTGAGGTAGTCCATCTCGTAGAGGTGGTCGCGCCAGCGGCGGTCGATCACCGAGAGCACGACGCGGCGCTCGAGCTCGCGCATGGCGGGCTCGCCGAGGGTCTCCTCGCGGCGCTGGTAGGCCAGCTTCGCGTCGGAGAGCACCTCGCGCAGAACGAAGTCGCGGTTGATGCGGCCCTTGTTGCCCGCCTCGGCGACGACCTCGTCGATGGTGATCGAGATCGGGTAGAGCGTCTTCAGCTCGGCCCAGAGCGCGTCGAAGTCCCAGTCGTCGCCGCTGCCGGCGGCCGCGTGGTCGTTCACGATCGCCTCGATGACGTCCTCGAGGAACTTCTGCGCGCGGTCTTGGAGGTTGTCGCCCTCGAGGATGTGGCGGCGGTCGCTGTAGATCGCCTCGCGCTGGCGGTTCAGCACGTCGTCGTACTTCAGCACGTTCTTGCGGATCTCGGCGTTGCGGCCCTCGACCTGCGACTGCGCGCTGCGGATGGCGCGCGACACGACCTTCGACTCGATGGCGAGGTCGTCGGGCACGCCGTTGCGGCCCATCAGGCTCTCGGCGGCGCCGGCGTTGAACAGGCGCATCAGGTCGTCGGTGAGCGAGAGGTAGAAGCGGCTCTCGCCCGGGTCGCCCTGACGGCCGCTGCGGCCGCGGAGCTGGTTGTCGATGCGGCGCGACTCGTGGCGCTCGGTGCCGAGCACGTAGAGGCCACCGGCGTCGATGACCTTGTCGGCCTCGGTCTCGACGTCGGCCTTGACCGCGGCGAACACGTCGTCCCACGCCGCCTCGTACTCCTCGGGGGTCTCGACCGGGCTGAGGCCGCGGGCGTTCATCTCGGCGACGGCGAGGAACTCGGCGTTGCCGCCGAGCATGATGTCGGTTCCACGGCCGGCCATGTTCGTGGCGACGGTGACCGAGCCGAGTCGGCCGGCCTGCGCGACGATGGCGGCCTCTCGGGCGTGGTTCTTCGCGTTAAGCACCTCGTGGCGCACCCCGCGCTTCGCGAGCAGGCGCGAGAGGTACTCGCTCTTCTCGACGCTCGTGGTGCCGACCAGCACGGGCTGGCCCTTCTCGTGGCGCTCGACGATGTCTTCGACGACCTGGTCGAACTTCGACTGCTCGTTCTTGTAGACGAGGTCGGGCTGGTCGATGCGCTGCATCGGCTTGTTGGTCGGGATGGCGACCACGCCGAGCTTGTAGGTGCTCATGAACTCGGCGGCCTCGGTCTCGGCCGTACCCGTCATGCCCGAGAGCTTCTCGTAGAGACGGAAGTAGTTCTGCAGCGTCACCGTGGCGAGAGTCTGGTTCTCGGCCTTGACCGCCACGCCCTCCTTGGCCTCGATGGCCTGGTGGATGCCTTCGTTGTAGCGGCGCCCGGCCAGGATGCGGCCGGTGTGCTCGTCGACGATGAGCACCTCGCCGTTCAGCACGACGTAGTCCTTGTCCTTCTTGAACAGGGCCTTCGCCTTGATGGCGTTGTTCAGGAACGAGATCAGCGGGGTGTTCGCCGACTCGTAGAGGTTGTCGATGCCGAGGTAGTCCTCGACCTTCTCGATGCCGGGCTCGAGCACGCCGACGGTGCGCTTCTTCTCGTCGACCTCGTAGTCGACGTCGGGCACGAGCTTCGTGGCGATGACCGCGAACTCGTTGAACCAGCGGTTCGCCTCGCCCGAGGCGGGGCCGGAGATGATGAGCGGGGTGCGGGCCTCGTCGATGAGGATCGAGTCGACCTCGTCGACGACGGCGAAGAAGTGACCGCGCTGCACCATGTCGGCGGCCTGCCAGGCCATGTTGTCGCGCAGGTAGTCGAAGCCGAACTCGTTGTTCGTGCCGTAGGTGATGTCGGCCTCGTACTGGACCCGGCGTTCGGCCGGCGTCTGGCCGGCGAGGATGCAGCCGGTGGTCATGCCGAGGGCGCGGAACACGCGGCCCATCAGCTCGCTCTGGTAGCCCGCGAGGTAGTCGTTCACCGTGATGACGTGCACGCCCTTGCCGGCGATGGCGTTGAGGTAGGCGGCGGTGGTGGCGACCAGGGTCTTGCCCTCACCGGTCTTCATCTCGGCGATGTTGCCGAGGTGGAGCGCCGCACCACCCATCAGCTGCACGTCGAAGTGACGGAGGCCGAGGGTGCGGGTCGAGGCCTCGCGCACGGCGGCGAACGCCTCGGGGAGCAGGTGGTCGAGGCTCTCGCCGGCCTCGTAGCGCTCGCGGAGGCGGGGGGTCTCGTCCTTGAGCTCCTCGTCGGAGAGCGCCTGGAAGTCTTCTTCGAGCGCGTTGATCGCCTTCGCATAGGCCTGGAGCTTGCGAAGGGTGCGGCCCTCGCCGACACGAAGGACCTTTTCGAGAACTGAGGCCACGGAGACTCTCCCACTGCTTTCGGGCTCGTACGGATCGCATGAGCGATAGCCATACTAGTTGCTCGTCCCTGAGCGTCGGCGGGAGATCCGGTGAGTGCTCCGTGGCCCCAGTGCTGGGGCGCGAACCTCAGCGGGAGGCGGCTCCGACCGTCTCCGAGGCGATCTCGGCGAACGCGGCCGCGTTCTCGTCGAGGCCGATCACGCCGTAGTCCCAGCCCTTTCGGCGGTAGACCACACTGGGCCGATCGGTCTCCGAATCGATGAAGAGATAGAAGTCGTGGCCCACGAGCTCCATGTGGTACAGCGCGTCATCGACCGTCATCGGCGCCGCCCCGTACACCTTCTTGCGGATGACCACGGGGCAGTAGTCGTCCTCGGCGTCTGCAGGTGACGCAGCCGACGACGACACGGCCTCGTCGTCGGAGCGACTCGACGGCACCCCGACGAGCACGTCGGCGCTGGCCGGCTCGACGTCGAGCGCGGTGAACGCCCCCGTCGTGGCCTCGTGCACCGACACGGGCCGGTGCTGCCCGCGATGCACCTTCTTGCGGTCTTTCGCCCGGCGCACCCGCTGCATCAGCTTCGCGAGCGCGAGGTCGAACGCCGCGTACTTGTCGGAGGCGGCGCACTCGGCACGCACCAGCGGGCCGGGGCCGATGAGCGTGAGCTCCACCCGATCGTCGCCGCTCTGGGTACCGTTGGCCGAGTTGTGGCGGCTCACTTTGATCTCGAGTGCGAGAGCTTTGTCGGCGAGATGCGCGACCTTCTCCGCCTTCTCGCTCGCGTACTCGCGAAAGCGATCCGTGATCCCTAGGTTTCTTCCAGTGATGTTGACTTCCATGGAGACCTCCTAGCCATATTGGTTGGCGCAGCCCCGACAAGCCGGGACCGTTCGCGCCTTGTGTCCCTCACCGTAGTACGCCCGCTCCGGATAGTCACCGGTTAACTCCCTGCCGGTCGTCTCTGCGTCACCTGGGCTTCACCGCGGCCGTCGCGCCGCCTGGTGTAGGCGAGGCAGACGGCCCCCTCGACCCGCGCGCCGACGGCCTCGAGGGCCCGCCGCGCCTCGAGCAGCGTGGCTCCGGTGGTCAGCACGTCGTCGACGATCAGCACCCGTCGGCCGGCCAGACGAGCGGATGCGCGAAGCGCCCCCTCGAGGTTCACCCGACGCTCCTCGACCCCCAGCCCGGCCTGATCCGCCACGTCCCGCACCAGCACGAGGCCCCCGCGCACCAGGCACCCACGCGGGCGCACCCGATCGCGCCCCACCCCGGATCGCCGCACCAGCTCCTCGACCGGCCGGAACCCGCGCCGCCGCACCGCAGCGAGCGTCGACGGCACCGCCACGATCTCCGACGAGGCGGACGACGCGACATCGAGCGCGACTCCGAACGAGCCCGCCAGCACCCCCAGGGCATCTGTGCGCCCCCGTTCCTTCACCGCCCCCAGCACGTGCGCGACGACGCCCCCGTACTCGAGAGCCACCAGCACGGAGACCGGCCCCGCCCGCACCCGCTGCAGCGACGGCCTGAGCGCGACGCGGCACTCGGGGCACACGCCGACATCGGCTGCCCCGCATCCGGCACAGCACACGGGCGACACCACGGCGGCAGCCTCGGCCAGCCAACCGCGAAGAACGGAAAAGGGGATCATGCGCCCAGGCTGCCTGAGGAGGGATCATCGCAGCCGTGCATCCGCCATTCTGTGGTGAGTCGCAGCGAATACCGAGAAGTGCAGGACTAGTTCTGCACCCCCAGCTCAGACACCCCGCCCGTCGTCGCCTGCCACGCGCTCCCCCGCTGCTGCAGCAGGCTGCCGTCGGTGCCGAGCACCCGCAGCCCGTCGAGGTCGTTCGACCCCGACAGCGACACGGCCGAGGCCGGCGCGCCGAGGTTCGTCGTGCGCCCGCCGAGCTGCTGCGCCACCACGCGCACCTCGCCGGGCAGCCCGGTGGCAGAGGCGACCGAGAACTGGTCGACCCAGGTGGCGTCGATCGGCGAGCCCGGCCCGGTGGCGAGCTCGACGGCCTGGCCGAGCTGCTGCGGAACCCCGTTCTGGTCGCGGATCACCGCGGCCACCACGAGCTTCAGCGCCCCCGCGACCTCGAGGAAGGCGAGCGCCCGGGTGCCGTCGCGCGAGATCTCGAAGCTCGTGATGCTCGAAGCGCCGTCCCACGTGGTCGGGATGCCGAGGGGCGCGTCGTTCGACGCCCCCGCGGCGACCACGGCGGTCGGGTCGCCGGACGGGATCGACCAGACGTAGCCCCAGGGGTCGACGGCGGGGTCGATCAGCCCCGGCCGGGTGTCGACCTGCTGCACGATCGGCACACCGTTCGAGGTCTCGCGCACGGCGACAACCGCGCCGTTCCCGGCCTTGACCGCCACCGTCCCCGACACCGCCGAGTAGGCCGCGGATTGCGGCTGCACCGATTGAACACCCTCGCTGATGCCGTCGATCGGGCTCACGCCGCCCCCGCTGAGGTAGCCGAACTCACCCTCGCTGACCACCAGCGGCAGCGAGTTCACGCGCGGGGTGGCGTCGGCCACGTTCGAGTCGGAGCCGGGGATCGGCACGACGTTCTGATCGACCGAGATCACCACCGACGAGGCCGAGGCCAGCCCGCTGAGGCTCGAGCGCAGCTGCGCCTGCATGCGTCGCAGATCGGTCTCGTCGGCCTGCAGCACGTTGCTCGACAGCTCCACCCGGGTCTGCCCCGACGCGGTCACCACCGACGTCGTCGAGGTGCCCTCGGGGAAGGCGGTCACGACGGCACCGTTGCCGAGCCAGGCGACCGGGCCCTTGAGCAGCGCCTTGACGACCCGCGTACCGACCGCGGAGGAGGTCGCGAACCAGCGCAGATCGGGGACGAGGTACGCGAAGGTCGGGTCGTAGTAGTAGAGCGCGTACGAGCTGAAGATCTGGTCGAAGAAGACGTCCTCGATCACGGTGCCGTCGTCGAGCCGGCTGATCCGCCACTCGCCGTCCTGCTGCGTGAAGCCGAAGCTGAGCGAGGTGGGCGCGCTCGACGGGCTCGCCGCGTAGATGCCCGAGGCGTCCACGGTCGCCACCGGCGTCGCCGACAGGTCGAGGGTCAGGTCGTCGCCGCGGCTGGTCGGCCGGGTGCCCGAGTCGACGAGCGTCTTCTCGTTGGGCTTCCAGCTCGCCGCCGCCGCGGAGGTGAGGTACTGGCGCGCGATGGCGTAGTCGTCCTGCGGGCTCTTCGCCGCCTGGATGAAGCCGTTCAGGATGGCCTGCTGCGACGCGCCCGCGGTCGGCCCCTCGGCGAGGAACACCACGTCGATGTCGTCGTCGGTGCCGATCGCGTCGCCCGGCTGCACCTCCCCCGAGCGCGGGATGCCGGTGCACGCGGCCAGCCCGGCCAGCACCACGAGGGCGAGAAGAGCGCCGAGCCACCGGGTGAACGAGCGGATGCGCGGCGAACCGCCCACCGAGAGAAGACGCTCAGCCACGATCGTCCCCCACCATCGACGTCGATCCGGTGGGCGAGCGCAGCTCGGCCACCGCCGGAGCCTCGCCGAACGCGTCGCCCGGCACCAGCGGCAGCGGAGACGACTGCCCACCTGCGGCGACCGAGCCCACGCGCCCCTGCACGCGCGGCAGGGTCAGCCGGAAGCAGCTGCCGGCGCCCGGCCGCGACCACACCTCGAGCGCGCCGCGGTGCAGCGTCGCGTCCTCCAGCGAGATCGCGAGGCCGAGCCCCGTGCCGCCGATGGTGCGCTTCCGCGACGGGTCGGCCCGCCAGAAGCGGTCGAAGACCCGCTCGGCCTCCTCCTCGGTCATGCCGCTGCCGTAGTCGCGCACCGAGAGCGCCACGAAGCGCTCGTCGCTGTCGACGCTCACCACGATCGGCTTGCCCTCGCCGTGCTCGATCGCGTTGCCGAGGAGGTTCCGCACGATGCGACGGATGCGGCGGGCGTCGACCTCGGCCTCGAAGTAGCCGCCGGGTGCCACCAGGCGGAGCGGCGAACCGGCCTGCTCGGCGAGCGACTCCATCTGCTCGATGGCGTCCTCGGCCAGGCGCACGAGGTTGGTGGGCTCGGTGTCGAGCGAGGCGGAGCCCGCGTCGAAGCGGCTGATCTCGAGCAGGTCACCCAGCAGCAGCTCGAATCTCTCGGTCTGGGTGTGCAGCAGCTCGGCGGTGCGGCCGGTGGCGGGCGGGAAGCTCTCGCGTTGGTCGTAGAGCACGTCGCCGGCGAGCCGGATGGTGGTGAGCGGGGTGCGCAGCTCGTGCGAGACGTCGGAGACGAAGCGCTGCTGCACCTGCGACAGCTCGGCCAGCTGGGTGATCTGGGACTGCATGCTGTCGGCCATCCCGTTGAAGGAGCGCGCCAGCGTCGAGATGACGTCCTGCCCGCGCTCGGGGATGCGCACCTCGAGCTGTCCGGCGGCGAGCTTCTCGCTCGTCTCGGCGGCGGTGCGGATGGGCTTGACCACCAGTCGCACGATCAGCCCGGCGATCAGTCCGATCAGGAGGATCAACGCGAGGCTCGACAGGAGCAGCGTCTGCTGCACGAACACGAGGGTCTGCTCGGCCTCGGCGAGGTTGTAGCCGATGTACAGCTCGAACTGCCCGGCGCCCGGGATGGTGAGCGGGGAGCCGACCACGATGCCCGGGTCGGTGCCGCCCGTCTGGTTGGGCAGCGGCACCGACTGCCAGTACTGCTGGTCGTCGGTGTCGCCGGCCACCGCATCCTGGAGCTGCTGGGTGATCACGCCGTTGCCCGCGAGCTCGGGGCTCGCGAACGAGAGCACGGTGGTCTCGCCGATGGACTGACCGGGGGTGGCGTAGAGCGCGATCAGCCGACTCGACGAGGAGGCGATGATGGCCGACTTGGCCGAGGAGAGCAGGGAGATGGTCGAGGCCTCGCCCCCTGCATCCGAGGAGTCGAAGATGGTCTGCGCCGCCGAGGCCGCGTTCTTCGACTCGACGAGCACCTGCTGCAGCCGCGACTGGAACAGGTCGTTGCCGATCGAGATCGACATGTAGGTGCCCGTCACGAGCACGGCGACGGCCGAGAGCGCGACCGTGATCACGACGGTGCGGAACTGCAGCGAGCGCCGCCAGGCGCGCACGATCCGGCGCGGCCACGAGCGCCAGTCGCGCAGCACGGCCGATGGGCGACGGATGCCCCGGCCGTCGCTCACGGCATCAGGACGACCCGGCGCGGTAGCCGACCCCGCGCACGGTCATCACGATCTTGGGGTTGTCGGGGTCTTCCTCGACCTTGGCGCGAAGGCGCTGCACGTGCACGTTCACGAGGCGCGTGTCGGCCTTGTAGTGGTAGCCCCAGACCTGCTCGAGCAGCATCTCGCGGGTGAAGACCTGCTGGGGCTTGGAGGCGAGCGCGAGCAGCAGGTCGAACTCGAGCGGGGTGAGGTTGATGCGGTCGGCGCCGCGCTTGACCTCGTGGCCGGCGACGTCGAGGGTGAGGTCGCCGATCTGCAGGGTCTCGGGCGTCGACTCGGGCGCGGGGCGCAGGCGGGTGCGGATGCGCGCCACCAGCTCCTTGGGATTGAAGGGCTTGACCACGTAGTCGTCGGCCCCCGACTCGAGGCCCTTCACCACGTCAGAGGTGTCGGTGCGGGCGGTCAGCATGATGATCGGGGTGCCGGACTCCGCACGGATGAGGCCGCAGACCTCGATGCCGTCCATGCCCGGGAGCATCAGGTCGAGCAGCACGAGGTCGGGCCTGGCATCGCGGAAGGCGGCGAGCGCCTCCGAGCCGTCGGCGCAGAACACCGGGTCGAAGCCCTCCGCGCGCAGCACGATGCCGATCATCTCCGCAAGGGCCGTGTCGTCGTCGACAACGAGAATGCGAGGGTCCATGGCGACCAGAGTAGCCGAGCAGGGGCGGGGTGAAGCGGATGCGGCGGGCTCCCGGGTGGTTGCCGGGCGAACTCCGAGCGAGTGTGAAAGCATGGGGGCATCAAGTCGGGGCGTCGGCGTGGGGGTCGGGTCGTCACAGAGGTCGAGGAGTGCCGATGAGCGATGGAGGCAGCTGGGCCGCGCCCGGCGCTGAGCCCGACCGAGGGCCCGGCGAGGAGCACGGCGAGCGGCCGGATGCGCGGGCCGACCAGTCCTCGACGCCTTCGCCCGTGGCGCCGGCACCCGCTCCGCCGTCGCCCGTGCCGCCGATGCCGCAGTACGGGCAGTACGCCCCGCCGCCGCAGCAGCCCGCCCCGCAGTACGGGCAGTACGCGCCGCCACAGCCCGCTCAGCAGCAGCCCGCATGGCAGCAGCAGCCGCCCGCCTGGCAGTACGCCACCCCGCCCACCGGCTACGCGGCCGCGCCGCAGTGGGCCCCGCCGCCCAAGCCCGGCCTCATCCCGCTGCGGCCGCTCGGCTTCGGCACCCTGCTCGGGGCGCCGTTCCAGGTGATCCGCCGCAACCCGAAGGCCACCTTCGGCTCCGGCCTGCTGGTGCAGCTCGTGATCGTGCTGGTCACCGGCGTCTTCGTGGGCGTCGCCGTGTTCTGGGCGATCTCCCGCTCGGTCTCGGCCGAGGGCCAGGCCGACGCCGACGCGGTCGCGGCCGGCAGCGTCGGTATCGTGCTCGTGTCGCTCGTGGTGCCGCTCGCGCTCTCGCTGTTCGCCTCGGCCCTGCTGCAGGCGGTGCTCGTGATCGAGGTCGCCCGCGCCACCCTGGGCGAGAAGCGGCGGCTGGGTGAGCTCTGGAAGGCCGCGTTCAAGCGCACCCTCCCGCTGGCCGGCTGGTTCGCGATCACCGCAGCGGCCGTGATCGTGGTGATCGCGATCCTCGTCGGCATCGTGCTGCTCGCGAACCTCGTCGGCGGCACCGGCGGGCTCGTGGTCGGCATCGTCGTGACGGTGCTGCTCAGCCTCGCCCTGGTGGTGCTCGGTGCCTGGCTCTCCACGAAGCTCGCCCTCGTGCCGAGCGTGATCGTGCTCGAGCGTGTCGGCGTCGTGCGCGCCGTGCGCCGCTCGTGGAGCCTGACCAACGGCAACTTCTGGCGCACCCTCGGTGTGATCTGGCTGGTCTCGGTCATCCTCTCGGTCGCGAGCCAGATCATCCAGACGCCGTTCTCCTTCCTCCTGCCCGTCGTCATGACGGTGATCGACCCGAACAACACCGGCTCGGGGATCGCGGCCGGCATCGCGCTGTACGTGCTCTTCCTCGCCCTCACCCTGCTGCTCGGCGCCGTCACCTCGGTGGTGCAGGCGGCCACCGTCGCCGTCGTCTACCTCGACCTGCGGATGCGCAAGGAGGGCCTCGACATCGAGCTGCAGCGCTTCGTCGAGTCCCGCCAGGACGGCCTCGACTCCTGGCCGGATCCGTACAGCACCGGCCCGTACGCCACCGGCACCGGCCCCCTCCCCGCCGAGCGCCGCGCATGATCGCCGCCCTCGCCGCCGCCCTGCCTGCCGCCACAGCCGACGTGCCGGTGGAGCCCGGGGCCGACGAGGCGCGCGAGTGGATGATCGGCGAGCTCAGCAAGGCCCCGTACCAGGCCGCCCAGCCGACCTGGTTCGACCTCCTCTCGCAGGCGGTCGGCGACTGGTTCGCGTCGCTCCGGGTGCCCGACGGCTCGGGATTCGGCGGGCTCATCCCGCTGATCGGCGTCGTGATCGTCGTCGTCGTGCTCGTCGTCGTCTTCCTCGTCTACGGCCGCCCGCGGCTGAACCGCCGCAGCCGCGCCGAGATCGGCGGCCTGTTCGGCACCGACGACACCCGCTCGGCCGCCGAGCTCCGCGCCTCCGCCGCCCGCGCGGCCGCCACCGGCGACTTCACGGTGGCCGTCGAGGAGGCCTTCCGCGGACTCGCGCGCGGTCTCACCGAGCGCACCATCGTGACGACCTCCCCCGGCACGACCGCCCAGGACTTCTCGCGCCGCGCCGCCACCGCCTTCCCCGCCGCGGGCGGCGAGCTCGCCGATGGCGCCGCGCTCTTCGACGGCGTGCGCTACCTCGACCGCCCGGCCGACCGGGCCGGCTACGACCGCATCGTCGCCCTCGATCGCAAGCTGCAGACCGAGCGCCCCGCGGCGCTGGAGGCCGTGCCTGCCGAGCTGGTGCGATGAGCGTCGCCCCGCCTCCGGCGCCTGCCCGTGCATCCGCCGACGCCGCCCCCGGCACCGGCTCGGAGCCCGCCGACGCCCGCACCGACGCCGTCAGCGAGACCCCGCGGCTGCGCACCACCCTGCGCCGCCGGCTGTTCTGGATCGCCGCGATCGTGCTCGCCGTCCTCGGCGCCCTGTTCACCGTCTTCTCCAGCGCCTCGGGCATCCCCGACGGCGAGCGCTTCTCGATCGGCAACGCCGGTGCGAGCGGCAGCCGCGCGGTCGCCGAGGTGCTCCGCCAGCAGGGCGTCGACGTGGTCGAGGCCACCACCCTCGACGAGGCGCGGGCAGCGGTCGACGCAGACGGCGGCCGGGCGGGGATCCTCTTCTCCGACGCCTCGGGCTACCTCGACGCCGACGGCCGCGACGCCGTGCGGGGCATCGCCGAGGGCGGCGCCGACCTCGTGCTGGTGGAGCCGGGCTCCGACGAGCTCGAGTCGATGACCGACGGCATCGCCAACGCGGGGGCCGCCGAGGACGACGCCTCGGTGGCGGCCGGATGCACGCTGCCGGCCGCCGAGCGCGCCGGAACGATCTCCCAGCCCTCGTGGGCCTACCGCCTGCTCGACGCGGGCGAGGCCGGAGCCGCCGCAGCCGGCACGGACACCCTCACCTGCTTCCCCGCCGGAGGCGACTCCTTCGCCGTGCTGCAGCAGCCGGCCGGCGACGGAACGGTGACCGTGCTCGGGGCCGGCGACGCCCTGACCAACGGATCCGTCGCCCTGCAGGGGAACGCGGCGCTCGTGCTCGGCCTCCTGGGCACCCACGAGACCCTGGTCTGGTACCAGCCCGGTTACGAGGACTTCGACGGGGCGACGCCGACGCTCGGCGAGCTGACCCCGGGCTGGGTCACCCCGGTCATCCTGGTGCTGCTGCTCACCTCGGTCGCGGCCGGGATCTGGCGCGGCCGACGGTTCGGCCCCGTCGTGGTCGAGAACCTGCCCGTCACCGTGCGCGCCTCCGAGACGATGGAGGGCCGCGCCCGGCTCTACGCCCGGCAGTCGGCGCACGGCCGGGCACTCGACGCCCTGCGCATCGGCACGATCGCGCGGCTCACCGTGGCGCTGAACCTGCCGCGCTACGCCCCGGTGGTGGAGGTCAGCCGCTCGGTGGCGAACAGCACCGGCCGCCGCGTCGACGAGGTGCACGACATCCTCGTCGGCGCCGTGCCCCGCTCCGAGCGCGAGCTGATCGAGTACTCCGACCGCCTGCTCGTGCTCGAGCAGCAGGTCGCCGCGAACAGGCCGCGATGACCGCGGCGACAGAACCGACGTCCAGCGAAGCAGTGAGGAACCACGGATGACAGACCAGTACACCGCCACCCCGAGCGACGACGAGCTGCGGCGCACCCTCGCGCAGGTGCGCGCCGAGGTCGGCAAGGCCGTCGTCGGCCAGGACGGCGCGGTCACGGGCATGATCATCGCCCTGCTCGCCCGCGGCCACGTGCTGCTGGAGGGCGTGCCCGGCGTCGCCAAGACCCTGCTCGTGCGCTCGGTCAGCCACGCGCTCAGCCTCGACACCAAGCGCGTGCAGTTCACGCCCGACCTGATGCCCGGCGACGTCACCGGGTCGCTGATCTACGACGCCAAGGCCGGCGAGTTCTCGTTCCGCGAGGGGCCGGTGTTCACGAACATCCTGCTCGCCGACGAGATCAACCGCACCCCTCCCAAGACGCAGTCCTCCCTGCTGGAGGCCATGGAGGAGCGCCAGGTCAGTGCCGACGGCGTGACCCGCGCCCTGCCCGACCCGTTCCTGGTCGCGGCCACCCAGAACCCGATCGAGTACGAGGGCACCTACACGCTGCCCGAGGCGCAGCTCGACCGCTTCCTGCTGAAGCTCGTGCTCGACCTGCCCGAGCGCGCCGTCGAGGTCGACGTGCTGACCCGGCACGCGGGCGGCTTCAACCCGCGCGACCTCACCGCGGCGGGCGTGACCCCGGTGCTCGGCGCCGCGGAGCTGACCCAGGCCCAGCGCGCGGTGGCCCGCGTGCAGGCCTCCCCCGACGTGCTCGGCTACATCGTCGACCTCGCCCGTGCCACGCGGCAGAGCCCGTCGGTGAAACTCGGCGTCTCGCCCCGAGGCTCGACCGCCCTGCTGGCCGCCAGCAAGGCCTGGGCCTGGCTGAACGGTTCGACGGGCATCACGCCCGACCACGTGCAGGCGATGGTGCTGCCGGTGCTCCGGCACCGCATCCAACTGCGGCCCGAGGCCGAGCTCGAGGGCGTGTCGGTCGACGCGATCCTGCGTTCGATCCTCACCCAGGTGCGGGTGCCGATCTGATGACGCTCCCCGTGACGCCCCCGGCGGGCCGCGCATGACGGTCACCGGGCGCCTGGTCGCCCTGGTGGCCCTCGGCGTCGTGCCGGTGGTGCTGATCGGCGAGTTCTACGACCGCGCCCTCGAGGCCCTGCTCGTCTGGATCGCGCTCGTCGTCGCACTCGTCGTGGTCGACCTGGCGGCGGCCGCCTCCCCGCGGCGGCTGCGCGTCGAGCGCACGCTGCCCGCCCGGGTGCGCCTCGGCGAGACCACCGAGAGCACCCTCGTGCTCACCAACACCGGTCGACGGATGCTGCGGGCCGTCGTCCGCGACGCCTGGCAACCCTCGGCGGGCCCGAGCACCGCGCGCCAGCCGGTCGCGATCCCCGCCGGCGAGCGGCGCGCCCTGACGCTGGCGCTGACCCCGTTCCGGCGCGGGGAGCGGCGCACCGAACGCATCACCGTGCGCAGCACCGGACCGCTCGGCCTGGCCGCCCGACAGGCGACCCTGACGGCGCCCGGGCGCATCCGGGTGCTGCCCCCGTTCAACGCGCGCAAGCACCTGCCCTCGCGACTCGCCCGGCTGCGCGAGCTCGACGGGCGGGCGAGCGTCATGATCCGCGGCCAGGGCACCGAGTTCGACAGCCTGCGCGAGTACGTGCGGGGCGACGACGTGCGCTCGATCGACTGGCGTGCGACCGCCCGGCACAGCGACGTGATGGTGCGCACCTGGCGGCCCGAGCGCGACCGCCGTGTCGTGATCGTGATCGACACCGGCCGCACCCAGGCGGCGCGCATCGACGACGAGCCGCGCATCGACACCGCGTTCGAGAGCGCCCTGCTGCTCGCGGCGCTCGCCACCCGCGCGGGTGACCGGGTCGACGTCATCCTCTACGACCGCCGGCTGCGCGGCCGGGTGCACGGCGCCTCGGGCCCCGAGCTGCTCTCGCGCATGGTCGACGTGATGGCGCCGATCGACCCAGACCTGATCGAGATGGACTGGACCGCGGTGCCCGGCCTCGTGCGCCAGGTCACCACCCAGCGCTCGCTGGTCGTGCTGGCCACGGCCATCGACGCCCCCGGGATCTCGCGCGAGCTGATGGCGATCGTGCCGCAGCTCACCCGTGACCACACCGTCGTCGTCAGCTCCGTCAGCGACCCCGACGTGCTCGCGGGGGTGCACCGGCGCGGCGACCGCGAGGAGGTCTACCGGGCCGCAGCGGCCGAGCGGGCGCTCCTCGACGCGGCGCGGGTGACCACCGTGCTGAAGCGCTACGGTGCCGATGTGATCACCGGCTCGCCCGCCGAACTGCCGCCGGCCCTCGCCGACCGCTACATCGCGCTGAAGGCGGCCGGGCGGCTCTGAGCCCCGCTCAGCCCGCGACGAGCTGCGTGGCCCCGGCCTCGAACTCCTCGAGGTCGCCCGTCTGGCCGGCCCGCGCGGCGCGGCCGCCGATCACGACCAAGTAGAACAGGAACGCCAGGAGCGCCACCGCGCCGATGCCGATCTTCAGCCACCACGGCCACGGCGCCGGCGTCACGAAACCCTCGATCACGCCCGAGACGAACAGGACGAAGACCAGCCCGATGGCCACGGTGAACAGGGAGCGGCCGTTCTCGGCGAGCGAGCGCCCGCGGGTCTTCGCGCCCGGTGCGATCCAGGCCCAGAAGATGCGCAGGCCGGCCGCGGCGGCCACGAAGATGGCCGTCAGCTCCAGCAGGCCGTGCGGCATGATGTAGAGGAAGAAGATGTCGCCGTGGCCGTACTCGAACATCACGGCGGCGTTCACGCCGAGGTTCTGGGCGTTGCTGATGATGATCGCCGGCACGTAGAACCCCAGGATGCCGAAGGCGATGCACTGGGCCGCGATCCAGGCGTTGTTCGTCCAGACGAGGCCGGTGAACGAGGCCGCGGGGTTCTCGGAGTAGTAGTCGACGAAGTCCTCCTCCGCCAGCTTCTTCAGCGTCGCGTCGTCGCCGAGGGCCGCGAGCACCGCGGGGTTCTGCGAGATCCAGATCGCGTAGAGCCCCGCGATCACGACCGTGGCGACGGCGACCGCCAGCGTCAGCCAGCGCAGGCGGTAGAGGGCTGCCGGCAGCTGCACCGCGAAGAATAGCGGCAGCCGACGGAAGAGGTTCGAACCGGCGCCGGTGAACCGCAGCCGGGCGCGCGAGAGCGACACCGAGAGCCGGTCGCCCTGCGCGGTGGATCCGGCCACGGTCTTGATCGCCGAGAGCTGCGTGGAGCCCGACTGGTAGCGCTCGATCAGCTCGTCGGCCTCGCGCCCCGAGAACGTGCGGCGTCGCCCGAGTTCATCGAGACGAGTCCACTCGTCTCGATGGGCTTCGGAGTACGCATCGAGATCCATCTGATTAGATGATATTCATGTCGCAGCCGTCCGTGGTGGGAACCAGTGCGGCCGTCGCCGACGACGAGCTCCTCACCGGCGAGGCCGTCGCCCTCGACGTGCGTCCCGCCGGCTTCCTGCTGCGCAGCGCGAGCGGCGCGATCGACTTCCTCGCCTACGTGCTGCCCCTGATCGGCGCCCTCTGGTTCTTCTCCGCGGTGGTCGCCTCGGGCGCCGCGTTCGACCCGGCGCTCACCCAGGCCCTCTCGATCGCGCTGCTGATCGGTTTCCTCGTGATCGCGCCGATCGTCGTCGAGTTCGCCTCGGGCGGCCGTTCGCTCGGCCGCCTGGCCATCGGCGCCCGCATCGTGCGCGACGACGGCGGGGCGATCGCTCTGCGGCACAGCATCATCCGCGGACTGCTCGGCTTCGTCGAGATCTTCATGACCCTCGGCGGTCTCGCCTTCATCACCTCGCTGCTGAACTCCCGCTCGAAGCGGCTCGGCGACCTGCTCGCCGGCACCTACAGCCAGCACGAGCGCGTTCCGGCGCCGCGGCCCTTCGCGGTCGGGGTGCCGCCCGAACTCGCGTTCTGGGCGCAGACCGCCGACGTGGCGAAGCTGCCCGACCGGCTGTCCCGGCGCCTCGTGGCGTTCCTCACGCAGGCCGAGCGGATGGCCCCGGCCACGCGCGCCCGCCTCGCGCACGAGCTCGCCGCCGAGACGTCGCCGTTCGTGTCGCCGCTGCCGAACGTGCATCCGGAGACCTTCCTCGTCGGGGTGGCCGCCCTCCGCCGCGACCGGGAGTACCGGGCGCTGATGATCGAGCGCGATCGCCTCGCCCGGGTCGACCCGGTGCTGAAGGGCCTGCCGAACGGCTTCCCCGACCGCTGACCGGCTCGGACGGTCTCACCTGTCGTCCTCGGATTCTCACTGGTAGCGTCACTACCGATAGTGCTACTATCGGTTCATGCTCATCTCCGCCCTCGCCGATCTGTCGGGCACCCCCGCCGCCACCATCAAGTACTACGTGCGGGAGGGGCTGCTGCCCGCCGGAGCCCGGGAGGGCGGCAACCGCACCAGCTACGACGACACGCACCTGCACCGGCTGAGGCTCATCCGGGCCCTGCTCGAGGTGGGCAAGCTGTCGATCGGCTCGGTGTCGGCGGTGCTCGAGGCGCTCGACGACGGGGAGCGGCCGATCGCCGAGACGTTCGAGACGGCGCAGAACGCGCTGTCGCGCGACGCGGTGCCCGGCGTGTCCGAGCCCGGTGCCGAGAGCTTCGAGCGCGCCGACGGCGTGATCGAGCGGGCGGGGTGGGCGCACTGCGGCGACAACGTGGGGCGGCGGATCGTGGCTCAGACGATCGACGCGTTCGCGAAGGCGGGGCATCCGCTCACCGACGACTACCTCGACCGCTACGCCGAGGCCGCCGCGACGGTCGCCTCGGCCGACCTCGACGCGGTGGGCGCGATCGCCGACCGGGCCGACCGCACCGAGCTCATGGTCGTCGGCACCGTGCTCGGCGACACCCTCTCCCTCGGCCTCCGGCGCATCGCCCAGGCCCACCGCACCGCCGAAAGGAACCTCCGATGACGATTCGCCGCCCCGCCCTGCTGAGGGCGTTCGAGTGGCACCGGCCGCTGATGGCCGTCGCCGCCCTGATGGTGCTCTGCTCCGTCGTCTGCCTGGTGGGAGCCGCCGTCGACCCTCGGCAGGTGACGGGGGCCGAGGTCTGGCTGAAGCCGCTGAAGTTCTCGCTGTCGATCCTCGTCTACGGCGTGACCTGGGCGTGGCTGATCGCCCATCTGCCCCGGTTCCGGCGCCTGGCGCACATCGCGGGCACGGTGATCGCGGTCGCCCTGGCCGTGGAGCAGGTGGCCATCGTGGGGGCCGCCGCCGCGGGCGTCACGAGCCATTTCAACGTCTCGACCGGATTCTCGGCGGCGGTCTGGGGCGTCATGGCCCTCTCGATCACCGTGCTCTACCTCGCGACCTTCGTGACGACGGTTCTGCTGTTCTGGTTCCGGCTGTCGACGCGATCGCTGACCGTCGCCGTGCGGGCCGGAGCCGCGCTCGCGCTGGTGGGGATGGGGCTGGCGTTCCTCATGACGGGGCCGACCGCCGCTCAGCTGGACGACTGGCAGGGCATCGCCGGGGCGCACACCGTGGGTCTCGCCGACGGTGGGCCGGGGCTGCCGGTGCTCGGCTGGAGCACGGTGGCGGGCGATCTGCGCATCCCGCACTTCGTGGGCATGCACGCGCTGCAGCTGATCCCGCTCATCGCGATCGGGCTCGACCTGCTCGGGCGACGCGTGCGGCGACTGGCCGACGACCGGGTGCGCACGCGGCTCGTGGTCGTCGCGGTGACGGGGTACGCGGCGGGGCTCGGGGTGCTCACGGCGCAGGCGCTCGCGGGGCAGTCGATCGTGCAGCCGTCGGGGGCGGTGCTCGTCGCGGGGTGGGCTGTCGTCGCCGCGGTGGTGGTGGCAACGGCGACGGTGCTGGTGACGGCTCCGCGCGTGACTGCTCCGCGGGGCGGGCTCTCGGGCGGGGTGACGCCATCTCCGCCGTCGACGACGGCGACGACGCCACCGCTGCCCTCGGGCGCAGTTACGGCCGAGCCCGTCGCGAGCGGCGAGGTGCGGGCATGAGCGCCGGAGCGGGGGCACCCGGGCGCGTGCGCGGGCGCTGGAGCGCCACGGCGGTCGCCTACCTCGTGCTCGCGGGCGCCGGGCTCGTCGGCACCTGGACGTTGAACGTGATCGCCATCGTCGAGAAGCGCGACTTCCTCGGCGAGTGGTTCGGCAGCGGTCCGTCGGTCGGCTCCCTCGGGGTCGATCTCGCGGTGGTGGCGGTGGCCGCGATCGTGTTCATGCTCGTCGAGGGCCGGCGGCTCGGGATGCGCGGCCTCGCGATCTACGTGCTGCTGGTGCCGTTCGTGGCCCTGGCGTTCGCGTTGCCGCTCTTCCTCTCGGCGCGCGAACGGCAGCTGGCCGGGGAGCGCACGGAACGTGCATCCGGAACCCGGCCCGGCCCCGGCGTGGTCTAGTTCTCGATGTAGACGTGCCGCATGACCTGCCAGCCCTGCGGAGCCGAGAAGCGGTCGATGTGGCGGGCGCAGAGGTCGTAGCTGTGCGGCTCGGCGACGGGGCTGAGCGGGCCGACGACGATCAGTGAATCGGCGTAGTCGTAGGTGAGCGTCGTGGTGGCCTCACCACGGCACGAGGGCCGAGAGCATTCCCTGTTCGTCATCGATCCCACCCTAACCGCGGCCTCCGACACCGGGCCGCAGCGGCGCACCGTGTCGCGGCGGAGCTGTCCGCGGGCCGACGGCGCCGGCGGGCGCGGCTCTAGACTGAGACCATGGCACGTTCCCGCAGGTCCCCGCGATCGGCGGCGGTGCTGGCGCGCAGCCGCAGCCGGCACGGGCGGGAGCTGCGCTCCTCTGTGGCGGGGCCGCACCTGCCGTTCCTCCGCACGCGCATCGACCTGTTCGACCAGACCGTCGCGTCGACCGCCGAGTACCTCAAGAGCCTCTGGCCGGCCGAGCTCGAGGGCGTCGCCTTCGAGGTGGCCACCATGCCGTTCGGCAGCTTCGGCTCCCCCGATCACGTCGACCGCTGGGCGGTCACGAAGACCCGGGTGATCATGTTCCGGCTGCCCATCGAGCGGATGTCGCGGCTGCACGAGGACGACGAGACGCACCGGCGGCTCGCGATCGAGTCGTGCGTCTTCCGCGCCGTCGCCGAGCTGCTCGGCAAGGACCCGTGGGACCTGGCGCCGGAGCGGTTCCGGCACTTCTGAGCCTCGGGGCCCCCTGGCGGGCTGGTGCTGTCGGGCATCCGTCGACCGGCGCAGCCTGACGAGACGCCTCGCCTACGGGTAGACCGTGATCGGCGTCGCCTCGGGCCCCGGCCGGGCGATCGAGTACGACGAGAGCACGCCGTCGCCGAAGTAGCTCACGGTCGCGCCGACGGGCACCGACGAGGTGACGAGGTACGAGCCGGGCTCGAGCGACAGCGAGCGCGCGCCGGGAACGAAGGTGCCGGTCGACTCGGCGCCGTCGGTCTTCGCGAACACCACGTCGGCGTCGCCCTCGCTCTCGTTCACCAGGTGCAGCCGGGCGCCCGGGGCGTCGGCGATGGTGACGAAGAACGGCGAGTCGAGCTGCTCGACGGGCTGGTACCAGGCGAAGTCGGTCTTCCCGTTGACGATCGTCGAGGTGCGGGCACCGGCGACCACGGGCTGGTCGGAGTCGATGGTCACCGAGTAGAGGCCGTCGGGGATGTCCTGCAGCGGGAACTCGGTCACCACGCCCGGCGTCAGGCCGACCTGGTACTCGGTCTCGGTGCCGCCCGTGCGCTCCTCGGATACGCGGATCGTGACGGAGGCGGGGTCGGTGCCGGGCACGAGCATCCGCAGCACGCTCTGCAGGTCGGCCGTCTCGGGGCTGCCCACCTGCTCGGCGATCGACGAGGTGCCCGAGACGCGGATGCCCGCGACGACCTGCTCGGTCGACGCCGCCGCCGTGGCACCCGCCAGTTCGACGCCGCCGGGCGCGAGCCCCCGCACGACGCTCTGCTGCAGCGCGGCCGTCACCGCACCCACCTCGGCGGTGACGTGCAGCACGGGCGAGGCGAGGTCGGGCGCGAGGCCCGCCAGCGACAGGATGCGCGTCGAGCGCGCGGGCACGTCGATGTTCGAGGCGCCGGGCGCGTCGATCGAACCCTGCTCGCCGTAGAGCGCCAGGTCGACCACAGCGGGCACGTCGCCCGGATTGCCCAGCACCACGAAACTGGTGCGGCCCACCGTCGTGGAGCCGGCCACGAGCCAGCTGTCGGCGCTCGCCTCGCCGCAGGCGGCGGTGGCGAGACCGACGAGGTCGCCCTCGGCGACGTTCTGGGACTGGGCAGCGGCGAACAGGGTGTCGCCGGCGGCGGCCTCGTCGGCCGGGAGCGCGATGCGCAGCGGGGCCGAGTCGCCCGTCGAGGTGCGGTCGTCGGGTGAGAGCAGGGCGCTGACGTCGATCGCCGCGTCGGGCGTCGAGGCGGCCTCGCTCGTCTGGGCGGTGCCGACGCCGGAGATGGCGGTGGCGTCCTGGCCGGACTCGTCGGAGAGGCGCACGAGGGGGCCGGGGCAGGCCCGCACCTCCTCGGCGGGGGCGGGGTCGACGGTCTCGGACGCGGGCGCGGCGGTCACCGTGGGCAGCGGCAGCACGAAGGCGGCGCCGACGACGGCGGCGCCGAGGGCGACGACGACCACGCCGGTCGCGACGCGGGCGCCGGTGGCGACGGCGCGGCGGGAGCCGGAGGCGGGGCGCTTGGCCGGCTTGGCCGGGCGGCGCGTGCGCCGCGGGCGGGCGGCGCGCTTCGCGGCGGCGCCGCTGTCGGCGCCCGCGTCGGCGGCTGCTGCGGCGGCGGCGCCGGCAGCAGTGGTTGCGCCGGCGTCCGTCGAGGTGGCCGGGGTGGCAGCGGGATCCGTCACGTCGTTCGCGCCGGTGGACGCGGCGGAGTCGGTGGACTCCGTGGACTCAGTGGACTCCGTCGCTCCAGCTCCGGCCGGAGCGGCAGCCGGGGTCGTGTTCGCGGGCTCGGCGGGGGCGGCGGTCGCGTCGGTGTTCTCGGGTTCGCCGTTCGTGGGGCGGGACTCATCGGCCATCGGTGGATCCCTCCTCGTGGTGCTCGTGGTGCTCGTGGTGCTCGTGGTTCACGTGGGCGTCGTCGTCCTGGCTGGCGGCGTCATGGTTGGCGGCGTCATGGTTGGCGGCGTCGCGGTCGGTCGCGTCGCGGACGGTCAGCACGGTCTCGTCGTCGGGGTCGTAGTCGGCGTAGTCCGGGCCGGGCAGCGGATCCGCCGCCGGAGCGGAGTAGCCGGGCTCGAACCGTGACAGCGGACGCGCCTCGTCACCCGGGACCGCCTCGTCACCCGGGAGGGGATCGACCGGACCGGTCGGCTGGGTGGCGGCATGGTCGAACGCCGACACGGGGGCGGGCAGCGTCTCGGCGGCGGACCCCTCGTCCTCGCGGCCGTCGCCGTCGCGGCCGTCCGGAGTGGAGCCATCCGACGGGATGACGGGCGTCGGAGCGGTGTCGGCGGTAGCCGCCTCCACCTGCTCGCTCACGCTGGGCCGCGGCGCGACGGCCGCTTCGACGGGGGCGTCGTGGGTGGACTCCCCCGAGCCCGCGTGGTCGTCGGCGGCGGGAGCCTCCGGGCGGTGGCCCGCGAACTCGGCGGTGGAGTTCTGCTCGGCGACCGGCATCGTGGGCCGGGAGGTGCCCGCCCACCAGGGGGCGTCGGCATCGGGGTCGGGGGCCGCAACGGGGGCGGGAGCATCCGGAGCAGCGGGCTGCTCGTCGACGTAATGCGCCGCGTAGACGCCGGCCGGGGTCGTGACGCTGCTCGCGGCGCGCTCACCTGTCGAAGCCGCACCGGTCGCCTCGGTCTCGCCGCGCTCGTCACCGTCGGCGACGCGCGGCTGGGCGGGGTCGGCGGTGCGGTCGGCGACGAGGGCCGCGGCGGCTGCGCCGGCCAGGGCCGCGGCCGAGACCGTGGTGGCCGCGGGACCGCCGGCACCGATGCCCGGGGCCACTGCCGGGCCCGCGCTCTCGAGCGAGGACGGCGCGGCCGGCGCAGCGGAGGGCTCGGCGGAGGGCTCGGCGGAAGGCGCCGCAGAGGGGGTCGCGGGCCGCACGGCCGGGGCGGCCTCGGGACCAGCGGGCGTGTCGAGCGCCTCGGGCTCCTCGCCGACGGGGACGCGGTCGGCGACGTCGGTGAGCTTCTCCTCGGCGATCTCCTCCTCGACCGAGTCGGCCGCGCCGACGTGGGCCGTGGTGCTGACCGCGCGGTTGCCCTGCACCTGCAGGCGACCCGCCGGCAGGGCCAACAGGAGCGCGATGCCGAACACGAAGGCCTGGATCACGAGCACCAGCACGCCGAGCGGCGTCCCGGTGTTGGTGGGCGACGGCTCGGGCAGGCTCGCGAGGGTGCCGTCGTCGGCGACCTGCCAGAGCGAGCCGGCGAAGGTGTCGCCGATGAAGGTGAACTGCGCGTTGCTGTTGAGGGCGTTGGCGGTGCGCGCGGCGATGTCGTCGGCGGCCGCGCCCCGCTCGTCGGCCGGAGCCGGCGTCAGCAGCACGAACTCGATGCCGAGCGCGGTGAGCCGGCTCGAGACCTCTGCACCGCTGATCGACGCCGCGTTCCCGACGATCGACGCGAGCTCGGAGCCGTCGGCGCCCACTGCACCGGCGAACGCCGCCGTCGACGCGAGCGTGGACTGCTGGTCGAGCGTCGGCCCGGCCCCGTGCACGACGGACGCCCCGATCCCGCCGTCGCCCTGCGGCGCGAGCAGCAGCGTGCCCACGCGGGGGGTGTTGGAGGCCTCGGCCGTGACGTAAGCCGGCAGCTGCCGGGCCGATCCGGCGGTGACCTCGGAGGTGCCGAGCAGCACCCCGAGCGCCGACGGCAGCACGATCACGGCGACCGCCGCCGTGGCGACCACGGCCGGCAGCGCCACGAGACGCGGAAGCGAGGAGAGCCCGAGCACGGCGGCGCCGATCAGCCCGAGCCAGGCGAGGCTGAGCCCCGAGCCCGGCCAGATCGTGACCGCCTGCGACCCGGTGGTGGCGAGCGCGAGCTGCTGCGAGCCCACCGCGGTGGCGAAGCCGAGCAGGGCGATCACGACGGCGACCACCGCGCGGTACGAGCCCGGCAGGAACAGGGCGGCCAGGGCGATCAGCGCGAGCGGCACCACGAGGATGCCGAGCACCAGCAGCACGACCCCGGCGTCGATGCCGACGCCGGCGGCCAGCGACTCCCAGCCGCCGAGCCCCGTGCGGGGCAGCCCGAGCAGCAGCTCGATCACCGGCACGGTCGGCCGCCACACGGGCAGCCCGGGGTCGGCGAGGAGGGCGAGCGGGGTGCCGCGCTGGAACTGGTCCCAGATCAGCGGTGCGAAGAGCGCGAGGGCCGGCACGGGGATGCCGATCAGCCGCATCACGTCGCGTCGGCTCGCGATCGTGGCGATCAGCCAGACCACGATGAGCGCCGGCCAGAGCGAGGGGGCCGTGGCCAGCACGGCGGCGAACAGGATCGACGCGATCGCCGACGCCGACCACGACTTCGGTGCCGCGAGCAGCGCGAGCATCAGCCACGGCAGCAGCAGGTGGGCGAGCACCGGGCCGACCATGCCGGCGTCGAGTGCGCCGACGAACGGCGGGGCGAGCACCCAGAGCACCGCGGCTGCGCTGCGCAGCACGGGACGGTCGGTGAGACGGGCGGCGCAGAACCAGGCGGCGAGCGCCGCGAGCGGCAGCGCGACGAGGTAGAGCCCGACGATCGCCAGCGACGGCGACCAGAACGCGATGCTGCCGAGCACGGCCAGCACGGCGGCGAACGGGTCGGCCGCGCCCGCGAAGCCGAGGCCGATGTCGCGGAAGCCGGTGCCGATCTGCGCCCAGAGCCCGCCGACGGTGGTCTCGAGGGGCAGTGCGCCGCCGCCGGTGATCGCCGCCGCGCCGAACACGGGGAGGAACACGACGAAGCCGATCAGGGCGACGACCAGCACGGTCGCCACTCCCCCGCTGGAGATGAACTGGATCCGGTCGCGCTCGCCCCGCAGGTAGGTCAGGGCGATCTCGCGCTGCAGGGAGGCGCGGCGCCGCATCTCGTCGCCGGGCATCCGGAGCGGGGCGATCGCCCGCCAGCCGACCTTCTTCGACGCCTTCAGCCGTCGGCGAGCCGCGCCGATGTGCGAGCCGAAGGCGGTCTTGAAGGCCGCGGCGAACTCGCCGCCGATGGCGCCGGGCTGCTTGCGCACGAGCTGGAAGAGCGAGCGCGCGACGGCGAGCGGAACCAGTGAGAGCCAGTGGAAGACGACGGCGAACGGGGGTGCGTAGACCAGGCGGCGGTGCAGCTGGGCGGCGCGGCGGGCGGTCTGGCGCTTGCGCCGGGCCGAGCCCTTGATCGAGCGGCCGGGGCCGGAGAGCCCGTCGCCATCGGTGGATACGCGCGCGGCGGGCACGGCGAGCACGCGGTGACCGGCCAGGCGGGTGCGGATGCCGAAGTCGAGCGCGTTGTCGGCCGTCGGCAGGGCGGGGTCGAAGCCGCCGACCTCGTTCCAGACGGTGTGGCGCACGAGCAGGCCGGCGGCGCCCATGGCGAGCACGTCGCTCATGCGGTCGTGCTGGGCCTGGTCGAGCTCGGTCTCGACGAGCGGCACGCTGGCGCCGAGGCGGGTCACGGTCTCGCCGAACTCGCTGATGTAGTCGGGGTCGTCCCACTCCATCTGCTTCGGGCCGGCGGCCGCCACCGAGGGGTTGACCTCCACGGCGGCGAGCAGGGCGGCGAGAGCGTCGGGCTCGGGGGCGGTGTCGTGGGCGAGCAGCCAGAGCCACTCGTTCTCGTCGTCGGGCGGGGGCGCGACGCCCAGGGCGTGCGAGATCGCGGTGCCGAAGTTCAGCCGGCTGGAGGCCTGGATGAAGCGGGTCGGATGCGCGGCCGCCAGCAGCGCGGAGGTGGCGTCGGTCGAGGCGCAGTCCACGACCACGAGCGCATCGGGGGCTCGGGTCTGGGCCGCGATGGCCTCGAGGGTTCGCGGGAGGTAGTCGGCTCCGTTGGAGGAGACGAGGACGGCAGTGACTCGGGCGTGCATATCGTGACGACTCTAAGTGGCCCTCGACGCCTTGCCCGCCGACCTCCGCGGCGTGCCGCTTCTTATGAATCCCGTGTGAAGCGGGGGATGGACGTGCGCCGCAGAGGCGGCGGCGCACCGGGCGGGCGCAGCCCGATCGCAGATGGCTATACCGCGCGCTTGCGGAGCTTGCGGCGCTCGCGCTCGCTGAGGCCGCCCCAGATGCCGAAGCGCTCGTCGTTCTGCAGTGCGTAGTCGAGGCACTGGGCCTTCACCTCGCACGAGGTGCAGATGCGCTTGGCATCACGGGTCGATCCGCCCTTCTCGGGGAAGAACGCCTCGGGGTCGGTCTGCGCGCAGAGCGAGTCGGCCTGCCAGGCGAGAGGGTTCTCCTCTTCGTCGACGCGGGGCTTGCGCACACCGGGAACGCCGAGGCTGACCGGGTCGACGAACCAGTCATCCGGTACGCCTGAGCGATACTCTGACATGGCCATATCACGCTCCACCCTCTGAACCAGCTTGCGACTTGCCGAAAACCCCGATGCCTAATTACACCCGTGTAGTTCGCTCACGTCAAGTCGCAGATGGTAAACCCTCAACCACGCCTTAAGTGTTGCGACACGGCGCGTGTCGTGGCAGGTCCTGCGCTCGAACTGGACATTTATCGGGTGCCATCGATATCCTGCCAGCATGCTTCAGAAGGTCGCCCTCCTCGCCATCCCCGGCGTCGCCCCGTTCGAGTTCGGTGTCGTCTGCGAAGCCTTCGGCATCGACCGCACCGACCACGGCGGCCCGAAGTTCGACTTCACGATCGTGACGGCCGAACCGGGCCCCGTGCGCACCAGCCTCGGCTACGAGATGATGATCGCCGACGGCCTCGACAAGGCGGCCGACGCCGACCTGATCGCGGTGCCGGCGCACGAGATCGACGCCGACGTGCATCCGGACGTCGTGCGCCTTCTGCAGGAGGCCGCTGCGCGCGGCGCGTGGATCCTCAGCATCTGCAGCGGCGCGTTCACGCTCGCGAAGGCCGGGCTGCTCTCGGGCCGACGCGCGACGACGCACTGGATGCACGCCGACCGCCTCGCCCGCGACTTCCCCGACATCGACGTCGACCCCGACGTGCTCTTCGTGGAGGACGGGAACATCATCACCGGCGCCGGCACCGCCTCGGGCATCGACGCCTGCCTGCACCTCATCCGCATCGAGCTCGGGGCCTCGGCCGCGAATGTCGTCGCCCGGCGCATGGTGGTGCCGCCGCAGCGCTCGGGCGGACAGTCGCAGTACATCGCGACGCCCATCCCCGAGTGCCGCAGCGACTCCTTCGCCGAGGTCACGGCGTGGATGCTCGAGAACCTCGATCAGGAGCTCACCGTCGACGAGCTCGCGCGCAAGGCGCTGATGTCACCGCGCACCTTCGCCCGCCGCTTCAAGGCCGACACGGGAGCGACGCCTGGCGCGTGGCTGAACCGCCAGCGCCTCCTGCGCGCGCAGCAGCTGCTCGAGGAGAGCTCGCTCGCACTCGACACGGTCGCGGCCGAGAGCGGCTTCGGAACGGCCGCGGTGATGCGCCATCACTTCTCGAAGACGCTCAGCACCACCCCGGCGGCCTACCGCCGCGCGTTCTGCCGCGTCCCGGCCTGACCCCGGCCCGCCCTACGGCAGCTCGGCCGCCGGCGCGCCCGGCGCCGCCACGAACGCCGTTCCCGACCCGCCGAACGCCAGCGACCCCTCGTCGGGCGTCGCGAAGAACGCCTCGCCGCGCGAGACCCGGTGCGTGCCCGATGCCCCGGTCACGGTGACGGCCCCCGCGATGCAGATGCCGATGGCCGCCCCGAGCGGCGTGAAGCCGACCGTCGGCGCCGCGAACGGCCGGTCGATTCCGACCTCCACCTGCGCCAGCACGAAGTCGGGCACGCCGGGCGTGAACACCGACAGTCCCGGCACCGGCTGCGTGGGCACGAGGTAGGGCACCGGCAGTGCGTCGAAGTCGAGCACCTCGAGCAGCTCGGCCACGTCGACGTGCTTGGGCGTCAGCCCGCCGCGCAGCACGTTGTCGCTGGCGGCCATGAGTTCGACTCCGAGCCCCGAGAGGTAGGCGTGGATGTTGCCGGCCGGCAGGTACAGCGCCTGCCCCTTGGCGAGCGTCACCCGGTTCAGCAGCAGCGAGATGACGATGCCGGGGTCGCCCGGGTACTCCTCGTTCAGCCGCACGACGGTCTCGAGCGACGGCGTGTACGGGTCGGTGAGGTGCGCGTGGGCCGGGTGCAGCGCCTTCTCGGCGGTGCGCACGAGGTGCCCCACGAGCGCCGGCACCTCCTCGGCCCCGCTCAGGAGGTACGACACGACCGAGCGCAGGATGTCGGCGTCGCTCTCGAACGCCGTCGGCGAGTCTTCGAGCAGATGCACGATGGGGCCGTAGAGCTCCCATCGGGGGGCGGTCTGCGAGCCGTCGATCATGACCAGCAGGTCGACGATCTGGCGCACCTCGACGAGGGCGCGGAAGCCGCAGAGCGCCTCGTACCGCTCGCTCAGCGCGACGACGAGCTCGGGCTTGTGCAGCGCATCCTTGTAGTTGCGCTTCGGGTCGTCGAGCGGCACACCGGCGGCGTTCTCACGCTCGAAGCCCTCGCGGGCGCGCTCGAGCGTCGGGTGCGCCTGCAGCGACAGCGGGGCGGCGGCCGCCAGGATCTTCAGCAGGTACGGCAGCGTTCCGCGCCGCCCCACGATGCGCGTGGGGTCGCTCGCGATCCACGACTCCAGATCGGTGTGTCCACCGGTCAGCGACGGGTCGAGGATGCGCGCCGGGCTCCCGGGGTGCGCCCCGAGCCAGAGCTCGGCCTGCGGCTCCCCGGTCTCCTCCGTGCCGAGCAGGCGCGGGATCGCGGTCTCGGACCCCCAGGCGTAGTCGCGCGGCGTGTTGGTGATGGGTACGAACATCTTCCCTCTTCACTTCGGGGCGGCTTATCAGCGACCTACAAGCGGCGGCGGCCCGTCGATGGGCCGTTTAGACCAAACTACCAAGCGCCTGCGATGACGGATGCACGCCCGAATAGGCTCCGGCCATGACCTTCGAGCTCCTCGCCAGCGACTTCTACTCCTATGAGAATCTTCTGAACGAGCAGGAGAAGACGGCGATCGCCGAGCTGCGGCACTACCTCGAGACCGAGGTGAAGCCGATCGTGAACGGCCACTGGGAGGCGGCGACCTTCCCGCACGAGATCGTGAAGGGCCTCGCCGAACGCAGCGTCTACAGCTACGCCTGGGAGGAGACGAAGCCGTTCGAGAACTCGGCGGTCTTCCGCGGCTTCGTGGCGCTCGAGCTCGCTCGCGTCGACGCGAGCGTCGCCACGCTGGTCGGCGTGCAGAACGGCCTGGCGATGGGCTCGATCAGCGTCACCGGCTCTGCGGAGCAGCGCGCCGAGTGGCTGCCGAGGATGGCGAGCGGCGAGGTCGTCGGCGCCTTCGGCCTGACCGAGCCGACCTCGGGCTCCGACAGCGCGCAGGGCCTCCGCACCGTCGCCACGCGCGACGGCGACGAGTGGGTGCTGAACGGGTCCAAGCGCTGGATCGGCAACGCCACCTTCAGCGACATCACCGTCATCTGGGCGAAGGATGCGGCCGACGGCCAGGTCAAGGGCTTCATCGTGCCGACGGGCACCCCCGGGTACACGGCCACCAAGATCGAGGGCAAGCAGAGCCTGCGCATCGTGCAGAACGCCGACATCACGCTCGAGGACGTGCGGGTGCCCGAGAGCCTGCGGCTGCAGAACGCGAACTCGTTCCGCGACACCGCGAAGGTGCTGCGTCTGACCCGCGCGGAGGTGGCCTGGGCCGCGGTCGGCAACTCGGTCGGCGCTTACGAGGCCGCCCTGCGGTACACGAAGGAGCGCGTGCAGTTCGGCAAGCCGATCGCGAGCCACCAGCTCATCCAGGACCTGCTCGTCAAGAGCATCGGCAACATCACCGCCAGCCTCGGCATGGTCGTGCGCGTCTCGCAGATGCTCGACGAGGGCACCCAGAAGGACGACCACTCGGCCCTCGCGAAGGCCTACACGACGGCCCGCATGCGCGAGACCGTCGCCTGGTGCCGCGAGGCGCTCGGCGGCAACGGCATCGTGCTCGAGTACGACGTGGCCCGCCACTTCGCCGACGCCGAGGCGCTCTACTCCTACGAGGGCACCCGCGAGATGAACACGCTCATCGTGGGGCGCAGCCTCACCGGCTTCGCCGCCTTCGTGTAGGCCCTCCACGGGTAGGCTTCTCGCCATGCGCTACCCGACCGACGCCGTGATCCGGTCGCTCGCCGTGCTCGTGTTCTTCACGGCGTTCGGTGCCGACCTGTGGCGCAGCCTGCTCGGCTGGTGGGGCTATCTCGCGGTCGCGGCCGTGCTGACCGCCGCCTCGGCGGTGCTGCTCACCCGGCGCCGGCTCTGGGGCGCGCTGCACCCGCGCCGGCTGCCGCGCACCTTCGTGCTGTTCGCGCTGCTGCTCGTGCTGTCGCTGGCGTGGTCGTTCTATCCGGGTGCGACCGTGCTCGGCCTCCTCGCGCAGGCCGCCACGACGCTCTGCGCCCTGTTCCTCGTGGCCGCCCTGAGCTGGCCCCAGATCGTGGCGGCCGCATCCACCGCGCTCAACTGGATCCTCGGGCTCTCCCTGCTCTTCGAGCTGGTCGTCGCCGTGTTCGTGCGGCAGCCCGTGCTCCCCTTCTTCACCGACTACGCGGGCCGGAAGGTGCCCGACGCCTTCTACTGGTCGCAGGGCCTGCTGTTCGAGGGCGGCCCCGTGCAGGGCGTCGTCGGCAACCGCAACCTGCTCGCCTTCGTCGCCGTGCTCGCCCTCGTGCTCATCCTGGTGCAGCTCGCCCAGGGCCTGCGCCGCCGGGGCCCCGCCCTCGCCTGGGTCGTCGTGGCGGTGGGCACCCTCGCCCTCACCCGCTCGGCCACGGCCATCGCCGCCCTCGTGATCACGGCCGGGATGCTCGGCGTGCTCCTGGTCGCCCGCCGCGCCGGCCCGGGCCGCCGCACCTGGCTGCTCGCCGGCGTCGCCGCCGTCGTCGCGCTCTCCATCGTCGGCGTCAGCACCTTCTGGTCGCAGATCCTCGGCCTCTTCGGCAAGAGCGACGACCTCACCGGGCGCGTCGACATCTGGCGCTCGGTGAGCGAGCTCGCCGCCCAGAGGCCCGCCTTCGGCTGGGGCTGGATCAGCTACTGGGCACCCTGGGTCGAGCCCTTCGACGGCCTCGCGGAGCGGAAGGGCGTCGTCTACCTGCAGGCCCACGACGCCTGGCTCGACGTGTACCTCCAGGTCGGAATCGTCGGGCTCGTGCTCTTCGCGATGCTGGCCGTCGGCACCTTCTACCGCAGCTGGTGGTTCGCGGTCGACCACCCGCTCGACGCGGGCGGCCGCGCCCTGCCGCGGGTCGTCCTGACGCTCGCGCCCATCCTGCTTCTCACCGCCCTGCTCGCCCAGAGCGTCGTCGAGAGCCGTCTGCTCGTCGAGGGCGGCTGGCTGCTGTTCGTCGTGATCGCGGTGAAGACGAAGCTCGACCTCGGCGCCGTGGCCCAGGACCTCGGCACCGAGCCGCCCCGACTCCTCGGCCTGGCCGAGCCGGCGCGGCGATGACCGCGGAGCCGAGACCTCCGCACCACCCCGTCGCGGCCGCGCTGACCTTCTTCGGTCAGACCCGGTTCGCGAAGGCGCTGACCGTCGCGATCCTCGGCACGGCCTTCTGCTCCCACCTCCTGCGCTCGACCGTCGGCTGGCCGGGGCTGATCGCGATGGTCGCCGTGCTGGTGCTCCTCGCCGCCCTGTCGTTCGCCGGCCGCTGGCCCGAGCTCGACTGGCACGGACTGCTGCCGGTGTCGCTGCTGCTGTTCCTCGCCTGGTGCGCCCTGACCTCGCTGTGGAGCCAATACCTGCCATCGACGCTGAACGGCCTGGCCTATCTGCTGGCGTATGCCTTCCTCGGCATCTACGTCGCCGTGGTGCGCGACCTGATCCAGATCGTGCGTGCGCTCGGCGACGTGCTGCGGGTGGTGCTGACGCTCTCGCTGGTGGTCGAGGTGCTCTCGGGCATCCTGCTCGACGTCCCGATCCGCTTCCTCGGGGTGACCGGGGCACTCGCGTCGGGCGGGCCCATCCAGGGCGTGCTCGGCACCCGCAACATGCTCGGCTTCGTCGGCCTGATCGCGCTCGTGACCTTCGTGATCGAGCTCGCCACGCGCTCGGTGCGCCGCGGCACCGGGGTGTTCTCGGTGATCGTGGCCGCGCTCGCCATCGTGTTCTCCGGCTCCCCCGTCACCCTCGGCGTCACCATCGTCACGGCGGTCGCGGCGCTGGTGCTGTTCGCGCTGCGCAGCGCCGCACCCGACACCCGACGAGGCTGGCACTTCGTGCTGCTGGCCGTGGGCCTCCTCACGCTCGTACTCGGCTTCCTCGTGCGCGGCCGCATCCTCGAGATCCTCAGCACCCGGCGCGAGTTCACCTACCGGCTCGAGATCTGGCGGGAGCTCTGGCGCCTGATCGACCTCAACCCGCTCGAGGGCTGGGGCTGGACGGGGTTCTGGCGCTCCAACGTGTCGCCCTTCTTCGCGCTCGACGTGATCGGCAACCGCGCACACACCTCGGCGCTGAACGCCTACTTCGACGTGTACTTCCAGACCGGTCTGATCGGCATCGCCGTCTTCGTGGTGTTCGTCGCGCTCGCCATGGGGCGCGCATGGGTGCTGGCGGCGGCCCGCAAGAGCATCGTCTACGTCTGGATCGCGCTCGTCATGGTGGTGCTCGTGGTCACCAGCTCGGCCGAGAGCGCCGTGCTGGTGGAGTACGGCTGGCTGCTGCTCGTGATCTGCTCGGTCAAGGCCGCCCGCGACCTCAGCTGGCGGCGCAACCTCCGCCGCGCCGACGACCCCGTGCCCGCCCCCGCCCAGGAGACCACCCCGTGACGCTCGACATCATGATGCCGTTCTACGGCCGCTTCGACCACTTCCGCGAGGCGGTCGAGAGCGTGCTCGCCCAGCGCGACCCCGACTGGCGGCTCGTGATCGTCGACGACGTCTACCCCGACCCGGCTCCGGGCGAGTGGGCGGCCTCGCTCGGCGATCCGCGGGTGCACTACCTGCGCAACGTGGTGAACCTCGGCGTCGGGGGCAACTTCCGCGAGTGCGTGCGGCTGATCGCGAACGACCGCGCCGTGCTGATGGGCTGCGACGACCGGATGCACGCGGGCTACGTGGCCCGCGTGGCCGAGCTCGTGCGCGAGCATCCTGAGGCAGCCATCGTGCAGCCGGGCGTCGAGGTGATCGACGCGGAGGGGCGGGCGCACCGCCCCCTCGCCGACCGGGTCAAGGCGGCGCTGCGCCCGCGTGGGCCGAAGCCGGAGCTGCTCGCCGGGGAGCCGCTCGCGCGGAGTCTGCTGATCGGCAACTGGGCCTACTTCCCCTCGGTGGTCTGGCAGGCCGACGCGCTGCGGCGATTCGGCTTCCGCCCCGGCTACAAGGTGGTGCAGGACCTGCAGCTGATGCTCGACATCGTCTTCGACGGTGGGTCGATGCTCCTGGACGACGAGGTCGTCTTCTCCTACCGGCGGCACGCCACGAGCGTCTCGGCGGTCACCGGGCCCGACGGCGCGAAGTTCGCCGAGGAGCACGCGCTCTTCAGCGAGACCGCGGCCCGGGCGCACGCGGCGCGCTGGCACCGGGCCGAGCGGGCGGCGCGCCTGCACCCGACCTCACGGCTGAACGCGGTCACCGAGCTGCCGGCGGCCCTCCGTGCGGGCGACCCCGCAGGCCGCCGGGCGCTCCTGCGCCACCTCCTGCGCTAGCGCCGCGCCCGCTTCGCGGCGAGCGCGCGGCGCCATGCCTCGAGGACGGCTCGGGCGAGCATCCGTCGTGCCCGCAGGATCGTGCCGAGGCCCCGCACCCCGAGCGGCGTCTGGTTCGAGTCGTGCAGGCGGCGCTCGACGACGTCGCGCTCGAGGTGGCGGATGCTCCCCCGCACGTTGCCCGTGATGGCGATCCACACGTCGTGCGACTCGGTGATGAACGCGGGGATCGGCAGGATGCCCCCGTCGATCACCTCGCGCCGGAAGCCCATCGCGCAGCCGAAGTACGGCCGGTAGCCGACGAGGATCGCGAACAGGTTGAGCAGGTGCTTCGACGAGGTGCTGTCGCGGAGCGGCGGGTACCAGAGGCGTTTGCCGGCGCGTCCGAGGACGGAGTGGTTGCCGGCCACGACGAGCGTGTCGGAGAGGCCGGCGATCATGGCCTCGTGGCGGCCCGGGGTCCAGACGTCGTCCTGGTCGCTGAGGAAGACGTAGCGGCCGCGCGCCCGCCGGATGGCGGCCTCGAAGGCCCGTACGTAGCCGACGTTCTCGTTCGTGGACGTGAGGAACACCCGCGACTCGTTCAGCCGCGCCACGGTCTGCACGATGACGGCGGCCGTGTCGTCGGGCGAGGAGTCGTCGACGATCACGAGCTCGTCATCGGGGCCGAGCTGGGCGACGATCGACTCGATCTGCTCGGCCACATAGGCCGAGCCCTTGTAGGTGGCCATGCACACGCTGGCGCGGATCTGCCCGCTCATGCCGTCACCGTCCTCTCCTGACGGCTCGCGCGCCGCAGCACGACGAGGTGGATTCCTAGACCTGCGAACGGTCCCATACCGAGTGCGAGCACCGAGCGCAACTCGGTGCCGCCCTCGCCCTCGAGCGGCAGCAGCAGGAGCAGCACGGCGAGCGCCGTCGCCGCGAGCCACCCCAGCGAGAACCAGCGGTGCTTCTCGAGCGCGAGACAGAGAGCGCCCGTCAGGGTGAGCAGCGCGAGCATCGCGGCGGCGAGCACGAGCCAGGCGACCGTCCAACCGCTGATGACGTAATCGGGGCCGTAGACGAGCGTGAGCAGCCACGGGCCGATCAGCCCGCCGAGCACCGCGCCGGCGACGGCGATCACGCCGATCAGCCGCGCCACCGGCGCGAGGGCCCGGAGCCCTGCCGAGCGGTTGTTCACGAAGTGCGCGATGGCGACGCCCTGGTAGGCGTTCAGCGGGATGAGCAGCGGCGCCCGGGTGAAGGTCACGGCGACCAGCAGAGCGGCGGCGGCCTCGTACTCGGCGCGGGTGGAGGTCAGCGTGAGGATGACGGGGAACCCCACCACCAGCACGGCGCTCGACCCCGAGGCCAGGCAGGCGTGGCCGATGCGCTTCAGCAGGTCGCCGAGCCCCACGTCGCTGCGGGCCGAGGCCGCGCGGCGCAGGGTGGGCGAGAACAGCAGCCCGATCAGCCAGGCCACCGACGCGGCGCTGGCGGCCACGGCGAACCCCGCGACGCTGGCGGCGATCAGCGCGGCTCCGCCCACCAGCACGATCCTGAGCGCCGAGTCGCCGATCACCAGCCGGGCGAAGGTGGACCACTCCAGGCGCCCGCCCAGGATGCCGACGATCGTCGCGTGGCCCGAGTACAGGGCGACCGAGCAGCTGAGCGGCACGGCCAGCCAGGCGTACTCCGCGCCGAGCACGGCCGGGCCCCACCACAGGCTCGAGGCCCAGAGCAGCACGCCGAGGCCGACACCGACGGCGAGGCCCACGACCAGCAGCCGCGGCTCGCGGCGGTCGGCCCGGTCGAGGGTGTCGCTGACGTGCACGGCCCGGGTGGTCTCCGACGAGAGCCCGCCCAGGATGCCGTACCAGGCGAACAGGAACGACCAGAACGCCAGGAACGTCGTGGTGGCCGCCTGGTCGTCGCCGAAGGTCTTGGGAACGATGATGATCACCGCGAATCCGACGCCCGCCGAGATCAGCGACGCCACTCCCACGCCCACGAAGGAGCGCCGGCCGATGGTCGCCCGCGGCTCTCCGGTCATAGCGTGCAAGCATAGTAGGCGCTCCCGGACGAGCCCCCGGGACGGAGAGGCACGAGTGTCAGACGAGGTCGTCGCGGTCGTCACCGCCTTCGCTCCGGGCCCCCGGCTCGCCGAGCTGGTGCAGAGCCTCGTCCCGCAGACGGCCCGCGTGATCGTGGTCGACGACAGCGGGGCACCGGATGCGCGTCCCGCCCTCCTCGCGGCCGAGAACGCCGGCGCCACCGTCCTCCGGCACTCCGTGAACCGCGGCATCGCGGCCGCCCTCAACACCGGCACTGCAGAGGCCCGCGCCGTTCCGGGCGCCCGCCACGTGATCACCTTCGACGAGGACTCCGCCGTCGGCGAGGGGTTCGTCGACGCTCTCGTCGCAGCGCTCGGCACCGCCCGCGGCGCCGGCATCCCCGCCGGTCTCGCCGCCCCCGCCGCGGTGTCGGGTCAGCCCGCGCCGGAGCTCCGCACGCAGCGCGGCATCCTGGTGGGCCGCACGCCCATCCAGTCGGGTCTCCTGGTGCCCTTCCGCACTCTCGACGCCGTCGGCGGCTTCGCCGAGGAGCTCTTCATCGACGGCGTCGACACCGACTACGCCCTGCGCGTCGCCCGCGCGGGGCTCATGGTGGTGCACGCCCGGGGCACCGAGCTCGGCCACAGCCTGGGCCGTCGGCACACGGCGACGATCGCCGGCCGCACCGTCGAGCTCACCCACAGCGCGCCGTTCCGCTACTACTACCTGGCCCGCAATCGGGTGCTGCTGAACCGACGCCGGCGCCTCTACCGCGGCTACCGTCCCCTGCGCGAGACGATCGCCGACCTCCGTCACCTCGTCATCGTCACCCTGTTCGTGCCGGGCCGGGGTGCACGACTGCTCGCGGCGGCCGCCGGCCTCGGGGACGGCTGGGCCGGACGCACCGGCCGCATCCCGCCCGCCGTGGAGGCCCGGCTGCGCCGGAGCTGACCCCGCCCGGCTCTCCCGGCCCTGACAGGGGCCCGCCGCTATGATGGGCGACATGCCGACCGCCCTCGAACGCACGCTGATCGTGATGCCCGCGTTCAACGAGGAGGAGTCGGTCGCCGCCGTCGTGCGCGAGGTCTTCGCCACGGTGCCCGGCGTCGCGGTGCTCGTGGTCGACGACGGCTCGCGCGACGCGACCGCGCGCGAGGCCACCGCCGCCGGCGCGACCGTGCTGCGGCTGCCGATCAACCTCGGGGTGGGCGGCGCCATGCGCGCAGGCTTCAAGTACGCCATCCAGAACGGCTTCCGGAACGTGGTGCAGGTCGACTCCGACGGACAGCACGACCCGGCCGGCATCGCGACCCTCGTCGACGAGCTCGAGCGCCACGACCTCGTGCTCGGCGCCCGGTTCGCCGGGGTGGGCGACTACGCCGTGCGCGGGCCGCGGCACTGGGCCATGAAGGTGCTCTCGGGCATCCTGAGCAGGCTCACGAAGACCCGGCTCACCGACACGACCTCGGGCTTCCGCGCCAGCGGGCCGCGCGCGGTCGCGCTGTTCGCCCAGCACTACCCCTCGGAGTACCTCGGCGACACCGTCGAGTCGCTCGTGATCGCCTCGCGGGCGAAGCTCACCGTCGCGCAGGTGCCCGTGGCCATGCGGCCGCGCGCCGGCGGCGTGCCCTCGCACAACCCCTACAAGGCGGCCGTCTACCTCGGCCGGGCCGGCATGGCGCTGTTCGTGGCGCTGATCCGCCCGCCCGTCACCTTCGTCGAGCCCGCCGCGGTGAGCGCATGAGCACCGTCACCTACGTCTTCGGCATCGTCGCCGCGCTGATCGTGCTCGGTGTGGTGATCGAGTCGCTGCGCCGGCACCACCTGCGCGAGCGGCACGCCATCTGGTGGCTGCTGGCCGGCATCGTCGCCCTGATCATCGGCGTCTTCCCCGACCTGCTCGGCTGGGCCGCCTCGATCGTCGGCGTCACCGTGCCGACGAACCTCGTCTTCTTCCTCAGTATCGCGGTGCTGTTCCTGGTCTCCATCCAGCACTCCGGCGAGCTGACCGAGCTCGAGAGCGAGACCCGCACGCTGGCCGAGTCGGTCGCGCTGCAGGACCTGCGCATCCGGGAGCTCGAGGCCGCCCTCGCCGAGATCGAGTCGCGAAGGAATCGATGACGTCCGCACCACCCGCGGCGGTCACCGCCGCCCCTGCCGCCACAGCCCCCGTCCCCCGTCCGGTCGGGCGCTGGCTGCTCCTCCCCTGGCTGCTGATCGCGCTGATGGGCACCCTGTGGGCCCTCGCGACCCCGATCGGCGGCTCCCCCGACGAGCCCGCCCACGTGGTGAAGGCGGGCTCCGTCGTGCGGGGCGAGCTGCTGCCCGAGACGATGATCCCGACCGGCGGCGTGCTGCACGTGCCGGCCGCGCTGGCGTTCGAGTACACCCAGAACTGCTTCGCCTTCTTCGCCGACACCCCGGCCTCTTGCGCGCCCGGGTTCAGCGGCGACCCCTCGGCACTCGTCGAGAGCTACTCGGCCGCGAGCCTGTACAACCCCGTCTACTACTGGATGGTCGGCTGGCCCTCGCTCGCCCTGCCCGACATCTCGGGCATCTACGCGATGCGCATCGTCAGCGCCGTGATCACCTCGTTCTTCGTGGCGTCGTGCTTCTTCATGATCGGGTCGTGGAAGCAGCGCCGGCTGCCGACCATCGCCCTGCTCGCCGGGCTCACCCCCATCGCGGTCTACCTGATGGGCACGGTCAACCCGAACGCCCTGGAGTACACCGGCGGGCTCGCCCTGTTCACCGCGATGCTCGGCATCGTGCTGCAGCCCGACCCGAGGCTCCTCGGCGGCCGGCTCACGATGGTGGTCGTGGCGGCGGCCCTCGTCTCCAACTCGCGGGGCATCTCGCCGCTCTGGGTGGCCGTGCTGCTCGCGGTGCCGCTGCTGCTGCTCGGCGGCCGGGAACTCGGGGCGCTGCTGCGGCGGCCGAGCGTGCTGGTGAGCATCCTGCTGATCGTGGCGTCGGCGCTGGCGAGCGCGTGGTGGACGCTGACGAGCAACTCGCTCGGCACCGCTCCGAGTGCCGGGCCCGCGACCCCGCCGGTGAACGAGGGCGTCGGGCTCAGCCCGGTCGAGGGGTTCTTCGGGCTGCTGGGCAACTTCTACCAGCAGCTGCGGCAGATGGTGGGCATCCTGGGCTGGCTCGACACGACGCTGCACCCCTCGGTCTACTGGGTGAGCTACGTCATCTTCGCCCTGCTCGTCGTCGGCGTGCTCGTCTGGGTGCGCGGGCGGCGGCTGGTCTTCGTGATCGCGCTGGCCCTGGCGTTCTTCTTCCTGCCGCCGCTCGTGCAGGCGGTCTACGTCACCGCCGGCGGGTTCATCTGGCAGGGGCGGTACACGCTCATCCTGCTGATGACCTTCCTGCTCGGGATGGCCGCGGCCATCGCCACCTCACCGCGCTTCGACCGGCGCCCGCCGCGGGTGCTGCTCGGCTTCGTCGCCTGGCTGTTCGGTGCGGCGTGGGTCTACGCGACCGTCTACGCCTTCGCGACCACGCTGCGCCGCTTCGCCTCGGGCTACAAGACCGACTGGCCGGCGATGCTCGAGCCGAGCGCCTGGGTGCCGCCGTTCGGCGCGATCCCGCTGATCATCGCCTTCGCGGTGGTGGCGGCGGCGTTCGCGCTGACCGTCGTGATCGTGGGGCGCGACCCGCGGTGGGTGGCGGCTCCGGCGACGTTCTCGCCCGACGGGCCGTTCGGGGCCGCGCCTGGGGGAGAAGTCAGCGCGCCTGTGCGTCTCTGACGGCCTGCTCCGCGGCGGCCTGCTCCGCGGCGGCTTCCGCGGCCTCGCGGTTCTTCAGCGCCGTGAACCCGTCGGCGCGGTTCGGTGCGAACACCCAGTAGCGGTAGAGCAGGAAGCGGAACGCCGTCGCCAGCACCAGCCCGATCACGTTGCCCGAGATGTTGTCGGCCACGATGCTCGTGAGGCCGAGCAGGTAGTGCGAGACGTAGAGGCAGGCCAGCGAGATGCCGAGCCCGAGCACGGCGATCAGCGTGAACTCGGCCAGCTCGAGCAGGAAGTTCTTGCGGCGGTGGTCGCGGAAGGTCCAGTACCGGTTGCCGAACCAGGTGGCGAGCGTCGAGATGGCGACCGAGATGAACTTGCCGCCGAGCGGGGTCTCGTACCAGCCGTCGCCCAGGGCGCCCGACCAGAGCAGGTTCGACACGCTGAGGTCGATCACGTAGCCGACCAGTCCGACGACCCCGAACTTCAGCGCGTAGCGCACCAGGCGCTCCCAGAGGTAGTCCCAGATCTTCTTCACTATCGGTGCCTTCTGCGAGTCGATGCCGGGGCGCGCGTCCCGAGCCCTCAAAATGATAACCGTCGCTGTATCCTGCTCTTTGCTCTACCGCTGTCGACCAATCGTGTCGCAGCCGAACATCCCCTTACGAACGAGGTCAACCGCGTGTCATCGAAGTTCAGCAACGACGTCGTCGTCATCGGAGGCGGCGGTCACGTCGGCCTCCCCCTGGCCATCGCCCTCGCCGACCGCGGCTCGAAGGTCGTCGTCTACGACGTGAGCGAGCGCGCCGTCGAAGGTATCCTGGCCGGCCGCATGCCCTTCAGCGAGCCGGGCGCCGAGCCCGTGCTGCAGAAGGTGCTGGCCGACGGCATGTTCTCCGCCTCCACCGACGCGAGCGTCGTGGCCACCGCCGAGAACGTGGTCGTCGTCATCGGAACCCCGGTCGACGAGCACCTCAACCCCGACCCGAACGCCATCCCCAAGGCGCTCGAGACCTGCATGCCGTTCTTCAGCGACGAGCAGCTGCTCATCCTCCGCAGCACCGTCTACCCGGGCGTCACCGCCCTCGTCGAGCGACGCCTCCGCGAGGCGGGCCTTTCCACCGAGGTCGCCTTCTGCCCCGAGCGCATCGCCGAGCACAAGGCGATGGAGGAGCTGTTCACGCTGCCGCAGATCGTGTCGAGCCGCACCGAGACCGGCCGGGCCCGCGCATCCGCTCTGTTCTCGACGCTGACCGACCAGATCGTCGATCTCGAGCCCGAGGAGGCCGAGCTCGCGAAGCTGTTCACGAACACCTGGCGCTACATCAAGTTCGCGGCGGCCAACCAGTTCTACATGATGGCCAACGACCGCGGGCTCGACTTCGAGAAGATCCGCAAGGGCCTGACCCACGACTACCCCCGCGCGAAAGACCTGCCCGGCCCCGGCTTCGCCGCCGGCCCGTGCCTGTTCAAGGACACCATGCAGCTCGCCGCCTTCAGCGACAACAAGTTCGCGCTCGGCCACTCGGCCATGCAGGTGAACGAGGGGCTGCCGCTCTACATCGTCACCCAGCTCGAGAAGCGGTTCGACCTCGAGAACCTCACCGTGGGCATCCTCGGCATGTCGTTCAAGGCCGGCTCCGACGACATCCGCTCGAGCCTGTCGTACAAGCTGCGCCGGGTGCTGAAGTTCCGGGCCAAGGCCGTCATCGGCACCGACCCCTACGTCACCGAGGAGACCGACGACACTCTGCTGCCGCTCGACGCCGTGCTCGAGAAGGCCGACATCCTCATCGTGGCCACCCCGCACAGCGAGTACAAGGGCCTCGTCACCGACAAGCCGGTGGCCGACGTCTGGAACCTCCTCGGCCAGGGAGTCGTGATTTGACCGAGGGCCTACGCGCCTCGATCGTCATCCCCGCGTACAACGAGGGCGACGACATCGTCCCCGGTCTCGACCGCATCTTCGAGGCCGTGAAGCTCGACGCCGAGGTGCTCGTCGTCGTCGACGCCACGACCGACACCACGGTGCCCGTCGTCGAGGCCTACGCCGCGGCGGGGCGACCGAACCTCAAGGTACTGATCAACGACTACGGCCGGGGTCCTGCCTACGCCATCCGCTACGGCATCGACCACGCCACCAGCGAGACGGTCGTCGTCACCATGGCCGACGGCTGCGACGATCCGCGCCAGATCGACGACCTCGTGCGCCTGGTCGAGCGCGGCGTCGTCGTCGCGGCCGCCTCGCGCTACATGCCCGGCGGGCAGCAGGTGGGCGGCCCCCGCTTCAAGAGCTTCCTGTCACGGATGGCCGGCATCACCCTGCACGTGTTCACCAACGCCGGCACGCGGGACGCCACGAACTCCTTCAAGGCCTACAACGCCGAGTTCGTGCGGCAGGTCGGGATCGACTCCAAGGACGGCTTCGAGATCGGCCTCGAGCTCACGGCGAAGGCCAGACGGCTGCGGCTGCCGGTCGCCGAGATCCCGACGATCTGGCTCGACCGGGCCTTCGGCGAGTCGAACTTCAAGCTCGCGAAGTGGATCCCGAAGTACCTGCGCTGGTACCGTTTCGCGTTCGGCCGCAAGCTCACCGTCGAGGAGCTGCGCGCCCTCACCGACGCCCCCACCACTCCCTGATCACCACCACGCCGAACACCCACCAGAAGGAACACATCATATGAAGAAGGTTCTCGTCACCGGATCCGCGGGATTCATCGGCGGCTACATCGTCGAGGAGCTCCTCGAGAAGGGCTACCAGGTCGTCGGAGTCGACAACTACTCCAAGTACGGCCCCGTCAAGAAGTCCTACGACGACAACCCGAACTACGAGCTCGTCGTCGGCGACGTGCAGGACGTCGAGCTGATGACGCGTCTGCTCGAGGACTGCGACCACTTCATCGCAGGCGCCGCGCTGATCGGCGGCATCTCGTACTTCCACACCTACGCCTACGACCTGCTCGCGCAGAACGAGCGCATCATCGCCTCGAGCGTCGACGCCGCGATCGCCGCCCACAAGAAGGGCCGCCTCGAGAAGGTGACCTACATGTCGAGCTCGATGGTCTTCGAGTCGACCGACCGCTGGCCGTCGAAGGAGGGCGACGAGCGCATCGTGCCGCCGCCGCTGTCGAGCTACGGCTTCCAGAAGCTGGCCGTGGAGTACTTCGCCCGCGCGGCCTGGGACCAGTACAAGCTGCCCTACACGATCCTCCGCCCCTTCAACTGCGTGGGCATCGGCGAGAGCCGTGCGCTCGGCGACGTCGAGATCGACTCGGGCAACGTCAAGCTCGCCATGAGCCACGTCGTGCCCGACCTCGTGCAGAAGGTGCTTAAGGGTCAGGACCCGCTGCACATCCTCGGCTCGGGCGAGCAGGTGCGCCACTACACCTACGGCGGCGACCTGGCGCGCGGCATCGTGCTCTCGCTCGACCACCCGGCCGCGCTGAACAACGACTTCAACGTCTCGACCGCCGAGGGCCACTCCGTACTGGAGCTCGCCGAGACCATCTGGCGCAAGATCAAGGGCCCGGACGTGCCGTTCAACTACACGTCCGACCCCGGCTTCGAGTACGACGTCGCGAAGCGCGTCCCCGACGTCACCAAGGCCAAGGAGCTGCTCGGCTTCGAGGCGACCACCACGCTGGACGACATGCTGGACGAGGTCATCCCGTGGATCGAGAATGCCGTCGCCGACGGCACGATCTAGATCCTCGGTGGGCGGCCGCCGGTGGCTCTCGCCGGCGACCGCTCACTACGTCTCACTCGTCGTCGCGTTCGCCTGGATCCTCGTCTGCGCACGGGAGCAGTGGTTCTTCTTCGACGAGTGGGACTTCCTCAAGCTCTCCTCCACCGACTTCCTGACGCCGCACCTGGGTCACTGGAGCACCGTCCCGATGCTCGTGACCGCCGGCCTCCGCGAGCTGGTCGGGCTCGGCAGCTACTGGCCGTACCTCCTCACCGCCGTGCTCGTGCACCTCGGCATCGCCCATTTGCTCTGGCGCCTGCTCCGGCGCGCCGGCGTGACGCCCTGGATCGCCGTGCTGCTCGCCTTCGCCATCGCCCTCTTCGGCGCGGGCAGCGAGAACATCCTCTGGGCCTTCCAGTTCGGCTTCCTCGGTGCCGTGCTGCTCGACCTCATCGCCGTGCTGCTCGTCGACCGGGCGACCCGAGAGCGCTACTGGAGGGGCTTCGCCCCGGTCGTCGCCCTCACCGTGGCGTCGCTGATGTTCTCGGGCACGGCGCTGCCCTTGATCGGCGGGGTCGCGGTCGTCGCGCTCCGCCGGGTCGGCCTCTGGCGGGCGGCGCTGCTCGTCGCCCCCTCGGCGGCGGTGTACCTGGCCTGGTACCTCTACGCGCAGAGCAACCCCGTCTACTTCATGCCCCCCGGACCCAGCGGCTACCCGGTGCTCTCCCTCGTGGGCCGGATGGGGGGCTTCGCCTTCCGGATGCTCAGCGGCGGCCTCGACGGCCTCACCCCGGTGCCGTTCCTCGGCCTGATCCTGTTCCTCTGCCTCGTCGTGTACGCCACGGTGCGGGGCCCGCTGCTCTGGCAGCGAGCACCGCTCGTGCTCGGACTCGCGGCGTCGGCGGTCGCGTTCGCGCTGCTCACCGCGTACTCCCGCTTCGACTTCACCACCGACACGGCCACGTCCAGCCGGTACATCTACCTGACGACGGTGCTGCTGATGCCGCTGATCGGGCTGCTGGCCACCGAACTCGCCGCCCTGCACCGGGGCGTCGAGCTCGCCATCGTCGCCGCTCTCGGGCTCACCACGGTCTACGGCGGTCACGTGCTCCTGCAGACCGGCCAGGCGCAGGCAGGTATCGAGCAGGACACCCGTGCGAAGATCTATGCGGTCGTCGACGAGCTGGCGGTGCACGATGTGGACATCTCCAGCCGGCCCGACCCGGTCTACGCCCCCTCCCTGACCGTGGGAGACCTGCGTGCCCTCGTGGCCGCGGGCGCGCTCACGGCCGACCAGCTGCACCCCTCCCCCACGAACGGCGGCCAGAAATGACGGACAGCTCCCCGCGCACCACTCCGAGCGGTCGCGTCGACGCGGCGGTCGACCGCGGGGTGCGGAGCGTCCAGCACCGGCTGCGCGCCGTCTCCGCCCGGCTGAACCCCGACGTGGTCGCCGCCATCGCGCTGGCCGCCGTGGTGCTGATCGCGGCGGCGGTCGTGTTCTCGGGTGTGCGCACCCAGTACTTCATCTACGACGAGTTCGACTACCTCGCCCCGCCCGACGGGGCGAACTGGCTGCGCTGGATCATCACGCCGCACAACGAGCACACCATCCTGTTCACGAAGGTCTGGTTCTCGCTGCTCTATCAGACCGTCGGATTGCAGGGCTACTGGCTCTACGCCCTCCCGATGCTGATCTGCCACCTCGCCGGCGGTGTCGCGGTCTACGCGCTGCTCCGCCTGGTGGTGCCCTCCCGCGCGGTCTGCGTCGCCGTCGTGGCCCCCGTGCTCATCATGGCCGCCGGGGCCGGCACGGTGACCTGGGCCGGCCAGTTCCAGTACACCGCGGCCACCGCCGCCGGGCTGTGGGTGCTCTACCTCGCCCTGTCCCCTCGTGTCGGCCCGCGACTCCGGGTGGCCGGGGTGGTCGCGCTGTCGCTGTTCGGCACGTTCAGCGGATCGGCTTACATCCCGCTCGGGGTGGCCGCCGGTCTCGCCCTCGTCTCGCTGCGGCGCTACCTCCTCGGTGCGATCGCCATCGCCGTCCCGGCGATCTGGTTCGTCGTGGTGCGGGTGGTCTGGACGATCCCGAGCTACAACAGCGCGCACAGCCTCGACCAGGTGCTGCGCGACGGGCCCGAGTTCGTCTACGCCCTGCTGGCCAAGGCGGTCAACGACTCGATCCCCGTGGCCGACTCCTTCACCCCGGCGGTGCTGGTCGTGGCCATCGTCGGCGTGCTCGCCTACCTCGCCGTCCGCCCCGGCCCGCTCGCCGGCAGCCGCGCCCGGCGCACCTACCTGTTCCTGCTCGTCGCCCTCGTGCTCTCGCTCGCCATCACGCTGATCGGTCGGCTCAGCCGCGACGTCGCCGAGTCGGCCAGCGGCGGCTACTCCTACTTCATCCTGATCGTCGCGATCCCGGTGTTCGTCGCGAGCCTCGCCCGCTTCGTCACCGGCACCCGGATCGCGGTGGCGGTGCTCGTGCTGCTGCTCGGCGGCTGGGCTGCGATCAACATCGTGGCCCTCGGCGACGAGGCGGAGGGCCTGTCCGACTGGAAGTCGGGCAACGCCGCCCTCCTCGGCGCCGCCGCGTCGCTGAGCGACGACGGCCTGATCGCGGTGAGCGACGACGCCGTCCCCTCGCCGCAGCTCGCCCCCACCGTGAGCTGGGCCGAGCTGTCGGAGATGGCCGCCGACGACCGAATCGTCGACGTCGAGCCCTCGGCGCTGAACGCCGACCAGGTCTCCCTCAACGTCCAGTGGACGGGACTCAGCACCCCCGTGACGGGCGAGCTGACGAGCTGCGAGGCGATCGCCCCGCACACCTCGATCGACCTCCCGGCGACGGCGCAGGTGGCGCTCGCCCCGGTCGGAGCACTCGAGAGCACCACCGTCGTCACACTCGCCTACCCGACGAGTGCGGCGTCGATCCCGGTCGGGGTCGACGACGACGGCACCCTGCTCGCCTCGACCGCCGACCGCCCCTCCGTCGTCACGGCCGGTGACACCGCGGTGACGGCGTGCCGCTGACCGGGGCGGCCGACTGGCTGCTCGGGCCGGCTCCGGGCCGCGTGCGGCCGCTCCTCGCCCGCGCGGGAGCCGTCACCGCCCTGTTCGCCGCCGGCACCGCGATCGCCGCCCTGCGGCTGCCCGACGGGCAGCGGAACGTGCTCTGGTCGGAGGACGGCAACCAGTTCCTCGAGGGCGCGTTCCGGCACGACTACCTCGGCATGCTGGCCACGCCGTACGCCGGCTACCTGCACGCGGTGCCGCGCACGGCCGCGCAGATCGTCGAGGCCGCCCTGCCCACGACCGAGCTCGGCACCGGCATGAACCTCGCGGGCGCGGCGGTCTGGTCGGCGGCAGCCGTCGCGGCCTTCGTCTTCACCCGCGAGCGCGTTCAGCTCCCGCTGCGGTGTCTGCTCTGGCTGCTGGTGCTCATCCTTCCTATCGGCTCGCTCGAGGTCGCGACCAACGTCTCGAACTCGCACTGGTTCCTGATGTTCTCGCTGTTCCTCGTGCTGTCGGCCCGCTCGGGCCCAGGGGTGGCGAGGACGGTCTTCGGCTCGGTGCTGGTCGCCGCCTCGGTGCTGAGCGATCCGCTCTCGATCGTGTTCGCGCCCCTCGTGCTCGCGCGGGCCGTGGTGCTGCCCCGGCTCCGGGAGAACGTCGTGGGCATCGTCTTCGCGGCGGCCGCCGTCGTGCAGGTGATCGCCGTGCTCGGCACCGAGCGCGACCGCGGCGACCCCACCCTGCAGCCGGCGGCCATGGCCTCGACCTACCTCGTCCGGGTCGTCTTCGGCGACCTGCTCGGGCACACCACCGGCACCTCGGTCTACGCCGAGCTCGGCCGGCGCCCCGTCGTGCTGATCGCTGTCGCGGTGCTCCTCCTGCTCGTCGTGCTGATCGCCCTGCGACTGCGTCGCGACGGTCTGCCGGCGATCGCGCTGGTCGCCTCGGCCGGGTTCTTCGGCGTCACCGCCGTGCTCACCTGGAACCGTCTCGGCCTGCAGGACCCGGGCGCCGAGGTGTTCCTCGGCGGTCGCTACCTCGTGGTGCCGTCGCTGCTCCTGATCGTCTCGATCGTCGCCGCGGTCAGCGCCTGGCTGCCTCCCGCGGGCGCCCGAGGCGGCCGTCGGGCGGTGCGGCTCGGGGTGGTCCTCGTGCTGGCCGCGGCCCTGATCACCCCCGGTGTGATCGACTACCGCTCGCCCGGGAACAAGGCCGGCGTGCCCGAGCTCAGCGTCTCAGTGCCCGGTTTCCGCGACGAGTGCGCCGCCGACCCGTACGCCTCGATGCAGGTGCCGATCGGTCCGGCCGGCTACTGGTTCCTCGTGCCCTGCGAGCGCATCCTCGACCCGGCTCCGACGGGGAGCTGACCGAACCTCGGGCTAGGGAACGGTGACGGTGGTGCAGCCCAGTGAGCGGTTGTCGAAGGTGGCCGTCACGCACACCTTCCGGGAACCAGATGGCGCCTTCACGACTGAGTCGACCCCGTGGTTCGGCCCCACGCCCGGGAAGTACGAGTCGATCCAGGCGAGAGGCTTGTCCGCCGCGACCGGGAATCCACCCACGCCCTGCACGTCGACCCAGAGGTAGGTGCTCTCGGTGGTCTCGCGATTCACTGCCCAGCCCTGCACGCGCACACCGCCGGCGACTCCGGTGACGGCGTCGACGTTCGCCGCGCCCGGTGACTGCACGTCGACCGTGCGGCAGCCAAGATTCTGATTGTCGAACGTCGCGGTGACGCAGACCTCGCGGGGGCCGGCACCCGCGGGGATGTCGATGGCGAAGCCGTGGTTCGCCCCGACGCCGGGGAAGTACGCGTCGATCCACGGAAGCGGCTTGTCCGCCTTGTAGGGTTTGCCGACTCCGTCGATGCTCACCCAGACGTACGTCGTCGCCTTCGACAAGCGGTCGACGGACCAGCCGGTGACCGTGACCGAGCGGTCGCCCGCTGTGACACCGTCGAGGCTGGCGGCACCGCTCGTCGGAACGGTGACCGTCTTGCACCCGTAAGACACGTTCTCCTTGGTGCCGGTGAGGCAGACCTCGTGCGCGCCGGCCGAGGCTGAGAAGGTCGCCGCGAAGCCATGGTTCGGGCCGGACTTCGGGTACAGCACGGGGATCCAGCCGAGCGGCTTGTCGGCCTTGATCGCACCGGCGCTCTTGCCGTCGATGAAGGCCCAGACGTACGTCGTCGCCGACGAGGTGCGGTCGAGCGACCACCCGGAGACGGAGATCTTGCCCATGACCGCAGTGACGCTGTCGAAGTTGCCCACCTCGTTGTTCGGCACGGTGACCTGTTGGCACCCGTACGACGTGTTGCCCGCAGTTCCGGTGACGCACAGGCGGTGGGACCCGGGCTTGGCCGGAATGGTGGTCTTGTAGCCGTGATTCTTGCCGAGAGCGGGGAAAGCCGCGGCAGCCGAATTCGACGGCAGGTTCGCCGCGACCGCCCGGCCGGCGCCGTCGACGTCGACCCACACATAGGTCGAGACCTTCGTGCGCTGGTCGAGGCTCCACCCCGCGACCTCGATGCCGCCGACGACCCCGGTGACGCTTTCGACCTTGCCGGTCTCGAAGGGCTGCACGGTGACGGTCTTGCAGGCGATCAGGAGCGACTGCACGCCGTACACGCAGATCTCCCGGATTCCCGGCGCGGCCGGGACGGTGACATCGAATCCGTGCAGATTGCCCACGTTCGGGTAGAGGTTCGGGGTCCAGCTCAGGCGCTTGTCGACCTTGTAGGCCGAGCCCTTGCCGTCGACGTTCACCCAGAGGTAGGTCTGGGCGCCGCTCTTCTTGTCGACCGACCAGCCCGAGATGCGGATGCCGCCGGCCACTCCCTGTGCGACATCGAGCGACGCGGCAGCCCGGTCGTCCCGTGGAACGGTGACGCTCTTGCAGCCCAGGTCGACCCCGTTGGCCTTCGAGACGCACACCGTGTGCGTCCCGGGGCTCGCCCCGATGACCTGGCTGAAGCCGTGCTTCGCCCCAAGAGTCGGGTACAGCACGGGCAGCCAGTCGAGCTGGTAGTCCGCGCGGTAGGAGGAGCTGGCGCCATCGATGGCGACCCAGATGGAGGTCGGGTCGGCGGTGTTCGGGTCGACGGCCCAGCCCGTGACCTGCACGCCGCCGATGACACCGAGCGCCTTGTCGAACGCCCCGTGGGGGTTCGACCCGGTGCGGGGGTCGCCGAACCAGTCGGTGTACAGGCGCCAGAAGTTGCGGTTGCCGTAGGAGGAGCAGCCGTCGGTCTGGCCGCCGTAGAGGTTCGACATCGCGACCGCGTTGGGCTGGTACGGCGTGTAGTAGTAGAGGCCCGCGGTCGCCTTGTTCTTGATCAGCACGGGCGAGGAGCCGCAGGCCGCGTTCGGGTGGTAGCGCACGGCCGAGTACTTGCCGACCGGGAACCAGGTGAAGAACGCCGAGGTGCCGGCGGGGTTGGTGTAGCGCTTGTACTGCCAGGCCGCCTTGTAGACCTGGTTGTAGAAGCCCGAGAACTCGGCGTCGCAGGGCGCGGTGTCGGGGCAGGCGAAGCCGGTCGCCGAGGTGTACTGGCTCTGGCTCGGCCAGGAGTCGGTGATCAGCGACTGCTCCTTCTGCAGCAGCACGATCAGCACCGACTGGCTGACGTTGCAGGCCTGGCCGACCTTGTAGATGATGGTCGCCGAGGTCTCGTTCGGCGCTCCGGCGTAGGCGTTGCACATGGCGTCGGCCGAGCGGGACCAGGTGGTCTGCCGGTAGTCCTTCAGGCAGGTGTAGCCCGAGCGGCAGCTCGAGACCTGGCTGTTCAGGAAGTTCTGGATGGCACCGGCCGACATCGCGCTGCCGTTGAAGAAGTTCTCGTCACTGATGATGTTGCCGGGGTCGAAGTCGGCGGCGGTCGCGGTGACGAGGGCCTGCGGTGCGCTGCGGGTGAGCACGGGCGCCGCGGCCGAGGCGGGCTCGGCCCCGGCGGCGGTCAGGCCGGCCACGACGAGGATCAGGCTGAGAACGGCCGCGACCAGTCCCCGTCGAGTGGTCGTGCGTGTCATCGTGGCTCCGCTCATCACACCTCATCCTAAAGAGAGGCTGTGCGAAGCCCGGGCACTCGCCCGGCTGCGGCGTGTCAGCCGGGCGGCGGCATCGCGTCAGCGGTGCAGCACGTCCCGCACCGCGAGCAGGTAGGTGCGGCCGTAGCGCTGCGACGGCTCGAGCACGGCGCCCTCGGCCCACTCGTTCCAGGCGTTCACGAACACGACCCGCTCGTCGCGCGGGCGCTCGGCCACCGAGGAGACGGTGGTGTTGAGCCAGCGCCGGAACGTGAACGGGTTTGAGCCGTACCACATGTCGGGCTGCCACTGCCGGCGCGCGGTGTTGTCGAAGTTCACCATCACGCCCGGGTAGCGGTGCGCGGGCGGCGTGGTGTTCAGCCGCTCCTCCGCCTTCTCGGCCATGGCCGGGTAGGAGAGCAGGTTGCCCTGGAAGCGCTCGTCGAGTCCGCGGTGGTCGCGGGGCAGCGACTGCCAGAACATGTTGTGCGGCGCGAACTCGAGGTAGGCGTCGAGCCCGTGCTCGGCGAGCGAGCCCTCCACGCCCTGCATCGAGGTGCCGACGTCGACCGTCACGAGATGGAGGCCCGGCAGGCCGGCCTCCTCGGCCACCCGACGCCAGTGCGCGACGACCTCGACGTGGTCGGGGATCTGGGTGATGCGATACACCGCGATCACCGGCTTGTCGTCGATGCGGATGTAGCGCGGGTCGGTGATCAGGTGCAGCACGTCATGGATGAACTGCTTGGCCGAGACCCGGTCGTAGTCCTGGGCGATCAGGATGTTCTTCTCGCTGCCGTCCCACCGCCTCGTCCAGTTCTCGTTCGCCCACATGATGCAGAACGGCTGGTCGGAGTCGGAGGCGACGAGCTCCTCGACGGGCAGGTCCATCAGCTTCTTGCCCGCGAACCAGTAGTAGTAGTACATGAAGCCCTCGAGCCCCGCCGCGGTGGCGAGCTCGTACTGGGCGTCGCGCACGCCGGGCGTGCGGAGGTCGTAGAAGCCGAGCTCGCTCGGGAGCAGCGGCTGGATGTGGCCCGGGTAGAGCGGGGTGCCCGCGGCCACGTTCGACCACTCGGTGAAGCCCTTCTCCCACCACTCGTCGTTCTCGGGGAAGGTGTGGAACTGCGGCAGGTAGAACGGGATGACGCGCGCTCGGGGCTGCACCACCGCATCCGCCCGGAACCGCTCGAAGGCCGTGCCGTCGGCCGTCGCGGTGAGCGTCGAGGCGTCGCGCACGTCGTAGCCCGCCTCGCCGGCGACGATGCCCAGGATGCGCTCGATCGCGTGCGCGGTGGTGGCGTCGACCTGGCCCGCCTCCTCCTCGAAGTCGGTGGCCTGCAGCTCGAAGGCGCGGAGGCCCTGCAGCAGGAAGCCGCGCACCCAGTAGATGCTGCCGGCGGCGAAGCGCAGGCGGTCCTCGTCGCGGTCCATCTGGATGCGCCTGAGCAGCGATCCGACGATCTCGCGGTCGCCGCCCCAGAACTCGGGGCCGAGCACGTTGCCGGTCGAGGTCAGGATGCCCAGGGCGGGGTCGCTCGCGAACTCGTTCAGCACCCGGGTGACCGTCTCGACCGAGCCGGCCAGCTCCGAGAAGAAGCTCTCGCGCCATTCGTCGCCCGAGCCGGCGAGCTCGCCGTGCGCCTCGCGCCAGGCGCTCTTCTTCGTGTGCACCTTGAAGACGAGCTCGTAGGGGTCGAGGAGCCCGGCGTTGACCACCGAGACCAGCGGCAGGATGTCGCGGCCGTGGTTGGCGATGTCGAGCACCTGCACGCGGTCGACGTTCGTGAGCCGGGAGGTGTCTAGCGACAGCGGCTCCCCCGAGGCGTTCGTGACGATCAGGTCGAACTGCACCGGCAGGGCCTCGAGCGACTGCAGGATCTGCGCGACGAGGTCGGTGTAGAACACGTGCACCACCACGGCCACCCGGGAGGTGGCGGGCTCGGCGACGAACTGCTTCTTCCACTCGCCCGGGTACAGCGCCTTGAGCCGGCTGCTGCGGTTGTACGCCCAGGAGCTGAAGCCCGCGGGGAAGTCGTCGGGTGCGGCGGGGGCCGGCGACTCGGCGAGCTTGTCGCCCACCTTGAGCATGGCGCGGCCGGTGCGGCGCTTGACTCCGCCGATGGTGATTTTTCTCATGACCCTCTAACTCTCACAGCCTGGTGGGCTCTCAGACCCTTGCGGAGATCAGACCCAGTCGCGCGGGTCTTCGCCGAACATCCGCTCGATCACGGCGGGCACCTCGAAAGCGTCCCCCACGATACCCGGGTTGGTCACGAGCTCCCGTTTGACGAACGGGAAGCCGTGCTCGAGCAGGCCCTTCCAGCCCTGGATGGTGGGGTTCTGCGTGTACTGCACCACCAGCTCGTAGTCGAACCAGGCGCCCGAGACGTAGCCCTCGCCGTAGAGCAGGCGGCTGAGGCCGAGCTCGTACTTGTCGATGATGTCGAACTTGGTGGGCTGCTCCGGCAGGTTCTGCCAGAAGTGCCGAAGCGTCGGGTCGTCGAGCACGCCGCCCTTGAACCCCATCAGGAAGCTCTGCAGGTGCTGCATGTACTGGCTCGTCCAGGTGCCGCCCCAGACGTCGAAGAAGCTCGTCTCGAAGTCCTCGACCATCGGCGCGAGGCTCGCGAACGGCCCCACGAGCGAGTCGTTGGTGAGCAGCACGTAGGGCTTCCGGCGGATCTCGGGGAAGAGCTCGAGCCCCGTCGCCCAGGAGCCGAAGTCGTAGCCGATGTTGGGCTTCCGCACGACGATCGCGTCGTTCGCCGGCCCGCGCGACCAGTCCAGCGGGGCGTGGTCGTCGGATGCACGCACCACGACCACCTCGTAGCCGGCCTCCTCGAGGCGCGCGACCATCCAGGACAGCGACAGCGAGACGGTGGAGGAGGTGCCGTAGCTCGCGACGACCGCGACGCGGTCGGTGGCGGGCAGGCGGCGCTTGCTGCTCTCGACGACGGTGAGCGGGAGCACCTTGTCGAGGACTCTCGTGCTCACGGGATCAGGTCCAGCCGTTGTTGAGCGCCTTGCGGCGGCGCATCCGCAGCGGCCGCGTGATCGACCACGAGCTCGATCCGCGCAGGGCCTTCAGCTGGGTGGCCAGGCGCTCGGCCTGGTTGCGGCTCGCCACGAGCCGACGACGGTACTCCTCGGTCTCCGCCGTGCGCCGCGCGAGCTGCGCGCGCAGCGCCGCGACCTCGAGGCGCAGTTCGCGCAGCTCGTTCGCGGCGTCGCCGTCGCCGTCGTGGGGTGTGACTGCTGAGCTCATGCTCGGTACCGATCCTTCATGACGGGGGAAACTCCCCCACTGTATTCGGGTTCGGGCGGCGTCGCCTGGGAGCCCGGCCCGTCAGGCGGCGTCGACGGTGCCGCTGGTCGACCCGGAGTGCGTGGGGTCGGTGAAGGCGAGCTCGATGTCCCAGGTGCCGGCGGCACCGGCGGGGAGGACGACCGCGAGGTTCGAGCAGTAGGTGACCGCCGCATCCGCCATGCCCGCCGCCTCGGTGGTGACACTCTGCTCGCCCTGGCTGACGGTGATCGTGCAGGTGCCGGTGGAGGAGACGAGGTCGGTGACCATGCCGGCGACCGAGACGGTCGAGGTCGACGGGTCGTAGGAGCTGTTCAGGATCTCGAGGGAGACCACCGACGACTCCGGGGTGGTCGGCGTCGGGGTCGGCGTCGGCTCGGGCGCCGCCGTCGGGGTCGGCGTGGGCGTCGAGGTGGCCGTGGGCGTCGCGGTGGCCGAGCGGGTCGGCGCCGGCGAGCTCGCCGTGGGGCTCGGCGAGGCCGCTCCGCCGATGCAGCCGGCCGTCGACAGGGCCGCCGCGGCGACGATGAGGGTGCTGACGGATGCGCGGAGGAGAGTCGAACGTGCCATGACCCCGATCCTAGGCACCGCGTTCCCGGATGCCCGCTGACGCTCCGGCGATAGGCTGATCGGGTGAAGATCGCCATGCCAGAAGCCCAGTCCGGAGTCGTCTCGGTGGTCGTGGTGAACTTCCGGGGCGCCGACGACACCATCGAGTGCGTCTCGCAGCTGTCGCAGGTCGACTGGCCGCGCGAGCGGCTCGACGTCGTCGTCGTCGAGAACGGCTCGGGTGACGACAGCCTGGCCCGGCTCCGCGCCGCATTCGCGGGCGACGAGCGGGTGCGCGTGATCGAGTCGGCCGAGAACCTCGGCTTCGCCGGCGGCTCCAACCTCGGTGCGGCGAGCGCCCGCGGCGAGTTCGTCGCCTTCCTGAACAGCGACGCCAAGCCGCACGCGGCCTGGGTGCGCGAGGCGGTGGCGCAGTTCGAGACCAGCCCGGCGGTCGCCGCGGTCGGCAGCAAGGTGCTCGACTGGGAGGGCAAGGTGGTCGACTTCGTCGGCGGCAGCCTGACCTGGTTCGGCATGGGCTACAAGGATCACGAGAACCAGCCCGACGACGAGCGCTTCCAGGAGCCCCGCGACATCCTCTACGGCACCGGCTCGGCGCTGTTCGTGCGCGCGTCGGCCTTCGCCGAGGCGGGCGGCTTCGACGAGCGCTTCTTCATGTTCTACGAGGACGTCGACCTCGGCTGGCGCCTGAACCTGCTCGGCTACCGGGTGCGCTTCGCCCCCGCGTCGATCGTCTACCACCGCCACCACGCCTCGATGCGGAGCTTCGGCCCCTACCGGGAGAGCTACCTGCTCGAGCGCAACGCCCTGGCCACCCTCTACAAGAACCTCTCGGCCGAGAACCTCGGCCGCTTCCTGCCCGGGGCGATGGCCCTGCTCGCCCGGCGCGCGGTCGCGAAGAGCGACCTCGACTCGCAGCTGTTCGACATCCGCCGCTTCGACGGGGCCGCCGACGAGTTCGACGCCACGACGCCGGTGTCGAAGGAGTCGCTCGCCAGCCTGTTCGCGCTCGACCAGTTCGTCGAGGAGCTCGAGTCGCTCTCGGCGACCCGCGACGAGCTGCAGGCCGGCCGCCGCCGCACCGACGCCGAGCTGTTCCGGCTCTTCGGCAACATGATCCACCCGCTGCTCGGCGATTCCTCCTACCTCTCGGGCTTCCGCGCGGTGGTCGACGCCTTCGAGATCGAGGCGGCCACCGACCGGCGGCATGTGCTCGTGATCACGGGCGACGCGCTGGGCGAGAAGATGGCCGGCCCGGGCCTTCGCGCCTGGAAGATCAGCGAGGCGCTGAGCGCCGAGCACGACGTGCGCCTGGTCACCTGGAACGCCGCCAAGCGCCACTCCGACCGCTTCGAGGTCGAGCACGTGCAGCTGCAGAACGAGCGGCAGATGGCGGTGCACGAAGAGTGGGCCGACGTCATCTTCTTCCAGGGCTACGCCCTGCACCACTTCACCACCCTGCAGAAGAGCGAGAAGATCGTCGTCGCCGACATCTACGACCCGATGCACCTCGAGCAGCTCGAGCAGGGCCGCGAGTTCGGCACCGAGCGCTGGACCAACATCGTGCGCTCGGCCACCGAGGTGCTGAACGCGCAGCTCTCCCGCGCCGACTTCTTCCTCTGCGCCTCGGAGCGGCAGCGCCTGTTCTGGCTCGGCCAGCTGGCGGCGCTCGGGCGGATCAACCCGGCCAACTACGCCGCGGACGACTCGCTCGACGAGCTCATCTCGATCGCGCCCTTCGGCCTCGACTCAACTCCCCCGCGGCACACCCGGGACGCGGTGCGCGGCGTCGTGCCCGGCATCGGCAAGGACGACAAGCTCGTCATCTGGGGCGGCGGCATCTACAACTGGTTCGACACCCTCACCCTCGTGCGGGCGATCGGGGCGCTGGCCGAGCGCCGCCCCGACGTGCGCCTGTTCTTCATGGGCGTCGCGCATCCGAACCCCGACGTGCCTGAGATGGCGATCGTGCAGCAGACCCGGCGCCTCGCCGAGGAGCTCGGGCTGACCGGCCGGAACGTCTTCTTCAACGACTCCTGGGTCGACCTGGACGACCGGCAGAACTACCTGCTCGAGGCCGACGTCGGTGTGAGCACCCACTTCGACCACATCGAGACCACGTTCTCGTTCCGCACGCGCATCCTCGACTATCTCTGGGCCTCGCTGCCGATCGTCACGACCCGCGGCGACAGCTTCGGCGACCTGGTCGAGAAGGAGGGGCTCGGCGTGAGCGTGCCCGAGCGCGACGTCGAGGCCCTGGCCGACGCCCTCGAGCGGATGCTCTACGACGTCGACGAGCGGGCCGCGGCGGTCGAGGCGGTCGGCCGGGTGCGCGAGCGCTTCACCTGGGAGGAGACCCTCCGCCCGCTGGTGGAGTTCTGCCGCGACCCGCACCCCGCCGCCGACCGCGTGCTCGGCTCCCTCTCGGCCCCGATCGAGCTCGGCGGAGCCGGGCGCCGTCGTCGGCCGGTCACCGCCGAGGAGAAGTTCCAGGCCATCTCGACCAGGCGGCACGGGATCGGGCGCGACATCGCGCTGGCCCGCCACTACCTCACGAACGGCGGCGTCTCGTCGCTGATCGCCAAGGTGCGCTCCCGTTCGGAGCACGCCCGCGCCGGGCGCCGCTGACGCAGCGGTCGGCGCGCCCCGCGCCCCGGGCCTTCGCCCAGGGGCCGTGTTGTATCCTCGATCCCGGCAGTCGGCGGTGACCGCTGACCTACCCGGATGAAGGCTTTGGAGGCCGGAAGCATGACTGGCTTGCAAGAGTCCCCGCTGCAGCGGGCGAACCGACTGAGCACCGAGCCCTGGCAGCAGGCCGGCGGCCGCAGCTCGGGCGTGACGGGAACGATCGCCTCGGTGCGCGAGATCTGGGAGCAGCGACGACTGCTCCGCCTGCTCACCGGGCGTGAGCTCAAGTCGCGCTATAAGGACAGCGCGGGCGGGTTCCTCTGGAGCCTGGCCAAGCCGCTGACCCAGCTGTTCATCTACTACCTGGTGATCGGGCAGTTCCTCGGCGCCGCTCGCGGCATCGAGAACTTCGCCATCTACATCTTCGCCGGCCTCACGATCTACACGCTGTTCAGCGAGATCGTGGGTGCGGGCACCGGCTCCATCATCGCGAACGCGGGCCTGGTGAAGAAGGTGTACCTGCCGCGCGAGATCTTCCCGCTCGCCGCCGTGGGCTCGGCGCTGTTCAACTTCGCCGTGCAGTTCGTCATCCTGATCATCGCGTCGATCGTGGTCGGCACGCTGAGCTTCGGGCCGCAGCTGCTGTTCGGCCTCGGCGCCCTCGTGCTCATCCTGATCTGGGGCACCGCCGTCGGCGTGCTGCTCGCGGCGCTGAACGTCTACCTCCGCGACATCCAGTACCTCGTCGAGGTCGTGCTGCTGCTGCTCATGTGGGCTTCCCCCATCCTCTACTCGTGGCAGCAGGCCGCGGCGATCCTGCCGCAGTGGCTGCTCGAGATCTACGTCAACTCCCCCATCACGCTAGCCGTGCTGGGCTTCCAGGAGGCCTTCTGGTCGGAGGCGTCCAACGGCGTCCCCCTGCCGCACCTGGCCATCCGGATGCTGATCGCCGGCGTCGTGGGCCTCGTCGCCCTGTTCGCCGCCCAACGAGTCTTCAGCCGCCTGCAGGGCGACTTCGCACAGGAGCTGTGATGGCAGAGCACGTCCCCGTCGTCGAGGTCAACGACGTCTCGAAGCGGTTCATCATCCGCAAGGAGAAGAGCCTCAAGGAGCGCCTGGTCAACGCCGGCCGCTCGAAGCAGTTCAAAGAGGACTTCTGGGCCCTCAAGAACGTCTCGCTCGAGATCGGCTCCGGCCAGACCATCGGCCTGATCGGGCCGAACGGCTCGGGCAAGTCGACCCTGCTGAAGACCATCGGCGGCATCATCCAGCCCACCACCGGCACCATCCGCCGGCGCGGCCGCCTGGCGGCGCTGCTCGAGCTCGGCGCCGGGTTCCACCAAGACCTCACCGGACGCGAGAACGTCTACCTGAACGCCTCGATCCTGGGTCTCTCGCGCAAGCAGACCGACCTCTACTTCGACGACATCGTCGAGTTCTCCGGCATCAAGGACTTCATCGACACGCAGGTGAAGTTCTACTCCTCGGGCATGTACGTGCGGCTCGCCTTCGCGGTGGCCGTGCACGTCGACCCCGACCTGCTGCTCGTCGACGAGGTGCTCGCCGTCGGCGACGAGGCCTTCCAGCGCAAGTGCCTCGACAAGATCCGCTCCTTCCAGCGCGAGGGCCGCACCATCGTGCTGGTCACCCACTCGCTCGGCCAGATCACCGAGTTCTGCGACCGCGCCGTGCTGCTGAACAAGGGCGAGGTGCTCTTCGACGGCGTGCCGCACGAGGCCGTCCGCGACTTCCGCGACGTGCTCGAGGAGCGGCGTCAGGGCGAGGCCGAGGCCCACAACGCCACCCATGAGGAGAAGGTGCCCGTGAACAACGGCCGCATCGTCTCCACCACGGTGCACGCCGCCGGCCGGGCCGAGGGCGACCCCGTGCATCCGGGCGACGACCTCATCGTGCGCGTCACCTACGAGCACCCCACGGGCCTGCCCGACTGGATCGCCGCGATCCAGATCGACAACGTGCAGGGCGTGCCGGTCTACGGCACCGCCTCCCCGCGCACGAAGCTCGACCTCGGCACGCTGCGCGAGCCCACCACCGTGGAGTTCGTGCTGCACGACGTGCAGTTCGGCACCGGAAAGTACTTCATCAACTCCACGCTGATGAACCGCGAGCGGGCCCACGTGCACGACGTGCCCCAGGCCGTCTCGTTCGACGTGCCCTACTACGACCTCGCGGTCGGCATCCTGCACGCCCAGCCGGAGATCCGCGTCGTCGGCGCCTGAGCGCCGGGGCTTCAGCATGGCGGGTGAAGCGGATGCCCGGGTCACCGTCTCGGCGATCCTGGTCAATTGGCGCCAGCCCGAGCTCACCTCCCGGGCCGTCGCCTCACTCGAACGGCAGACCGGTCTCGCGGAGCGCGGCCTCGACCTCGCCGTCGTGATCGTCGACAACGGATCCGGCGACGGCTCGTTGGCGCTGCTGCGGGAGCGGCACCCGCAGCACCTCGTGATCGACGGCGGGCGCAACGACGGCTTCGGTGCGGGCGTGAACACGGGCATCCGTGCCCGGCCCGCCGACGTCTACGTGCTGCTCAACAACGACGCCGAGGCCGAGCCGGGCTTCGTGGCGGCGCTCGTCGACGAGCTGCGCGCGGCCGGGGGTACCGGCAACGACCGGCGCGGTGCCGTCACCGCGCGCATCCTGCTCGCCGGCACCGACCCGCTGCTCGTCAACAGCACCGGCAACGAGATGACCCGCTCGGGCAACGGCCGCGACCGCGACTGGCTCGTGCCCGCCGCCGACGAGCACCGCCCGGCCGGCGAGGTGATGGGCTTCTCGGGCGGCGCGGCAGCGCTCGACGCGCGCGCCCTCGACGACGTGGGGCTGTTCGACGAGAGCCTGTTCATGTACTACGAGGACACCGACCTCTCCTGGCGGCTGCGGCGCGCGGGCTGGAGCATCCGCTACTCCCCCGACGCCGTCGTGCACCACGCGCACGCCGCCTCCTCGGGCACGGGCAGCGACGTCTTCCGCTTCAGCAACGAGCGCAACCGGATGCTCGTGGCCCTCCGCCACGCGCCGGCCCCCGTCGCTCTCACCGCCGTCGCCCGCACCGCGGCCGGCACCCTGCGCGCCCTGCTCGCCGTGGCGCGCACCCCCTCGCCGGAGCACCGCGCCGACGCCCGACGGCGCCTGCGCTCGTTCGGCTCGGCCCTGCGTCTGACCCCGGCGAACCTCGCCCTCCGGGTGCGGATCGACCGTGCCGCCCGGGTGCCGCGGCGGGCCGTCGCCGCCTTCCTGGTCGCCGAGTGAGCCGCGGGGCGGCGGGTATGCTGGAGGCTGCCTCCGGGCGCCCCTCCCGGAACGAGACCTAGGACAGCGTGGTGAGCACTCAGATCCCAGTCCTCCTCGACGCGACGAGCCTGCCGCCGTCGTGGGGCGGAGTCGCCCGCTACATCGAGGGGTTGCTGACGGGCCTCGGCGAGCTCGGGGTGTCGCTCGACGTCGTCGTGAAGCCCGGTGACCTCGAGCGCCTGCGCACCGCGGCGCCCGGCCACCGCTACCACGCGGGCCCCCCCTCGCTCGCGAAGCGCCCCGTGCGCCTGCTCTGGGAGCAGCTCGGCCTGCCCCGCCTGGCCGCCCGGTTGGGGGTATCGGCCATCCACTCGCCGCACTACACCTTCCCCCTCGCCACCCGGCGGGCCCGGGTCGTCACCCTGCACGACGCCACCTTCTTCACCGACCCCGGCGTGCACTCGCGCCTGAAGCGCACCTTCTTCACGAGCTGGACGCGATGGGCGGGGCGTCGCGCCGACGCCCTCGTGGCGCCGAGCCGGGCCACCGCGCAGGCGGTGCGCGACGCGGTCGCCGTGCGCCCCGAGATCCGGGTGGCGTACCTCGGGGTCGACCCCGCGGTCTTCCGCCCGCCCGCACCCGCCGCCGTCGAGGCCTTCGCTGCCGCGCACGGCCTGGGCACCGGCGACGACAGCGGCAACGGCAGCAGCGGCGACGGCTGGATCGCCTTCCTCGGCACCATCGAGCCGCGCAAGAACGTGCCCGCCCTGCTCGCCGCCTACGCGAGCCTCCGCGCCGAGCGCAGCGGCCGCGGCCTCGCGACCCCCGCCCTCGTGCTCTCGGGCTCCCGCGGCTGGGACGAGGAGGCCGCACGCCTGCTCGACACCCCGCGCGACGGCGTGACCGAGGCCGGCTACCTCCCGCTCGACGAGCTCGGCGCCTTCCTCGGCGGCGCCACCGTCGTCGCCTACCCCTCGCTCGGCGAGGGCTTCGGCCTGCCCGTGCTCGAGGCGATGGCCAGCGGCGGCACGGTGCTCACCACCGATCGCCTCTCCATCCCCGAGGTCGGCGGCGACGCCGTGGCCTACACCGAGCCGGATGCGCGGTCGATCGCCGAGGCCCTCGGCCGGCTGCTCGAGGAGCCGGGGCGCCGCGCGGAGCTGTCCGGTGCCGCCCTCCGGCGTTCGCGCGAGTTCACCTGGGCCGCCTGCGCACGGGTGCACCTCGACGCCTACGCCGATGCGGGTGTCGCGACGGGGGTGGCCGCGTGACGGCGCAGCGCGCATCCGGAGCCCGCCCCCGCATCGCGGTGGTGACCGTCAGCTACGACTCGGCCGCCGTGCTGGGGCCGTTCCTCGACTCGGTGCCGGCCGCCGCGGCGCGCACCGAGCTCGACGTGGTCGTGGCCGACAACAAGCCGGGCTCCCCCGCCCGTGCCGAGGTCGAGCGCCTGGTCGCCGACGCCGGCGGCCGCTACCTGCCGATGACGGGCAACGTGGGCTACGGGCACGCGATCAACGAGGCCGTCGCCTCGCTGGGCGGCGACCACGAGTTCGTGCTCGTCTCGAACCCCGACGTGGTGCTGGCGCCCGGCTCGGTCGACGTGCTCGTCGACACCATGCTCGAGCTCGACGACGCCGGCGCGATCGGCCCGAAGATCCTCGAGAGCGACGGCAGCGCCTACCCCTCCGCGCGATCGGTCCCCTCGATCCGAAACGGCATCGGGCACGCGCTGTTCGCCAATGTCTGGCCGGCCAACCCGTGGACGCGGTCGTACCGCCTCGAGATCGGCGAGAACCCCGTGCGCCGCGACGCGGGCTGGCTCTCGGGGTCCTGCTTCCTCGTGCGGAGGGAGGTGTTCGACGCCCTCGGGGGCTTCGACACCGGCTACTTCATGTACTTCGAGGACGTCGACCTCGGCTACCGCATCGGCCAGGCGGGGTGGCGGAACGTCTACGAGCCGGCCGCCGAGGTGCTGCACACCGGCGCGCACTCCACCACCACGGAGTCGGCGCGCATGCTGCAGGCGCACCACGACAGCGCCAAGCGCTTCCTCGCCAAGAAGTACTCGGGGCCGCTCTGGTGGCCGCTCCGCGCCGTGCTGTCGCTCGGCCTCGGCGTGCGCTCGGCGTTCGTGCGGCGGCGCTCGGCGCACTGAGCGCCAACTCTGCGCCTCTCCCCGCCTCTGCGCCTCTCCCCGCCTCCGGTCCTGCTCGGGGCGCGTTCGCTAGGGTGGAGGCTGGACGAACCCGACCAGAGATGGAGATCCGCCCGGTGAAGCTCGCAATGACCCTGATGGTGCGCGACGAAGCGGACATCATCGGGCCCATGATCGACCACCACCTCGCGCAGGGTGTCGACATCCTGATCGTCACCGACAACGGTTCGGGCGACGGCACCGCCGAGATCCTGCAGCGCTACGCCGACGAGGGGCGCATCGAGCTGCGGCACGACCCGGTGCACCGCAAGCAGCAGAGCCCCGTCGTCACCCGCATGGCCCGCGACGCCGCCGCGCTGCACGGCGCCGACTGGGTGATCAACGCCGACGCCGACGAGTTCTTCGCGCCCGTCGACCGCTCGCTCACGCTGCACCAGGTGTTCGAGCGACTCGACCCCGCCATCCGCTCCTTCCTCGTGCCCGTCACGAACCTCACCGGCACAGCCGCCGAGGCGGGCACCGGCTTCGACCGGCTGGTCTACCGCGACCACCGTCCCGTCGAGCAGCTGCGCGCCACCGGCCTCCGCGACCACCCCACGGCCGACGCGGTGCACGTGGGCGACCCCGAGGTCGACGTCATCCAGGGCAACCACTTCGTCAGCATCGCCTCGGCCGGCCTGCCGCCCGAGGAGCTCGCCATCGAGGTGCTGCACCTGCCCTGGCGCTCCTGGGCCCAGTACCGGCACAAGGTCGAGGTCTCGGGCCGCGCCTACGACGAGAACCCCGAGCTCACCCCGAGCCCGAACCACCACGGCATGCGCGACTACCGGCGCCTGCAGTCGGGCGCGCTGCTGCCGTTCTACCTCCTGCGCCACCCCGATGAGCGCGAGCTCGCCGAGGGCGTCGCCGCCGGCCACTTCGTCGAAGAGCGGATGCTCGCCGGCACGCTCGCGTCCCCCGTCGCCGACGTGCCCTTCGATCCGGCCCTGCTCGAGCGCTTCCGCGAGTTCGCGCCTGCCCTCCGGGACGCCGAGGCGCGCGGCTTCAGCCTGCTCACCTCGGTGGAGGAGCGCCTCCGGTTGAGCGAGGAGGAGAGCGCCCGCGCCCTGGAGACCCTCGAGGCCGAGCTGCGCGGCGAGATCAACGCCGCGAGCGACCGGCTGGGTGCCGTCGACCACGAGCGGCGGCTGGCCCAGGAGGAGCTCGCGCTCACCCGGGCGCACGCGGCATCGCTCGAGGCCGAGATCGCGCGTCTGCGGCACCGGCCCGAGGTGCGGGTGGCGAACCGGCTGCGGCGGGCGCTGCCGGGCAGCAGGGGCTGACTCCGGCTCTCGCGCCAGGCGTGAGCTCGCGCAGGCCGCCAGCGCGCGCAGGCCGACAGCCGGTGCCGGCCGTCAGCTCGCGCAGGCCGTCAGGCCGGCCACTCCCGCGCCGAGCGTGTCGGCTCCGCCGAGCAGCACCACCTTGGTCGCCTTCAACGCGCCGATGTCGGCGATCACGCCACGGGGCACGCAGTCGCGCGGAACGATGTAGAGCGGCGCCTTGGTGAGTCCGGCCAGCACCCCGCCGGCCAGGGCGTCGGGGAAGTTGTAGCCCGTCGCGAGGTACACGGTGCCGCTCGTCGTGAACGCCGAGCGGTTGACCACCTGCGAGGTCGCGAAGCGGTCGTCGCCCTGCAGCCGCTGCACGGTGAGTCCGGCCCCCTTCAGCGAGGCCTCGATGCCGGTCGAGACCGAGTAGACCCCGCCCGCGATGGCCGCCTTCGTCGTGCCCTTCGCGGCGAACAGCTGCAGGGTGGGCTGGTCGGCCGTGGCGGCCCGGCCGTCCACGAGCACGATCGGGGCGCCCTTCGACCCCGCCGCCGGGCCCGCCGAGAGCGCGTCGGGGAAGTTCGCGCCCGTGGCGGCGTAGGCCAGCGGAGCCGTGGGGAACGCGTAGTCGGCGACCGCGCGCGAGACGGCGAAGCGGTCGTCGCCGTCGATCCGGGTGGTGTCGGCGACGAGCGCCTTCAGCTGGCCGAGCACGGCGTCGTTCACGGCGAAGCGTCCGCCGACGACGACGATCTTCTGCGGCTTCAGGCGGGCGATCTCCGCCGCGACCACGGGCAGCAGCTGGTCGGTGGGCGTGAGCAGCAGCGGGCCGCCGAGCTTCACGGCCGCCGGGGCGGCGCTGAGGGCATCCGGGTAGTTGCTGCCCGCGGCCACGAAGACGACCTTGGCGGTGCCCGGGTAGGCGCGCTTCGAGATGGTCGCGGCGACGTCGTAGCGGGTGGCGCCGCCGATGCGCTCGACCGCCGGGCGGGGCAGCAGCTGGTAGCTGTCGCTCACGACCGGGGAGTAGGTCACGTCGCCCCATTTCGCGCCGACGGTGAAGGAGTGCCGGCCCGACTGCAGGTTCGAGGGGATCGGCAGCGACCAGGCGCCCTTCGAGTCGGGTGTCACGCTGAACGAGTTGCCGTCGATCGTCACGAGCACGCGGTGCCGCGGGCCGCCGTAGGCCAGGGTGCCGCGGATGCTGTCGCCGACGAAGGAGGGCCGCACGTACGTCGGCGTGGCCACCTGCACGCCGAGCTCCCAGGTGGGCAGCGCACTCGCCACGCTCGGGCTGCCGTTCGAGGTGATCAGCGGGAAGAAGGCGCTGATCGCGTTCGGCTGGGATCCCCGGTTGCAGTTGCCGACCCAGTCGCCCGCGGTGCCGAGCCCGAAGGCCGAGTTGCCGATCAGGGCCGAGGCGCCGCTGTCGCCCGGCAGCATGCAGACGTCGGTGAGGGTGAGGTTCACGTACTGCGGCGTGCCCGCGTGGTTGTAGACCGGGTAGGACTCGTTGACGACGAGGATGCTCCCGCAGGTCCAGCCGGTGGTGCGGCCCGACTTGCACACCGGGGAGCCGACGATGCCGGTCGTGGCGTCCTTCACGGTGACGGGGGTGCCGTCGCCGAGCGCTCCCGCGCCGCCGCCCCAGGTGGAGACGACGGGCCGGGTGCCCCAGGCGGGCGAGACGCCGACGGCGCCCACGTCGGCGCCGCCGCCGAACTTGTACTGGTCGGCGATCGGGGCGCCGATGATCGAGCCGCGGCTCGGCGTGCCCCCCGCCGACGACTGCTTCGACTCGTAGTAGTAGGTGCCGGCCGCGTGGTCGGGCTCGATGCAGTGGCCCGAGGTGACGAACTGCGGCTGCGGGTAGGCCTTGAAGCGGCCCGTGAAGCCGACCGAGCAGACGTAGGTGTAACCCTGGGCCAGGAACTGGAAGCCCTGACCGCCGACGATGTCGGCGAGCGCGTCGAGCTTGAGCTCGGAGAGATCGGGCTCGGCCGGGGCGCCCAGTTCGGCGGTCGCACCGAGCGACTCGACGGTGGCGGCGGCCTCCTCGTCGGCCACGTTCACGACGAGCGAGGTGCCGTCCAGGCGCGAGCCGAGCACCTCGAGACCGCTCGCGGTGAGGGCGTCGACCACGTCGGAGGCGTCGGCCGCCGCGTTCGAGCGGGCGAGGTACTCCTCGGGGGTCTCGCCGAGGTCGCGCTGCACGGCCTCCGTCAGCTCGTCGGGGAGCTCGGCCGCCTCGGCCGAATAGGAGGCGGCGTCGTAGGCGGACATGGTCGGCGCGTCGGCCGGGAGCTCGACGGTGTCGCCGGCCTCGGCGTCGGGACGCGCATCCGGAGCCGGGGTCGACGTCGTGGGCGGCGGCAGCGTGTCGGCCGAGGCCGTGGCCGCCGGGGCCACGAGGAGCGTGCCGGCCACGAGGGCGGCGGCGAGGAGCGCGAGCGGGGAGCGGACGGGGCGGGGCACCCCTTCACGCTACGGGGCGCACCCCGCACCGCCCGGCTGCGACTCGCGCGCCGCCGGGCGGATACCGGCCGGGTGGGCCCGCGTCAGCCCTCTTCGCTGGCGATCAGCGTCTGCAGGTACGCGCCGTAGCCGCTCTTGACCAGCGGGGCCGCGAGCTTCGCGAGTTGCTCGGAGTCGATCCAGCCGGCCCGCCACGCGATCTCCTCGATGCAGCCGATCTTGAAGCCCTGACGGTCCTCGATCACGCGCACGTACTCGGAGGCCTGCATCATCGACTCGAAGGTGCCCGTGTCGAGCCACGCCGTGCCGCGCTCGAGCACCTGCACGTGCAGGTCGCCGCGCTCGAGGTAGCGCTCGTTCACCGTCGAGATCTCGAGCTCGCCGCGCGCGCTCGGCTCGATCGACTTCGCGATCGCCACCACGTCGTTGTCGTAGAAGTACAGGCCCGGCACCGCGTAGTTCGACTTCGGATGCTCGGGCTTCTCCTCGATCGACAGCGCCGTGAAGTCGTCGTCGAACTCGACCACGCCGTAGGCGCGCGGCTCGGCCACGTGGTACGCGAAGATGCGCGCGCCCTCGAGGCTCTCGTTGCTGCGGAGCGAGGACCCGAGGCCCGCGCCGTGAAAGATGTTGTCGCCGAGCACCAGCGCGACGCTCTCGTCGCCGATGAACTCCTCGCCGATGATGAACGCCTGCGCGAGGCCGTCGGGCGAGGGCTGCACGGCGTACTCGAGCCGGATGCCCAGCTCGGAGCCGTCGCCGAGCAGCGCCTTGAACTGCTCGTTGTACTCCGGCGTGGTGATGATCAGGATCTCGTTGATGCCCGCCATCATCAGCGTCGAGAGGGGGTAGTACACCATGGGCTTGTCGTAGATCGGCATCAGCTGCTTCGAGATGCCCTTGGTGATCGGCCAGAGCCGGGTGCCCGACCCGCCCGCCAGGATGATTCCGCGCATCAGACGCCCTTCTCGCTCAGCGAGGCGTAGAACGCCCGCGCCTGGTCCCAGGTGGGGAGGATGCCGGCCTCGGCCGCCTCGGCGAGGGTCGGTGCATCCGTGTCCTTCGGGGAGAGCAGCGGCTCGCCCGCCTCGGGCGGGAACACCAGGCCGATCGCCGGGTCGCGCGGGTCGATGCCGTGCTCGCGCTCGGCGTTGAAGGTCGAGGTGACGAGGTAGCTCACGGTCGCGTCGTCGGTGAGCGCCACGAACGCGTGGCCGAGGCCCTCGCTGATGTAGATCGCGCGGCGGTCGACGTCGTCGAGCAGCACCGAGTCCCACTGGCCGAAGGTCGGCGAGCCGACCCGGATGTCGATCACGAAGTCGAGCACCGCACCGTGGGTGCAGGTGACGTACTTCGCCTGCGACGGCGGGATGTCGGCGAAGTGGATGCCGCGCACGACGCCCTTCTTCGACACGGACGTGTTCGCCTGGGCCAGGTCGAGCGGATGCCCGATGACCTCTTCGAGCTTGTCGAAGCGGTACCACTCCAGGAACACGCCACGGTCGTCGCCGAACTGCTTCGGCGTGATCTCATAGCTGTCGGGGATCGTCAATTCGCGGATCTGCACGGGGAGAGTCTAACGAATCAGGCCACGCGCACCGGGCGGTACGAGCTGACGCCCTCGATCACGCGCTCGATCTGGGCGTCGGCGAGGCCGGCCCAGAGCGGCAGGCGCACGAGCTGCGCCGAGAACCGGGCGGTGCGGTCGAGGGCGTGCGCGGTGCGGCCGTAGCGCCGGCCGGCCGGCGAGGAGTCGAGCGGCACGTAGTGGAACGCGGCCCGCACGCCCGCCTCACGGAGGTGGGCGATCAGCCCCTGCTGGCCCTCGTGGTCGGGCATCAGCGCGTAGAAGAGGTGCGCGCTGTGCTCGAGACCGGCGGTGTCGGAGACGAGCGTCGCGCCGACGTGGCCGGCCCAGTCGGCGAGCCCCTCGGCGTAGGCGGTCCAGACGCCGAGGCGGCGCTGCTGGATCTCGTCGAAGGCTGCGAGCTGCGCGTCGAGCACGGCGGCGTTCAGCTCGCTCGGCAGGTAGCTCGAGCCCTCGTCCTGCCAGGTGTACTTGTCGACCTGGCCGCGGAGGAACCGCGCCCGGTTGGTTCCTTTCTCGCGGACGACCTCGGCCCGCTCCCAGAGCGCCGGGTCGTTCACGAGCAGCGCGCCGCCCTCGCCGCAGTGCACGTTCTTGGTGTCGTGGAAGCTCTGGGTGCCGAGCACGCCGGCGGTGCCGAGCCGGTGCGCACCGGAGCGCCCGCCGAGGCCGTGGGCGTTGTCCTCGATGAGGGCGACGCCGGCCTCTCTCGTCGTGGCGAGCAGGGCGTCGAGATCGACGGATGCTCCGCCGTAGTGCATCGCGATCACGGCCTTCGTGCGCGGCGTCAGCGCCTCGGCCACCTGGCCGACGTCGAGGTTGCCGCTCGGGCCCTCGATGTCGACGAACACCGGCGTCGCGCCGCGGGCCACGACCGCGATCGCCGCGGAGGTGAAGGTGAAGCTCGGCAGCACGACCTCGTCACCCGGGCGCACGTCGAGGAGCAGCATCGACATCTCGAGGGCGTGTGTGCAGGAGGTGGTGAGCAGCGCATCGGTGGCTCCGGTGATGTCACGGAGGCGCCCGGTGGCCGAGGCCGTGAAGGCGCCGTCGCCGTGCGAGTGGTCGGAGTCGAGCACGGCGGCGAGGTTCGTCAGCTCACCGGGCGCCCGGTACGGGCGGCTGAACACGATCTCATCGGGCATCCTGAACCCCCTTTTCGGCTGCGTCGTGGCCGTCGCCGGTTTGGTCGACGAGCGCTCCGTCGAGCCCGTCGTCGTCGGGCATGATCGTCTCGGGATCGTCGACCGTGAGGTAGAGCGGGCGCCCCATCGAGACGTTCAGGCCCACGCCGATGTACTCGGCGATCACCCCGAGGGCGAACAGGATGGCGCCCGAGCAGAGCAGCACGGCCACCATGAGCGACGCCCAGCCCGCCGTCTCGGGGTTGGTGCCCACCTGCGGGGCGACGATCACGTACACGGCCACGCCGATGCCGAGCAGCGCGATGATGCCGCCGAGCACGCTGACGGCGCGGAGGCCCGCGGTGCCGCTCGTCAGCACCATCCGCCAGAAGTAGGCGAACAGAGCCGGCAGTGAGTAGCCCGAGACCCGTCCGTCGGCGGTGCGCAGCCGGGTGGGGCAGGTCGCGACGCGGTTCGTCACCCAGGACAGGGCGACGTCGAGGTAGACGCCGGTCGCCGCGAACGAGGCGAGCTTGCGGCCCATGTCGCCGCGCACCAGGCGGAAGCTCTGGAACTGACTGGCGTCGGGGAGGTGGAAGGCGGTGCCGAGCATCCGCTTCGACGACTTCGAGGCCGCAGCCCGGAAGAAGCCGTGCGGGCGCTCGTTGGTGAAGCGCGCGTAGACGACGCCGGCCCGCTCGCGGATGGCGGTGTCGAGGAAGGCGCCGAGGTCGGCCGGGTCGTGCTGGCCGTCCTCGTCGAGGGTGACGATCCAGCGGCCCGTCGACTTCGCCATGCCCGCGATCGTGGCCGCGTGCTGACCGAAGTTGCGGCTCAGCCAGACGATGCTGACGAAGGGGTGCTGATCCGCGAGGGTGCGCATGACGGCATCGGACTGGTCGGGCCCGTTGTCGTGCACCAGGATGACCTCGGCGATGCGGTACGCGTGGCCGTCGGGGGTGATCGCGCCGTGCGTGTAGGGCACGAGCTCGCCGACCATGGCGGCGAGGGTGCGCTCGCCCTGGTAGACCGGCACGACGACCGACATCGTGTAGACGGGCTCGGTGCGGGCCGGCTCGGTGCCGGCGGGCTCGGTGCGGGCCGGCTCGGTGCGGGCCGGCTCGCCGGGGCGGGAGGGGACGGGATCGACGGGGGTCATCGCTGCGGGAGCTCCAGGAACGTGAATCGACCGTCGGGTGAGTCGAAGGTGGTGGTCGGTCCGACGACCGCCGTGATCTGATCGACGACCGTAGAACCAGAGTCAGTGTAGGCCGCGCGGTCGAGCACGAAGCCGCACGCGCCGAGATCCTCGACCGCGTCGACCAGTTGCGGGGCCGGCAGCGAGGCGAGCGCGCCCACCTCGTCGATCGGCGCGCGGCCCTTGATACCGCCCGCCGACCAGCGCAGCGTCTCGGAGTGCAGGAAGGGGCGCAGCTCGTCGGAGTCGGTGGCGCCGTTGACCGGCGGCGACTCGGGGAAGGCGATGTAGGGCAGCTGGTAGATCAGGCACTCGGGGGCCACCTCGGCCTCGACCTGCTCGGTGAAGGTCTCGTCGGAGTCGTAGGCGGCCACGGTGGCGGCGCGGGCCTCGGCGTCGACGGGCGGGATCTGGTCCCAGACCGCGAGCAGCACGAGGAGCACGGCGAGCGGGACGGCGAGGGCCGTGTCGCGGGGGCCGCCGTCGCGGGTCGTGCCGCGCATCCGGCCCGCCACCCGGCGCACCAGGCCGTTGAGCAGCAGCCCCACCGCGGCGAGCGCCAGCAGCGCGATCAGGATGGCGATGCGGTTCCACGAGCGGATCGGGAAGTCGACGAAGGAGAGCAGCGTCGACAGCCCGCCGACCGTGCCGAACAGGAACGCGACGAGGGCGAGGCCGGCGAGCACCGCGAGGGTGCGGGTCGACTCCCCCGGGCCGCGCCGGCCCGTGCGCCCGGCCGAGAGCAGGAAGTGCACCGCCACGACCACGAGCGCCACGAACCCCGCGGCGGCGAGCAGTCCGAGGGCCGGCTCCTCGGAGGGCAGAGGGTAGTAGGTGTCGTAGAGCTGACGCAGCGTGGCGAACGGGCCGAAGCGGTGGCCGGGCACCGGCAGCAGCAGCGACGAGAGCTTGAACGAGTAGAGCTCGGCCTCGGGCGGGCTGCGCACGAGCACGGCCTCGTTCACGCCGTTGGCGAGCCGGTACAGGATGCTCGGCGTCAGGTTCACGAGCATGACGCCCGCGATCAGCAGTCCGGCCGCGGCCGCCCCGAAGAACCGCCGCCAGGCGCGGCTGCGCCAGAGGGCACTGAGCCCGGCGACCGCGAGCACCAGGGCGACGAACACGGAGTAGTAGCTGGACGCGGTGCCGAGGAGGGCCACCGTGCCGATGGTCGCCGCGTTCCGGCCGGTCACCGGCCGGAGCCACCTCCGCTCGCGCGAGCCGTCGGCGCGCTCGGCGGGGCGGAGCCGCCAGAGCGGGCGCCCCGTCGCGACGAGGTGGATCAGCCCCACGGCCAGCGGCACGACGAAGTAGGCGGCGAGGAAGAGGTGCCCCTCGCCCTTGATGAAGTGGTACGGCGCCAGCGAGTAGACGACGCCGAGCGCGACGGCGAGCGGCGTGCCGACGCCCACCAGCCGCAGGAACCAGAGCGCCGTGATCGCCGCCAGCGGGAAGCCGATGACGAAGTACACGTTCATCGCCACCCCGAAGTCGGAGGTGAACAGCCGCAGCACGTCGGCGGCGATGAAGTGCAGGTTGTCGGCCTGCGGGTAGTCGCTGTAGAACTGCCCGTACGGGGCGCCGAGGTCGGGCTGGTGGGTGAACCAGCCGGTCTCGATGATCGTCTTGAAGTGCGAGGCCACGGCGAGCGCGTCGCCGGAGTAGTAGAAGGGCACGCGCCAGTCGACGCCCCAGAGGTTCAGGCCGAACCAGACGGCCAGCAGCGAGACCGCGGCGGCCACGCCGTACGGGGCCAGCCGCAGTGCCACGCCCTTCGCGCCGCTCATCGGGCCGCTCGCATGCGCCGGGCGTTCAGCGCGTAGTAGCCGCGGCGGGCCAGTGCCATCAGCTCGGCCCGGCGGTCGCCGAGGCGCACGTCGGCGGCGCTGATCACGTCGGGCGCCTGCTCGCGGCACCAGGCGTGGTAGGCCTTGGCCTGGGTCGACTGCTCGTCGACGAGCGCGACGCTCCACTGCGTGTCGTTCACGCGGAACACGGCGAGCGTGCGGTCGACCGGCAGGTAGTCGCCGCGCAGCAGCACCTTCGAGTAGCTCGTCTGGTCGATCAGGTAGGGGAAGCGGGCGTCCCAGCCGCCGGCCGCCTCGAGCTCGGCGCGGCGCATCGTCACGCAGCCCGGCTCCCCGAAGACGTTCGTGCCCTTCCGCACCGTCTGGCGGATGGCCTCGACGCCCGGCTGCACCGCGCGCCGCACGCCCTGCAGGCCCCGATTGCGGATCGTCACCTTCCCTCGGGCGTCGACGATGTCGCGGGGGCTCGACACGAGCACGACCGACGGATGCGCGTCCAGGGCCTCGGAGTGCGCCTCCAGGGCGCCGGGGTACAGCAGGTCGTCGCCCGGCAGCAGCTTCAGGTACTCGCCGCTCGCCGCCTCGGAGACCCGGCGCCAGTTGGCCTCCGCGCCTCCCCCGGCGGGGGTCGAGAGGATCGTGAGCCGAGCATCCGCTTCGAAGGCCCGCACCGCCTCGAGGGTGCCGTCGGTCGAGGAGTGGTCGGCGACGATGAGCTCGAAGTCGTCGTGCCGCTGAGCCAGCACGGAGCCGACCGCCTCGGCGATGTAGGCGGCGTTGTCGAAGGCCGGGATGACGACGGAGAGCTTCGGCATCAGCGGGGCTCGGTCGTGTTGGTGCCGACGTGCAGCTCGGTGGCGGCCTCGGCCTCGGCGGCGCCGCGGCGGAACGAGAAGCCCTTGTGCCCGAACCAGCTGATCGCCGTGGTGATCACCAGGATCGACAGCTGCGCGAGGATGCGGTTCCAGCCGAAGCCGACGAGCACCGGCAGGATGACGGCGTTGATCGCGATGGCCACCAGATAGACGCTCTCGAACCGCGCGAGGTCGCGCCAGACGTGACCGCGCACCTTGAAGACGAAGCGGCGGTACATCACGAAGGCGAACAGCACCCCCAGCACGTGTGCGCAGGCGAGGGTGCCGAGCGAGCCGACGGTCTCGTTGACGGCCTGGTCGAGCCAGGCGCCGACGGTGAGGTCGAAGGCGATGAAGAAGAGGAAGCCGACGCCGGTGTTGGTGGCGCCGACGAGCAGGAACGCGATGCGCTGGTCGTGGATCAGCCGCAGCAGGGGTCCGGGCTCGCCCGCCTGCTGAGGATCCGTCACGCAGGCCACTCTAGAGGCCCGAGCCGTCAGCGAGCCGAGCGACACCCGCCCCACTCCGGGGGCGTCCTCCGGCCCTCCCGTACAATCGGGAGCGACCACATCTGAGGAGACCTCCCCACCATGAAGATTCTTGTCACCGGCGGAGCCGGATTCATCGGCTCCAACTTCGTCCGACGCACGCTCGAAGACGCCTACCCCGGCCTCGAGGGTGCCGAGGTCGTCGTGCTCGACGCTCTGACCTACTCGGGCAACCTCGACAACCTGCTGCCGGTGAAGGACAGCCCCCGGCTCACCTTCGTGAACGGCGACATCCGCAACGGCCAGCTGCTCGACGACCTGTTCCCCGGGCTCGACGCGGTCGTGCACTTCGCCGCCGAGTCGCACGTCGACCGCTCGGTGCGCGACGCCTCGATCTTCGTCGAGACCAACGTGCTCGGCACCCAGCAGCTGCTCGACGCCGCGCTCCGCAACAACCTCCCCCGCTTCGTGCACGTCTCCACCGACGAGGTCTACGGCTCGATCGCCGAGGGCTCCTGGGCCGAAGACCGTCCGCTCGAGCCGAACTCGCCCTACTCGGCCTCGAAGGCCGGCAGCGACCTGCTCGCCCGCTCCTACCACCGCACGCACGGCATGAACATCTCGATCACGCGCTGCTCGAACAACTACGGGCCGTACCACTTCCCCGAGAAGGTCATCCCGCTGTTCGTCACCAACCTGATCGACGACAAGCACGTGCCGCTCTACGGCGAGGGCAACAACATCCGCGACTGGCTGCACGTCGACGACCACACCCGTGGCATCGCCATGGTGCTCGCGAACGGCCGCGCCGGAGAGATCTACAACATCGGCGGCGGCACCGAGCTGACCAACAAGGAGCTCACGCAGCTGCTGCTCGACGCGACCGGCAAGGACTGGTCATACGTCGACCGCGTCGCCGACCGCCTCGGCCACGACCTGCGCTACTCGGTCGACATCTCCAAGATCCGTGACGAGCTCGGCTACGAGCCGCAGGTGCCGTTCGAGCAGGGCCTGGCCGACGTGGTGCAGTGGTACCGCGACAACCGGCAGTGGTGGGAGCCCCTCAAGGCCCGCGCGGCCCTGAGCTGAGCGTCGCCCATCCGATGACTCGCTATCTCATCACCGGGGCGGCCGGGATGCTCGGCCGCGACCTGCAGGAGGCCCTCGCGGGCCGCGACGTCGTGGCGCTCACCCGAGCCGAGCTCGACATCACCGACGCCTCGGCCGTGGCCGCCGCTGTCGCGGGCGTCGACGTCGTGTTCAACTGCGCCGCCTACACCGCGGTCGACGCGGCCGAGACCGACGAGGAGGCCGCCCGGCTGGTCAACGCCGTCGGGCCGGCCACCCTCGCCGCCGCCACCCGGGCGACCGGCGCGAAGCTCGTGCAGATCTCCACCGACTACGTCTTCCAGGGCGACGCCACGTCGCCCTACTCCGAGGACGAGCCGCGTGACCCGCTGAACGCCTACGGCCGCACCAAGGCCGGCGGCGAGGAGGCGGTGCTCACGGGCAACCCCACCGGCGGTTACGTCGTGCGCACGGCCTGGCTGTACGGCCGGCACGGGGCGAACTTCCCCGCGACCATGCTCCGGCTCGGCCGCGAGCGCGACAGCGTCTCGGTGGTGCACGACCAGGTCGGGCAGCCCACCTGGACCGCCGATCTCGCCCGTCAGCTGGTGCTCCTGGCCGACTCGGATGCTCCGGCCGGCGTCTATCACGGCACCAACTCGGGCCAGGGTTCGTGGTTCGACTTCGCCCGGGCGACCTTTCAGGAAGCCGGACTCGACCCTGATAAGGTCAAGCCCACGGACAGCTCGCAGTTTGTTCGTCCCGCCCCGCGTCCCGCGTACTCCGTGCTCGGGCACGACGCGTGGTCCCGAGCGGGATTGGAGCCCATGCGAGACTGGCGCACCGCGTTGCACGAGGCGGTGACCTCGGGAGTTTTTGGAGAGTAATGGCCACGCTGCGGGTAGTCGTCGACCAGCTCGTGGCTCCGGTCCCGGGCGGCATCGGCCGGTACACGCTCGAGCTCACCCGGCAGCTGATAGCCACCGCTCCCCGTGACTGCGACGTCGAGGGCATCGTCTCGGCTATCCCGCAGGCGACGGCCGACTCGCTCTCCTCGCGTCTGCCCGGCCTCGCAGGGCTGCACCGCGCCACCCTGCCCCGGCGTGAGCTCGCGGCGGCCTGGCAGCACGGCGTCATCGGCTCCTCGGGCTCGGGCATGGTCCATGCCACGAGCCTGATGGCGCCGCTGCGCAAGCACGACCGCCGCGCCGACATCGGCACGCAGACCGCCGTCACGATCCACGACGTCGTGCCCTGGACGCATCCCGAGACCCTCACCCCACGCGGCGTCAGCTGGCACCGGGCCATGGCGAAACGGGCGGCCCGCTACGCCGACGCCGTCGTCGTGCCGACGCACGCGGTGGCCGAGGAGCTGTCGCGGCACTTCCGCTTCGGCGACCGCCTGCGCGTCATTGGCGGCGCCGTCAGCGACGAGCTGCGGCTGCCCGCGAACCCCGCGGCGCGCGCCCTCGAGCTCTCACTCCCCGACGAATATTTGCTCGCCGTCGGCACGCTCGAGCCGCGCAAGGGGCTCGCGGCGCTGATCGAGGCGCTCGCTCTGCCGGCCACCGGCTCGCTGCCGCTGCTGATCGCCGGCCCCTCCGGGTGGGGCGACGTCGACGTGGCGTCCGTCGCCGCCGCGGCCGGGGTCGACCCCGCGCGGGTGCGCGTGCTCGGCTTCCTCAGCGACACCGACCTCGCGCTCGTGCTCGAGCGCGCCACGGTCTTCGTCTACCCGAGCCTCGCGGAGGGCTTCGGCCTGCCGCTGATCGAGGCCTTCGACTTCGGCACGCCCGTCATCCACGCCGACGTGCCGGCGCTGCTCGAGGTCGCCGACGGCTCCACGCACGTCGTTACCCGCACGACCCCCGCGGAGTATCCGGGGCAGCTCGCGGCCGCCATCGCCGACGTCGTCTCCGACGCGGCGCTGCGCACCCGCCTCTCGATCTCGGGCCTCGACCGTGCCCGCGCCTTCTCCTGGCGCGACTCGGCCGAGAAGGTCTGGCAGCTCCACGCGGACCTGTAAGTAGCCGCGCCGCCGCCTCTGCGGCGCGGGCAGCACGCGGTGCCGCCGTCGCGCGAGCGGTCCCCAGCCGCGCCGCCGCCTCTGCGGCGCGGGCGACACCCGGTGCCGCCGTCGCGCGAGCGGTCCCCAGCCGCGCCGCCGCCTCTGCGGCGCGGGCGACACCCGGTGCCGCCGTCAGGCGTCCGTGGCTGCGCCGCGGCCGTGCGGCGCCGGTACCGCCACCGGTCACCGTGTACGGCCCGTCGCGTCGTGCCCGCCCGCCTGCGACCTGACACAACTCGTGGCAGGTCACCCCCACCCGACACAACTCGTGGCAGGTCGGTCGGGGTCGGAGGGGGCTACTGGGCGGCGGAGTCGGTCGCCGTCGAGAGGACGAGGGCGTCGGCGACCGTCTGGTGCACGACGTCCCAGTCGGGGTTCTCCGGGTCGATCAGGGGCGGCGTCATGTCGACGCGGTCGATCGGAAGCTCCTTCGTCTTCATCGCGAGGTCGATGAAGTACGACAGGGTCGACTGCGGGATGTCCGTCTGCACCACCTGGGTGCCCGCCTCCACGATGCCCTGGAACTTCGTGAGGACGTTCACCGGCTGGAACTGCTGCAGGATGGCCGTCTGCAGCTCGCCCTGCCGCTGCATCCGGTCGTAGTCGCTCGTGGTGTGCCGGGAACGCGCGTACCAGAGGGCCGTGTAGCCGTTCATGTGCTGCTCGCCGGGCCAGATCCAGCCCTCGATCTCGTTGCCCTCCTCGTCGCCGCCCATGGGCAGCGCCTCGGTGACGTTGATGTCCACGCCGCCGAGCGCGTCGATGAGGTCGGAGAAGCCCTGCATGTCGATCATCACGTAGTACTGGATCGTGATGCCCAGGGCGCCCTCGATCGCATCCTTCGTCGCCTCGACACCCGGGTTCGAACCCTCGGCCTCGGCGTTCGGGTACAGGTCCTGGTCGAAGGCCTCGACCCGCGGGTAGAGGAAGCTGATCTGGCAGTCGCTGCCGCAGTCGTAGCTGCCGTCGGGAGCGTAGTCGCTGCCGATCAGCGGCGAGTCGGCGACGATCGGCACCTGCTGCAGATCGCGCGGCACCCCGATCATCGTCGCGCGGCCCGTGTCGGCCTCGATCGACACCACGGTCATGCTGTCGGGCCGCATGCCGTCGCGGTCGGGCCCGGCGTCACCGCCGAGCAGCAGGATGTTGTACCGCCCGTCGACGGGAGGTTCGGCCGCGGCCTGCGCCGAGAACACCGAGTTGAGCCCGTCGGCGGCCACGTTCGCGTACCAGGCGCCGGCTGCCGCGACCCCCGAGGTGCCCACCAGCAGCAGCACGGAGAACGAGGCCAGCCACGGCCGCGCCCGCTCCCCCACCCGCACGAAGCGCACGAGGCGGAGAGTGTCGAGGGTCAGCACGATCCACAGCACGGCGTACGCGATCAGCACCACCTGCACGAGCAGCAGCGGGATCGGGTTCGTCGCGATCGAGAAGATCACCTGCGGCCAGATCAGGTAGATCACGAAGCCGACCACGGCGATCGCCCAGAGGCTGAGCGTGAAGTACAGCCCGAAGCGGCCGAGCTTGCGGTTGCCCGCGAGCACCTGCGCCGAGCCCGGGATGAGCACGTTGAGCACCACCAGCCACCACCCGCGTACGGTCATGGCCTTGGGCGAGGTGGTGTCCGGGTACCGGATCGGGCTGACGGTCGCGCTGCCGTTCATCGTGGTCATAGGCGGGTCTGCGTGGTCATAGGCGGGTTTGGAGGTTTTCGTTCTTCTGCGCGACGAGCTCCGAGAGCTCGGCGCGATAACGGTCGAGGGCGTCGGCAAGCCCATCATCACCGGTCGAGAGAATGCTGACAGCGATGAGAGCGGCGTTCTTGGCACCACCGATCGACACGGTGGCGACCGGGATGCCCGCCGGCATCTGCACGATGGAGAGAAGTGAATCGAGACCGTCGAGGCGGGCCAACGGCACCGGAACCCCGACGACCGGCAGTGTCGTGACGGCCGCGATCATCCCGGGCAGATGCGCCGCCCCGCCGGCCCCGGCGATGACGACCTTGAGCCCGCGCTCACGCGCCGTGCGCCCGTACTCGATCATGGCCTCGGGCGTGCGGTGTGCCGACACGACGCGCACCTCGTGCGGCACGCCGAAGTCCTTCAGCACCTGCACGGCGTCGCTCATGACGGAGAAGTCGGAATCCGACCCCATGACGACACCCACGACGGCTCTCTCTTCGGGCATGCCCCCATCGTAGAGTCGCTCCCGCCGGCTCCTGCGGAGCGGCGCGCTTGCATGGCTCAATCGGGTAGGTAGCTTTCGAGCTGGGTCTTCACGGTTTCCGAGACCGCGTTGGGACCGCCGAGCAGCACGATCCGATAGGGCGCCAACCGCTCCAGCTCGGCCGCGACCGGCCCCGGGACGCCGTCCTTCGTCACCAGCAGCACCGGCGCCCCGCCGACGATCGCCGCCGGCCCGCCTGCGAGCGCATCCGGGAACGCCTGCCCCGACGCCACGTACACCGTGTACGTGTGCGGCCGGAACGACCTCTTCGACGCCGCCGCCGCCACCGCGAACCGGTCCGGCCCGTCGATCCGGATGACCGTCGCCTGCTTCTCGACCTCGGCGACGACCGCGGCGCTGACCGCTTGCTCCCCGCCCAGCACGTACACGTACTGCGCCTTCAACCGCCCGATCTCCGTCCCCACCGCGGTGGGGAGCGCGTTCTTCTGCGTCAGCAGCACCGGCCCCTTCTCCCGCCCCGTCAACGGCGACGCCGACAGCGCGTCCGGGAAGGTCTCCCCCGACGCCAGATACGCATAGGTCGCCCCATCCGGGAACGCCTTCGCCGAGATCGCCGCCGAAACCGCGAACCGATCCGGCCCGCCGATCCGCGACACCGGCCCGAACTCCCCCAACGCCCTCTCCACCCCGGCGCTCACCGCGGCAGTCCCGCCCAGCACCACGATCCGCCCCGGCCGCAACCTCCGCAGCTCGTCCGCCGTGGCCGTCGGCACCCCGTCCCGCGTCACCAGCAGCACCGGCCCACCCGCCAGCCCGGCCGCCGCCGCCCCGCTCAACGCATCGGCGAACACCTCCCCCGACGCCACGTACGCCACCGGCGCCGCTCCCGACTCGAACGTGTCCCGCGACACCCCCGCCGCCACCGCGAACCGATCCGCACCGCCCACCCGATCCACCGCCGGCAACGGACTCACCCGCGGCTCGAGCAGCAGCACCTTCGACGACACGGCGTTCTGAAGCCCGACCAGACGATGGCTCGCCCGATCCACGACCATGTCGCCGAAATAGTCGGTGGGTCCGACGGGGCCAGCGCCGAGGGTGGTGAGATTGTCACCGCGAAGTGCCACGATTCCGGCCGTGTCCTCAGCGGCGTTGACGACATACACCACGTGGCGGTTGGGATCCCCGACGAGGTCGGACATCGGGCTCGCGAACGATTCCGACACGGCCGTCCGGATCATGGTTGCCGTATCGAATATCTGGATCTCAAAGCCGAAAGCTGCCTTGCCCGCCACCGCCAGCCGCCCGTCGATGATCCGGACGAGCGACGGCGCGCCCTCGAGCTGCGACCTGGTCCACGACCCGTCCGGCTTGATCGCGTCGAGGGAGGAATCGTCGGCGTTCGCGACGTAGGCGGTCTGCGTCGCCTGGTCGACGGTGATGTCCCGCGGTCTCACACCGGTGGCGATGCTCTGGTTCGAGCCGTCGTCGAGATCGACGATGCTGACGTTGCTCGGCGACACGTTCGCGACGAAGACACGGTGGGACTTCTCGTCAACCGCAAGAGCTGTAGCCCCTCGCCCACCTGTCGCGACGCGGGAGACGACCTTCATCGACGCGGAGTCGACCACCACGAGTTCGTCAGCCCCTGAGCTGTTGTCCACCACGTAGACCTCGTGCGTGTTTTCGTTGACCGTCAATCCGTTGATCCACCCGGCTGTCGTCCCGACGACGACGGTGCCGGCGGGAGTGAGCTCGCCAGCAGAGACGTCATACGCCCGAACCATCCGGTTACGCACGTCGAGGACGAAGGCCTTCCGGACGACGTTGTCTATTGCCAAGCCATAGAGCTCGTCGCTGCCGGGCTCGACGGTGTCGAGGACGTCGAAGCGGGCGCTCGAGCGCGCGGCATCGTCCGAAGCCGAGGCCGAAGCCGGGGCCGCCTCCGCCGACAGGGCTGCGCCAGAGAGCAGCGCGGCGACGACGGTGAACGAGAGCGCACGGAGGAGGGGCTTCATGACCCGATGCTACCGCAGAAGTGAGGTTATGTCAGGAGTCGAAGGCTGCGGCGGCCGCGCGGGCCTCGTAGGCGACCGTGGCGAGGTCGTCGCCCGAGACCGTGACGTGACCGATCTTGCGGCCGGGGCGCGGGGGCTTGCCGTAGAGGTGCAGCTTCGCCGTGGGCTGGGCCGCGGCGGCTGCGCGCAGCGGGGTGTCGAGGTCGCCGGAGGCGGGCCCGCCGAGGATGTTCACCATGACCGACCAGGGCGCCGTGTGCCCGGTCGCGCCGAAGGGAAGGTCGAGCACCGCCCGCAGGTGCTGCTCGAACTGGCTGGTGGTCGAGCCGTCGATGGTCCAGTGGCCGGTGTTGTGCGGCCGCATCGCCAGCTCGTTCACCAGGATGCGCTCGTCGAGCGTCTCGAACAGCTCCACAGCGAGCACCCCCGTGACACCCAGCGACTCGGCGATCGTGGTGCCGATCTGCGCGGCCACGGCGGCGAGCCGCGGCGACCCGCCCGGCGCCGGGGCGAGCACCTCGGCGCACACCCCGTCCCGCTGGATCGACTCCACCACGGGCCACAGCGTCACGTCGCCCGAGGGCCGGCGCGCCACGAGCTGGGACAGCTCGCGCTTGAAGTCCACGAGCTCCTCCGCGAGGAGCGGGTCGTCGCCGAACCAGTCCGCGACCTGCGCCGCCGACGAGACGACGCGCACGCCCTTGCCGTCATACCCGCCTCGAGCGGTCTTGACGACGGCCCGCCCACCGTGGGCGTCGATGAACGCGTCGAGGTCGGCGGAGTCGGCGACCGAGGCCCACGAAGGCACCGGTACACCCAACGAAGCGAGCCTGGCGCGCATGAGCAGCTTGTCCTGGGCGTACTGCAGAGCATCCGGCCCAGGATGCACGGCCACACCCGCCGCGACGAGCCCCTGCAGCACGGCCTGGGGCACGTGCTCGTGGTCGAAGGTGACCACGTCGACCCCCCTCGCGAACGAGAGCACCGTCTCGAGGTCGGTGTAGTCCCCGACCGCGGTCGCGGCGATGGACGCCGACATGCCCTCGGCCTCGGCCAGCACACGGATGTCGATCCCCAGCTCGATCGCCGGCGGGATCATCATCCGCGCGAGCTGTCCGCCACCGATCACACCCACACGAAGAGTCACGGATTCAGCCTAGCGGCGGCCCACCACCGAACGGGCCGGGGTACGACCCCGGGAACGCCGGCAGCCGCGACGGCGGCGGCGTGTGCTCGGTCAGCTCGTCCAGCAGCGCCGCCACGAGCTTCGCCGACGGCACGTCGTGCAGCTCGAGCGTCAGCTCCGACCCCGACTCCACCAGCACGTTCCCCGTGGCGAACGCCGCCTGCACCGGGTTCCGCCGCAGCCGCACCGCCGTCACCCGCGAGAGCCAGAGGTCGTGCCGGTGCCGGTTCACGAGCCCCCGCCGCGCGATGATCCGCCGCGTCGTGATCGTGTACCGGTGCCCGAGCCAGACGAGGAACGGCAGCAGTGTGCCGACCACCACGAGAAGAACAGCACCGCCCAGGGCGGCCTGGTTCTGCCATTCCTCCGCGAACCGCCCGCCGAACCAGCCGTACGCCGTCGCCGTCGCGAACAGCAGCAGCACGGGCACCGTCAGCCGTCGCGCGTGCGGCCGCACCCGGGCGAGCACGAGCTCCCGAGGCGGCTCGACGGTCGTGGGGTCGGGCCGGGACATCCCGCCATTGTCACCCCCGAAGGCCCCGATCAGCCGTCGCGGAGCCGGAGGTGCGTCACATCGCCCGCCGCGACCACGAGCGGCGAGCCGTCGTCGGTGGCGACCACGAGCCGTCCGTCGTCGTCGATCGCGGTCGCCGTCCCGGTGCGCACGGCCCCGCCCGGCAGCTCGACCCGCACGGCCCGGCCGAGGGTCGCCGACGTCGACGCGAGCTCGTCGAGCAGCCCCGAGTCGCGCGCCGATCCGCCTGCCGACTCCCAGGCCGAGAACAGTGCGACGAGCTCGCGCAGGTACGCCGAGAGCACCGCATCCGCACCCAGCGACGACGCCGGCGCGCCCGCCAGCACGAGCGACGTCGCCGTCGGCACCGGCAGCTCGTCGGCGGCCAGGGTCAGGTTGATGCCCGCCCCGATCACGAGGCCCCGAGCATCCGGAAGCAGCTCACCCAGGATGCCCGACACCTTCGACCCCCCGATCAGCACGTCGTTCGGCCATTTCAGGGCGACCGGATGCCCGGGCAGCAGCCCCGCGACGGCGCGACGCACCGCGGCCCCCGCGAGCAGCGGCAGCGTGCCCCAGAGCGCCGTGTCGGCGCGGGGCCGAAGCAGCACCGACACGGCGAGCGCCTTCCCCGCCGGAGCCGACCACGTGCGCCCGAGCCGCCCCCGCCCGCTCACCTGGTCGTCGGTCGCCACCACGGCGAACGACGGCCACGCCGCGGCGGAGGGTCCGGAGGCGGCGAGCACCAGCACCTCGTTCGTCGACCCCGCCCGCTCCATCCACTCGAGGCGCGGGACGAGGGCACGGGAGAGCGGCAGATCCATCCCCCCAAACTACGGCCTGCCACCGACAGCCCGGGTTTCTGTAGCTTTCGTCAACCGAAGAGCCGTAGGGCTGGCCGGTAGAGTGAACCGCGTGAGTGAAGACGTGACGACGCAGCCCGATATGTACACCACGGCGGGCAAGCTGGCCGACCTGAAGAACCGCTATCACGAAGCCGTGACCGCGTCGGGCGAGGCGGCCATCGAGAAGCAGCACAAGCGCGGCAAGAAGACGGCCCGCGAGCGCATCGAGCAGCTGCTCGACCACGGCTCCTTCGTCGAGATCGACGAGTTCGTGCGGCACCGCACGCACGCCTTCGGCATGGAGAAGTCGCGCCCCTACGGCGACGCGGTCGTCACCGGTACGGGCACGATCCACGGCCGCCAGGTCGCCGTCTACGCGCAGGACTTCACCATCTTCGGCGGCTCGCTCGGCGAGGTGGCCGGCGAGAAGATCATCAAGGTGATGGACCTGGCGCTGAAGACCGGCGTGCCCATCATCGGCATGCTCGACTCGGGCGGCGCGCGCATCCAGGAGGGTGTCGTGGCCCTCGGCAAGTACGGCGAGATCTTCCGCCGCAACACGGCGGCGTCGGGCGTCATCCCGCAGATCTCGATCATCATGGGCCCGGCGGCCGGCGGCGCGGTCTACTCCCCCGCCCTCACCGACTTCGTGATCATGGTCGACAAGACCAGCCAGATGTTCGTCACCGGCCCCGACGTGATCAAGACGGTCACCGGCGAAGACGTGGGGATGGAGGAGCTCGGCGGTGCGCTCACCCACAACAGCATCTCGGGCGTCTCGCACTACCTCGCGAGCGACGAGGACGACGCGCTCGACTACGCCCGGGCCCTGCTCAGCTTCCTGCCCCAGAACAACCTGGCCGAGCTGCCCGAGTACGACAGCACCCCCGAGCTCGAGATCACGGATGCGGACCGCAAGCTCAACACCCTCATCCCCGACTCGCCGAACCAGCCCTATGACGTGCACACCGTGATCGAGCACCTGGTCGACGACGGCGAGTTCCTCGAGACGCAGCCGCTGTACGCACCGAACATCGTCGTCGGCTTCGCCCGCATCGAGGGCCGCTCGGTCGGCATCGTGGCGAACCAGCCGAACTCCATGGCCGGCACCCTGAACATCGAGGCCGGCGAGAAGGCCTCCCGCTTCGTGCGGTTCTGCGACGCCTTCTCGATCCCGATCCTCACGCTGGTCGACGTGCCCGGCTACCTGCCCGGCACCGACCAGGAGTGGACGGGCGTCATCCGCCGCGGCGCCAAGCTGCTCTACGCCTACGCCGAGGCCACCGTGCCGCTCGTCACCGTCATCCTCCGCAAGGCCTACGGCGGCGCCTACATCGTGATGGGCTCCAAGCAGCTCGGCGCCGACATCAACCTGGCCTGGCCGACCGCCGAGATCGCCGTCATGGGCGGTCAGGGCGCGGTGAACATCCTGTACCGCGGAGAGATCAAGCGGGCCGAGGAGGCCGGAGAAGACGTCGCGGCGGTGCGCACGAAGCTCGCGAACGAGTACACCTACAACGTGGCCTCGCCCTTCCTCGCGGCCGAGCGCGGCGAGCTCGACGGCGTCATCGAGCCGGCGGCCACCCGCGTCTCGGTCATCAAGGCCCTGCGCGCCCTGAAGACGAAGCGCGCCTCCCTGCCCCCGAAGAAGCACGGCAACATCCCCCTGTAGGGGCGGTGCTGCGGCCAGGCGCCGCGACACGCCCTACCGCCGCGGCACGCCTTACCGCCGCGGCACCAGCGTGCGCACCAGCGCCACCGTCTCCTTGGCGCTCATCGACGGCAGGTACGCCCTCCCGATCGCCCCGCCGATCGACGGCAGCCCGAGCGGGTCGGGGTAGGCCATGTAGATCGTCGAGTACGTCGGGTTGAACTTGGACTTGAATTTGAACAGCGACGAGAAGCCGTAGGCCGGCTCGAGCGTGCGGGCGAGGAAGTCGCTCAGCTCGGTCATCACGGTCGGCGCCGGCGGCTCCGATCCCTTCGGCACGGGAGCCTGGGCGAGCGGCGCCCCCGAGAGCGACAGCACCTCGACCCCGAGCTCCTTCATGTGCAGCGCGGCCGAGGCGATCAGGAACTCCATGGTGCCGCCCATGGACTCGTCGGCGCGGCGCATGAAGTCGAGCGTGTAGCCGACGGCGCGGCCGTCGCGGTACACCGGCAGCCAGCTGGTCACGGCGGCGATGCGCCCCGTGGAGTCGAGAGCCAGCATCAGCGCCACGTCGGGGTCCTTGATCTCCTCGAGGGCGCCGAGCGTGAAGCCCATCTCGGGCAGCTCCTTCTCCGAGACCCAGGCCTCGGAGATCGCGTTGATCTGCGAGACGTAGCTGCGGCTGAGTTCGTCGTAGGTGGTCCAGAGCGTGGTCATGCCCTCGCGGGTGCCGCGGTTCAGCGAGGAGCGCACGTTCTGCCAGGCCTTGCCCGTCATCTCCAGCGTCTGCGGGTGCATGAGCGTCTCCTCGCCGACGGACATGTGCTGCCACTCCAGTTCGTCGAACGCCGGCAGGAACTGCGCGTGCACGCTGTAGAACACGGGCGTCCAGCTGCGCGAGTCGCAGAACGCCACGAAGTCGCGCACCACGTCGCGCTCGGTGCCGGGCAGGCAGACCGGGTCGCTCATCGTGATGGCCACGTCGTTGATCACGCGGTAGGCGACGGCGGCGTCGCCCGTGGCGTTGAACCAGTAGACGTTGCCCGGCCAGGTCGTCATCCAGCCGAGCGTCCCGCCGCCGCCGCGACGCAGCAGGGCCCGGATGCGCTGGTGATCGCCGACGTTCACGCGCTGCTCGGTCGAGGCGATCAGCTGCAGGGACGCGACGGTGAACACCGCCCAGAACACCGGCCCGATCCACTGGAAGAGGAACGAGGCCACCCCGGCGGAGGGCACGAGCACGTCGCCCGTCACCCCGACGAGCGTGACCGGCAGGAAGCGCCGGGGCAGGTCGAACCAGAGGTCGACCACCGTGGTGTCCTTCGGCACGAACGTCTCGAGCGCGAAGCCGCCCACCACGAGGTAGGCCAGCGCGAGCACGGCCCCGCTGCCGGCCACCACGACCGCGAAGCGGATCAGCGCCTCGCGCGGCGCCTTCAGCGCGAAGCGGCGCCGGTTCACGAACAGCAGGATGGCGACGGCCAGCGGCACGGCGATGGTCGAGCCGCCCCAGACGATGTACTCGCCCACGTCGATCGCCTGCAGCGGCGTGTCGTCGACGGCGGCGTTCTGGCCGTCCGCGAGGGTCAGGATGAGGCCGAGGAACACGAAGGCCAGCACGATCATGGCCAGGTTCGTCACGATGCCGAGCCAGAGCGCGAACCGCCGGCCCTTGCGGAGGCCCCAGGCCGACACCAGCAGCAGCGCGAGAGGCACGAAGGTCTGCACGATCGGGCCGAGCCCGCCGAGTTCGGCGAGCCGCTTCACGTCGTCGCAGACGTCGGTGTTCGCGGTGGAGCAGAAGTCGTCGATGCTCGAGGCCGTCGGGAAGATGTCGCCGTAGAAGCTGCCGGCGAGACCGAAGGCGCCGCTGCCGTTCGGGTCGAGCCAGGACACCAGCGGGCCGACGGCGGTGATCAGCACGACGGCCGCGATCAGCACCCGCACCTCGCCGAAGGAGCTCTTCAGCCACACCACCCGGCGGGCGCGGCCGGAGACGTAGTGGCCGATCACGAGGCCGGCGATGCCCGCGATCAGGCGGTAGACGGTCGAGGTGTCGCCGACGTAGAGAGTGAACATCAGCAGGAAGCCGATCGACACCAGCCGCACCCGGCGCCGCCAGAGCGGCCCCATCAGCGAGCTCGACGCCAGCAGCGCACCGACGATCGGGGTCAGCGGGTCGATGGTCAGGTCGTAGCTCGTTCCGTCGGCCCACCATTCGCCGGCGAGCGAGCCGATCCACTGCAGCAGCACCCCGAGCGAGACGCCGAGGAGGCCGGTGACGAGGAAGACCAGCACGAGCCGGCGCCGGCCGAGCAGCCGTTCGGCCACACCGAGCAGCGTGAGTGAGGCCAGGATGCCCGCGGCGAGCTGGAACGGATCCCACGGGATGAACAGGGCCGTCACGATCGTCCACCAGTGGCCCATGTCGATCACCGTGGTGACGCCGGCGGCCCAGGTGTCCTCGGTGACCTCGGAGGGCGGACCGAAGAAGGTGCCGGCGAGGAGCGAGGTGACGAGGATCAGGACGGCGAAGCCGATGCTGACCGGGATCGTGGCGAGGTACCGCCCGAGGAAGGTGAGTGCCTTGCGCATCAGCGTCGGTCGCCCTTTCGTGGTCCGGCTTCTAATGTAGCCTCGACGGTGTGGACGAATCGACTGACTTCGCGGCCGCCGAACCCCCCTTCCGGGTGGTGACGCGCGGCCTCAGTGCGGGTGAGCTCGCCGCGGTGACGGTGGTCGTCGAGGCCGCCGTGCAGCAGGAGCTCGAGCAGCTGCAGTCCGAGCCGACGACCTCCACGACGGCCTGGCAGCGCAGTCAGCGCTCCCTGCGCGCGCCGCTCGAGCCCGGCCCGGGCGCCTGGCGCTCGTTCTCCGCCTGAGCCACCTGCACGAATCCTGTACGTCAGCCGAACGCGTCGGCGAAAATGTCCACCGAAATGACGACTGTGCAGCCGGGAAGCGCTCGGCAGGATGGTCATGCTAGGTGGTGCTCTCCGGAGCGGCATCGCGCCGGATGCGGGTCGACTAGGGTAAGCGGGCTCGCATTCCGGGGGCGAGTCAGGGCGGTATTCGGGTTATCGTCCTGACTCGAAATCTCAACCGGGGGCCGAGTCATCGGCCCCCGGTTCTTTTTCGTCCCCGGGCGTGCGCGGCACCTCGAGCCAGAGCTCGAGCGTCGGCTCCTCCTCGTCCGTACCCGCCGGCTCGGCCGCGTCGCGGAGCCCCACGATGGTCACGGCCACCTCGTCGTCGGGCCGCGCCGTGCGCACCACCAGCCGGTCGGCGGTGCTGTCGCCGATCTGCTGCGCGATCACCGCGGTCACCCGCGCGTGCTGGTGCCGGTCGAGGTCGTCGATGCCGCCGTCGTCGAGCAGCGTGACCTCGACGCCCCGACGCCGGGCCTCGAGCACCTCCTGCCGCACCCGGTCATCCAGCAGCCGCCGTCCGCGGATCTCGTCCCGCATCGCGGCCTCGAGGTGCAGGCACTCCCGCCGCTGGTCCGCCGAGAGCCGCCCCTCGGCGGCGATCACGGCTCGCAGCATCGGGGCGACGACCCGGTCCATCTGGCCGAGCCGCACCCGGCGCTCGGAGAACTCCGCCTCCTCCTGCGCCTCCCACTCGGCGGCGCGCTGCTCGGCGAGCTCGAACAGCCGGGCGTCCCGGGTCGCCCGCACGATCGCCATGGTCGCCGCCTGGCCGATGCCGACCCAGATCGGGCCGCCGATCACCCCGAGCTCGGGCAGCTGCAACGGGTCGCGGGTCCACAGCAGGATGCCCAGCACCATCACGGCGATGCCGGTCCACGCGAACAGCGCCCGCTGCCGCACGACCGTGATCGTCATCAGGGTGCCGATGGCCCCGATGATCCAGGTCGCGTAGCCGTTCTCGGCGTCGGGGTCGAGCTGGGGCAGCACGAGGATGAGCGACACCGCCGAGACGGCGACGTTGCCCGCGGCGATGCCCACGGGCATCCGCACCGATCGCAGCGGGAACAGGCTGAGCGCCGTGGCGACCGTGTAGAGCACCATCGCCACGACACCGGGCCAGGGATTCGAGGGCACGTCGAGCGCCGAGACGCCGAGCACGAGGTGGAACGACGAGAAGATGGCGGCGAGGCCCACCAGCAGCAGCCGCGGGATGGCGATCATGCCAGCGGCTCCTCGGCCCGCACCGCGCCGGGCGCCCACTCGAGCACCACGACCGTGCCGCCGCCCGGGGTCGACCGCACGCTCGCCGAGCCGCCGACGGCGTCGACCCGTTCGCGGATGGAGACGCGCAGGCCCAGCCGGTCGGCGGGCACCGCGTCGGCGTCGAAGCCCTGCCCGTCGTCGCTGATCACGACACTGAATCCGGATGCTCCCCAGCAGTGCACCCGCACGCTCCGGGTCACGCCCTGCTCGCCCGCGTGCTGCACGCTGTTCGACACCGCCTGCACGGCCGCGCTGTAGACGCCCTCGAGCACCCGCGCCGGCACCGGCTGCCCGATGTCGCCCTCGGCGTGGAAGGACACCTCGGCCGTGATGGTGCCGACCAGTGCGCGCAACCGCTCGACCAGGCTGCCGAGCGGGCGGTCGCCGCCGAGCTCCGACTCCGCGTCGGCGCTCTGCAGCGCCACCAGCGCCTGTTCGGCCATGGCGACCACGCGGCGCCGGTCGTCGGGGCCCTCGGCCCGGGCGGCGGCGAGCAGGGTCGAGAGCACGCGGTCGTGCACGACGGTGTCGACCCGGGTGCGCTCCTGCTCGGTGGCGTGCCGCTTGGCCGCCTCGGCGTAGCGGCGCACGGCGGTGCGCTGGGCGTCGTCGACCCCGCCCGCCGCCGAGCGCAGCCCGGTGTTCACGATCACGAGGAAGGCGCCGAGCACGAGCGAGTACACGGTGTCGAGCAAGGCGATCAGCACCGGTGCCCCGCCGCCCGCGGGGAGCAGGCGCAGCGCGAAGAAGAGGCCGGGCACGGCGATCGCGTACACCACGGCCCAGGGGGTCGGCAGGGCGTTCGCGGCCGCCCCCACGGCGACGATCACGATGTACCACAGCCACGGCTGCACCCCGAGCGCGGCCTCCGGGCTCCGCACCGCGAACGGCCAGAGCAGCAGGGCGAGCACGAACGCCCCGGCGAACAGGGTCATGCTGATCCGGATGCCGCGGCCGACGAGCGAGGTCACGAAGCAGGCGGCGATCAGTCCGAAGAGCACGACCGCGATGCCCCAGCCCCACTCGGGCTTCAGTGTCGACGACGAACCGGCCAGCACCGGTATCGACAGCAGCGCGAAGGCGAAGCCGAACAGCCCCTGCAGGCGCGACAGCACCAGGTCGATCTGCGCCCGGCTGAGCGGCACGCTGCTAGCCGACATGCCCGTTGTCGTCGAGGGCCAGGATGCCGTCCTCCACCGCGCGCCGCAGGAGCTCCACCTTCGACCGCGCCGGGCGCCCGACCTCGACGTACTTCGCCCGCACCCGGTCGAGGTACTCCTTGGCGGTCGAGACCTTGATGTTGAGCTTCAGAGCCACCTGCGACAGCGGCAGTCCGGAGGCGTAGAGGTGCAGCACGTCCCGCTCGCGCTGGGCGAGCTGCGCCTTGCCGAACTCCGGGTCGGCGTCGATGGCGCTCGCCCACTCGAGGTTGTTCAGCACGTCGCCGCGCGCCACGGCGGCGATCGAGGCGATCACGGTCTTGGTGGCGGCCGACTTCGGGATGACGCCCGCGGCCCCCGCGGCGAGCGCCTCGCGCACGAGCCCCACCCGGTCGGCGATCGAGTGCACGAGCACCGAGGCGCCCATCGAGAGCGCGTGCTGCACGTTCTCGGTCACCGAGAAGCCGTCCCCGAGGCTGAGGTCGAGCACGACGACGTCGCAGCCGCGGCCGGCCAGCGCCACCCACAGCTCGCTCACCGAGGCACTGGTGGCGACGACCTCGAAGCCGGCCTCCTGACAGGCGGCCCGGATGCCCAGCCGCACCGACTCGTGGTCGTCGACGATCGCGACCCGCACGGCGGGGACGGCGGCGGCCGGGGCGTCGCTGCCCGCATCCGTCGTGGTCGGCTCGTTCTCGTCGTGCACCGTCACCCCTCGCGAAGACTGACCCCATCCTAGGACGGGGCCGGAGCGGGCCGCGCCCGGGCCCGCCCTAGGAGCGCACCAGCACGCCGACCGTCTCGAGGTGATGGGTGTGCGGGAACAGGTCGAAGGCGCGCACCCGGTCGAGCTCGTAACCGGCCTCGCCGAAGAACGCGACGTCGCGGGCGAAGGCCACCGGGTCGCAGGCGACGTAGACCACCTGGGCCACGCTCAAGCGGGTGAGCGCCCCGACGACCTCCTTGCCGGCGCCGGAGCGCGGCGGGTCGATCACCATGGTCGCGGCGGCCAGGCGCCGCTTGTCCTCCGCCGAGGCGTCGCGCTCGAGCTCGGCGAGGTAGCGGTCGACGCGGCCGGTCACGGCGAGGGCGCCGATCCACTCCGAGAGGTTCTCGGCGGCGTGGTCGGTGGCGGTCGCCTCGCTCTCGACGCTCGTGATGCGGGTGGCCTGGCCGAAGCGGTCGGCGAAGGCGGCGGCGAGCAGGCCGACGCCGCCGTAGAGGTCGTGATTGGCGGCGCGCGGGTCGACGAGGTCCTCCCGCGTCAGCTCCTGCACCGCGCTCGTCAGCACCTGGGCGGCCGAGCGGTGCACCTGCCAGAAGCCGTTCTCGGCCAGGCGGAACTCGCGGTCGCCCACCCGCTCGAGAATGGTCGCGGGCTTCTCGGCGGGGGTGCTGCTGCGCTCGCCTGCTCCGGATGCGCGGCCACCGCCACGGCCTCCCCGGCCTCCCGCGTTCCGCCCGCCCTGGCGTCCCCCGCGGCGGCCGTCTCCGCGTCCGCCCGACTTGGACAGCTCCTCGGCGACGAGCGAGACCCGCAGCTCCCCGTCGGCGGTCTCGACGAGGTCGACGGCGGCGGCGCCCTGACCGCCGAGCTCCAGGGCTCCGGCCACGCCACGGGCCTCGGCCTCGATGGCCTCGGTGGCGAGCGGCAGGGAGTCCACCGGCACGATGGTGTGCGAGCGCGCGGCATAGGGGCCGATGCGTCCGCCGCGGCCGACGTGCAGGCGCACCCGGCTGCGCCAGCGGGTGCCGTCGGCCTCACCGGGCACGGCCTCGACCTCGACCGGGCGGTCGATCCGGCCGAAGCGGGCGAGTGCCTCCGTCAGCACCTGGCCCTTCAGGGCGCGCTGGCGCTCGAGGGCGATGTGCCCGAACTCGGCACCGCCGGCGCGAGCGGAGGGGTCGCGCTCGAGCGCCGCCGCGGCCCAGACGTGGGGCACCCGGTCGGGCGAGGCCTCGAGCACCTCGACGGTGTCGGCGCGCCAGAACGACGACTTGGCGTCGACGACGCGGGCGAGAACGCGCTCGCCCGGGATCGCGTCGGCGACGAAGACCACGCGGCCCTCGTGCCGGGCGACGAAGACCCCGCCGTGGGCTACATTGTCGATGGTCAGCTCGAGGAGCTCGCTGTCGGTGTCAGGCATCATCCGAGCATCCCACAGCTGGCTGTGACGAGGTCGACGCCTGAGACGACATCGCCGCCCGTGACGAGCGACCACCCAGCGAAAGGCGTGCCGGATGCGGCTCTACCTGGCCTCCACCTCCCCCGCCCGGCTCGCGCTGCTGCGCCAGATCGGTATCGAGCCGGTCGTGCTGCCCTCGGAGGTCGACGAGGACGCTGCGGTCGACGCCGAGAACGCGGCCCGTCTGGCCTCCGGCCGGGCGCCGCTGACGACCGCGGAGCTGGTGCAGCTGCTCGCCGAGGCCAAGGCCGAGGCGGTCGTCGCGGCCCTGGCGGCACTGCCCGTCGAGCAGCTGCCGAACGGGGAGCCGGTCGACGGCTTCGTGCTCGGTGGCGACTCGGCCTTCGAGCTCGACGGCGTCGCCTACGGCAAGCCGCACCTCCCCGGGGTCGCGCGCGAACGGTGGATCGCCCAGCGCGGCCGCACGGGGGTGCTGCATTCCGGACACTGGCTCGTCGACCACCGCGGCGGGCGGCGGCAGGGGGCGGCCGGACGCACCGACCAGGCCGAGCTCACCTTCGCCGACGACATCGCCGACGCCGAGATCGAGGCCTACGTGGCCTCCGGAGAGCCGCTGCTGGTCGCCGGGGCGTTCACCATCGACGGGCTGGCGGCCCCGTTCATCCGCTCGATCACCGGGGCGCCGTCGGCCGTGATCGGCATGTCGCTGCCCGTGCTGCGCGATCTGCTCGCCGGCTTCGGGGTGTCGTGGACGGAGCTCTGGGGTCCCGGCTCGGGCGCGCATCCTTCATCGAACTGAGCCGCATTTGTAGGGTCGGCACCTGCCTGCCGGGGCATTTTTGTCCGCACATGCCAAATCGGCGATGACGGGCGGCAATAAGCTAGGTCACTATGCCCCGTATCTCCAAGGTCCTGATCGCCAACCGAGGCGAAATCGCGGTCCGCGTCATCCGGGCCGCTCGAGACAGCGGGATCGGCTCCGTGGCCGTCTACGCCGACCAGGACCGCGACGCGCTGCACGTGCAGCTCGCCGACGAGGCCTACGCGCTCGACGGCACCACCAGCGCCGAGACCTATCTCGTGATCGACAAGATCCTCTCGGTGGCCCGGCGCTCCGGCGCCGACGCCGTGCACCCGGGCTACGGCTTCCTGGCTGAGAACGCCGACTTCGCGCGCGCCGTCATCGACGCCGGCCTGATCTGGATCGGCCCGTCGCCCGAGGCCATCGAGAAGCTCGGCGACAAGGTCTCGGCCCGGCACGTCGCCGAGAAGGTCGGCGCCCCGCTCGCCCCCGGCACCATCGACCCCGTCACCGGCGCCGACGAGGTGCTCGAGTTCGTGGCCGAGCACGGCCTGCCGGTCGCCATCAAGGCGGCTTTCGGCGGCGGCGGCCGCGGCCTCAAGGTCGCCCGCACCGTCGAGGAGGTGCCCGAGATGTTCGACTCGGCCACCCGCGAGGCGATCGCCGCCTTCGGCCGCGGCGAGTGCTTCGTCGAGAAGTACCTCGACCGCCCCCGCCACGTCGAGACCCAGTGCCTCGCCGACGCCCACGGCAACGTCGTCGTTGTGTCGACCCGCGACTGCTCGCTGCAGCGCCGGCACCAGAAGCTGGTCGAGGAGGCGCCCGCGCCGTTCCTCAGCGCCGAGCAGAACGAGCTGCTGTACAGCGCGTCGAAGGCCATCCTCAAGGAGGTCGGCTACCTCGGTGCCGGCACCTGCGAGTTCCTCGTCGGGCGCGACGGCACCATCTCCTTCCTGGAGGTGAACACGCGCCTGCAGGTCGAGCACCCCGTCTCCGAGGAGGTCACGGGCATCGACCTGGTGCGCGAGCAGTTCCGCATCGCCGAGGGCGGTGTGCTCGACTACGCCGACCCGGAGCCCCGCGGCCACTCCTTCGAGTTCCGCATCAACGGGGAGGACCCGGGCCGCTCGTTCCTTCCCTCGCCCGGCCCCGTGCACGTCTTCAAGCCCGCCGGCGGACCCGGCGTGCGCGTCGACTCGGGCGTGCAGGCCGGCGACGTCATCTCCGGCTCGTTCGACTCGCTGCTCGCCAAGCTCATCGTCACCGGCTCCAGCCGGGAGGACGCCCTCGAGCGCGCCCGTCGCGCCCTCGACGAGTTCGAGGTCAACGGCCTGCCGACCGTTCTCCCCTTCCACCGCGACGTCGTGCGCAACGAGGCCTTCGCCCCGGCCGACGGCTCGCCGTTCTCCATCTACACGCGCTGGATCGAGACCGACTACGTCAACCCGGCCGAGCCGTGGAGCGGCTCGCTCGAAGACGCCCCCGTGCCCGCCGAGCGCCGCACGGTCATCGTCGAGGTCGACAGCAAGCGCGTCGAGGTCGTGCTGCCCGAGACGCTCGTCTCGGCCGGCGCCCGCGCCGGAACCGGCGCCTCGCGCGCCGCGGGCGCGCCCCCGCGCCGCCGCGGTGCGGCCGTCGGCGGCGTCTCGTCGGCCACCGGCGACTCGGTGAAGGCCCCCATGCAGGCCACCGTCGTCAAGATCGCGGTCTCCGACGGCGACACCGTCGTCAAGGGCGACCTGGTGCTCGTGCTCGAGGCCATGAAGATGGAGCAGCCGATCACCGCCCACAAGGACGGCACGATCACGAACATCGCCGCCACCGTCGGGGCCACCGTCTCGTCCGGCCACGTGCTGCTCGACATCTCGGCATGACCGCCGGCGCCCCGCGCGAACCCGTGATCGGCGTCGTCGGCGCGGGGTTCCACGCCACGACGAACATCCTGCCGGCCCTGGGGCTGGCAGGTGTGCCCCTCGCCGCGCTGGCGACGCGCTCGGAGGCCGGGTCTCGGGCAGCGCTCGCGCGCTTCGGCTCGGACGGGGCGGCGTACGACTCGGTCGAGGCGCTGCTCGCGCATCCGGGGCTCGACGGCGTGATCGTCGTCGCCCAGCCCGCCGATCAGCTCGCGATCACCCGCCGGGTGGTCGACGCCGGCCTGCCGGTCTTCGTCGACAAGCCGCTCGGCCTCACCGCCGCCGAGGCGCGCATCGTCGCCCGGGCCGCCGACGCGTCGCAGGCCGGGGTGCAGGTGGGCTTCATGAAGCGGCACGCCCCGGTCTACCGGCAGCTGCGCGGGCTGATCGACGACGGCTCGCTCGGCGCGCTGCGCTCGTTCTCGGTGCAGTTCGGTTGCGACTCGACGCCGTTCTGCCGCACCGAGGCGGAGTTCGTGACGCTCGCGGCGATCCACCTGATCGACCTCGCGCGCTTCCTCTTCGGCGAGGTCGCCACTGTGCACGCCGTCAACAGCGGCTCGGGTGCCCACGTCGCCCTCTCGGTCACGCTCGGGTTCGCCTCGGGCGTCGCGGGCACCCTCGAGCTCACCGGCCTGCCCAGCCGCGCGAACGAGGTCGAGAGCGTGCGGGTGCTCGGCGACACCGGCTTCGCCGAGACGACGGATGCCCACACCCTCCGCCTGCACCGCACCGCCGCCGCCCCGGCCGACCTCGCGCCCTCCGTCGCACCCGCCTCACCCGCACCCTTCGGTCCCGCCTGGGGCACGCTGGCCGAGGCCGACGTCGTCCTGCACCCCGCCGAGAGCGCGATGTCGGGCATCGGCCGCGACCTGCGCCTCCGCGGCTTCGTCGGCGAGCTGCGCACCTTCGCCGACGCGGTCGCCGCGGGCACCCTCTCCCCCGACGGCGCCTGGGACAACGTCGCCACCATGGACCTCTGCGACCGCATCCTCGCGTCCTCCGCGGCGAATCGCGCCGCCGCGCTCACCCCCGGCGGCGCGGCCGCGCTCGTGCCGCTGGTCTTCGGCGACCCGGGTGACTTCCGCGACGAGATGGTCGCGCGCATCCGCTCGGGCCGCAAGACCGGCAGCAGCACCCTCGCCGCGGCCTACCCGCTGACCGGCGCTCCCGTGCCGCACGTCGGCGAGCGTCGCGCGCTGCTCGCGTCCGACGGCAGCCCAGCGGCCGTCGTCGAGTACCTCGAGGTGGCCGAGACCACCCTGGCCGCGGTCACGCCCGAGCTGGCGCTCCACGAGTCACCGTCGGTCGAGTCCTGGCGCGAGGTCCACCGCGACTACTTCGAGACGCTCGTCGAGCCGCTCCGCGCCCACCTCGCCGACCCCAGCTGGACGCTCACCGACGACACCCCCGTCATCGCCACCGTCTTCCGCGCGATCCCGCTCTAGCCCCCGCGTCGCATCCTCCGACGGCGACCGGCGGCGGCGACCGGCGCCCGGCCCGCTAGAGGACGATGTGCATGGCCCGCGCCGCATCCGAGATCGACCCCGACAGCGACGGGTAGACCGTGAACGCGCGCGAGACCTGGTCGACCGTGAGCCGGTGCTCGACGGCGAGGGCGATCGGGAAGATCAGCTCCGACGCGTTCGGCGCCACCACGACCCCGCCGATCACCGTGCCCGACCCGGTGCGGGCGAACAGCTTCACGAAGCCGTCCTTGATACCCATCATCTTGGCGCGCGGGTTCGACGACAGCGGCAGCTTGTAGATGTCGCCCTGGGCGATGCCCTCCTCGATCTGCCGCTGGGTCCAGCCCACGGTCGCGATCTGCGGCTGGGTGAAGATGTTCGACGCCACGTTCCGCAGCTCGGTCGGGTTCACCGCGTCGCCCATCGCGTGGAACATCGCGGTGCGCCCCTGCATCGACGCCACCGACGCCAGCGGCAGGAACGTCGTGCAGTCCCCCGCGGCGTAGATGTTCGGCGCGCTGGTGCGGGCGACCCGGTTCACGCGGATGTGCCCCGAGTCCGACAGCTGCACCCCGGCCTGCTCGAGGCCGATTCCCTTCGTGTTCGGGATCGAGCCGACCGCCATCAGGCAGTGCGAGCCCTCGACGGTGCGCCCGTCGCTCAGCGTGGCGACGACCCCGTCGGCCGTGCGCTCGACCTTGTCGGCCCGCGACTTCGACAGCACGGTCATACCGTTGCGCTTGAAGACGTTCTCGATGACGGCGGCCGCGTCGGCGTCCTCACCGGGCAGCACCTGGTCGCGGCTCGAGATGAGCGTCACCTTCGACCCCAGCGCGGTGTACGCCGAGGCGAACTCGGCTCCCGTCACACCCGATCCGACGACGATCAGGTGCTCGGGCACCGCCTGCAGGCCGTAGAGCTGGGTCCAGGTGAAGATGCGCTCCCCGTCGGGCACGGCGGTCGGCAGGATGCGCGGGCTCGCGCCGACCGAGACGACGATCGTGTCGGCCTCGATCTGGTCGAAGTCGGTGCCCCCGCTGACGGCCGTCGACACGATGACCGAACTCGACCCGTCGAGCCGGCCGTGGCCGCTGACGATGGTGACGCCGGCACGCACGAGGCTCGCCCGCATGTCCTCCGACTGCTGGCGGGCGAGCCCGAGCAGCCGCTTGTTCACCTGGGCGAGGTTCACGGCGACCTCGGGACGAACCGGCCGCCCGGCGTCGTTGCGCGAGAAGAACTGCACGCCGAGGTCGGCCGCCTCGCCGATGCCGTTGGTCGCCTCGGCCACCGCGATCAGCGTCTTGGAGGGCACGACGTCGGTGATGACGGCTGAACCGCCCACCCCCACCTGCTCGACGAGGGTCACCTCCGCTCCGAGCTGCGCTCCGGCGATCGCCGCCTCGTATCCCCCGGGGCCCCCGCCCACGACGACGACCCTCTGCTTGCGCTCGAACTCATTGCCCATGCGGCCCATTCTCCCCGGTCGGCGCACCCCGGCCAAACCAACGGTGCCCGCCCGCCAAGCGAACAGCCGGGCGGACATCCCGCCCGCCCACCGACGTCGAGGGCGAATAGAGTGGACGAATGTCCTCTCCGACTCCCAACCCCCTCGACCTGCCCGACGCCGACCCGTTCGAGGTCGCCCGCGAGGCCGCCGCGCAGATCGCCGAGATCACCGGGGTTCCCTCCCACGACGTCGCCCTCATCCTCGGCAGCGGCTGGGGCAAGGCCGCCGACCTGATCGGCGAGACGGTCGCCAACGTGCCGGCCACCGACGTCGTCGGGTTCGGGATGCCCGCGGTGCCCGGTCACGTCGGAACGCTCCGCTCCGTGCGCCTGCCGAACGGCAAGCACGCCCTCGTCATCGGTGCGCGCACCCATTACTACGAGGGCCACGGCGTGCGCCGCGTCGTGCACAGCGTGCGCACCGCCGCCGCCGCCGGCGCGAAGACGATGGTGCTCACGAACGGCGCCGGAGGCATCAAGGAGACCTGGACGCCCGGCACCCCGGTGCTGATCAGCGACCACATCAACCTCACCGCCGACTCGCCGCTGGAGGGCGCGACCTTCGTCGACCTGACCGACCTCTACTCCAGCCGCCTGCGGGAGATCGCCCGTGGAGTCGACCCGACGCTCGACGACGGCGTGTACGTGCAGTTCCGCGGGCCGCACTACGAGACCCCCGCCGAGGTGCAGATGGCCAAGGCCATCGGCGGCCACATCGTCGGCATGTCGACCGCCCTGGAGGCGATCGCCGCCCGCGAGGCCGGCATGGAGATCATCGGCTTCTCGCTCATCACCAACCTGGCCGCGGGCATCCAGAAGACGCCGCTCAGTCACGCCGAGGTGATCGAGGCGGGCAGGAACGCCGAGGCCGCCATCGGCGACCTGCTGGCCCGGGTGGTCACCGCGCTGTGACCGCCGAGCACGACGATCTCCGCGACGCCGCGGACACGCCCGTCGACGACGAGCACGCCCACCGCCTGCCCGCCTCCGACGGCGACGAGCTCAACGAGGTCGAGCGCCTCGTCGAGGACGCCGTGGCCTGGCTGAACCAGGACCCCGACCCCGAGACCCACCACGAGCTGCACATGCTGCTGCGTCGCGTCGGCGCCAACGACACCGACGCCGTGTCCGACCTGCGCTCGCGCTTCGGCTCCCGGCTCGCGTTCGGCACCGCCGGCCTCCGCGGCGAGATCGCCGCCGGCCCCAACCGCATGAACCGGGTGCTCGTGGGCCAGGCGGCCGCCGGCCTCGCCGCGTTCCTCCTCGAGCGCGCGCATCCGGGAACCACGCCCTCGGTCGTCATCGGCTACGACGGCCGCACCAAGTCGGACGTCTTCGCCCGCGACACCGCTGAGATCATGGCCGGTGCCGGAGTGCGCGCCGTGCTGCTCCCCCGCCTGCTGCCCACCCCGCTCGTCGCCTTCGCCGTGCGCGAGCTCGGCGTCTCGGCCGGCGTCATGGTCACCGCCTCGCACAACCCGCCGCGCGACAACGGCTACAAGGTCTACCTCGGCGACGACGACCAGGGCTCCCAGATCGTGCCGCCCGCCGACGGCGAGATCGCCGCGCAGATCGATCGCGTCGCCACGACGAGGAGCGTGCTCGAGCTGCCGCGGTCCGATGCCTACGAGCTCGCCGACGAGTCGCTCGTCGAGCGCTACGTCGAGGCCACCGCGGCCGTCGCCGGCGGCCGTGCCGAGCGCGCCCCGCTGTCGGTCGTCTACACGGCGATGCACGGCGTGGGCTGGGAGACGATCGCGCGCGTGCTCGACGCGGCGGGCTTCCCGCGGCCGGCGCTCGTCGAGCCCCAGATCGCTCCGGATGCCGCGTTCCCCACGGTCGCGTTCCCCAACCCCGAGGAACCCGGCGCCCTCGACCTCTCCTTCGAGCGCGCGCGAGAGGTCGGTGCCGACCTCGTCGTCGCGAACGACCCGGATGCCGACCGTCTCGCGATCGCCGTCCCCGACCCCTCCTCGACCGACGGCTACCGCGCCCTCACCGGCAACGAGGTCGGCATGCTGCTCGGCTGGCGCGCCGCCGAGGCGGCGGCGGCCTCGGGGTGGGCGGGCGACGCCCCCGCCCTGGCCTGCTCCATCGTCTCCTCCCCCGCCCTCGGCGCCGTCGCCCGAGCCCACGGCCTGCGCTTCGCCGAGACCCTCACCGGCTTCAAGTGGGTCTCCCGCACCCCCGGCCTCGTCTTCGGCTACGAGGAGGCACTCGGCTACCTCGTGAACCCGGGCACCGTGCGCGACAAGGACGGCATCTCGGCCGCCATCGCCCTCCTCGACCTGGCGACGCAGCTCGCCGCCACCGGCCGCACGATCGCCGACCGCCTCGACGAGTTCAGCGCCCGCTTCGGCCACTACGGCTCGGCCCAGATCTCGCTGCGGGTGACCGAGCTCTCGCAGATCGAGCGCGTGATGCAGCGCCTGCGTGCCGACCCGCCGGGCGACATCGGCGGCCTGCCCGTGGAGCGCATCGACGATCTCGCCCACGGCGGCGACGGGGTCGCGCCGAGCGACGTGCTGCGCCTGCACCTCGACGGCGCGCGCGTGATGGTGCGCCCGAGCGGCACGGAGCCCAAGCTGAAGATCTACCTCGACGCCTGGAGCGACACCGGCAGCGTGCCCGAACGCCGCGACGCCGTCGTCGAGCTCCTGCAGCGCCTCGAGGGCGGCATGCGCGACCGCATCTCCTGACGGAGGCGGGCGCACGGCCGCGCCCGCCTCCGTCATCCGTCGCATGCGCGTGCGCCCACCACGCCGTAGGTTCGAAGCATGACCACCATCGCGGACACCATCGTCGAGATCATCCAGGACGCCGGGGTCGAGCGTGTCTACGGCCTCCCCGGCGACTCCCTGAACGGCTTCACCGACGCGATCCGGCGCACCAAGGGCGACGTGGCCTGGGCGCATGTCCGCCATGAGGAGGCCGCCGCCTTCGCCGCCGCAGCCGAGGCCGCCCTGACCGGCGAGCTCACCGTCTGCGCCGGCAGCTGCGGCCCCGGCAACCTGCACCTGATCAACGGCCTCTACGACGCCAACCGCAGCCGCGTGCCCGTGCTCGCGATCGCCGCGCACATCCCGGCGAGCGAGATCGGCACCGGCTACTTCCAGGAGACCCACCCGCAGGAGCTGTTCCGCGAGTGCAGCGTCTACACCGAGCTCGTCAGCGTGCCAGAACAGCTGCCCCGCGTGCTCGAGATCGCGATGCGCGCCGCGATCGAGAAGCGCGGCGTCGCGGTGGTCGTCATCCCCGGCGAGATCTTCCTGCACGCGTCGGCCGGCCGGCCGAAGTCGGCGCCGATCGTGCGCGCGGCCACGCTCTCGCGCCCCGCCGACGCCGAGCTGGAGAAGGCCGCCGCCATCCTGAACGGCGCGAAGAAGGTCACGATCCTCGGCGGGGCCGGAGTGCAGGGCTCCCACGACGAGGTCGTGGCCCTCGCCGAGCGTCTCAAGGCGCCGATCGTGCACGCCCTCCGGGGCAAGGAGTTCCTCGAGTACGACAACCCCTACGACGTCGGGATGACCGGCCTCCTCGGCTTCGCCTCGGGCTACCGCGCGATGGAGGACTGCGACGCCCTCCTCATGCTCGGCACCGACTTCCCCTACCCGCAGTTCTTCCCGTCGAAGGCGACGGTCATCCAGCTCGACATCCGCGGCGAGCAGATCGGCAAGCGCACCCCGATCGACCTGGGCCTCGTCGGTGACGTCGGGGACACCGCCCGGGCGCTCCTGCCCCTCCTCGACGAGAAGGCCCACACGAGCCACCACCTCGACTCCTCCGTCGCGCACTACGCGAAGAGCCGCAAGGGCCTCGACGAGCTCGCCGACAACGACCGCAACCGCACACCCATCCACCCCCAGTACGTCGCCCGCCTCGTCAGCGAACTCGCCACCGACGACGCCGTCTTCATCCCCGACGTCGGCTCACCGGTCGTCTGGGCCGCCCGCTACCTCCGGATGAACGGCCGCCGCCGCCTGATCGGATCGTTCAGCCACGGCACCATGGCCAACGCCCTCCCGCACGCCATCGGCGCCCAGTCGGCCTTCCCCGACCGCCAGGTCGTCGCGCTGTCGGGCGACGGCGGGCTCGCCATGCTCTTCGGCGAGCTCCTCACGGTGCGCCAGAGCAAGCTGCCCGTCAAGATCGTCGTCTTCAACAACTCCTCGCTCAACTTCGTCGAGGTCGAGATGAAGGCCGCGGGCTTCGTCAACTACGGCACCGAGCTCGACAATCCCGACTTCGCCGCCGTCGCGGCCTCCCTCGGCATCTTCGGTCGCCGCGTCGAGAAGCCCGACGACCTCGAGGGCGCCCTCCGCGACGCGTTCGCCCACGACGGCCCGGCGCTCGTCGACGTCGTCACCGCCCGGCAGGAGCTCTCCATCCCGCCCACCGTCTCGGTCGAGCAGGCGAAGGGCTTCGGCCTCTACGCCATCCGCACGATCATGTCGGGCCGCGGCGACGAGCTGATCGACCTCGCCGACACCAACGTCTTCCGCCGCCTCTTCAGCTGAGAAGCGGATGCCCGGCGGCACACCCCCGCCGGGCATCCGTCACCCGCCCGATGCTGCCCGGCGTAGCACCCCCGCCGCGCATCCGTCACCCGCCACCGCGGAGGCGGCGAGCCGACGTCAGCCGACAGCGATCTCGAGCTTCGCCGTGATCTCGTCGAGGTCGAAGTAGTTCTCGATCACCACGACGTCGGCGTTCGTGCGCCCGATCGCCGACACCAGCTCGGGCGACGTCAGGATGACCTGCGCATCGGCGGCGGCCGCCCCCACGCCCGCCACGTCGGACGCCGACACGTCGGCCTCGATGTCGAGGCGCGCGAGGGCACGCACGGCGTTCACGCGCAGGATCTCGGAGGTGCCGATGCCCGCGCCGCAGAGGGCGACGATCTTCACGGCCTCAGCCTAGGTCAGGGTGCGACGCCGCCGCGAGCAGCCGGCGCACCTCGTCGGTGTCGGAGGCCGCGGCGAGCGCCGGGATGACGGTCTCGTCATTGAAGATGTTGGCCAGCGCGGCCACGGAGGCGACGTGCTGGTCGGCCTCGGTCGCGGCGATGCCGATCACGACCGACACCGGGTCGTTGTAGGCGTGGCCGAAGCTCACCGGCTCCTCGAGCGTGACGATGACGAGCCCTGGCGCGTGCACGTCGGGCCCCGGCCGCGCGTGCGCCATGGCGAGGCCCGGCGCGATCACGATGTACGGCCCGTACTCCTGGATCATCGCGATCATCCGCTCCCCGTAGGAGGGGTCGGCCGCACCGCTCGCCGTGAGTGCCTCGGCGGCGCACAGCACGGCGGACCGCCAGTCGCCGGCGGGTCGGCGGAGGGCGATCGCCGCATCCGGCAACTGATCGAGCGGGGGCATCTGGTACGTCATCGCCCGCTCATTCTCTCAGCCCGGCGCTGGCCCAACCGGGGAGTTCCCTGCGACCGGCTCGACCGTCGCCTGACAGCGCCCTTGACGCCGCCACGCCGGCCGAGAAGAATCGCGGCCATGATCGACAACTGGAAGATCGAGCTCGTCTTCATCCCCGTCACCGACGTCGACCGCGCCAAGGCGTTCTACGTCGACCAGCTCGGCTTCCACGCCGACCACGACCAGTCGCCGACGCCCGACATCCGCTTCGTGCAGCTGACCCCGCCCGGCTCGGCCTGCTCGATCGCCTTCGGCACGGGCATCGGCGAGATGGCACCCGGCACACAGAAGGGCGTGCAGATCGTGGTGCCGGATGCCGCCGAGGCCCGCGGCCACCTCGTCGAGAACGGGGTCACGTGCTCCGAGGTGGTCGACGAGGGCTGGGGCCTGTTCGTCTACTTCGACGACCCCGACGGCAACAGCTGGGCGCTGCAGGAGCTGCCGGCCTACGCGGCCGGCGCCGCCGCGGCGACCGCCTGACGGCGCGACCGCACCACCCCCGCGACCGCCGCCGCCGGCGGCGTCAGCGCGAGCGCGCCTGGAGCGCCTCGAACCCGTCCGAGATCGCGTCCGCGAGGTCCTCCCGGTCCTCCACCGGCAGGAACGTCGCCGCCGCCGCGTTCAGCTGGAACACCTCGTGGTCCGCCAGTTCGTAGTCGAACGCATCCGTCAACAGGGCCAGCTCGCGGCTGATCGAGGTGTTGCTCATCAGCCGGTTGTCGGTGTTCACCGTCACCTGGAAGCCGAGCTGGTACAGCAGGTCGAACGGGTGGTCGACGAGCTCGTCGCCCCACGCCGCCACGGCCCCGGTCTGCAGGTTCGACGACGGCGAGAGCTCGAGCGTGATCTCCCGGTCCTTCACCCACTGGGCGAGCAGCCCGAGCGAGACGTAGGTGGCCTCGTCGTCCTGCCGCTCGTTCTCGATGTCCTCCGCGATCCGCACGCCGTGGCCGAGCCGCAGCGCGCGCCCGTCGAACAGGGCGCCGCGGATGCTCTCCAGCCCGTCCCCTTCACCGGCGTGAACCGTGGTGGGGAAGTAGTTCTTCGCGAGATAGTCGAACGCGGCGAGGTGCTTGCTCGCCGGATACCCGGCCTCCGCCCCCGCGATGTCGAACCCGACCACCCCGTTCTCGCGATGCCGCACGGCCAGCTCGGCGATCTCGAGCGAGCGGTCGGTATGCCGCATCGCGGTCACGAGCTGACCGATGCGGATGCTGCGGCCGCTCGCCCGCACGTCGTCGGTGCCGATCTCGATACCCTCCTGAACCGCCTCCACGACCTCGTCGAGGCTCAGGCCGCCGGTGAGGTGCTGCTCGGGCGCCCAGCGCACCTCGCCGTAGATCACGCCGTCGTCGGCCAGGTCGGTGACGTACTCGCGGGCGACGCGCACCAGGTTCTCGCGGCTCTGCATCACGGCGATGGTGATGTCGAAGGTCGCGAGGTAGGCCGGCAGCGAGCCCGAGTCGGCGCTGTCCTCGAACCAGTCCCCGAGCTCCAGCGGGTCGGTCGACGGCAGCTCGAGGCCGATCCGCTTCGCGAGCTCCACGATCGTGGCGGGCCGCAGACCGCCGTCGAGGTGATCGTGCAACGACACCTTGGGAAGCGAGTTGAAGCTGATGGTCGAACCGGGAACGAGGTATTCCTCCGCTGGGGTGCTCATGTCCCCAGCTTAGGGTTCCCCGCCCCGGCCGACCGGCCCGAATCGTTACCCGACGAGCGTCGACCACGGGCTATGCTCTGGTCGCCGGGTGACGTCACGGCACCGCTTGTCGACACGGAAGACCCGCGCCATGATCCCTGAGCCCCGCTACGGCGAGCGCGTCGATCCCGCCCCCGACGGCGGCCCGATCAGCGGCCCCGACGGCGCCCACGTCGCCGCCCACGACGGCGGCTCCGGCCTCCCGCCCCTCCCCGTCCAGCCGCCCGCGCCGCGCCGCCACCGGGCCCTTCGCGTCGTAGGCGTCGTCGCGGCGCTCGTCGGAGTCGTCGCCCTCCTCCTCGGCGGCTTCTACGGCTGGACCGTCACAGCCGACCAGCGCCGCGCCGACGCCGTCTCGCTCCTCGCCGATCGCGAGAGCGGAGCCGTCGAGGCCCACGGAGCCCTGACCGCCCGCACCCGCAGCTCGCAGGCCGAGGCCGACCGCGTGCGCGGGGTCGTCGGCGCAGGCCCCTTCGCCGCCGACACCGATCCGTCGGCCGAGTCGCTGCGCACCGCGCTCGGCGCGCTCGACCTGGCGCTGTTCGAGGCCGGCGAGGCCGCCGCGATCCCCGTGCCGGAAGAGACCGACGAGCAGGCCGCCGCCGATCCGGCCCCGGCGTTCACCCTGCCGTGGGAGCTGATGAGCGAAGCCGAGCAGCTCGAAGCGGATGCCCACCGAGCCGACACCGTCGCCACCAGCCTCCTGGCGACCGCCGAGGCGACCGACGACGCCGAGAAGGCCGTCGTCGACGCCGAGGCCGGCTACTTCTCCTCCCTCGCCACCCGCGCGCAGGCCGAGATCGACGCGAGCCCGCTGGCGAGCCGCAAGTCGCAGGTCGACCTCTCGTACCTCATCGACACAGCCGCCGACCCGGGCCAGGCCGACTACCGCGACGGCGCGTTCCTCACCTCGTTCCAGACCGCCCAGCAGGCGCTCCGCGACTCCCAGGCGGTCGAGACCAGGGAGGCGAGCGACCCCGCCTTCGCCACCCGCCGCGAGATCGAGGAGTACGCCCGCTCCCTCAGCGCCGGCGTCGTGCTCGACTTCGTCTGGGCGCCCGAGGTGAACGGGCTCGGCGAGAACTGGCTCTCGGGCACCGCCGAGACCTACGACAGCGACGGCGGCTGGTCGATCATCAGCCTGAACTACACGGTCGAGGAGGCCTGGGCCGACGGCGACGAGAACGCCCGCGCGCTGGTGGCGCACGAGGTCGGACACACCCAGGTCATCCGCGACGTCTGCGAGCCGCTGTTCGCCGGCCCCGTCTTCGGCTCGGAGCACGAGACCTGGGCCACCGCGTGGTCGATCAGCCTCGGCTTCGACCTCCCCGGCTCGGGCATCGAGGCGTACGGCCGCCCCACCGACGAGCAGATCGCCACCGCGGCCGAGTGCCGCTGACCGCGGGCCGGCCCACTCCACCGCGCGCCGCTCGGTGCCTCTGACCCGCCCGGTCGTCGCCCGGGCGCTGCACCTCCCGCCGGCCTACAGCCCGAGGCCGGCCGAGATCTCCGCGGCGGCCCGAGAGGCCGCTTCCCGCACCCGTTCGGCGGGCACCGCGCTGTAGCTCGTCGCCACGTACGGCACAGTCAGCGCCGCCGCCGCCCCGCCCGACGCCCCCAGCACCGGGAACACCACGTCCGTGATCGATCCCCGCACCGCATCCGCCCGCTCGAGGAAACCGCGCTCCCGGATGCTCTCCAGCACCCCCTCGTCGCCACCCGCAGCGCCCGCAGCACCACCCGCACCGCCGCCACCCGCGAACGCCCGCAGCACCGCCCCGGTCGCCGTCTCCTCCACCGAGAACGTCGCCCCCACCCGCACCCGGAAGCCGAAGTCGGCGGGCGACTCCGCCTGCGCCACCACCCGCACCCGGTCCACGTCGAGCACGCTCAGGTTGCACGACTGCCCCGTCTCGTCGGACAGCCGCCGCATCGGCGCCAGCGCGGCCGCGGTCAGCGCCCGCAGCGGCTCCTGCCGGTGCGCCAGGTCGAACAGCCTGAGCGACAGCGAGTACAGCCCCGTCTGCCGTTCCCGGAAGAGATACCCCCGCCGCTCGAGCGTCGTCAGCACCCGGAAGATCTGGCTCGGCGACCGCTCCACCGCCGCCGCGATCTCGACCTGGCTCATCCCCTCGAGCCGCCCGGCCAGCACCTCGAGGATGTCGAGCGCCTTGTCCAGCGCCGGCACCGCGTACTCGGGCCCCTTCCCACCGGGTTCGACGCCGGCGGAGGACGAGCTCACGTCACTCCCCCGCGTGCAGGGCCGCGAGCATGCGCCGGGCGATCGTGCGATCGATGTCGTCGGGAACCGGCTGCGCCCCGGCGACGAGGCCCGCCGCGTCCGTCGCGACCCGCTCGAGCGAGAGCGTCTGCAGCAGGAAGCCGAGGTCCATCGACTCGAGCGAGTTGCCCTTCGGCTCGCGACCGGCGAGGTTGAACATCCGCCCGCCCGCCAGCAGCACGACGTGCCGCCCGTTGGGCAGGTCGATGCGCTCGACCGCGTCGATGATCTCGCGGCTTCCGACCGCGGCCGCCCGCAGCCCGGCGACGTCGATCTCCCACGGGAAGTGCCCGCAATTCGCCAGCACCGCCCCGTCCTGCATCTGCTCGACGACCTCGACCGGCAGCACGCCGGCGTGCCCGGTGGCGGTGATGAACACGTCTCCCCAGGGCGCCAGCGACGGCCCGTCCGACACCCGGAACCCGTCGAGCGCCGCCTCGAACGCCTTGAGCTCGTCGATCTCGACCACGGCGACCTTGCCGCCGAGTGCCCGCAGGTAGTGCGCCACCCCGCGGCCGCACCAGCCGTAGCCGAACACGACGAAGCGCCGCCCGGGCACCATCAGGTTGGTGATGCGCATGAAGCTCTCGACCACGGACTGCCCCACGGCGTGCTTGTTCTCGCCGATCGCCTTGAGCAGGCTGTCGTTGATCACGATCATCGGGAACGGCACCGCCCCCGAGAGCTCGCCGCGCAGCCGGTCACCGCCCGAGGTGGTCTCCTCGGTTCCGCCGATCAGGCTCGCCTCGGTACCACGGGCGACGACTCCCGCCGCCAGGTCGCCGCCGTTGTCGAGCAGCATGTCGGGCTGGGCGTCGAGCACGCGCAGCACGTTGGCGTGATGCTCCTCGAGGGTGTCGTCGCGGCGACCGAACAGCGTCATGCCGAGCGTCTGCAGGAAGGCGACCACGTCGTCCTGCGTCGAGCCGTGATTGCCCGTCCCCACGATCTCCGCCCCGCCGGCGGCGAGGGTCTCGAGCAGCACGGCCGTCTTCGGCTCGATGTGCAGCGACATCCCGATGCGGTGGCCGGCGAACGGCCGCGTGGCGGCGAGGTCCTCCCGCGCCTGAGCGAGCAGCGGCATCCGTGAGCGGATCCAGTCGACGCGCGCAGCTCCGCGCGCAGCAAGGTCGGTGTCAGTCATGGCGCGAGTATTGCACAGATGAACGCGCATTTCATATATGCTCAGGATGCTCGTCCGCTGATACGCGTCCAGGCCGGTGCCCGTCCGACGCCGCGCCCGCGCCCGCCTGCCCCACCCGACCCGAGGAGACCCCCGTGCCGAAGAAGATCATCCTCGACTGCGACCCCGGTCACGACGACGCCATCGCGCTCCTCCTGGCGCACGGCAGCCCCGAGATCGAGCTGCTCGCCGTCACGACGGTCGTCGGCAACCAGACCCTAGAGAAGGTCACCCGCAACGCCCTCTCGGTAGCGCGGGTCGCGGGCATCACCGGCGTCCCGTTCGCCGCAGGCTGCGCCCGGCCGCTCGTGCGCACGGTCGAGGTCGCGCCCGACATCCACGGCGAGTCGGGCCTCGACGGCCCCGTGCTGCCCGAGCCCGTGATCGGGCTCGACGAGCGGCACGCCGTGGACCTGATCATCGACACGATCATGGCCGAGGAGCCCGGCACCGTCACGCTCGTGCCCACCGGAGGCCTGACCAACATCGCGATGGCCGCCCGCAAGGAGCCGCGCATCGTGCCGCGCGTGAAAGAGGTCGTGCTGATGGGCGGCGGCTACCACGTCGGCAACTGGAGCGCGACGAGCGAGTTCAACATCATCATCGACCCCGAGGCCGCGCACATCGTCTTCAACGAGTCGTGGCCGCTGACGATGGTGGGGCTCGATCTGACCCACCAGGCCCTGGCGACGCCCGAGGTTCGGGAGCGCATCCGGGCCATCGACACCGCGCCGGCGCGCTTCGTGGAGGAGCTGCTCGAATTCTTCGCCGGAACCTACCTCGAGGCTCAGGGCTTCCTGCACCCGCCCGTGCACGACCCGTGCGCCGTCGCCCGTGTGATCGACCCCGACGTGATGACGGCCCGCCGCGTCCCGCTCGACGTCGAGCTCTCGGGCACACTGACGCTCGGCATGACCGTCGCCGACTTCCGCTCACCCGCGCCGGAGGACTGCATCACCCAGGTCGCGGTCGACCTCGACCACGAGCGCTTCTGGGCGCTCATCGTCGACGCCCTCGAGCGCATCGGCGACCCCGAGGCCTGAAGACAGTCCGGCGCCGCTCCGGCTCGGCTCGCGCAGCTCGGCGGGTCAGCCCCGCACGTCGTGCAGGTGATGCACCGGGTCGTGGATGAAGTACTGCGCCAGCGTCTCCACCGTGAACGCCGAACCGTCACTCCGCAGCCCCCGCCGCTGCCACGCGCCGTCGGGAACCGCCTCGAGGGCGCGCGCCATCGTCTCGGCGGCCTCGGTGAGCTCGCGCGACACCACCGCCGGGTCCTGCTCGCCGTACCGATCCTCGATCGCCGTCGCGTCTTGGTCCCAGTTCGCGAATTCCGGCTCGTCCTGCTCGAGCATCAGCGCCAGCCGCCCGTCGAAGACGCGGAACACGTCCCGCACGTGCGCCGCGTACTCCAGCGCCGACCAGGTCGACGCGTCGGGCCGCTGCCGTACGTCGTCGCGCTCGAGCACGGCGGGCCAGGCAGCAGCGTTCTCCCGCACCAGCCGCGGCACCTCCCGCGCTGCCGTCGCCGAGGAGTCGAAGCCGCACTCGGGGCACTCCTTCTCGAGCACCCACGTCCAGTTCTTGGTGTCAGGAACGATCGCCATGCCCCGAGCGTAGAGCCGCCCACCGGCAGCGCTCCACCGTCGGACGGACACGCGGCCCCGCATTCCTGCCACCCTGCACCCTCCGCACCCGCCGCCCGCCGCTCGCCGCCCGGCCCGCCGCCATCGGGCGCCGTCGGGCCGGGCGTCGGGCACCGGGCACCGGGCGCCTGATGCGCGGCGTCAGCTCAGCTGTACAGTGCCGGATCGACGTCGAGCACGTGGATGGACTTGCCCGAGCCCCAGATCGCCGCGCATCCGGCCCGCAGCAGATCGACCGGCCGATCGCCGGCCCTCTCGACCCGCACCAGGTGCCCCTTCATGGTGACGACGCTCGAACCGACGATGGTCTCGACGCCGTCCTTCGAGGTGCGCGCCACCGGGTACGGCTCGAACAGCTGCCGCAGATCGTCGAGGATGAAGTCGGGCCGCGAGTCCTTCGGCGCCGCCAGCAGCTGCTTCGCGCGGTCGATCCCGGTCAGCACGTGGATCGCCCGCAGCCCCGCCCGCTTCGCCCCCATCGTGTCGGTGTCGAGCCGATCGCCGATGAACGCCGCGTTCTGCGCCGAGAAGCGCTCGGCCGCCACCTCGAAGATGGTCGTCTCGGGCTTGCCGGCCACCACGGGCAGCCGCCCGACGGCGGTGTGCACGGCCGACACGAGGGTGCCGTTGCCGGGCGCGATGCCGCGCGCCACCGGGATCGTCCAGTCGGTGTTCGTGGCGACCCACTGCACCGCCGGATCGTGCAGCGCGAACGCCGCCTCGGCCAGCTGGGTCCAGCCCACCTCGGGCGCGAACCCCTGTACGACGGCGGCCGGCGCATCCTCGGCCGAGCGTGTCACGACGAACCCGGCCTTCTCGACCTCGGAGCTCAGCCCGACCCCACCCACGACGAGCACGGTCGAACCCGGCTCGAGCAGCGTGCGCATCACGCGCATGGCGGCCTGCGGCGACGTCACGACGTCCTCGGCGGCGACGGCCAGCCCGAACTCGCTCAGATGCCCGGCGACCTGCGCATCGGTGCGCGAGGCGTTGTTCGTGATGTACCCCACGCGCAGCCCCTCGGCCGCCACCCGGTTCAGCGCGTCCACCGCGTGCGGAATGGCGCCGGCCCCCTGATACACGACCCCGTCGAGGTCGGCCAGCACGGCATCGACCCCGTCGAGCGGATGCACGACCTCGCCCTTCGCCTTACCGAACAGCCCCACGGCCACCCTCCCCGCCCACGCTGCCCTCGCCGTCGCTCTCGCCCGCGGCTTCCGCCGCTGCCGTGGGCGGCGCCTTCTTCGCCGCCGCCTTCTTCACCGGCGCCTTCTTCACGGGCGCCTTCTTCACCGGCGCCTTCTTCACCGGCGCCTTATTCACGGGTGCTTTCTCGGCAGCGACCCCCTCATCGCCATCCGCGGCAGCCGCAGCCGGCGCCTTCTTCACCCGCGTCTTCTTCGCCGGAGCGTCCGCCTCGGCAGTCGCTGCAGGGGCAGCCGCGTCCTCCGTCTGGGTGGTGGCCTCATCCGTCGCCGCCGCCACGGTGGCCGTCGCCTTCGGCTTGGCGGGCGCTTTCGCCTTCAGGGGCGCCTTTGCCTTGGCGGGGGCTTTCGCCTTAGGGGCGGGCGTGGCCCCGGTCGGCGCAGCCTCGCTCGTTGCGACGTCGGCAGTGTCCGCGGCCTTGGCGCGGGTGCGGGACGCGGCCTTCTTCGCAGGCTCCGCGACCGTCGCCCGCTCCGAAGCCTCGTCCTTGGCTCCTGCATCGACGGCCGGCTCCACCTCGACCGAGCCCTTCGCTTCGATAGGGGCCTTCGCTTTCACCGGAGCCTTCGCCTTCACCGGAGCCTTCGCTTCGGCCGGGGCCTTCGCCTTCACCGGGGCCTTCGCCTTCACAGGAGCCTTCGCTTCGGCCGGGGCCTTCGCCTTCACCGGGGCCTTCGCCTTCACAGGAGCCTTCGCTTCGGCCGGGGCCTTCGCCACAGCCGGGGCCTTCCGTTTGGTGGGCGCGGTGGTCGACGTGGGGGCCTCTGCGTCGGCAGGCGCCTCAGCGTCCACGTAAGAGCCTGCCTCGATGGGCGCGCCCTCAGCCTCGACCTCGGCTGGAGCATCGACGGCATCGGTAGGGACCTCTGCATCCACGTAGGATCCCGCCTCGACCGGAGCCTCCTCAGCCACCGCGTCCTCGGGTGTGGCGTCGGGCTCGGAGGCGTCGACGGCCTCGTCCGCGTCGTCCGTTGCCTCCGGAACGCTTGCGATGTCGGTGTCCACGTCGTCGAGGTCCGCGTGGCGGGCTCGGTCGTCGGCGTCAGCCTCGAGCTCGTCCGCGTCCGGGGCGCCATTGTCGTCCAGGACGTCATCGTCGAAATCGATGGCATCGGCGTCGAGATCGGCCGAGCTGTCGTCGGCATCGGCATCGGCATCGGCATCGGCATCGGCATCGGCCGAGTCGAAGGCATCTGCCGAGTCGAAGGCGTCCGCGTCGTCGTCGTCGGGGGTGTCGAAGTCCTCCACCACCTCGATGGTGTCGTCTTCGCCGTCGCCGTCGAGGGCCGCGGCAGCGACTTCGGCGCGACGGCGCCAGGTGGCGGCGTCGTCGTCGCGGCCGAGCTCCGTCAGCACCTCGGCGTAGGCGTCGAAGAGGGCGGGGCTGTAGGAGTACGCCACGTCCGGCTTCAGCTGCGGGATCTCGAGCTCGCCGAGCGCCGCATCCGTCTGACCGAGGTCGAGGCGGGCTCCGGACATCGCGATCGCCACAGCCACCTGGGCCGGCACCGAGAGCGTGGAGCGTTCGACCGCTCGACCCTCGTCGAGTCCGCGCTCGGGGCGGCCCATGCCGCGTTCGCTGTCGATCATCAGCGCGAGCTGCTCGTTGGATCCGGAGATGCGCCGATACGTCCGCAGCTCGCGAAGCGCCAGGGCGTAGTCACCGGTGCTGTAGGCCGTGATGGCGAGGGTCTCGCGCACGACGGCGATCCGGCCGGCGCGACGACCCGCGGAGATCGCGTGCTGATGCGCGAGCTCGGGGTCATCGTCGATCAGGCGGGCGGCCATCGCCAGGTGGCGGGCGACCTCGTCGGCGTTCTCCTTGTTGAGCGTCTTGAGCTCGTTGCGGGCGACCTTGTCCAGGTCGCGCGGGGTCACGTCGAACGGGATCTCGGGGTCGTCGTGGCGGGTCCGCACCATGCGCAGCTCTTTGGCCAGGCGCTCTTCCTCGGTCGGCTCCGGGCGTTCGAACCGGGATGCGCCCGCGTCTCCACGGGCCGGCTTCCCGTCGCGGGTCCAGAGCCGACGCTCGCCGTCGCCACCGGGGCGTCCACCATGACGGCGCGGTCGATCGCCGCCCCGATCCGGACGGTCCCCACCCCGCGGTCGGTCCGACCCGTACGACGGACGGTCCCCACCCCGCGCTGGGCGATCCGAGTTGTAGGCGGAACGGTCCCCACCCCGCGGTCGGTCCGAGTTGTAAGACGGACGGTCGCCCCCACCTGCTGGGCGATCCGAGTTGTGCGAGGGACGGTCACCGCTGCGCTGCGGACGGTCGCCCGAGGGGCGGTCGGAGTTCCAGCGCGGGCGATCGCCATCCCGCTGGGGACGGTCGCCACCACGGGCCGGGCGGTCCGAGTTGTAGGAGGGACGGTCACCGCTGCGCTGCGGACGGTCACCCGACGACGGACGGTCGGAGTTCCAGCGCGGGCGATCGCCATCCCGCTGGGGACGGTCGCCACCACGGGCCGGGCGGTCCGAGTTGTAGGAGGGACGGTCACCGCTGCGCTGCGGACGGTCACCCGACGACGGACGGTCGGAGTTCCAGCGCGGGCGATCGCCATCCCGCTGGGGACGGTCACCCCCGCGAGCCGGACGATCCGAGTTGTACGAGGGACGGTCACCGCTGCGCTGCGGACGATCGCCCGACGACGGACGGTCGGAGTTCCAGCGCGGGCGATCGCCATCCCGCTGGGGACGGTCACCCCCGCGAGCCGGACGATCCGAATTGTACGAGGGACGGTCACCACCACGGGCCGGGCGGTCCGAGTTGTACGAGGGACGGTCACCGCTTCGCTGCGGACGGTCGCCCGACGACGGACGGTCGGAGTTCCAGCGCGGGCGGTCGCCGTCCCGCTGGGGACGGTCGCCACCACGAGCGGGGCGATCCGAGTTGTACGAGGGACGGTCACCACCACGGGCCGGGCGGTCCGAGTTGTAAGACGGGCGGTCACCGCTGCGCTGCGGGCGATCGCTGTCACGGGACGGGCGGTCGGAGGCCCGGAAGGGGCGGTCGCCATCGCGAGGAGGGCGGGCGCCGTCCCGGGAGGGACGATCGGAGTTCGAGGACGAGCGAGAGGGGCGGTCAGGGCCCGAGCTGCTGTCGCGGCGGCCGGTGAAGGGGCGTGAGCCGGTGTCCTTCCGCGGGGGTCGACGGTCGCCGGTGTTCCGCTGCTCGTCGTCGGATTCGCTCACGATGGCCCCCTAGGGATCTCTGTCGTACTCAGTGTGGTGTTGTGGTGATGTTAAAGCGAAATGGCCACCCATTGCTGGGTGGCCATTTCCTAAATTATGTCCGGCGGTGTCCTACTCTCCCACAAGGTCCCCCTTGCAGTACCATCGGCGCTGAGAGTCTTAGCTTCCGGGTTCGGAATGTGACCGGGCGTTTCCCTCTCGCTATGGCCGCCGAAACTCTAGAGACATATGTCTTGAAGTTTCGAACAGTCCAACACGAAATGTGTTGTGTGTGTTCGGGTTCTCGACCGTACATCGAGAACCACATAGTGGACGCAAGCAATCTTGGCCACCCATACCAGCCTTACAACATGTATGAGTGTAGTGATTATCAAGTTATCGGCTTATTAGTACAGGTCAGCTCCACGAGTCTTTAGTCCTCGCTTCCACATCCTGCCTATCAACCCAGTCGTCTAGCTGGGAGCCTCTCACCCCGAGGGGTATGGAAATCTCATCTCAAGGCCGGCTTCCCGCTTAGATGCTTTCAGCGGTTATCCATCCCGAACGTAGCTAATCAGCGGTGCTCCTGGCGGAACAACTGACACACCAGAGGTTCGTCCAACCCGGTCCTCTCGTACTAGGGTCAGATCCTTTCAAATTTCCTGCGCGCGCAGCGGATAGGGACCGAACTGTCTCACGACGTTCTAAACCCAGCTCGCGTACCGCTTTAATGGGCGAACAGCCCAACCCTTGGGACCTACTCCAGCCCCAGGATGCGACGAGCCGACATCGAGGTGCCAAACCATGCCGTCGATATGGACTCTTGGGCAAGATCAGCCTGTTATCCCCGAGGTACCTTTTATCCGTTGAGCGACAGCGCTTCCACAAGCCACTGCCGGATCACTAGTCCCGACTTTCGTCCCTGCTCGACTTGTCAGTCTCACAGTCAAGCTCCCTTGTGCACTTACACTCGCCATCTGATTGCCAACCAGATTGAGGGAACCTTTGGGCGCCTCCGTTACTCTTTAGGAGGCAACCGCCCCAGTTAAACTACCCACCAGGCACTGTCCCTGAACCGGATCACGGTTCGAAGTTAGATATCCAGAGTGACCAGAGTGGTATTTCAACAATGACTCCACCCGAACTAGCGTCCGAGCTTCACCGTCTCCCACCTATCCTACACAAGCCACACCGAACACCAATACCAAGCTGTAGTAAAGGTCACGGGGTCTTTCCGTCCTGCTGCGCGTAACGAGCATCTTTACTCGTAGTGCAATTTCGCCGAGTTCGCGGTTGAGACAGCTGGGAAGTCGTTACGCCATTCGTGCAGGTCGGAACTTACCCGACAAGGAATTTCGCTACCTTAGGATGGTTATAGTTACCACCGCCGTTTACTGGGGCTTAAATTCTCAGCTTCGCCTTGCGGCTAACCGTTCCTCTTAACCTTCCAGCACCGGGCAGGCGTCAGTCCGTATACATCGTCTTGCGACTTGGCACGGACCTGTGTTTTTAGTAAACAGTCGCTTCCCACTGGTCTCTGCGGCCTTCAAACGCTCCAGGAGTAAATCCCTTCACGCCTCAGGCCCCCCTTCTCCCGAAGTTACGGGGGCATTTTGCCGAGTTCCTTAACCACGATTCTCTCGATCTCCTTGGTATTCTCTACCTGACCACCTGAGTCGGTTTGGGGTACGGGTGGCTAAAACCTCGCGTCGATGCTTTTCTTGGCAGCATAGGATCACTGATTTCGTCCGTGAGGACTACCCATCGAGTCTCAGCCTTATATGAGAGACGGATTTGCCTATCTCTCGGCCTACATTCTTAGACCGGGACAACCATCGCCCGGCTCAGCTACCTTCCTGCGTCACACCTGTTAATACGCTAACCGCACCAGACGGGTTCGAGCGTTAGACCGGCACGCTTCACCCCGAAGGGATCCATCTAGCCGGCTTAGGACTCTTAGCACTACTGGATTGGCGTGGGCGGTTTTTCGCCAGTACGGGAATATCAACCCGTTGTCCATCGACTACGCCTGTCGGCCTCGCCTTAGGTCCCGACTTACCCAGGGCGGATTAACCTGGCCCTGGAACCCTTGGTCTTTCGGAGGACGGGTTTCTCACCCGTCTTTCGCTACTCATGCCTGCATTCTCACTCGTGTAGCGTCCACGGCTGGTTTACACCGCCGCTTCACTCGCCACACGACGCTCTCCTACCCATCCACACGGCTGGACCACGAAGGCCTGCCACTAATATGAATGCCACGAATTCGGTGGCGTGCTTGAGCCCCGTTACATTGTCGGCGCGGAATCACTTGACCAGTGAGCTATTACGCACTCTTTCAAGGGTGGCTGCTTCTAAGCCAACCTCCTGGTTGTCTGTGCAACTCCACATCCTTTCCCACTTAGCACGCGCTTTGGGACCTTATTCGGTGGTCTGGGTTGTTTCCCTCTCGACGATGAAGCTTATCCCCCACCGTCTCACTGCTGCGCTCTCACTTACCGGCATTCGGAGTTTGGCTAACGTCAGTAACCTTTTAGGGCCCATCGGCTATCCAGTAGCTCTACCTCCGGCAAGAAACACGCAACGCTGCACCTAAATGCATTTCGGAGAGAACCAGCTATCACGAAGTTTGATTGGCCTTTCACCCCTATCCACAGCTCATCCCCTCCATTTTCAACTGAAGTGGGTTCGGTCCTCCACGACGTCTTACCGTCGCTTCAACCTGGCCATGGATAGATCACTTCGCTTCGGGTCTAGAACATGCGACTCACTCGCCCTATTAAGACTCGCTTTCGCTACGGCTTCCCCTCACGGGTTAACCTCGCCACATATCACTAACTCGCAGGCTCATTCTTCAAAAGGCACGCTGTCACACCAACAAGGGTGCTCCAACGGTTTGTAAGCAAACGGTTTCAGGTACTATTTCACTCCCCTCCCGGGGTACTTTTCACCTTTCCCTCACGGTACTTGTCCGCTATCGGTCATCTGGGAGTATTTAGGCTTATCAGGTGGTCCTGACAGATTCACACGGGATTTCTCGGGCCCCGTGCTACTTGGGATACTCTTCGCGCCATCGCAACATTTCGGCTACGGGGTTGGCACCCTCTATGACTGGCCTTTCAAAACCATTCGCCTATATTGCTTTGTAACGCTCGCTGTACGGCAGTAACAGCAGAAAAGTCCCACAACCCCGACCATGCAACGCCTGCCGGCTATCACACATGATCGGTTTAGCCTCATCCGGTTTCGCTCGCCACTACTCACGGAATCACTGTTGTTTTCTCTTCCTGTGGGTACTGAGATGTTTCACTTCCCCACGTTCCCTCTACCCGCCCTATATATTCAGGCGGGAGTCACCGGGTCACCCAAAGGGCCCGGCGGGGTTTCCCCATTCGGAAATCCTCGGATCAGGGCTCTATTATCAGCTCCCCGAGGCTTATCGCAGATTTATACGTCCTTCTTCGGCTCCAGATGCCAAGGCATCCACCGTTTGCTCTTAGAAACTTGAAATCACATGAGTTTGAATCGATCTCTTATAAAGAAATTGACCAATGATCTACACAACCCCGAAGGGTTGTTGTTTAGATCTTGTGATTTGACACAAAAGTGTCAAATCTAAGATGCTCGCGTCCACTGTGTAGTTCTCAAAGTACGGGCGGTACCTCCCCCGCATCCCACCAAAAGGTGAAACCAGGAAAGGTCCAGAGGTTCAGTCCACCCACCCCGAAGAGTGCGTGACCCGGTCCCTCAGGACCCAACAGCGTGCATATGCAACCACCCTCGAACCAACCCGTTCCTAACCCCCCAATAAAGAGAAGCTGTACTAGCGCCGGCACGATTCCTGCTGCATCAATGTCAATGTTCCACCCATGAGCCACCAGTCGAGAACGTATGCCTCGAATCTGGCTGCTGGACACCAAACGGTGCCAGTTGCTCCTTAGAAAGGAGGTGATCCAGCCGCACCTTCCGGTACGGCTACCTTGTTACGACTTAGTCCTAATCACCGATCCCACCTTAGACAGCTCCCTCCCACAAGGGGTTAGGCCACTGGCGTTGGGTGTTACCGACTTTCATGACTTGACGGGCGGTGTGTACAAGGCCCGGGAACGTATTCACCGTGACGTTGCTGATTCACGATTACTAGCGACTCCGACTTCATGAGGTCGAGTTGCAGACCTCAATCCGAACTGAGACCGGCTTTTTGGGATTCGCTCCACCTTACGGTATTGCAGCCCTTTGTACCGGCCATTGTAGCATGCGTGAAGCCCAAGACATAAGGGGCATGATGATTTGACGTCATCCCCACCTTCCTCCGAGTTGACCCCGGCAGTCTCCTATGAGTTCCCACCATGACGTGCTGGCAACATAGAACGAGGGTTGCGCTCGTTGCGGGACTTAACCCAACATCTCACGACACGAGCTGACGACAACCATGCACCACCTGTTTACGAGTGTCCAAAGAGTTGACCATTTCTGGCCCGTTCTCGTATATGTCAAGCCTTGGTAAGGTTCTTCGCGTTGCATCGAATTAATCCGCATGCTCCGCCGCTTGTGCGGGCCCCCGTCAATTCCTTTGAGTTTTAGCCTTGCGGCCGTACTCCCCAGGCGGGGAACTTAATGCGTTAGCTGCGACACGGAGACCGTGGAATGGCCCCCACATCTAGTTCCCAACGTTTACGGCGTGGACTACCAGGGTATCTAATCCTGTTCGCTCCCCACGCTTTCGCTCCTCAGCGTCAGTTACGGCCCAGAGATCTGCCTTCGCCATCGGTGTTCCTCCTGATATCTGCGCATTCCACCGCTACACCAGGAATTCCAATCTCCCCTACCGCACTCTAGTCTGCCCGTACCCACTGCAGGCTGGAGGTTGAGCCTCCAGTTTTCACAGCAGACGCGACAAACCGCCTACGAGCTCTTTACGCCCAATAATTCCGGACAACGCTTGCACCCTACGTATTACCGCGGCTGCTGGCACGTAGTTAGCCGGTGCTTTTTCTGCAGGTACCGTCACTTTCGCTTCTTCCCTACTAAAAGAGGTTTACAACCCGAAGGCCGTCATCCCTCACGCGGCGTTGCTGCATCAGGCTTGCGCCCATTGTGCAATATTCCCCACTGCTGCCTCCCGTAGGAGTCTGGGCCGTGTCTCAGTCCCAGTGTGGCCGGTCACCCTCTCAGGCCGGCTACCCGTCGTCGCCTTGGTGAGCCATTACCTCACCAACAAGCTGATAGGCCGCGAGTCCATCCTTGACCAAAAAATCTTTCCAACTGATGACCATGCGGTCTCAGCTCGTATCCGGTATTAGACGTCGTTTCCAACGCTTATCCCAGAGTCAAGGGCAGGTTACTCACGTGTTACTCACCCGTTCGCCACTGATCCACAGAGCAAGCTCTGCTTCACCGTTCGACTTGCATGTGTTAAGCACGCCGCCAGCGTTCGTCCTGAGCCAGGATCAAACTCTCCGTAAATGTTTTATTGCACGACCCGAAGGCCGGCACATTAGATTGTGCAACCCGGCCGGAATAGGCCCTGGTCACACGAGTTTGAAACTGACAGAACAAATCATTACTGACTTGCTTTGTTGTTTAAATGTTTTCCAAAGGAATCCCAGTGACCGAAGTCACCTGGGGTTTTTGGCATTTGACATTGTGCACGCTGTTGAGTTCTCAAGGATCGGATACACCAGAGCCGAACCCTCTCAGGCCGCCGCTCCAGGCAACTTCTCTACCCTAGCACCAGAAGTGAGGCTGTCAAATCGACGCGCCGCTTGCTCGTGGAAGGGGTTTAATCCTACGCCTCTGATTCTCGCTCTTCAAGAGAGCAGTCTCAGATGGAGGATTGATGTCCCGCTTGAGGCCGGTAAGCTCTTCCGCTTTCCGCACCTGTGGGGTGACGAGTAAGAACATTACGGCGATGTTTCGCGGAGGCCAAATCCCGGTGAACGCCCGGGCGTGTCGGGCCGAACTTCCGCGGAAACACGCGGATCAGCCGATGCGTTCGGCCACGAGCGGGTCGCCGGCGACGTAGTCGGACGCGTCCCCGATCTCCCACGCACCCTCCAGCGATTCCAGTGCCCGGGCGAACCGCGACGGCTCGTCGGCCGAGAGGGTGAAGATCGGCTGGCCCTCAACGACCGTGTCACCCGGCTTCACCAGGAGGTCGATCCCGGCAGCGTGCTGCACCGCATCCTGAGCCCGGGCCCGGCCGGCGCCGAGACGCCATGCGGCGATGCCGAAGGGCAGAGCATCCTGACGCAGCACAACACCCGAGCGGGGAGCCGAGACCGTGGTGGTCTCGCGGGCCACGGGGAGCGGCGCCGTCGGGTCGCCACCCTGGGCACGGATCACCCGGTTCCAGGTGTCCATGGCCCGGCCGTCGCGGAGCGCCTCGGCCACATCGGCGTCGGGCTGCCCGGCGAGCCGGAGCATCTCCGACGCCAGGGCGAGAGTGAGCTCGACCACGTCGGCAGGCCCTCCCCCGGCGAGCACCTCGACCGACTCGCGCACCTCGTTCGCGTTGCCGATCGCGAGACCGAGCGGCACGTTCATGTTCGTGAGCAGCGCAGTGGTGCGCACCCCGGCGTCGTTGCCGAGGTCGACCATGGTCTGCGCGAGCTCCCGGGAGCGGGCGATGTCCTGCATGAAGGCACCCGAGCCGAACTTCACGTCGAGCACGAGCGAATCGGTGCCCTCGGCGATCTTCTTCGACATGATCGACGAGGCGATCAGCGGGATGGCCTCGACCGTGCCCGTGATGTCCCGCAGGGCGTAGAGCTTCTTGTCCGCCGGGGCGAGACCCGACCCCGCGGCGCAGATGACCCCGCCCACGTCGCGCAGCTGATCGAACATCTCCTCGTTCGACAGGGACGCCCGCCAGCCCGGGATCGACTCGAGCTTGTCGAGCGTGCCCCCCGTGTGCCCGAGCCCGCGGCCCGAGAGCTGCGGCACCGCCACCCCGAAACTCGCGACCAGCGGCATCAGCGGAAGCGTGATCTTGTCGCCCACTCCCCCGGTCGAGTGCTTGTCGACCGTCGGCTTGCCGAGCCCCGAGAAGTCCATCCGCTCGCCCGAGGCGATCATCGCCAGGGTGAGGTCGCGGATCTCGTCCCGCGACATGCCGTTCAGCAGGATCGCCATCGCCAGTGCCGACATCTGCTCGTCGGCCACGTAGCCGCGGGTGTACGCGTCGATCAGCCAGTCGATCTGCGCGGTGGAGAGCGTTCCCCGGTCGCGCTTGGTGCGGATCAGATCGACGACGTCGTGGGCTTCGGTGGCCATGGTGATTCCTAACTCGGATGCTCGGCACTCCGCCGCGCGTGCGGAGACCGCTACTCGGCGAGCGACTCTTCGCGGTACTCGACGAGGGTGCGCGGCCCGAAGGCGTCGGGGATGACCTCGTCGATCGTCTTGATGCCCGAGACCGTCTCGAGCAGCATCCCCTCGGCCGAGTGCTCGAAGAGCAGCTGGCGGCAGCGGCCGCACGGCATCAGCGCGCCACCGTGCCCGTCGACGCAGGTGAAGGCGACGAGCTTGCCGCCGCCCGTCATGTGCAGCGTCGAGACCAGGGTGCACTCGGCGCAGAGCGTCAGGCCGTAGGACGCGTTCTCGACGTTGCAGCCCGAGATCACCCGGCCGTCGTCGACGATCGCGGCGACCCCGACGGGAAACTTCGAGTACGGCACGTAGGCCTTCTCCATCGCCTCGAGGGCGACGGCGCGCAGGGCGTCCCAGTCGATCTCGCTTCGGGCATCCGTCATCAGAATCTCCTCGGGAACAACGAACTCACGACCATCGAGCTCACGACCAACGGACTCACGAGCTGACGTACGGCTTGCCGGAGGCCGCCGGCCCCCGTACGCGCCCGACCAGGCCGGCGACCGCGAAGATCGTGACCACGTAGGGCAGCATCAACATGAACTCCGACGGCACCGGCGAACCGATGATGCCGAGCACGTTCTGCAGGTTCGACGCGAAGCCGAACAGCAGCGCCGCGAGGGTCGCCCGGATCGGGTCCCACCTGCCGAAGATCACCGCCGCGAGGGCGATGAAGCCCGCGCCCGCCGTCATCTCCTTGTTGAACGCACCCACCGAGCCGAGCGTGAAGTACGCCCCGCCGAGGCCCGCGATCGCACCGGCCAGCGACACGTTCCAGAAGCGCGTGCGGTTGACCTTGATGCCCACGGTGTCGGCGGCCTGAGGATGCTCGCCCACGGCCCGCACCCGCAGACCCCACTTGGTCTTGAAGAGGCTGTAGAACACCAGCGCGACCGCGATGTACATCAGGTAGACGACGATGGTCTGCCGGAACAGGGTCGGGCCGAGCACCGGGATCTCGGACAGCAGCGGGATCGGCAGCCGGTCGAAGCGCGGCGGCGAGTTCAGCAGATCGGGGTCGGCCGTCAGCACCTGCGAGTACAGGAACGACGTCAGACCCGTGACCAGCACGTTCAGCACGACGCCGACGATCACCTGGTCGACCAGGTACTTGATCGAGAACGCGGCGAGCACGAAGGACACCAGGGTGCCGGCGACGACCGCACCGATCAGGCCGATGAACGGGTTGCCCGTCACCGAGGCCACGACCGCCGAGACGAAGGCGCCGGCGAGCAGCTGGCCCTCGATCGCGACGTTGACGACACCGACACGCTCGGAGATGACGCCGCCGAGGGCACCGAAGATCAGCGGCACGCTGAGCGAGACGGTGCCGATCAGGAGGCCGGGCACCGGGATGGTCTGGCCCGCCGCGGCCCAGGTGAGGAACGCGATCAGGAACAGCACCGCGAACACGACCATGAGCCAGAGGCGCACCCGCCGCCCGGTCGCCACGAACCAGGCGGACAGGGCGGCCAGCAGCACGAGCGCGATCGAGATGACGAGGCCGGTCGCCCGGGTGGGCAGCACGACCTCGGGCAGCTGGATCAGGTCGGAGTCGGTCGAGAGCCGGAACGTCGAGGAGCCGTCGCGGCCGAACGCCACGAACAGGATCAACGCGCCGAGGGCGAAGATGCCGAACGCGATCGGCGCCTTCCAACTCTTCACCTGCACCGTGTTCAGGGCCTTGCCCGAGGTGTCGGGGTGGTTGTGCTCGGTGGGCGGGGCTCCCGCCGTCGAAGCCAGGTTGTTGGTCGAGACGTTCTCGCTCACTTGGCCGTCACCGCCTCACGGTTCGAAACAGCCGGGGCCTTGGGGGCCTTCGGCGTCTTGGGCTTGGACGGGTCGGGCAGGCGGAACACCGTACGGATCAGCGGCGGCGCCGCGATGAAGAGCACGATCAGAGACTGCACGACGAGCACGATGTCGATCGGGATGCCCTCCGAGGCCTGCATGGCGAAGCCGCCGGCCTTGAACGCTCCGAACAGGATGCCCGCCACGAAGATGCCCCACGGCTTGGACCGTCCGAGCAGCGCCACGGTGATGGCGTCGAAGCCGATGCCCGCGTCGATGCCGGAGCTGAAGCCGGTGGTCACCGTGCCGAGCACCTGCGAGACGCCGGCGAGGCCGATCAGGCCACCGGAGATGACCATGGCGTAGACGTACATGTTCTTGACGTTGATGCCGGCCACGCGCGCCGCGTTGGGGTTGATGCCGACGGCGCGGAACTTGAAGCCGAGCGACGACCGGTTCAGCAGCCACCAGACGAAGACGGTGGCGACGATGACCAGGATGAAGCCGAAGTGCAGGTTGAACTGCGGGCCGAGGAGATCGGGGAACACCGCGGTGCTGTCGATCGGCGGCGACTTCGGGTTGTTCGAGCCGGGCGCTTGGAGCACGGGGGTGCGCAGCAGGTAGGAGACCAGGTAGAACGCGACGTAGTTCAGCATGATCGTGATGATCACCTCGTGCGCTCCGGTGCGGGCCTTCAGCAGACCGGCGATGCCCGCCCAGATGCCGCCGCCGACCAGGCCGGCGATCACCGCGACGATCATGTGCAGGCCCCACGGCAGGTGCAGGGTGAAGCCCACCCAGCCGGCGCAGGCGGCGGCGATGAGCATCTGCCCGCGGCCACCGATGTTGAACATGCCGACGCGGAAGGCGAGGCCGACGCCGAGGCCGGCCGCGATCAGCGGGGTGGCGAAGGTGAGCGTCTCGGTGAGCGGCTTGATCTGCTGCACGAAGTCGTCGCGCTTGGGGTTGAACACCGCCCCCTGGAACAGCGAGACGTAGGCGCCGGAGACGGCTTTCCAGATCTCGGCGAAGGTGTCGCCGGGCCGGGCGAAGAAGTATCCCGCGGCCTTCTGCACGTTCTCGTCGGTGACGGCGATCAGGATGCCGCCCGCGATCATCGCCAGCACCACCGCGAGGATCGAGATCATCACGCTGCCGCCGATGATCTCGTTGAAGGTGGTGCGCCAGCGCGAGGGCGGCTCCGCCGCCGGGGCGGGCTTGGACAGGGTGGTGTCGCTCACGCGGCGGTTCCTTCCACGGTGATGTCGGCGGGGACCTCGCCCGCCATCATGAGGCCGAGCACGTCACGCGAGGTGGTGCCCGGCACGATGCCGACGATCGAGCCACGGTACATCACGGCGATGCGGTCGGCGAGCGCGACGACCTCGTCGAGCTCGGTCGAGACGACGATGACGGGGATGCCCTCGTCGCGGGTGGCGACGATGCGCTTGTGCACGAACTCGATCGAGCCGACGTCGATGCCCCGGGTGGGCTGGGCGGCCACGAACAGGCGCAGGTCGCGGCTGAGCTCGCGGGCGAGCACCACCTTCTGCTGGTTTCCGCCGGAGAGGCGTCCGACCTCGGTGTCGATGCCCTGCGAGCGCACGTCGAACTCCTTCGACTTCTCTTCCGCGAAGGTGCGCAGGTAGTTCAGCTGCAGCCCGCCCGCCTTGACGAAGGGCTCGCCCTCCGAGCGGTCGAGCATGAGGTTCTCGGCGATGGTGAACTCGCCGACGAGCCCGTCCTCCTTGCGGTCCTCCGGCACGAAGCCGACGCCGGAGTCGAGCACCTTGCGCACGCTCATGCCGCGGAGGCTCCGGCCGTCGAGCGAGACGTCGCCGGTCACCCTGTCCTGCAGGCCGAGGAGCGCCTCGGTCAGCTCGGTCTGGCCGTTGCCCTGAACGCCGGCGATGGCGAGGATCTCGCCCGCCTTGACGTCGAACGAGACCTTGTCGACGACGACCTGGCCGCGGGGGTCGACCACCGAGAGGTTCTCGACCACGAGCGCCGGGGCCCCGGGGGTCGCGGGGTCTTTGTGCACGGTCAGCTCGACCGCGCGGCCGACCATCAGCGAGGCGAGCTCGGCGTTCGTCGCGGTGGGCGAGGCCTCGCCGACGACCTTGCCGAGGCGGATGACCGTGATGCGGTCGGCGACCTCGCGCACCTCACGCAGCTTGTGGGTGATGAAGACGATGGAGGTGCCGCGCTCTTTCAGCAGACGCATGATCTGCATCAGCTCGTCGGTCTCCTGCGGGGTGAGCACGGCGGTGGGCTCGTCGAACACGAGCACCTTCGCGTCGCGGGAGAGCGCCTTGATGATCTCGACGCGCTGCTGCACGCCGACGGGCAGGTCGTCGACCAGCGCATCCGGATCGACGTCGAAGCCGAAGCGGTCGCTGATCTCGCGCACGCGCTTGCGGGCGGCGGCGAGGTCGAGCCGGCCGGCGAAACCGGTCTGCTCGTGGCCGAGCATGACGTTCTCGGCGACGGTGAAGACGGGGATGAGCATGAAGTGCTGGTGCACCATGCCGATGCCGGCGCCCATCGCGTCGCCCGGGCCGGAGAAGTGCTGGACCACGTCGTCGAGCACGATCTCGCCCTCGTCGGCCTGGTAGAGGCCGTAGAGCACGTTCATCAGGGTGGACTTGCCGGCGCCGTTCTCTCCGAGGAGGCAGTGGATCTCGCCCGGCTCGACCGTGAGGTCGATGTGGTCGTTGGCAGTGAGGGCACCGAAACGTTTCGTGATGCCCCGGAGTTCGAGCTTCATGGAATCAATCTACCTACTCCCCGAAGGGCATCCGTTAAGTGGAGCGGTCGGGGGGACCAGCGTGCTGGTCCCCCCGACCGGGTCGCGTTCGGAGAACGCGGAGGAGCTACTCGGCCGACGCCGGGGTCGAGGGCGACTCGACCTCGATGGAGCCGTTGATGATGCTCTCCTTGATGGTGTCGAGCTCACCCTGCAGGTCGGGCGAGACCTTGCTCTCGAAGTCGTGGAACGGAGCGATGTCCACGCCCTGGTTCTCGAGCGTGCCCACGAACGGGGTGGCGTCGAAGTCGCCGGCGGCGGCGGTGTCGACCACGTCGACCACACCGGCCTTGACGCCCTTCAGCACCGAGGTGAGGAAGAGGTCCTTCAGGTCGGGAGCCGTCTCGTAGTTGTCGGAGTCGACACCTACCAGGGCGACCTCCTTGCCGGAGTCGCGGATCGCCTCACCGGCGGAGAGGAAGATCGGGCCACCCACGGGCAGGATGACGTCGGCGTTCTGGTCGATCAGACCCTGCGCCGCCGTCTTGGCCTCGACACCGGCGGCGAAGCCACCGGTGAACGAGCCGGTCTGGCCCGCGACGTCCCAGCCGATGGCCTTGACGGAGGTGCCCTTCTGCTCGTTGTAGTAGTTCACGCCGTCGACGAAGCCGTCCATGAAGATGGTGACCGACGGGATCTGCAGGCCACCGAAGGTGCCGACGGTGCCGGTCTTCGAGTAGCTCGCCGAGGCGTAGCCGGCGAGGAACGCGGCCTGCGCGGTGTCGAAGACGATCGGCTTGACGTTGTCGGCGTCGATCGAGGAGTCGTCGATGATCGAGAACTGGGTGTCGGGGTTCGCCTCGGCGGCGGCCTTGGTGGCGTCGGCGAGGAGGAAGCCGACCGAGATGATCAGGTTGCAGTCCTGCGAGATGAGGTTGTCGATGTTCGGCGCGAAGTCGGTGTCGGCCGCGGACTCGACGGTGACGGGCTCGACGCCGAGCTTGTCGGCCGCCTCGGTGATGCCCTCGTAGCCGGCCTGGTTGAACGACTTGTCGTCGAACCCGCCCGAGTCGGAGACCATGCAGGGGATGAAGTCGCTGGCGGCGTCGCCGCCCGACGTCGATGCGGTGTCCGACGGAGCGGACGCGCAGCCGGCGAGAAGGGCTGCCACGCCCAGCGTGGCGAAGCCGGCCACTCCGGCGCGGCGCAGGTTGATGCTCAAGATGTCCTCCAAGATGCTGCCCTGCCAAGACGCGCAGGGGCTGTGTGGGACTACACGTTACCGAAAGTCACGGGCCCCGACAGGGGCAACCGCATGTTCGGGGCGCAAGCGTTACAAAGCCGCGATCACGCCGAAATGTCCCCGAAATGTCCAGGGCCCGCCGCTGAGACGCAGCGGCGGCGCTGCCCGGGCGTCAGGGGGCCGACGGGGAGTCGACGACGACGGTTCCGGCCACGATCTGGGCTTTCAGATCGTCGATCTCGGCGGCCAGCTCGGCGGGCACCGACGACTCGAGGTCGTGGAAGGGCGCGAGCGCCACTCCCCCGTTCTCGAGCGTGCCGACGAACGGCTCCGGGCTGAAGTCGCCGTCGATGTCGTCGCCGACGATCTCGACCACGGCGTCGCCGGTGTTCTTCAGCACGCTGGTGAGCAGGATCGGCTTGTACTCGGCCGGCAGGGTGTCGTAGCCGTCGTTGTCGACCCAGATGAGTGAGACGCCGCCCGCCTCCGAGGCGGCCGAGGCGGCCCCCTCGCCGACCTGGCCGGCCACGGGGAGGATCACGTCGGCGCCCTGGTCGATGAAGCCCTGGGTGACGGTCTTGCCCTTGTTGATGTCCTCGAAGTCGCCGGTGAAGACGCCGTCCTGCGACGCCTTGTCCCAGCCGAGCGCCTGCACCTGCGTGCCGTGCACCTCGTTGTACTTCGCGACGCCGTCGACGAAACCGTCCATGAACAGGGTGACCGGCGGCTGGTTGCCGCCGCCGAAGGTCGCGACCTTGCCGGTCTTCGAGACGCCGGCGGCGAGGTAGCCCGCCAGGTACGACGCCTGTGCGGTGTCGAACAGGATCGGCTTCACGTTCGGGGCGTCGACGGTCTCGTCGACGATGGCGAAGTGGGTGTCCGGGCTGCCGCCCGCCTCGGCGAGGGTGGCGTCGGCGAGCTCGTAGCCCACGGTGAGCACGAACGCGCATCCGCTCTGAACCGCCTGGGTCACGTTGGGCGCGAGATCGGTCTCGCCGGTGGAGACGAGCACCTGGGCGTCGATGCCGTACTCCTGCTGGGCCTTCTCGAGGCCCTCCCAGCTGGACTGGTTGAAGGAGCGGTCGTCGAGGCCGCCCGAGTTCGTGACCATGCGGGCGCAGTAGTCGCTCGACGCGGCGGTCGAGGTGCCGCCGCCGGTCGAGGACGGCGCCTCGGCGCAGCCGGCGAGGGCGAGGGCGAGCACGCCGGCGACGACGCCGGTGCGGACGAGGGCTGTGGTTCTCATGGTCGGACTCCTAGGGCACCGGGTGGGAGGGAAGGTCAGAGCACGTCGCCGGAGCCGCCGGCCCGGAGCGCGTCGACGACCGACTTGACCCGCTGGGCGTGCTCGCTGGTGGTCACCAGCAGCGCATCCGGGGTGTCGACGACGACGATGTCGCGCACGCCGATCAGGCTGATCACGCGCTTGGACTGCGACACGACGATGCCGCTGGACGAGTCGGCCAGCACGCGGGCGTTCTTGCCGAGGATGGCGAGATCGGTGCCCCGGCCCGAGCTGTGCAGCTTGGCGATCGAGGCGAAGTCGCCCACGTCGTCCCAGTCGAAGTCGCTCGGGATGACGGCGAGCGCACCGGCGGCGGCGGCCGGCTCGGCGACCGAGTAGTCGATGGCGATCTTCTTCAGCGTCGGCCAGACCCGGTCGACGACCTCGCCACGGCGCGGGGTGTCCCAGGCCTCGGCGAGCTCGAGCACGCCCGCGAGCAGCTCGGGCTCGGATGCGCCCAGGTGCTCGAGCAGCTTGTCGGCCCTGGCGATGAACATGCCGGCGTTCCACAGGTAGTTGCCCGCCTTCAGGTACCGCTTGGCGGTCGGCAGATCGGGCTTCTCGACGAAGTGGTCGACCTTGAGTGCAGCCGGCGCCCCCTCGATCTCGAGCGAGCCGAGGCAGCGGATGTAGCCGAAGCCGACGGCCGGGTCGGTGGGGGTGATGCCGATGGTGGCGATGTAGCCGGCGTCGGCCACCTGCACGGCCTGCGCGACGGCGGCGCGGAAGCGCTGCGGGTTCGTGATGACGTGGTCGGCGGCGAACGAGCCGATGATGACGCCCGGCTCCCGCTTCTCGAGGATGGCGGCGGCGAGGCAGATGGCGGCGGTCGAGTCGCGCGGCTCCGACTCGAGCACCACGTTGCTGTCCTCCAGGGTCGGCAGCTGCTCCTCGACGGCGGCGCGGTGCGCGCGGCCGGTGACGACCATGATGCGCTGCTCCCCCGAGAGCGGCGCCAGGCGGTCCCACGTGTCGCGCAGGAGGCTCTGGCCCGAGCCGCTCAGATCGTGCAGGAACTTGGGGGCGTCCGCCCGCGACAGGGGCCAGAGCCGTGAGCCGATCCCGCCGGCGGGGATCACGCTGTAGAGCCGGTCGAGCGCTGGTGACGATGAGTTCATGAGGCACAGCCTATACAGCGGCCGGGAGGGGCCATCGGATGCTCACCCCGGGGCCACGGGGAGGCCACTGCCGCGACACCGGCGGTCCACCTGCCCTCCGTAGCGTCGGCGACGTGGCCGGTCGGCCCCACGGCACTGCGGAGGCATGTCATGCGAGTTGCGATCATCAGCGAGAGCTTTCTCCCCACCGTCAACGGAGTCACGAACAGCGTCTGCAAGGTGCTCGACCATCTCGCGGCGAACGGTCACGACGCGATCGTCATCGCGCCGGCCGCCGGCTCCCCCTCTCACTACAAGGGCTTCCGCGTGCACGAGGTGCCGGCGGTGGCGTACCGGCAGTTCCCGGTGGGGATGCCGAGCGTCCAGGTCGCCCGGCTGATCGCCGGTTTCGAGCCGGACGTGCTGCACGCGGCGTCCCCGTTCCTGCTGGGCGCCCAGGGCATCGCCTCGGCGAACCGGCTGGGCATCCCCTCGGTGGCCGTCTTCCAGACGGACGTCGCGGGCTACGCGCGGCGCAACCGGCTGGGATCGGCGTCGAAGCTCGCCTGGCGGGTGGTGAAGTGGATCCACGACGGCGCCGACCGCACACTCGTGCCCTCGAGCGCCTCGCAGCACGACCTCGAGCGGGCGGGCGTCCCCCGGCTCGCCCGGTGGGGCCGGGGCGTCGACCTCGAGCGCTACCACCCGAACAACCGGATGCGCCCCACCGCGCAGGCCCTCTCGGCCCTGCTCTCCCGCGGCGGTCAGGACGCGGTGGTGGGCTACGTCGGCCGCATCGCGCCCGAGAAGGGTCTCGAACGCCTCGCCGCGCTGCGCGGGATGCCGGGCCTCCACCTCGCGATCGTCGGGGACGGGCCGAGCGACCAGCGCATCCGCCACCTGCTGCACGGGATGCCGGCGACCTTCCTCGGCCGGCTCTCGGGCGCCGACCTCGCCGACGCCTACGCCGCCTTCGACGCCTTCGTGCACACCGGCACCGAGGAGACCTTCGGCCAGACCCTGCAGGAGGCGCACGCCGCGGGACTCCCGGTGGTCGCCCCGGCGGCCGGCGGCCCGATCGACCTCGTGCGGCACGGCGAGGACGGCTACCTCTTCGACCCCGACGACCCGCGCGATCTGCGGATGCGCGTGGGCTCCCTCGTGGCCGACCCGGCGCTCCGGCGCCGGATGGGCGAGGCCGGCCGTCGCGCCGTGATCGGCACCTCGTGGGCGTCGGTCTGCGACGAGCTGCTCGGGCACTACCGGTCCGTGATGGGCGCCAAGGTGGCGGTGAAGCGCACTCGCGTCGGCTCACACGCTTGAATACAGGGGGGTATTCGCGGGGCGTTTCTCCGCGTGCTGGTGCGGGACGCGCATCCGGCCCGCCCTGTATACAACTAAGGCCCGCCTAATACCCGTTACCGCCGAAACGCGCATAGACTGTGAGCGGTCGACGGCCGGTTCCGCAGCATTCGCGAGCGGGCGGTCCCGGCCCCGACTGAAGCCAAGGAGGGTTAGTCCGTGGCCATAAATACGGCAGGGACGATGACACCGAAGCGGCCGGCCGGCACTCTCTACCGCGGCCGTGAAGGCATGTGGTCCTGGGTGCTGCACCGCATCACGGGTGTCGCGATTTTCTTCTTCCTACTCGTGCACATCCTGGACACCTCGATGGTGAGGATCTCCCCCGAGGCCTACAACGCGGTCATCTCGACCTACCAGAACCCGATCATGGGCCTGGGCGAGACGGCGCTCGTCGCCGCCATCGTGTACCACGCGTTCAACGGCATCCGGATCATCCTGATCGACCTGTGGTCCAAGGGCGCGAAGTACCAGCGCATCATGTTCTGGGTGGTGATCGGCCTCTGGGTCGTCACGATGCTCGGCTTCGCGCCGCGCCACCTGATCAACGTGTTCAGCCATGTCGGAGGTGCCTGATGGCCACGACCATCGAATCCCCCCGCGCCCCGCACACCGTCCGCCGCAGCCGCGGCGTGAACTGGGAGAAGTGGGGCTGGATCTACATGCGTGCCTCGGGCGTCGTGCTGCTGGTGCTGATCTTCGGCCACCTGTTCGTGAACCTCCTCGTGGGCGACGGCATCAAGGCGATCGACTTCGCCTTCGTCGGCGGCAAGTGGAGCGACCCGTTCTGGCAGGTCTGGGACACGCTGATGCTCTGGCTCGCTATGATCCACGGCGGCAACGGCATGCGCACGATCGTGAACGACTACGCGACCAAGGCCGTCACCCGCAAGGTGCTGCTCGGCGCGATCCTCGTGGCTGTCGTGGCCATGATCGTGCTCGGCACCCTGGTGGTCTACACCTTCGACCCGTGCCCCGTCGGCTCGCCGGCGGACCTGCTGCCGTCGTTCTGCGCGACCCGATAACCCCTCCGACCCCGGAATGAGCTCCTCCGTGACCCAGTACGAAGACGGCGCCGTCGTGGACGGCGTGCACTACCACCAGTTCGACATCGTGATCGTCGGCGCCGGCGGCGCCGGCATGCGGGCGGCCATCGAGGCCGGCCCCAAGGCCAAGACGGCCGTGATCTCGAAGCTCTACCCGACGCGTTCCCACACGGGTGCGGCACAGGGCGGCATGGCCGCCGCCCTCGCGAACGTCGAGGAGGACAACTGGGAGTGGCACACCTTCGACACCGTCAAGGGCGGTGACTACCTGGTCGACCAGGATGCCGCCGAGATCCTCGCGAAGGAGGCCATCGACGCGGTCATCGACCTCGAGAACATGGGCCTGCCGTTCAACCGCACCCCCGAGGGCAAGATCGACCAGCGGCGTTTCGGCGGCCACACCCGCGACCACGGCAAGGCCCCCGTTCGCCGGGCCTGCTACGCGGCCGACCGCACCGGCCACATGATCCTGCAGACGCTGTTCCAGAACTGCGTCAAGCTCGGCATCAACTTCTTCAACGAGTACTACGTGCTCGACCTGGTGATGACGAAGGTGGACGGGGTCGACAAGCCCTCGGGCGTCGTGGCCTTCGAGCTCTCGACCGGCGAGATCCACGTCTTCCAGGCGAAGGCGGTCATCTTCGCCACCGGCGGCTTCGGCAAGATCTACAAGACGACCTCGAACGCCCACACCCTCACCGGTGACGGCGTCGGCATCATCTGGCGGAAGGGCCTGCCGCTGGAGGACATGGAGTTCTTCCAGTTCCACCCCACGGGCCTCGCCGGGCTCGGCATCCTCCTCACCGAGGGAGCGCGAGGCGAGGGAGCGATCCTCCGCAACGCCTCGGGCGAGCGCTTCATGGAGCGCTACGCCCCAACGATCAAAGACCTGGCGCCCCGCGACATCGTCGCGCGGTGCATGGTGCAGGAGGTGGCCGAGGGCCGCGGCGCCGGCCCGCACAAGGACTACGTGCTGCTGGACTGCACCCACCTCGGCGCCGAGGTGCTCGAGACGAAGCTGCCCGACATCACCGAGTTCGCGCGCACCTACCTCGGTGTCGACCCCGTCGTCGAGCCGGTGCCCGTCATGCCGACGGCCCACTACGCGATGGGCGGCATCCCGACGAACATCAAGGCCGAGGTGCTGAGCGACAACGACACCGTCGTGCCCGGCCTCTACGCCGCCGGCGAGTGCGCCTGCGTCTCGGTGCACGGCTCGAACCGTCTCGGCACCAACTCGCTCCTGGACATCAACGTGTTCGGCAAGCGCTCGGGCAACAACGCGGCCGACTACGTGCAGACCGTCGACTTCACTCCCCTGCCCGAGAACCCGGCGGCGGCCATCGTGTCGCTGGTGGCGTCGCTCCGCAGCGGAACGGGCACCGAGCGCATCTCCGCCATCCGCAAGGAGCTGCAGGACGAGATGGACAAGAACGCTCAGGTGTTCCGCACCGACGAGTCGCTGGCCTCCGTGACGGCGACCATCCACCGCCTGCGCGACCGCTACCGGAACATCCAGGTGCAGGACAAGGGCAAGCGGTTCAACACCGACCTGCTCGAGGCGATCGAGCTCGGCTTCCTGCTCGACCTGGCCGAGGTCGTCGTGTACTCGGCGCGCAACCGCCAGGAGAGCCGCGGCGGGCACATGCGGGACGACTACCCCAAGCGCGACGACGAGACCTACATGAAGCACACCATGGCGTACCTCTCGGGAGACCCCCACTCGAGCGATGCCGCCGATCACATCCGGCTCGACTGGAAGCCCGTCGTCGTGACGCGCTACCAGCCGATGGAGAGGAAGTACTGATGACACTCGTAGCCGACGCACCCGCATCGGGCCCCGCGCCCGAGGCGCCGATCGAGGCCTTCACCGTCACCCTGATCATCCGCCGCTTCGACCCCGACGTCGACGACGAGCCGCGCTGGCAGGACTTCGACGTGCAGATGTTCGCGACCGACCGCATCCTCGACGCGCTGCACAAGATCAAGTGGGAGCAGGACGGGTCGCTGACCTTCCGCCGCTCCTGCGCCCACGGCATCTGCGGCTCGGATGCGATGCGCATCAACGGCCGCAACCGCCTGGCCTGCAAGACGCTGATCAAAGACCTCGACATCACCAAGCCCATCTATGTGGAGGCCATCAAGGGCCTGCCGCTCGAGAAGGACCTGATCGTCGACATGGAGCCGTTCTTCGCCTCCTACCGCGAGGTGCAGCCGTTCCTGCAGTCGGCCACGGAGCCGCCGAAGGACAAGGAGCGCATCCAGTCGGTCGCCGACCGCGCCCGCTTCGACGACACGACCAAGTGCATCCTCTGCGCCGCGTGCACCTCGTCGTGCCCGGTGTTCTGGACCGACGGACAGTACTTCGGCCCGGCCGCGATCGTGAACGCGCACCGCTTCATCTTCGACTCGCGCGACGAGGCGGCCTCGACCCGCCTCGACATCCTGAACGACAAGGAGGGCGTGTGGCGCTGCCGCACGACCTTCAACTGCACCGATGCGTGCCCGCGCGGCATCCAGGTGACGCAGGCGATCGCCGAGGTCAAGCAGGCGATCATGCGGGGCAAGCCGTAGGGCCTGTTCCACCGCAGCCGTCGAAGCCGCTCGCCCTCAGGGGCGGGCGGCTTCGCTGCGTCCGGGGCGGGCGACTTCGACGTCTCCGTGTCAGGCTGAGCGCATGAGCGAGAAGCGTGCGGGCGAAGCGGCGAACACCGCTGTCAAGGACGACCGGGCGACCACGAAGACCGACACCGTGGGCAAGCCGGCGGTCGAGATCGACGAGAAGCCCGTCGACGACACGCCCCCCACCGGGATCGCCGCGCTGATCGCCAAGGTCATGGCGCTGAAGCCCGTTCGGGTCTTCCTGCGGTTCGGCTCCTCGGGCGGCGAGATCATGGCGTCGGGGATGTCGTTCCAGGCCGTCTTCGCGATCTTCGCCGGGATCTGGGTCGGCTTCTCGATCTTCGGGATCGTGCTGGCGGGCAACCAGGACCTGATGGACGCGGTGGTCGCGCAGCTGAGCAACGCCATCCCCGGCCTGATCGGTGAGGACGGCGCCATCGATCCGAAGGCGCTCTCCGAGGCGCGCATCCTGGGCTGGACCGGCGCCATCGCCCTGGTCGGCCTCGTGCTCACCGCGGTCGGCTGGCTGGCCTCGACCCGCGACTCGATCCGCCGGCTGTTCAAGCTCGACCCGCCGACGACCAACCCGGTGCTGCTGAAGCTCAAGGACTTCGGACTCGCGCTGGCGTTCGGCGTCGCGATCATCCTCTCCTCGGCCGTCAGCCTGATCAGCAACCAGGGGCTCTCGCTCGCGTTCGACCTGCTCGGTATCGACACCCGCTCGCCGTTCGCGGCCGTCGCCGGCTGGCTCGTCGGGGTGCTCGTGGTGTTCGTCTTCGACAGCCTCGTATTGGCAGCGGCGTTCCGGGTGCTGTCGGGGGTGAAGATCCCACGACGACGCCTGCTCGCCGGAGCGGCGATCGGCGGGGCCGCACTCGGTGTGCTGAAGATCCTCGGCAGCCAGCTGCTGGGCGGCGCCACCAGCAACCCGCTGCTCGCGTCGTTCGCCGTGATCATCGGCATCATGATCTTCCTGAACCTGGTCTGCCGCGTCATCCTGATCTCGGCCACCTGGATCGCCGTCGGGATGGAGGACGCCGGGCTCGACCCGCGGGCCCTCACCCCCGAGCAGCTCGAGGTCGAGCGGCAGAAGCGGGTCGCCGCAGCGCGGGACACCCTCGTGTCGGCGGAGCGGGAGCGGCTGCAGAACCAGCTCGAGACGGTGCACGGTCTGGCCCGGCGCCGGGTGCGCAAGCGGATCGAGCGACTCGACGAACTCGATCACGCCGAGGCCGTGAAGCTGGTCGAGAAGCGCTGAGGGATGCGCGCCTGCCGACCCTCGGCGGAGCGCTGTCGGAGGCCGCCGGTACAGTAGGAGCATGCCCACGAAGCCCCTCAGACTCGCCTCGGTCAACGTCAACGGCGTGCGCGCCGCCTTCCGCAACGGCATGGGCGCCTGGCTCGACGGGCGCGACGTCGACATCCTCGCGCTGCAGGAGGTGCGGGCCGAGACGAGCGACCTCGAGAAGCTCCTCGGGCCCGACTGGAACATCGTGCACGACCCCGCCACGGCGAAGGGCCGCGCGGGCGTCGCCATCGCGAGCCGCGACCGGGCGAACATCCACCGCGTCACCTTCGGGGCCGACGACTTCGACAGCGCGGGCCGCTGGCTCGAGGCCGACTACGAGTGGGGAGACAAGGTCGTCACCGTCGTCTCGGCCTACGTGCACTCGGGTGAGGCCGGAACCGAGAAGCAGGTCGAGAAGTACAAGTTCCTCGACGGGATGCTCGAGCACCTGCCCGCGCTGCAGAAGCACAACCCTCTCGCCGTCGTCGTCGGCGACCTCAACGTCGGTCACCGCACGCTCGACATCCGCAACTGGAAGGGCAACGTGAAGCGGGCCGGCTTCCTGCTCGAGGAGCGGGCCTACTTCGACCGCTTCGTGGGCGCCGAGGGCGACCCCGATTACAACGCCGGCGCCGGGCTCGGCTGGGTCGACCTCGGGCGCCGCTTCGCGGGCGAGGTCGAGGGGCCGTACACCTGGTGGTCGCAGCGCGGCCGGGCCTTCGACAACGACACGGGGTGGCGCATCGACTACCAGTTGGCCACGCCCGAGCTCGCCGCCACGGCCACGTCGCTGACCATCGACCGGGCACCCACGCACGCCGAGCGCTGGAGCGATCACGCCCCGGTCGTCGTCGACTACGCGCTGTGACGCACGCCACTCCCTCACGCCACTCCCTCACGCTTGACAGGACCATGACCGATTCCACCCCGAAGCCCCGACTGCTGTCGGGCATGCAGCCCTCCGCCGACTCGCTCCACCTGGGCAACTACATCGGTGCGCTGCTGAGCTGGAAGGCGCTGCAGGAGACGCACGACGCCTTCTTCTTCCTCGCCGACCTGCACGCCATCACGGTTCCGCAAGACCCGGCGCGGCTGCGCGAGAACTCCCGCCGAACCGCCGCCCAGTACATCGCCGCCGGGATCGACCCCGACCGCTCGACGCTGTTCGTCCAGTCGCACGTGCCGGCGCACGCCGAGCTCGCCTGGGTGCTGAACACCATCACCGGCTTCGGCGAGGCCGCGCGCATGACGCAGTTCAAGGACAAGGCGGTGAAGCAGGGTCAGGACTCGGCCTCGGTCGGCCTGTTCACGTATCCGATCCTGCAGGCCGGCGACATCCTGCTCTACCAGGCGGTCGACGTGCCCGTGGGCGAGGACCAGCGACAGCACGTGGAACTCACGCGCGACCTGGCGACCCGGTTCAACTCGCGCTTCGGCGAGACGTTCACCATGCCGAAGCCGTACATCCTGAAGGAGTCGGCGAAGGTCTACGACCTGCAGAACCCCGGCTCGAAGATGTCGAAGTCGGCGGAGTCGGCGGCCGGGCTGATCTGGCTGCTGGACGACCCGAAGGTCTCGGTGAAGAAGATCATGCGGGCCGTCACCGACGCCGACGGTGAGGTGCGCTACGACCAGGCCGAGAAGCCGGGGCTGGCGAACCTGCTGACGATCTTCGCCATCCTCGACCATCGCTCGATCGACTCGGTCGTCGAGGAGTTCGCCGGAGGCGGGTACGGCACGCTGAAGAAGGCGCTGGCCGAGATCGTGGTGGCGACGGTGGAGCCGATCCGGGCGCGAACGCTCGAGCTGATGGACGACCCGGCCGAGCTCGACCGAATCCTCGCGGCGAACGCCGACCGTGCCGACGAGGTGGCGTCGGCGACCCTGGCGACCGTGTACGACCGGGTGGGGTTCCTGCCGCGCCACCGGCGCTGACGGCCGGGCCGGCTGAGGGTCGGCGAGGGCAGCGGGCGGGGTCAGCGGAGGTCGGCGGAGGCGCCGACGATCTCCTCGCGCACGCGGCGGAGGTCTTCGAGCAGGGAGCCGATCAGGATCCAGTGCTGCGGGTCGGGCACGATGGCCCGGAGCGGCGCGGTGAGCGCCGGCTCGAGGTCGACCGTCGACTCGTCGGGCGCCGTGCCCGCGGCGGCCTCGTCGAGCACGAGGCGCAGGTCGTGCGCGGCGCGGCGCAGTTCCTCCGCGATGGCGACGGCGTTCGGCTCCTCGGGCAGGGTGCGGTCGAAGTGGTCGGTGACCGCGCGGGCCATGCCGAGCACGCGGTTCGTGACGATGCCGAGCGTCGTCAGCAGCTCCGCGTTCTCGCGCAGCAGCTCGCGGTTCGCCGTGCGCCGCGGGTTGAAGCGCAGGCTCTCCTCGGCGGCGTCGACCGCCTTCTGCGCCTTCGACTGCATCGGGCGGAGGAGGCGGGCCTCCACCAGCATGCCGGTGCGGTAGGCCTCGTCGGTGGGGGCGCTCAGCACGGTGGCCAGGCTGTCCATCGTGGCGGCGATCTCCCGGCCGAGGCCGGTGACCGCCTCCCGCGCCGGCTTCAGCGCCACCGGGGGCACCACGAGCCAGTTGACCGCGACACCGATCAGCGCGCCGATCACCGTCTCGATGATCCGCTCGAACGCATAGCCCGGGGTCTGGGCGCCGATCGAGAGCACCAGCATCGCGCTGATCGGGATCTGCACGGTCGAGGACTGCGGGAACCGCAGCGCCCAGCCGACGAGCAGCGACAGCACGATGGCCAGCAGGATCAGCCAGCTCGGCGCCCCGAACACGAGCGACACGAGGTAGGCGACCACGACGCCCGCGATCACGCCGATCGAGCGCTCGATCGCCCGGCTGAGCGACTGGTTGACGCTCGGCTGCACGACGATGATCGCGGCGATCGCACCGAACAGCGGCGGCTGGCCGCCCGAGACGAACGAGCAGACCGCCCAGGCGACGACCGCTGCCACCGCCGTCTTCAGCACCTGCAGCAGCGGGGTGCGGGAGGGCGCCTGGAAGGCCCTGGCCGGGGCGAGAGAAGCCCGGGCTACAGCGGCCCAGCGGCCGGGACGGGGCTGGTCGGACGTCACCCGTCCAGCCTAGGCGGGCATCCGGATGCTCGCTCGAACGCCCGCGCAGGTGGAGGCGACCGGCGCGGAGGGCATCCGCCGGGCAGCCGTCAGGAGGCGGTGGTGCCGAGCTGCTCGGCGGGCTCGACGCGGGGCAGCGTGACGCGGGGCGCCCGCGGACGGTGCTCGCCGAACACCCAGACGCGATAGAGCACGAAGCGGAACAGCGAGCCGAGCGCGAGCCCGATCACGTTGCCCGAGATGTTGTCGGCGAGCAGCGAGGTGAATCCCAGGACGTAGTGCGAGAACCACAGGCAGGCCAGGCCGATGCCCGTGCCGATGACGCTGACGACGAAGAACTCGATGCTCTCGCGCAGCATGTCGGAGCGGCGGCGGTGCCGGAACGTCCAGTACCGGTTGCCGAGCCAGTTGACCACGATGGCCAGCGACGCCGAGATGAGCTTGGCGATCAGCGGACCCTCGTGCAGCTGCGCCGGAGCCAGCACCGTCACCACGAGGAGGTTGAACACCGCCAGATCGACGATGAAGCCGAGGCCCCCGACCATGCCGAACCGGACGACCTCGAAGAAGAGGACGCGGAGTCGCGACGGCGACGCGGGGGCACTGCTCATGGGTGATCTACCATTCCTGACGTTCATGGCGCGAAGAAGTACGCAAAAGAGAACTTTGTGTATCTTCGAGGCCAATGCTGAGCGTAGCTGGGGAAAATGAACGGAAAGCGACGATAGGGTTCTGAACGCTCCCGAGAAGGGGACGCCTGACGGATTGAAGGAACAGTGGCGAAGACGATCGTCGTGATACCGACCTACAACGAGATCGCCTCGATCGCAAGCGTGATCGATCGCATCCATCTCACGACGGCCGGGACGCACGTGCTGATCGTCGACGACAACTCCCCCGACGGCACCGGTCGCCTCGCCGACGAGCTCGCCGCCGCCGACGAGCGCGTGCACGTGCTGCACCGCTCCGAGAAGAACGGCCTCGGCGCCGCCTACGGGGCCGGCTTCGCCTGGGCGCTCGAGCGCGATTACGACTACGTCGTCGAGATGGACGCCGACGGCTCGCACCAGCCCGAGGAGCTCCCCCGCCTGATCGGCCTGCTCGACGGCGGCGACGACATGGGCATCGGCACCCGGTGGATCCCGGGTGGCACCATCGTCAACTGGCCGCTGCACCGCAAGCTCATCTCGCGCGCCGGCACCTTCTACTCCCGGGTGATGCTGCGCTCACGGCTGCACGACCTGACCAGCGGCTACCGCGGCTTCCGCGCCGAGGCTCTGCGCTCCGTCGACTTCACCCGCGTGGCCTCGCAGGGCTACTGCTTCCAGATCGAGATGGCGTGGCAGTTCGAGCGCTCCGGGGCCCGGGTCGGCGAGTTCCCGATCACCTTCATCGAGCGCGCCGAGGGCGTATCGAAGATGTCGACGGGCATCGTCGTGGAGGCGCTGACGAAGGTCACGCTGTGGGGGCTCGCGAGCGCCGTCGGGCGCGCCCCGGCGCCGCTGCCGCTCCGCGCCGACGTCGCCCGCTGACGCGTCCAGCGGCTGCCCTCGCGTCGCCCGATGACGGGAATCCGGCGGGCTCACCGGCGGAGAGGGTATAACTGGATATGTAACGTGCTCCGGGGTCAGTGAGATTCTGAACCGGCGGTGACAGTCCGCGAACCTCAGACGCTGCTCGCAGCGTCTGAGGTTGATCCGGTGGAATTCCGGAACCGACGGTGATGGCGTGGTCGAACGACCCCGTCTAGTCCGGATGAGAGGCGCACGGGTGGTTCCGCGATGGGCGGACCACCGGCGCTTGCGCTGCCATCCCCGGAGACCGTCGGAAGACGAGGACCGGATGAAGAACGCGAGCGACACCACGGCAGACGCCGAGGTCACCGCGCTGCACCGCGCCCTCGAGCTGTCGCTCCGTGGCCCCCGGCACGGGGTGAACCCGCAGGTCGGCTGCGTGCTGCTGTCCCCCTCGGGCGAGGTGCTCGGCGAGGGCTGGCACCGCGGCGCCGGCACCCCGCACGCCGAGGTCGCGGCCCTGGCCTCGGCCGCCGAGGTGCACGGGCCCGAGGCGGCCCGGGGCGCCACCGCCGTCGTCACCCTCGAGCCCTGCGACCACCACGGCCGCACCGGCCCCTGCAGCGTCGCCCTGATCGAGGCCGGCGTCGCCCGCGTCGTCTACGGTGCGGCCGACCCGGGCCGGGCGTCCTCGGGCGGGGCCGAGCGGATGCGCGCGGCCGGCCTCGAGGTCGTCGCCGGGGTCGAGGCGGCCGCCGTCGAGGAGGCGATCCGTCCCTGGCTCACGGCCGTGCGCCACCACCGCCCCTTCGTCACGGTCAAATGGGCCTCGAGCCTCGACGGCCGCGCGGCCGCCGCCGACGGCTCCAGCCGCTGGATCACCGGGCCGGAGGCCCGGGCCGACGTGCACCGGCGCCGCGCCGACGCCGACGCGATCGTGGTGGGCATCGGCACGGTGCTCGCCGACGATCCGGAGCTGACCGCGCGGGGCGAGAACGGCCTGCTGCCTCATCAGCCGGCACCCGTCGTGCTCGGGCGGCGGGCGGTTCCCGACGGCGCGCGGCTGCACGCGCATCCGCTGGCCCTTCGCCGATTCGACGGGCATGACCTCGACGCCGTGCTCGGCGCGCTCTACGACGACGAGGTGCGCTCGGTGTTCGTGGAGGGAGGGCCGACACTGGCCAGCGCGTTCCTCGCCGCCGGGCTCGCCGACGAGCTCGTCGTGTACCTCGCCCCGACCCTGATCGGCGGGCCGTTCACCGCGCTCGGCGAGCTCGGCGTCGGCAGCATGGACGCGCAGCGCCGCCTCACCATCACCGGGGTGGACCGCCTCGGCGACGACCTGCGGATCGTCGCCCGGCCGGCCACCACCACCGACACCTCGGCGACCGCCCCGGCCGCCACGAAGGAGTAGAGCGATGTTCACCGGAATCATCGAGGAGCTGGGCGAGATCGTCGCCCTCGAGCACACCGCCGACGCCGCCGTGATCACGGTGCGCGCCCCGCTCGCCGTGAGCGACGCCCGGCACGGCGACTCCATCGCCGTCTCCGGCGTCTGCCTGACCGTGGTCGACCGGACGCCCGACAGCTTCCGCGCCGACGTGATGGCGCAGACGCTGCGCATGTCGACCCTCGGCGAGCTCGCCCCCGGCAGCCGCGTCAATCTCGAGCGCGCCGCCCGCGTCGGCGACCGGCTGGGCGGTCACATCGTGCAGGGCCACGTCGACGGCACGGCCGAGGTGCTGAGTGTGACGCCCGGCGAGGCGTGGAGCGTGCTGCGCTTCTCGCTGCCCGACGGCCTCGCCGCGCTCGTGGTCGACAAGGGCTCGATCTCGGTGGCGGGGGTCTCGCTGACCGTGTCCGACGTGTCGCCGGCCGAGGCCGGAGACCCGTTCTGGTTCGAGGTCTCGCTCATCCCCGAGACGCTCGCCGCCACCACCCTCGGTGCGCTGGCCCCGGGAGACCGCGTCAACCTCGAGACCGACGTGCTCGCCCGGCACGTGCAGCGGCTCGTCGCCCTCGGCTCGCCGACGGCACCCGGTACGCCGACGGCAGCCGAGTCGCCGACCGCCCCGGAAGGGATCGCGTCATGACCCCCGTCTTCTCCCCCATGAGCGAGGTGCTCGACGCCCTCCGCGCCGGCAAGCCGGTGCTCGTCTCCGACGCCGCCGACCGCGAGAACGAGGGCGACGCGATCCTGTCGGCCGCCCTGGCCTCGCCCGAGTGGATCGCCTGGATGGTGCGGAACACCTCCGGCTACCTCTGCGCCCCCATGCCCGACAGCCGCGCCGACGAGCTCGCGCTGCCCCTCATGGTCGTCAACAACGAGGACACCCGGCGCACCGCCTACACGATCACGATCGACGCCGCCTCGGGCATCACCACCGGCATCGACGCGCACGACCGCTCCCGCACGCTGAACCTGCTGGCCGACTCCGCGTCGACGCCCGCGAGCTTCATCCGCCCCGGGCACGTGGTGCCCCTGCGTGCCGTGCCGGGCGGGGTGCGGCAGCGCCCCGGGCACACTGAGGCCGCCGTCGACCTGATGCTGCTCGCCGGGCTCGCCCCGGTCGGTGTCATCGGCGAGATGATGTCGCACGACGGCTCGGCGATGAAGCTCGACGAGCTGCGCGAGGTCGCCCGCACCGAGGGGCTGCCCATCACGACGATCGCGCTGATGGTGCAGCATCTGAATGAGCTCGACGCCGCACCAGCGGTTCCGGATGCTCCGCCCCTCACCGTCGCGGAAGCCGCCGCCGTCGATCTGGCCGGCGCCCCCTCCGACGCCGCCCCGCGGGTGCAGTTCGAGGTCGAGACCACCGTGCCCACCACGCACGGCGCACTGCGGATGCGGGCCTACCGCGATCTGGTGACCGGCGCCGACCACGTCGCCATCCTGTCCGGCGACCTCGCGGCCGATCCGCGCGGCCCGATCGTGCGGGTGCACTCGGAGTGCCTGACCGGCGAGGCGTTCGGCTCGCTGAAGTGCGAGTGCGGCCCGCAGCTCGACGCGGCGCTCGACCGGATCGCGGCCGACGGCGGCGTGGTGATCTACCTGCGCGGCCACGAGGGCCGGGGCATCGGGCTGATCAACAAGCTGCGCGCCTACCGGCTGCAGGAGGACGGGCTCGACACGCTCGACGCCAACGTGGCGCTCGGTCTGCCCGCGGATGCGCGGGACTACGGCGCCGCAGTGGCGATCCTGAACGATCTGGGGGCGCCGCGCATCCGTCTGCTCACCAACAACCCCGACAAGGTCGCGCAGCTCGAGGCGCACGGCATCGAGGTCGCCGACCGCGAGCCGCTGATCGTCGGCGCCGGGGACTTCAACCGGAACTACCTCGACACCAAGCGCGACCGCATGGGGCACGTGCTGCCCGGCGCGCACTGACCAGACCCCTGAACCGACCCACCCCACCCCCGAAAGGACGCACGCCATGAGCGGAGCCGGAGCACCCCAGAAGATGAGCGACCTCGACGGGACGGGGCTGAAGATCACCATCGTCGCCGGAACCTGGCACACCGTCATCACCGACGGACTGCTCGCCGGTGCCCGCTCGACGCTCGAGAAGGCGAACGTCGAGATCTCGGAGCTGCGGGTGGCGGGCAGCTTCGAGCTGCCGGTGGTGTCGAAGGCGGCACTCGAGGCCGGGGCCGACGCGGTCGTGGCGCTCGGCGTGATCATCCGCGGCGGCACCCCGCACTTCGAGTACGTCTCGGACGCGGCGACCTCGGGGCTGACGCAGGTGAGCATCCTGACCGGGAAGCCGGTGGGCTTCGGCGTGCTGACGCTCGACACCGAGCAGCAGGGACTCGACCGAGCCGGGCTGCCCGGGTCGAAGGAGGACAAGGGCGCCGAGGCGGCCGAGGCCGCCATCGCGACGGCGCTGACGCTGCGCGCGCTGCGCGGCTAGCGGCGCTGCGCGGCTAGCGGGGCGGCGCGCGCGGCGCGCTCAGCGGGCGGCCGGCGTCAGGGCTGCGCGCCCACCCACCCCACCGAGGCGGCGGCCGCCGTCGACGCCGCCTGCATCGCGTCGGCGTCGCTGAAGCCCGCGGCGAGCGCCGCCGCCAGCGTGCCGCAGTAGCAGTCGCCGGCCCCGGTGGTGTCGACCACGGTCGTCACCGCACCGGCCGGCACCTCGGCCGCACCCCAGCGCGACCCCCGGGAGCCGAGGGTGACGAGCACCGATCGAGGCGCGAGTCCGTCGGCGCCGAGCTGCTCGTTCTCGTGCTCGTTCACCACCACCGGGTCGGCGAGGTCGAGCACGTCGGTCGGAAGCGCGGCGTAGGGCGCCAGGTTCAGCACGACGCGGGCCCCCTGGGCAGCGGCGATCCGCGCGGCCTCGGCCACCACCTCGAGCGAGACCTCGAGCGAGGCGAGCAGCACGTCGCCGGGCGCGAGCGAGCGCAGCGGGGCGAGATCGCCGGTGGTCACGCGCGCATTGGCGCCCGGCGAGACGATGATCGTGTTCTCACCGGCGGCGTCGACCGCGATCGCGGCGTGACCCGTGGCGACGCCCGGAGTGCGCCCGATGTGGGTCGTGTCGATCTGGTACTGGGCCAGCCGGCGGAGGTACGCGTCTCCGTCGGCGTCGTCGCCGACCCGCCCCACGAAGCCGACCTTGGCACCCGCGCGGGCCGCCGCGACGGCCTGGTTCGCGCCCTTCCCGCCGAAGTGCTTCACGAGGTCGCCGCCGAGCAGCGTCTCACCCGGCCGGGGGTGCCGCTCGACCGTCACCGTCGAGTCGATGTTCAGCGAACCGAGAACGACCACCACGCCCATCAGGGCCTCCTTCGTCAGACGTACCTGAGCATCCTACGGGGGCGTAAAATGGCTCTTCGCGAGCGAACCTCGCCCCTTGCCTCCGCCTCCCCCAGCTGGTCACGACCACGCGCCCGATCGGCGCCCTCAGCCGGGATGCCCTCCACCTGCTCTGTGAGAGACCTCCATGTCATCCACCACCGTCGACGCGCCGCCCACGACTCCCCGGAACACCCGGGGCCGCGTCATCCTGGCGAGCCTGATCGGCACGTCGATCGAGTTCTACGACTTCTACGTCTACGCCACCGCCGCCGTGCTGGTGTTCCCGACGCTGTTCTTCGCGAACTCCGATCCCACCATCTCCCTGCTGTCGTCGTTCGCCGTCTTCGGCGTCGCGTTCGTGGCCCGCCCCGTCGGCTCGATCGTCTTCGGACACTTCGGCGACCGCATCGGCCGCAAGCGCACCCTCGTGGCCTCACTGCTCACGATGGGCATCGCGACCGTGCTGATCGGCGCGCTGCCGACCGGCCAGACCCCGGGCTGGGAGATCCTCGCACCGGGCTTCCTCGTGCTCTTCCGCTTCTGCCAGGGCCTCGGCCTCGGCGGCGAGTGGTCGGGCGCCGCGCTGCTCGCGACCGAGAACGCCCCGAAGGGCCGCCGCGCGATCTACGGCACCTTCCCGCAGCTGGGTGCGCCGATCGGCTTCATCATCGCGAACGTGGTCTTCCTCATCCTGAGCACCACGCTCTCGACCGAGGCATTCCTCGCCTGGGGCTGGCGCGTGCCGTTCCTCGCCAGCGCCGTGCTCGTGATCATCGGCCTCTACGTGCGGTTCAAGCTCGTCGAGACGCCCGCCTTCACCCGCGTCGTCGAGAAGGGCGAGGTGGCCAAGCTGCCGCTCGCCCGCGTGTTCAAGACCAGCTGGCGCCCGCTCATCCTCGGCACCTTCATCATGCTGGCCACCTACGTGCTGTTCTACCTGATGACCACGTTCACGCTGACCTTCGGCACCACGGCCTCCTCGGTCGAGAACGCCCAGGCCGCGGCCGACGCCGCCGGCAAGCCGTTCGACGCCTCGAGCTTCGTGCCCGGGCTCGGTTACAGCCGCAACGACTTCCTGATCATGCTCGTCGTCGGCTGCGTGTTCTTCGGCATCTTCACCCTGGTCTCCGGCCCCCTGGCCGAGCGCTTCGGCCGCCGCATGACGCTGATCTGGACCACGATCGGCATCGCCGCCTTCGGCCTGCTGTTCGTGCCCCTGTTCGCGGGCGGCTTCGTCGGCGTGATGACCCTGCTGATCGTCGGCTTCACCCTGATGGGGCTGACGTTCGGGCCGATGGGCTCGCAGCTGCCCGAGCTCTTCCCCGCCAACGTGCGGTACACCGGCTCGGCCATCAGCTACAACGTCGCGTCGATCCTCGGCGCAGCGGTCGCCCCCTTCATCGCGGTGGCGCTCTGGCAGGCGGCCGACGGCTCGCCCGCACTGGTGGGCAACTACCTCTCGCTGATGGCGCTGATCACGCTCGGTGCGCTGATCATCAGCCGGGAGACCCGCGACGTGGAGTTCGACACCCGCCTCACCTGAGAAAGTAGAGCATGACCCGCACCTCCTCCTCGAGCCCCCGTGGGCGCGGCTTCGGCCGTTCCCGCGGGGGCGCCGCCGACGACGGGCCCCGCGCCCGGTTCAGCCAGCTGCTGCCCTACCTGTTCGAGCACAAGAAGGTGCTCGGCGTCGTCGTGGTGCTGAGCATCGTGGGAGCGGCCGCGAGCCTCGCCCAGCCGCTGCTGGTGAGCCAGGTCATCACGGTCGTGCAGGAGGGCCGGGCCCTCGACATGCTGGTCTGGGCCCTGGTGGCCCTCGTCGTGGTCTCGGGCCTGATCAGCGGCTTCCAGCACTACCTGCTGCAGCGCACCGGCACGAGCGTCGTGCTCTCGGCCCGCCGTCAGCTGGTGCACCGGATGCTCCGGCTGCCGATCAGCGAGTTCGACACCCGGCGCACGGGCGACCTCGTCTCCCGCGTCGGCTCCGACACCACGCTGCTCTACGCCGTCATCACGCAGGGCCTCGTCGACGCGATCGGCGGCTCGCTGATCTTCGTCGGCGCCCTGATCGCCATGCTGATCATCGACCCCGTGCTGCTCGGCCTCACGGTGCTCGTGATCGCCGTCTCGGTGGTCACCGTGGTCGCCATCTCGGGCAAGGTGCGGGTCGCCAGCCGCCGTCAGCAGGAGAAGGTGGGCGACCTCGCCGCGGCCGTCGAGCGATCGATCAGCGCCATCCGCACGGTGCGCGCCTCGAACGCCACCGAGCGCGAGACCGAGGCCGTCGAGGCGGATGCTCGGGGCGCCTGGGAGATGGGCGTCAAGGTCGCGAAGATCTCGGCCCTCGTGGTGCCGATCGCCGGCATCGCGCTGCAGGTGTCGCTGCTCGTCGTGCTCGGCGTCGGCGGCTTCCGCGTGGCCTCGGGAGCGATCACCATCGCGAGCCTGGTGTCGTTCATCCTGTTCCTGTTCATGATGATCATGCCGCTCGGCCAGGCCTTCGGCGCCATCAACTCGGTGAACCAGGCGCTCGGTGCGCTGGGCCGCATCCAGGAGGTCATCGACCTGCCGATCGAGGGCCAGGACGACGCGGCCCTCGCCGCGAAGGCCGCCCCCGGCTCGGCGAGCCCCGGTGCCCCGGCCATCGAGTTCGACGACGTGCACTTCGGCTACGGCGCCGACAGCGTGCTGCACGGCGTGAGCTTCGCGGCCCCGCGCGGCGGCCGCACGGCGATCGTCGGCCCCTCGGGCGCCGGCAAGTCGACCATGCTCGCCCTGATCGAGCGCTTCTACGACCCCACCGCCGGCGCCGTGCGCTTCGGCGGGGTCGACGTGCGCCGCCTCGACCGTGTCGAGCTGCGCTCGCAGATCGGCTACGTCGAGCAGGACGCCCCGGTGCTCGCCGGCACCCTGCGCCAGAACCTGCTGCTCGCCACCCCCGACGCCACCGACGAGCAGTGCATCCGGGTGCTGCACGAGGTGAACCTCGGCGAGGTGCTCAACCGCTCGCCCGAGGGGCTCGACGCGGCCGTCGGCGAGGACGGCGTGATGCTCTCCGGCGGCGAGCGCCAGCGCCTGGCTATCGCCCGCGCCCTGCTCGCCGCTCCCCCGGTGCTGCTCCTGGACGAGTCGACCTCCTCGCTCGACGGCATGAACGAGCAGATGCTCCGCGAGGCCATCGACGCGGTCGCCGAGAACCGTACGCTGATCGTCATCGCGCACCGCCTCTCCACCGTCGTCGACTCCGACCAGATCGTCGTCGTCGACCACGGCCGGGTCGTCGGGGTCGGCACCCACTCCGAGCTGGTGGCGTCGACACCGCTCTACCGCGAGCTCGCGAAGCACCAGCTGCTCGTCTGAGCAGCAGGGCTGCAGACACACGGATGCCCGTGCCAGGAGTTCCGGCACGGGCATCCGTCGTTCTCGCCCCGCGTCAACTCCGCGGGGTCGACCGGCGGATGAGCAGGAACCCCACCACCGCAGACAGGGCCGTGACCAGGAGGCTCCAGGCCACCACCCCGCCGGCACCGGTCGCGGCGAACCAGGCGCCGACCGCGGGCCAGCTGTCGGTGAGCGTGATGAGCGCCGCGCCGCCGAGCAGCAGCAGGGTGAGGGCCGCGAAGAACACGAGCATCCCGTTCACACGCCAGCGCTGGTAGATCGTGGCGACCACCGCGCCGACGAAGAAGCAGAACAGGAACGCCGCGAAGAACAGCCCGAACCGCTGATATAAGGTCGCGTCCTCACCGCCGAAGTAGAGCACGGTGAACATGCGCCCGCCGAGGCCCCAGCCGCCGGTCGCCTGCTCGATCACCGCGAACACCGTCATGAAGGCGCCGTAGAGCGCGGCGAGGCCCACGAAGGCGAGCGCCGAGCCGAGCCAGAAGTCACGGCGTGTGACGCTCATGCCGAGCGCGTAGGGGAAGACGAAGCCGACTGCCTGCGCCCCGATCACGACCGCGTAGACGAAGACGTAGAACGAGGCGCCGCTCCACTGCAGGCCGTCGAGCGCGTCGGCCCGGTCGACGGGATCGGTGACCGATCGAGCGATCAGCCACCAGATCACGATGTTCACCAGCAGGATGAAGACCAGGATCATCGCGGGGACGAGGAAGATCTGCACCCGGTTGACGACGTGGAGTCGGGCGATCGGGACGATGCGGCTGCCGCTGCCCGAGGGCTCGGCCGTCGGGGCGGGGCGGGTGGGGGTGTCGACGGTGCTCATGCGCTCTGCTCGATTCCGGTCGTCTGGGCGGTGGCGCCGGTCTTCTGCACGACCAGCTGCTGGAGCGAGACGGGGCCGAGCTCGAGTCCGAGCTCGGCCGCCTCGCGGCGTTCGGCCGGGTCGAGCCGGCCGACGGTGACGGAGGCGAGACCTCCGAGAGAGTCCCGGTGCAGCACCTCGCGGCCGCCGACGAAGGAGTCGACCGCCGCCCGGGTGCCGACCACGGTGGTGGCCGAGCCGCGCAGCGACTCCGCGTCGTCGTCGAGCAGGATGCGGCCCTGGTCGATCACGATCACGTGCTCGAGCAGGTTCGCGACCTCGTCGATCAGGTGCGTCGAGAGCACGACGGTGCGCGGATGCGCGGCGTAGTCCTCGAGGAGGCGGTCGTAGAAGATCTGCCGGGCCACCGCATCCAGCCCCAGGTAGGGCTCGTCGAAGAAGGTGATCGGTGCGCGGCCGGCGAGGCCGACGATCACACCGACGGCGGAGAGCTGGCCGCGGGAGAGCTTCTTGATGCGGCGGTTCAGCGGCAGCCGGAAGTCGTCGATCAGGCGGGCCGCGAACTCGGCGTCCCAGTTCGGGAAGAACCACGGTGCCGTGGCGAAGACGTGCTTCGGCTTGAAGTCGTCGGGGTACTTCTGGCTCTCCTTGATGAAGCTGAGCCGCTGCAGCACGCCGGCGTTCTCGACCGGCGACTCCCCGAAGACGCGGATGGTGCCGCGGGTCGCGAACTCCTGGCCCGTCAGCAGCTGCATCAGCGTGGTCTTGCCGGCTCCGTTGCGGCCGAGCAGGCCGGTGATCGTGTTCTCCTCGATCGAGAAGCTCACGTCGTCGACGGCGTCGACGGTGCGGTAGTGCTTGCTGAGGCCCACGGCCTCGATGACGGCGGTCATGCGCCGCTCCCCTCTGCGATCATCTGCACGAGCTGCTCGCCGGTGATGCCGAGCTTCTCGGCCTCGGCGACGAGCGGTCGCACGTACTCGTTCTGGAACTGATTGCGGCGATCGGCCAGCAGCCGGTCACGGGCCCCTTGGGCGACGAACATCCCGATTCCCCTCTTCTTGTACAGGATCCCCTTGTCGACCAGGAGGTTCACTCCCTTGCCCGCCGTCGCCGGATTGATCCGGTGGAAGGCGCCGAACTCGTTGGTCGACGGAACCTGGGACTCCTCGGGCAGGGCACCGGAGACGACGTCGTTCTCGATCAGCTCCGCGATCTGCACGAAGATCGGCCGAGAGTCATCCACGGCCGTTCTTCCTCGTTGGTTCATTACTCATGTAACTAACCAACCAGGTACCGCTCTCGGTGTCAAGGGGTTGGGGCATTAGAAAGGCCCGGTTCTTTCGAACCGGGCCTTCGTCGTCTCGTGGGTGCTGGGGTCAGCTGTTCGGGATGAGCGTGTACTTCGGCGCGAGGTACTCGTGGATGCCCTCGAGCCCGCCCTCGCGACCGAGGCCCGACTGCTTGACGCCGCCGAAGGGGGCGGCGGCGTTGGAGAGCACGCCGACGTTCAGGCCCATCATGCCGGTGTCGAGCTTGTCGATCATCCGCTGGCCGCGCGCGAGGCTCTCGGTGAAGACGTACGAGACGAGGCCGTACTCGGTGTCGTTCGCGAGGCGCACCGCCTCGTCCTCGTCGTCGAACTCGATCACGCTGACGACCGGGCCGAAGATCTCCTCGCGCAGGATCTCGCTGTCGAGCGGCACCTTCGTGACGACCGTGGGCTCGTAGAAGCTGCCGGGGCCGTCGACGCGGTGGCCTCCGGCGACGAGGGTGGCACCGCGCCCGACGGCGTCCTGCACCAGCTCGTCGGCCTTGTCGACCGCCTTGTCGTCGATCAGCGGGCCGATGCCGACGCCCTCCTCGGTGCCGCGGCCGATGCGCAGGGCGCCGACCTTCTCGCTCATCTTGCGGGCGAACTCCGCGGCGACGCTGGAGTGCACGATGAAGCGGTTCGCGGCGGTGCAGGCCTGGCCGATGTTGCGGAACTTCGCCGCCATCGCGCCGTCGACCGCCTTGTCGAGGTCGGCGTCGCCGAAGATCACGAACGGGGCGTTGCCGCCGAGCTCCATCGAGGTGCGCAGCACGTTCTCGGAGGCCTGCTTCATCAGCGTGCGGCCCACCGGGGTCGAGCCGGTGAAGCTGAGCTTGCGCAGGCGCGGGTCGGCGATGATCGGCTCGGAGACGGCGCTCGATCGCGTGGTGGTGACGACGTTGAGCACGCCGCCGGGGAGACCGGCCTCCTCGAGCAGGCGGGCCACGTAGAGGGTGGTCAGCGGCGTGAGGGCCGCGGGCTTGACCACGACGGTGCAGCCGGCCGCGAGCGCGGGCGCGATCTTGCGGGTGGCCATCGCGAGCGGGAAGTTCCAGGGCGTGATCAGGTAGCAGGGGCCGACCGGGCGCTGCGAGACGATCATCTGACCGGTGCCCTCGGGGTTCGAGCCGTAGCGGCCCGTGATTCGCACGGCCTCCTCGCTGAACCAGCGCAGGAACTCTCCACCGTAGGCGACCTCGCCCTTCGCCTCGGCGAGCGGCTTGCCCATCTCGAGCGTCATCAGCAGGGCCACGTCGTCCTTGCGCTGCTGCAGCAGGTCGAAGGCTCCGCGGAGGATCTCGCCACGCTGGCGGGGGGCGGTGGCCGCCCACTCGTCGGCGATCGCGACGGCCGCGTCGAGGGCGGCGATGCCGTCTTCGGGGGTGGCGTCGGCGATCGTCTTGATGACCTTGCCGGTGGCCGGGTCGTTGACGTCGAGCGTGGCGCCGGTGCTGCCGGCCACCCAGTGGCCGCCGATGAAGAGGCGGTCGGGCACTCCGGCGAGGAGTTCGTTCTCGTTGGTCACTGGTGGTCTCCCTCTGTGTTCGTCGTGTACATCATGCTCTCGGTGGGCGGGGTTCGCCCGGGTGTGGTGGTCGTGGTCGGCGGGGCGCGGGGCGGCCGGATGCGCGTGCGGCGCTGTCGGCGTCAGCTGGCGGTCTCCGCCAGGGCCGTCGCCACCACGTCGAGGCCGTCGGCGATCAGCGCGTCGTCGATGGTCAACGGGGGCAGGAAGCGGATGACGTTGCCGAAGGTGCCGCAGGTGAGCAGCACCACTCCGGCCGCGTGGGCCTTCGCGGCGACGGCGGCCGTGAGCGCGGCGTCGGGGTCGCCGGTGGTGGGGTCGACCAGTTCGAGGGCCACCATGGCGCCGCGGCCGCGGATGTCGCCGACCCGCGCATCCGCTCTCTTCAGCTCGGTCAGTCGCGCGAGGAACTGCTCGCCGATGGCGCGGGCGCGTTCGACGAGGCCGTCCTCCTCGAAGCTGCGGATGGTCGCGATCGCCGCCGCGCAGGCGATGGGGTTGCCACCGTAGGTGCCGCCGAGGCCGCCGGCGTGGGCGGAGTCCATGATCTCGGCGCGGCCGGTGACCGCGCTGAGCGGCAGGCCGCCGGCGATGCCCTTCGCGGTGACGATCAGGTCGGGCTCGAGGCCCTCGTGCTCGCAGGCGAAGAAGTCGCCGGTGCGGGCGAAGCCGGTCTGCACCTCGTCGGCGATGAAGACGACGCCGTTCTCGCGCGCCCAGGCGAGCAGGGTCGGCAGGAAGCCCTCGGCCGGGACGACGAAGCCGCCCTCGCCCTGGATCGGCTCGATGATGAGCGCGGCGAGGTTCGCGGCGCCGATCTGCTTCTCGATCTGCACGATGGCGCGGCGGGCGGCTGCAGCGCCGTCGTTCGCCTGCGCCTCGCCCAACAGCTGCGCATCCCGGTAGGGGTAGGACATCGGCGCCCGGTAGACCTCGGGGGCGAACGGCCCGAAGCCGCTCTTGTAGGGCATCGACTTGGCGGTCAGCGCCATGGTGAGGTTGGTGCGGCCGTGGTAGCCGTGGTCGAAGGCCACGACGGCCTGCTTGCCGGTGAAGTGCCGGGCGATCTTCACGGCGTTCTCGACGGCCTCGGCACCGGAGTTGAACAGGGCGGTGCGCTTGTCGAAGTCGCCCGGGGTGAGGCGGTTGAGCGCCTCGGCCACCTCGACGTAGCCCTCGTAGCCGGTGATCGTGAAGCAGGTGTGGGTGAACTGCGCGACCTGGGCGGTGACGGCGTCCACCACCGCGGGGGCGCTGTTGCCGACGCCGGTGACGGCGATGCCCGAGCCGAAGTCGATCAGGGTGTTGCCGTCGACGTCGCGCAGCACTCCCCCGCCGGCGGCCTCGACGAAGATCGGCAGGGTGAGGCCGACGCCTTTCGGCACGGCCGCCGACTTGCGGGCGAGCAGCTGCTGCGAGCGCGGGCCGGGGATGGCGGTGACGAGTTCGCGCTGCTGTCGAAGGGCGGGGCCGCCGCGGACGGTCTCGGGTTCGGCGGTGACGGTCATGGCGGGTCCTCTCGACGGCGTGATCCGACGCTAATCCTCGGGGGGCGGATGCGCGGCTGCCGTTCTGGCACGCGTGGCCTGCTGATGTGCCGGAGTGGCGGCTACACTGTCGGCATGGCGACCTTCCTCCACGAGATCGTGGCGTTGCCGGAGCTCGGGCTGACGCTGCTCGTGCCTACCGCCGGACCACCTCGGGTGGGGGCGACGGTGGCCGACGACGGCTCGGCGCCGCGCGCGATCGAGTGGGCCCACGGGTCGGATCTCGACGACCCCACGCCGTTCCTCTCGCCCGGCCATCTGCTGCTGACGACAGGCCGGCAGTTCGACGGCTACGACGCGGCCGACTACCGCCGGTACGTCGGCCGGCTGGTCGAGGCGGGCGTCGTGGGGCTGGGGTTCGGCACCGAGGTGGTGCGCGCCGGCACCCCGCCCGAGCTCGTCGCCGCGTGCACGACGGCGGGGCTGCCGCTGGTGGAGATCCCGTACCGCACGCCGTTCATCGCCGTCGCCCGGGCGATCGCCGACCGCGAGGCGGCGGCGGCCCGCGAACGTGTGGAGTGGGCGCTCGCGGCGCAGGACGCCCTCACCCGCGCGGTGGGCCGCGGCGGCCTGAGCGCGGCGGTCGCGGCGGCGGCCGAGGCCCTCACGGCCGAGATCTGGGTCTTCGACGCCGACGCCGGCGTGCTGGAGCACGCGGGCCGTGCAGCTCGAGAAGCCGACGCCGGGCGGTCGGCGGCGGAGGTCGCCGCCGAGGTGCTGGGGCGGGGGCGCCGGGCGCGCATCCGGGAGCCGTTCGGGGAGGGGACGCTGCTCGTTCAGACCCTGGGGGCGTCGGGGCGGCACCCCGGGGCCGTCGCCGTGGCCCGGGGCGAGCAGCTCGACGCGCCCGCCGAGTCGGTGGTCAGCACGCTCGCCGCGCTGGCCGAGCTCGCGCTCGAGCACGCCGACGACCTGCGGACGGGGCACCGCTCCATCCTCCAGCAGCTGTTCGAGCTCCTGAGGGAGGGCCGCTTCGACGCCGTGCGCCGGGCGGCCGAGGTGCTGGGGATCGAGTTGCCGTCCGAACCGCTCACCGTCGTCGCCGTGCCGCTCACCTCCCTGACGCCGGCGTTCCGCGACCGCCTCGAACGCCGCAGCTCCCCGGCTCGCGCGCGCTTCGCGGTGGCGCGTGGCGCGCACCTGATCGTCCTGGTCGACGCCGAGACGGCGACGACCGAGCGCCGGATGCTCGACGAGACCCGCGTGCCCGCCGGCGCCTCGGCGCCCGGCGGCTGGGACGAGCTCGACGGCCTCGTCGCCCAGTCCCTGCGCGCCCTCGACCGCGCGGCACCCGGACGCTCGGTCGGCTTCGACGAGCTCACGGGCGACGGCCTGCTCGGACTCCTCGGGGCGGGGTCGGCCCCGGGCACCGCGACGGCCCGCGAGCTCGCGCGAGCGCGCCTCGCACCGCTCCGCCGCACCGCCGAGGGCCGCGAGCAGCTCCACGCCGCCGACGTCTGGCTGCGGCACAACGGCCACTGGGACCCGGCCGCCCGCGAGCTCGGCCTGCACCGCCACAGCCTGCGCCTGCGCATCGAGACGCTCGGCGCGACCCTCGGCCTCGCGCTCGACACCTTCCCCGCGCGCGCCGAGCTCTGGGCACTGCTCGCCGCCTCGGGCAGCTCGTCCGCGACGGCGCCGCCGCGCATCCGCCCCGCTACTTCGCGACGTGAGCCGACGTGATGAGGTCGGCGCCCGCGTGCGCCAGCTCGGCGATGGCCGCCCGGGACGCCTCGGGCGAGACACCCGCCACGAGGTCGGTGATGATGCGCACCTTTCGCCCGTGCTCGATCGCGTCGAGCGCCGAGGCACGCACGCAGTAGTCGGTGGCGAGGCCCGCGATGTCGATCTCGGTGACACCGTTCTTGTCGAGCAGCTCGTGCACCGTGCCGCCCTCCTCGGTCGTGCCCTCGTAGATCGAGTAGGCCGGCTCGCCCATGCCCTTGCGCACGTGATGGTCGATCGCCCGGGTGGTGAGCTCGTCGTGGTACTCGGCGCCGTGGGTTCCGGCGACGCAGTGCACGGGCCACGTGCTGACGAAGTCGGGCTCGGCGCCGGTGGCGAAGTGGCCGCCGTTGTCGTTGTCGGGGTCGTGCCAGTCGCGGGAGGCGATGACGAACTCGTAGGTGTCGGGGTTCCGCGCGAGCATCCGCGAGATGCCCTCGGCCACGGCCGTGCCGCCCTCGACCCCGAGCGCACCGCCCTCGATGAAGTCGTTCTGCACGTCGATGATGAACAGCGCCTTGGCCATCGTCGGTCGCCTCCTGGGGGTCGGTGTCACGGCTATTTTAGGGGCGGATGCGCGGCGGCGCGGCCGCGGGTCGGTACCGCTCGAGCATCCGCCCGCCGGCCCCGGCCTTCACGCGCGGCTCACGCGTTCGCGAGCCCGTTCCCGCACTCGTAGAAGCCGGTGACGAGCGCGTCGATGGCGGCCTTGGCGCTGTCGCCGACGTCGTCGAGCGCGAAGACGGCGAACGTCAGCACGGTGCCGTCGGCGGCCTCGACGATGCCGGAGAGCGTGTAGCCGGTGTCGATCCAGCCGGTCTTGGCGATCACGTGGCCGGCGGCCGGGGAGTCGCCGTAGCGGCCGGCGAGCGTGCCGCTGACCCCGCCGATCGGCAGGCCGTCGCGGACGACGCCCAGGTCGCCCTCCCGATTCTGGATCTTCACGAACAGCTCGGTGAGGAACTGCGGCGGCACCCCGTTGTCGTCGCTCAGCCCCGAGCCGTCGACGATCGTGAGCGCGGAGGTGTCGAGCCCGTAGGTGGCGAGCGCCTGCGGGATGGCCGTGTCCAGAGCGGCGAAGTCGTTGCCGACACCCAGCTCGACGGCGACGAGGCGGGCGAGCATCTCGGCCTCGGTGTTGTCCGAGCGCAGCAGGGCGTCGGGCACCATCGTGGACACCGGCGCCGAGAGCACCTGCCCGAGCTGCGCCGCCCCGGCGGGGGCGACGCCCTCGGCCAGCTGCGCATCCGTCGCCCCGAGGGCGATCGCGAAGGCCTGCCCGGCGCTCCGCACCGCGTTCTCGCTGCGGGTCGAGACGTTCGCCGAGGGCTCGGCGCGGTCGCCGTCGACCTGCAGACCGGTCACCTCCGACGAGTAGCCGTCGTAGAGCTCCTTGCGGTTCCAGCTCGGCTGCCAGCGGTCACCGCTGAAGACGCCGGCGTCGAGCACGATGCTCGTGATCGGGGTGCCCGCGGTGGCGGGGTCGGCGTCCCACGCGGCCTGGGTCTGCGCGGCGAGGTCGGGCAGACTCGCGGCGCCGGGGTAGATGTTCTCGCCCTGGCTGGCGAGCGTGATGTCGCCGCCGCCGACGAGCACGACCTGCCCCGGCTCGGATCCGCGCACGACCGTGGTGGGCACCCGGTGGTCGGGGCCGAGCACGGCGAGAGCGGCGGCGCTCGAGAGCACCTTCATCACGCTGGCCGTGCGGGCGGGGGTGGCGGCGGCGCGGTCGAAGAGCAGCTCGCCGGTGGCGGCGTTCCGCACGGCGGCGAGCATCGTGCCGAGGCGCGGATCGGTGTCGAGCCCGGCGACCGAGCAGGTGCGCACCGGAGCGGGGGCCGCGACGGCCTGCGGGGTGGGGCGAGGGGCCGCGGTGGGGGTCGGGGTGCTCGTGGGGGTCTCGGTGACGGATGCCGTGGGCGCCGCGATCGCGTCGGACGGGGCTGCTCCGCCCGCTGCTCCCACGGCTGCTCCGGCGCCGAAAGCCGCGCCGCCGAGCAGCACGATCGCGGCGACGGCCGCGGCGGACGCCCAGGCGCGGGGGTGGCGTCCGAGCCCTGCCCGCCGGGTGGCGGGTGCGGCGCGGTGCGCCGGCAGCGGCTCGGGGCGGTGCGCGCCGCCCGGCGCCGCGCGGCGCGTCATCGGGTCGTCGGGCTCGGCCATCCCGTCATGCTACCCCCGGAAGGGTGGCACCCGTCAGGTCGATCGACGCGGCACGGAGGGCCGCCGAGGGTCTACTCGCCGGGGTAGTGCAGGCCGATCTGCGCGCGCACCTCGTCGAGCACGGCCATGATCGCCACCGACTCGGCCACGGGCAGGAGGGGGCTCTCGCGCTCGCCGGCCGCGAGCATCCGCTCGAATTCGAGGGCCTGGTACTCCATGCCGCGCGAGGCGACGGGCTGCTCGAAGCGCTCGAGCACCTCGCCCTCGGAGTTCGTGACGGTGAAGGAGGTGGGCGCGTACCAGGTGCGCTCGATGTCGACCCGGGCCTCGGTGCCGATGACGGAGGCGCGCACGGGGCCGGCGGTGTCGATGGCGCTGTGCGAGACCGACTGGCGGCCGCCCTCGTGCTCGAAGATCAGCGCCGTCTGCTGGTCGACGCCCGTGTCGCCGAGCGTGGCGCTCGCCAGGATGCGGGTCGGCAGGCCGAGCAGATCGATCGCGAACGACACCGGGTAGATCGCGAGGTCGAGCAGCGCTCCGCCGCCGAGTGCCGGGTCGTTGATGCGGTGCGACGGGTCGGACGGCAGACGCTGGTCGTGGTCGGCGAGCACCGTGCGCACGTCGCCGAGGGTGCCGGCGGCGATGATCTCGCGCAGGCGCACCATGTGCGGGAGGAACCGCGTCCACATCGCCTCGAGCACGGCGACGCCGGCGGCCTCGCCCGCCTCCTGGATCTGCCTCGCCTGGGCCGCGTTGATCGTGAAGGCCTTCTCGACCAGCACGTTCTTGCCGGCACCGATCGCGAGCAGGGCGTTCTCGGCGTGGAAGGTGTGCGGCGTCGCGATGTAGATCGCGTCGACGTCGGGATCGGCGACGAGCGCCTCGTAGCTCGGGTACGCGGCCGGGATGCCGAACTCCCCCGCGAAGCGGTCGGCCGACTCCTGGCTGCGCGAGCCGACGGCCGCGATGGTGAGGCCGACGGCCTTCAGGTCGGTGGCGAACGAGTGGGCGATGCCGCCCGTGCCCAGGATGCCCCAGCGAACCGTCTTCGACATCGTCGTCTCCTTCTTCGAGCCCGTGCTCCCCGCAACGAGCAGAAGCCCGGGGGTCCGGGCTTCTGTGCTTCCGCGCCTTTCGGCGTTCGGCAGGTGGGGGTGGTGCGAGGGCCGCCTCCGGGAATCGAACCCGGGACCTATTCATTACGAGTGAATCGCTCTGCCGACTGAGCTAAGGCGGCCTGGCCGCGGCTTTCGCGCGCGGCACAGCAACTAAGCATAGCCGATCCGCGGAGGGCTCGCGTGCAGGGTGGTCGCGCCGGTGGTCGCGCCGGTGGTCGCGCCGGTGGTCGCGCCGGTGGTCGCGCCGGTTTCGCGCCGGCCGGTCAGTCGGCGGATGCTCCGCCCACGACCGAGCGCAGCTGACCGTAGCTTCGCCGCAGCTGGTCGGGCAGGGAGACGTCGTCGGGATGCTCGAGCCACGCCACCCAGGCCGCCCGGGCCAGGGAGAGCATGACGACACCGGTGAGCCGCCCTCGCTCGGGAAGCTCGGGGTCGTCGTCGTCGAGGCCGCGCTTTCGCGCATCCGCCCGCAGTCGACGGGTGACCGAGTCGGCGATCTCGAGCTCGAAGGAGCGGATGCGGTCCATCCGCATCGCCGAGATCTGCGGATACTCGTGGATGACCGATCGCCGCAGCTGATGCAGCTCGGGGTCGAGCGTGCCGTCGCCGGCGGCCTGCTCGGCCATGATGTCGACGAGGTCGCGCAGCGGATCGCCGCTCGGCCCCGCGTCTTCGAAGCGGGCAGCCACCTCGTCGCTGAGCAGGATGGGGAGGTCGCCCGTGAGAGAGGCCTCCTTCGACGGGAAGTAGTTGAAGAAGGTGCGGGGCGAGACGCCGGCCTCGCGGCTGATGTCGTCGACGGTCACCTGGTCGAGACCGCTCTCGGCGATGAGCCGAAGGGCCGCGACCTGGATGCTGCGGCGGGTGGCGCGGCGCTTGCGCTCCCGGAGGCCGAGGTCGGCGCCGGCGACGGCGGCACCGCGTGATGGCCCGGCACCGGTGCCGGCCCCCACGTCGATGGCTGCGTCGGGGTGCATCAGTTCGTGCAGTCGGGGTCGGTGGCCGGGACGGTGCCCTCGAGGAAGTAGGCGTCCACCGCATCCGCCACACAGGTCGAGGAGTTGTAGGCGGTGTGGCCCTCGCCCTGGAAGGTGACGAGGTGCCCGTTCTCGAGCTGGCCCGCCAGCGCCTCGGCCCACTTGTACGGCGTCGCCGGGTCGCCCGTGGTGCCGACCACGAGGATCGGGCCGGAGCCCGCCGCGGTCACCGGCGCCGGGACGCGGCGGCTCGGGTAGGGCCACTGCGAGCAGGAGACGTCGCTGTAGGTCCAGTACGGGCCGACCGTCGGCGAGGCCTCGACGATCTTCTCGTTCTGCTCGGCGATGACGGCCGGGTCGGTGGTGGCCGGGTAGTCGGCGCAGCTGATGGCGTTGAACGACTCGATCAGGTTGTCGGCGTAGGTGCCGTCGGCGTTGCGGCTGTTGTAGGCGTCGGCGAGCTGGAAGGCGAAGTCGGCCTGGCCGTCGCCGACCGTCTGGAAGAGCGTGTCGAGGTACGACCAGTTCTCCTGGTTGTAGAGCGGGTAGAAGACCGCGGTGAGGAGGTTCGAGGCGCCCAGCTCACGGCCGTCGCTCGCCCGGATCGGGCTCTGGTCGACCTTCGCCAGCAGCTTCTGGATGCCCGTCAGCGCCTGATCGGCCGACCCCTGGAACCAGCAGTCGCTTCGCCCGGCGCAGTCGGTGAGGTAGTTCTTCAGCGCCTGTTCGAAGCCGGCCGCCTGCGAGATGCTGATGTCGAAGCCGCTCGAGGACGGGTCTTCGGCGCCGTCGAGCACTATGCGCCCCACCTTGGAGGGGAAGTTCTCGGCGTACTCGGCGCCGAGGAAGGTGCCGTAGGAGTAGCCGAGGTAGTTCAGCTTCGGGTCGCCGACGACCGCGCGCAGCATGTCGAGGTCGCGGGTGGTGCTGTCGGTGTCGATGAACTCCAGCAGCGGGCCGGTGTTCTCGGCGCACTTGTCGGCGAAGTCCTTCGCCGCGGCGGTGTAGGCCGCGAGCCACTCGTCGGAGCCGCGCTCGCCCGGGATGAGGTCGTACAGGTACGCGTCGCGCTCCTCGTCGGTGAGGCATTTCACGGCGTCGGAGTGGCCGGTGCCGCGCGGGTCGTAGCCGATCAGGTCGTAGGCGCTCTGCAGCGTGGGATGCGCCGCGTAGTCGGCCGACTGCTCGACGAAGTCGTAGGCCGAGCCGCCGGGGCCACCGGGGTTCACGAACAGGCTGCCCAGCTTGGTGCCGGAGGTCGGCTTCTTGATCAGGGCGAGGTCGACCGTGGCTCCCCCGGGGTTCGACCAGTCGAGCGGGGCCTTCGCCGTGGCGCACTGGAACGAGCCGCTGCAGGACTCCCACTCGAGGATCTGCCCGTAGAACGGCTGCAGCTCGGCGGGCACGTCTTCGGCGGTCGGCGTCGAGGTGCTGGTGCCGCCCGTGCCGCCGCCAGCGCCTGCGCCTGCGCCTGCACCTGCGCCGCCGTTCGCGTAGTCACCGGTGAACCAGGTCGCGCAGCCCGAGAGGGCGAGGACGGCGGCCGTGGCGACGGCCACGAACGCGGTGACGCGCCGGGACGCTCGGCGGGCGGGGCGGGGACGACTCACGGGGAGACCTTTCGTGCGGCGGTGCGGCCGGCCTCGGCCAGCGTGATGAGCATGGCCTCGAGGGAGAGGGCCGGAGCGACGTTCGCGGCGATGCGACGGCGCGCGTCGGCGATGGCATCCATCGCCGCGAGGGTCTGGGTGGGATCGACGCCGGCGGCGACCTCGCGCACGCGATCGGCGATGGCCTCGTTCACGAGCTCGACGCTCTCGGGGGCGCCGAGCTGCACGAGCACGATGTCGCGGTAGAGCGACAGCAGGTCGGTGAGGATGCGGTCGATGCCGTCGCGGAGGCTTCGCGTCGCGCGTCGCTTCTGGTCGTCTTCGAGGGCCTTCATCTGACCGCGCAGAGCGGGCGGGACGGCCTGCCCGGGTTCGACGCCGAGCGAGCGCAGGGCGTGCGCGCGCTCCTCGGCGTCGCGCTCCTCGGTGATGGCCTGCGCGTCGGCACCGGCGATCTCGAGCAGCCGCGCCGCACCGCGCACCGCGTCACCGACCGAGCGGATGCCGAGAGCCAGGTCGAGGGTCTCGGCCCGGCGGGCTCGCGCGTCGTCGTTGGTGGCCAGGCGGTGGGCCATGCCGATGTGGCTCTGCGACTCGCGGGCGGCCCGCTCGGCGGTGACGGCGTCGACACCGTCTCGGCGCTGCAGCAGGCTCGCCACGTCGTCGGTGCTCGGCACGCGCAGGCGCACCGAGCGCACGCGGGAGCGGATCGTGGGCAGCAGGTCGGCCTCGCTCGGGGCGCACAGGATCCACACCGTGCGCTCGGGCGGCTCCTCCAGCGCCTTCAGCAGCACGTTCGAGGTGCGCTCCTGCATGCGGTCGGCGTCTTCGATGACGACGACCCGGTAGCGGGCGACCGAGGGCGAGAACTGCGAGGACGAGACGAGCTTGCGCACCTCGTCGATCGAGATGATGACGCGCTCGGTGGCGAGCACCGCGAGGTCGGGGTGGGTGCGGGCGGCGACCTGGGTGCAGTCGGGGCAGACTCCGCAGCCGCCGAAACGGCAGAGCAGCGCCGAGGCGAAGGCGTAGGCGAGGTTCGAGCGGCCCGAGCCGGGCGGGCCGGTGATGAGCCAGGAGTGCGTCATGGAGTCGGCGGGGCCCCGAGCATCCGTCGCCTGCACGCCCTGCTTGTGCTGCTCGCCCTGCTCGTGCTGCTCGCCCTGCGGCTGGGTGCGCGGGCGCAGGGAGCTCTCGGCGGCCGCGCGGAACACCTCGATGGCGGCCGACTGGCCGGTGAGGTCGCTCCAGACGGTCATGGGTCCAATCTATCGGCCGCCCCTGACAGTGCGCCGTCGGGTGGGCGTCAGAGCAGGGGCGCGACGCGGGTGCGGATGCTCGCCGCGATCGTCTCCGGGTCGGCCGCCGCGTCCACGACGAGGAAGCGGGCGGGCTCGCGCTCGGCCAGGGCGAGGAAGGCGGCCCGCACGCGCGCGTGGAACTCGCCCTTCTCGGCCTCGAGGCGGTCGAACGGCTTGTCGGCGCTGTCGAGGCGGGCGCGGGCAGCGGTCTCGTCGAGGTCGAGCAGGATCGTGAGGTCGGGCAGGAGGTCTTCGACCGCCCAGAGCGACAGCTCGCGGATCTCCTCCGCGTCGAGCACCCGGCCGGCACCCTGGTAGGCGACCGAGGAGTCGAGGTAGCGGTCCTGCACCACGACCTCACCGCGCTCGAGCGCCGGGCGCACCTTCGTGGCGATGTGCTGCGCCCGGTCGGCGGCGTACAGCAGGGCCTCGGCGCGCGGGGTGATGAAGCCGCGGCTGTGCAGCACGATCTCGCGCACCTCGGTGCCGAAGTCGGTGCCACCGGGTTCGCGGGTGCGCACGACGACGCGACCCTGAGCGGTCAGCCACTCCTCGAGGAGGGTCGACTGCGTGGTCTTGCCGGCGCCGTCACCGCCCTCGAGGGTGATGAAGACGCCGCTCACGACGCCGAGGAGCCCGTGCCGGCGGCGGCCTTCGCTGCGGTGGTCTTCGCGGCGGTGGTCTTGGCCGCCGTGGTCTTCGCGGCGGTGGTCTTGGCCGCCGTGGTCTTGGCCGCCGTGGTCTTCGCGGTCGCGGCCTTGGCAGTCGTCGTCTTGGTGGCGGTCGACTTGGCGGCCGTCGACTTGACTGCCGTGGTCTTGGCCGGGGCCTTCTTGACCGCGGGCTTCTTCGCGGCGGGCTTCTTGGCCGCGGCCGCCTTGCTCCGCGGGGCCGCCGGGCCCTTGGCGCGCTTGTCGGCGAGCAGCTGCACCGCGCGCTCGAAGTCGATCTCCTCGACGGTCTCGCCGCGCGGGATCGTGGCGTTCGTCGTGCCGTCGGTGACGTACGGGCCGAAGCGGCCGTCCTTCACGCGGATCGGCTTGCCGCTCTCGGGGTCGGCGTCGAACTCCTTCAGCGCCGACGAGGCCCGGCGGGCTCCGTACTTCGGCTGAGCGAAGAGCTCGAGCGCACCCGGCAGGTCGATCTCGAAGATCAGGTCTTCGCTCTCGAGCGAGCGGGTGTCGGTGCCCTTCTTCAGGTAGGGCCCGAACTTGCCGCCCTGCGCGGTGATCGGCTCGCCCGACTCGGGGTCGTCGCCGACCGTGCGGGGCAGGTCGAGCAGTCGCAGCGCGGTGTCGAGGTCGATGGTCGCGAGATCCATCGACTTGAACAGCGAGGCGGTGCGTGGCTTGGCGGCGGCGGCCTTCTTGGCCGGAGCCTTCTTCGCCGGGGCCTTGGCGGCCGGGGAGGCGGTGGCGGGAGCATCCGTCGTCGAGGCGGCCACCGCATCCGGAGCCGACTCGGGGTCGAGCTCGGTCACATAAGGGCCGAAGCGGCCGTCTTTCGCGACGACCTGCTTGCCGTTCTCGGGGTTGATGCCGATGACGCGGTCGGTGACCACGGGGGCGTCGACGAGCTCGCGGGCCTTCTCGGGCGTGAGCTCGTCGGGCGCGAGCTCCGGCGGCAGGTTGACCCGGCGGGGCGGCGCCTCGACGTCGCCCGAGGGGTCGAGCACCTCGAGGTAGGGGCCGTACTTGCCGATGCGCAGCGTGATGTCATCGGTGATGGTCACCGAGTTCACCGCGCGGGCGTCGATCTCGCCGAGGTTGTCGATGACGCTGCGGAGCCCGGGGTGGCCCTCGCTGCCGAAGTAGAAGCTCTTCAGCCAGTCGACCCGGTCCTCCTCGCCGTCGGCGATCTTGTCGAGGTCGGCCTCGAGCGCGGCGGTGAAGTCGTAGTTCACGAGCTCGGCGAAGAAGTCCTCGAGCAGGCGCACGACCGAGAAGGCCGTCCAGCTCGGAACGAGGGCCTGGCCGCGGGGCGTGACGTAGCCGCGGTCGACGATGGTCGAGATGATCGACGCGTAGGTGGAGGGCCGGCCGATGCCCAGCTCGTCGAGGGCCTTCACGAGGCTGGCCTCGGTGTAGCGCGGCGGCGGCGTGGTGTCGTGGCCGGCGGCGTCGAGGGCGACGGCGGCGAGCGCCTGCCCCTCCTTCAGCACGGGGAGCTTCGCCTCCGTGGGCTCGGCGGCGGCGTTGCGCTCCTCGTCGCGGCCCTCTTCGTAGGCGTGCAGGAAGCCGCGGAACGTGATGACCGTTCCGGAGGCCGAGAACTCGGCGGTGGTGGTGCCGCCCAGCTCGGCGACCTCGACGGGGCCGGCCGTGATGGTGACGGAGGCCGTGGAGCCCTTGGCGTCGGCCATCTGCGACGCGACCGTGCGCTTCCAGATCAGCTCGTACAGGCGGAAGTCGTTGCCGCGGAGCGTGCCCGAGAGCTCGGACGGCGTCTTGAAGACCTCGCCGGCGGGGCGGATGGCCTCGTGGGCCTCCTGTGCGTTCTTGCCCTTGCCGCTGTACAGGCGCGGCTTGTCGGGGATGGTGTCGGCGCCGTAGAGCTTGGTCGCCTGGTTGCGCGCCGCGTTGATGGCCTGCTGCGAGAGCGACGGCGAGTCGGTTCGCATATAGGTGATGTAGCCGTTCTCGTAGAGCGACTGCGCGACGCTCATGGTCTGCCGGGCCGAGAAGCGGAGCTTGCGCGCCGCCTCCTGCTGCAGGGTCGAGGTGGTGAACGGGGCCGCGGGGCGGCGGGTGTACGGCTTGCTCTCGAGTGCGCTGACGCGGATGTCGACGCCGTCGGCCTGCAGGGCGTCCTTCAGGGCGGTGGCGGCGGCCTCGCCGAGCGGCACGGCCTTGCCCTTGAGCGTGCCGGACTCGTCGTAGTCGCGGCCGGAGGCGACGCGGTCGCCGTTCAGCCGCACCAGGCGGGCGTCGAAGGTGTCTTTCTCCGGGGCGCTCTTCGCGGTCTCGCCGGGGGCGAGGGTGGCCGTCAGATCCCAGTAGTTGGCGCTGGTGAAGGCGAGGCGCTCACGCTCGCGGTCGACGACCAGGCGGGTGGCGGCGGACTGCACGCGGCCGGCGGACAGGCCGGGGCCGACCTTGCGCCAGAGCACGGGGCTGACCTCGTAGCCGTAGAGACGGTCGAGGATGCGGCGGGTCTCCTGCGCGTCGACGAGCGCGTCGTCGATCTGGCGGGTGTTGTCGCGGGCGGCCTCGATGGCCTCGCGGGTGATCTCGTGGAAGACCATGCGCTTGACCGGCACCTTGGGCTTCAGCACCTGCAGCAGGTGCCAGGCGATGGCCTCGCCCTCGCGGTCTTCATCAGTGGCGAGGTAGAGCTCGTCGGCCGAGGCGAGTGCCTTCTTCAGCTCGGCGACGGTCTTCTTCTTGGCATCGGAGACGACGTAGTAGGGCTCGAAGCCGTTCTCGACGTCGACGGAGAACTTGCCGAGCGAGCCCTTCTTCAGCTCGGGCGGGAGGTTCTTCGGTTCGACCAGGTCGCGGATGTGACCGACCGAGGCAAGCACATCGAAGCCGTCGCCGAGGTACTGGGCGATCGACTTCACCTTCGTCGGGGACTCGACGATGACGAGCTTTCTCGGGCTGGGCAAGGTTTCTCCTTATATATGCGATCTGTCAGGCACACCATACACACCCGGAACCGGGAGGTGCCTAATCGTGCGGTCGCCGTTGCGGAAACGTCGGTGGGTGCGCGCTGATTCCCTTCTGAGCGGATGTTCGACGGGCGTTGCGCGGGCCCGCGCGGGGTGGACAATGGTTCTCGACCACTTCAATGAGGAAAGGGCATCGCATCATGTCGCCTGTCGACAAAGGCAGTTACACCGCCAAGTTCACCGACGGACCGCTGGAGGGCAAGACCATCCGCACCGACTTCACGGATGCGGGTGAGCCGCACGCGCGGCTGAGCATCCCCGCCGCCACCCGCAGCAAGACCTACCTGTACCGCCGGGCCTCGGGCCTCGAGTACGCCGACTCGGAGCGACCGAGCGCCGTCGACTACCGGTACGTGGAGGCGGTCGTCTCCTCCTGAGCCGCCCCCGGCCTCGCACGGTTCACGATCTCGGGTTCTCGCGAGCTCATGCGTCTGCTCGGGGCGGCGGACCGGCCCGGGCCGACGCGCTGATCGGGAAGGCGAGGACCGTGGTGGCGACCGTCACCTCCGCCACTCCCCCCGCACCCACCACGCAGTCGGTCAGCTCCAGAGCCAGGGCGGCGGCCACCGCTGCGGCGGCGCTGCACGGATCGCCGCCCACTCGCCCCGACGCCGTGTCGGCTGCGGCGAGCGCAGCGGCATCCGCAGCACCGAGCAGCACCTGACGTGCGGCAAGTGCGGTGCCGAACGGCGCGAACGCCACCACGGCGGCCGCCAGAGCGGCCACGACCGCCAGCCCGACGACCGATCCTCCGCCGTTCTCACCCCTGGCGCACGCCAGCGGCTCGCCGATCAGACGCAGTCGACGGCTTCCGGATGCTCGCCGCACCGGCCGAGCGACCAGCACGTCGCTCGCGCCCGCCTTCACCCTCCCCGTCACGGGGCCGGGGCCCGGGTGTCGTCGAGGGCGCAGCCGGTCCCGTCGAACGAGAAGGCCGGACCGGCACCCGCTGACACCGTCGCCGACACGGTGACGCACACCACTGGCCCGGTGCGGTTCACCGCCATCGTTGCCCCGGGCTGGGCAGCCGCCACCCGGGCGTCGGCACTCTCGCCCCGGCCGATCAGCCGCGCGGCGTCGGCAGCCGCATCCGTCAGCCGCACCTGCACCGTGCCCAGCTGCACGAGCCCGAGTCCGGTGAGCAGCACGATGGCGGCGGCCGGCAGGACCATCGCGAACTCCGCCGTCACCGACCCGGTCTCGCCCCGCAGCACCTGTCCCAGCCGCCTTCGGCGCTGCCTGCTCGGGCTGCGGTGGCCTCGGCTCGGGCTGCGGTTGCCTCTGCTCGTGCCGCGGCCTCGCCCGCTGCACGGGTCAGCCCGCCGTGGTGAGTGCACGGTGCACCAGATCGGTCAGCATGCTCTTCACCTCGTCACCGCGCAGGATGACGAGCAGCAATCCCGCGAACCCGACCGCCGCCAGCAGGATGACCGCGTACTCCGCGGTCGCGGCCCCGCTCTCGTCCGCGACGGCCACCCGCAGCCGCCGCACCCACCCCGGCCGCAGGCGGCCTCGCCGCTCGTCGGGCCGGCCTCCGGCCGCGCCCTGATCCAGCGCATCGATGGCGGCGCACAAAGCGCAGTCGGTCTCAGATCTCGTGGTTGTCATGGTGTGTCCTTTCGTTCTGCCGTGGTGGATGGTCGTGGTGCGGCGGCTGATGGCCGCGGCGCTGTGGTGAGTGGGTGAGCACGGCGACTGGAGCAACGGCTCCCCGCGCTGATCGGCGTCGTTACCGGGCGGAGGGGCTCAGAGGAGTGCGGGAGGGAGGGCCGCTAGCAGGAGTGGGGCCACGGCCAGGAGGAGGAAGGAGGGGAGGACGCAGGTTCCGAGGGGGAGCATCAGCCAGACGCCGAGTTCGGCCGTGCGGCGCTGGGTGTGCGCTACGGCTTCTCGGCGGAGTCGGAGGGCCTCCGAGCGGAGGAGCTGCGCCGGGGGTGCTCCGGAGCGCTCCGCCAGGGCGAGCACCTCCGCGAGGACGGTGAGCTGGCCGGACGCTGGTGAGAGCGCCGCCGGCGCGAGGCGCTCGATCGTGGTGGCCGCGAGGGCCCGGGCAGCGGGGAGGGAGCCGCCGCCCGCGACTGCGACGGCGGTGAGATCGAGGAGGAGCCCCGGGGCACGGTCGGCGGGCGCCGCCCGTCGGACCAGGTGACGGCTCCAGAGGGCTCCGACGCCGGTCAGGGCGACCCCGGCGGCGAGGCAGGTGAGGCCGGCCGGGGATCCGAGGAGCACCGGGGCGGTGTCCAGGCCGAGGAGAGAGGCGCCGGCGACGGAGATCACCGGCAGGACCAGCACCAGCCGCGTCGTGGCGACGGGCGAGGCGAGCGCGGCGGAGGTGTCGCGTTCCGCTTGGGCGAGACCGCGGAGAGTGGCGGCGATGTCGTCGAGGCAGCGCGCGAGCGGGGCGCCGGCTGCGGTCGCGACCGACCATGCGGCGGCGAGAACCTGCCACGACTCCTCGGCCGCACGTGTGCGGCTCCCGCCGCCCGAGACGCGAGACGCCCCCCGTGCCGCGCCTGTCGCCGACGCGGCCACCGCGATGGCACCGGGCACCTCCGCGCCTCCGTCGAGACGGCTCACGACCGCCGCGACCCGCGGGTGCGGATCGACCTCGGCGAGGTACCGCCAGGCCTGGCCCGGCGCGACGCCCGCGCCGATCAGCGCCGCCAGACGCTCGACCACGGTCGCGATGCGGTCGGCCTCCGGCGACCGTGCACGACCACGGTCACCCCCGCCACGAGTGGCCGGCGGTGGAATCGAGGCTCGGCCCGTCGAGGACCGCCCTCCGTCACGGCCGCGCCCGGCAGGACCGGGGACAGGAGCTGAGGGGGTCATGGGGTGCGGGGACGGGTAGTGGATGCCGCGGTGGTCGGGCCGGCGGAGGACGGGCCCGCGGCATCCTGGCCAGCCGCGGGCGGGCCGGCGGCATCCTGGCCGGTGGCGGGCGAGCGGGACGCGGATGCGCCAGCGGTGGACGCGCCAGTGACGGACGTGCCGGGGATGGGGACGGGGAGGATCGTGAGATGGCCAGCGGGGGTGAGGGCGAAGCGGCCGAAGCCGTCGAGGGTGCGGCCGGAGGGGGTGCGACGGAGGTGGCAGACAAGGCCGATGGCGCTGACCGTCTGGCGCGCGATGGCGGGGGCGTCGAGGGCGGCCAGAGCCCCCAGTGCCTCGAGGCGGGCGGGGACGTCGACGATGGCGTTCGCATGCAGGGTGCCGGCGCCGCCGTCGTGGCCGGTGTTCAAGGCGGCGAGCAGTTCCCGGATCTCCGCTCCGCGGCACTCGCCCAGCACGAGACGGTCGGGGCGCATGCGGAGCGCCTGACGCACGAGCTCGGCCAGGCCGATTCCGCCGGCGCCCTCGAGGTTCGGCTGGCGCGCCTCGAGCGAGACGACGTGCGGATGCTCGACCCGCAGTTCGGCGACGTCCTCGATCACCACCAGCCGGTCGGTGGGGTCGGCCGAGGCGAGCAGGGCGGCCAGGAGGGTGGTCTTGCCGCTGCCGCCGGCGCCCGTGACGAGGACGTTGACCCGGTCGCGGACGGCCTGCTCGACGAAGGCGCGGCGCGCGAGACCAGCGGGCCCGGCACCGAAGAGGCCGCGGCGGGCCAGGGTGTCGAGGTCGGGACGGGTGGTGCCGGGCACGCGCACGGAGATCGCGGTTCCGCCCGTCGCTATGGGCGGCAGGACGACGTGCACCCGCACGCCCTCCACCTCCACGTCGACGCAGGGAGTGGCCTCGTCGAGGTGTCGTCCGCCGCGGCTGACGAGCCTGACCGCGAACGCGCGGAGGGCGTCTTCACCCGGGCAGGTCCAGTTCGGGTCGCGCTCCGCTCCGCCGCCGCGATCGACCCAGAGTTCGCGGTGGCCGTTGACGAAGAGGTCGGTGACGGCGGGGTCGACGAGGTACGGGGCGAGGGGGCCGAAGATCTCGTCGGAGCGGTGGAGCCGGGCGAGGGTGGTGGTGGTCATGGGGTGACCGTACGAGGGCGGGTGGCCGCGCATCCGCTGGGCAGTGAAGTTGTGCGGTGATGACGGAGAAGAACCGGCTGTGCAGGAGGAGACCGACACCGCAGGCGCGAGGCGGGAGAAACGACGAACGCCCCGGCATTGGGCCAGGGCGTTCGTTAAAAGGAAGGGGCGGCACCCAATGGGGGGAAGGGTGCCGCCGCAGCAACGCTGGATTGGGGGGAATCGCTAGTGCGCTGCATCCGAACTTGACGTTCGGTAACACCGAGTTTACCCACTCGAAACACTTCCACAAACCACTCCAGCGAATTCTCAGTGACCGTGTCGCGGGACCGCGCCGAGGGAGGTTGATCGGGCGTCGGAGGGGTGGACTATCGTCGTAGACGGCAGCCGCCCGCGTGACGGCTCGAACCGTTGGCCTTCGCGAAGGAGCGACACGACACATGGCTGAGAACAGCTCTGACAACATCGACAACCTGATGCACGAGGCCCGGCGGTTCCCGCCGAGCGAGACGTTCGCCGCGGGGGCCGTGGCCACGCGCGAGCTGTACGAGCAGGGTGAGCATCCGGTGGAGTTCTGGGCTGCGCAGGCACGGGAGCTGCTGCACTGGCACAAGCCGTTCACGCCCGAGCGCACCCTCGACTGGAGCGAGCCGCCGTTCGCGAAGTGGTTCGACGACGGCGAGCTGAACGTCGCTTACAACTGCCTCGACCGGCACGTCCTGGCCGGCAACGGCGACCGCGTCGCGCTGCACTGGGAGGGCGAGCCGGGCGACAGCCGCTCCTTCACCTACGCCGAGCTCACCACCGAGGTGAAGAAGGCCGCGAACCTGCTCACCGCGCTCGGGGTGAAGCAGGGCGACCGGGTCGCGATCTACCTCCCCCTGATCCCCGAGGCGGTCATCTCTATGCTCGCGGTGGCCCGTATCGGCGCCGTGCACTCGGTCGTGTTTGGCGGCTTCAGCGCCGAGAGCCTGCGCTCGCGCATCGACGACGCGTCGGCCGTTCTCGTGATCACGGCCGACGGCGGCTACCGCAAGGGCAAGGCGTTCCCCCTGAAGCCGACCGTCGACAAGGCCCTCGAACCTAACGGCGACGGCGAGGAGAGCACGGTGCGGAACGTGCTGGTGGTGCAGCGCACCGAGGGTGACGTCGACTGGCACGCGGGGCGCGACCTGTGGTGGCACGACGAGATCGCCCAGGTCGACACCGAGCACGTCGCGAGGGCGTTCCCGGCCGAGAACCCGCTGTTCATCCTCTACACCTCCGGCACGACCGGGAAGCCCAAGGGAATTCTCCACACCTCCGGCGGCTACCTCACGCAGGTCGCGTTCACCCACAAGGCTGTCTTCGACCTGAAGCCGGAGGAGGACGTGTATTGGTCGACAGCAGACGTGGGGTGGATCACGGGACATTCGTACGTGGTCTACGGGCCGCTCGCCAACGGTGCCACCGAGGTCATCTACGAGGGCACCCCCGACACGCCGCACCCAGGGCGGTGGTGGGAGATCGTCCAGAAGTACAGGGTGTCGATCCTGTACGCCGCGCCCACGGCCATCCGCACGTTCATGAAGCTCGGTCGCCAGATCCCGAAGGAGTTCGACCTGTCGAGCTTGAGGCTTCTCGGCAGCGTCGGGGAACCGATCAACCCCGAGGCGTGGGTCTGGTACCGCGACGTCATCGGCGGCGGCACCACCCCGGTGGTCGACACCTGGTGGCAGACCGAGACCGGCGCGATCATGATCAGCGCCCTGCCCGGGGTCACCACCCTGAAGCCCGGCAGCGCGCAGGTGCCGATCCCGGGCATCGCGATCGACGTGGTCGACGACCGGTTCCGGTCGACCGAGGCCGACCAGGGCGGGCTGCTCGTCATCACCCACCCGTGGCCGAGCATGGCGCGCGGCATCTGGGGCGACCCCGACCGTTTCGTCGAGACCTACTGGTCGAAGTTCGGGCCCACGACCTACTTCGCCGGCGACGGGGCCCGCCGCGACAAAGACGGCGACATCTGGCTGCTCGGCCGCGTCGACGACGTCATGAACGTGTCGGGGCACCGCCTCAGCACCGCCGAGATCGAGTCGGCGCTCGTGTCGCACCCGATGGTGGCCGAGGCCGCCGTCGTGGGCGCCGCCGACGAGACCACCGGGCAGGCGGTCGTCGCCTTCGTCATCACGAGGGCCAGCCAGGCGGATGCCGCGGCGGCCGACGACGCGTCAGCGGTGCTGCGGGCTCACGTCGCCGAGCAGATCGGTGCCATCGCGCGCCCACGCGAGGTGCACATCGTGACCGAGCTGCCGAAGACGCGTTCGGGCAAGATCATGCGCCGGCTGCTGCGGGATGTCGCCGAGGGGCGCGAGATCGGCGACACCACGACACTGGCCGACACCATGGTGATGAGCGTCATCTCGAACACGCTGAAGTAGCGCGACGAGCGCGGCGGGCGGGCGCGGCGGAGAAACGACTCCGCGTCCACCCGCCGCTCGAGCCCGCCGGCGCACCCGCTACGCGAATTCGGCGATGAGCTCCACCTCGACCGGCGAGTCCAGCGGCAGCACGGCGACGCCCACAGCCGAGCGGGCGTGGATGCCCGCGTCGCCGAACACGTCCGCGAGGAACTCCGACGCGCCGTTGATGACGCCCGGCTGCCCGGTGAACGACGGGTCGGAGGCCACGAAGCCCGTGACCTTGACGATGCGCACGACCCGGTCGAGCGAGCCGATCACGCTCTCGACGGCGGCCAGGGCGTTCAGCGCCGCGGTCGCGGCGAAGGCCTTGGCGTCGACGGGCGACACGAGCCCCTCGCCCTCGCCGACCTTGCCGATCGCGGGCAGAGCGCCGCCCACGAACGGCAGCTGACCCGCCGTGAAGACGAGGTTGCCGCTGATCGTGGCGGGGATGTAGGCGCCGGCGGGCGCGGAGACGGTGGGCAGTTCGACGCCGAGTTCGGCGAGACGCGCAGAGGTCTGGGACATGCGACCCACGCTAGCGGAGGCGGGCCGCCAGGTCCCAGGGATACCGGCCCGGCTCAGCCCTGGACGGGCCGCTTCAGGTATGCCACCAGGCCCCCTTCGGGCCCGGTCACGATCTGCACGAGCTCCCATCCTTCGGAGCCCCAGGTGTTGAGGATGCCGGTCGTGTTGTGGATCATCAGAGGTGTCGTCACGTATTCCCAGGCGGGCACGGGCGCCCCTTTCTCGGCTTTTCTCATGGTTGTCGCTTACCCTGGATTCTATGTCTGCCCCTAAAGCCACGGCTAGCGGTGTGGTCGGAGCCATTCTGGGCATCGTCGGTATGAGCGCAATCGCGGGCATCCTGGTGACAGCTATGGTCACGCCTGCACTCGCCGTCACCGGAATCGCCGCGAACAACTCCATCGGGATGTTCGAGAATCTCCCGAGCTACATCAAGCCCGACGCCCTCGCGCAGAAGACCAACATCTACGCGACGAAGGCCGACGGCTCCAACGTCCTGCTGGCGAGCGTGTTCGAGCAGAACCGCGAGGAAGTGGGCTGGGACCAGATCTCCCCCTTCGTCAAGGACGCGGTCGTCGCGGTCGAAGATCCGCGCTTCTACAGCCACGGCGGCGTCGACGTCGCGGCCACCCTGCGTGCCGCCGCCGGCAACGCGCTCGAGACCTCGGCGAGTGGTGCGTCGACGATCTCGATGCAGTACGTGCGCAACATCCAGGTGCAGAAGGCCGAGGCCATCCAGGACGAGGCCGAGCGCGACGCGGCCTACGAAGAGGCCACGAAGACGAGCATCGACCGCAAGCTCAAGGAGATCAAGCTCGCGATCGGCCTCGAGAAGGAGTTCTCGAAGGACGACATCCTCCTCGGCTACCTCAACATCGCCCCGTTCGGCGGCCGTGTCTACGGCATCCAGTCGGCGGCCCAGTACTACTTCGGCGTCAACGCCACCGACCTCTCGGTCGCCCAGGCCGCGAGCCTGATCGCCACCGTGAACGCGCCGAACGACCTGCGCATCGACGAGCCCGACAACGTGGCCGACAACCAGGCGCGCCGCGACAAGGACGTGCTGCCCGCGATGCTCAAGGAGCACAAGATCACGCAGGCGCAGTACGACGAGGCGATCGCCACGCCCGTGACGCCGAACATCCAGATCCAGTCCACCGGCTGCCAGACCGCGAACGAGATCAGCGCCGGTTTCTTCTGCGACTACATCACGCGCATCGTGAAGAACGACGCGGCGTTCGGCCCCGACGAGGACTCGCGCTGGAACAACTTCAAGACCGGCGGCTACGACATCTACACCACGCTCGACCTCGACCTGCAGGCTGCGGGCGCGGCGGCGATGAACGCCTACGTGCCGAAGGCGGGTTCCGGCTTCGACCTGGGTTCCTCGCTCGTCACCGTGCAGCCCGGCACCGGCAAGGTGCTCGCCATGGTGCAGAACAAGGACTTCAGCGACGACCCCGAGGTGACCGCCACCAACGAAGGCGCCTCGGCGATCAACTACGCGACCGACTACGCCTACGGCGGGTCGACCGGCTTCCAGGTGGGCTCGACCTACAAGATCTTCACCCTCGCCGAATGGCTGAAGACGGGCCACTCGCTCGGTGACGTCGTCAACGGAAACCCGGGCACACTCAACCTGGCGCAGTTCCGCGACAGCTGCACCGGCGGCAACGGCGGCACCTACTCCGTGAAGAACGACGGTGGCGCCGCCCCCGGCAACGTCACCGTCTCGAAGGCCACGGCCGACTCGGTGAACCTCGCGTTCCTCCGCATGGCGCAGAAGCTCGACCAGTGCGAGATCCGCAAGACGGCCGAGGCGTTCGGTGTGCACCGTGCCGACGGCGGCCCGCTGGGCGAGAATCCCGCCGACGTGCTGGGCACCAACGAGATCGCTCCGCTGACCATGGCCGCCGCGTTCGCCGCGGTCGCCAACGAGGGCACCTACTGTTCCCCGGTGGCAATCGAGCGCATCGTCGACGCCTCGGGCAACGACGTGCCCGCGCCGCAGACCACCTGCAGCCAGGCCGTCGACCCGAGCATCGCCGCGGCGATGACGACCGCGCTCCAGGGCGTCATCAACGGAGGTACGGCCACCGCCTCGAACCCGAACGACGGCATCCCGCACTTCGGCAAGACCGGCACCACCGACTCCGAGAAGGACACCTGGTTCGTCGGTGCGAGCACCGAGCTCGCCACCGCCGTGTGGGTGGGCAACGTGGTCGGCACGGTCTCCATCCGCAACACCGACATCATGGGCCAGGGCGGCGGCAACGTGCGCCACTCCGTCTGGAAGCAGTACATGACGGATGCCGACGGCAAGTACGGTGGCACCGCGTTCCCGACGGCTCAGTCGTCCCTGGTCAACGGCGTGAAGGTGACCATCCCGAACGTCGCCGGCATGTCGATCGACGCCGCCCAGGACGCCATCACGAGTGCCGGCTTCGACTTCCAGGACGGCGGCCAGATCGACTCGACCCGAGCCGCCGGCGTGGTCGACTCGACATCGCCCTCGGGAAGCGCCACCAAGGGGTCGACCGTGCAGGTGTTCACCTCCAACGGGCAGCTGCGCACGGTTCCGAACCTCGTCGGACTCAGCCCCGAGGCGGCGAAGAGCGCCATCACGGGCGCTGGGATCGGCGCTGGGCAGATCGTCTTCGACGGTCCGTCCTCCGGCAACGCGAAGGTGACCGCGAGCAACCCGGCGGCCGGCGAGCCGATCCGCGCGGGCTCCGACAAGCTCCGCGTCACGACGAAGGGCTGACCCCGGTGACCGCTCTACCGCGGGCCGCCGCGACCGCCCTCGGCGTGGTCGCGGCGGCCGGCGCCGGAGCCCTCGCGTACGGTTCGCTGATCGAACGCAACCGGTTCACGCTGCGCACGGCGACCGTCGAGGTGCTGCCTGCGGGCGCCGACGACATCCGCGTGCTGCACCTCTCCGACCTGCACATGGCGCCGTGGCAGACGCACAAGCAGGAGTGGGTGCGCGAACTCGCCCGGCTGAAGCCCGACCTGGTCGTCGACACGGGCGACAACCTCGGTCACCGGGACGGGCTGTCGGGCATCCGCTCGGCTCTGGCGGTGTTCGCGGATGTGCCCGGCGTCTACGTGAACGGTTCGAACGACTACTTCGGCCCCTCGCCGAAGAACCCGCTCCGGTACTTCACGGGTCCGTCGAAGCACGCCCACTCCTCGGAGCGGCTCGACACGGCCGCGCTCGAGGGCTTCTTCGACTCGCTCGGCTGGAAGAACCTCAACAACCGGGCCGTCACCACCGAGGTGAACGGCACGATCATCGACTTCTTCGGCGTCGACGACCCGCATCGCCGCTTCGACAAGCTCGAGCGCATCCCCGGAGCTCTCGACGAGCTGCGGGAGAACGACGACCGGGGCCCGCGCGTCTCGATCGGCGTCGCGCACGCGCCGTACCAGTACGTGCTCAACTCGTTCGTCACCCACGGTGCCGAGGTGATCTTCGCCGGCCACACGCACGGCGGCCAGGTCTGCGTGCCCGGGTTCGGCGCGCTGGTGACGAACTGCGACATCCCCCGCGATCAGGTGAAGGGGCTGAGCCTGTGGCGGCATGGGTTCCACTCGGCCCACCTGAACGTCTCGGCGGGGCTCGGCACCTCGATCTACGCGCCGGTGCGGTTCGCCTGCCCTCCCGAGGCCACCCTGCTGACGCTGACGGCCCGCGCACGCTGAGCGGAACGGGCCCGGCCGATGCCTCGACCGGGGCGAGTGGTCTCACACCGCTGGAAAATCGGCTATCCTTGTTGAGTTCCAACCGCGCTCGCGTGGTGGTGAATTCGGGGTGTGGCGCAGCTTGGTAGCGCGCCTCGTTCGGGACGAGGAGGTCGTGGGTTCGAATCCCGCTACCCCGACACATCAGAAACCGGTCAGAGTTCCCACGCTCTGGCCGGTTTCGTGGTTATCCTCTTCTCAACCGGGCACCCCGACCCGGGCTCGAAGGGAATCACCGTGGATTTCATCGCTATCGCCGCACTCGCGGCCACAGGCTGGGTGGTGGGCGCCACCGCCATCGCTCTCGCCGTCGGCCGCTCCATCAAGCTCCGCGACCAGTCGGACTGGACCTTCTCGGCCAGACCCGTGCTGAGCCGCCGCCGCTAGCCGCTCTCGTGGGCGCTCGGACCCCTGAGATCTCTCAGTGGTGCCCGAGCCGCCCGTGCGACTCCTCGAGGTAGCACGCCCCGCAGAGCGACTCGTAGGTGACGTCCTCACCGTCGATCGCCACCTGCGCCCCGTCGAACACGTAGCGCCCGCCGATCGCTCGCGCATTGAAGATGGCCTTGCGCCCGCAGCGGCAGATGGTCTTCAGCTCCTCCAGGCTGTGCGCCACCTCGAGCAGACGGATGCTCCCCGGGAACCCCTCCGTCTGGAAATCGCTGCGGATGCCGTACGCCAGCACCGGCACCCCGTCGAGGATGGCGATGCGAAGCAGGTCGTCGACCTGGCCGGGGGTGAGGAACTGCGCCTCGTCGACCAGCAGGCAGCTCACGTCGACGCCGGTCTCGCGCACGACCTCGTCGCGGCGGCTCTGGAACTCGACCCGCACCTCGGTGTCGGGCGCGATCAGGAAGTCGGCGTCGCGCGTGACGCCGAGGCGCGAGACGATCTGCAGATCGCCCTTGGTGTCGACGGCGGGCTTCGCGATCAGCACCTGCTGACCGCGCTCCTCGTAGTTGTAGGCGGCCTGCAGCATCGCGGTGCTCTTGCCGCTGTTCATCGCCCCGAACCGGAAATACAGTTTCGCCACCCGAACACCCTATGCCCCGCCACGACCGCCCCGTCAGAACAGCGTCGGCTGCCCCGCCGGCAGCAGCGCCGGCGCCGCGGCCCCGTCGACCTGCCCGTCCGACTGCGCACCCGCGCCGAAGCTCCCCCATTGCAGCACTCCGTCGTCCGCCCCCGGCGGCAGCACCCCGCCCGTGGCCCGTGACAGCCGCCCGCTGCCGACGCCGTGCCGCCGCACGATCGGCCGGATGCGGTCGGCCAGCCAGTCGCGGTACTCCTTCGGCGCGTAGCTCCCGCGGGAGTAGAGCTTCGCGTAGGGGGCGATGAGCTCCGGATGCTCCCGCTGCAGCCACCCGGTGTACCACTCCCGCACGCCGGGCTTGAGGCAGAGCGCCGAGTACACGACGCTCGAGGCGCCCGCCTGGGCGGCGAGCGACACGGCGTGCTCGAGGTGCTCGACGGTATCGGTGAGGAAGGGCAGCACGGGCATCAGGAAGACCTGGCAGTCGAGCCCCTTCTCGCGCACGGCGGTGACCGTGGCGAGCCGCGCCTTGGTGCTCGGGGTGCCCGGCTCCATGGACTGCTGCAGCTCGTCGTCGTAGATCGCGATCGACATGGCGAGGCTGACCGGCACGACCCGGGACGCGTCGGCGATGAGGTCGAGGTCGCGCCGCATCAACGAGCCCTTGGTGAGGATGGAGAACGGGGTGCCCGACTCGGCGAGCGACCGGATGATCGACGGCATCAGCGCGTAGCGCCCCTCGGCCCGCTGGTAGGGATCGGTGTTGGTGCCGAGGGCGACCGGGTGGTGGCACCACGACTTCTTGCCCAGCTCCTTGGCGAGCACCTCGCCCACGTTGACCTTCACGATGATCTGCCGGTCGAAGTCGTCACCGGCGTCGAGGTCGAGGTAGCCGTGGGTGGGGCGGGCGAAGCAGTACACGCAGGCGTGCGAACAGCCGCGATAGGGGTTCACCGTCCACGCGAACGGAAGGGACTTGCTCGTACCGGGCACGTGATTCAGCGCGCTCTTGGCGAGCACCTCATGGAAGGTGATGCCCGCGAACTCGGGTGTCTGCACCGAGCGCACGAGGTTGCTCAGCCGGGCGAGCCCGGGCAGGGCGGCCGGCGCTTCGGATGAGAGGGCCTGACCTGTCCAGCGCATGCCGACATTCGAACACATATTCGAATGAAGAGCAAGGGGTCACGCCGCGGCATACAACTCCAGCGGCTGCCCATCGGGGTCGAAGAAGAACAGCATGTCCCGCCCGGTGTGCGGGTCGACCCGCAGCTCCTCGCAGCGCACTCCCTTGGCCACGAGCTCGGTCCGCGCATCCGGAACCGAGTCGACCTCGAAGGCCAGATGACGGAGGCCGGTCGCCTCGGGTCCCGAAGGCCGGGCGGGCGGGTTCGGGAAGGAGAACAGCTCGATCAGGTACTCGCCGTTCAGGGCGAGATCGCCCATCCACGAGTCGCGCTCGGCGCGGTAGACCTCGGTCAGCAGGGTGCAGCCGAGCACGTCGAGGTAGAAGGCCTTCGACCGCTCGTAGTCGGTGGCGATGACGGCGATGTGGTGCACGCGGTTGAGTTTCACGTCTACGACCGTAGCGCGCACGGCGCCCGCACCGGGCCCGCCGACAGATTCATCGAGACGAGAGAATTCAGCGGGATGAAAAGATTTAGCGGGATGAGAGGACCCGATACTCTCATCCCGCAAGGAGACGTCAACACCGTCTGCCATGTTCAGCCGTTACCCTTACGACCATGGATCAGGGGCGCTTGTGACGTCACCGTCAGGCTCACATTACACGAGCACACGGCCCCTTTACACGGGGCATACAGCGCAAGTCGTGGTGTGCTAGGCCGGTTTCCGAGATGACATCGAAGTCATCCCGCGGCGTCATCGAGACGGGCCCGCCGCGAGATGTCCTCGTGCGTGTAGGACCCGCGCGGGTTGCGCCCGGCCCGGTCGCGCGCCGCCGCGACGAGCAGGTGCCGCAGGTGGGTCGCTTTCGATGCACGGATGATGCGGCCGGTCACCGTGTACGCATCGAGCACGGCCACCCGCGGCGCCCAGATCGGCCGGCGACGGCGCTGCCCGAGCCCCTTGCGGTGCATCAGGTGCAGGAACGCCTGCGTGCTCCCCAGCGCGCTGGCGAGGTCGACACCGGGAGCGATGGACGGCAGGGACGGCTTCGTGCCGTCGGGGCCGGCTGTGGCGACAGCGACGAGGCCCCTCAGGTCGCTGTACGGGGGCACGTACGGCAGGAAGCGCGAGAAGTCGACCGACATCTGCGCGATCTCGTCGAGCGGGGCGCCCTCGGGCAGCCCCATGTAGCGCTCGAAGGTGAACCGGCCGGAGGGCGCGAACGCCGTCGCCATCGACGAGAAGCCGACGTTCACCACGAGCAGGTCGGCGATCCCCTGCGTCCGCGCCTGCCGCGCGATGGCCGTGCCGATCTCGGGCTGCGTCGTCTCGGACTCGTCGAAGACGAGGTCGGCGCCCGCCAGGAACTCCGCCGCGTTCGAGGGCGTGACTCCCTCGCCGTAGACGTCGACCACCGCCGACGGATTGACGGCCAGCACCTCCTCGCGGAAGACCTCCGCCTTGCCGCGACCGTAGCTCAGCGCACTCGCCCCCGGCACGCGGTTGGCGTTGGCGCGCTCGAACACCTCGGGGTCGGCGATGCTGAAGCTGCCCACCCCCATGCGGGCGAGCTTCGTGCCGACCTGGAAGCCCACCCCGCCGACCCCGGCGATCGCGATCCGCGACTCAGTCAGCGCCTGCTGCTCCGCTTCGCTCCAGAAGCCGTAGTTGCGCGAGAACTCGGGGTCGCCCAGCGATCTCATCGGCGCAGCGACCCGATCACAGGCTCTCGGTGACCCCATCGGCCACCGCCCGCACGTCGGGCGCCCGGCCCGACTCGATCGCGAGGGCGCGCTGCGCCCGCGAGATGCGGCCGAAGTACTGCAGCTCCCCGTCGGCCGCCGCGAGCTGACCGAGGATGGTCGCGTTGCGCTCGGTGATGCGGGCCGCCGAACCGGGCTGGTCGAACTCGACCGGCAGGTTGTAGTCGAGGTAGTGCTCGATGTAGCGGGGCTCGCCGATGCTCCAGATCGAGAGCATGCCGGCCAGGTGCCGCTCGAGCCACGGCTCGATGATCGCGAAGGCCCGCCCCAGCCCGTGCGTGGTGAAGTAGGAGGAGATGATCGCGAACAGGTGCCACTGGATGAGCTCCTGCATCGCCACCCGCTCGTGCCGGGCGATCACGCGCGAGACCTCGGCACTGCCGGCGGGCAGCGGATGCTCGGCGAACAGCTCCGGGCAGAAGTCCTCCACCGGCAGCGGCCGGTCGACCCCGACGGCCCCCTTGATGATGGCGCGGGCCACCCCGACGATGCGCACGCCCTCCGGCGCGTTCTCGAAGATGCCGAAGGTCACCGAGCGGGAGTCGTCCTCGTCGCGGTCGAGCCCGTCGTCGGAGAGCTCGGAGGGGTCGAGCTGTCCCGTCTGCTCGACGTAGACCAGGCGCCGGAACTCGAAGTGCTGGCGGTAGGCCTCCTCGAAGCCGGGGAGGGCGACGCCGTTCACGGCGATCACACCCGAGGCGAGGCGCGCTTCCGGCTCGACGACGAAGGCGGGCGACCCGTCGATGAGCGGGATGACGGCCGCGTTGGAGATGGTGCGGTCAATGCGCGACACCGGCGGTCCTCTGACAGAATTCGGAGGTGAGAGCCACACGGAGCACTGCGGGTTCCTCCGATTGTTCACCTTGGTGGGGATCGACCGGCTGGTCCGCGCGCGCTGGGTGCCGTGAAATCGAGCATAGGAGCGGGCCGTGTTCGTTTGCAACTTGGGACGTTATGTCCCAAAATGATTCCGAGAGGGGCTGATCGATGTCAGAGAACAGCTGGGGGAAGTCCGCGGCGGGCCGCGGAAAGGTGCCCAAGGACGAGGTGCGCACCGCCCTGCTGCAGACCGCGATGGGCCTCGTGCAGACGAACGGCCTCACGGTGGGCTTCGAGCACCTCCTGATGGACGACCTGATCAAAGAGGCCGGTGTTCCCCGGAGCGCCGTCTACAAGATATGGGAGACCAAGGAGGCCTTCTTCGAAGACCTGCTCAGCGAGGTCGCCAACCAGGTCTCCCCCGGCCGTGCCGACGAGGAGTCGCTCGTCGCCACCTGGGAGTACCTCGGCTTCCGCGCCGACGAGCTGCGCACCCCCGAGGGCCGCCGCCGCATCTTCCTCGACGTCGTGAGCCTCGCGGCCGAGCAGAACTTCGAGGCCGTCACCTCGTCGGTGCAGTGGCGCACCTACGTGGCCCTGGCCTCCACGGCGCTCTCCTACCCCTCCGCCGTGCGCGACCGGGTGATCGAGTCGCTCCGCAACAGCGAACTGGCCTTCCTCGACCAGATGGAGGTGTTCTACCGCAACATCGTGCCCGCGGTCGGCTACCGCCTCCGTCCCGATCTGAACGACGACTACCGCCCCCTGGTCGTCGCCTCCTCGGCGGTCATCGAGGGTCTCGGCATCTCGCGCGCGATCATCCCCGACCTCGTCGAGGCCCGCTACAACATCGAGAACGAGGGCCGCTCGGCCGAGGTGTCGCTCGCGGCCATCTCGTACCACGCCATCACCTCGTCGTTCATCGTGCCCGACCCGAACTACGACGCCGAGGCGGCCATCGCCCGGCTCTCGGGCGGCATCGACGAGATCCCGATGGTGCAGCCGCGCAGCCGCGGCATCGACGACTAGGGGTCGACCGCCTCAGTCGTGCCACGGCCCGGCGTCGGTGACGCGCGGGTTCTGAGCGAACAGAAGGCGCAGCTCGCCCCCGCCGACGGTGACCTGCGAGCGCCCGAACGCCGTGCCCATCACCGCCACGAAGCTCCCGAGTGCCCGCCGTGCGGCCGGCTCCCCCGCGGTCCAGGGGGCCCGCACGAACACGCTGCGGTGCTCGCCCACCTCCGTGACCCGCACGTGCAGCGCCGATCCCTCGGTCTCCGGATGCGCGAGCAGCGCCGTGAGCAGGGCACGCAGCGCCACCTTCTGCTCGACCGGCAGGCTCTCCGCCACCGCCGCGGGATCGTGCAGCACCAGGCGGCCGGGACGGGCTCGCCGCAGCCGCTCCAGCCAGGGCAGGCCCACCCCGGTCATGATCTCCGAGCGCAGCACCGCCGAGAGCCGTCTGGCCCGCGCGGGGTCCCCGGGGGCCAGCGCCCCGCGGGCGAGCACCTCCTCGAAGAACGGCACGACCTCGGCCGAGAGCTCGGCGCGGCCCGAATCGCGCATGAGCTCCCGAAGGCGGATGCGCACCCGCCGCGCGAGGCCCCGCTGCTCCCGGCCGGCCAGCTCCTGCTGCCGCGCCAGCGTCAGGCTCATCCGGTAGGAGAACACCGACGACGCGACCCCGAACAGCAGCACGGGGGTGCAGGCGATCACGGCCGAGGTCAGCGGCGACACGGTCTCGGGCAGGTCCCCGGCCTCCGCCGCGCTGATCGAGCCCACGACGACCAGCGAGACCACGGTGGCCGCCGCGAGCTCGCGCCCGGGCCGGAACATGCTGAACGAGAGGATCACGACGCCGATCACCACCGGTCCCCAGTCGTCCCACAGCACGTTCGACGCACCCCAGCCGGCCGCGGCCGAGAGCCCGTCGGCGGTCAGCGCGGCCGCCACGGTGAGACCGAACGCGAGGGCCGAGGTCGGCGGACGCACCGGGTCGGTGGCCAGCACGAGACCGAGCGACGCGACCGCGACGGCCACGATCGCGCCGATCGCGAGCACCGGATGCACGATCCGCTCGGCATCGGTCACCGTTCGCACGAGCGCCACCGCGATCAGCGCGATCCCGGTGACGACGAGCAGCGGATGCAGGGCGCCGGCGACGATGGGGGCCGCCCGGCGGGGCGCGATCCGCCACGACAGGAAGCCGATCATCCGCTCGCCCGCTCGGGCTCGGGCCAGACGTTCTCGGGGGCCGGAGGCAGGCTGAACAGGTAGGCCGTGCCGCTGCCGGGCGCCGTGAAGAGCTGCGCGCGGCCGCCCACGGCCTCGATACGGCCGAGGATCGAGTGCTGCACCCCGAGGCGGTCGGGGCCCACCCCGCCCGGGTCGAAGCCGACGCCGGCGTCACTGACCATCAGCACCACCTCCCGGGCGGCACCGTCGACGACGACCTCCACCCGTTCGGTGCGGGCATGGCGTCGCACGTTGACGAGCACCTGGTCGAGGGCGAGCCCGACGGCCTCGGCGACGGACGGGGCGAGCCGCTGCAGCGAGGCGAGGTCGCCCGCGAGGTCGATCGCGAGCCCGCGCTCCCGGGCCGCCGCCACGGCGAGCGCCACCCGCGAGGGCAGCGGGATGTCGTCGAGGGCCGGGGTGGCGCCGGAGAGCTCGTCGGGCCAGAGCCGTCCGGTCTCGATCAGGGCGAGGTCACGGCGGAGCGCCGCCGCGAGTCCGTCGGGGAGCGGCCCGGGCGTGAGGTGCGAGATCAGCGTGAGCTCGCCGAGCACGGTGTCGTGGAAGAGCGCGATCACCTGCGTCTCGACCTCGCGCTGGTAGGCGAGCGCGTCGGCCTCGCGCCGGGCGCGATCGACCGAGCGGGAGTCGAGCTCGGCCCGGCGGCGGGTGATCAGGTCGGCCACGCCCACCGCGAGCACCACGGCGGTCAGCACGGCGGTGAAGCCGTCGAAGGACGGGTAGCGGCCGGTCGCGGTCGCCGCGACGAGCACCGCGGCCTGCCCGAGCAGGTAGGCCAGGGCGATGGCGACGAGGTTGCCGGCGCCCATCACGGCCGGCGCCACGGTGTAGATCACGGCGAGCTGGGGCAGCGCGAGGATGAACGGCGACTCGGCGACCGCCGCCCCCGACTCGGCGAGGATCACGAAGGAGTAGCCGCCGATGCTCACCGCCGCCACCACGAGGTGCAGCACCGTCGCCCACCAGCCGAGCCGCCGCCGGGCGAGCGGGATCAGCACGGCGATCGGCACGAGGAACCCGAGCGCGGGCCAGACGGCGTCGCCCGGCAGGTAGGCGGCGCGCAGCAGCACCAGCACGACGGCGATGCCGAGCGCGGTCACGCCGAAGGCCAGCGTGGCCGCCGAGACCGCGCCGGCGGCGGGCCGTTCGAGTGCCGACATCGTTCCCCCAGAAGCATGATCCCATACGTCGATCGTCCAGGTCGCGCCCGATACGATGGTCACTCGCTACCGGGGAGGCGTCCTGACCAGTCCGTCCAGAGCCAGTCCGTCCAGAGCCAGCCCGTCCACAGGCAATCGATCCAGGGCCCGTCGGTCGTGGGCCCGGCCGATCGCCGCCCTGCTGCTGGTGCTGTACGCCGCGGCGGTGCTGGTCGTCGTGATGTGGCCGTCGCCCGTCGACGAGAAGGCGAGAGGGATGCTCGCGCGCATCCTGAAGGGCCTGCACGACCGGCACCTGCTGGAGTTCCTCGGCTACCCGCAGGTCGAGTTCCTCTCGAACGTCGCCCTCTTCATCCCCCTCGGGCTGCTGCTCGGGCTGCTCCTGGGGCGCCGCATCTGGGGTCTCGCGGTGCTGCTCTGCCTCGCCGGCTCGGTCGCGATCGAACTGACCCAGTACGTGTTCCTGCCCGACCGGTTCGCGACGGTCGACGACGTGATCGCCAACACCCTGGGCGGTCTGATCGGGGCGCTCGTGGCCGGCGCACTGCTGGCGCGCTGGCGACGGCGTCGCGAGTCCCGCCTGCGGAGGCGTGCCGTCGCCCTGCCTCCGCCTCCGCCTCGCGACGGCTGGGGGCCGGGCACCGTGCAGCTCTGACCGGTCGGGCGGTTTCGCTAGTGTTGTCGCGGACAGGGGAACTGCAGTGACGAACGACCACGACGACCACGACCTCGACCGCCTCGTCGCCGCCGAGGACTGGGCGGGCGTGGTGGCCGCGCTCGACACCCGCTGGTCGGCTCTCCTGGCGAACGAGCCGCAGCTGCTCCGCCGCACCATCACCGCGCTGCCGGCCGAGGTGCTGGCCGGGCATCCGCGCTGGGCGCACGCCATCGAGTACGTCAACCGCTTCGTCGAGAACGACGCCCCGAAGTCCACCCGCTTCCGTGGCACCGCCGCCGCTCCCCCGCCGCGCACCCTGCTCGACCTGCTCGCCCAGCTGACCGCCCGTGCCGCCGCCGGCCGGGCCAACGGGCGTCTCGCCGACGCCGTCGCCGCCGTGCGCGAGGCCAGGGCCGCGGTCGACGAGGCGACCCCCGTGGCACGCGAGCAGCTGGTGCAGGCGCTGCCCGAGTTGGAGTTCCAGTGGGCGATGGTCTGGGAGTACTCCGGCGACCTCGACGCCGCGGTGCGGGAGTACGGCGAGTGCTTCGACCACGCCGTGCTGATCGACCATGTCGTCATGCAGGCCAGGGCAGCCGGCAGCCTCGCCTGGCTGCACGCCCTGGCGGGCCGCAACGTGCAGGCGCGCAACCGCCTGGCCGGGCTCCCCGACGCCGACGGCGAGTGGTGGCAGACGCGGGCCTCGATCTCGGCGGTCTTCGCGCAGACCCTGCTGCTGATCGACGAGCTGCGCGTCGACGCGGCCGCCCGCACCCTCGCCGCGGCCGACCTCGCGGGCGTCACCGAGCGCTGGCCGGCCCAGAAGCTCCTCGCGGCCCTGCTCGTCCGCGACGCCGGCTCGGCCCTCGCGGTGCTCAGCCAGATCGACGCCACCGCCGCCGGCCAGCCCGAGGCGGTGCGGAGCGCCGGCGAGTCGACCGGGTTCGTGGCGCTCGCCCGCGCGCTGCTGTTCGCGGCGCTCGGCGACCGGGCCGAGGCCCGCGCGGCGGTGGCCGGACTCGGCGCCGACGAGCGTTCCCCCCTGGGGCGCATCGCCCTGATGATGGAGGCGGCTGCTGCCGCCGAGGCCGGTGACTTCGGGGCCGCCGGTCGCCGCGCCGCCCCGCTGATCGCCGCCGCCACCGCGGAGCCCCGGGTGCTGGTGTCGGCGTTCGCCCTCACCGCGGCGGCCCAGCGGCACGACGCCGCGACGACGCCGTCGACCGCCACCGCGACCTTCGCCCTCGCGCTCGAGCTCGCCCGCACCCACGGCCTGCTGCGGTCGTTGCTCGTGCTGCCGCGGGGTGAGCTGGCGGCGCTGATCGCGGCCTCGCCGGCCGGGGCGGTTCCGGATGCACTGGCCGAGCGTCTCCTCACCGCCGCTCGCGACCCCGACCCCGACCCCTTCGCGACCCTGACACCGCGCGAGAAGGCGGTGCTGGCGGCGGTGCTCGAGGGGCAGAGCACGGCCTCGGTCGCCGACGCTCTCTTCGTATCGCCCAACACCGTCAAGACGCAGCTGCGGAGCATCTACCGCAAGGTGGGCGTGCAGAACCGGCGCGAGCTGCAGCGCGCGGCGCAGCCCTGGTTCAGGGGCGCAGCGCGTTCGTGAGCACCGCCGCAGCCTGGCTCGGGGGCTCGGGGACTCAGGGGCGCAGCGCGTCCGTGATCACGGCTGCGGCCAGGGAGAGGGCCGCGAGCGCGAGCAGCACCGCGACGCCGAGCCGCAGCGCGATGGCTCCGCCCGAGCGACGCCGGGCCGGGAGCCGGGACGCGAGCACGACCGCGACCAGCAGCAGCGCCGCCGACAGGGCGAGGCCGAGCAGCAGCGCGAGGCCCGCGCCGATCTCGGGCGTGTGCAGGTAGCCGAGCACGAGGGCGCCGAGGTAGACGATCGCGGCCGTGATGACTCCGGCGAGCACGCGGGTGCCGATGTCGCGCCAGAACTTCTCCTCGCGCAGCCACTGTCCGGGGAGCTCCCAGGCCCTGACGCGCGCCGGCAGTTCGGGTTCGGTCATGAACCGAGGGTAGCGGCACGGCGAGGCGCTACGCTCACGGCTATGTGCACGCGCATCCTCTGGAACACCAACCAGGTCGCCAAGACCGTCAGCCGCTGCATGGACTGGGCCGTCAGCGACGAGCCCGAGCTGTGGTTCGTGCCGCGCGGCACCGAGCGCAGCGGCAATGCCGACCACGAGAGCCACCGCTGGACGTCCACGTACTCCAACGTCGCCGTCAGCATGTGGGGCCTGGGCACGGTCGACGGCCTGAACGAGAAGGGCCTCGGCGCCCACGCGCTCTACCTCAACCCCGACGACGTCGCCTTCCCCGAGGCCGATGGACGGCCCTCGGTCGCGAACGCGCTGTGGGTGCAGTACCTGCTCGACAACTACGCCACGGTGGCCGAGGCCGTCGCCGACATCGGCCGCATCCGGATCACCTCGCCCACCTTCCGCGGCATCCAGCTCGGCGTGCACATCGCGATCGAGGACGCCTCCGGCGACTCGGCCGTGATCGAGCCCGTCGGCGGCGAGCTGGTCGTGCACCACGGCCCCGAGTACACGGTGATGGCGAACTCCCCGACGCTCGACCGGCAGCTGGAGAACCTCGCCCGCTACCGTCCCTTCGGCGGCGAGCTGCCGCCGCCCGGCGACATCAGCTCCACCGACCGCTTCGTGCGCTCGGCCTACTTCCTGCACTACCTGCCCGAGCCCGAGAGCGCCGAGGAGGCCGTCGCCGGCGTCTTCCAGCTGATCGCAAACGTCTCGGTGCCCTACGGGGCCCCGTACACGACGGGAGACGTCTACCCCACCTGGTGGCGCTCGGGCGCCGACCTGACGAACCGGGTCTACTACTTCGGCTCCACCCGCAGTCCGAACATCTTCTGGGTCGAGCTCGACGAGCTCAAAGACCGCACCGAGGTCGCGAAGCTCGACCCGCGCGACCTCGCGCTCGTCGGCGACCAGACCGCGAACCTCGCACCGGCGCCGCTGCTCTACTGAGCGGCGACGCCGGGCGAGGTGCACGAGGCTACGGCTACTTCACCTTCTTCACTGTGTAGGCGAAGGCGTCGACGCGGATGACCGTGCCCGACGACTTGACGACGGTGATCGTGTGGTCGCCGTTCTTCAGCCCGGCCGACTCGAACAGCGTCTGCCCGGTGCGGCGCACCTCGGCGTGGGTGTCGACCGTCTTCACGTACGCGCCGTCGACGTAGACGTCCACCGTCCCCTGGTCGGGAGCGAGCGGACCGACCCAGGAGACCCCGGTGCCGGTGAAGCCGAAGGTGGCGAAGGCCCCGTCTGCCGTGCTCGAGTGCACGTCGCCGTGCAGGTCTCCGCGGAAGGCGAAGTCGAGCGGCGCGGCGCCGATCGGCAGCGTCCCGAGGTAGGCCGCCGAGATCGTGACGGTGCTGCCGTCGACGGTGTAGTCGATGCCCTCTTCGAGCGCGGCGCCGGCGTGCGAGACACCCGCCAGCTCACCGGGGTCGCGCAGGAGCTCGACCACCGCATCCGTCGCCGCCGCCTTGTCGAACGTCGCCGTGCTCTGGCTGAGCAGGCTCTCGACGGTCAGGTCGAGCTTGTCGAGCAGCAGGTACGAGCCCGACTTCTTCACGACCCGCAGCGTGTGACTGCCGTTCGGCAGATCGGATGCGCTGTACAGCACCTGCTGCACGCCCCGGCCCTGGCTCGGGTCGAGATGGGCGTCGACGGTCTGCACCAGCTGACCGTCGAGGTAGATCTCGGCCTCGCCCTGCGACTCGTGCGTCTCGCTGACGAAGGAGATGCCGGTGCCCTGGAAGGTGTACTGGAACGCGTCCCCGTTCGCCTCGGTATAGTGCACGTCGTCGCCGTGGTCGCCGAGGCCGCGGCCGGAGCTGCGGCTCCAGGTTCCGCTGTAGACGATGCCCTGGGCGTCGTCGTTCAGCGTCACCGAGCGTCCGTCGGAGGGGACGGCCGGCTCGCCCTCGCCGGTGGACGAATCGATGACCGAGACGGTGAGGGGCTGCGAGACGGGGGCGACCTCGCGGCCTCCGTTGCGCATCCATTCACCGTCGGCGGCCGTGCCGTCGGGGACGTCGTAGGAGACGCAGAGGGCGTCGTCGTTCACCGTGACGCCGGCGTTCTTGGCCGGGGTGACCTTGAGCAGCTGCACGCCGTGGATCGGGATCGCCGAGCCGGTGAACGAGCTGTCGAAGGAGCCGAGCTTCTTGCCCGCCCAGAGGTCGCGCACCTCGCCACCCCCGGTGAGGCCGATGTCGGCGAAGTCGACGGTGACGTCGGAGTCGGTGCGGCCGAGGTTGAACAGGGCGACCGTGTAGGTGCCGTCGGCGTTCAGGGCGTACCAGACCTGCTTGTTCGACGACATCGACACCGGCTGGGCCGGCACGCCGTTCTGCTGCACCGCGAGCACGTCGCGGTTCGTCAGCAGCTGCAGTCCGTAGTCGTCGAGCTGGGTGAGGTCGTTGCCGACGTACATCGGCGCGGCCGAGATCGCCCAGAGGGTGGCGGCGGTGCGGCGCTCGTCCTTGGTCAGGCCGTCCATCGTGCCGTTGCCGACGTTCAGCGAGTCGAGGTCGTTCCAGCCGCCGGGGCCGCC